>JAWKMR010000021.1:0-6514 GCA_041392125.1 Flavobacteriaceae bacterium | reverse complement strand
GGCGTGGTGTACCAGCAGTTGTGTTTGGAGGGCAAGTGTAATTCATCAAGTGAGTTGGCTTAGCACTCGTATTTGGGAAGATTATGCTTTTGATGTTGACGTGGCCCTGAAAAATAATAACGTTATAGGAACCAAAGAGAAATACGTATATTATGATGCCTCCGGAGACGATAAACTTTCTGGCGTTGTTGACGATGCTACCATTTTGGAAAAGAGTAAATCGTTGCAGTATGTTTCCAAATTGTTGCAGAAAAACTTTTCAAAAAGGGATAAAAAAATATCTGGGGCCATTAGGAAGCATTTATTAAATCAACTCATCCAATTATTAGGAATGAAAAATAAAGCTCCTTTAGTGATAAAGGAAAATGAAGCGGCATTAAGGTATTGGGGCGGTCCCTTGATAGGGGGATATATTCAATTTACTAGTTTATTGAATTTAAAATTACGAGTTGCGTTGTTGAGAAAAATTAGGAGAAAACTCTTTTAAAGAATCAAAAGTACTTTCAATAGTTTGAAACCGCAGTTACATATTGTTATTTTTGATGGAGATCTTCATCCTTCCACCTTTGTATATCGATTGGCCGAAGGGTTGTCAAAATTGCATAAGGTTTCCATTATGGGATTTAGCGGAAAACCCAGGCCCGGTATTCCTAACCTTAGTTATGTACCTTTAGGAAGTGCTTCTCGATTCCCTTCATTGGTTTTAAAAAGCTTGAGCTGGTCTTTCACCTATTTTTTAAAGAAAGGATCCCCGAAACCATTTCTTGCTACCCTAAAAAATAGCATATGGCTTCGAAAGACCCATTTGCAGCAGCAAAATTTTCACCTTGCTTTGGCATTGCTACGACCAGATATTGTTCATGTGCAATGGCTCTCTTTATTGCCTTGGTGCGAAGAAATTCTTTCTAAAAGGATGTATAAAGTGGTTTTAAGCCAACGGGGGTACCAAGTAAATGTACGCCCTTTTGTTGATGTGGTCAATTTTGAATACTTGCAGCAATGGTACCCTAAACTAAGCGGATTTCATTCGGTTTCTCAAGCGATTTCGGTAGTGGGTAATACCATTTGGGACGCTCCCAAAAAAATAGACCATGTGGTGTATTCGGGATTTGATTTTGATACAATTCCTTTTCGAGAAAAATATACCAAAGAGACTACCTTGAAAATACTGTCTGTGGGAAGACCTCATTGGATAAAAGGGTATGCCACGGCATTAAAGGCATGTGAACTCCTTAAAAAGTACCATGTCCCTTTTCAATATACTATTATTGGCGCAGAAAAAGATGAGGAGCTATTAGTGTTGATGGATACCTATGGTATTTCCCAACACGTACATTTGCTCCCAAAATGTTCGCAAGACCAGGTGTATCAAATTATGGGGCAGCATGATGTATTGTTATTTCCATCCTACCAAGAGGGGCTCCCCAATGTGGTGGTAGAAGCTATGGCTATTGGTTTGCCTGTTGTTGCTACCCAATGCGGGGTTGAAGAATTATGGAAAGAATCATGGGACCCATTGGTTCCTGCCTATGATAGCGTAGCGTTGGCAAATGCTCTCGTTGCTTTTTCAAAGAAGCCTTTGGAAGCTATTGAAAAACAACGATTGGAAGCAAGAATGAACGTATTGAAACAACATGCCTCCGTAAAAATGGTAGCCGATATGGAGATGCTTTATCAAAAAGTAATGGAACAAGGATAGTTCTTGCTCTAAATAATTTACTAAAAGCATAAAAAATAAGTACCTTGCTTCTTTAAATTTAGCATGCCCAAAACGCAGACCCCCATCATCCCTCATACACCCACTTTCGCTAAGGTTGCAGCGCCCCATGAGTGGAACAAAGAAGCAATTTGTGTGTTTGTGGCCACCGGTTTTTTTTTGGATACCGATACCTTTTGGTGTGATGAGCTCGTAATACCCCCAGCTACAGATTATGAGTTGGGTGACCACCATTTTTTAAGCCGCCATCATTCATGGTTTCAATGGCATTATACGCCAAGAAATATCTCTTTTGAAGAAGCACTGGAAGAATTTACGGAGCTTTTTGAAAGCATCCTCGATAGGCAAGTTAAAGATGAAAAGGTCATTTTACCCTTATCCGGCGGATTGGATAGCCGAACACAAGCGGCCGGATTAGCGTTTTTGGGAAAGAATGTAAGTTCTTATAGTTATGAATTTAAAGAGGGTTATCCGGAAACTAAAATTGCCCAAAAAATTGCTGCTGTTTGTGAGTTTCCTTTTCAAAAATTTACGATTCAAAAAGGGTATTTGTGGGATTGCATTGAAGAATTAGCGAACATAAATGGTTGTTACAGTGAATTTACTCATCCCCGTCAAATGGCTATTGCCGAGTATTATAAAGAAATGGGCAGTATTTTTTCATTGGGGCATTGGGGCGATGTGCTGTTTGATCGTGGCGCACCCGAAGGAATACTTCCCGAAGACGCACTTGCCCTAATTAAAAAGAAAGTAGTGAAGAAAGGGGGGATGGAATTGGCAGAGAAACTTTGGCAGGCTTGGGGTTTGCCGGGAAGATTTGAAACGTATTTTGAAGATCGATTACAAACCCTGTGGAATGGTATTGCCATTGAAAATGTTAGTGCTAAGATGCGTGCTTTTAAATCGTTGTATTGGGCACCCAGATGGACCTCTACCAATTTGGCTATTTTTGAAGAAAAGAGACCTGTTACTTTGCCGTATTACAGCAATGAAATGTGTCAATTTATTTGTACTATTCCTGAGGCCTACTTAGCCGATAGAAAGTTGCAGATTGCCTATCTTAAAAAACGAAATCCTTCCTTGGCTCGTATTACTTGGGAGGCTAAAAAACCTTTTCATCTCTATAATTTTCATAAACATAAAACTCTTTCACATGTCCCTTATCGTATTGTAAACAAACTACAACGCGAGGTAAAAAAAATGACCGGTAACTCTTATATTCAACGCAATTGGGAACTTCAATTTTTAGGAAAAGAGAATGCTGAAAAGTTAGCGCAGTATCTTTTTTCAGAATCGCTTACCACACTTGTCCCAAAAAATATCACAGAAGAGTTTTACCAAAAATTTAAGGCAGCTGATGCTGTTTATTATTCGCATCCGGTAAGTATGCTCCTTACCTTGGCTCTTAAAACCCAACAAAATGGAGCCCACTAAAAAAAGAATTTTATTTACCCTCCCCAATTTTAAAACGGCAGGGAGCAAGTATGTGTTGTTGGCCATTTATAATGGTTTAGATAGGACGTATTTTCAGCCGTATATTCTAGTTGAAAAATTTTTTGAACAAATTCCAGATGTAATCCCGAAGGATGAACAATTACTTCTTTCCAGACAAACTTCCAGGAGCACTTATATTAAAAGGTTCAGAAAACTTTTAAAAAAGCAAAAAATAGATTTGGTGCATTCGTGGGATTATCGTTCCAGCTCTCTGGAAGCTATTGCGTGCAGATTGAGTGGTGTAAAATACTTGTTTACCAAAAAAAATAATGCTTGGTCTAAACGTTGGTTTGCAAAGAGTTTGTTGTCGTCTCACATCGTTTACAATAATCCGGAGATGCTTCACCGGTTTTTTGACACTTCTTTTCTTAGGACTAAAGTTAGCCTTATCCCTCACGGGGTGGATGTAGATTTTTTTAAACCCGCTAAGTCTATTAAAGACAACACTTATTTTACCATGGGGTTTATTGGTGTGATTGGCCCTAATAAAAATCAGATGTTTTTGTTGAAGGCCTTAAAAGAACTTCCCGAACATTTTCGAGTTTGGTTTTATGGACAAGCCGATGAAGATTATTTAAAACTGTTGCAAAATTTTATTGAAGACCATCAATTGGTGGATAGGGTAGCTTTTCATGGCTTTATTCAGAATGAAGAAATTCCTTTGGTCATGAAACAATTTGACGTCCTGGTACTTTCCTCAAAAAATGAAGGACTTCCCTTATGCATTATTGAAGCTTTGGCATGTGGAGTTCCTGTTTTATCTTCAGATGCAGGTGGGGGAGCGAAGTTTCTGTTGCAAAATGGGGGGGGATATTTATTTGATTTGGAAAGCCCCTTACAGTTAGTTTCACAGCTAAAAAGGATTGCCGAAAACCCCGAAGAGCAAAGAAAACTTTCAGAAGAAGGAAGAAAAGCAGTAGTTTCAAAGTTTACCTTGCAGCAGGAAATAGCATCGTATGAATATTTATACACACAACTAACCTCCAAAGCGTGAGTCGTTTTCAAAAGCATATCATTGTGGTGGGTTCTGCTAGAAGCGGAACCAGTTGGCTTTGTGAATTACTGGCCCGCCCGTATCGCTATCGATTGCTTTTTGAGCCTGAGCATGAATTTCAAACCCCACAGGGACACCTTTTGTGCGACCGATGGATTACGTCTAAGGAAGATGCCGGAAAAGCCCATGGGTATTTAACAAAGGTATTCCGAAATGTTGTAGATAATGATTGGATTGCACAGCATAGTAACCGAAAATGGAAACGACATTTATGGCCCTTTATCCCCAAAAAATATATCATTAAGTTTGTACGTTGCAATTTGGCAGCAACGTATATGAATGAGGTATTCCAAATTCCTGTTATTCATATTATAAGGAATCCTTACGACGTGATTGAATCACAACAAAGAGTTCAGTTTCCTTGGTTATACGATGTTAGCCGTTTTCAAAAAGACAACAAATTGATGGCATTTGTAAAAGAACAATACGCATTTGATCTTTCCGGTATAGACAGTATGTCTCCCGTGGAAAAACTAACCGTACGGTGGTGTTTGGAAAATGTTATTCCTTTTTCGTTTTCTGAAATAAAAAGCCCTACTTATAAAGTGATACCATTTGAAGAACTGCGTAATAATAAGGAACTATTTCTTGAAATATGCCATGAGTTTAAGTTGGAAGTAACCCCTCACATTGATAAAATTTATGAAAACCCTTCCAGTAAAGCCCATCCAAGGGGCTTAAAGGCTTCTGCCAAACAACAGCAAAATTTATCTGCTATAGAGCGAAAGCAAATTGAAAACCTTTTAACGGTTTTTAAAGTAAACCACTATTAAAAAATAGTAGCCGTCTATGAAAGTTGCCTTGGTATTAACAGTTAAGAATGAAGAACGAATCTTACGGGATAACCTTCTTTACCATAAAGCCATGGGATGTGAGAAGATATTCGTGTATTTTGATGGTACTACCGATGATGGAAAAGCTTCTATTGCCGATTTGGATTTTGTAGAAATTAGCGATTCTGTTTCAAAAGAAATTTTTGAAGAAGTTGATTTTCTTTCAAAGTTTACTTCACAAATGGAAGAACACCATACCGCTCGACAATGCTTAAACACCTATGATGCCAAGTGTAAATGTGCCAAAGAAGCGATAGATTGGTTAATTTCTATTGATGCCGATGAATTGGTTGTTCCCAATATAGAAACCAAAACAGACCTGCCCAGTTTTTTCAAAACAATTCCTGATGAAATTGTAGTGGTGAATTTTCAGGTACAGGAAGTGTTGCAACACAAAATGGCTTACACTCATGTTTTTGCGGAAGAGACCCTTTTCAAGACTACCCATAAATTTACGTCACGTTTTGAGAATATCCGGAAAAGGATCTATAACCCTTTTGAAAAAAAGTATATTCCATTTTCTTATTGGTATGGTCAGCATTTAGGAAAAGCGGCTCTTCGGGTAGATTCCAAGATAATCCCTCATAATGTGCACCGTTATAAAACATTTGATGGTTCTGCTTTTAAACAGATCGAAAAAGGGTTTGTATTGCATTACCATGCGTATGATTTTGAAGATTTTGTAAAAAAGTTTACCAATTTTAAAAAACATCCCGACACATTTTTGTCGGGTAATAAAGTAGAATCGATTAAATTGTTGTTGCGGGACGTTGTTAATCATCCCGATGCTACCAATGAATCTTTACGAAGCTATTTTGCCGAAAACCTTTTGTTTTCAGAAAAAGAAGTTAGAAAGCTGTTAAAGAACAACTTCCTTTATTTTTTTAAAAGAAGTACCCCTGCGCTGGTTAAGATAGTAGTAGTACAGGAAGTTTTTACTAATTTAAGAAAATGAAGTTACATTATTATCAACCTTCTGAAGACAGTTCCAATTTTGGGGATGAGCTCAATAAATACATTTGGGAATATTATTTCCCAAATTTTTTTGATGAGGACGATCAGGTTGTTTTTTTTGGAATAGGGACTATTTTGAGAGCTGCAAAAAAGTTCTACCCCGCATCAAAAATTATCATCTTTGGGTCTGGAGCCCATGCACCTTCTCAAAAAATGGAGCCCAATTTTGAAGTTGATTTTGTTCGTGGACCTTTGTCTACACAATGTTTGGGGCTAACCAAGGATCATTGGATTACCGATCCGGCTATTGTAATACCTGATGTTTTTCCAAATAACAGCGTAAAAAAGGAATTTAGGTACTCCTACATGCCCCATTATTCGGTTGCCAATAGCACTTTAGAAAAACTTTTTAAAAGTTTAGGGATTCATTATATAGACCCCAGAGAGGATGTATTCTCTATA
>JAWKMR010000020.1:0-9170 GCA_041392125.1 Flavobacteriaceae bacterium | reverse complement strand
CAAAAGCGTCGCTTCCGCATCATATTCGTGCTGCCCGTAATGCCATTTTATGCTATATCAATGAAACGGGAAATACCAAAATAGTGGACGGAAAAATGATTTTTCTCCAGGGAAGCCCTGTTTTAAAAGAGCAGCATGGAATTAAAATAGGCCGTCTTTCGGGGATTGTGGCGCATTATGTACCCAAGTACCTTCAGAAAAATAGAATGCCTACATGGGAAACCAATTGCATGGAAGATTGGGAAGAAAAAGTAGCCGCTATTGTTGCGGAAACCCAAGAAGAAGATATGACCATTATTAGCGGTATTCCTTCATGGGTTCAAATGTATTTTGAACAACTTCAACTAAAAACCGGAAAAAAGATTGGGGTGCTGTTTCAAAATTTTGAATTGTTTATCTACGGAGGCGTTAACTACGAACCTTATCGTCAAAAATTTGAAAATTTAATTGGTAGAAAAGTAGCCAGTATCGAATTATATCCTGCTTCCGAAGGGTTTTTTGCCTTTCAGAATGAACAAAACGACAACGGGTTGTTGCTTCAATTAAATGCCGGAATTTTTTATGAGTTTGTAGAGGCCACTTCTTTTTTCGAAGAAAACCCTAAAAGGCTAACTATTGGCGAAGTAACAGTGGGGGTTAATTATGTGATGATTATTTCTACTAATGCGGGTCTTTGGGGATATAATTTAGGAGATACTGTAATTTTTACCTCAACCCATCCCTACAAATTAATTGTTTCTGGACGTATTAAACATTTTATTTCAGCATTTGGGGAACATGTTATTGGTAAAGAAGTAGAACAAGCGATGAAAGAAGTTTTAGAAAAACATTCCTTCTCCATTACCGAATTTACCGTAGCTCCACAAATTACTCCATCCAATGGAGAATTGCCCTATCACGAATGGCTTATCGAATTTGATGAAGCGCCTCAACAAATTTCAGCAATTGCTCATGCAATGGACGCTTCACTTCAAAAGCAGAATAGCTATTATTTCGACTTAATTCAAGGAAAGGTACTTCAACCCTTAAAAATTACTCTTTTAAAAAAGAATACTTTTAACGAATACATGAAAAGCTTAGGAAAATTGGGAGGGCAAAATAAAATTCCAAGACTTTCTAATGACCGAAAAATAGCCGACAATCTGTTAAAACTTCAAGGATAAAATAATAGTATCTTTGCCATCAAAAATGAACTCTAAATCAACACATAAGAGAACACGAGCCCAGCAAAGTTCCAGTGCCATAGAGCGCCTGTATATTACCATGCGGCATTTATTTAATCGGGGGTTTTACAAGCCTATGGGGATAAGCGGGGAAACGTTACGTGAAGCATTACTCGTTTTACGCCCCGAGATTTATGGCTCCATTGCTGATGAAAACATTGAACTACAAGGATTACTGTATGTCATGGACAGGCTTCCTTATGGTATTGAAGAGTGTACATTTATTAACCTTACCAGTGACGAAGGGTATCAAAAATCTCACTTTAAACCTATTATTCCTGCAAAGAGACGCCGAAATTGCTATCGTATCGATGACGATCAAATGAATATTGAAATCACTCGAGGGCGCAGTGAGATTTACGATATTTTAACCCATTTAACGTTTTTGTACATAGAGTCTCATAAAATTATGCGGCAAGTGCTCGTTAACGATGAAGGAGAATTAATAAGAGATTGGTTAAAATTGGAAGAAGCGGTTTTGCATAAAAAAACCTTAACCAAAAACGAACAAGAGATAGCACTAACACATACCGCCAATTTTTTGGGGAGGACCTTTGAGGAAGTGAATGAAATCTACCCGCAATTTTCCTGCAAAGAAGATGAGCATCGGTTTTTAAAAATTATTTATTATTTAGGGAAAGGGGCCATTAACGAGACACTTACAGAGAAGAAAAGGCTTATTACCTTTAGTGCGGTATTGCGGGAACGCTTAGGTCACCATATTCACGGAGAACGATGGGCATATCGTATAAAAAATGAGCTTCATCAAAAAGGATTATTGCAACGTCCCCTTCATATTATAAGTGCCAATATGCACAGTGTAATGAATAGCTTATATGCTGAAGAGGCATTGATTTCTGAAAAAAAGGACAAGTCCAGAATGCAACTTTTTGAACTACTTAGCAAAGCTGAAAACGAGAAATTACGAGAAAAGGTGACCAAAAAAGCCCTCCAAAACGGGATGACTTATTTGCCAGACGAAAGTGGCACCAACATCGACGTACAAATCTTTGACACCGAAAAGTATTCAAAAATAAATAACAAAGAAGTACCAAGTAATGAAAAACCGGTACTTGTGGTTATGGATTATGCTTTTGGAGAGCAAGCCTATGAAACCATGGACGAGCTCTTAAAGCCCTTTCAACATAATGGTAAAAAGGAATTTTTGAATGTTGCATCCATTTCTATTATGGGAAAGGCAGGAATACTTGAGGGAGGTAAAGGCGATATTATGATCCCAAATTCACATATTTTTGAAGGTACGGCAGATAATTACCCGTTCAAAAATAAACTAAAGAAAAGTCATTTTGAAGGTACTGCAAAGGTGTGTTCAGGAGCAATGATTACGGTGTTAGGAACGTCACTTCAAAATAAAGATATCCTCACCTTTTTTTATAACTCCTCTTGGAATGTAATTGGATTGGAAATGGAAGGCGCTCATTATCAAAAAGCCATTCAGTCTGCCTCCAAAATACGAGGGAGTATTAGCCCCAATGTAAAAGTAAGATACGCTTATTACGCTTCGGACAATCCATTAGAAACAGGCAGTACATTAGCCTCTGGCGGCTTAGGGACTACCGGGGTAAAACCTACCTATTTGATTACCGAAAAGATATTAGAACAAATATTAAAATAAGTTAATTTGTTGAAGAAGAAAGTATTAATAACCGGAGGAGCAGGTTTCATAGGGTCTAATTACATAGATTTTATGCTACAATATTTTGACGATGAGCTGATTGTATTAGACAAACTTACCTATGCCGGAGATCTTCGGAATTTAGAACCCTTCAAGGAACATCCAAACTATCATTTTGTACAAGGGGATATTTGCGATTCCAAGTTACTTGAGGAATTATTTCACCAATATCAATTTCAAGAAGTGGTACATTTTGCGGCAGAATCGCACGTAGATAATTCTATCACAGGCCCTTCGGCTTTTATTGAAACGAATATTGTTGGTACTTTTCAGTTATTACAAGCCTCCTATACATTGTGGATGGCTGGGCCTAATCAGCTAAAAGAGGCTTTTAAGGGGGCAAGATTTTTACATGTTTCTACAGACGAGGTGTATGGCACCTTAGGCGAAACGGGACTTTTTACCGAAGAAACCTCATACGCACCTAATAGCCCATATAGTGCTTCCAAAGCTTCCTCCGATTTTATTGTGAGAAGCTATTTCCATACCTACGGATTGCCGGTAGTTACAACAAATTGCTCTAATAATTACGGACCCAATCAGCATAAAGAAAAATTAATTCCAACCATTATTCGTAAAGCTATTTCTGGAGAACCCATCCCTATTTACGGAGATGGTCAAAATGTAAGGGATTGGTTGTATGTAAAAGATCATTGCGCAGGAATAAAGTTGGCGCTCGATAAAGGAGTGTTGGGCGAAACCTATAACATTGGCGGAAGAAATGAACGCAAAAACTTGTACATTGCACATGCTATTTGTGAATTGTTAGATGAGTTAAAACCCACCCAAAATTCCTATAAAGAGCAAATAACGTTTGTAAAGGATAGACCGGGTCACGATTTTAGATATGCCATTGATGCTTCAAAAATTGAAAAAGATTTGGGATGGAAAGCTGCTGAAACTTTTGAAACAGGTATAAAAAAGACCATTATGTGGTATTTAAATAACACCAACAGATTATGAAGGGAATTATACTGGCAGGAGGTTCTGGCACGAGATTGCACCCATTAACATTAGCGGTAAGCAAACAATTAATGCCTGTGTATGACAAGCCTATGATATATTATCCTTTGTCTACACTTATGTACTCAGGAATCCGCGAGATATTGATTATATCTACACCAGAAGACCTCCCGCTTTTCAAAAAACTATTAGGAGATGGAAAAAAATATGGCTGCAATTTTCAGTATACTGTACAAGAAAGGCCTAATGGCTTGGCCGAAGCTTTTATAATTGGAGAATCCTTTATTGGCAATGATAAAGTAGCACTTATTTTAGGAGATAATATTTTTTATGGCTCTGGGTTAAAGGAATTATTGCAAGCTAATAACAACCCTAACGGAGGTATTATTTATGCCTACCATGTTCATGATCCGGAACGATATGGTGTGGTAGAATTTGACAAGCAAGGAAAAGCACTTTCTATTGAAGAAAAACCCACCCACCCAAAAAGTAATTATGCCGTACCGGGAATCTACTTTTACGATAACACCGTTGTAGAAATTGCTAAAAATATAAAACCTAGCCACAGAGGCGAACTAGAAATTACAGATGTAAATAATGTGTATTTAAAGCAAGGGAACCTTAGCGTAAGTAAACTAGATAAAGGAACAGCCTGGCTAGATACAGGGACGTTTGCATCGCTCATGCAAGCAGCACAATTTGTGGAGGTTATTGAAGAACGCCAAGGCCTAAAAATTGGAGCCATTGAAGAAGCAGCTTATGAAATGGGATATATTTCAAAAGAACAGTTAATAGCACTCGCAAAACCTCTTTTAAAAAGTGGTTATGGGAATCATTTAATGAAATTAGACTAAAGTGGAAGTTGTTCAAAGTTCATTAAAAGATTGTTTTTACCTGAAACCAAGTGTTTTTGAAGATAAGCGCGGAATTTTTTCAGAAACATATAATCATAAATTATTTGTAGAAGCCACCGGGTTAAACATAAACTTTGTACAAGATAACCAGTCGGTTTCAAAATATGGCGTATTGCGAGGATTACATTTTCAGAAAGGAATGATGGCACAAGCCAAGCTGGTTCGAGTTGCTTTAGGATGTGTTTTAGATATTGTGGTGGACCTTAGGAAAGATTCTGAAACCTTCGGAAAATCATTTGCATTAGAACTTACCGCCGAAAATGGCTTACAATTATTTGTCCCAAAAGGATTTGCTCATGGGTTTGTAACACTTTCTGAAACATCTATTTTTTGTTATAAATGCGATAATTTTTATGATAAGACCTCCGAAAGCGGGATTATCTACAATGACGCAACCCTCAATCTTAACTGGCATCTTGCCAAGGAGGAATTAATAATTTCAGAAAAAGACAGAGCCCTTCCCTCTTTCAATGAGATAATACAATGAAAAAAGTTTTGGTCACCGGAGCCAATGGACAATTAGGCAATTGTATTAAAGAAGCCGCTAAAGAATTTTCCGAAATAGACTTTCGCTTTGTTGATAAAAACGCGCTCAATATTACAAATGCTACCCAAGTAGCAACGTTCTTTGAACACCACAGCTTTGATTTTTGCATTAATACAGCCGCATATACCCAGGTAGAAAAGGCAGAAAGTGATCCAGAGAATGCTTTTTTGGTGAATGCCGAAGGAGTAAAGAATCTAGCGGAAGCATGTTATAAACACCATATTATTTTACTTCATATATCTACAGATTATGTTTTTGATGGAAACAAGAGTACACCCTATGTGGAAACCGATAAAACAAACCCAATCAATGTGTATGGAGCTTCAAAATTAAAAGGAGAAGAATACATTCAGGAAACCTGTAAAAAGTATTTTATTATTAGAACCTCTTGGCTGTATTCTCAGTTTGGGCATAATTTTTTTAAATCTATTTTAAAACTTGCGAAAGAAAAGGACACATTAACAATAACTACCGACCAAAGGGGAAGCCCTACCAATGCAAATGACTTAGCAAATTTTTTACTCACAATAATTACTTCTGAAACAAGTAGCTATGGTGTATATCATTTCAGTAATAAAGGGAATGCAACTTGGTTTGATTTTGCTGAGGAAATTGTCTCAAGCTCAAAAGATTTAAAATTAGTAAAGATTGTTAAAACAGATAATTATCCTACTTTTGCAAAAAGGCCAAAATATAGTGTTCTCAGTATAGAGAAGCTTCAAAAAACCTTTCATTACAACATTTCAGAATGGAGGGAAAGTCTAAGAAATAGTATAAATAACATTTAGAGAATTAGTAAGAAATGAATACAAATCAAGATGAAATAGATTTAGGCTCTTTGTTTGATGGCCTTAAAAAAGCCAAGAACAGCTTTTTGACTACATGTTTTAATGCCATAAATTTTGCCTTACGAAATTGGCTTATAATAGCAATACTCATTGTTGTTGGATTTGGATTAGGATATTTTTCCCAAATGTTTGAGAAAGCCCCAAAAGAAGCAAAAGTAGTTATCCGAACTAATTTTAATACCGGGGAGTATACCTATAATGCACTAGAGATTCTTCAAGAAAAATCCAAACAAAAAGATTCTGTTTTTTTAGAAAAGAATGGATTTAATAAAGATACGGTTGAAATTAAGAAAATTGAAGTGCTACCCATTGTAAGCTTCAATGATATTACAGAGAAATACGATCCCAACGATCGAAACCTAGACGCCTTGCTTCGGTATATTGAATTTGAAGAAAATGAGGAAAAGGTAAACTCGTTTAATTCTTCCTATAAATATCATACGATTCTTCTTACACTAGATAATATTGCTAACGACCAGACAATTAATAAGATTATTAACTACTTAAATAATCAAGAATTAATTAAACGAGTAGGAACCATTGGGAAGGAAACCATTATAGAAAGATTGGAGGGAAATAAAAACACCTTGGCCCAGATCGATTCAGTCCTTACTACCTATAATAAAACACAGCCACTCCCATCGCCCAATGAGCAAATATATGTTGTAGATAAAAACTTTAATATTTCAACAGTCTTGGAAACCAAAATTGAATTGATGAAACAAAACCAAGAATTGAACGAAGATTTGGTCTATGCAGACAATGCCATTGTAAAGATTAGCAATGAAGGGGTCTATGAAATGGATAGTGGCCTTTTAGGAAAAAAAGCAATAATTTACCCTTTTATATTTGTTTTTCTATTTTTTCTAATCTCTTGGGTTAGACACATTTATCGATATATGAAGAAAATTGCTATGGAGCAATAAAAAGTCGCCCCATGCTATCAAACCTTATCATATTTGGTACGCGACCGGAAGCTATAAAAATGGCTCCTTTGGTTAAGGCGTTTAAATCTCGCACAGAACAATTTAACACCAAAGTATGTATTACGGCGCAACACCGTGAAATGCTGGATCAGGTTTTGGATTTTTTTGAAATTATTCCAGATTATGACTTGGATTTAATGAAACCCGACCAAAACCTTTATCAGCTTACAGCTAATATAATAACAGGGCTTCAGCCCGTCTTGGAAGAATTTAAGCCAGATTATGTATATGTGCATGGAGACACAACGACAACTATGGCGGCAAGTATTGCTGCATTTTACTCAGGTGCCAAAATTTGTCATGTAGAAGCCGGGTTGCGTACGCATAACAAATGGGCACCATTCCCAGAAGAAATAAATAGATCTATAGCCGGAAGAGTTTGTGACTATCATTTTGCTCCTACAGAAAAGTCCAAGGAGAACCTAGTTTTAGAAAACATAAAGAAGAATCAAATTTTAGTTACTGGGAATACTGTTATTGATGCGCTAAATTATAGTGTAAAAAAGGTAACATCATCAAGTTTTGAAGACGTAGAAATTTCCGAATTGAAAAAGGCTTTAAAACCAAACGCTAAAATTATATTAGTTACTGGGCATCGAAGGGAAAATCATGGACAAGGGTTTATAGATATATGTAGCGCTTTAAAAGAAGTTGCCCTAGGGTTTCCTGAGGTTCAAATAATCTATCCGGTTCACTTAAACCCCAATGTTCAGAAACCGGTTTACAAATTGTTGAATAACATAGATAATATTTTACTTATTCCGCCTTTAAGTTACCCTGCATTTGTTTGGTTAATGAATATTTCTTACCTAATTATCACAGATAGTGGTGGGGTGCAAGAAGAAGCACCTAGTCTCGGAAAACCCGTTTTGGTTATGCGTGAAACAACGGAAAGGCCGGAAGCGGTTTCAGCAGGGACCGTAAAATTAGTGGGGACGAGCAAAGAAAAAATTGTATTGGAAGCCACGAAACTTCTTAAAAATAAGGACGAATACATAGCCATGAGTCGATTACATAATCCCTATGGAGATGGAAAGGCTTGTGAAAGAATAGTAGACTTTGTAAACAGATTGCAGAACGAAAGGCCATTGCCTTAGAGAAATTCAAAATAGTGATACGCATAGGAGATGATTTTTCGGAAATTTTAAAAAAAGGTGGAACGGCTCTTTTTTTAAGAATTTTAGGCTTTATTGCCGGGTATCTTTTTGTGTATTACACTGTTCGTTTTTTTGGAGCCGAAACACAAGGGAGAATCTCTTTAAGTTTTTCGGTGCTTATGATTGCATCGTTGATTTGTATTTTAGGAGCCGATGTAAATTTTGTGAAGATCTTTGCCATTGAAAACAATTTTAGCAATGCCAAAGGATTATTTATTAAAGCGTATCCTTTTTTTTTAGGAGGAGCAGTCCTTTTGGGAATAGTTCTTTTTGTCTTTTCCCCTTGGATTAGCACCCATATTTTTAAAGACCCTGAATTAGTTCCTTTTCTGCAATGGACAGCACCCTGCATTGTACTTTATACTTTAATGTTGATAAATGCCTCAGTTTTTAGAGGCCTTAGAATGAATACTCTCTACGCTTTTTTATTCAATGGGGGTCGCTTCATTTTTACCTTGTTATTTTTTGGTCTCTTAGTTTGGTTATGGAAAAGAGATCCTATTATAACAGTGGCAGCGCACACCCTTGCCATAGGAGCTTTATTTGTTATTTCCGTTTGGTATCTAAAAAAACATTTGCATCCTTTTACCAATCAAACGCATTACAAAGTTTCCTCTTTTCTAAAGGATTCTTTTCCCATGTTTTTATCTGCATCAATGATTGTTATGTTGGGGTGGACAGACACGGTAGTATTAGGTATTTATGAAGAAAGTAATGTTGTTGGGATGTATAGTGTTGCTTTAAAAATTGCGACAGTGGTTAGCTTTTCATTACAGGCGGTAGATTCCATTCTTGCGCCAAAGCTATCCAATGCATACTATTCAGAAAATTTAATT
>JAWKMR010000019.1:0-22395 GCA_041392125.1 Flavobacteriaceae bacterium | reverse complement strand
TGGCGCAGGAGTAGGGGCAGGGCCTTTTCATAGTCAAACTAACGAAGCATGGTTTACTCATACACCGGGTTTAAAAGTCGTCTATCCTGCATTCCCGATAGATGCCAAAGGGCTTTTGGCAACCGCTATTGAAGATCCAAATCCCGTCATGTATTTTGAGCACAAAGCTCTTTACAGAAGTGTACGACAAGAGGTGCCTACTCAGTATTACACCATTCCATTCGGAAAGGCTTCTCTTTTAAAAGAGGGAAATGATGTAACCATTATAACGTATGGCGCCGGTGTGCATTGGGCATTAGAAACGCTTTTGGAAATAACTCTTTCAGCTGATTTATTGGATTTAAGAACGCTCATCCCATTGGATACCGAAGCCATTTTTACATCCGTTAAAAAAACAGGAAAAGTCATTATTTTACAAGAAGATTCTTTGTTTGGGGGTATTGCTTCCGATATTTCGGCGTTAATTACTGAACATTGCTTTGAATTTTTGGATGCACCTATACGGCGCGTGGCAAGTCTTGAAACTCCTATTCCGTTTACAGCAACTCTTGAAAATCAATACCTTCCGAAGGAACGATTTAAGCAAGCACTGCAAGAATTAATCTCTTATTAAACCTTTAACAATTTCCGTTAAACTTCTGGTAAAGTTTTACGATTCTTTCTTTCTTGCTATAAATTTGAGGGAAATCAATGTAAAAAAACCGAATGTTAAAATTAAAGTGTATAGTAAATCTTGTATCTTTAATTAACTTTAGGAACTAACAAATTATTTGTCCAACCTCAACAATAACCATTATGAAAAGACTCACATTATTAGCACTTTTTAGTGCGCTAGTGCTCTCTTGCGGAACACCAAAAACAGTTACAGAATCTAAAAAGGTATTAAAGGGATATTGGTCTCTTGACGATATTTCTTACAGTGAGAAAGGAACTTTTACCGTAAAACTTTTAAACGATACTTCGCGTGAGTGTTTTACCGGCAGCTCATGGCGTTTCATTCCAAATAACCATACCGGAATTTACACCATAGACAATTCAAACTGCCCTAGTGGTGATCGAAACTTTATTTTTGATATTCAAGAAATGAATTCGGAAACTGGATTGTATGATTTTCTCTTAAAACCTACCGATGAAAAAAAGAAATCTGAAAACAATACAGGTTTCAGACTTCGTCTAGCACAACTTACCGATACTTCCATGAAGTGGGAACAAACGGTTTCACTCGACGGAAAACCTTTTACAATTACTATGAAATTTTCTAAAATAAGCGATTAAAAACAAAAAAATCTAAATATGAAAGCAATAATAAAGCAAATAGGAACAGTAGCTTTAGCAATGAGTATAATCATCACTTTTACAAATTGTGAAGCAACCAAAAATGCCAATAACACCCAAAAAGGAGCCGTAATAGGTGCTGCAGGAGGTGCCATTTTAGGAGCTGTTATTGGGAACAATGCAGGAAAAGGCGGTAACGGTGCCATGGGTGCAGTTATCGGTGGAGTTGTTGGGGGAGCTGCCGGAGCCATCATTGGAAAAAAAATGGATAATCAGGCAAAAAAGATTGAAACTGAAATCCCCGGAGCTGAAGTAGAACGAGTTGACGATGGAATTGTAATTACTTTTGACGGTGAAAACAACGGGGTGTATTTCGATACCAACAAATACAACATCAATGAAGCTTCCAAAGTAAACTTAGATAAGTTAGCTGCTATTTTAGTTGAATATCCTGACACCAATGTACTGGTGGTTGGGCATACCGATAGCGACGGTACTGAAGAATACAACATGACATTATCCAAGAATCGCGCTCAAGCAGTAACCAACTACTTTACCGGCGCCAAAGGATTAAGTGCTGGGCGTTTTACAACCAACTGGTTTGGAGAATCTTCGCCTATTGTATCTAACGATACCAAAGAAGGAAAAGCACAAAACCGTAGGGTAAATATTGTAATTGTTCCTAACGAAAAAATGAAGCAAGATGCCCAAAAAGAGGCCGACGGAAACTAATTCCACACGTTATAAGATTAAAGCCGAAACAAATTGTTTCGGCTTTTTTTTAAAGTATCTTTGAGTCGTGAGCAATGATTTACCCAATAATACCCCTCAAATACTTGCCGTAAAACTTAGTGTTGCAGGAGAACGCAGTATTAGAAATCGACACCCTTGGATTTTTTCTGAAAGTATCATAAAAATAAACAAAGAAGGAAAGGCGGGAGATGTTGCGGTAATTTTTAGCCATACTGCTAATAAACCGATAGGCGTTGGGCTCTATGACCCGCATTCACCTATTCGTGTGAAAATGCTTCATTTTGGAGGTAGTGCTACCATCGATGCTACTTTTTTTTCAGAAAAAATACACACTGCTTTTTTCCTTCGGAAAGAATTATTAAAAACCAAAACCAACAGCTATCGCTTATTATTTGGAGAAAATGATTCATTTCCGGGGCTTATAGCAGACGTATATGCCAATGTATTGGTAGTAAAGGTGTACTCGGCAATATGGTGGCCTTATTTTGATGTTATCCTAAAACAACTGATTGAAACTTCTTTATGTAATTGTGTTGTTTTGCGATTAGGTAGAAACCTTCAGAAGACGCATGATACCAACCACTTAAAAGATGGTACCGTTCTTTACGGAACTTTA
Source organism: Flavobacteriaceae bacterium (assembly GCA_041392125.1). Taxonomy (GTDB): domain Bacteria; phylum Bacteroidota; class Bacteroidia; order Flavobacteriales; family Flavobacteriaceae; genus Halomarinibacterium. Next base: position 19,751 of record JAWKMR010000019.1, on the reverse strand, counting down.
GAAAACGAAACCATATATTTTGAAGAACACGGGGTTCGTTTTTCTGCCAATGTAATTAAAGGACATAAAACAGGGTATTTTCTGGATCACCGCCATAATAGAAAAAGAGTAGGGGAATGGTCTAAAGGAAAAACGGTATTGGATGTATTTGCCTATACAGGCGGATTTTCGGTTCACGCATTGGCAAACGGAGCAAAAGAAGTGACCAGTGTCGATATTAGCGAACAAGCTTTAGCGTTAGCTGTTGAAAGTGGAAAGTTAAATCCCTACTCCGGAAATCATAAAACTTTAGTAGGGGATGCTTTTGCATTATTACAAGATTTAATTTCAAAAGGTATTACGTACAATGTGGTTGTTATCGATCCGCCTAGTTTTGCAAAAAGTGCTAAAGAAATAGCATTAGCCAAAAAGAAATATGCCGAATTAGCCTTACTCGGAATTCAGCTTACGACTCCCGGAGGATTATTGGTTTTGGCTTCATGCTCTTCAAGAGTAACGGCTCAAGAGTTTTTTGAAATTAATGCTAAAGCTATGCAGGATTCGGGAAGAAAGTTTCAACTTCTCGAAAAAACTTTTCACGATGTTGATCATCCCATTGCCTTTCCGGAAGGCGCTTATTTAAAATGTGGGTATTATCAATTAAATAAATAAACTCAACACCCAAACTGTTGCAAACCCGGTCAGCGCTAAAATGGTGGTCATAAGGGTCCAGCTTTTAAAGGTTTGCTTTTCGGTAAGCCCCAAATATTTACTTACTAACCAAAAGCCACTATCGTTTACATGCGATAGTATTGAGGCTCCTGCGGCAATGGCAATAACCAATAACGCTTTATCTATTTCACCTGTAGATTCCAATAAAAGTGGAGCAGTAACCCCCGCTGCAGTAATCATAGCCACTGTGGCAGAGCCCTGTAAAATACGGACTAATGCCGCTACTATAAATGCAAAGAAGAGGGTACTTAAACCCATTTCTGAAAAATAAGTAGCCAACATATCGCCGGCACCGGTATTGATTAACATTTGCTTAAAAACTCCTCCGGCACCGGTTAACAAAATAATAATTCCGGCGGCAGCCATAGATTTGGTGGTAATTTTCAACAATGTTTCCTTAGGTACCTTTTTCCGAATGCCTAAGACATACCACGCTAATAGATTAGCAAGGATTAGTGCTGAAAAGGGATGCCCGATCATGTTCATCCAATCCACAAAACTTTCAGAAACCCATTCTTTGGTTAGGGGACTTCCTAAAACGGTGTTTCCTACAATTAATAAAATAGGTAACCCTATAATCCCCAAAACAATACCTACGGAAGGAATCTCTTTGGGAACATTCATTTCTTCTGAAATAGGTTCCGGAGCAGCTACATATATCTTTTTGGCGATGTATTTTCCGAAGAGCGGCCCACTAACAATGGCAGTGGGGATTCCTACTATAAAACCGAAGAGAATTACCCAGCCCAAATCGGCTTTAAGGATATCGGCAACAGCCACAGGTCCCGGCGTAGGTGGAATAAAGGCATGAGTAATAGCAAGCCCGGCTAATAATGGAATGCCATACAGCAATAGCGATTTTTTAGACTTCCGCTGAAGGGAATAAATAAGCGGTACCAAAATGATAAACGCCACGTCAAAAAATACAGGAATAGCAACAAAAAACCCGGTGAGCATCAATGCCCAAGTCGCACCTTTGTTTTTTGTTTTCTGAAGTAAAAAAGAAGCGACCGCTTCTGCTCCTCCCGAATGTTCTAAAATAGCGCCAAACATAGCTCCTAAGCCTACTACTACCGCAACAAAACCCAAGGTGCTGCCCATTCCGGTTTGGATGGTATCGATAATCATTTTTGGAGCCATTCCGGCAATCATCCCTACTGTAATACTGGCGATGAGTAGTGCAATAAAAGCTTGTATTCGTAACTTCAGAATTAAAAATAATAAAACAGCAACGCCTGCAGCAATCGCTAAAAGTAGTGTACTATCCATCGCTATTCCATTGGGTTGTGAACGATTGCTGTTCAGGTTTATCTATTCGTTTATAGGTATGTGCTCCAAAAGCATCCCGTTGGGCCTGAATTATATTGGCTGTTGAATATTGGGTTGAAATTCCGTACCAATACTGAAGTGCTGCCGAAAGACAGGGGAGTGTGGTGCGTTGTTTTATTCCTAAATGGATCACTTCAGCACAATTAGCTTCACTTACTGTTAAGGCTTGAAGAATACTTTCATGGCGTAACAAATGTGGCTCTAATGTAAGTAACGGGTGAATGTTTTTGAGCAGCACCGATTTCAAAATACAGCCATTGGTCCACACGCGAACCACTTCAGCAATATCAATAGTCCATCCCTCTGTCTTAGCAGTTGTTTCCATAAGCTGCAAACCTTGTTGGTGATTCAAAATACGGGCAAATTGATAGGCACTTTTCAGTGTTTCTGTATCGATGGTAACATTTTGAGATGTGAATGCTACCTTTTTGGCTAACTCAGTCCGAAGGTGTTTTTGGGCCGAAAGTGCTCGCTCCATGACTGCTTCGGTAAGAATAGTTGCCGGAAACCCCTGTTCTAAAGCTGTTTGGCTACTCCAAGTTCCGGTTCCTTTACTGCCGGCAATATCCAGAATTTTATTTAGTAAGAAATCATGGTCTTCTTTTTTTTCTAAAACAGCAATAGTAGTCTCCAATAAAAAACTACTGCATTCTCCTTCATTCCATTTCCGTAATACTGCGGCAATTTCATCATTAGGTAAGGAGCTTCGCAATAGTCCATACACTTCGGCAAGAAGTTGCATCTCGGCATATTCAATCCCGTTGTGTATGGTTTTTATAAAATGTCCCGCTCCGTTAGTTCCAAATCGCGCAACACAAGGCTTGTTATTAAAATCTTTTGCACAAATAGCTTCTAATAATTCTTTAACTTGTTGATAGCTTTCTTTACTACCGCCTACCATCATTGAAGGTCCCGTTAGCGCTCCTTGTTCTCCTCCGGAAATACCTATCCCTACATACCTAAACCCTTGTGTATTCATTTGCTGTTCTCTACGCCGGGTGTCTTTATAATGCGAATTCCCACCGTCCATGAGGATGTCTTTTTCAGAAAGTAAGGGGGTGAGTTCAGACAGCATCTTATCTACCGGGTCTCCTGCCGGAATCATCAATAGTATTTTTCGGGGTGTTTCTAAGGATGCCACAAAGGCTGAAAGATCAGTAAACCCTTGTAAGTTTGGAGTGTTTACTTCGGAAAGGAGGGAAGGGATTATCGCTTTCTCGGTTTCTGTAAGGCGGTTATACACCGAAAGCGGAAACCCCTTAGCAAGTATATTCTTTGCCAGGCTGCGCCCCATAACTCCCATGCCTATAATACCAAATGTTGTTGACTTCATTCCTGCTAATTTCGAAATAATTTCAGAAACCAAGGCTTCCGGTGGATTCTCAATACCTACCGAAATACCATAGGAGGGGGGCTCCAGCGTGTTAAACTGAGATTGTAGCATTGCAGGCTTCATATAATGGACTCTGGCCTCCATTCGTTTTAGGATGGTTTCATAGTCCCCTTTCAAATAAATATAAGTTATGGTATTGCCTTCGGAAAGAATTTGTCGATACGATTCTTTTAAGGCCGAACAGGCTAACACAGCACCTTCGCAAGATTTTAAATGCCTTTGTAAGGCCTGCAGCCACGGTAATCTATCGATATCACTTAACGGTATTCCGGAAGCCATTTTGGCTTTATTAGCTTCCGAATGAAAGTCGTCGGCATCATAAAAAGGAAGGTTTAGTTGCTTTGCTAGCAACTTTCCCACAGTGGTCTTTCCGGAGCCACTAACCCCCATAATGAGGTATGTTTTATTCATTCGCTTGGGGTTCCGAAGAACGAGGAGGGCACTCCTTTTACCCCCGGTTTTACTACAAAGACGGAACCGGCAAGTGGGTATTTCGTTTTTTCTTCCGCGGTCATATCGACACTGGCAGTAGTGATGTATAGTAAGTCCAGATTAGGCCCGCCAAAAGCACAGCTGGTAACATTATGAGCCGGTATCTCAATACGATCTATAACGGTGCCGGTAATTGGGTTAAAGCAAATAACAGCATTTCCGTTCCACATGCCTACCCAAAGATGATCGTTTTCGTCAATGGCCATTCCATCGGGGAAGCCAAGTTCATTAGGAACTTCTACGGCTACACGTTCATTGGAAATGGTAGCCGTAGCCACATCAAAATCGAAGGCTCTTATTTTTGTCGTAGGGGTATCTATATAATACATGGTTTTGGCATCTTTAGTCCAAACAATACCGTTGGAAATAGTAATGCTATCTAGCATAGCAGTGGTTTCTCCTTTTGGATTTACTTTGTAAAGTTTCGCCACAGGATTTTTTTCGGCAAGATGCATAGAGCCTACCCAAAAGTTGCCATTAGGGTCACATTTACCATCGTTAAAACGGTTTTCGGGCTGATCTGCTTCTACATCAGATAACAGTGTAAGGGTGCCGCTTTGGGTGTTTTGGATATAAACACCGTCTTCTAAAGCTACCACGGCCGTGCTATCGGTTTGGGGTACTACTGTACCAATGCGAGAGGGCATCATAAATGATTGGTTTTCTTTGGTGGCAGGAGTGTAGCGATATAGTTTTTTTTCTAAAATATCAATCCAATAAAGTTGTTGTGTTTTATAATTCCAGAAAGCACCTTCGCCTAATTGTGCTGGTAGTTCCAACTCTAGTTCTACTTGGCGAGGTACTTCTGTTTCTTGAACTGTAGTCTTTTCAGAAGGCTTTTCTTTACAGCAAATGAAAAGAAGGGTACATATAACGGTAGAAAATAGGCGAGTTGGGAACATAAAAGACTGTTAAAATTAGTAGCGTTGGTGTGTTGATTTCAAAAAAGATTATAAATTTAATCTATTCATAAGGTATTCTGCAACAAAAAAGTAGCTAATTATGACACAAGAAACCTCCAAAAAGAAACACGCCGATTTCCAGAGTAGTTATCGTCGTTCCCTAAATTTCAGGCATACCGGAAAGACCGATCATTTTGTGCTAAATGACAAAGGGGAGTTGGTCATGAAACCTAAAACCGATAGCAAAGAATAGCCTAGCTATGGTTCCGTTTGTGCTCGCTGGGCTAAGAACCGCTTATAAGCGTTCCGGCTGTAGTGCAAGAGGAAAACAGATAGTATTCCGCAAATCATAAATCCAATAAACACAGGAAGTACGCTGTTTTCTATGTACCTACCTATAAATGTGCTAATAGGAATCCCCATCAACGTAGCAATAAGTCCTGTAATCGCTGCTGCCATACCGGCAATATGCCCCATAGGCTCCATGGCGAGGGCGCGTAAATTTCCGAAGAGAAATCCCATAAAAAAGAACAGCGTACCCATAAAAGCCATAAGCACGGATATAGACGGGTTAGATTTCCCAAAATGCAAGAGCACAAAGAGGGTAGAAACGGTTAAAAAACCATATACCGAAAGCGAGACCATGGTAAGCATCCCAAAACGGACTACCAAATTTCCATTGGTGAAAATAGCAATGGCTATGGCAATAGACAAGCCGGCAAAGATATACGGAAACTCTTCTTTTAATCCGTATTGGTGTTCAAATATTTGTTGCGAGCCACTTAAATAGACCAGAAAAGCTCCCATAACCAGTCCTTGTATCAAGGTAAAACCAATGGTAGATTTTTCGCGAAGCACTTCTTTAAACGCCAGCGAAAAGCGCTTTCGGGTAAAAGGAATACGTTTTTCGGGCAAGAGGGTTTCGCGTTGACGTTTCCAAAACCAAAGACATACCAATCCGCTACAAAGCAATTGGACATAAAAAATACCTTTCCAGTCATAATATTCCAATACCAGTTTTCCTGCGGCAGGAGCAACAATTGGCACTAACAGGAAAACCACCGTTACAAAAGACATAACCCGTGCCATATAATCGCCATGGTATAAATCGCGAATAATAGCAATACTAATGGTACGCGGTGCCGAAAGTCCAACCCCTTGCAGAATACGCCCGGTAATCATGACAGGCAAATTGGTGGCAAATACACAAATGATACTGCCCAACAGAAAAATACCAAACCCCATATAGACAATCGGTTTTCGTCCTTTGGCATCAGAAATGGGACCCAATAGTAAAGGGCCAATGCCTAGGCCGAGAAAAATCATGGTAATTATTAATTGATTGTCGGCCGGTTGTTGTGTACCTACGGATAAGCCGATAACATCCAACGCCGGAAGTAAGGCATCGATGGCGAGGGCAACCACCGCCATAAGCGAAGCCATCATGGCAATGAATTCGATTTGGGAGGCCGATTGTTTTTTTAGCATACACAAAAGTAGGGGATTAATTTACGACGATAGCTAAAAGTGACATATTAAATTATAAGGACGGGCAATACAAGCTTTATCATAATTTTATTTTACATAATATAAATTATAAAACATTTATAACTATAGCAATTTTCGTATAGCTGTGCTATTGGATATAAAACCAGGTTCTGGATTTTGGGTTTTAGGTTTTGGGTATTTTTACGCTAAGGGTACGTAAGGGTTATGTACGGCTTTGCTATGGAGTATCCCCTTTTGTATATTCTTTTTCCCATTGCCGGAAACAAGCGAGCATAAATTACTATTTATGCGAAGGTTGCGAGTGTAGCTCTCAAAAACGCTAGGCTTACGAAACCTTTGGCTTCGATACAATTTCTCCCCTTTGTCGAAATCACTCGAACTGACAATGGGATGGCGCTATCACTTCGAGTGCAGCGCGTCTTGAGGTGGTTTGAGAAGCACACTCGAAAAAGTTCTCGACTGCGCTCGAACAGACACTTTAATTATAGAAATTTGACCCTTCACCCATCACCCATAAACCACCTCCAGCTTATACCCTACGCCGTGAACATTGGTAAGTTGCAGGGTGGGGTCGGCTTGGAGTTTTTTACGGAGCTTGGAGATATAGGTATCAAGGCTACGCCCTACCACTACCCCGTGGTCTTCCCATACTTTTTTACTCAACTCCTCACGGGGAATGGTTTGGTTGGGGGCGGCAATAAACAAGGTGAGCAATTCACATTCCTTTTTGGAAAGAGCAATTTGTTGCTCCCCACGAACAAGCAGGTACTGCGCAGGATAAAAGGTAAAACTCCCTAAGGGGAGGCCTTCTCCAGTGTTAAAAGGTGCTCCGGGACGCTTCTTTTTTAAGATTAACACGCTTAGGGGAACAGCGGCTACAAACAGCAATAAGTACAATAACGAAGGAGGTTTTTGAAATACTGAATTAGTTTGTTTATAGGTAGTTACAGTATTTTCTATAAACTGAAGCTTTAGGCTGTAGCAGTCCTTGGGAAGTTTTCGTCCCAGACAGGGAATGATACTGTTTTCTTTGGGGTGCTTTACGTCAAAGCTATAGGCCACTTCCCCGCTACTGCACTGTAGTAGTTCCACACGATAGGCATTGGGAAGGCCTGCTTTGCCAAAAATGTCTTCCATCAGTAAAACGATATCGTAGGGCTGTAGCGCCAGAGTTTCTTCAAAAGAAAGTAAATAGCTTTTTTCTTCTTGCAGGATGGGGAGCACCAAGGAGGTACTATCGCCTTCTGCCAACAGTAATTGGTTACCCACTTCGCGGAATGCTACTTTTACCTGAGAGGGGAAGTCGGACGCTGTAGGAGTAGTAGTAGGGACAAAGCCCAGAAATACTAAGATGACACCAAGTCCGGCTACTGTAAAGAAGAATTTGTTTTTCATAATCATGGTAAAGAAAGGGTATTTTGCGCAAATTTCACAAGTGTTGACACTTCTTTTACATTCTTTTGACACTTTTATAAAAGCCTGCCCCTAGTTTTACCCAAAATTAAAAACAACTCTTATGAAATCTTTATTGTATCCTATTCTTATTGTTCTATTTCTGACACCTCTAACCCAAGCGCAAACCAAAACCGCAACCCAACAAGAATACCCGCTAAAAGTAGCTTCCAGTAGCATTAAATGGAAAGGCTACTATATGTTTCAGGTTTCGGAACACAATGGCACCGTACAATTTAAAGAAGGCTATTTGCTCACTACCGATGGCCACGTAAGTGGTGGTTCTTTTGTAATCGATATGAACACTATCACCAATCCGGAGCATGAAGAACGCGGCCATGGCCCCGTGACACATTTAAAAGATCCCGACTTCTTTTATGTATCCAAATATCCTGAAGCAAAACTTACCATTACCCAAGTAGAATTCCTTAAAGAAGAAAATCTTCACCGCATCTTTGCCGACCTTACTATTAAGAACGTTACCAAGCCCATGAAGTTCTATGCCAAAGTAGATGGCACTACCAAACAGATGCACACACAATTTAAGATAGACCGTACCCTTTGGGGGATTACCTATAACAATAAGCTAAAAGACGACGCCATTTCTGATGCGATTGAGTTTGATGTATTACTACAATTTTAAAACCTCCATATGAAAGCATTCATTATATCTCTATTCCTATGTAGTAGTAGCTATTTCTTAAGTCAAGAAACAACACAAGCTATTTTAACCCCTAACACTCCTTGGGTAAAAGAGATTATCTCATTCCCGACCCCTTGGGCACCAAAGCTTACTGTACAAGGCTTTGAAGAGCTTCGCTTTGCTCCCGGGTGGAAAAACCCAAAAAGTGATGCCTTTTGGACGTTAGTCATGTCTTGGAATATAGACAGCGAAGAGCCTATTACCGCCAAGACCATAGAGCACTATTTAGAAAGTTATTACGATGGCCTTATGACCCCCAACCATTGGGCCACCACATTTCCACCCCCCAATGCACTATTTCAAGAATCAACAACGGCAAATCAGTACCAAGGAAAGATTAAACTCTTTGATGGTTTTCACACCGGGGCGATGATGACCATGCATGTATTGGCAGAGGTAACTTATTGTCCCAATATCCAAAGAAGCATCCTACTTTTTAGGATTTCTACCCAAGAGGTAGGCACTCCTATATGGGAGCAATTACAGGCCATTACCGTTTTGCCTACGGTGTGCGAGTGATTTTGAGCAAAGCGAGAAATTGTAGCTGTCCTGAGCGGAGTCGAAGGGTCGAAAACTAGAGTGTATCCAAAACAGGCTTAATCAACGCCTCCATTTTACGATAGCCGGCAAGGGTGCAATGCACCCCATCGGTGGTGTACTCCTCCTTCATACCCTTGATGTCATTTACCATAGGGGTGTAGTAATCCAGATAGGTAACATGGTGTTTTTCGGCGATGGCTTTCAGCAACGTATTGAGTGCTATTACCTTATCGGCCGGGAGTATATGAGGGCGCCACGGAAAATAATTGGCAGGTAAGGTGCTGCAAATGACCACTTGTATGTCGTGTGCCTTGGCTAAAAGAGTCATTTCCTCGATGTTCCGGGCGGTTTCCTCTATAGAAATATAGCCGGTATTTTGAGCAATATCGTTAATACCCGCCAAAATAACCACTGCTTTGGGCTGTAGCTTAATAACATCCTGCCAAAAGCGTATCTTCATTTGCGGGGTGGTTTGCCCTCCTATTCCTCTATTGATAAAGGAAGGATTTTTAAAAAGGGTGAGAGAGTCCTGTAGCCAGCCTTCGGTAATAGAATTGCCCATAAACACAACCCTATTTTCCCCTTCGGCAGGAATCGAAAGTTTTTCATTGGCTTTTTTAAATCTCGACAGATTGGCCCAATCTTGAGCAAATAAGGAACAAGGCATGATGCAAAATATAAATAGTAGTAACACATGAAGTGATTTCATGAATCTCTTTTTGACATCTAAAAGTAAGAAAAAATCGAAAGTAGCTACGCTAAATTTCCATATATATAGGCAAAACCTGCAGTAGTGTATTAACCCCCATTTTTTGAATTTTGCTTAAAATTGAATGATTATGGAAATAACGCCACTATTAGGAAACATTGCGGCCTTTTTAACAACGGTAAGTTTTTTGCCACAGGCTATTAAGACTATTAAGTCTAAAAACACCCAGCAGCTTTCCTTGCCCATGTATGTCTTGTTTGTTAGTGGGGTTATTTTTGTGGATTTGTTATGGATTTCTGAATATGCAAATGCCTATTATTATAGGTAATATTGTTACATTTATTTTGGCGGGGATTATTTTGTTTTATAAACTTCGAGAGAAGGCATAAAAAAGCCTCCTTTTGGGAGGCTTTTTATAAGGATACATTTATTATCGTTTTACAACTCGCTTCGTGAGTGTACCAAATTCTGTTTGTACAGTCACAAAATAAACAGAGGACTGTAACGATTCCATATTAATTTTAACCGATTTTCCAACTTGAGTGCTGGTTACCATTTCTCTGCCTTGTATATCATAGATAGTAACACTTTCTATATTTAACGTAGGTGAAATAATGGTCAATTGCCCTTGTGTAGGATTAGGAAAGACACTTACGGTCTCCAATATCGTGTCTTCTATCCCTAATCGCAATTTAGGGCTTTGGAAAATAAGGACAAAACGGTCTGCATAGGTACCTTCTTCACTCATAAAAGTATATGCTCCGTTCTTAAGGTTAACGATATTATTCTCTTGCAAATCCACCAATAGGATATCAGTAGCGTTTAAGTTGGCTCCGTCTAATTGATCGATAGAAATTTGGTAAGCGATTTTATCTTCGATAAGACTAGAGAAGCCCAACGGTATTTTCATTCCTTTGTTGAATTGTTCTCTAGATTGAATCCCTAGTTCTTGAGTTCCATCTTCCAATTGGCTATACAATGATACTACCGTGGCCATTCTTCGGCTGTCATAGCCTTTATCTATGTCGGGGGTAGCATTTTCAGTAAAAACAACCAACGTACTGCTCTGCATTTCATATTGAGGGGTTTCTACTTTTAGCCAGATACGTTCTATACTTTCATCACTGGTACGAAGCGTATTGTTATTATCAATTCTTCGCATACTGTTGGTAAAGGTTGCGGTACCTGCTGCATTGGCTTTTATAGCAAAACCCTGACCAGTAGCGATATACCCATTGGGCGCCGTGCCACCACTGGCAGCGGCTACCCCACCTCCCAGATTGTACATTGAGATATCCTCCATCGAGAAGTTCATGGAACCGGCACCGGGTAAGCTTGGGCTGGGTGGGGTATTATGTTCCCAAAAATACAGCTCATCTACCATACTATTGGCATTAATAAAATCGTTGGCCCAGATAGCACTGGCATAGGGGTTGGCCAAAATATTAGGACTGGCATTTTTATTGTCGGCCGAGGTGGGTCCGGGGGTATTATATAGCACATTAAAGTTGACATTTCCATTGTTAAGAGTTCCGGTGTCGTAGGTATAGTTAAAAATACCACCGGGTTGTCCGTAACCGGTTTGTGGTCGTACAATATACCCCTCTCCTACGTTAATGACGCCATTATAGGCAATCCAGTTGTCGTAGTTATCATCAGCAAAGTTTTCGGCTAATGGGAAGGCTGCTGCCACCGCTGCATTAGGAACAAAAAGACTGGTATCGTGGTTTAGTACCAAAAAGGCGCTATTCCAGACGTCATTTCGGGATTCCCCGCTCATAGGGCTTCCTAATAGCATAAAATCGCGGGAGGCTAAGTTGGGTGTGGTTTGATTCACATTAATAATACCATTGTTGGTGACTACGGCATCAGGGGAAACCTGAACAAAACTAGCCTGATGCTCCACAATCAAGGTTCCATCTACCGTTGTATTTCCTTGTACCCGCATATAATCGTCGGGAGAAACTGTTACGGTAGATCCTGTATTAATGGTACAAGAACAGGCTTCTACATTTCCAAATGTTGCCGTATCATAATTACTATTGAAGGTCGCCACCGAGGTATTGGTTGGCGCTCCATTATTCCAAGAGCCACCACTAAAAGTGGTTAGCTGTGCGGCATTAGGCAACACCGTAATGTTACTGACACACACCGAGGATAAGGTACTAGAATCATCTGTCACGGTAAGTGAAACAGCATTAACTCCAATATCCAGACAGGTGAAGGTTGTTTGTCCTGAGAAGGTGGTCGTGCTACAGCTATCCACGATTCCTAGGATATTTACTTGATCTATGGTAGCGGTACCATCGGAGTTTTGTTGCACTTCCGTAAAGTTAGCTGCGGCAAATTGTCCAATAAATCCGGGAGCAAAGTTAGTTACTACCCCGGTAGCAGCACCAAATGTATTGTCGGCCGTATAGGTGCAAAACCCAAATTGCGTTCCGGCAGTAAGACTAATAGAAAAGCTACCTGATTGATTTGCTGAAGCGCCGTTGCTTAAGGCAAAATACGTACTCCCTAAAATATATCCGAAGGAATCGAAATCGGGATCATCGGTAGTACTATATGCCCAATCGAAGGAGATCGTTACATCTTGTGTGGGTGTTGTTACCAAGGCTGAAAAGCCAGCAGAATTTGAGCCGTTATTTCCTCCAACCAAGGTTGCTTGGTTGCCGAAAGGATCGATGGTAATACTTCCTCCGGCACCTAAGGTAACAGTAGTATCCTGACAAACAATCACAGGTGTCCCATCTTTTACTTCAATAGTTTCATTAAGGTTGGCATTACCTCCGGTACAGGCATCAATCACAGTATAGGTAACTGTAGTCGTCCCTACGCCGGGCACACTGGGATCGAATGTATAGGTAAGTCCGTTACCATCATCGGTTACTCCTACTCCACTATATACCCCTCCAGAGGGAGACCCTCCCGATAGACCGGTCTGTACCCCTGAAGTGATACACACATCGGTTACACTGTTATTAAATTGTGCGGTTCCGGGTGGTAGATCGAAGGCTTCGGTCCCGTCTATTTTACTCCCTGAAGACCCTTGATTGGCACTGTATCCTAATCCGCGACGTGCAAAAGCATCCCAGATAGCACATTGGTTAGCACCTCCGTAAATATTTTGGTCTGCCAATAAAATAGCGTCTCTTCCATCCACAAAACCGGGGCTACAAGGTTGTAGTTTTAAGCCTTCGGTAACAATGGCAAGGGCTTGTACATTTCCGGCATCCACGGCTGCATTTCCGGTGAAGGTATATAAGTCTGTTGAATATCCATGGTCTGCTATTAACTCCCAGGTCATCTCCCAAAGCATTGCACACCAAACTGAGCCTACCCCGTGCGGAGCAACTTCACTATTAATATCGTCGTAAGTATGCGGATTTATTGCGAAATTAGTACTATAGGGATAGGTTCTAATTCCGTCGCCGGTTGGGCCTTCACCAATCAACCAAGTTCCAATCCCTCGGGAATCGGTACCGGCATCGCCACTTTCCATGGTAAGCATAAGCGCATAGTAATCGCTCCACCCCTCACCCATTTGTTCGGTATTGTTTAAACAAGAAGAATTGGAGGGTCCTCCTGTTAATCGGGTAGAAATACCGTGACCGTATTCGTGCACAATCACCCCGTTATCAAAATCTCCATCGCGGGATCCACACACATACATTTGCATTCTGGGGTTTCCGCCATCGGTAGGAGTTCCAAAGTTTGCGTTACACGTACCGGAACCATCTTGTGCTTCCGAATTCACACTATCACTTCCTAAGCCACCGTTTCCGTAGTTGTTTTCCTGAAAGTTTCCGGAGGCTTCGTCAAAGCCATATTGGTACACTACATCGTGAATAATATTGGTCCAATAAAATAGATTGGTTACGGCAGCATCTTCAGACTGATTTCCATTGGAATAGGTTGGGCTATAGCTAAACCCTGTAAAGTTTAAAGAAGCACCCCCTTCGGCATAATCGGCAGCGGTACTAGCAGAATTGGTATTGTTATCATCATCATAAGCCGAACAGTTGTTCCCTTGGGTACGGGTAAATTCGGCACCGGCAGCCCCATTAGTATCATGCCATCCAAAAGGAGAGGCGTTGGCATTATCCGGATTGGCTACTGAAATTAAGACATTTTGGTTGGGTGAATGTCCCGGAGACTCATAAGGCAATGGTACCACGCCATAAGTACCTACCATTAAAGACGGTTCATTTTCCACTGTATAAAACAACGCAGGTTCTTTAGCATTGACCACATTTGTTTCATTTCCGTGGGCATGGGTGTCATCAAAACAGGAAATGGTCAAATTTTCTTGGGTAACAATGGTGCCATTGGAAGCATGTACGTTAAACACCCACCAATTAGATGATGTCATTTCCTGTACGGAAAGTTCCCAAACTAGAGTAGTTCCCTTTCCTTCCTGATATACATACTGAAGTTTTACAGGTATTTCAGTTCCCGATATCCCAGCCTTGCTGAAAAGATACGATTCTCCTTGTTTAGAATTCCTTTCCAATTGTTCCAGCTGAGAAATTTTATAACCCATCTTTGCTGCTACCTTAGTAATGGCTTGCGATGCACTTAACGATTTAACGCTGTTCTTTACCGTAGCACCTATATTTTCAATAAAATTATTGTGAGAAGCCACTACTTTTCCTTGCGCATCGAGATGAATACTGGAATCGGTACCGGCTACTTCAATGCCATTAATAGCTTGTCTCAAGTAGATATGTTTAATACCACTTACACTACTGGTATGTTGCCCTGTTATCACATAATCGGTACTTTGGGTATTTATACGTTCAGAAAGTGGAACAGTAGATTTGGATACTGCACTGATTTGTCCTCTTTTCTTCGCAGGTGTATTGGATACCAATTGTCCAAAACTCATTCCTGAGGTCCCTAAGAGTACAACTAATCCTACTAAAATATTCTTTCTAAGCGTTTTGTAAGTATAATTCATGGTCAATGTTTTTTTCAAAAATAGCATTTTATCGTTGTTTATCTACTTTTTATCTTAAAAAAATACATTATTTTAAAAAAAGCAGAAATGTTCAAGAATAGTATACACACGTGATACTTCTTTAGGGATTGTACATTAAAAAATCTCCCAAAAAAGGTATTTAAGGAAAATATTATTCCTTACCGTTTCATCGTACTTTTTTATGTTCGAACTATTTTCGGGATTTATTTAAGAATTGCCTTCAAACTTTTTTGATATCCGTCAAACTCTATGGCAATGAAATACATCCCACTATTTAATTTAGAATCGAGTTTTTCTTTTCCGTTCCAAGGGATTTGCATTTTGCCATTTGCTTTTCCTTCAAATAATGTTGCTACAGGCCTACCCAAAACATCATAAACTACAACAGAAATACTTTTTTCAGATTGCAGTTGAAACTGTATTTGGGTTTCATTTTCTACAGGATTAGGGGATATAGAGAAATCGATTAGGGTTCTTTCTAGTGTTCCAAGTACAATTTCCTTGGGTGTAATACGGGTAAAATATACATCTTGTCCTCCATTAAGGGTATTTGCCCAAGCCAAGTAGGCATAATCGTTATCACTCACCATATCAAAATAATCTCCCATTTTACTTTGTTGTGGCCATCCAACAGTTGAATCAAAAGCGGGTGATAATGGCTCATTATTGGACCAGGTAGTTCCGTTATCTTCAGAAAAAGAATAATAGAGCCTAGAATTAAAATTATTGGGATCATCGCGAGTATCCAGCCATACTACATCTATCCGTCCATTAGGAGCAACGCTCATGGTGCCGAACCAATTGTAACCGCCCAATGCATCGGTATTAATTCGTATGGGGTCTTCAAAACTGGTGCCACCATCGGTACTTCTTGCAAACATAACATCGCCGGGATCGTTGGCTCTTTGAACAGATGCCAACACATACACATTATTTTCTCCGGCTCCATTTGAAACATCCATATCTACCCAAGCCTGACCCATCAATCCTTGTGGGTTTAGAGGGAAAAAACCGTTTAATTGCCCGTCTAAATTTACGGTAGTTACAAAATCCCATGCAATGCTCTCATTAGGATCTTTTGCATTGGTAGATTTCACCAAAATAATTCCACCATTTCCGGCTCCTGTAATATACAGATCCCCACTTTTATCTACTGCCAAAGTCCCCCAAAAAGGGTCTCCATCAATCATAAGACAATCTTCAAAGGTAAAACTCCCATCGGTGGAACGAGTAAATTGACCTGGTTCACAAGTACTAAAACTTGAGTTCCAATAGGAATAATTATTTTGATCGCCAATACTTCCACTTCTATCCATTCGCATCCATTGTTTATCTCCTCCTTTAGCAGGGAAAGGTCCTGACCATGTTACTCCCCCATCAGTAATTTGATATACATCACATGCAAAAGTGCCTTGAAGGCTATTGTAATAAAAATTTCCTTGTGCATCGAAGTCTAACACAGGATCTGATCTAAAAATCCCAGGATTAATGACTCCCGGGAACGTCCAAGTAAGACCTCCATCCAATGAATACCCGTAGCCCGCTTGTCTAAAATTATTAGTAACCGTGTCGAATTGTCTCCATCCTATCACCATGCGATTAGGGTTAGTAGGATCTACAGCTATAGAGGGTTCATTACCAGCATCGCCAATAATATCGAACCCATTGGCATCCACATTCACTTGTGAAGTAATTATGTCTGAAAAGCGTGCGCTATACCCTATTTGCCTTGGCATAGCAGATTTATTTACAGGAATATATTCATCGTCCGGAACCTCATGATGTTTATCACGCAAAAGTTCTTGGCTGGCCAGTTGAGAGAAGGCAAAGAGCCCTAAAAGGAATGCTACAATTTTCATTAAAAGTATTTTTTTTTAAAAATACAATATTTATCAGTACTAAAAAGATTGAAGTTCCCAAAAAGAATATATTTTGAAAAAGGAAGATTTATAAACTATCGATACTTAAATTTCAGAAGTTATCATTTATTAGTATCTTGGCTCCATAAAAACACAGCTATGTTAAAACAAATTTTACTTTTTTCCTTTTTAACTTTTTTAAGTGTGTCATCATTATTTTCTCAAGAATACACGGTTGATATTGAAGACAAGTTAGAAGCGAATCGACTTCAGCTCTATGCCGTTAATAGAAATTTAGTAGATCTTGATGTGGCTATTGAAGTTGAAGGATCCGGTTTCAAAAAAAGAGATGGAAGGGAAATCTTTTATCGTGTTCCTGCCACATCTAAAGTCAATATCATGACCCTTATTGTGGAGCGAAAAAAACAAGCCTTATATACCTATAAGCTTAAAGTGAATGACAGCCTTTCCCGAAGATCCAGACAAGTACCTTTTGAATTGATAAAAATTGACCCTAAAAAACCCATTACCGTTTTTATCCCCAAAAACTGTACATCTAAGTGTGATTCAATCATTACACCCCTTAACAATAGCCCATATAACTACCGAATGGTAAATGTAGAGGAAGATGAAAACGTGAAATCGCAATTATCATCTGCTTTAAGTGGGGGTGCGGAACGATTGGAAAGCATGGACACCCCTATTATTATGGTGGCCGGAAAGATGTACGTGATGATTGAAACCTTTGAGGAATTAATGGCAAAACAGGAAGAAACCGAGGAATAAATCGTATTTTATAAAATACTACCTATATAATGCCGACTCTTTCGAGTCGGCATTTTTTTTGTGTTGCTCATGATAATAAATCCATCACGTTATGAAAAACACAAGAGTTATTCCCGAAATTAATGCTGGAAGCATGGCAGACATTGCTTTCTTGCTTCTCATTTTCTTTTTAGTGTCAACCACCATTCCTAACGATAAAGGAATTGTACGAGGTTTGCCTCCAAAATGTACCGGTGATTGTACAGCAGATATTGCAGAGCGAAATATTTTCAAAATAGAGATTAATAAAAATAATGAGCTTTTAATTAATACTATTCCTTCAGAAATTAGTGAACTCCCTAAAGCACTTATGGCTTTTATAGACAATAACGGTGACGGAAGTTGTACCTATTGCAAAGGAACTGCTAATGAACAGTATTCGGATAATCCTGCCAAAGCTATTATTTCTATTCATGCTTCAGGAACATCAAATTACAAAACCTATATTGCTATTCAGATAGCCATTACAAAGGCATATCTTGAGTTACGAGAAACCTATGGCAGAACCTATTTTAAGAAAAGTATAGCACAGCTATCTAATGAAGAATTAAAAAATATACAAAATGCCTACCCTTTGTTGATTTCGGAAGCGGCGTTACATTAATTACTCTTTTACCACAGTAATAATGGCTCTTCTTCCGGTAAGAAGGTTCCATTCTTTAGCCGATATAATAAGGCCATTGTCATCATACACGTGCAGTTCGGCTGTATTGGGTCCGGAACTCCCTTGATTTAAAGCTTCAAATTCAATTTTATTAACTCCTTTTTCCAAAGCAAGAGTAAAGCCTGAAAAAGAACTATCTAAAAATACACTGGATTGGACAATATCTCCATTAACATACACCCGTATTAGATCACCATCCACATACTCATGATCGCGGTACTGGACACTTAAAAACTTGGCTCCGGTTTTAATGTTCCCAAGATTCATGTCCCGATCAAATTCTTCGGTAGGCTCTTTATCCTTTGTAAAGGCTTTAGGGGCATTATTAGTTTTGTTATCAAGGAAGCCATCTGTCTTGGTAATATCCAATTTTGGGGTTTCTTCTTCCCCTATAGACATATTTGTATTTGGATTACGTTCTTCTACCGGAATTGACAACGAAGGAAGTTTTATTGCCGGGAGTTCTAATCCTGATGGAGACGGAGTGTCTTTATCTTCCACCTGAAACTGAATGGAATTGGTATTGTTTTCAATTTGTGCATTGCCTACCAAAACCCAAAGAATACAAAAAATACAAATTAATTCTTTTTTCATAAAGAGTTCAATTATCAAAAGTTGAACCAAAATTTAATGATCGTTTTTGTCTTTTGAATCACTATTGGGTCTTTCCTTTTTCCGAAGAAAAAAATACAGAAACACCAAAACTACCGGAGCAACTATAAATACCACGACATCAAAAACACTGGTTAGATCAATGGGGGTATTTTGACTTGGATTTGGCGCGTCGGTAGGTATTTGAAATATCATTTTTTTTATTTGAAATAAAAGTAGTTAAAATGTGATGCTTCCTGTAAGGAGTTCTTCAAATTTTAATAAAGATTAACAAAAAACAAAAAAATAACCCCATTATTAACAAAACAATAGCAGTCTTTAACGAATAATTTTAACCCTTTCAGAAGTTATAGACCCTATAAACCATAAAACTATTATTATGAAAAAAGTTATTGCACTAACCATGACAGCCGGCTTGTTAACTTTAACAGCCTGTGTTTCCAAAAAAAAGTATGTAGCCTTAGAGAATCAATATAACGATACTCGCTCTACGCTAACAAAAACCCAACTAGAAAAAGAAGAAATTGAAGCTAAGTACGCCAAAATTGAAGAGCGAGTAGCCAACTACAACGCCAAAATTAAATCGCTTAGCGATGCCAATGTTGCGCTGGAAGAAAATAGTCTACGAAATTACGGTAATGTAGTACTGTCTAATAAAGACAAAGCCCAAATGAAACAAGCCTTAGCTAATGTAGACCAGAATGAATTGGCTAATGCAAAGACCTTACAGGATTCTATGAACCTTATTGTATCCTATAATTTGAAGAAAAATCTGGATACTACCCTAACAACAGAAGGTGCGGACGATGATATTAGTGTTGCTATTGATGAAACTGTGGTAATGATCACTATTTCGGATAAGTTATTATTTAACTCGGGAAGCTATAAAATAAACCCCAAAGCAAATGGTATTTTACAACGCTTGGCAGATGTCATTAACAGCGAACCTGCTATGGAAGTACTTATTGAAGGTCATACCGATGCACAAACTGTAAAGCCCGGAGCCTATATTAAGGATAACTGGGAGTTAAGTGTAGAACGATCTACAGCAGTAATTAGAAAACTTCAGG
>JAWKMR010000018.1:0-27246 GCA_041392125.1 Flavobacteriaceae bacterium | reverse complement strand
CTATGATAAGCCAGTGTTAAACTTTCATAAAATGGAAGAATTTTCGGAAGCTTATTTAGACTTTTACCAATCGAAAGTATTGGTTTAACATGAACACCCAAATGAAAATTACAAATCTAATCCCTAAGTTAGGGATACTATTTATACTTATTTTAGCAATTGCTTCCTGTGAAGAAGATTTTAGCAACCTTGACACAGATATTATTGATGAAAATTTTATACGCCCGGATACTTCTTTCTCGGTAATAGCCTATAGTAGACTCTTGAAAGAATATGAGATGGAACAAATAGGAGTGCAAACCAATGATTTATCATCTTATAAACTTGGGGTTTATGTAGATCCAGTTTATGGAAAAACAACCTCTAATTTTTTAGGGCAGTTGGCTTTAAATACTCCCAATCCTACCTTTCCGGTAGATTCTTTAATACCTATACTTGAAAAAGTAACACTCTATATTCCTTATTTTTCAGATGCTGAACAAGATAGTGGAGGAGATATTACCTACACCTTAGATTCTATTTATGGGAATACGCCTATTGATATCTCAATTTACGAGTCTAATTATTTTTTAAGAGACGCAGATCCTGAAAGTAATTTTGAAGAACCTCAAAAATACTATTCTAATCAAGCAACTACTTTTGAAAGTAATTTAGGTGCATTAATAAAAACAGAAATAGGTTTTGTTCCTTCTAAAGATGAAATTGAATTTATCTTACAGGGTCTTGATACACTTTCATTTGCTCCTGGACTATTTATAGAATTACCTGTTGAATATTTTAAACAAAAAATTATTGACCAAGAAGGAGAAGAAGTACTATTAAACAATAATAATTTTAAAAATTATTTTAGAGGATTATATTTAAAAGCTTCTTCCGCAAATGATGGAAATATGTTTCTTTTTAATACAGACGAAGCTAAGGTTTCTTTATACTATTCCTCAAGGAAAACCAAATTTGTAGAAGGAGATGGCTATGTCTATGAATATGATGATAATGGAAATATAGTAAGAAAGTATGAAACACTAGATTTGAATTTTTCGGGGATTAATATAAATGTATACGATAGTCCTAATGATCCGTCTCCGGATGTAGCGGCTGCACTTCTAAACCCAAATGTTTCTCAAGGAGAAGAACGTCTTTTTTTAAGTGGAAGTAAGGAAATTATCACTATTATTGATCTTTTTGATGGGGATGATAACCAAAATGGCATTAATGATCTTGAAGAGCTGCGTGAAAAAAAATGGCTTATTAATGAAGCGAACTTAATTTTTTATGTAGATCAAGATATGGTAACAGGAGGGAGTAAGGAGCCCGAACGAATCATGATTTTCGACACAAAAAATAGTAGTATCCTTGCGGACTATGCTATTGATTTAACCGTAAATAATAGTGGAGTAGATGCTGTTACTCAACACTTAGGTAGGCTAGAAAGGAATAGCGATAATCATGGCGAATACTATAAGATACGATTAACATCACACATAAGTAATCTCATCAACAGGGATTCTACCAATGTTTCCTTAGGACTTATGGTATCTCAAAATGTATCTCTAGTGTCTTTCGGTTCCCTTGAAAAGGAAATTCCTGTTAGTCATCCCGTGCAATCAAAATTAAGTAAGGTTCCAACTTCATGTATTATCTCACACGAAGGCACGGTACTTCATGGAAATCGTTCTTCCAATCAGGAGAAGCGATTGAAACTTCAAATCTATTATACCGAACCTAACAATTAGAGTATATGTGTGGAATCGTTGGTTATATAGGAAGTAGAGAGGCGTATCCAATTATTTTAAACGGACTTAAACGTCTTGAATATCGTGGGTACGATAGTGCCGGAATAGCCATTTATGATGGGACTAAGATTCAAATTTCCAAAACAAAAGGGAAAGTACTTGATCTGGAAAATAAAGTTAAAAATGAAATTTCAGCCAAAGGTTCCTTAGGCATTGGGCATACCCGTTGGGCCACTCATGGAGTCCCTAATGATATTAATTCACATCCACATAAATCTAATAGTGGGGATCTTGTACTTATTCATAATGGAATTATAGAAAATTATGCTTCCATAAAAAAAGAACTTAAAAAAAGAGGGTACACATTTTATAGCGATACCGATACCGAAGTGTTGGTAAACCTCATTGAAGAAATTAAAAAACAAGAAAACGTAAAGCTTGGAAAAGCGGTACAACTGGCTCTTAATCAAGTTGTAGGGGCATATGCTATTGCTGTTTTTGATAGTAAAAAACCCGATGAAATTGTAGTGGCAAAACTAGGAAGCCCACTTGCTATTGGAATTGGAGAGGGTGAGTTTTTTGTTGCCAGCGACGCCACTCCGTTTATAGAATTTACAAATAATGCCATATATCTTGAAGATGAAGAAATGGCTGTCATTCGTTTGGGAAGGGAAGTAAGAGTTCGAAAAATTAAAAGCGACAATCTGGTAGACCCCTATATCCAAGAATTACAATTAAATATTGAGCAAATAGAAAAAGGAGGGTACGACCACTTTATGCTGAAGGAAATCTATGAGCAACCCTCTGTAATTAAAGATACCTATCGCGGAAGACTACTGGCAAACGAGGGAATCATAAAATTAGGCGGGTTAGAAGATCATATTCAAAAGTTTGTAAATGCCAATCGTATTGTCATTGTTGCCTGCGGAACTTCTTGGCATGCGGGATTAGTTGCTGAATATATTTTTGAAGATTGGGCTCGTATTCCTGTTGAAGTTGAATATGCTTCCGAATTCCGATACCGAAATCCTATTATAAGTGAAAAGGATGTGGTTATTGCGATTTCTCAAAGCGGTGAAACGGCAGATACACTCGCAGCCATTAAGTTGGCGAAAGAAAAAGGAGCTTTTGTTTATGGGGTATGTAATGTGGTTGGATCATCCATTTCTAGGGAAACACATAGCGGAACCTATACCCATGCCGGGCCCGAAATTGGAGTCGCCTCCACTAAAGCCTTTACCACGCAAATTACGGTATTAACCATGATTGCACTTAAATTGGCAAAAGTGAAAGGGACTATTTCTCATGCAAATTACATGAAACACTTGCTAGAGCTTGAATTGATTCCACAACATGTGGAAGAAGCACTTAAAAGTGATGAAAAAATTCGGGCTATTGCCGATGTATTTAAAGATGCAGCTAATTTTCTTTATCTAGGAAGAGGCTATAATTTTCCTGTAGCCCTTGAAGGAGCTTTAAAACTGAAAGAGATTTCCTATATTCACGCTGAAGGCTATCCGGCTGCCGAGATGAAACATGGTCCGATTGCTTTAATTGATGAGCATATGCCAGTGGTAGTGATTGCTGTTAATAGTAATCACTATGAAAAAGTAGTAAGTAATATAGAAGAAATAAAGGCTAGAAAAGGAAAAATTATCGCCGTTGTAACTGAAGGAGATACCACAGTTAAAGACCTAGCAGATTTTATCATGGAAGTTCCAAAAACTACCGAAACCCTTAGCCCTTTAGTAACTACTATTCCACTACAACTTCTTTCATATTACATTGCTGTGATGTTGAATAGAAATGTGGATCAACCAAGAAATCTGGCAAAATCGGTAACAGTAGAATAGTTTCCACACAAATTAACGATTCTCATAGTATTTGTTAAAAATGAAATCTCCATTTTGGGGCATTGCTATTTTTTTAATAATTTTCTTAACGATTTCTTAAAAAAAAACGAAGAATTTTTTATGCACACATAATATTTATTTTACTTTTACAACATTATCAAACTAAACTTTTTTATGAAAACTATTGTATTTGTATTTTGTTTGTGTTTTAGTGCTATTACTTTTTCGCAAACTAACGTAAGTGGAAAGGTAGTAGATGAAACCTCAACGCCAGTTCTAGGCGCCAATATTGTTGTTAAGGGGGGAACTGCCGGAACTGCTACAGATTTTGATGGTAATTTTTCACTTCTTGTAGATCAAGAGCCTCCATTTACACTCCAAATTTCGAGTATTGGATACGCTTCACAGGAGATTGAAGTTACTACAAATAATCAAACATTATCCATTGTTTTGGTTGAAGGATCTGAACTTGACGAAGTTGTTATTTCAGCATCAAGAACACCCGAGCGTATTTTTGAATCGCCTGTTACGATTGAACGTTTCGGAATAAAAGAAATTAGAAATACAGCTTCAGTAGATTTTTATGACGGTCTTGAAAACTTAAAAGGAGTAGATATAAACACCAACAGTTTAACCTTTAAATCTATCAATACAAGAGGTTTTGCCACTTTTGCCAACACTCGTTTTATGCAATTAGTGGATGGTATGGACAACTCTGCTCCGGCTCTTAACTTCCCTCTAGGAAACCTTCTTGGGATGACAGATACCGACGTGCAAAGTGTAGAAATTTTACCCGGTGCTGCTTCTGCATTGTATGGGGCTAATGCTTTCAACGGAATTCTTTTCATGCAAAGTAAAAACCCTTTTGATTATGAAGGAATAAGTATTTCGGCAAAAAGAGGAATCACCAGTCAGGAAGCTAATGGCGATAATCCTTATACAGATTTCGGAATTAGAGCAGCGCATAAGTTCAGTGAACATTTTGCCGCAAAAGTGAATTTTGGGTACTTAAACGGTACCGATTGGGGAGCAAATAACCTTACCGGAAAACCCAATACAGGGCAAACAAGAGCAGATATTGACTATGATGGGATAAACGTTTACGGGGATGAGGTTAGTACAGATATTAATGGAGTTGCTCAGGTATTGGAAGGTTTAGGGATTCTTCCTGCTGGAGCGAGTGCTTTAGTACCTTCTGTAAATGTTAGTAGAACAGGTTACAACGAATCTGATTTAACCGATTATGAAGCCGAAAGTATTAAAGCAGACTGGGGGCTTTATTTCCGTCCTTGGGCTAATGATTTTGAAATTGCTTATGTAGGTAAAGTAGGAACGGGTTCTACCATTTATCAAGGAGCCAACAGATATGCTATAGAAAACTTCTTCCTTCAGCAACATAAATTAGAATTCAGAAATAATAACTTCTTTTTAAGAGGTTATATTACTGAAGACAGAGCAGGAGATAGTTACGATATGGTATTTACTGGGATTAACATCAACAGAGCTTGGAAAGATGATTCCACTTGGTTTGGTCAATACGTAGGTGCTTTTGTGCAAGGCTCTCTAGGAGGACTTACGGCAGATCAGGCTCATGCATTAGCGAGACAAACCGCAGATGAAGGTAGATTTGAACCCGGTAGCGACCAATTTAATAATGCATTCAATATTAGTATAAACAATCCGGATTTGTCAACAGGATCTAAGTTTCAAGACAATTCAAAAATATATCATGGAGATGCTAACTACAATTTCAGCCACCTTTGGGATGTTGTTGAAGTACAAGTGGGAGGCTCTTATAGAACCTATAGCTTAAACTCTTCAGGAACCATTTATACCGATTTTGACGGCCCTATTAACTATACCGAATATGGAGTTTATACGCAACTTCAAAAGAAGTTTGAATTATCCAGCAATGTAGATTTGAAATTAACAGGGTCTGTTCGTTATGACAAATCTGAACTGTTTGATGGCTTTTTCTCTCCAAGACTTGCTGCTGGATTTACCATCAATAACAATCATAACATACGGGCTTCCTTCCAAACAGGTTTCAGAAATCCAACTACCCAAGATTTATATATTGGATTAGACGTAGGAAGGGCTGTGCTAGTTGGAGGAGCTAACGATAACCCTGCTCGTTATGTTGGCACTTATGATGTAAGTCCTTTTGGACAAACAATAGTAGGTGCTTCAACTATTGACTTTAACGGTGTGGGAGCCTATACAAATTCTTTCTTAGCCAATTCCGTATCAAGATTTTCGGAAACAGGTAATTTAGCTGATTTAGAAGTTGGTAACTCAAGTTTTGTGAAGCCAGAACAAGTAACATCAGTTGAAGTAGGATATCGTGGAAAATTAGGGAAATTGATTGTGGACTTAAGCGGATATTATAACCAATACCAAGATTTCTTAGCTAATGAAACGGTGGTAGCTCCTTTTTATGGTAATGTAGATCCTAATGGAGACGGAATCATAGACTCCACAGACCCCGAAACTCAATTAGCTTTTGGAGCTTTAGCAAATGATGATTTTCAAGCATACCAAACGTACACCAATAGTGATAAGGAGGTGAACTCGTATGGTGGATCTGTAGGAATTTCAACTAAATTTTTAGGAAACTTTGATCTTTCCGGAAATTATACCTATGCCAAACTTGATTTTGATACCGAAGCAAACCCAGATTTCCGTACCAATTTTAATACCCCCGAACATAAGGTGAAGGCCTCATTAGGGAATACCGATTTATTCAAAAACTTTGGATTTAATGTGGCTTGGAGATGGAGTGATACCTATGAATGGGAAGCCTCTTTTGGAGATGGTCAAGTGCCTGCTTTCCATGTCCTAGACGCTCAACTAAGCTATAAGGCACCCAAATTTTTAAAGTCGCAGTTTAAAGTAGGTGCTACTAATGTTTTAGGAGATGAATATTTTACTGCTTTTGGAACAGGATATATAGGGTCTATGTATTATGTGTCTTGGACTATCAACAATTTATAATCGAAAAAAATTAATTATTATGAAAGTTAAATATATAGTAATACTGTTTCTAGTTTTAGGTTTTGTAGCCTGTGAAGAAGATGACAGTGCCATGGAAGAAGTTCAAGTAGAACTTACGGCTGGAAGTGCCGATTTTTCAAAATATGTGTCTTTAGGAGCCTCTTTCACTGCTGGATATACTGATGGGGCCTTGTTTATGGCAAGTCAAGAAAATTCGTTCCCAAATATTTTGTCACAACAATTTGCAGCCCTTGGAGGGGGAGAGTTCTCTCAACCTTTAATGAATGATAATATTGGAGGATTACTTTTAGGCGGAAACCTTATTCAAGAACCTAGGCTGTATTTTAACGGTTCGGGTCCTGTTCGTCTTGATGCCATGCCAACCACCGAAGTAAGTAACATCATTGCAGGTCCTTATAATAATATGGGTGTTCCGGGAGCAAAAAGTTTTCACTTAGTAGCCAATGGTTATGGTAATGTAGCCGGGGTAGCTCTTGGTTTGGCTAATCCCTATTATGCAAGAATGGCTTCTAGCCCCAACGCATCTATGTTAGAGGATGCCTTAGCCCAAAACCCTACCTTCTTTACATTGTCTGAAGTTGGCGGGAATGATGTGTTAAGCTTTGCAACATCAGGTGGAAGTGGAGTAGATCAAACCGGAAATTTGGATCCTTCTACCTACGGTCCTAACGATATTACAGATCCTAATGTATTTGCCAGTGTTTTTTCTTCTTTAGTAGGTGCATTAACCACCAACGGAGCCAAAGGTGTAGTAACTAATGTGCCTTATGTAACTAGTTTGCCTTACTTTACTACAGTGCCCTATAATCCTGTCCCGCTAGATGTTGCAACAGTAACTCAATTGAATGCAGCTTATGCACAATATAATGGAGGAGTTGCCCAAGCATTAGCTTATTTGGTAAGTATAGGTGTAATAAATCAGGCAGAGGCAAATGAAGAATTAGCAAAAAGAACCATTAATTTTACAGAAGGACAAAACGCTGTAGTATTACTTGATGAAGATTTAATAGACTTAACTGCCGTTAATCCAGCTTTAATTAGTATGCGACAAGCAACTGCAGAAGATTTATTAGTGTTGCCAAGTGCTAGTTTTATTGGAACTTTAGTTGATAATAATCCTTTGTTAATAAACGGGGTCTCGGTTCCTTTAGAAGATAAATGGGTATTGACTACTACGGAATCAAATTCTGTAAAAGTAGCTACTGATGCTTATAATGCGACCATCGAAAGTGTAGCAAGTTCTGCAGGTTTAGCATTGGTTGATTTGAATGGAATACTACAAGAAGCCTCCACGACAGGAATTACCTTTGACAATTATACCCTAACTACACAGTTAGTTTTAGGAGGTTTGGTAAGTTTGGATGGAATTCATTTAACAGCAAGAGGCTATGCCTTGATGGCAAACAAATTCTTGGAGGCAATTGATGATACTTACGGGTCAAACTTCATTCCTGCAGGACAAACTGCAAAAGCAGGTGATTATCCGGTAGCATACTCTCCGGAACTTCAATAAATAGAACCTAAAATCTAAATAAAAACCCCTTCAATTTTCTGAAAGTTGAAGGGGTTTCTTTTTTGTTGAAAGCAAACAAAATAGCAATCAAAAATTTACTTTTTTGGTTGTTTTTTTACGGAAGAAAAACATATCTTTGCACCGATTTTTAGTAGAGGGTTTTACCTTCGGTTATTTTAAAAAATAAACACCAAACATAATGTCAAAAGTTACAGGAAAAGTTGCTCAAATTATTGGCCCGGTAGTAGATGTAGAATTTGCTAGTGGCACCGAACTTCCAAAAATTTATGATTCACTTGAAGTACAAAACCAAGGAAACACGCTAATTTTAGAAGTACAATCACACATTGGAGAAAATACCGTAAGGACCATTTCTATGGATTCAACCGATGGTCTTAGCCGTGGTGTGGATGCAGTAGCTACAGGTGCTGCTATTCAAATGCCTATTGGGGATGACATTTATGGGCGTTTGTTCAATGTAATTGGAGATGCTATTGATGGTATTGGAAATTTACCAAAAGCCGGAGAAAAAGGATTACCCATTCACCGGGAAGCACCAAAATTTGAAGATCTTTCTACATCTACCGAAGTGCTTTTTACGGGTATTAAAGTAATCGATTTGATTGAACCATATGCCAAAGGAGGTAAAATTGGTTTGTTTGGTGGTGCAGGAGTTGGTAAAACGGTATTAATTCAAGAATTAATTAACAATATTGCGAAAGGTCACGGAGGACTTTCAGTATTTGCCGGAGTGGGTGAAAGAACACGGGAAGGAAATGACCTTTTAAGAGAGATGCTGGAGTCGGGTATTATTAAATATGGTAATGATTTTATGCACTCTATGGAAGAAGGAGGATGGGATCTTTCAAAAGTAGATAAAACTGCTATGAAAGACTCTAAAGCAACCTTTGTTTTCGGACAGATGAACGAACCTCCCGGAGCGCGTGCGCGTGTGGCACTTTCAGGATTAACGATTGCTGAGTATTTTCGTGATGGCGCGGGAGATGGTCAAGGGAAAGACGTACTATTTTTCGTAGATAATATCTTCCGTTTTACACAAGCAGGTTCAGAGGTGTCGGCTCTTTTAGGACGTATGCCTTCTGCAGTGGGATATCAGCCTACCTTAGCTTCTGAAATGGGAGCGATGCAAGAGCGTATTACTTCTACCAAAAAAGGATCTATTACTTCGGTACAAGCGGTATATGTACCTGCAGATGACTTAACCGACCCTGCACCGGCAACTACCTTTGCCCACTTAGATGCTACTACCGTATTGTCTCGTAAAATTGCCGAGTTAGGTATCTATCCTGCAGTAGATCCATTGGATTCTACTTCTCGAATTTTAACCGCAGATATTCTTGGAAAAGAACATTACGACTGTGCTCAAAGAGTAAAAGAGTTGTTACAACGCTATAAGCAATTACAAGATATCATTGCCATTTTGGGGATGGAGGAGCTTTCTGAAGATGATAAATTAGCAGTAAGCCGTGCGCGTCGTGTACAACGTTTCTTATCGCAACCCTTCCACGTGGCAGAACAGTTTACAGGTATTCCTGGAGTATTGGTGGATATTAAAGATACCATCAAAGGATTTAATATGATTATGGACGGTGAGTTAGATCATCTTCCGGAAGCTGCCTTCAACTTAAAAGGAACCATTGAGGATGCCATTGAAGCCGGTGAGAAAATGTTAGCCGAAGCTTAATCGAACAAAGCTCGAAAAGGCAAATATAAAATCCCAAAACCCAATTTTGGAATTTGGAAATTGTAATTTGAAATTTTAAAAAATATGTATTTAGAAATCGTAACTCCGGAAGCATCTTTGGTAAGCGGTGAAGTAGAAAGCGTTACCGTACCTGGCGTTGATGGAGAATTTCAAATGTTGAATAATCACGCGGCGATTGTTTCTTTATTAGGTAAAGGGAAAGTAAAATTTGCCGGAAACCCAACCATTGCTGAAGGACATAAAAATAAATTTACCCAGGATAATGGTAAATGGGTTCTGGAAATTAATAGTGGCACCGTACAAATGAGTGATAATAGAGTGATTGTACTGGCAGATTAAAGCTCATAAAATTCAAAAAAATAAAGCGCCCAAATTCTACATTTAGAGTTTGGGTTTTTATTTTAAGAAAAGGCAAGATACAAGTAAGCCGCTATCGCTCCTCCCACAATGGGTCCTATAACAGGAATCCAAGAATACCCCCAATCTGCAAACTTATTTTTAATGGGTAATAAAGCATATACTATTCTCGGTCCTAAATCCCTTGCTGGGTTAATAGCATAGCCAGTTGTCCCGCCTAAGGATAATCCTATTGACCATACCACTAAAGCAACGGGAAGCGCACCCAAAGAGCCTAATCCAATAATTGTTTTTTCACCAGATTCGGCAACAAATTCAGGTCCGGCAATATAAAATACCGCCAGTAGTAGAACAAAAGTGCCGATAATTTCTGAAAAAAGATTGGAAGGAATATTCCGAATGGCAGGAGTATTACAAAAAGTGGCACGAATTACATCCACATCATCGGTACTTACATAATGTTTTTTATAAAATAGATACACACAAAGCGCACCCAACATAGCTCCAATAAATTGAGCTAAAATGTACATAGGAACCAGAGACCATTCAAATAGTCCTGCCACGGCCAATGATAAAGTCACTGCAGGGTTAATATGAGCCCCACTTACAGGTCCTGCAATTAATACGGCAACATAAACAGCCAGTCCCCAAGCAGTGGTAATAACCATCCAACCGGAACTGTTTCCTTTAGTTTCGTTTAAAAGAACATTGGCAACCACACCATTTCCTAAAACCATTAAAATAAAGGTTCCAATAATTTCAGCAATAAAAGGAGTCATAAAAGGAATTTTAAAATATTACTCTAAGATATACTTTTTTGAAAGTTTAAGAAACTCATTTACTTGCTCTTGTTCCCAAGCTTCCGTTTTTTCGAGTTCTTTTTTCATAATAGATGCAACAAGGGGAGCAGCTTCAGTGGCTGCTTTGGCATCTAATAATAAGAGGCGAATTCTTCGAGACAAAAAATCTTCAACTGTTCTTGCCATTTCGTGTTGAATACTCCAAACCACCTGTCCTTTAGTAAACGGATAGTTGGGGTGTAATTTTTCAGCATATTCTGAATTTGATTTTTCAAAAGTGAGATAGGTCTCTAAGTCACTTCCATAAAAAAGAAGATGGTCCGGAGCATTTAACTTTTCAGTACTATTTCCATGAACCGATATTTGTGCAGTTTTACAAGCTATTTTATCAAAATGAAAAGAATCGATTACCTGATCAATAACATCTTCTGCCATTTTTCGGTAGGTAGTCCATTTACCGCCCACAATGCTAATAAGGTTGTTGTCAATAATAATTTTATGACTTCTGGAAACTTCTTTGGTATTGGTTTCCTCTTTTGAAGGTTTTGCTAAAGGGCGCAATCCGCTAAAAACCGATAGAACATTTGTTCTGTGCACAGTTTTGGTAAGATATTGATTGATGGTTTCTAGAATAAAATCTACTTCTTCATGAAGGGGTTGGGGTTCAATTTTGGGTTTTTTAATCAATGTGTCGGTAGTACCTGCGATTACTTTGTCATGCCACGGAATAATAAAAAGCACTCTGCCATCACTGGTTTTGGGGATCATAATGGCTTTATCGCTATCTAAAAAGCAGCGATCCAACATTAAATGAATTCCTTGACTGGGGATCACGGTTTTTTTATGGTTAGGATTGTACATTTTCAGTACGGAATCTGTAAATATACCGGTGGCATTTATAAAGGCTTTTCCCTTAACTTTATAAGTACATTGAGTTTCAGTATCTGTTACTGAAACAGATTGAATCACATCTAAATTATTCTTGTAAAATTGATTCACTTTTACATAATTTAAACAAGCGGCACCCAGTTCGATAGCTGTTTGTGCAAGATTGATGGCCAAACGAGCATCATCAAATTGGCCATCAAAATAGGAAACACCATTGGCTAATCCTTCCTTTTTAAGTGTTGGAAGCTTTTTTAGGACCGTTTTTTTGGAAACAAATTTGGAACTCCCCAAACTTAATCTTTTGGAAAGCCAGTCGTATAGTTTTAGTCCAATGAGGTAATAGGGACCCTTCCACCAACGATAATTAGGAATAATAAACTCTAGTTTTTTAAAAAGGTGACGTGCATTTTTTTCAAGATGACCTCGTTCTTCAAGGGCTTCCATCACTAATTTCACATCTCCTTGTGCCAAATAACGCACTCCGCCGTGAAGTAACTTTGTACTTTTACTGGAAGTTCCCTTTGCAAAATCATACTGTTCAAAAAGGACTGTTTTAAATCTGCGGGAAGCCGCATCTACTGCAATGCCCAGTCCGCTGGCACCACCGCCAATGATAATGATATCCCATTTCTCAGTTGTGGAAAGGGTAGCGATGAGATCTTCTCTGAGAATCAAGAGGTTGTGATATTTAGGGAGTTTTTGCTTAAATTCTTGATTAAGATACTACTAAATTTGTGAAAATTCAACAAGGTAATTTTAGGCCATTGAAACGGGTATAGGTATTTTTGGAGCCTTAAAATTGATGCTATTTTGAAAACAAATGTAATCCTCCTTTTTATGATTTCCTCTTTACTGGTTTTTGGGCAAGAGGAGCCTCAAAAAGAAGAACAGCTCCCGGAAGTTGTAATTTCTGCGAATCGAATTGAAATTCCTTTCTCTGAAGATTCCCGTACCATCACTGTAATTTCTTCCGAGGAAATTCAGAAAAGTGGATCACCAACCGTTGCGGATATTTTACAACAAGTTGCCGGGGTCGATATACGCCGCAGAGGAATCTTTGGCATGCAAGCCGATTTGTACATTCGTGGTGGGGGATTTGACCAAACGTTGCTTTTAATTGATGGTATTAAAGTGGAAGATGCACAAACAGGGCACCATACCCTAAATATGGCTTTGCCATTGGAAGTGATTGAACGGATAGAAATTATTAAAGGACCTGCTGCAAGGGTATTTGGGCAAAATGCCTTTACCGGAGCGGTAAATATTATTACCAAAAAGAAAGCTTCTGAATTTGTTTCTGTTGGAATCATGGGAGGTTCTTTTCAACAATTAAATGCGCAAGTGACTGCAAATTCAAATTTTGAAACATCGTCACATTTGGTTCATTATTCCAGAAACACTTCTGAAGGATACCGTTTTAATACCGATTACGATAACCAAAACTATTTTCTGAAAAGCAGTTTCAATACCCAAAAAACGCCTTTAGAACTTATTGCTTCTTTTTCTGAACGGAAATTTGGGGCTAACGGATTTTATGCATCACCTACGGCAATCAATCAATATGAAGAAACACAAACAAGTTTAATAGGTCTATCGATAAAGTTTATCTCCGAGAATTGGAAAATAATCCCAAGAGTCTACTGGCGAAGAAATCAGGATGAATATGTATTTGTGCGTCAGGATCCCTCTATTTACAGAAATTTACACCAAACCAATAAAATAGGAGGAGAAATAAATGCTTCCTATACCTCAAATCTGGGAATTACGGGGTTTGGAATGGATATGGCAAAAGTGTATTTAGCGAGTAATAATTTGGGAAATCGAGACCGATTTATGACCACTTTCTTTGCAGAGCATCGGTTTCAATTACTTCAAAACACCCTAGATGTAACTCCTGGTATTGCTGCAACATACTATTCTGATTTTGATTTTCAGGCATTTCCTGGAATTGATGTTGGGTATCAAATTTCGGATAGTTTTAAAGTATATGCCAATGCCGGATATACGTATCGAATTCCTACTTACACCGATTTGTTTTACAGTGACCCTACCACACTTGGAAATGAAAATTTGGAGCCGGAGGAAGCTATTTCAGAAGAAATAGGAATAAAATACGATGCAGATAACCTCCAAGTTACTGCCGCTTTTTTTAATCGCGACTCCAATAATTTGATAGACTATGTCAAAGAAAATGAAGAAGATTTATGGATGGCAACCAATATCCGATCGTTAAATACGAAAGGGCTCGAAGCACAAACTCAATTTCACTTCAAGGTGGGGGACTACAAACAAATGTTGACTTTAGGATATACTTTTATTGAGGATGAAGTAAAAGCATTGGATATTGCGTATTCCCGATATTCTATCAACTCGTTAAGGCATCAAGTCACAGGGCGTTTTGCTACCCAATTTTTCAATTTTCTTTCGCAAACCATAGTCTATAAATATGCTGAAAGAACAGATGGAGACGCATATACGGTTGTAGATGCTTCTGCTAATGTTCAATTAAAAAGATTTGAAATTTCAGTGATTGCTAATAATATATTTAATGAAGAGTATACCGAAACCAATTTGGTGCCTATGCCCAAAGGAAATTTGTTATTTGGATTGAAATATATTTTTGACTAAAGTAAAATCTACCCTTCTTTATTTTACGAAATTGTTAACCCAAAGTTTCTTAATTTTGTTCTTTATTTTTTAAACGATGCAATTACAGGAAATAGACAGGGTAAAAACCATTACCAAAGAAGCGTTTCTAAAAAACTACTTTAAGCCACAGAAACCTGTAATTATTGAGCATTTTGTGGACGAATGGCCGGCCGTTCAAAAATGGAATCTGGATTATATGGCCCAAGTAGCAGGTGATATTGAGGTTCCTTTGTACGATGACCGGCCTGTAAGACATGACGAAGGCTTTAATCAGGCCCACGCCAAAATGAAGATGAAAGACTATGTAGCTTTGCTTAAAAAAGAACCTACCCGTTACCGCATTTTTCTTTGGAATATTTTAAAAGTAGTGCCTCAATTGCAAAAAGATTTTAGTTTTCCAGATTTTGGATTGAAGTTAATGAAAGGACTGCCTATGTTATTCTTTGGTGGAGAAAACAGCTATACCTTTATGCATTACGATATTGATTTGGCTAATATTTTTCATTTTCATTTTCACGGAAAAAAACAATGTATTCTTTTTGATCAAAAACAAAACGATTACCTCTATAAAATACCCCATTCCTTAATTGTAAGAGAGGATATCGATTTTGCCAATCCAGACTATGAGAAATGGCCTGCACTTAAAAAAGCAAAAGGCTTTGTGGGTAATTTAGAACATGGCGAAGTGTTGTATATGCCCGAAGGCTATTGGCATTATATGCGGTATGTGACCCCCGGATTTTCGATGAGTTTACGAGCCATTGCAAGAAACCCAAAAAATTTAAGTAAGGCACTGTACAATATTTTTGTGATGCGTCATTTTGATAATCTCATGCGCCGTTGGAAAGGGCAGGCTTGGATAGACAGTAAAAATGAAAAAGCGATTATTAAAACCCATGCCAAGTTGGGGATTTCTTAGTCAATACTATTTACTTTCTCCCAAACCAAATTCGCCTCCCAACCACGATACAGTAAATAATCGGCGAGTTTTTTCTTCTTTTTAAGGATGTTTTTTTCTGAAGCTAGTTGAGTAAGTCGTTTTTCAACCAATGCATCAAAAGATGAAAGATAGGCATTTTCAGGGATTTCCTGTAAGGCAATTTTTATATTGAATGCGCTAATGTCTCGAAGTTTTAATTCTCGAATAATTCTGGGTTTTCCCCACGATTTTTGTTTAAATTTTCCACGGGCAAAAGCCTGCGCAAATCGGGTTTCGTTTAAATAATTATGTTGTAATAAATGATGAATAATGTGGTCTATAGCCTCGGGAATCATTCGCATTTCTTTTAATTTAGTTTCAACCTCTTTGTGGCATCGCTCTTGGTAGGCACAATACCGTTCCAATCGGGTTTTGGCTTCATCAACGGTGTAGGTTTTATAGGTGTTTTCCACTTTTAAAGAAAAATTTTAATAAAAGTATACAAAAAAACCCTCTCATTGCTGAAAGGGTTTTGGGTTATTTAATCTCGTTACCATCTTTGTCATGAAAATGGTATTCGAGGTACGTGTAAGCATCTCTTGGTTGAATTTTTACCCATTTTTTGTGCTCCATAAACCACTTGGTTCGCACAGATGGAAATCCTTTGGTTAAAAAGGCTGCTATAAAAGGATGTGTGTTTAAAGTCAACTTTTTATAGTCTTTTTGGAAGAGTTTTTTCAAATCTTCCGTGATTTTTGATACTACTCCTATAGGTGCTTCAATTTCTTCACCTTCAAGAATGCTATCGGGGTTTTCCTCCCTTGTTTTTATATTGACCTCGGGTCGTACCCGTTGTCTGGTAATTTGAATTAATCCAAATTTACTGGGTGGGAGAATTTTGTGTTTGGCTTTATCATCTTTCATCTCATCCCGAAGATGATTAAAAAGTTGTTTTCGGTGTTCTGCCTTTGCCATATCAATAAAATCCACCACAATAATACCTCCCATATCGCGAAGTCGTAACTGTCTGGCTACTTCACTAGCTGCCAGCATATTTACCTCAAGGGCGGTACCTTCTTGGCTGTTGGATTTATTGCTTCGGTTACCGCTGTTTACATCAATAACGTGTAACGCTTCGGTATGTTCAATAACTAAATATGAACCTTTGGCACCGGAAACGGTTTTTCCAAACGAAGTTTTAATTTGTCGTTCAATTCCAAATTTTTCAAACATAGGAACTTTGGAATCGTAAAACTTCACAATATTCTCTTTTTTGGGTGCAATGGCTTGCACGTAATCTTTTATTTGTAAATAAAGGGTCTCATCATCAATATGAATGGCAGAGAATGAGTCGTTAAACAAATCTCTAATGATGGAAGCTCCTCTATTTAACTCACTTAGCACCTTGCTGGGGTGGTGCGCCCCTCGTAGCTTTTTACACATCGCCATCCAGCGATCGTACAGATTTTGTAAATCTTTGTCCAGTTCTGCTACTTTCTTACCCTCTGCTACAGTACGTATAATCACTCCAAATCCTTTTGGCTTAATGCTCATGATTAAGCGCTTTAATCGTTCTTTTTCTTCGTTGGATTCTATTTTTTGGGAAATAGAAACACGATCTGAAAAAGGAACCAACACAATATATCGTCCAGCAATTGATAGCTCTGAACTAATACGTGGTCCTTTGGTTGAAATGGGTTCTTTAACAATTTGTACCAGAATTGATTGATTGTTTTTTAGGGTGTCATTAACACCCCCATTTTTATCAATCTCTTTTTCAAATGGGAATTCTTTTAAAGAGAAATCTCTTGTTTTACCTGTGCTTACACTTTTTACGAATTTCAAAAGGGAAGTAACTTTGGGTCCAAGGTCGTGATAATGCAAAAAGGCATCTTTTTCATACCCTACATTTACAAATGCAGCATTAAGACCGGGAACTGTTTTCCGTATTTTGGCGATAAACACGTCGCCTACCGAAAACTTATTGTCTTCTTCTTCCTTATGTAATTCTACTAGTTTTCCATCTTTTAAAAGGGCAAAATCAACTTGTTGTGAACTGGATCTTACAAATAATTCGTAGTTCACGGGTCATTAATTTTGGTCCCGATACATTTATCGGGATGGATTAAACAATATTTTATCACAGGATTTTTCTGGTGTTACCCAGAAGGAGTTGCCTGTAGAAATGTATAAACAAATGGTTTATCATTTCATTTTTCAAAGAACGGATGGTTTCTTTTTTAAAAGAAAAAAGTAGTGCTGAAACTACTTTTTCTTATGGCGGTTAGCGCGTCTTCTTTTTTTGCGCTTATGCGTCGCTACCTTATGTCTTTTTCTTTTTTTACCGCTTGGCATACTAAAGTTAATTTATAAGTGTCCCGCCCAAAGGCGGGACTAGTTGATGATTTATTTTACTTCTACGTTGGTTTTTACACCTTCAACAAAAACCTTGGCAGGTTTAAACGCAGGGATATTGTGTGCAGGGATTTTAATGGTAGTATTTTTAGAGATATTTCTACCTGTTTTTTCAGCTCTGGTTTTAATAATAAAGCTTCCAAAACCTCTTAAATATACATTGTCTCCATTTTCTAAAGATGTTTTTACTTCATCCATAAAAGATTCTACAGTAGCCTGTACATCTCCTTTTTCCATTCCTAATTTTTCAGAAATTTTTGTTACGATATCTGCTTTCGTCATTGTATTTAATTATTTAAAAAAATTATAGTAATTGATAATATTCCTGAGTTTATTTTTCAAGACGGCAAATATAAGGATTTTAAAATCAAATAATCAAATCGTAACCTATTAAAAAATAAATACATATCGTGTATTTTTGAAACATGCTCGAAAATCACCTTTGGTTTACTAACAAACTCATTTCTTGGTATTTACAAAATAAGCGGGACCTTCCTTGGCGGGAAACCAAAGATCCTTATGCCATTTGGCTTTCGGAAATTATACTTCAACAAACTCGAGTTGCTCAAGGATTACCTTATTTCGAAAAATTTTTAGTGCATTTTCCAACCGTTTTTGACCTTGCAAATGCTTCCGAAGAAAAAGTCCTGAAAGTTTGGCAAGGATTGGGATATTATTCTCGTGCACGAAATTTACACGCTACTGCAAAATATATTGCCTTTGAAAGAGAAGGTGAATTTCCCCAAGATTATGATGGTCTATTAAAATTAAAAGGTGTGGGTGACTATACGGCAAGTGCTATTGCTTCTATTTGTTTTAACCAGCCTGCAGCTGTGGTTGATGGAAACGTATATCGAGTATTAAGCAGGGTATTTGGTGTGGGAACACCTATTAATAGTACCAAGGGTATTGCTCAATTTAAAGAACTGGCACAAAATCTTATAGATTCTTCTCGCCCGGGAACTTTTAATCAGGCTATCATGGAATTTGGAGCTCGTTTTTGTGTTCCTTCAAATCCGGATTGTGCCCGTTGTATTTTTTCTGATATGTGTATTGCTTACAATCAAAAACAAGTGGCACACTTACCTGTTAAAGCAAAGAAAGCCCTTGTGAAAAATGAATATTATAATTATTTGGTATGCCTTTCCGAAGACGGGAAAACAATTATAGAACAACGTTCCAAAAAGGGAATTTGGCAAAACTTGTATCAGTTTCCTTTAATTGAAAGTAAAAAACAACTCCATTTAAATACCCTTAAAAAGGACAAAGATTTTATTCGGTTTTCGGAAAAAATAGAGATTCAAACTATTTCAAAATTCAACGATAAGATTATTATCCATAAACTTTCGCATAAACACTTACATACCACCTTTTGGATTTTAGAAACAGCTACTTTGCTTAAGGAAGGAATACTCTTTTCAGAAATCCATAAACTACCAGTTCCGGTACTTATTGAAAACTTTATTTCGAAGTTCCCGTCCTTCAAAAATTAAAATTTTACCTATATTTAGTAAACAAAAATTACCTTTGCACAAAATAAGTAAGTAAATGAGCGGTACATTAAATAAGGTGATGCTAATAGGGCATACAGGAGATGAAATTAAGATGAATTACTTTGAAGGAGGTGGCTGTATAGGAAGATTTCCCTTGGCAACTAACGAAACATACACCAACAGAACTACCGGCGAGAAGGTCTCCAGTACCGAGTGGCATACTATTGTGGTGCGAAATAAAGCAGCTGAAATATGTGAAAAATACCTCAAAAAAGGAGATAAGGTGTACATAGAAGGGAGAATTAAAACTAGAAAATGGCAGGACGATCAAGGAAACGACCGTTATAGTACCGAAATTCAATGTACCGATTTCACCTTTTTAACCCCAAAAAATGAAACGGGTGTGATGCCATCCCCTGCTGTAAGTAATGCTGCTCCTTCAAAATCAAACGTTTCCCATCAAAGTGATGATTTTGAAACGCCTATGGGAGATGAAGATGATGACTTACCCTTCTAAAGATTAACGAATAGAACCTATTTTGGACATAGAACCCCCGAGTTTATTGCTAATTTCCCTTATTTCTACATCAGAAATAACCAGTATTATTTTTGTTTTTGTGTTGTTGTTTTGTTCTGCTCTAATTTCTGGAGCCGAGATTGCCTTTTTCTCACTCACAGTTTCCGATTTTGAAGAGGACAAAGGAGGTGAACTTTCCAAAAAAATGCAGGTGGTTCAAAAACTCTTGCAAAAACCCAAAAAACTTTTAGCCACCATCCTAGTAGCCAATAACCTAATCAATATTGCAATTGTACTCTTATTTGCCGGTTTAAGCGATTTGTTTTTTGGCGGAATTAAAAGCCCCGAACTCAAATTTATTCTGGATGTAGTGGTGGTCACTTTTTTCATTCTTCTTTTTGGAGAAATATTACCAAAAATTTATGCGAGCCGAAATAAAATTTCCTTTGCTGCCTTTATGGCCTATCCGCTTAATGTACTTTATACATTGTTTTCGCCTATAAGTACCCCCATGAGATCCGTAACCATTTATATAGAAAATAAATTTGGGAAACAAAAATCGAATATAAGTGTGGATCAACTCTCTCAAGCTTTGGAACTAACTTCTGATACCGACACCACGCACGAAGAGCAAAAGATTTTACAAGGGATAGTCACTTTTGGGAATACGGACACTAAAAATGTCATGAAGCCTCGTTTGGATATTTTTGCTATAGACGAGGAAAGTACTTATAAGGAGATTCTTCCAGAAATTCTTACCCACGGCTATTCCAGAATTCCTGTTTATAAAGATACGATAGATAATATTACAGGGATTCTTTATGTAAAAGACTTATTGCCCTATTTTGATAGAAAAACTTTTGACTGGGTATCATTAAAACGTGAACCCTATTTTGTACCCGAAAATAAAAAACTGGACGATTTGCTGAATGAATTTAAGGATATGAAAATGCACTTGGCAATTGTAGTTGATGAGTATGGGGGAACCAGTGGACTTATTTCTTTAGAAGATATTATTGAAGAAATTGTGGGAGAAATTACGGATGAATTTGATGATGAAGATTTAATATTTTCAAAATTAGACGACAAAACGTTTGTTTTTGATGGTAAAACCTCATTGAAAGATTTTTACAAAGTAATTAAGGTTGAAGATGCTAAAATCTTTGATGAAGAAAAAGGAGAGGCAGAAACACTGGCCGGGTTTATTTTAGAATTGTCTAACGGATTTCCCAAAAAAGATGAAATACTAAACTTTCATCACTATACGTTTACCATAGAGTCCTTTGAAAACAAACGGATAAAACAAATAAAACTCACTATCAATGAATAGCCTACGGGCCCTCTTAATAGTAATATCAATCATTTTTTTTGCTTCGTGCGGAGATGATGTAGTGGTAAAACCTGCCGCAAAACTTAGATTACAATATCCGCTTCCCAGCTACAAGATGGTTCAGCTTGATTGTCCTTTTGAGTTTGAAAGAAATGCTATTTCTTCAGTAGTTATTAAAAACAATTGTAATATAAATCTTGAATATCCTAAGATGAAGGCTACCGTGTATCTTACCTATCAACAAGTAGATAACAATATAGAAGCATTATTAGCCGATGCTCAAAAACTAACCTACGACCATACGATTAAAGCCAACGAAATTTTTGAACAGCCAAGAGTGGATACTCTTCATAAAGTGTATGGAATGTTTTATATGATTAATGGTGATGCTGCCACCCAATCGCAATTTTATGTAACAGATAGTATTCATCATTTTGTAACAGGTTCCTTATATTTTGATGCAAAACCCAATTATGATTCTATTTATCCGGCAGTAGTTTATCTGCGTGATGACATACGTAGGATCATGGAAAGTGTTCATTGGAAATAAAAAAACCACCTAAATGGTGGTTTTTTTATTTACGCCTTTTTGGCACAGCATGGCATTTTGCAATCTTTCTTGCAGGCAGCCTTCATCTCAGCAGTGCAACCATCTTTGTGGCACTTTTCAGTGCAAACATGAGTTGTTGATTCTTCAGCTTCGTTTGAAGTAAAAGACGCAACTGTTTTCATTTCAGTAACACTATATGCTTCTCCGGTATTTTTTACGGTTTCTATAAGCGCTTCTGAAGTTACTTTTCCACTTTCAAATTCAACCATGGCTAGTTTTTTATCAAAGTCAACTTTGGCAGAAGTAACACCTTCCATCTCGGCCAATTTGTTTTCTATTCTTTTGGCACATCCCATAGCACAGGTCATTCCTTCAATAGTAAATTCACTTTTAGTAGTAGCTATTGCTTCGGTGGAAGTTTCTGTAACTTCTGCAGTTTCAATTGCGGCTACCGAACTTTGTTCAGACTTCATGTCGTTTTTACAAGAAGCAACTCCAAGAGAAAGAATTGCAGTTGTGAATAGTATGTGTATAGTTTTCATAATGTAATGATTCGTTTATTGTTGCAAATGTATGACTTTTGTCTATAGTTTTTTGCATATGCACAACAAGTGGGTTTATTTAGTGATTCTTTCCATTATCTGGGGAAGTTCTTTTATCCTTATGAAAAAAGGATTAGTAGGCTTAACCGATTACCAATTGGGATCCCTTCGCATTGTTCTCACCTCATTATTCTTGTTTTCAGTAGGATTTAAAAGCATTAAACAGATACAAAAAAAGCACTGGAAATGGATTGCCATTTCGGGTTTTGTAAGCTCCTTTTTCCCTCCCTTTTTATTTGCTATCGCACAAAACTACATAGACAGCGCAGTTGCGTCTATTTTAAATAGTTTAACACCCTTGGCAACCGTAATTGTTGGGGCGCTGTTATTTAAAATTTTAAGTTCCAAAAGACAGATTTTGGGCGTATTTATAGGATTGTTAGGGACCTTATTGCTTATATGGGCAGGTGCCGATTTTAATGGAAACAACAACCATCTTTACGGACTACTAATTTTAGTAGCTACTATAGGATATGCCTTAAATGTGAATATCATTAAGAAATACCTTACCGATATTAGTGCCTTGTCTGTCACTACCGGCAACTTTCTGTTTATTTTTTTACCGGGATTGGTTGTGTTATATTTTACCGATTTTTTTGAAAACATTCTTCATTCCAAAGAAATGCAAATATCTTCAGCTTATATAGCCATATTGGCTTTATTTGGAACAGCTATTTCAAAAGTATTATTCAATAAAATGATACAAATTTCAACTCCCGTTTTTGCTTCTTCGGTTACGTACACGATGCCTATTGTGGCTGTACTTTGGGGAATTATTGATGGCGAACAATTTGGGGTGCTTCAACTGGTTGCGGCTTTAATTATTTTATTTGGTGTATACCTTTCGAATAAACGGGTAGAAAAAAAATAATGCATTGATAACCAATAGGTTTAATTTTTTTCCGAAATTTATAAAAAACTAAATGTGGTGTTATGGGAAAATATTTTACAAAATACGGTATTGGTATTGCTATCGCGTTAATTCTTTATTTTTTAGTAACCAAACTTTTGGGATGGCATCAATATCCTATATTAAGTTCTGTTAATGCTTTGATATTTGGGGGAGGTATTTTTTATGCTATTAGAAACTACAAGAGAACAGCTAATAATTTTACATATCAAGAAGGATTTCAAGTAGGACTTTTTGCCGGAGGATTGGCAACTATTATTTTTTCCATTTTCATGGCTATTTATATTTTTCAGTTAGATCACCAATTTGCCGAAGCTATTTTGGATTCATGGAATTTAAACTTTAACAAGGGAGCCTTAGTCGTTATTGTGTCTCTTGTAATTATGGGCTTTTCCACTACGTTTGTGCTCACTTTAGCTTTTATGCAACTACTAAAGGATTCTTGGAATCAGAAGCATTCCTAAATGCTTGATTTATTTGTAAAAACCCTTTGTTCATTTCAATTTAAAAAATTATATTTGCACCCGCTTTATCCGTAGGGTACAGCAATTTGTAAAAATAATTTAATCATAAACGTTTACGCTATGTACGCAATTGTAGAGATAGCAGGGCAGCAATTTAAAGTTGCAAAAGACCAAAAAGTCTTTGTAAACCGTTTAGCCGTTGAAGAAGGGAACAAAGTTGAGTTCGACAATGTACTTCTTATTGGCGATGGAGACAAAGTAACTGTTGGCGCCCCAGCTATAGACGGAGCTCAAGTAGGAGCAAAAGTCTTAAAACACCTTAAAGGAGATAAGGTGATTGTTTTCAAAAAGAAAAGAAGAAAAGGATACCGTGTAAAAAATGGACACAGACAATTCCTTTCTGAAATTGTTATTGAAAGTATCGTGGCAAGTGGAGCTAAAAAAGCTGCACCAGCTAAAAAAGAAACTCCAAAAGTGGAAGCACCTAAAGCAGAAGTAAAAGCTGCACCAGTAAAAAAAGCTGCTGTTAAGGCCGATGACCTTAAAAAAATTGAAGGTATTGGGCCAAAAATTGCCGAAACTTTAATCGCAGCAGGCATTGCTACTTATGCAGATTTAGCGAAGGCAAAACCGGCAAAAATTGCTGAAATTATTGCCGATATTCGTGGTAATCATGTGACCGATACTTGGCCACAACAAGCGCAATTAGCTGCTGATGGTAAGTGGGATGAGCTTAAAGAATTACAAGATAAATTAGATGGTGGAGTGGCTAAATAAGCTTCACAGACGTATAACATATAAAACCGAAAGAAAATGGCTCACAAAAAAGGAGTTGGTAGTTCTAAGAACGGTAGAGAATCAGAATCGAAACGCTTGGGTGTTAAGATTTTTGGAGGACAAGCTGCTGTTGCTGGAAACATCATTATAAGACAACGTGGTACACAACACCACCCTGGTGAGAATGTGTATATGGGGAAAGACCATACACTTCACGCCAAAGTGGACGGTGTAGTAAAATTTACCAAAAAGAAAGACAACAAATCATACGTTTCTATAGTTCCTCAAGGAGAGGCTTAAAAAGGTATTATTTGAAAATTTTTGAGACCCTCAAGCTAAAAGCTTGGGGGTTTGTTGTTTAAATTAATGAATTATCATATTCAATTATTTTGACGGTTTATTTTTTTT
Organism: Flavobacteriaceae bacterium; assembly: GCA_041392125.1. Classification (GTDB taxonomy): domain Bacteria; phylum Bacteroidota; class Bacteroidia; order Flavobacteriales; family Flavobacteriaceae; genus Halomarinibacterium. The sequence goes on along the minus strand of JAWKMR010000018.1, from coordinate 2,327 downwards.
TCTTTCCTTTAACATAGTTTTCTCCCCTGAAGAGAATTTAGACGATTAGCTTTTTTATCAATTTAAATAAAGAATTATGAAGTTAATCATTTTTTTTCTGTTGCTTGTTTTCCAACTAAAAGCACAAATTGTAAACATCCCAGATGTAAATTTTAAGAATAAACTTCTAAGTCATAATCCTGTTATTGATACTAATAATAATGGTGAAATTGAAGTAGCAGAAGCAGAGGCTGTAGGCTTTCCATTGAATGTTTCAGGAGCTATTCCTCCCATAGTGGATCTCACGGGGATTGAAGCTTTTACTCATTTAGAACAATTTAATTGTGCCGGCAATCAGATAGAGACTTTAGATTTAAGTGCAAATACACTTTTATGGAATTTGGATTGTAGTTACAATGCCATATCTGCTATTAATTTAAGCCAAAATATATTTTTAAAAAATTTTTCTGGTTCTGGCAATCCCTATACCACATTAGATGTAACTAATAACTCGGATTTAGAATTTTTACAGACCAATTTTGGAGAACTTACTTCTCTTGATGTGAGTCAAAATATAAATTTAAAAAATTTATATGTTCAAGGAAATTATCTAACAGATTTAGACTTGACTCAAAATGCCCTTTTAGAAGGAGTTATTTTGGATAATAATGAATTAACACAATTAGACTTGTCACAGAATACAAATTTGTATTTCTTCTATGGAAGATCTAATTTATTCAAGACATTAGATGTTAGTAATAATGCGCAATTGATTGCTTTAGACATTAAATGGAATAGCGACCTAACGTACCTTAATCTAAAAAACGGGAATAACACAAATCTAAATATTAGTGGTGTTGGCCAAACCTGTAATTTTGAGGAGCTTCCCTTATTAGAAACCGTTTGTTTGGATAATGTAAACTCCAAACTAGCTACTTATATAGAAGATCAATGTGGACATGCTGTTTCTTTTACTGAAGTTTGCCCCCTTTCTGTGGAAGGTTTTAATATTTGGAACGTAGTTGTATATCCTAATCCTTCGGAAGATATTATCCATATTAATGCAACAAATACCATTTCAGAAATACAACTCTTCGATTTGTCAGGAAAATTAATTCTGCAGAAAGAAACCAATGAATCTTTTGTACCCTTCGATATTTCCAATTTGGATGCAGGGTTGTATGTTTTGAATATCAAAAATGAATATAATAAAATTCAAGTGTTTAAAATTTTGAAAAAGTAGTATCATGAAAAAAATTGTTTTATTAGCCGTAATATCTCTTTTAGGTTGTGGCCCTGTAGAAGAAGAGATTCCTTTTTACAAGTTTGATGAAGTAGATTTCAATTTCTTGCCAACAATTTATGAAAATCTTGATGCTGTAAGATTTAAAAATGAATTAGGAGAAGAAATTATTTTGGATGTAAATCTTTATAGAATATCAAAAGAGCGAGTAGGAGGACTAAGCTTAGGAGGGAATAGTAGTCCATTAGTTGATGTCAATAAATTTGAAATAAAATTGAGGTTACATGGAGAAGAATGTTCCTTTTTTTATTTCTATACATATAAAGGCCCTCATGGAGTGAAATCGTGGTTTGATATTAGTAGTTATTCTTGCGGTGGGTCCACATCATATTCAACGTTCAATTTTGAAGTTCCGTACCCCATAAGTCAGCTTCAAATTGGAAATAAAACGTATGAAAAAGTACTAATAATTGAGGATGCTTACTCTACTAGTGAATCTATAATTCCATATGAAATCAATAGATTTTATTTTGATTTAGAATATGGGATTATTGGATTTGATGATTCCGAAAGCAACATTAATTTTAGGATAGTAAATTGAAATAGGGTGTCACGGCAATGACACCCTATTATGTAATAAATAAAACCAGTTATCACAATGTTTCACCTATTAACACTTCAAAATTATGCAAAAGCAATTATTTTTCCACTTCTTTTTAGTTATTTTTTTTCATCTAAATGCACAAAACACCAACGAAATTAGCATCGATAGTATGCTTGTCAATATCGACAAAAGTACTTTCACTACAGAAATACTCTACGATCGGGTGACTCCTTGGTCAAAGTTGGATGTTTTTAACGACTCTATTAATGTATCAACGGTAAACACCTTTGAACAATCCCTTTTGGAGCTCTATCGAGCTTCTAACGAACAGAAGTTTATTTCCCATAAAGAGTATCGAGATTTATATACCAATGAATTTTATCAAAATGTAGTTGATATTGGAATTATGAATGTAACCTTTGATAAGGTTAATTATGACCAACAAAATGAAAATGAGGGCTCGTTACGACTTGTGGATTCTATTTTTGAAAAAATAGATAA
>JAWKMR010000017.1:0-27297 GCA_041392125.1 Flavobacteriaceae bacterium | reverse complement strand
ATTTGTTAGTAGGGGTTCAAACGTAATTTTGAACCCCTTTTTTTGTGGAAACCATAAGGCAATTTGTTGCTCAAATCGTAGCGTATTAAAAAAATCCTATACTTTTGTACTCCAAATTTATAGACCATGGCAAAAAATTTAGTGATTGTTGAGTCCCCCGCAAAAGCTAAAACGATAGAAAAATTTTTAGGCAAGGATTTTAAGGTAACTTCCAGTTTTGGACACATTGCAGACCTTCCTTCTAAAGAATTAGGCGTTGATGTGGATGGCGACTTTACACCTAAATATATTGTTTCTCGCGATAAAAAGGCATTGGTTAAAGAGTTGAAAGGATTAGCCGAGAAAGCCGAAACTGTCTGGCTCGCCAGTGATGAAGATAGAGAAGGAGAGGCTATTGCCTGGCATTTAGCAGAATCATTAGATTTAAAAGACAACAAAACGAAACGTATTGTCTTTCACGAAATTACCAAGACTGCGATTCTAAAAGCAATTGAAAACCCACGTAAAATAGATTATAATCTGGTAAACGCCCAACAAGCAAGACGTGTTTTGGATCGTTTAGTAGGATACGAACTATCTCCTGTTTTATGGCGTAAAGTAAAAGGAGGGCTTTCCGCCGGGAGGGTGCAAAGTGTGGCTGTACGTTTAATTGTTGAGCGTGAACGTGAAATAGAATCTTTTACTCCGGTCGCTTCGTTTAGAATTGATGCAGAATTTATTACAGAAGACGGAAGCAAGTTTAAAGCAAAACTTCCTAAAAATTTTGATACTGAAGAAGAAGCTAAACAATTTCTTCAAAATAATATAGGAGCTCATTATAAAGTTGGTGAATTGTCAAAAAAACCCGGAACAAAATCTCCGGCGGCTCCCTTTACCACTTCCACACTTCAGCAAGAGGCCTCTCGGAAATTATATTTTTCAGTAGGAAAAACGATGACCGTTGCGCAACGTTTGTATGAATCGGGACTTATAACGTATATGAGGACCGATAGTGTAAACCTTTCCAAAGAAGCCATGGATGCAGCTCAAAAAGAGATTGAACATTCCTACGGAGAGGAATACAGTAAACCACGGGTCTATAAAAGTAAAGCAAAAGGGGCACAAGAGGCACACGAAGCTATTCGTCCCACTGATATGTCGCAACATGCTATTTCGGGAGATCGAGACCAAGAGCGATTATACGATTTAATTTGGAAACGGACACTTGCTTCACAAATGAGCGACGCAAAGCTGGAGCGAACCCATGTGAAGATTGATATTCTTTCTTCTCAAAAAGTTTCCGAATCGTTTACCGCCAATGGAGAGATGCTTCAATTTGACGGATTCTTGAAAGTATATTTGGAAGGAACCGATTTTGATGAAGAAGAACAAGAAGGGATGCTTCCCTATTTAAAAGAAGGCGCAGCCCTTCAAAATAATTTCATTACCGCTACCGAACGTTTCACAAGACCCCCGTACCGATATACAGAGGCTTCTTTGGTAAAACAATTGGAAGAATTGGGGATTGGCCGTCCCTCTACTTATGCGCCAACTATTTCTACCATTATTGCCAGAAATTATGTGGAAAAAGGATCTATTGATGGTGTGGAACGAAGATACAGTCAGTGGGTATTGGAAAAAGATACTTTGAAAGAAAAGAAATTAAAGGAGACTGTGGGTAGCGATAAAGGGAAATTAGTCCCTACCGATATTGGAATGATTGTTACCGATTTTTTGATAGATCATTTTAAGAATATTGTGGACTATAATTTCACGGCCAAAGTGGAAGAAGATTTTGATGAAATTGCTGAAGGAAAAGAAGAATGGACACAGATGATGAAGGATTTCTATAAAAAATTTCATCCACAAGTAGAAAATGTACAAGAAAATGCCGATAGAGAAAGCGGGGAGCGTATTTTGGGGAACGATCCCGAAACCGGAAAACCTGTATTAGTGCGTTTAGGGAAATTTGGCCCTATGGCACAAATTGGGGGGGCTGATGATGACGACAAAAAGTTTGCAAGCCTAAGACCCGATCAGCAATTGCATCAAATTACTTTTGAGGAAGTATTAGATCTCTTTAAACTTCCCAAGCAATTGGGGGTTTATGATGGGGAAGATGTGGAGGTTGCCAATGGGCGTTATGGTCCTTACGTGCGGTTTGGAAAGAAATTTATTTCCCTTCCGCAGGGAATGGATCCCTTAGATGTTACTTTAGAAACAGCTAAAGAACTCATTGAAGAAAAGAAAAAAGCGGATGCTCCTATCTATAAATACGAAGGATTACCGGTTCAAAAGGGAGTGGGACGCTTTGGCCCTTTCATAAAGTGGAACAATATTTTTATTAATGTAAATAAAAAATACGATTTCGATAACCTTTCGGAAAAAGATGTTGAGGAACTTATTAAGGATAAATTACAAAAGGAAATTGATAAATTAGTGCAGGAATGGCCTTCGGAAGGCATTAAAATTGAAAAGGCCAGATGGGGGCGTTTTCATTTAATAAAAGGAAAAACCAAAGTAGAATTACCCAAAACCACTAAGGCAGATAAATTAACTTTGGAAGAAGTAAAAAACATTTTAGAAAAGAAAACCCCAAAGAAAAAAACCAACGTAAAAAAAGCTCCTGCTAAAAAGAAATGATAGAATTTCTCTCCCCGGTTTCAAAATCGGTTGTTGCGCACCTCGAAATTTTACCCATGGGAACGTTGGGAAAAGAAATTGCACTTCATAAAACCCAAGGAGTGTTACCCGACCTAAAGAATGTGTCTTTCGCTATTCTAGGAATTAAGGAAAATAGAAATGATGAAAACTATTTAGGAGAAGAAATTTCTTTTGAAACCCTTCGGAAAACATTTTATAGTTTGTATCCCGGTAATTGGTCCCTCAAGATGGTCGATTTAGGAGACATTGAAAAAGGAGCTACTCCCGAAGATTCTCACTTTGCCTTAAAAACAGTTACCGAAGCTTTACTTCAAAAAAACATTATACCTATTATATTAGGAGGAAGTCAAGATCTGCTGTATTCTCAATATCGAGCGTACGATAGCTTCAAAAAAATGATTAATTTGGTAAACGTAGATAATCGTTTTGATTTAGGTATTGCCGAAAATCCTATTTCCAATACATCGTATGTAGGGAAGATTATCGTTGACAAACCTTATAATCTTTTTAACTACAGTGTGTTGGGTTATCAATCATTTTTTAATCCTCCGGCAGAGATTGCTCTTATGGATAAACTCTATTTCGATGCCTATCGGTTAGGAAGTGTTACTGAAGATATTACCAAAGTTGAACCTGTTTTAAGAGATGCAGATATAGTTGCTATAGATGTTACCACAATAAAAAGTGGGGATTTAAGTTATAAATATTATAGTAGCCCCAATGGATTTGACAGTCGAGAAATTTGTGCCATTGCACGATATGCGGGAATTAGTAATCGTGTGAGTTCCTTTGGTATCTATGAATTAAAAGAATTTTCTCAAGTAGAAAGTCCTGCTATGTTACTCTCACAAATACTCTGGTATTTTATAGAAGGGGTTAATTTTAGGATAAAAGATGAAGATTTTAATAATGACACGCATTATAAAACCTACAAAGTACCGGTAGGTGAGGAAGTGTTAGTATTCAAAAAGAGCAATAAAACGGGTAGATGGTGGATAGAATTACCATTTATTTCAAATGTTAATAATAAATTAAAAACACAAACGTTATTACCTTGCACTTATGGCGATTATTTGGGTGCAACAAATCAGGAAATTCCTGAACGGTGGTATAAAGCCCGCCAGAAGAATGAAGTATAACCAGTAAACTAAAAAAATCAAGTTTTAAGGGATTTTTGAGAAAAATGTTGTTTTTTTCGAATATTATAAATAGGTTTACGCCCTTAAATCTGATAAAATTTAACCTAATTACCTATGAAGAAGCTAATTGCAATCATTGCAGTATTTGCCTTGTTGTCCAGTTGTAACTCAAAGAAAGATAGAGGAGAACTGGTTGGAGCAAAAGGCAAAAAATGGTATCCAGAAAAGCCTTACGGAATGACACTTATCCCTGGTGGTTCTTTCATCATGGGTAAAGCAGACGACGACTTTGTTGCTGTAAACGACGCCCCAACCCGAACCGTTACCGTACGTTCCTTTTACATGGATGAGACCGAAATCACAAACGCAGAGTATCGTCAGTTTGTGGAATGGGTTCGCGATTCTACAGTAAGACTTAAACTTGCTATTCTTGCCGATGAAGTGGGTGCAACCCCCGGAGATGGAGGAATAGGTGAGTTTTCTTTTGTAGACCAAGAAAACGAGGAAATGACTCCTTGGGAACAGTATAACTATGATAATTATTACGGAATGGGTGAAGATTTCTACGCCGGTAGAAAAATTAACCACGATGTAGATTTATTTGAAGATACTGCCGAATATCCCGATGAATATTACTCAGAAGTAATGGATTCTATGTACATTCCTGCTGAGGAAGCATACAATGGGCAAAGAACTATTGATGTAAGTAAATTGAAATTCCAATATACATACATGGATATCGAAGCTGCCGCTCGTGCCAAGGGTCAAAGAAGAAAAGACTTCATTAAGAAAGAAGAAATTGCTATTTATCCGGATACTACAGTATGGATTAAAGATTTCAATTATTCTTATAACGAACCAATGCACAATGACTATTTCTGGCACCAAGCGTATGGAGATTATCCTGTTGTGGGTGTTAACTGGAAACAAGCAAAAGCTTTCTGTGCTTGGAGAACTTTATACAAAAATGCCTACCAAAAATCGAAGAAGAGACCTTTTGTAAATTCTTTCAGACTTCCCGGAGAAGCTGAATGGGAATATGCCGCTCGTGGAGGTTTAGAATCTGCTACATTCCCTTGGGGAGGCCCTTATGCTAAAAACGACAGAGGTTGTTTTATGGCAAACTTTAAGCCTTTACGTGGAGATTATGCCGCAGACCAAGCATTATATACGGTTGAAGCAGATGCCTATGAGCCTAATGATTATAACCTCTATAATATGGCAGGTAATGTAAGTGAGTGGGTAGCATCGTCTTATGATCCTGACTCTTATGAATATTCTTCTACCATGAACCCTAATGTGAATGATGAAAAGAATATGCGTAAAGTAGTACGCGGTGGTTCTTGGAAGGATGTAGCGTATTTCCTTCAAGTAAGTACCCGTGATTATGAATATGCAGATTCTGCAAGAAGTTATATCGGCTTCAGAACGGTTCAAGATTATATGGGTACAGACATTACCTTAAACAAAAACTTTGGAGACGCGCGATAGTCTCACTATTAAAAAACCAATTTTAAACTTAACTTAACTTAATTATATTTTTATTATGGCACAATCAAAATCATCCAAGAAACTTTTTAACATGGCTTATGGCCTTGGAGCATCTATCGTAATTTTAGGTGCACTTTTCAAAATCCTTCACTGGGAATTAGGACCTCTAAACGGTGGTATTCTTCTTGCTGTAGGTCTTATTACGGAAGCAATCATTTTCGCTATCTCTGCCTTCGAGCCTGTAGATGATGATTTAGATTGGTCTTTAGTGTATCCTGAACTAGCCGGAGGTAAAGGAAAAGAAAAAGAAGCCCCAAAAGATGCTCAAGGAATTCTTTCTAAAAAATTAGACGAAATGTTGAAAGAAGCAAAAATCGATTCTGAATTGATGAGTAGCTTAGGAAATAGCATTCGTTCTTTTGAAGGTGCTGCTAAAGGTATGGCCCCAACTGCCGAAGCAATGAATTCTACCAAGAAGTACAGTGAAGAGATGGCACTTGCTGCTGCTCAAATGGAGTCTTTAAATAGCTTATACAAAGTTCAAGTGGAATCTACTAGCCGTCAAGCAGAAGTTAACGAGCGCGTAGTAGAAAACGCAGAGCAACTAAAAGCACAAATGGAGCATTTAGCAACCAACTTATCTTCTTTAAACGGAGTATATGGTGGAATGCTTTCTGCTATGAGCAATAGAAACTAATAAAGTTTTTCAACTGAATTATTAATCTTTAAAAAAGAAAGTAAAAATGGCAGGAGGAAAACTATCCCCACGGCAAAAGATGATTAACCTTATGTATTTGGTTTTCATCGCAATGCTTGCGTTAAACATGTCCAAAGAAGTATTATCTGCATTTGGATTGTTAGATGAGAAAATATCAAATGCAACTTCAGCTACTGACCAAAGAAATACTGCGTTCATGGAAAGTTTAGCTACAAAAGCTACAGAGCAACCAGAACAATATGCTCCGGTTAAAGCTAAAGCAGACCAAGTAACAGAAATTTCTGAGACCCTTTATTCTTATTTGGATGAACTTAAGAATAATATGATGGCTACCGTTAAAGAAGATGAAAGAGATAATTACGAAGTACAAGACAAGGCAGATTATCTAGATCAATTATTCTTTCAAGGAGACAAACTAAAACCAGAAGGTCAAGCATTTCTTGATAATATCAATAAGTATAGAACAGACATGGTTGCTGTTTTAGGTGATTCTTACCCAGATGTTAAAGCATCTGTAGAAGCAAATTTTTCTACAAACCCTGTAAAAAGGTTAAAAGATGGTGTGGAGGTACCTTGGTTAAACTACAACTATGAAGGGTTTCCTTTAATAGCTTCCAAAACTAAACTTACTTCACTTCAAAATGATATTGAAGTAACTAAAAGCGAATTATTATCGAAAATGTTAGCTGGTCAACAAGCAACGGCTCTTTCTTTTACACAATACAATACACTTCTTGAGCAATCAAAATCTGCTTTTTATGCAGGCGAGCCGTTTGATGGTGGTATTGTGTTAGGACGTAAAGACCCTAATACTAAACCAAACCGTGTTGAGCTTACCCTTGATGGTCGACCATTAACAGCTGAGCAATACACTATTGAAAATGGTAAGGTAAAATTAAACGTTAGTGCTGGTGCAGCGGGAGATCATAAAATTGAAGGAAATTTAATCTTCTTGCAAGATGGAAAAGAAGTAGAAATTCCTGTATCTGCAAGTTTTGCAACCATTACTAAACCAAATTCAGCAGTAATTTCTGCAGATAAAATGAATGTAGTGTATCGTGGTGTGGATAACCCTATGACGATCTCTATTCCGGGTATTCCAGATAATAAAGTTACTGCCTCTGCCGCCGGTCTTACCAAAGGAGCAGGAAGTAAATATGTTATGCGTCCGGGACAAGGGAGAGAGGTAACCATCAATGCAAGAGGAACCTTGCCAGACGGGGCTGCTGTAAATACAAATTCAACCTTCCGTATCAAAGATATTCCACGCCCTGTGGGTGCTATTCGTGGGGAATCTGGAGACGGTGGTTGTGTGCGTATGGAAAGACAAGGTTTGGAAATTTCCAGCGTAAGTGCAAAATTGGAAGATTTCGATTTTGACTTAGCACTTAATGTAACTGGATTTAGCTTTAAAGTATCCGGACAACCTACTGTTGTAGTAAGCGGAAACAAGCTAAATGGTAACGCTAAAAGTGCCTTAGGTAGAGCCAAGCGAGGTGAAACCGTTCAAATTTTTGATATTAACGCTACTATCTCTGGAAATTCAGGATATAAGCTTAAAAAGATTTCCCCAATCTGTATCGAATTAACAAATTAAGAAAATAATAAACCTATGAGCTTTAGAAATGTTGTTTTATGTATAATGAGTCTCGTTGGCATGAGTGCTTCTGCGCAAATCAATATATTGAATGCAAAGACACCAGACGAGATTGGCGTAAAGACCAAAGAACAAATTGCCTATGACAATGATGGTCCATTACCTTATGGATATATTGACGAGCGCGATGTGTTGTGGTCCAAAACCACTTGGGAAATTATAGACCTCGATGAGCGTGTAAACTTTCCATTGTACTACCCAATCGATACTAACAACATTGGAGCCGATAGACGTTCTCTTTACGATGTTTTGGTAAAGAATATTAAAAATGGGAATATAGATCAAGTCTATGCTGATTCCTACTTTACTGAAAAACGTACCTTAAAAGACATCGAAGCTTCTCTGGTCTATAGTGATACTACCGATCTTGGGGTTGAACAATACAATGCTGAAGGAAGAGTAGATCCTGAATACATTCGAAGATTTACATTGGATGCCGGCGATATTGAAGAATGGAGAATTCGTGGGTATTGGTATTTGGATAAGCGACAAGGAGAACTACGCTATCGTTTGCTAGGATTATGTCCGGTAGCTAATGAAGCGCGTTCTAAAGCCTATCCCGATGACGGAGTCGATGCCAAAGTTGAACTTTTTTGGATATGGTTCCCTTCTGCAAGAGAGGCACTTACACAAGCTATGGCATTTAATCGTAAAAATACCTCACAGCCCATCTCCTATGATCATCTCTTAAATTCAAGAAGATTTAGTGCGGTAGTCTATAAAGAAGACAACGTTCAAGGCGATAGAGGAGTAGCAGATTATATTAGCGATAATGCATTGATGCAACTCTTAGAATCGGATCGTATAAAAGAACAAATTCGAAACATAGAAATCGATCTTTGGAACTATTAATAGTTTAAAGATATAAAAATTAAAAACCCTCCTTACCTTTGGAGGGTTTTTTTATGACTAAAAAAGTAGAGTATATCGTAGTTGGGTTAGGTATTGCCGGAATTTCACTTTGTGAAGAACTTCGGCGAGCCAATAAAACATTTGTCGTATTTCATCATAATCATAATGTGGCTACCAAAGTAGCCGGAGGAATCATCAATCCTGTTATTTTAAAATGGTTTACTCCGGTATGGCAAGTAACCTCCTTTTTAAAGACCGCTATTCCTTTTTATAAAGCACTGGAGGATTTACTTTCAGAATCTTTTATTACTGAAACTAGTATTCTGAGAATATTCAATTCTGCAGAAGAACAGAATATGTGGATGGCTGCCAGCGACAAATTTGAATTGTCGAAGTATTTAGAACCGAAAATAATTTCCAATAACCATCAACATCTAAACGCCCATTTTGGCTTTGGAAAAGTACAATCCACTTTTCAAATAGATACGTCCCGGTTACTTTCTCTTTACGAAAATTACTTACATCAAAAAGGAAATATTGTAAAGGAATCTTTTGACTATCTAAAACTAAGCTTTGATACTAGCAAAGTACAGTATCAAGATTATAGCGCTCACAAAATTGTATTTGCAGACGGTGCTGCTGCTATTCGCAACCCTAACTTTCCCAAAGGTATTTTGAATCAAAGAAAAGGGGAGTACATTACTATAAAAGCACCAAATTTAAAGTGCGAAAACATTATTAAAGGAAAATATTATGTAATCCCTTTAGGAAACGACCACTATAAAGTAGGAGCTACCTTTGTTCATGACGATAGTTCTTTTATACCAACAGCATTCAGTAAAACGGAATTAACAAAGGCTCTTAAAAAAATAATTTCAGTTCCTTTTGAAGTAATAAATCAGGAAGTTGGATTACGACCCACAGTAAGTGATAGGCGCCCTTTATTAGGTAATTTACCTTCCAACGAGTCTGTTTACTTCTTGAATGGTTTGGGAACCCGCGGCTTGTTAATGGCTCCCTTATTGGCGCAACATCTTTTTAATTATATGGAATTTGCTAAAGAGTTACCTTCTGAAATGAATATAAAACGTTTTATTTCTTAGCCTTTTCAGGATCATATTTGAAGAAGAAATTAATCCAAATATTTCTTGAAAGCCTAAGAATAATAGGTAAAAAGAAAAATAATGTACCTATAATCACTAAAAAAGAAGCTAATCTTCCCAATCCCAGAAAAAAGAAAGAAATTATAAAGGCTGCTACTGCAAAGGCAATCCCAACTCCGTAACTAACATACATAGCCCCATAAAAAAAGGAAGGCTCAATTTTGTACTTAGTATCACAATGGCCACAACGTTCGTGCATTTTTAACGTTTCGGAAGGAAGATATGCATTGCTACTTTGGTACATTTTTTCGGAATGACAAACGGGGCAAGTGCCTGTAAATATGCTGTAAACTTTAGTTCCTTTAAAGAGGGCCATAGCGATTTTTTTTATGTGGCAAAATTAAGCATCTTTGCAAAACTTTTTTGTTACCTAAGTTACAATTCATGGTAAACATACATAATCTATCGGTATCGTTTCAAGGCGAATATTTATTCGAAGGGATAACCTTCCAACTTAAAGCGGGTGACCGTGTTGGTTTGGTTGGTAAAAATGGTGCCGGAAAATCTACATTATTGCGTATTATTTCGGGAGAACAAGAATTCGACACGGGTCAGATTGCTACCGATAAAGAAATTTCTATTGGGTTTTTAAAACAAGACATCGATTTTGTAAAAGGAAGAACCGTTTTGGAAGAATCCTATCAGGCTTTTACTGAAATTAAAAAGTTTGAAAAACAACTGGAAGACATTAATACACAATTGGCAGAAAGAACCGATTACGAGAGTGACGGCTATCACCAATTAATGATCGATTTAAACGAAGTACAACACCAGTATGAAATTCATGGGGGCTACAACTACCAAGGCGAAACCGAACGTATTTTACAAGGGTTAGGGTTTCGTAGGGAAGATTTTGAAAAATTAACAGATACCTTTTCCGGAGGTTGGCGTATGCGTATTGAATTGGCCAAATTATTACTTCAAAATCACGATATCTTACTCCTCGATGAGCCTACGAATCACTTGGATATTGAATCCATTCTTTGGTTGGAAGAGTTTCTGAAGAGTTACCCCGGAGCAGTAGTTTTGGTAAGTCATGATAAAATGTTTCTCGACCATGTAACCAATCGTACTATTGAAATTTCATTGGGTAAAATTTACGATTTTCCGAAGCCTTATTCCAAGTATTTAGTGCTTCGGAAAGAATTACGAGAGCAGCAATTGGCCACTCAGAAAAACCAACAAAAACAAATAGAACAAACTGAAAAACTCATTGAAAAGTTTCGGGCTAAAGCCAGTAAGGCTTCTATGGCGCAATCGCTTATTAAAAAGCTGGATAAAATAGACCGAATTGAAGTAGATGAAGATGATAATTCGGTTATGAGTTTGCGTTTTCCGGTTTCTGTTACACCCGGAAAAGTAGTGGTTACGGCAAAACATGCTTCTAAAAGCTACGGCGATAAAGAAGTACTGAAAAATGTGGATTTGTTGATTGAAAGAGACAGTAAAACAGCGTTTGTAGGTCAAAACGGTCAAGGAAAATCTACACTGGCTAAAATGATTGTAGGCGAGATTCCATTTCAGGGGAAAATAGACTTGGGGCACAATGTTCAAATTGGGTATTTTGCCCAAAACCAAGCCGAATATTTAAACGGAAGCAAAACCGTGGAGGAAACCATGATCGATGCCGCCGATGAGAAAACCCGACCTAGGGTTCGCGATATTTTAGGCGCTTTTTTATTCCGTGGAGAAGAGGTTGATAAATACGTTAGAGTATTGTCCGGAGGAGAACGTAATCGTTTGGCATTGGCTAAACTGCTCCTTCAACCATTTAATGTTTTAGTGATGGACGAGCCCACCAATCACTTAGATATTAAATCTAAAAATGTGTTGAAAGAGGCTCTCAAAAATTTTCCGGGCACTTTAATAGTTGTCTCTCACGACCGTGATTTTTTACAGGGAATGACCAATAAAGTGTATGAGTTTAAAGATCATAAAATAAAAGAATACCTCGGCGATATTGATTACTTTTTGGAAGAACGAAACCTTCAGAACCTAAGAGAGGCTGAGAAAAAAAGTGTTTCAGATAAGAAGGAAATTGAAAAACCTGCCGGCGGAAAACAAAATTATGAGCAACAGAAAAAACTGAAATCCCTTCAAAATAAATTGAGTAAAACCGAAGCCCAAGTCCATAGATTGGAAAAAGAAATTAAAGAAATGGATGTGGAATTAGCGGTTAATTATGAAAATACCATGCGTCGTCCCAACTTCTTTGCACAATATGAAGCAAAGAAACATAGCCTGCAGCAACTTATGAAAGAATGGGAACAAATTACCCTGCAGTTGGAAGAATTAGGATAAGGTTCCTTTTTTTAAGATTAGTTTAACGCAAAAGCACTTTAGAGGTTGTTATTTTTGATTAACTAACCTAAATGTTATTTTGTGCGTAAAATTCTACTATTTCTCATAGGGGTTGTAATTATTGTGGGAGCCTTTTTGGGAGCTCATCTTATCATTAAAAATAATAACAAACCCAAACCCGAAATTCAAAAAATAGTAAAAACCGTTTTTACCGAAACGGCTCAAAATACTACAGTCCCTATTGTAATTCCTGCCCAGGGAAATTTGATAGCTAAAAACAGAATGGAACTTTATGCTGAAGTACAGGGTGTTTTTCAATACAGTACTCATAATTTTAAAACAGGGCAAGCGTATGGAAAAGGAGAAACCTTATTACGTCTGGATGCTTCAGAATATTATGCATCGGTGCAGGCTGCCAAAAGCGAATTTTACAACCTTGTTACTTCGCTTATGCCCGATTTACGGTTAGACTATCCAGAAGCGTTTCCGGTGTGGCAAAACTATTTAAACAGTATCGATATTAATAAATCGCTCCCTTCCTTACCCGAAAGTACTTCGGAAAAAGTACGCTATTTTATTACCGGAAGAGGGGTAAATACTTCGTATTACAACATTAAAAACATGGAGCAGCGTTTAGGAAAATATGGTATTTCCGCTCCCTTCTCTGGGGTCTTAACCGAAGCTTTAGTGACCCAAGGGACTTTAATACGACAAGGACAAAAGTTAGGAGAATTTATAGACACTTCGGTGTATGAATTAGAATTATCTATTGCCAAAAACTATAGCGATCTTTTACAATTAGGAGAAAAAGTTTCACTTACCAGTATTGAAGGTAACGAAGTATTTACCGGTACGGTAGTACGCGTAAACAGCAGTATTGAGCAAGCTTCACAAACCATAAAAGTATATGTGGAAGTAAAAGGGCCTACACTCAAGGAAGGAATGTTTTTGCAAGCGCAACTTCAGGCTAAAGAAGAACCCAATGCCATACAACTTTCCCGAAAATTATTGGTAAACGAATCGGAAATATATGTTGTTCGCGACAGTATTTTGGATGTTTTGGAGATAGAGCCGGTCTATTTTTTCTCTAAAGACATGGTGGTAAAGGGAATTCCTAACGGAACCCAAATAGTTTCCCGTTCTATACCCGGGGCGTATCCCGGAATGCCGGTAAAGGTTTTTAAAGAAAAGAATTCAGAAAATAACAAACAAGAAGCAGCAGAATAAATGCGAAAAATCATCAGTTATTTTATAAAGTATGAAGTAGCAGTAAATATTTTTATTCTTGCTTTTGCCCTTTTTGGGGTCTTTGGAGCACTTCAATTAAAATCCTCTTTTTTTCCCCTTCAGGATCCTGAAATTATTTCCATTAGTATTGCGTATCCCGGAGCGGCCCCGGAAGAGATAGAAGAAGGGGTGGTACTTAAAATTGAAGACAATTTAAAAGGATTAATAGGGGTAGATCGGGTAACTTCAGTATCTCGTGAAAATGGAGGAAATATAACGGTGGAAATAGAAACCGGACGCGATATTGATGCCATGCTGGCCGAAGTAAAAAATGCCGTAGATCGAGTGCCCAATTTTCCTACTGGGATGGAACCTCTGGTGGTAGCTAAACAGGAAAATGTGCGACGTACCATCGATTTTTCTTTAAGTGGAAAAGATGTCAATCTGGCTACCTTAAAGCAAATTGGAAGGCAAATTGAAAACGATTTGAGACGTATGGATGGAGTTTCTCAAATTGCAATTTCAGGCTATCCTGAAGAAGAAATTGAGATTGCCGTTCGGGAAAACGATTTATTAGCCTATAACCTTACCTTTTCTGAAGTTGCCAATGCGGTTACACAAGCCAATATTCTTACCACCGGTGGAAATATTAAAACCGATGCCGAAGACTACTTAATTCGGGCTAATAATCGTTCGTATTATGGAGATGAATTGAATAACCTGGTCGTTAGGGCCAGTAGTGATGGTACTGTGGTGCGTCTTCACGAAGTGGCCGATGTAAAAGACCGCTTTTCGGAAACACCCAATGCTTCCTTTTTTAATGGCAATATTGCCATTAACATTGAAATTACCAATACCAATAACGAAGATTTAATTTCTACTGCCGATAAAGTAAACGAATACATTGAAGTGTTTAATCAAAAATATGCCGGGGTTCACTTGGATGTAGTTAGTGATGCTTCTGTTACGTTAAAACAACGAACACAATTGTTGCTCGAAAATGGTGCGGTAGGAATCTTTTTGGTATTGTTCTTTCTTTCCTTTTTCCTGAATACACGATTGGCCTTTTGGGTAGCCATGGGGATTCCGGTTTCCTTTTTGGGAATGTTCATCTTTGCATCGCAGTTTGGGGTAACAATTAACGTATTATCACTGTTCGGGATGATTATTGTTATCGGGATTTTAGTAGATGATGGTATCGTTATTTCTGAAAATATTTATCAACATTACGAAAAAGGGAAACCTCGTATTAGGGCCGCTATCGATGGCACTATGGAAGTGCTTTCTCCCATTGTTTCGGCTATTATAACTACCGTTTTGGCCTTTTCCACGTTTTTGTTTCTGGATGGCCGGATAGGGCATTTTTTTAGTGAAGTTTCCGTGATTGTAATTCTTACCTTAACGGTTTCACTTATTGAAGCTATTATCATTCTTCCAGCTCACATTGCTCATTCCAAAGCATTATTGCCCAAAAAAGAATTGGAAAAAGAAGCTAAAGGCGGTTTCGATAAACTTTTCTTGAGTTTGCGAAAGTTTAATGAATATGGAGATCGATTTATGTCTTTCAGCCGTGATAAATTGTATAGTCCTGTGTTGCGATTTGCTTTAAAACAGCGGTTTATCACTTTTGCCATTTTATTAGCATTAATGATTTTAACGGTAGGCTCTTTTAATGGCGGAATTATTCGCGGCGCTTTCTTTCCGCAAATTGCCAGCGACAGAGTAAGTATTAATTTACTGATGCCGGAAGGAACCAATCCTAAGATTACCGATTCTATTATCACCATGGTAGAGCAAGCAGTGTGGCGAGTAAATGAAGACTTAACCTCTAAGCAAAGCGGAAATAAATCGGTGGTAGAAAATGTCATTAAAAGAGTAGGTCCCGGCAACAATAAAGCCTCTTTGGATGTTAATCTTTTACCGGGTGAAGAACGCGATTTGGGTTCGCCCGAAATTACTAATGCCATTCGGCAGGAAGTCGGGGTAGTGTATGGCGTAGAGCGATTGGTGTTTGGCTCCGGAGGAAATTTTGGAGGTAGCCCTGTATCGGTCTCTCTCTTAGGAAATAATACCGAAGAGTTGAAAGCCGCTAAAGATGAATTACGACACCTCATGGATGAATATCCCCTTCTGGCAGATGTGGCCGATACCGATCCGGAGGGCATTAAAGAAATTAACGTACAATTGAATGAAACAGCCTATGCTTTAGGTTTAAATCTTCGTGATGTCATGAGTCAGGTGCGGGCAGGGTTTTTCGGATTACAAGCACAGCGGTTTCAGCGAGGGCAAGATGAAATACGGGTATGGGTACGATATAACAGGGCCGATAGAGAATCGATTAATAATTTGGACGATATGCGTATTGTTACCCCTTCCGGACAGCGAGTACCATTTGGTGAAATTGCTACCTATGAAATTAAAAGAGGGGACGAATCCATCAGTCATTTAAATGGGTTGCGAGAGATTCAAATTAATGCCGATTTGAAAGACCCAAAAGGAAGCCCTACCGAAATTTTGGCCGATATTGAAAACAATATTATGCCCGAAATTCTTTCCAAATATCCTACTGTAAGTGTTTCGTATGAAGGGCAAAATCGGGAAGCAGGAAAATTAACAAAATCGGCAAAAACCGTTGTCCCTATTATTTTATTACTCATTTATATTACTATTGCGTTTACTTTCAGAAGTTACAGCCAGCCCTTATTGTTAATATTAATGATTCCTTTTAGCTTTATTGCGGTAGCTTGGGGACATTGGATTCACGATTTCCCGATCAATATCCTCTCGGCATTGGGAATTATTGCCCTTATAGGGATTATGGTGAACGACGGACTCGTACTTATTGGAAAGTTTAACTCCTTTTTGCGTGAAGGTTTGAAATTTGAAGAAGCACTCTACGAAGCCGGCCGTGCCCGTTTTAGAGCCATTTTTCTTACTTCCTTAACTACTATTGCAGGAATTGCCCCCTTACTGTTAGAAAAAAGCAGGCAGGCACAGTTTTTAAAGCCTATGGCTATTTCCATTGCCTACGGAATAGGTATTGCCACTTTGTTAACACTTATTATTCTTCCGTTACTTTTGTCGGTTACTAATGAAACTAAAGCTAAAATAGCTTGGCTAATTACCGGAGAAAAGATTAAAAGAGAAGCTATGGAGCGCGCTATTAAGGAGCAAAAAGAGGAAGAGGAGTGGGAGTTTTCAGAAGAGGAAGCTAAAAGAAGATTTGAAGAGCACCATGAAGAGTATTTATCTGAAAAAGAGATTCATGAAAACTAATTTTTTCTTTTTTATTATTACTTTGTTCGCTTTGGTTTCCCAAGCCCAGAACTTGGAAATTTTAACCAAGCAGCAGGCCATTTCCGAAGTATTAGAAAATAATTTCGGGGTTGTTATTGCTAAAAATAACCTTGAAATTGCTGAGAATAATCAGAATATTTTAAACTCCGGGTTTCTTCCTTCGCTTACCGGAAATGCAGGGGCTAGTTATAATAGAGAAAACCAGGAAGTAACCTTTCAGGATGGAAGCGTGAATGTGGTGGACGGCGCCGAAACCAAACGCTACAATGCCTCTTTAAATTTGAATTACACCTTGTTTGACGGACTGGGTCGATGGTACACCTACAAACGGTTAAAAGAAGAATACAACCTTTCCGAATTGCAAGCCAGAGAAACCATTGAAACAACTTTATTGCAACTATTCTCCGTGTATTTTGAGGTCGCCCGCCTTTCAGAAAATGAAACCGTTTTAGGGGAAACGTTGGAAAATACCAAAGACCGATTAACCCGTGCCCGATATGCTTTTGAGTATGGACAAGTAAATAAATTGAATGTGCTTAACGCCGAAGTAGATTTGATGACCGACAGTATTAGCTTAATGAACGGTAGGCAGCAATTAGTAAATGCCAAACGGGATCTTATGGTAGTTTTAAACGGAGCGCTGGAGCGTGGTTTTGTAGTAGATACTGCAGTTACTTTTTTGGGAGCATTGCAAATGGAGGAGTTTATTAAAACAGCCGACACCAATAACGTACGTTTGCTTCAGGCTCGGAAAAATGCGGCAATTAGCAATTATAATTTAAAGGCTAACAAGTCGGTTTTTCTTCCTACCATCGGGTTAACAGGTTCTTATGGCTGGAATGAAGGGTTTTTCCCATCTACTAATTTCTTAGCGATCAATAATACCACAGGTATTTCCGCAGGAGTGAACTTAAGTTGGGATCTTTTTGACGGTGGAAGGGGCGTTACTTCAGTAAAGAATTCAAAAATACAAGTGGAAACGCAGGAAATTCTCCTTAATCAAATTAAAATAGAAGTAGATAGAGATATTGCCAATGCCCGGGGGAATTACCAAAATAGATTGGCTATTTATACTTTGCAGGAACAAAATGTAATTACGGCTACCAATAACTACGACCGTTCTCTGGAACGCTATAAATTAGGGCAGATTACTTCCGTGGAGCTACGCCAAGCTCAAATTAATTTACTCAATGCCCAAACCAGCAAAAACTTAGCGAAGTACCAAGCCAAGCTCTCTGAATTAGAATTATTGCAACTCACCGGACAATTACTAAATGTACCCTTATAGTGGAAGAGCATTTTTTTGCATGTCCCTATTGTTGGGAGGAAATTTCGATGTTACTAGACCCCAGTGTGTCACAAACCTATGTTGAAGATTGTGAAGTTTGCTGCAACCCCATTGAAGTTAGTGTTCAATTTGAAGATGGGGAATTAACTTCTTTCAACGCCCAAAGCATCGAACAATAATTTTCTTTTAAACTTTTGTGAAGAATAATTTTCGTTGTATCTTTGCCGTCCACATCGCGGGATAGAGCAGTATCCTTCGACTACGCTCAGGACAGGGTACCTACTCTTCTTGAGATTTAAATTTTGAAAAGTACTACTAAGGTTACCTTAGTTAAATAAGATACATCGCGGGATAGAGCAGTAGGTAGCTCGTCGGGCTCATAACCCGAAGGTCACTGGTTCGAGTCCAGTTCCCGCTACAAAGAAGCTCCTTGAGACCTCAAGGAGCTTTTGTTTTTATACTAAATAAGGTCTTTTTTCGTTCCCTATAGTATCTTCCAGTTAACTTCCTTTATACCATTTCTTGATAATTTACCGTTATATAAATTATAAACAAGGCATAAGTAGGGCATAAGGATGGCTTACCTATAGTATAACCACGGCATAACCTGCACGTAAAGTGGGAGTAAAGTGGGGATATAGTGGGAATAAAGTGGGCATATTCCTATGGTAAATACCGGTAAACCTACAAGGGCTATTCATTATAAGAACCATGGCAAAGATTGATAACATACTGGGAATACAAGGCACTATAAGTGGTATAAACATCTATAAACTGAACGGAGAATGGGTGGCGCGGGCTGCGGGTGGTGGTTTTACCCGAGAGGCTATTAAGAAAAAAGAAAGCATGGGACTTGTACGAAAACAGAATGAAGAGTTTGCCCTTGCCTCTAAGTCGAATAGGATCCTTCGACGAGGTTTTAGAGGACTGCATGGTACGTTTAAAATTACCTATCTGCATTCTCGTTTGCAAGGGGTGATGCAACAATTGAAAAAGTTGGATACCACTTCTCGTTTTGGCGAACGAGATGCCTTTGTTGGGATGGTAACCCCGGAAGGGTTAGCAACTCTGAATGCTTTTGAGTATACTCCTGACGCCCCCTGGAACACAACGGTACCCTATATCATTCAACCGTTGGGCAGTTCCTTAGAGTTATCTATGCAACTCAAGCCCCAAAAATGGAAGTCCCCGTTGGCAGCTACACATATAGGCTTTCGGATGGCTGTATTAGAGCTCCATGCTGAGGACCATGAGATAAAAACGTGGCAAACGGAACGGGTTTGTTATGACCTCAAGACCCTACCTGAAACACTTACCTTTGTCACTGATGCTCCTTTAGAAAGGGTAGGTCCCCGATTGGTCTATGTAAGTGCATGGTATCAACAAAAGAAAGATGAAGAATTATTTGCTTTACGAGACAAAAAAACATTTAGTATGGCGTGTGTTGGGGCTTCACTTTAGGGAGTGAAATAAATGCTTTTCAAAATTTAAATAACCAAAAAATCTAAATAAGAATACTCTCACAAGAAATTCATAAATTTGATATTAAACATATAATATTATGAATTTTAAAACTACGTGTATTAGTTTTTTTACTTTAATTAGTTCACTCGCAAATGCACAAGACTTGTCTCTTGATTGGCAAAATACCATTGGTGGAAGCGAATTTGACTTTGCTAATGATATTGTAGTTTGTGCGGATGGTAGTTATCTTTTAATTGGGTCTTCTGAATCAAATATTTCTGGGGACAAAACGGAGGATTCTTATGGGGAGGAGGACTATTGGATTATTAAATTGAATAGCCTTGGGAATATTGAATGGCAAAAGACCATTGGCGGAAATGATGATGACTTTCCCACTTCGGCAATGCAAACACAAGATGGGGGTTATATCCTTGGAGGAGAATCGTATTCTAATGCATCTGGACTTAAAACAGAAAATGTGTTTGGACATAATGACTATTGGATAGTAAAAATTAATAATGTAGGGGAAATCGAATGGCAAAATAATATTGGCGGTAGTGGAAGGGATTATTTTTTTTCAATTTCACAGACTTTTGATGGAGGGTATATTTTAGGTGGTTCCTCTGAATCAAATATTTCAGGAGATAAAACTGAGAATTCAAATGGACATTATGACTACTGGATTGTTAAAACAAATGCCAATGGTGAGATAGAATGGCAGAATACTATAGGAGGGGATGGGTCTGATATTTTAGGTGAAATAATACAAACCAACGAAGGAGGTTATATTATTGCAGGTCAGTCTTCATCTGATATTTCAGGTGATAAAACAGAAGATTGTATTGGTGGAATTTTTCCGGATTACTGGATAGTGAAATTGGATGAATTGGGAACTATTGAATGGCAGAATACTATTGGAGGTACATATATAGAAAATATAGCCAGTATTATCCAAACAACCGACGGAGGCTACCTTTTAGGAGGGCATTCTATGTCTGATGCTTCCGATGATAAATCAGAAAATTGTTTGGGTTGGAAGGATTATTGGATTGTAAAACTGAGTAAAGATGGAAATATTGAATGGGAGAACACCATTGGTGGAAGCATAAATGATTATGTTTCAGAAGTGATCGAGGTGCCGGGAGGTTATTTAGTGGGGGGACATTCTGAATCAGGTATTTCCGGAGATAAAACAGAAGACACTATTAATTTTAGTCAGGATTTTTGGATAGTACGATTAGCATTAGATGGAACCATTATTGATCAAAATACCATTGGTGGAGAAGGGACTGAAATTTTATATTTTGCAAAAAAAGGACTAGATGGGAATTTTATTATAGGAGGTGCTTCCGATTCCAATATCTCTGGGGATAAAACTGAAAATTCTTTGGGAAGTTTTGACTATTGGTTAGTTAAGCTTAATAATGAATTTTTGGATATAAATGAATTAAATGTCCCTTCTACCTTTCTTTACCCCAACCCATCCAGTGATTATTTGTTTATAAATAATGTTAGCAATACAGGTATTAGCCAAATAGAAATTTTTAATGCAACTGGTCAATTAGTTACTACCATTCATCAATATAATCCTTCACACGGAATTAATTTGGAGGGTTTACAAGTTGGTAGTTACTTTTTATTATTAAATAATGATGAAGAAATTATTCCTTTAAAATTCTTTAAGAATTAGCCATTCCTATTTATTATCCATTATTTAACTCTATTAAGGAGTGTTTTTAGTGAGGGCGAAAGTGTCTGTATATATAAAAAAATCCAGCAGATAAAAGCATGTTAAGCCTTTATAATTTTCTTTATCTTATATCCTTTATCAGTATTTATTTTTAGTATGTAATTACCATCACTATACCCGGAAATATCAATAACTTTTGTATCATTAAAACTTTCTATCAACATTCCTGAAAATGTATAAACTTCAATTGAGATTAGTTCCTCATCAGAAGTGATATTTATGAATTTTTTTGTTGGATTAGGATAAACACCAATTGAAAAAGTAGTGTCATCTACACCAAGAAAACCACAGTCTTCACTATAATTTGTCCAAGGGTCTTTACACCATCCTTCACTTATGGGATCAACACATAGTTGACTATTTGCATAAGTAACATCATCTACTTGAATGCAATTTAAATTTGGATTACCGCCTGTTGACACTGAGGTCATGTTTTGATTATTCCCGTTTTGAATGTTCAATGCTTCTAATTGGTTATTTGCACAATAAATAACCTCTAAACCTGAATTTTGTGAGACATCTAAGCTTGTAAGGTTGTTTCCATAGCAAACCAAGATAAAGAGATTTTGGTTTTGTGAAACATCCAATGTGTTTAGCTCATTTTCATATAAAAAAAGAAAGTTGAGATTGCTACAATTAGTTATGTTAATACTTTCAAGGAAATTAAAATTTGCATTTAAATTAGTTAAAGCCACATTTTGAGATAGATCTAAATTTGTTAGTAGATTTGAACCGCAATCAATTTCAGTAATTATTGAATTTTGACTTAAATCCAATTCCTCTATGTCATTGCCTCGACAATTTAAATATTCTAAGTTTTGGTTTTGAGAAATATCAAGGCTTGGTAAAAGATTACTAACACAACTTAATGCAATTAGGTTTGGATTTTGAGTTACGTCTAAAGAAAATAAATCATTCCCACTGCAAAATAACAATTCAAGCAAAGTACATTGGGTTACATTTAATGTACTAATATTATTTTGTGCACAATCTAAAACTTCGAGTAGGGTATTTTGCGATAAATCTAGAAATGAAAGGTTATTAAAACTACAATCCAGATAATCCAAATTAACAAAAGCTTCAATACCTGTAAGAGAAGAAATTATAAAATGATCAATATGCAAATTTGTAACAGCCTCTGCCTCGCTTACTTGTATTTCATTATCATTATTAGTATCTGCGTCTGCATCACCAATTCCATCTGCATTGGTGTCAACCACAGGGTTGTTTATTAAAGCGTTTTTAAAATTGGTGTCGGGAATGGTTACAATTTGCGCATTGGTAATAAGGGAAATAAAAAAGCAAAACAAACTAAATTAAGGAAGCTTTGCATTTATAGTCAAGTAAAAATAATCTCATATTCTAAATTTAGCATTTTTAAATATAACCAACTTTTTAATGCAATACAAAATCTATCTAAGTTTAACGGGCTTGTATTACCATTAGTTGCAGTTTACATTGTTAGTCGCAATGCTTTTTGATATTATTTAATTCGGAATATAGGGAGTCGCTTCAGTATAATGGTACTGAAAATAGAATATAGAGTTCCGAAAGCCATACATACAAAAATGTAGACAAAACCTCTAATAGCTGGGTTTAATTTTGTCACAGCTATTGAATCGAGAATGTCTTCTTTCGACATTTCGGCGCTATTTGAGGCTAATTCTTGTTTATAATACTCGACTACTTGAGAAGAAAGGTCCGGAACAATATAATTGTTAAGGATGATAATATAGATTGTATATAATGCCCCACTCAAGAATCCTGCTAAAATGCCAATCTTTACTGTTTGTCTCAATGTAAAAGAAGAAGCATCAAGTTTTCTGAATCGGGAAATAGCTATAAATATTGACAATGCAAATAGTGTCCAATAGACATAATTTAGTGTTTGCTCATTTCTAACTATCATACCTGTTTTATATCGAATGATTGCAATACTAATTACCACTATACCTAGGGTAGTGCCAAGTGCAAAGCCAATTTTAATTGGAAGATTTTTGTTTTGAATCATAAAAGCATTGATTTCGGTTTAGACGAGTGTTCAGGTCGATTTGTTACAAAACTATTGCCACTAACTTTTAGTATTTCGATATAGTATTTCCGTAATTTATTTAAACTTAAAAATTGTTAATACCCCATGAACGACCCTATTTTGGGAGTTAAAATGTAAGCGCCCATAATTTGGTGTTTGTTATAGATGTACGCCAGTTAATTAGCTACCTTTGCATAAAAGTAATTGATGTCTCACAAAGCCGGATTTGTAAATATTATTGGCAACCCTAACGTAGGCAAAAGCACCTTGATGAATGCTTTTGTGGGGGAGCGACTCTCTATTATTACCAGTAAAGCACAAACCACGCGCCACCGAATTTTGGGGATTGTGAACGGGGAGGACTTTCAGGTAGTGTTAAGTGATACTCCCGGTATCATTAAACCTGCCTATGAGTTGCAAACCAGTATGATGGAGTTTGTAAAATCTGCTTTCGACGACGCCGATGTATTGCTTTATATGGTAGAACTGGGAGAAAAAGAATTGAAAGATGAAGCCTTCTTTCAGAAAATACAATTGGCACAAATCCCTGTGTTGTTATTGATTAATAAAATTGATCAAGGCGATGAAACCTCTTTGGTAGCTGCCGTGAAATTTTGGGAAGAAAAAGTGCCTCATGCCGAGGTGTTTGCCATTTCGGCCTTACAAAATTTTGGGGTGCCCCAGGTGTTTCAACGTATTCTGGAATTATTGCCCGAGTCTCCTCCGTTTTACCCTAAAGACCAATTGACAGACAAGCCCGAGCGTTTTTTTGTGAATGAAACCATTCGTGAAAAAATATTGATGCAGTACAAAAAAGAAATTCCGTATGCGGTAGAAATTGAAACGGAAGAATTTATAGAAGACGAACAAATGATTCGTATTCGAGCCGTGATTATGGTAGAGCGAGAATCGCAAAAAGGGATTGTGATAGGGCATAAGGGACAACCCCTAAAATGGGTAGGTATTGAAGCCCGAAAGGAGTTGGAGAAATTCTTCGGAAAGCATATTCATTTAGCCTTGTACGTAAAAGTGAATAAAAACTGGCGCAACGACCCACAGCAGCTAAAGCGTTTTGGCTATAACAGTTAGAGGTTGAGAGTTTGTTTCATAAAAGCATATAACTTCAGCATTTCTTTTTTTCCCGCTTGTTTACCCATTCGTCCGGCAGTGTAAAGTAAAAACCAAGCCAGTACCATAAGGGCCATAAATACCAACTGTAGTGCATAAGGGGTATCGAGCGATGCATTGGTATATGCCCAAATTCCGAAAGCAATAAACAAACTTGCCACCGCAAAGTGCAGGAACATAAACATGGTCCAGACAGTGGGTTTGGGACCAAAAAGTCCGCGTAGGGTTGTTTTCCCATCTTCAAAAGCGAAGATCTCCAAATCCAGTTGCGGGGACCAAAAGTGTTGCAGGTGTTTTGGGATTTTAAGGAATACATGTTGTTCTACACTTGTTACAACAATGTTTTCGGTGTTGTTTTTACGAGCAATAAAGGCATCTATGGCAGCTTCGGGGGTAGCGGATAACTCGAAGCTAAAACGAGGGCGTAATACTATTTCTTCACCTAATTCCATGGGAACTTGTTTAAAGACTCTTGAAAATTAGCACTTTTCTTCCATTTAAACTACTACCTTTGCAGTCCATTTTTCAGACTATGAGTATTGTAGCTATTGTAGGGAGACCCAACGTAGGGAAATCTACCTTTTTTAACCGATTAATCCAACGCCGTGAAGCCATTGTAGATGCCGTGAGCGGGGTTACCCGCGACCGTCATTATGGAAAGAGCGATTGGAACGGAAAGAAATTTTCTTTAATCGATACCGGGGGGTATGTAGTAGGTAGTGACGATGTATTTGAAGCAGAAATAGACAAACAAGTGGCACTTGCCATTGAGGAGGCCGATGCCATTATTTTTATGGTCGATGTGGAAGATGGCGTTACGGGTATGGACGAAGAGGTGGCTGCCTTGCTTCGGAAGAGTAAAAAGCCTTTCTTTTTAGCGGTAAATAAAGTAGATGCCGCCCATAGGGAAAACGATGCCGTGGAGTTTTATTCGTTAGGCGTTGAAAAATACTATACTATTTCAGGTATTAACGGTAGCGGTACCGGTGATTTGTTAGATGATTTGGTGGCCATATTGCCCGAAGAAGAGGAACGGGAAGAGGATGACCTTCCTAGATTTGCCGTAGTAGGAAGGCCTAATGCCGGGAAATCGTCTTTTATTAATGCTTTAATAGGTAAAGACCGTTTTGTGGTGACCGATATTGCAGGTACCACACGCGACAGTATAGATACCAAGTACAACCAGTTTGGATTTGAGTTTAATTTGGTAGATACCGCCGGAATACGGAAGAAAAACAAGGTAAAGGAAGACCTGGAGTTTTATAGCGTGATGCGCAGTGTACGTGCCATTGAACATTGCGATGTGGCTTTGTTGGTGTGTGATGCTACCCGTGGTTTTGACGGACAGGTTCAGAATATATTTTGGTTAGCACAGCGCAACAATAAAGGTATTGTAATATTGGTGAACAAATGGGATTTGGTAGCCAAAGAAACCAATACCACCAAGGAGTTTGAAGCTCATATACGGAAACAAATAGCCCCTTTTGTAGATGTGCCTATTGTGTTTATTTCGGTATTGGAAAAGCAACGGATTTATAAGGCTATAGAGACGGCTGTGGCGGTTTTTCATAATCGTACCAAAAAAATAAAAACCCATGAGCTAAACGAGGTCATGCTACCTATTATCCAGGCCTATCCCCCTCCGGCGGTGAAGGCTAAGTATGTAAAGATTAAGTTTTGTACGCAGTTGCCTACGCCATTCCCCAGTTTTGCCTTTTTTGCCAACCTTCCGCAGTATGTAAAAGACCCCTATAAGCGGTTTTTGGAGAACAAACTGCGTGAAAACTTCGATTTTACGGGAGTGCCGGTAACTATTTTTATTCGGAAGAAATAGTTGCTTATTGTTTTTAGGGTTTTATGTAATGATGTTTCAGAACCATCATAAAAACAATACTTTTTTGTATCTTTGATTCACTCCCCCCTTTTTTTTATGGTTACTGTAACGTTTACGCACTTGGTGCACCGCAAACGCAATTGTATGGCCCTTCGGTTTCCTTATGATTTTGCGCTTAAAGAATATCTGAAACAGTTTGACGGTGTTTCGTATAGTGAAACCCACAGGTGTTTTTATATCCTTTATTCAGAAGAAAAAATTGCGCTTCTGAAATCGTATCTACTTGATGGAGGTTATGCCATTGCGGGCGAAGCATCTCCCTCTTTAAAAACTTGGGACGAAAAGGGAAAAGCCTCATCTACTTTACCACCCCTTCCGCCCGATAAACTGCTGATTCACAAAAAGTACGTGGATTTTTTGTACGGAAAGCGCTATAGCCACAGTACCGTTTCTGTATATTCCAATTTTGTAGGGGAATTTTTACGGTTCCACGCATGGAAGTTGGCCGAGCTTTTAAATGAAAACGATGTGCGTTTGTATATTGAATGGGCCGTGAAGGAATTGAATTATTCTATTAGCACGCACCGGCAATTGGTAAGTGCCTTTAAACAGTTTGCCTATTTTTATCCTATTTGCGAAATAAATCCCGAAAAGCTTATCCGCCCCAAAAAGGACCGTAAACTTCCTACTGTTTTGAGTATGGAAGAGGTGTTACAGCTATTACAGGTAACGCGAAACCTAAAGCATAAAACTATTATAGCCCTACTGTACAGTGCGGGTTTACGAGTGGGTGAACTAGTGGATCTTGAATTAAAAAGTTTTGATTTTAACCGAAAACAATTGCGAGTACAGATGGCGAAGGGCCGTAAGGACCGGTATACCAATCTTGCGGAAAGTGTTATCCCGTTATTAAAAATGTACTACCATGCCTATAAGCCCAAGCATTATTTTATAGAAAATCCCAGTGGCGGAAAATATAGTGCGGAAAGCATTCGGTCTTTTTTGAAACAAAGTTGTAAATTGGCGGGGATTAGTAAACGAGTGTCACCACATACCTTACGGCATAGTTATGCGACGCATTTACTGGAGCATGGGACGGATTTGCGGTTGATACAGGAGTTGTTGGGGCATAGCAAACCGGAAACGACGATGATTTATACCCATGTTAGTTCGCAGCAGTTACAGGAGATACGTAGTCCTTTAGATGTGGCGTTGAACAAGTTTCATGTTCGGGATACTGTTGATGAAAAACTTGTGTTATCCCTTCGGGATGGTTGGGATATTCCAAATAAAACTTAAGATATAACAAGTTG
>JAWKMR010000016.1:0-34071 GCA_041392125.1 Flavobacteriaceae bacterium | reverse complement strand
TTTGTTTTGAAATTGATTTTGAGGTAGTTACTGGTACAATAGGGTCTTCAATTCCACAGATAATCCATTTTTCTTTAGAGAAATTTTTTAAAACAAAAGTTCGCTCTTTTCGGTTACGCATTCCTTTTATATTGGCAATGATACCTTCTGTTGGGAAAAGAAAAGCTTCTTTTTTTAAAATTTCTATTGCTTCGGAAAATGTTTTTCGTGAAGTTTCTGAAAACAAATGGGGTATCGCCATACTTAAAAAGGGGTTCTTGCCTTTTGTAATTAAGTCAATGGCACGATTCCTATTTTCTTTTCGTTCGGTACTATCGGCTTCGGTGGTAGAATTAAGTAATAAAAGCTTGCCAACCTTTTCTTCAAATAATTCGGTAAATGCTAATGCTACATAACCCCCCATAGAATGGCCCATGAGGATTACTTCAGAAATTTTTAACGAAATTAAAAGCGAGTTTACTGCTTCAGCCATTAATTCCATGGTATGAATTTCAGCCACTGTATCACTTTTCCCATGTCCTGGGAGATCTATTGTTATTACAGTATATTTTTCAGAAAGGGGTCTAATAAAATTATTCCAAATGTTGGAACTTTCTAGAAATCCGTGCAGTAAAACCAAAGCAGGACCTTTGCCTTTAACGTGATAATAAATAGGGGTATTATTGTACTGAAAAATCATTTTTCTATCTTCACGACAAATATCCGTCAATGCAACATAGCAAGCAAGTCTTCATTACCGCTTTTGCACTTTTTTCCCTTTTTTTTGGTGCCGGAAATCTTATTTTACCTCCTTTTTTGGGTTATAATAGTGGGCAAGATTGGGGGTGGGTTTTTGTTGGATTTATCCTTTCTGCAGTGTGTATTCCTATTTTAGCCATATATGGTCATGCAAGATTACAGGGTTCTTTGTTGGATTTTGGCAAAAAAGTATCACCCAAATTTGCCCTCCTTTTTGGTGTTCTCATCTATATTGTATCTATTGGCTTACCAGCTCCCAGAACGGCTTCGGTAACCCATGAAATGGCCGTAGCTCCTTATTTTTCCATTTCATCACTTTGGACAAGTACGTTGTATTTTTTATTGGTGTTAGTGTTTTCTTTAAATAGATCTAAAATTTTAGACATTATTGGTAAATTTTTAACGCCACTTATCTTAGGTATTTTACTATTGATTATTGCCATTGGGCTTTCTTCAGATTCTGACATCGTAAAAACTACTATTTTTGAAAACACCTTCTCTGCCGGAATTTTAGAAGGCTATCAAACCTTTGATGCCATTGGGGGTGTTGTGGTGGGCGGTGTCATTGTAATATCACTATCTTTTCAATCCCAACTTTCATTTGCTGAAAAA
Organism: Flavobacteriaceae bacterium; assembly: GCA_041392125.1. Classification (GTDB taxonomy): domain Bacteria; phylum Bacteroidota; class Bacteroidia; order Flavobacteriales; family Flavobacteriaceae; genus Halomarinibacterium. The sequence continues at coordinate 32,721 of JAWKMR010000016.1, read as the reverse complement.
AAGGGTATTATTACCAAAGCCGGAATCGTTGCGGGAATTGCTTTAATCCTTATATATCTTGGTTTAATAGCTTTAGGGGCTCATTATAGTGCCTTGGAAGAAGTTACCGAAAGAGCTCGGTTTCTTACTATATTAAGCACACAATCTTTAAGTAATATGGGCACTGCGTTTTTAGCCGTTTTAGTGTCTCTGGCTTGTTTTACGACCGCAGTGGGCATAGTAACCGGGACTGCCGACTTTGTGAAAGGGATTGCCAATAATTCACAAAAGGCCTTTAAAATAACAGTGATAGTAGGATGTATTATAGGGGTGCTCATGGGGCAACTACCTGTTTCAAGCATTATTTCAATTGCTTTTCCTGCGCTCTTATTTCTTTATCCTATTACTATTGTTTTAATTGTGTTAAACGTACTACCGGAAAAATGGTCTTCAAAGTTTGTTTTCAGGGGCGTGGTTTTAGTAACATTTTTATTTAGCATACCGGATTTTTTAACAGCTATTTCTTCTGAAATAAATTTAGATGTGATTAAAAATACCATTCCATTTGCGAACCAAAATATGGGATGGGTTTTGCCTGCTGTAGTAACTTTTATTTTGTTGAATTTTTTTCAGAAAAAAAACAATTCTGAAGGCATTCTAGAAGAAAATTGACGTTTTCCTCAATTTTTTAACATGTTTCTGAAAAATCGAAAACGATGTCGCTCCAATTTCATAAAAAAATGAGCTCAATTAAAAGTTGTTTTCTTTGAAAGATTGCCAATTTTTCACTTTTAATTTTCTCAATTTCGTAATATGGCGTTATTCAATTTGTGAATTTCGTAAAACGCTGATTTTTTAGCAGTTAAACATTTGTAAAAGCAATTTTGTGTTTTAGATTTGAACACGAATTTAAAATGTAAACATCATGGCAATTACAAAACAATATTTAAAAAGCAAACCCCTTTGTAAAGTAACTTTTACGGTTCCTGCAGAGGAAGCTAATGAAGTAAAAGTAGTAGGATCTTTTAATGGATGGAATACCAAGGAAACCCCACTTAAAAAATTAAAAAACGGAACTTTTAAAGGAACTTTAGATCTTGAAAAAGATAATTCGTATGAATTCCGTTATATCGTTGATGGAAACTATATTAATGAAGAACAAGCTGATGCCTATGCTTGGAATGATTATGCCGGTGCTGAAAACAGTGTGCTACACGTATAAATTTTGCCCTAAATCTATAAAAAAGCCCTCTTTATGAGGGCTTTTTTTATGAGTTCATTAAAGTTTCAATCTCTTCCGCTTCAATAGGAATGTTTCGCATGAGGTTAAAAGGTTCTCCTTTCTCTTGAATCACCACATCATCTTCCAGTCGAATACCAAACCCTTCTTCAGGGATATAAATACCGGGCTCTACGGTAAATACCATATTTGCTTTCATAGGTTCCCGTAAAATACCATAGTCGTGTGTGTCAAGCCCCATATGGTGGCTGGTGCCGTGCATAAAGTATTTTTTATAGGCGGGCCAATCGGGGTTTTCGTTTTGCACATCGGCTTTGTCAATGAGCCCCAACCCTAACAATTCAGAAGTCATGAGTTTGCCCACTTCTACATGATACTCTTTCCAGAAATTTCCGGGGACGAGCATTTTGGTCGCTTCATTTTTTACTCGAAGTACGGCATGATACACTTCTTTTTGCCGTTGGGTAAACTTTCCATTCACAGGAATGGTACGTGTCATATCGCTACTATAGTTGGCATATTCGGCACCTACATCCAATAAAATGAGGTCTCCATCTTTACATTGGTGGTTGTTTTCAATATAATGCAAGACATTGGCGTTGTTTCCACTGGCAACAATGGGCGTGTAGGCAAAACCTTTGGAACGATTACATAAAAATTCGTGAATAAATTCGGCTTCAATTTCATATTCCCAAACGCCGGGTTTTATAAAATTTAGAATTCTTCGGAAACCTTTTTCAGTAATGTTGCAAGCATTTTGAATGAGATCAATTTCAATAGTATCTTTTACAGAGCGTAGTCGTTGTAAAATAGGATTGCTTTTTGCCCAGCTATGTGCCGGAAATTGCTCTTTGGTTTTTTTGATGAAACGATCTTCGCGGGTTTCGGTTTCTACACTTTGTCGGTAATGTTCGTTGGTATTAAAGTAAATGGTTTCGGCCTCGGTCATTAATGCGAAGAAAATTTTGTCAAAATCAGTGAGCCAATACACGGTTTTAATTCCGCTTACTTCAAAAGCACGTTCTTTAGTTAGTTTTTCGCCTTCCCAAATAGCAATATGCTCATCGGTTTCTCGTAAAAAAAGTACTTCGCGGTGTTTTTCTTCGTGTGCGTCCGGAAATAATAATAGAATACTTTCTTCCTGATCCACACCACTTAAATAGAAAATATCGCGATGCTGATTAAAGGGCATGGTACTATCGGCACTCACCGGATAAATATCATTACTATTAAAAACGGCAATACTTTTCGGCTTCATTTGCGCCATAAAGTTTTTTCGGTTTTTGATGTACAGGTTGCGGTCTATAGGAAGGTATTTCATGAGATTTTGAATTTGATTTCTTCAAAATTACGGAATGCATCGCTGAAAAAAGTAGCCAAATGGCGTTAAATCGAATTTTTTCGAATACGACTCATGTGCCTATTGGAAATTCCTAAGAACGAGGCTAAATACCGAAGCGGAACCTGTTGTAATAAATTGGGCTCGTTTTGCAACATTTTTTGATAGCGTTCTTCAGGAGAAAGCGTAAGCAAATCAATACGGTAATCGTCAATGAGAAAAATTTGATTTTCAATTAAGTTGTAATAAAACCGAAAGAAGGCTTCATTATTTTTAAGCAGTGTATTAAAGTTTTCAATAGATAACACCCAAAGAGCGCAATGACTAATGGCCTTAATATTTTTTCGAGAGGGAATTTGGTTTTTAAAACTTTTTAAGGCCGAAGTATAGGTATTTTTTAATGCCAGATAGGTGGTTTTTTCTTCTCCATTCACTACAATGGAGTGCATTAAAATACCGCTTTCCACAAAACAGAAATAACGACAAACGCTTCCTTCTTCAACAAAAAAAGTATTCTTTTTTAGTTCCATAAACTGAAAAGCATTCAAGATTTCAGAAAGATGCGATTCCGGTATTACATCTTTCAAAATGTGGGTAATGCTTTTTCTCAATAATTCTTTGGAAGGATCCATAAGTTATTTAATGCCTTTCCGAAGGTAAAAAAACTAATTTATTGGGTAAGGCAAACTTCTTCAAAATAATTTAGTGTATTTTAGTAATTCTGTTTTTAAACCACCAAAGATGAAGAAACTAACCACCTTATTTTTCCTTTCTTTTTCTATAACGCTTTTTTCTCAACAACCTGCTACCTCTGCCGGTGCCGTTGAAAAAGCACTACAACAGAAAGAACAACTCACGCAAAATTCCTTAGTTAAAAACCTGCCCTTCCGGAATATTGGCCCTTCGGTCATGAGTGGTCGTGTGGTGGACATTGCGGTAAATCCGGTAAATCCTACCGAGTTTTATGTGGGGTATGCCAGTGGAGGCGTATGGCATACAATAAATAATGGAACCAGTTTTGAACCCGTTTTGGATAGCAGTCCTACCCAAAATGTGGGTGCTTTGGCGGTGGATTGGAAAAACAGAACACTTTGGGTAGGAACCGGAGAAGTAAATGCTTCGCGTTCCAGTTATGCCGGAATAGGTCTTTTGAGAAGTGCCGACAACGGAAAAACCTGGCAAAATATGGGTCTTATGGATTCGCACCACATTGCTCGAATTCTTCTGAACCCCAATAACCCTAATGAAATAGTAGTGGGCGTCACGGGGCATTTGTATTCCAATAATGACGAACGCGGGGTTTATAAATCTTTTGACGGGGGAACAACTTGGAACAAAACACTTTTTGTAAATAATCATACCGGGATTATTGAAATGAGTGTGCACCCTAACAACTTTAATATCATGTATGCTTCCAGTTGGGATAAAGACCGTAAAGCATGGAATTTTAAAGGCAATGGAGAAGGAAGTGCACTCTATAAAAGTGTGGATGCCGGAAATACGTGGACCAATGTTTCAACAGAAGCCAGCGGATTCCCAACGGGCGATGGAGTGGGGAGAATAGGAGTGGCCGTGGTAGATGAAAATACCGTATATGCCATTCATGACAATCAATTTTTACGAAAGAAAGATTCCGAAGAAAAAAAGGAAGGACTTACCAAAGAGGATTTCAAAACGATGTCAAGAGATGCTTTTTTGAATTTGGACAATGCCAAGCTGGAAAGCTTTTTGCGGAATAATGACTTTCAGGAAAAATACACGGCTCAAAGTGTGAAGCAGTTAATTAAAGAGGGAACTGCTACGCCCGTGGATTTAGCTAAATATTTGGAGGATGCCAATACCTTATTGTTCGATACGCCTGTAATTGGTGCCGAAGTGTATAAAAGCACCGATGCCGGTAAAACATGGAACAAAACCCATGAAGGATTTTTGGATGGAGTCTATTATTCATATGGGTATTACTTCGGAAAAATTCATGTAGATCCCAACAACCGAAACGGAATTTACATTTATGGAGTTCCCATTTTAACTTCCAAAGACGGAGGAAAAACCTTTAAATCGATTGATGCAGATAATGTCCATGCAGATCACCATGTGCTTTGGATTAATCCCAAAATGCCCGGGCATTTAATCAACGGGAACGATGGGGGGGTCAACATTAGTTATGATGATGGGAAACATTGGATAAAGTGTAATACTCCTGCTGTGGGGCAGTTCTATGCCATCAATGTAGATCATGCGAAACCTTATAATGTGTATGGTGGCTTACAGGATAATGGGGTGTGGAAAGGAGCAAGCGATAGTGAAGAAAGTGTGTATTGGTATCAATCCGGTCAATATCCCTATAAAATGATTATGGGAGGAGACGGCATGCAGGTTCAAATTGACAATCGAGATAATAATATAGTTTATACGGGTTTTCAATTCGGAAATTATTACCGCTTAAATCTTGCCACTAATGAAAATGCTTATATTCAGCCGAAACATCAATTGGGGGAAAATCCCTATCGTTTTAATTGGCAAACTCCTATTTTGTTGAGTAAACACAATCAGGATATTTTGTATTACGGGGGAAATAAATTGATGCGAAGTCTTAATAAAGGAGACGATTGGGATGCCATTTCACCCGATTTAACCAACAATGGAAAACCCGGAAATGTGGCTTATGGAACCCTTACTACCATGAGCGAATCTCCTTTTCAGTTTGGGCTACTTTATACCGGAAGCGATGATGGGCTGGTCTATCTTACCAAGAATGGAGGCGGAAATTGGGACAATATCTCAACATCTTTCCCAAAGGATTTGTGGGTAAGCCGTGTAGTGGCTTCGCAGCATAAAAAATCGAGAGTCTATGTAAGTTTAAATGGCTATCGTTGGGACGATTTTACGCCATATGTGTATATGAGTGACGATTACGGGCAAACTTGGAAAAACATTGCAAGTAATCTTCCCGCCTCGCCCGTAAATGTGGTTAAAGAAGATTCGGAAAATGAAAATATTCTGTATTTGGGAACCGATAATGGGGTGTATGTTTCTTTCAACAAAGGAGGAAGCTGGGAGTTGTTTTCTGAAGGATTGCCCAATGTTGCCGTGCATGATTTGGTGGTACAACCGGAAGCTAAAGAATTGGTTGTTGGCACCCATGGGAGGTCTATTTACATAGCCGATGTTTCGTTGTTACAGCAACTTTCTGAAAATTCTATGAATACTGTTTTGGTAAATTCTATGGAGCCATTGCAATATTCGCGCCGTTGGGGAAGTAGTTTTAGTGAGTGGAACGATCCTTTTGAACCTTCCGTGGATATTCAGTTTTACAGTCCTTCGGAAGGAAATGCAACCATTTCAATTACTTCGGAAGACGGAAAAGAACTGCAAACATGGAGCGTTGATGTTGTAAAGGGTGTTCATTTTTCAAAATACCATGTAACCCTTTCAGAAAAGGGCGTAAAGAATCTTGAAAAGGCAGGAGCCAAAATTTCAAAAGCCCAAAACGGAAAGTACTATTTGCCAAAGGGAACTTATACCGTTGAGGTCATGGTTGGCGGAAAATCTGCTAAAGAGAAATTAGAAATTAAATAATATATTTTTTGTTTAAAACCATTCTAAATACACTTTAAAACAAATATGAAAGTTTGGCAATCATGCAATTGAGCCGTATTTTTGTGTATTGAAATTTTGAAAAACACACTATGGGATTACTTTCCTCTTCCATTGCCAGAAAAGTCGCCATGGCACTTTCAGGTTTATTTTTGGTTTTTTTCTTAGCACAGCATTTTGTTATCAACTTTACATCGGTAATTGCTCCCGACACCTTTAATAGTTGGTCGCATTTTATGGGCACCAATGGGTTGATACAGTTTGTCCTTCAGCCTATATTAATTTTTGGCGTGGTTTTCCATTTTGTGATGGGTTTTGTGCTGGAAATGAAAAACCGAAATGCACGCGCTGTAAAATATGCTAGTTATAAAGGAAGTGCAAATGCCAGTTGGGCTTCGCGAAATATGATTATTTCCGGAATGGTAGTCCTAGCTTTTCTAGGATTGCACTTTTACGATTTCTGGATTCCTGAAATCGTTCATAAATACATTGAATCACATCCTGAAGATTCTATGCGCTATTATGCCGAAACCGTTCACAAGTTTGAAAGTCATACACGTGTAATTATGTACGTTGTTGCCTTTATACTGTTAGCAGTTCATTTATGGCATGGCTTTTCTTCAGCCTTTCAAAGCGTAGGATTCAACAATAAATATTCCAAAGGATTGAAGGGCTTTACCAAAGCTTTTGCCATTGTAATTCCTGCAGGGTTTATATTTATTGCCCTCTACCATCATATTAATCACTTAATCCACTAAAAAGCTACTTTATGTCATTAGAATCTAGATTACCCAAAGGACCTTTAGCCCAAAAGTGGACCAAACATAAAAACGATATTAACCTTGTTAACCCGGCTAACAAACGGAACATTGATGTTATTGTAGTAGGAACCGGTTTAGCTGGCGGGAGTGCTGCTGCTACTCTTGCCGAATTAGGCTATAACGTAAAAACATTTTGTTACCAAGATTCCCCACGTCGGGCACACTCTATTGCCGCTCAAGGAGGAATTAATGCCGCAAAGAATTATCAAGGGGATGGGGATTCTACCTATCGTCTTTTTTACGACACCATTAAAGGAGGCGATTATCGTGCTCGGGAAGAAAATGTATATCGTTTGGCAGAAGTTTCAGCCAATATTATCGATCAATGTGTTGCTCAAGGGGTTCCTTTTGCCCGTGAATATGGCGGGTTACTGGATAACCGTTCTTTTGGAGGGGTTTTGGTCTCCCGAACATTTTATGCCAAAGGGCAAACAGGGCAACAATTGTTGTTAGGAGCGTATTCAGCGATGAACCGACAAATCAACCGTGGGAAAATTAAAGCCTATAACCGTCACGAAATGCTCGATTTAGTGATTGTTGATGGAAAAGCCAGGGGGATTATCGCCCGAGATTTAGTGACCGGAAAATTGGAAAGACATTCGGCGCACGCTGTAGTCATTGCTACGGGAGGTTACGGAAATGTATTTTTCCTTTCTACCAATGCCATGGGAAGTAATGTAACGGCTTCGTGGAAAATTCATAAAAAAGGAGCCTATTTTGCCAACCCTTGCTATACCCAGATTCACCCAACCTGCATTCCGGTTTCGGGAGATCACCAGTCCAAATTAACGTTGATGTCGGAGTCGCTTCGTAACGACGGGCGTATTTGGGTGCCAAAGAAAATGGACGATGCCATCGCAATTAGAGAAGGTAAATTAAAGCCAACCGATTTAAAAGAAGAAGATCGTGATTACTACTTAGAACGTCGCTATCCTTCCTTCGGAAACTTAGTGCCTCGTGATGTTGCTTCGCGTGCGGCTAAAGAGCGTTGCGATGCCGGATTTGGAGTGAACAAAACAGGGGAAGCCGTGTATTTGGATTTCAAATCGGCCATTATGCGTTACGGAAAAGAGCAAGCGGCCATTCATCATATTGAAAATCCTTCCGAAGACACCATTCGTGAATTGGGTGAAAAAGTAATTGAAAACAAGTATGGAAACTTGTTTCAGATGTACGAAAAAATTGTAGATCAGAATCCGTATAAAACCCCCATGATGATTTACCCAGCTGTACACTACACTATGGGTGGTGTATGGGTAGATTATAACTTAATGACCACCATTCCGGGGTGTTATGCAGCCGGAGAAGCTAACTTTAGTGATCACGGGGCAAACAGACTGGGGGCAAGTGCTTTGATGCAAGGATTGGCCGATGGTTACTTTGTGTTGCCTTATACCATTGGGGATTACCTTTCAAAAGATATTAGAACAGGAAAAATCTCAACCGATTTACCCGAATTTGAAGCTGCGGAAAATAATGTAAGAACAACGCTTGAAAAACTGATTAATAACAACGGAACCAAAAGTGTGGATCATTTCCATAAGCGCCTCGGAAAAATCATGTGGGATAAAGTAGGGATGGCACGTAACGAAAAAGGATTGAAAGAAGCCATTTCAGAAATAAAAGAGCTTCGTTCAGCATTTTGGAAAGAAGTGAAAGTTCCCGGAAGCATGGACGAAATGAACCCCGAACTGGAAAAAGCAGCTCGCGTGGCAGATTTTCTTGAGTTAGGCGAATTGTTTGCCAAAGATGCTTTGCATAGAAATGAATCCTGTGGAGGTCATTTTAGAGAAGAATACCAAACGGAAGATGGAGAGGCCTTGAGAGACGATAAAAACTTTATGTATGTTGCTGCTTGGGAATACAAAGGAGAACCCGGTGACGCAGTATTGCATAAAGAGAATCTGGAATACGAAAATATTGAAGTAAAGACAAGAAGTTATAAATAGTTACTTGTTATTAGTTATATGGCTTCTTTTAATGGTTTTGAAGAATTAGAGTGTTGGAAAAAGGCAAGAGTTCTAAGAAATGATATTAAAGAACTAATTAAAAGCTTTCCAAAAAATGAAAAGTTTGAATTAATTTCTCAAATGAGAAGGGCATCTCGCTCGATAACACATAATATTGCTGAAGGATTTGGCAGATTTCATTATCAAGAAAATATTCAGTTTTGTAGAATTGCGAGAGGTTCTTTGTATGAATTATTGGATCAACTTATTACAGCTTTTGATGAAGAATATATTTTAGAAAATAAATACCAAAAATATAGAAAGCAGGTGTTTGAATGTCTTGCAATTTTAAATGGATACATAAATTATTTAAAGCAAGCAAAGAATTCCGATTAACAAATAACTTATAACTTTTTACTAATGAAGTTAACTTTAAAAATCTGGAGACAAAAAAACGCAGAGGCCAAAGGGAGTATGCAAACCTACCCTATAGATGGTGTGGATGGAGATATGTCCTTTTTGGAAATGCTGGATGTGTTGAACGAGCAACTCATTGAAAAAGGAGAAGAGCCCGTGGTATTTGATCACGATTGTCGTGAGGGAATCTGCGGAGCATGTTCGCTTCAAATAAATGGTGAGCCCCACGGTCCCGATCGATTGGTCACTACCTGTCAATTGCATATGCGCATGTTTAAGGATGGAGATACTATTGTTATTGAACCTTTCCGTGCTAAAGCGTTTCCTGTAATTAAGGATTTAATGGTGGACCGGAGTGCTTTTGATAGAATTCAGCAGGCGGGAGGTTATATTTCGGTAAATACCTCCGGAAATACCATTGATGCTAATGCCATTCCTATTAATAAAGATGACGCCGATGCTTCTTTTGAAGCGGCAACATGTATTGGTTGCGGCGCTTGTGTGGCAGCTTGTAAAAATGCCAGTGCCATGTTATTTACTTCGGCCAAAGTAAGCCAGTTTGCATTACTTCCTCAAGGGAAAGTAGAAGCTACACAACGGGTATTAAATATGGTTGAGCAAATGGACAAAGAGGGCTTCGGAAACTGTACTAATACGGGTGCTTGTGAAGTAGAATGCCCGAAAGGAATTTCATTGGAAAACATTGCTAGAATGAATAGAGAGTATCTTTCTGCGAGTTTAAAGGGATAAAACTTTATGACTTTAAAAAATTAAATCCTAAGTTTTCCACTTGGGATTTTTTATTTTTATACCATGATTTCCAAACTCCCCAACGTACAGACCACCATTTTTACTGTGATGAGTAAAATGGCTGCCGATTACAACGCCCTAAACCTCTCACAGGGTTTTCCAAATTTTGAAAGTGACCCAATATTAATGGAAGCCGTTTCAAAAGCCATGAAAGATGGGTTTAATCAGTATGCCCCCATGCAAGGAGATTTGGAATTGCGGGAATGCATTTCAGAAAAAATGGAAACACTTTACGCAAAAAAATACCACCCTGCTAAAGAAATTACTATCACAGCCGGTGCTACACAAGCTATTTTTACTGCCATTGCCGCAACCATTCATAAAGGAGATGAGGTGATTGTTTTTGCGCCTGCGTATGATTGCTATGAACCTGCCATTGAATTATTTGGAGGGATTACAAAACCCATACAACTTCGGCCACCCCTCTATCAACCCGACTGGAATGAGGTGGAAATAACTATTTCTGAAAAAACTAAAATGATTATCATTAATAGTCCGCATAACCCTAGTGGAATGATTTTTTCGGAAAAGGATGTGCTTCATTTACAGCAAATAGTAGAAAAACATGACCTGCTTGTAATAAGTGATGAAGTTTATGAACACATTATTTTTGATGGTGAAATTCACCAAAGTGTAGCAAAATTTGAAGCTCTTTCCCAACGAACTTTTATTACCGCTTCTTTTGGGAAAACCTTTCACAATACCGGTTGGAAAATGGGCTATTGCGTGGCTCCTGAAGCACTTATGAAAGAATTTCAAAAAGTACATCAATACAATGTGTTTTCAGTAAATCATCCCATGCAAAAAGGGTTGGCAGCCTATCTCCAAGACCCGAAACCGTATTTGGCACTTCCTCATTTTTATCAGCAAAAAAGAGATTCGTTTTTAAATTTAATAAAAGATTCCCGTTTCAAATTTTTGCCTTCTGCCGGGACGTATTTTCAGTTGTTGGATTATTCTGAAATTACTTCTGAAAATGATATTGCCTTTGCCGAAAGATTAACCAAAGAATATCAATTGGCTACTATTCCAACTTCGGTTTTTAATAAAAATAAAGAGGATTTTAAGCAGTTAAGAGTGTGTTTCGCTAAAACGGAAGAAACATTGCAACAAGCAGCAACAATCCTAAACCAAATATAATTTCTCTATTTGTTTTTAAGGTTTCTATAAGTTTTATCAATCATTTTATTGGTACATACAATTAAGTTTTGTTCCTTTAAAGAAAGATAGTTGCTACTTTTAAAACTCAATTAGAATAAATTACACTTTCATGGATACTAATAAAACAAACGAAACAGGCAAATGTCCTTTTTCCCACGGATCTGTGGGACAAGTTGCCGGAAACGGGACTTCCAACAAAGATTGGTGGCCCAACCAATTGAAACTCGAATTGCTAAGCCAGCATTCTGAAAAATCGAACCCCTTGGGAGAAAACTTCAACTATGCTGATGCGTTCCAAAAACTGGATTATCCAGCCCTTAAAAAAGACTTACTAGAGGTAATGACCAACTCACAAGACTGGTGGCCTGCCGATTATGGTAGCTATGCGGGGTTATTTATCCGAATGGCGTGGCACAGTGCCGGTACCTACCGCTCCGGAGATGGACGTGGTGGTGGTGGACGTGGGCAGCAACGTTTTGCACCTTTAAATTCTTGGCCGGATAATGTAAGCTTGGACAAAGCACGAAGATTACTTTGGCCAATTAAACAAAAATATGGTCAAAAGATTTCTTGGGCAGATTTAATGATTTTGGCAGGGAATGTAGCCTTAGAATCTGCAGGATTTAGAACCTTTGGTTTTGGGGGAGGAAGAGAAGATGTTTGGGAACCCGATTTGGATGTAAACTGGGGGAATGAAACCGAATGGTTGGCATTGAGCCATACCCCCAATAGCCGTTATGCTAATAGTAAAAAAGGGGAACGCGATTTAGACAACCCATTAGCGGCGGTACAAATGGGGCTTATCTATGTAAATCCTGAAGGTCCCGATGGTAACCCCGATCCTGTTGCTGCGGCTCATGACATCCGTGAAACTTTTAAAAGAATGGCCATGAACGATGAAGAAACAGTGGCTTTAATTGCGGGAGGACATACCATTGGTAAAACTCATGGGGCTGGAGATGCCGGCTTAGTAGGAAAAGATCCGGAAGCATCCGATTTGGAATTACAAGGATTTGGGTGGACAAGCAAACACGGTTCCGGGAAAGGTGCAGATGCAATTACTTCGGGGCTTGAAGTGGTTTGGACAAGTACTCCCGTGCAATGGAGCAACGATTTCTTTAAATTTTTATTCAAATATGAATGGGAGTTAACCAAAAGCCCCGCTGGAGCACATCAATGGGTTGCTAAAGATGCCGAAGCTATTATTCCCGATCCGTTTGGTGGACCTAACCGAAAACCAACCATGTTGACAACCGATTTGTCACTACGTTTTGACCCGGAATACGAGAAAATTTCTAGAAAATTTTTAAACGACCCTCAAGCATTTGCGGAGGCGTACGCTAGAGCTTGGTTTAAATTAACCCACCGAGATATGGGACCAAAATCGCGTTATTTGGGGCCAGAAGTGCCTAAAGAAGATTTAATTTGGCAAGATCCCATCCCGGCTGTAGATTACAAGTTGGTTGATGATACCGATGTAAAAGAATTGAAAAAAGAAATTCTAAACGCTGGATTGTCTGTTTCAGAATTGGTATATACTGCTTGGGCTTCGGCCTCAACCTTCCGTGGAGGGGATAAACGCGGTGGCGCTAATGGTGCTCGTATTGTCCTTGAGCCTATGAAAAGTTGGAAAGCAAATGTTGGTGCAGCATATACTATTAGTGTACTAGAAAAAATCGCAGCATCATTCAACAGTAAAGCTTCGGGAGGGAAGAGAATATCCCTTGCCGATATTATTGTTTTAGGAGGAAATGCTGCGGTTGAAAAAGCGGCGAGTGATGCAGGAGTTTCAGTAAGTATTCCATTTACAGCAGGGAGAAATGATGCACTACAGAGTCAAACCGACATCGAAGGTATTAACGAGTTAGAACCCTTTGCAGACGGTTTCAGAAATTACACAAAAGACACCTATAGCATTCCTGCAGAACACCTTTTGGTAGATAAAGCGCAATTACTAACCTTAACCGCTCCGGAAATGACGGCTCTTGTGGGAGGAATGCGTGTGTTGAATGCTAATTATGAAGGCTCTTCACATGGGGTATTTACACATAAACCTGGGGTTTTAAGTAACGATTTCTTTGTAAACCTTTTGGATATGGGGACCGAATGGAAAGCTGTTGATGATGCAAAAACACTTTACGAAGGACGTGACCGTAAAACAGGGGCTGCAAAATGGAAAGGAACACGGGTAGATTTGGTGTTTGGGTCAAATTCTATTTTAAGAGCACTTGCTGAAGTGTATGCCAGTAACGACGGGAAAGAAAAATTTGTAAAAGACTTTGTCAAAGCCTGGGATAAAGTAATGAATCTAGACCGCTTTTAATAGAAGAATCTTCCCCCTTTTGAAGGGGGATTGAGGGGGATGTTTTGTAAATCTCAAGGCGGAATGGTAACTTTACTGTTCCGCTTTTTTTATGAGCTTTACTAAAATCATTTAGAAGCTCCCAAAGTATGTATAGTTTTGTTGGAATGAATAATTTAAAGATTACGCTTATACAATCACAACAGCATTGGGAAAATCCCGAAGCCAATAGGCATATGTTTTCAGAAAAAATAGCAACTATTTCTGAAAATACGGATGTAATTATCCTTCCTGAAATGTTTACCACGGGTTTTACCATGAATGCAGCTAATTTAGCCGAACCTATGAATGGCCCCACTTTGATTTGGATGCAAGAACAATCTGTAAAAACAGGAGCTGCTATCGTAGGGAGCTTGATTATTAAGGAAGCAGGAAATTTTTATAATCGGTTGCTTTGGGTGGAAGGAACATCAACCCTTTATTACTATGATAAACGTCACACATTTACCTTGGCAGGAGAAGACAGGTTTTATGCTTCAGGAGACAAAAAATTAATATTAGATTTTAAAGGCTGGAAAATTTGCCCATTCATTTGTTACGATCTTCGCTTTCCGGTTTGGGCACGAAATACGGAAGATTATGACGTACTACTCTATGTTGCCAATTGGCCCGAGAAACGAATTGCCGCTTGGGATGCCCTTTTAAAAGCACGTGCCATTGAAAATATGGCGTATTGTGTTGGGGTTAATCGTGTGGGATTGGACGGAAGTGGCCACCAATATATAGGTCATTCGGCAGTATATGATGTGTTAGGGAATGTAATTTCTTCCAAAGATTTTGAAAAAGAATTTGTGGAAACAATCACCCTTTCAAAAGAACATATCGAAGAAAATAGAAATTATTTAGGCTTCTTGAAAGACAGAGATTCTTTTACTCTACAATAAATATCTCATTGATATCCCAATTACTTCGCACTTCAATTTGTTTTGGGTAATACACTATTTTTTCGGGCTGGATCTTTTTCAAAAAGTTACCGGTGTCCCACTGTTTATTTTTATTGGTGTCATACACAATCCGCAAATAGTATTTGGCAGGTTCCAGGTAATCAAAGTAAATTTCTTTATTTGTTATTAAATATTCAGAAGCAATTAATTTGAATTTTTCATCCACAAGCTCTACAATAACCGGAAACTCTTTTATATTTTGAAGCGTAAAAGTAAGGGTGCCGTAGTCTGACAGTACTTTAGTCTTTACTGCAAATTGTAGGGTGTCATTAGTTTTTCCGAAAAAATCCTGAACCGCTTCCGGCAGCACTGTAATTCGGTAGGAATCATCATCTTTTTTTGGAAAAATAAGCGAAGCTTCATTTTTTGCTTCATTTAAAAATCCCATAACAGAGATCGCCGTTGAATCCCGATCCAAAACTTCTATTTTTTCAGGATTAAAAGAAACGATGGGAGTATTTGCCCCTAATTTAATACTGTCTTTTGGGGTAATAACATTTGGGGATAATTTAGCAATCTGGAGAGTATCTGCAAATAAATCGCGCATTTTTACAACCAAGGTATCCAATTGTCCTTTTTGGGAGGCCAAAAAATGCAGCGTGTCTTTTTCTTCAACATCAATAGCGGGTTTAAACCAATAGTGTAGGGTGTCTTTTTTAGCGTCTTTTAGTATTTTGAAGGTAAAATCTTCCGGAAGCTCAGTGATAGGTGTAATTGTTAAGGAATCGATATTTCCTTCAAACCCGAAATCTATTTTGTTTTTACTTATGTGACTTGGGCGTGTCATGGTATAATCGGGAATTTCTTTAAAGAGTGTTATTGTATAACTGCTATCGGTAGGTAAAGTGAGGTAATTTTCGGCGTAGGCAATTTTATCTTTTTTGGGCTGAAAGGTATAATTACTGGTTTCTTCTTGAAGTGCGACGAGTAGGTAAGTGCCTTCTTTCAGGTTAGTTAATTCAAAAGAAGGGTCCTTCTCTTTGGTTGTGGTAATGTAGGTAGGTTTTTCTGAAAAAATAATTGAATCGGTAAATGTTTCAGAAACTTCATAAAGCATTACCGCAGTTTTTTTGTCGGGAGTGGGCAGCAATGCATCTATAATTGCCCCTTTAAGAGTAAGGCTGTCTATAAAACTACCTGTGGAAAAAACATATTTATAATAGTCGAACTCATTTCCTTCATTATTGTCTGTAATACTCTTTCCGAAGTTGAAGACATAGGTGGTATTTTCTTTTAAAGTATCTAAAATTTTAATTTTTAACACCTTTGAAGAAGTCAGCGGAGTAATAACCGGTTGATATGTAAGTGGTGGAGAAACAATTAAGTTTTGTTGCAACTCTTTTAACTTGATGTTTTCGTCAAAATAAATTCGTATTTCATTCCCTGTAAATTGTGTGGTAAAATTTTCAGGAGTACTTTTTAAAATCATTGGTGGAATAGTATCCTTAGGCCCTCCTGTGGGAGTTCCTTTTTTGGCACATTGTGAAAAGCATAAAATGCAGGTGAAAACAATCAAGAAGTTAAGAAGAGTACTTTTCATAATAGCAAAAATAGGAAACTTTATTAGGCAATTGCCATGGTAGCAACACTTAGTTTGGCGTTTGTATCCTTGAGTATTTGTTGGGCACATTTTTCAATGGTGGCACCGGTGGTAACAATGTCATCTACTAAAAGGACGTGTTTATTTGCAAGTATTTCCGGATGAATAACTTTGAAAACTTCTTCACTTTCAAAGCGTAAGAGTCTTTTTTTAAATACCTGCGAATCGGTTTGTGATACTTTTACCAGTAGATCTTCAATAAAAGGAATTTCGAGGCAATTTGAAATTTCTTTCCCAAAACCACTTACTTGGTTATATCCTCTTTTTTTCAATCGTTTTTTATGAAGGGGGACAGGGATGACCATATCTATTGTTTGATAGTTGGGATGTTGGGCAAGTTCCCCTCCAAGCCATTTTCCGAAGAAATTGGAAATTTCTTTTTGATTTCGATATTTTAAGTTGTGTAACATTTCTTGGGTAATTCCTTTTTTTTGAAAAAGTACCAGTGCGGTAGCATTTTCAACCGGAACCCGACCATAAAATATATTTTTCATACTCGTATCGTTCGTGCGATGAAAGCATGCCAACGGTAACTCATGCCTACAGTTGGCACAAAGAATATGTTCTCCTTTAAGTAACTTGCTTTTACAACCATTACAAATCTTTGGAAATAAAAGATTTAACATATTTTAATTTTTTTTACCATTTCATAAACAATTGTGCAAGAACCCTTGTATTACATTTGTCCCATATAAACCTAACATCTATAATTATGAACAACGAAAGTAATAGTACCAAGTTTAAAGTACTCATTGGTGTATTAACTGCCCTGTTAATTGCCCTAGGAGTGTATACCGTATCCCTTTACAATGATAGTAAAAATACAGTAGCAGGGCTTGAAAAACAAAAATCTGACATTGAAACCGATCTAGAAGAACTTATCGTGGAATATGATGAGTTAATTAAAGACAACGAACTTAAAGACAAAGACCTTATTGCTGCCAGAGAAAGAATAGAAGTATTATTAGACTCTGTGAAGACTTCCGAAGCCAACGTAGCTTTAATACAGCGTTATAAAATTGAAATTGGACGTTTAAAAGACGAACGAAAAATGCTTTTTGCAAGAGCCGATAGCTTAATTCAGTCTAACCGAATGCTAGCAGTAGAAATAGACAGTGCCAAAACCATGATTAATGAAACCATTAGAGTGGTAGATTCTGTAAGTCAAGAAAATCTAGCTATGACAGAAACCATCAAAAAAGGTTCGGTAGTAAAGGCTGTCGATTTAAGAGGAGAAGCTGTAATCGTTAGAAGTAGCGGTAAAATTGTAGATACTCGTAGAGCCAGTCGTGCCGATAAAGTAAGAGCGTGTTTTACATTAACTCCAAATATCATTGCTCAAAAAGGAGATCGTTTACTATTTGTACAGGTTATTAATCCTAATAATAATCTTTTAGGTGAAAAAGCGGCTATGGAATTCGAAAGTGGAGTATTAAACTACAGTACTTCTACCAAGGTTTTTTATGAGCAAGAAGAACTAGATGTGTGTGTGTTAGTGAATGCCAAAGAAGAAGACCTTATTGAAGGGCGCTACACTATTAATGTATTTGATGGTCCACAACAAGTGGCTACCACAACTATGGAGCTTAAATAAATTTAGTTTCTAAAAAAACACAAACCGCTACGAGTTATCGTAGCGGTTTTTTTATTTTTGCGCCATGGCAAACAATGAAGATTTATTTAAGAAAGTAGTATCCCATTGCAAAGAGTACGGATACATATTTGCTTCCAGCGAAATATACGATGGATTAAGCGCTGTCTATGATTATGCTCAAAATGGAGTAGAGCTCAAAAAAAATATTCGCGAATATTGGTGGCGAAGCATGGTATACATGCACCAAAATATAGTGGGAATCGACGCCGCAATTTTAATGCATCCCACTACATGGAAAGCTTCGGGTCACGTAGATGCTTTTAACGACCCGCTAATTGATAATAAAGACTCCAAGAAAAGATATAGAGCAGACGTTCTTATTGAGGATTTTGCCGAAAAATTAGAGCAAAAAGCCCAAAAAGAAATAGAAAAGGCGAAAGCTCGTTTTGGAGAAAGCTTTGATGAAGCCCAGTTTGTTTCTACTAACGAGCGTGTTGTTCGATATCGGGAAGAAAAGCAAGCTATTTTAAACCGAATGGCCAAATCTTTGGAAACAGAAAATTTGGCCGATGTAAAGGCGTTAATTGAAGAATTAGGCATTGCCGACCCTGAAACCGGTTCTAAAAATTGGACTGATGTTCGCCAGTTTAACCTAATGTTTGGCACCAAGTTGGGAGCTTCAGCAGAAAATGCCACCGATTTGTACCTCCGTCCGGAAACTGCACAAGGGATTTTTGTAAATTTCTTAAATGTTCAAAAAACCGGAAGAATGAAAATTCCTTTCGGAATTGCACAAACCGGAAAAGCCTTCAGAAATGAAATAGTGGCAAGACAGTTTATTTTCCGTATGCGAGAGTTTGAACAAATGGAAATGCAATTTTTTGTTCGCCCCGGAGAGGAAATGAAATGGTATGAGTACTGGAAAAAAACCCGTTTAAAGTGGCATTTGTCCTTAGGGATGGGAGCAGAAAATTACCGTTTTCATGATCACGAAAAATTGGCGCATTATGCCAATGCCGCAGCAGATATTGAATTTAATTTCCCTTTTGGTTTTAAAGAATTGGAAGGAATTCACTCCAGAACCGATTTCGATTTAAGTCAACACGAAAAGTACTCCGGGAAAAAACTTCAATTTTTTGATCCCGAATTAAATGAAAACTATGTGCCATACGTTGTAGAAACTTCTATTGGTTTGGATAGAATGTTTTTGGCCGTAGTAAGTCATTCTCTTCAGGATGAAACCCTGGAAGATGGCAGTGAACGCACCGTTTTAAAATTGCCTTTTATTTTAGCACCGGTAAAAGCAGCAGTGTTACCACTTCTGAAAAAAGATGGTTTGCCCGAAATTGCACAACAAATTATAGAAGATTTACAGTGGGATTATAACGTAATTTATGATGAAAAAGATGCCGTTGGAAGAAGATACCGTAGGCAGGATGCCGCCGGAACTCCTTATTGCATTACGGTAGATCATCAAACCAAAGAAGACGGCACAGTGACCTTGCGAAATAGAGATACCATGCTTCAGGAACGAATACCTATTGCTAAGCTATCTGAAAAAATGAAAGATTCCATTTCCTATAAAAAATGGTTATCATAAAAAAAGAGCGGTTATTCCGCTCTTTTTTGTATTTCAGTAATACTAATAGGGTTTGCATATTCACACCGGTTCATCATTCGTAAACCGTTATACTTAAACCAAATTTTTTGGCCACCAATTTTAAAGGCTTCATCCAAATTAATAGGGTCAAGATAATAATTGTCTTGTCTTCCGGCAACTTCAATTACATAAGGGCAATCTCCTTCTTCCGTAGAGGCCACAATAGCTCCCTTTATAAATCCATCGGCAATCATTTTTTTGGCATCTAAAACAATGGTTTCTTTTTTCTCCATGGTCTCGGTGGTTGTTTTAGTGGTGGAACAACTTATTATTAAAAGGGTAGCAAATACAAATAGTGTTACTTTCATCTCTTTAGGTTTTTTTAAACTGTTAAATTACAATAAATGTGCCATTAAAAAATAAAATAGTTGAAGAAAAAGAACTTTTTGAAATTAAATACCCAACTAAAATGATAGGGAAATAGTTTTTAAATATTTAAGAATCAAGCTTCTATTTTTGAGAAATTATTAGTGAAGTTACTTGATTTTTCGAGAAAAGGTAGTATTTTTAGAAACTTAAAAAATTAACCCATAAACTTTTAAACTAAATTTTTTACTAATGAAACTTAAAAACTATTTTTTTGTAGCGTTGGTTATTTCTTTTAGCTTCAACATGTTTGGACAAAAGATGATACCTAACGTAGAAACAGGAGCAGATTATGTTGGAACCATAACGCCTACTTATGTTCCTTCTTTAGCTTCAAGAATGAATGAACTTATTCCTGCTGAAGATCGTGAAGGAGAAGCGAAGGACAGAAGATCGATACGAGGCAAAGTGATTATCGGGAAAGACAACCAATTGGAAGACGATTACTTTGTGAGAAACAGACACGAAATGGAGCAAAGCTTTAGAGTAATGCCTCCTAGTTTGGTATTTGATGCTTATTCTTCCGGCTCTCAGCCTACAGATCCAGACATGGGTGTAGGTCCCAACCACGTGTTTGTGGTCTTTAATACCGGGTTTAGAATTTTTGACAAATTGGGAAATCCTTTAACTGGTCAATTGGCTGTGACTAATATCTTCTCAAGTGGAGGTTGTTGCGATTTAACGGTTTCTTACGATAATGCTGCTGATAGATGGGTGGTTACCTATCTTTTCTTTTCGGGAGCCATTCAAGTTGCCGTTTCAGATGGTCCAGATCCTGTAACTGCAGGTTGGAATGTATATAATGTTGCTAACATTCAAGATTATAACAAACTTTCTGTTTGGAGCGATGGCTATTATGTAACCGGTAATACCGGAGGTACCAATAAAGTTTGGGCTTTGGAAAGAGATGAAATGTTATTAGGAAACACCGCTGGAATGCAAGGATTTCCATTGCCAGGTTTAGCAACAGGACCAGGAGGTTTTTATTGCCCACAAGCATTAAACGTTAGTGATGATACCATCCCTGCGGCAGGAGGTGCAACCATTGTATTCTTGCAAGATGATGCCTTTGGAGGAGTAGCCACAGACCACTTAAAATATTGGACAGTTGATGTAGATTGGGTAACCCCAGGAAACTCTACCGTTTCAGCAAATACACAACTTCCTTTAACTCCATTTATTGGAGTATTTGATGGTGGGAATTTTAGTAATTTAGCTCAGCCGGGAGGTGGAAGTTCTATTGATGCACTTCAGCAATTAATTAATAATCAAGCACAATTCAGAAAATTTGGAAGCCATAATTCAGCAATATTTAGTTTTGTTGTGGATGTGGATGCAACGGCTGGTAAATTGGCAGGTTTACGTTGGATGGAACTTCGTCAAACAGCAGACAATCAGCCTTGGACTTTATACCAAGAAGGAACGTACACAGCACCTGACGGGCGTCATGCCTGGAACGGAAGTTTAATTATGGATGCCAATGGTAACATTGGTATGGGCTATACTTCTATGTCCGGACCTACAACTCCTACCACTGTAAGAGTAAGTTCTTACTACACCGGACGTTTTGATGGAGATCCTCTAGGTACTATGACTGTAGCAGAAGAATTAATTGCTAACGGAAATGCAAATATCCCCGGTATTCGTTATGGAGATTATCCAAAAATTGATATTGATCCTTCAGATGATGTTACTTTTTGGCACATTACAGAATATATGAATTCAGGAAGAAAAGGGGTGGTTGGAGTATTCCAATTAGCGCCTAATACTGCTTTGGATGATATAGGGGTTACCAGTATCGATGCTCCTGTGGACGGGCCTCTTACGGCTAATGAAGATATCACTGTTTCTATCAGAAACTTTGGCTCTAATGATATTACCAACCCTGCCGTACAATATACTATTGATGCGGGAACTCCTGTAATAGAAAATTATAGTGGTACTATTGCTGCAGGGGCAACAGTGTCTTTTACCTTTGCTACTCAAGCCAACTTATCTGCCCCCGGAACCTATGCTATTTGTGCTAAAACAAACCTTGCAGGGGATACTAATACCGGTAACGATGAGTCTTGTAAAAATGTTGTTAGTGGTGCCGCTTCCTATTGTACCCCCATGGCTACTGCAGGATGTAACTTAGATGGTATTAAAAAGTTTATACTTAATACTATTGATGCCGATGATGGAGCCAATGGATGTAATACCGAACCAGCAGGAAGCCCACAAGGATATGCAGATAGAACAGGACTTTCTACTACGTTAAGTAATGTTGCAGGAAGTAATGTATATACTATTCAGGCTCAACAAAACTGGTCGCCCGCTGCAACCCCTCCTTTTAATCCTGGAGATGAAGGTTTTGCCGTTTGGATAGATTTTGATGACAGTGGTACCTTTGAAGCTGGTGAGTTATTAATTAACAGTGCATTCCAAACTTCTGAAGCATTAGAAGATTTTACCTTAACCATTCCTGTAGGTGCTGCTGTTGGATCTCACAGATTAAGAGCAAAAGCAATCGATATTACTGGATCTGATATTTTAACGAATCCTTGTGATGACTTCTCTTATGGTGAAGTACAGGATTACACAGTAATTATTGATGGAATTGTTGGTTTTGAAGACCCAACCATTGCTAATGCTGAATTAATTGTTGAATCAGTAGACAATAAGCACTTTAAAATATCTTTAGTAAGTGAGTTTACCGAAAGAGCTTCTATTGGTATTTATAATGTGTTAGGTCAAGAATTGGCCTTCAACTATGTTGAAAAAGAAGGCGATAGATTTGTGTATGAATTGGATATGTCTTACGCTCCAACTGGGGTGTACCTAATTAAAATGGGAGATAATTATTCTAATTCTTATAAAACAGCAAGAATTATTGTAAAATAAACATTCGTTTACGAATCTAAAAGAGCGGGCTTGTCCCGCTCTTTTTTGTTTAGAAAAATGCCCTCAATTGTACGGTTCCTGTATGTACCGTTTTGGCTGTTTCACTTTTTCTTCCAAAGTAAGAAAGATTAGCATCTAAATATTTTGTAATCCGTTTCTGAAATAACAAATTCCATGTAAAGTTGGTTCCCGGTTGCAGACCTTCTAACATGGTGTAAGCCACCGGGGAAAAAGCACTACCGGTAAAGGCATTATCGATATAATTGAATTCCCCGGAAATCGAAATTTTTTCCACATTATTATAGGCAAAAGAAAAACCTACCTTTTGTTGCGTTAATTGCTCCATATCTCCCAGCGAATTCTCTTCATTCATGAATTGATAAAAAACATCAAACCGGGTTTGAGAATTCAATAAATAAGATATTTTAGGGTTTAAGGTATAGTTTTCTAAATTGAAATTCCTGTTTTCAAAATTTTCTGAAAGGGTTTCGTTGCTTCCTAAAACACCTTTAAAATTAGCCACCCAAACCGTTTCAAATTGATGCGTAACATTTAGTTGATGACTTTTCAATGTGTTCTTTTGAAGTCCCAATGAAATTAAATTCCTACTGGAAGAGGATAAATAAGTGTAGCTGGTAGTATAGCGTTGTTTTCCCCGGTTGAAGAAAAGCACATTTTTAAAATTTAAATTTAAGCCCAATTCATCTTCTCCACCCGACTCAAATGGATTGAGGGTCACCAGGGTATTGTCTTTTCTAATTTTTCTATCGATGATATACGAAGTTTGATTGTAAAATTTTGAAAGGACTTTTTTAACCCCGGATTCATTAATCCAATCCTGTGGTTGAAGCGTTACAATTTGGCTGAAACGATTATTTTTAATACGGATAAAAACCTGATTGGGTAATAATACTTTTACATATTCTGCCTGATCTTGAAACTGTGCCACTTCAAACTCATTCAACTCCTGCACGCCATTATTGTTATAATCAATCCAAGTAAAAACCCCCTGCCCGGGGTCTACTTTTACAAACGTAAATTCTTGCTGCGGCAATACTCCATTATTGGTTTCAAAAGCGGTATTGAGGCGTACTTTTCCCTTCCAAAGGGATTGATTATAGAATACTCGGGTGTTCAAGTTTTTTTCATCTTCCTGTTCCTCGTTTTTAAAGTTGATTAATCGATAATTAGCGAAAAGGGACAATTGGGTGTTTTGATTATTGATAAGTTTCGATTTTAAAAAGTAATCATTTGAGGTATTTACATTTTGAAGCCTATTTGCACGCAAGCTATCATTTACCCGATATCGGTAACCTACTTCTGCAAAGACCTGCGTACTGTCTCCCACTCCTGTATAGATTTCATATTGAGAAAATCGCTGACTTAAAGGTGTTAAGCTATCTTGAGAAACTACTTTTGCTTGATTGTTTTCGTGCAGGAATTTTCCGCCCACCCACGCTTTTTTAAAGGCATACGCAGCATTGTTGTAGCTGCGAAGAAACGTTGTTTTCAAAACATCACTTTTACTTGTTAAATAGCTAGTATTGTTTGTTAGGTGAAGGTTGTTTAAATGTACATTCGTAAAAGTAACGTGACGGTTTCCGCTAAAGTTTTCAGAAAAATCCAATTTCTGAAACTCATATCGAAAATTCCCCGCTTTTGGGTGATTCATTTCAGCACCCGCGGTCAGAAAACTTTGGTTGCCCAAAGGGATTTCCAAATTCCAATCTCTATTAAATTCAATATTATAAAAACGCTCTATGGTTTTAAAATCTTTATGAAGGTAATCGAAGCTTCCAAAACCTACAATCTTAAGGGTGTCTTTAGTTGTTAAAAGGGTTTGTTTTCCAGCAATTCTGGTGGCAAAACCATCATTATCCTTGTTATTAATTTCTGAAAAAAGATTTTGGTCGTTGATGCTTCCTGCGAGTTCAAAATCAATTTCAGTTTTTTCAGAAGGTATGTAACTGGCATTTACACCTCCAATTTGTAATTTTTCGGGAGGAGTTAACGTAATTATAGGTTCATAACTGCCTTGCGCAACACCTTCAATAGGGGCAACATATTCAAAAATACTGGCAATAGATTCGGTAGAAGTGATGATGTAATTTCCTTGGTTAGCGCCGACAAAGCTGAAACGCACATTAAATAATTCGTCTTCGGGATTATTTGAAAAGACAAATGCTTCCACTCCATTAATAACCTCCTTTTTATAGAGAATTTTATTTTCTGAAAAGGTATCCGGAACTGCCGAGGGTGCAGTCATTAACAGCGGGTCATCTCCAGCTGCAGCTAATACAGCCACTTGCTCTTCAGTTAGATTTTGCTGTAACGGCTGATTTTTTGCATCACTTTCTGAAAATACGTACGCTCCAATTTTTAATGATTCGCTTTCATAGTTTCCACCGCCATAGCCTATAAACCGGGTATAACTCCTTTCCGTAAATTGATACTCTACGTTAATTCGCATATTGGCTGTAATTGGGTAGGTAGGGTTAAATTTTAGTTCTCCGGCGTTATAATCAATCACGTAATCGGCATTTTCACCTCGGCTTAAAAGCAAACCATTTACATACACCCGCTCGCTCCCCGAAACAATTAAAATAAACAGCTCCCCGTTGGGTCCCACCAATTTGTAAGGCCCCTGATTGCCTTCTTGCCCCGTAAATTGGCTTCGCTGAAAAACCCCGCGTACCAATCCTGCAGAAGCATAAGCGGAGGTTTTAGAGCCTTCTTCATCAAGTAACTCCCCGTACAATGAAATCCCCTGAATTTTTTTAGTAAACCGTCCAAAGTAACTTTGGGAATTCTGTAAGTCGATATCTCCGGCACGTATGTTCCAGTGGTCACTAAACAACTCAATGAAAATCTGGTCAAATTCATCCAGATTTTGAGAATACCCCCCTTCCTGATTAGGGATATTAGCATCTTGCAACGAAGCTCTAATGGAAACTTTATCACTCAATTTTCCTGTAATTTGTAGGTCTAATTCACTGTTTACCACGGTATTTTGGTTATTTCCCACAGTAATTCCCCTTGAAATGCTTCCCTGTGTATTTAAACCCTCAAAAGGGGAAGTAGTTCTTTGTGCATTACTTTTTTCAAGAGCGTACAGTTTTTCAATAGAACCGGAATTTTCTGCTATGATTTTTGAATCTAATAAATAATATTCCCGAGTTAAAAAAACGGGATAACGTAAATAATTAATGGTAACAGAGTCAAGTTTTTGCTGTATTTCTTCTGAAAAAGTGATGGTCCCATTCACAAAATCTACAGAATATGTTGAGGAAGGAAGAACTTTGCCGTCCTTATCGAGGATACTAAACTTGGAAGGATTGATGCTTAAAGAATCTACTACAACAGTGTCTTGAACCCTCACCTTTTTTATGCGATAATTAGAAAGTGTGTCTTGGGCTTGCGCCGAAAACACTACTAAAAAGAATAAAAATAGGAGGCGTAATTTCATTACCTGTAAAACTCGTTGTGGCGGTTTTTATTTTGTTGATTTTTTTCTGAAAACCTTTCGCATAATCCTATGGGTAAATATACAAGGTTATTTATTTTAGTGGTTTCAGAAAAAAGATGACCTATGAAGATTATTTCTTACAATGTAAATGGTATTCGTGCAGCTATGCGCAAAGGATTTTTAGAATGGCTGCAAGCTGCTAACCCTGATGTAATTTGTATTCAAGAAACCAAAGCAACCGTGGATCAAGTTGAAGTTGCTGAAATTGAAGCCGCAGGCTATCCCTATCACTATTGGTATAGTGCTCAAAAGAAAGGATATAGTGGCGTAGCCATTTTCAGCAAAATACAACCCAATCATGTGGCATACGGTACGGGAATCCCATATATGGATACCGAAGGAAGAAACATCCGTCTTGATTTTGACAACGTTTCGGTCATGAGTTTGTATTTGCCCAGCGGTACCAACATCGATCGACTGGACCATAAACTTACCTATATGGCCGATTTCCAAACCTATATTACTAATTTAAAGAAGGAAATCCCCAATTTGGTGATTTGTGGAGATTATAATATTTGTCACGAGGCTATCGACATTCATGACCCAATCCGAAATGCGAATGTTTCCGGCTTTTTACCCGTGGAACGCCAATGGCTGGACGGTTTTATAAAAAGTGGATTTATAGACAGTTTCCGTCACTTCAACAAAGAACCTCATAATTATACGTGGTGGAGTTACCGTGCCAATTCCAGAGCCAATAACAAAGGTTGGCGTATTGATTATAATATGGTAGCACAACCTCTAGAAGATAATTTGAAAAGAGCGGTAATTTTACCCGAGGCAGAGCATAGTGACCATTGCCCGCATTTAGTGGAGTTGCAATTCTCTTGAAAGAATTTTCAGATAGATAGGAATGAAAATCTATTTTACGATAATAATATGTAAAATTCTTGTACTTAACTAAACAGATGTTTCACCACATCATTAACCTTAGCCACTTTAATGATATTGATGGTATAATTTTGCTTGGGAAGTTTACAGTATTTAGAAATCACAATACTTCCAAAACCTAATTTTTCGGCTTCCAAAATACGTTGTTCAATTCGGGTGACGGGACGTACTTCCCCAGCCAAGCCAATTTCGGCAGCAAAACACATGGATTTATCGATGGCAATATCAATATTCGAGGATAGTACTGCGGCCACGACCGCCAAATCGATAGCGGGATCATCTACCGTAATGCCTCCGGTAATATTGAGGAAAACATCTTTGGCACCCAATTTAAATCCGGCGCGTTTTTCTAACACGGCTAACAGCATATTCAACCGTTTCGCGTTATAACCCGTGGCAGAACGTTGTGGCGTGCCATAGACCGCCGTGCTTACTAAGGCTTGAATTTCAATCATTAAAGGGCGCATACCTTCCAAAGTGGCAGCAATAGCGGTTCCACTTAGGTCTTCGTCATTTTTAGAAATGAGTATTTCTGAAGGATTTGATACTTCCCGCAAACCACTGCCTTGCATTTCATAGATTCCTAATTCATTCGTACTGCCAAAGCGGTTTTTATGGGCTCGAAGAATTCTATATACATGGTTACGATCGCCTTCAAACTGTAACACAGTATCTACCATGTGCTCCAAAATTTTAGGGCCGGCAATGTTCCCGTCTTTGGTAATGTGACCAATTAAAATAACCGGGGTATCGGTTTCCTTGGCAAATTTGATTAATTCGGAAGTGCATTCCCGTATTTGCGAAATACTTCCTGCAGTGCTCTCAATGACATCGGTTTGCAGGGTTTGGATAGAGTCAATCACCACTACATCCGGTTCCAACTCGGCAATATGCCTAAAAATATGTTGGGTTTTGGTTTCGGTAAGGATAAAACAATTTTCTGCTTTGGGAAGAATTCGTTCCGCACGCATTTTAATTTGTTGGGCACTTTCTTCTCCTGAGACATATAAAGTTTTAAACGGAAGTTTCAGTGCTACTTGTAACATAAGTGTGCTTTTCCCAATACCGGGTTCCCCACCTAAGAGCGTTAAGGAACCGGGAACTAAACCGCCTCCTAACACACGATTGAGCTCTTCGTCTAGAGTATTTAATCGAATTTCGGAAGCAGTAGAAATTTCAGAAACACGTTGTGGTTTTGCAACTCTCTTGGATGGGGTTTCTGAAACATTCCATGACAATTTAACCTCCTTTTGAAGAATTTCTTCGGCAATGGTATTCCATTCTTTACAAGAGGTACATTGTCCTTGCCACTTTGCGAATTGAGTACCGCAATTTTGACAAAAAAAAGTGGTTTTTACTTTTGTCATTAATACCCAAAATCTTCTTTAATCTTATCGGCTCTTTCTAACATGAGATCTACTGTAATAAAATCTACTTCTTCTTTATCAAACCCAGATTGAAAGGTTCTCATGGCTTTTTTAGGTTCGCCCACTTCTTCATAATAACGCCCCAAATAATAATCTCCTAGAACGGTTTCCGGATATTGTTTTTGCGCCATAGTAGCAATTTCACGAAGGGAATCCCACTGTTTTTTCTTTTCGCATGCAGTGGCGGTAGCAATAAAATCGTTTACTCGAATAGGGTTGGTAAGCCCAAACAAATCCTGGATGGTTTTATACTTATCTACTAAATACTGATGAATTGGGGTATCCATTTTCATCAGTTTTTCGTTAAATTCTTCCTTTGAAATAGGGCGATACACAGAGAATATCTTCTCCATGGCCGATGGGATAGCCCGTGCTACTAAAGAGTAATGAGTTGCTCCTTCAAAATTGTCAAAATAATAGGCAAAATTATCCGACTTTAGAGGAGATAACAGCTTGTCTAAATCGGTGGTAATTTCCATTAAACTTTTAATGTCGTCGCTTCCCGTAGCGAGGTAGTAAAATAGTTTCGATTCTATACTGGGGATACGTTCCGGCAGGCGTTCGTCCATCATAGGAGCCAAATCGGGACTTAAACAAATATAACCGTTAAATAATGGTGGATCTTTAAAGAGGTAATAGTTTATAAAGTTTGCAGTAAAATCGTGCCCCACGGCAATGGTAAATTTTGCTGTACGGAAATTAGCATCTATGTAAGGAATCAATTCAAGACCAATAAATTCAAAAAAGCTGGCACCTTTTTCTTCGGGCATAAAGTTGGTATCGTCATAACTACAGTCTTCATAACGTTTATCCCCTTGCATGACGCCTACCACAATAGCTTCGGGCATGTCTTCCCAATAGCTAAAAAAATCAACATTCCCGGCAACGGGTTCAAAGAGGTAATTGGCATCCAATACGACTACAATGGGATACGATTTTTCAATATTTTCTTCATAATCTCTCGGTAATTGAATTTTTAATCGGCGCGATTCTTCCAGTTTAAAAGAACTTATCTCTTCGTAAATCACTTTGGATTGCGAAAAAGAAGTTATCGCAAAAAAGGCAAAGCAAATAGTTGAAAATAATTTTTTCATGGGGTTTAAATTTACTGTTGGAAAGATACTAAATTTTGAAGATTGATATCTTTGGAAAAAGAGTACTATTTCTTTCGGTTATAAATAGGAAGAAAAACCAAAGACAAAATACCCGAAACAACTATATAAATGACATTGGAAGTCCAAACAATCCATCCCAAAGCAGTTCCTGCAGTTTCAGGAATTCCAAAAAGAAGTAAAATTCCTGCGATAGCTAATGGATAATATCCTAAGCCGCTATTAGTAAAAGCAAACGTAAAACTTCCCACTACAAAGGTGATAATAATAATACCAAAACTTATGGTTGAAGTTTCCGGTAAAGCAAGTGTTGCTGTATAAAAGGAGAAAAGATAAAGCCCCCAAATAATAAGGCTATGAAAGATAAAAGCGCCTTTCTTTTTCATTTTTAGGATACTAAAGACGCCTTCTTTAAGCCCTCGAGCAAATGTTTTTATTTTGGAAGCCAAGAATCCATTCGATTTTTTCAAAAACAGATAAAAAACGACCAATCCTAAAAAAAGTATACATAGGATAATGAGTAATTTGCTAAAAGGGATAAGCTTTGAAATGTAATCGAACAGCACATCAAATTGTAGTAATACAGCCAAAATGGTAAATAAAAAGAGAAAGAACAAATCCACCACTCTTTCAGAAATAATGGTTCCAAAACCTTTTTCAAAAGGAACTTTCTCATACTTATCTAACACCACGGCGCGAGAAACTTCACCGCTTTTAGGAATAAAAAGATTCATGAAATAAGCGGTAGAAACGGCAAAAAAGTTGTTCAGTAATTTGGGTTTATACCCAAGGGGCTCGAGCATAAAATTCCAACGATAGGCTCTAATCCCGTGGCTTAAAACACTCATTAAAACCGAAGCTGTTACCAGTAAGTAGTTGGCATTTTTAAAATGAAAAACCAATTCGTTCCACTGCTGTGGAGTAAACTTTGAATAGAAATACCAAATGAGTAAAACCCCTAACGCTAGTGGTATAAAAAGTTGTAAAAACTTTGAAAGGGATTTGTTCAAATTAGGTTAAAAGGTTGTTTTTTTCATTCGGGAAAACCAATGCCGGTTTAAACTTTTTGGCTTCGGCTATATCCATGATAGCATAGGTAATAAGAATAAGGATATCGCCGGGAGCTACTTTTCTGGCGGCAGCACCGTTTAGAGTTATTTCACCACTATTTCTAGGACCGGGAATGGCGTAAGTTTCAAAACGTTCACCATTATTATTATTCACAATTTGTACTTTTTCGCCTTCAATAATGTTGGCGGCATCCATCAGGTCTTCATCAATGGTAATGCTTCCAATGTAGTTGAGGTCTGCACCGGTGACTTTAACTCTGTGTATTTTCGATTTTACTACGTGAATCATCATTGGACAAAGGTATTAATTTAAAGCGATATTATCGATTAACCGAACCTCTCCTGCAAAAGCAGCTATAAAAGCTCTGTAGGTATTTCCTTTGATTTTTCGTTGGGCCGGTTTCAGGTTTTTGATGGCGGCTATTTCAAAATACTCGAGGGTTAACCATGTGTTTTTTGAAAATTGTTTTTCCACCATTTTATGCAATTTTGCAATGCTTGCTTGGTCGAAATTTTCTTGAATTTCTTTCAATATTTTATGAATCAGGGAAGCTTCTTTAAACTGTGTTTCCGAAAGTCTTTTATTACGGGAACTCATGGCAAGCCCGTGAGGTTCTCTTTCAATAGGGCAACCTACAATGGTAATTGGGAGTTTTTCAATTTCTATTAGCTTTTTTACAATTTGTAACTGCTGAAAGTCTTTTTCCCCAAAATAGGCATGGGTAGGCATAACCGCTCTAAACAATAAATTAAGGACGGTGCCAACACCATCAAAATGTCCTTTTCGAAATTTCCCTTCCATTTGTTTTTCCAAGCCGCCAAAATGATATTTTTTGGAGACCACTTCAGTTCCATACAAATCGGATGCTTCGGGAGCGTAAATAAAAATGGTTCCTTTTAGAGTTTTTAGGAGAGTTACATCTTCTTCAAGGGTTCGGGGATATTTTTTTAAATCTTTGGAGTTGTCAAATTGAGTAGGATTTACAAAAATACTTACCACGACCAAGTCGTTCATTTTCAAGGCCTTTTTAACCAATGAAAGATGTCCTTTATGCAAAGCCCCCATGGTAGGGACCAATCCTATATTTTTTCGTTGTGAAATATATCCCTCGAGTTTCTTTTTAAGAGATAGCTGTGTGTGATATACCATAGGTTATAAAAATCGAGCAAAATTAAGATATTAAGCGCAATCTGCATAAATTTTCGTAATTTTGCGTGTTTAAAACACCCAGCCAGTTAAAGATAGTATTTATGAAAGATAAAAGAGTCTTGTATGTGTCTTCAGAAGTAATTCCTTACTTACCAGAGACCGAGATTTCTTCCATGTCGTTTGAAGCCCCTAGGATGGTCAATAACAATGAAGGACAAATTCGAATCTTCATGCCCAGGTATGGTAATATTAATGAACGAAGGCACCAACTGCACGAAGTAATTCGTCTTTCAGGAATGAATTTGGTGATTAATGACCTTGATATGCCTCTTATTATAAAAGTAGCCTCTATTCCGAAAGAGCGAATGCAGGTTTATTTTATAGACAATGAAGATTATTTTAAAAGAAAAGCTACCTATGCAGATGAAGAAGGCAATCTTTTTCCGGACAATGATGAACGAGCCTTATTTTTTGCCAAAGGAGTTATTGAAACAGTAAAAAAACTGAACTGGTCTCCCGATATTATTCACGTACACGGCTGGCTAGCATCTTTTCTTCCTTTATATTTAAAAACATATTATAGCAACGAGCCTCTTTTTGAAACCAGTAAAATTGTTACCTCTTTATACAATCCGGGCTTTCAAGGTTCGTTAGATATTAAATTGATAGACAAAATTAAGTTTGATGGAATTGCAGAAGCAACCATTTCGCATTTAGCGAATCCTACGTATTTTAATGTCATGAAAACCGCTATGGACCATTCTGATGCGGTTATTATAAGTTCGGATGAACTTTCAGAAGATTTTAAAAATTATCTAAAAAG
>JAWKMR010000015.1:0-35582 GCA_041392125.1 Flavobacteriaceae bacterium | reverse complement strand
TAGTTTCAGTCATTCCTATGTACTTACTTAGGATTTAATCCATTGAAAATATTGCCCAACTACTTTACTGAAAACAGAATCAATTCCCCAAACTGCAAGGGCTAAAGCCACAGAAAAAACGGCTACAACAACCGTGAGACGTTGTGCTTCAGACCAAGAGGTCCAAGTCACATGATTCTTAAGTTCGTTATAAGATTCTTTGATGTAGTTGATCATATTATTTAATTTTATTTTTCAGTGGTGAGAGACATACTTCAATTCCTTTTAGGGATTCTCTTTTTGCCTCTCCCGTATCGCACGGGTTGAGAGACTCGAACTCCCGACACCTGGTTTTGGAGACCAGTGCTCTACCAACTGAGCTAAACCCGTAACAAAAGTCAAGGCGTTCCGCCAAAACGGAACACCTTACACTTTTTATCTAAACTTTACTTAATCTAAAATTTCAGTTACCTGACCTGCACCTACAGTTCTACCACCTTCACGGATAGCGAAACGTAAACCTACGTTCATAGCGATAGGCTGGATAAGATCTACAGTAATAGTAAGGTTATCTCCTGGCATTACCATTTCAACACCGCTAGGAAGATTGATCGTTCCTGTTACGTCGGTTGTACGAACGTAGAATTGTGGACGGTAGTTGTTATGGAATGGAGTGTGACGTCCACCTTCTTCTTTTTTAAGGATATACACCTCTGCTTTAAATTTAGCGTGAGGAGTTACAGAACCTGGCTTAACAATAACCATACCTCTTCTGATATCGGTTTTCTCGATACCTCTTAAAAGGATACCAGCGTTATCTCCAGCTTCACCTCTATCTAGGATTTGACGGAACATCTCAATACCAGTGATGGTTGAAGTAAGTTTCTCAGCTCCCATACCAATAATTTCAACGGGATCACCAGTTTTAGCAATACCTGTTTCAATACGACCTGTAGCAACAGTTCCACGACCGGTAATAGAGAATACGTCTTCAATAGGCATCAAGAAAGGTTTCTCCATATCACGAAGCGGTTCTTCAATCCAAGAATCTACAGCATCCATAAGCTGAACAACAGTTTCAACCCATTTTGGCTCACCGTTTAATGCTCCAAGAGCAGAACCTTGAATTACTGGACCGTTATCACCATCATACTCATAGAAGCTTAAAAGATCACGGATTTCCATTTCAACAAGCTCTAATAGCTCAGGATCATCCACCATATCCACTTTATTCATGAAAACTACAATACGAGGAATACCTACCTGACGTCCTAAAAGGATGTGCTCACGTGTTTGTGGCATTGGACCATCTGTAGCAGCAACCACAAGGATAGCACCGTCCATTTGAGCAGCACCAGTAACCATGTTTTTTACGTAATCCGCGTGACCTGGACAGTCAACGTGAGCGTAGTGACGGTTTGCTGTTTGATATTCTACGTGTGAAGAGTTAATAGTGATACCTCTTTCTTTTTCTTCCGGAGCGTTATCAATTTGATCAAAAGATCTTGCTTCAGAATAACCTTTATCTGCCATTACTTTGGTAATAGCAGCGGTCAATGTTGTTTTACCGTGGTCAACGTGACCGATAGTACCTACGTTTAAGTGGGGTTTAGACCGATCGAAATTTCCTTTTGCCATTTGTATTAAGTTTAATCTTAGTTATATATTAGTGTTCAATTTTTAACTGAATTTGAGCCAATGATGGGAATTGAACCCATGACCTCTTCCTTACCAAGGAAACGCTCTACCCCTGAGCTACACCGGCGTAAAGTATTTATTTCTACTCCTTTAATAAAGGAAAGAGATTCCTGCCTTCGCAGGAATTTTGAGCGGGAGACCGGGTTCGAACCGGCGACATTCAGCTTGGAAGGCTGACGCTCTACCAACTGAGCTACTCCCGCATTTGTATCTTGAAAACTTCAAGAATTGGTATTCAATATGTCAAAGTATTTTTAGTATATTTTTCTAAAAATGCGTGCAAAGATAGTGATAATTCACTACTAAGCAAAATCTTAACACAACTATTTTATGTGTTAAAAATTGTGGGGAGAGCAGGATTCGAACCTGCGAAGGTAAAACCAACAGATTTACAGTCTGTCCTCGTTGGCCGCTTGAGTATCTCCCCAAGTAGTATTTTAAAGAACTTTTATCGAGCCTCCAGAGGGATTCGAACCCACGACCCCGAGATTACAAATCACGTGCTCTGGCCAGCTGAGCTATGGAGGCTTTTACACCTTTTTAAAATAAAAAAAGTCCGCTTTTTCTAACGGACTGCAAATGTATATAAATATTTATTTCTAAAAAATCTTTTTCAAAAAAAATCTTTTATAAATAAGCTCTTTGTTTTTGCTTTCTTTTTTTGAGTTGTCTTTCTAAAGATCTTACACATTCATCGGCGCCTTCTTCAAAAGTTTTGGCTTCTTTTTTAATCATTAAATCGTCCCCGGGGATACTTAATAATATTTCGACTACTTTATTTTCTTTTTCACTGGTTTTTTGAACCTTCAGAAAGACATCGGCATGGATAATCTTATCGTAAAACTGCTCTAATTTGGTTAACTTTTTTTCAATAAAGTTGAGTAGTTTAATGTCTGCTACAAAATTGGGGGTTTCAATATTCACTTTCATCTGTATAAGGTATTTTATAACGCAGAAGATATAATGCCCTGTTTGTTCATCTTCGGCAGGTTAATAATTACGGGTGGGCATTTCATAGACGAAAAAATTTAGAATTATTTATTTTGAATTTCTTGGGTGCGCTTTTTGGTAAACATTTTTCAATTGCATAATACTATTGTGTGTATATACTTGGGTAGATGCCAAACTGGCGTGACCCAAAAGTTCTTTCACTGCATTTAAATCTGCTCCTTCATTAAGAAGGTGCGTTGCAAAAGAATGTCGTAAGATGTGAGGGCTCTTTTTTATCTTTTCTGATGCCTTACTAAAGTAAGAATTTATAATTCGATAGACAAGCGTTTCATATATTTTAACGCCATTTTTAGAGAGTAACAAATAGGCTGAGTCTTTAATATTTTCTAAATGAGACCTTTCTCCTATATATTGTTTTAAGGTTTGAAGTATGGAAGGAATGAGCGGGATGATTCTTTCTTTATTCCTTTTTCCTAATACTTTGATGGTTTTCTGACTCAGCGAAACATCTGTCATCTTTAAATGAACCAACTCTGTCCTTCGCATGCCTGTGGCGTAAAACAATTCTACAATTAATTTATTACGAAGTCCTTCAAAACCTTGTTCTTCAGAAAGCATGGCAATGACCTCGTTAATTTCTTTTTCGGAAAATGGCACCTGCAATTTTGAAGCGGTCTTTAAGGATTTGTGTTTTACCAAAGGGTTTTCTTTAATCTGCCCGGTTTTCAGTAAAAATTTATAGTAGGTTTTTAAGGAAGAGATTTTACGATTAATAGTTCGGTTTGAAATTCCACTTTCTACCAAAGAGACAATCCAACTCCTAATAATACTGTAGTGTATTTCTTTTAAACTGGAATAGTCATAATTTTCGGAAGCAAATTCAGAAAAGGTTCCCAAATCTTTCAAATAAGCCGTTACCGTATGGGGGGAATAGTTTTTTTCGAGCGAGAGATAATCTGTAAACTCCTTAAAAAGCATTTTAAAGGATAAAAGTTAAACTATAAAGTTACGACAA
Source organism: Flavobacteriaceae bacterium (assembly GCA_041392125.1). Classification (GTDB taxonomy): domain Bacteria; phylum Bacteroidota; class Bacteroidia; order Flavobacteriales; family Flavobacteriaceae; genus Halomarinibacterium. The sequence goes on along the minus strand of JAWKMR010000015.1, from coordinate 31,939 downwards.
ATGGAGTTAGTACAAAAAACAAAAAACCGCTAATACGTTTAGCGGTTTTTAAAAATTGTATACAGGACAAATACTAAATTTCTTCAGCGTCACGAAGTCCTTGAATGTATTGTGCTTTTTGAATTTGCGCTCTACGCTTTACAGAAGGTTTTGTAAACTGTTGTCTGTCTCTTAATTGACGCATGGTTCCTGTTTTATCGAACTTACGCTTGTAACGCTTTAGCGCTCTGTCAATGTTTTCTCCGTCTTTTACTGGTATTATTAACATAGTGATTTCACCTCCTCTCTTTTGGGACGGCAAATATATAAAAAGATTTTAGATAAGAAAATTGAGATTTAAGAATTTTTAGAATTATTCGCCTTTAAACAACGAAGCCTTTTTACTTAAATCTCTAATGAGTTTTCCTTCCTCCTCACTTTCCAGCAATACATTGTAGTTTTTCCAGAAAGACTCATTATAAGGGCGCACTGCAAAAATATCTGCAGACCATTTCTTTTTCAATTCACTTTGAATAACCTCGGTGTCTTCAATTACTTCTGAAAAGAGAATCTCCTGGATGGTATAATAATATTGCTCGTCTTTATCAATTCCTTGTTCTTCTTCATTCTTTTCCCTATCGGAAGAACGGTCTCCTATATTCACCAATTTTGGGGTTTCATAATACACATAACTGGGGTACATTTTACCATTAAATTCTCTGTAAGTAATGGTAAGTTTATGATTTACATTGGTATCGAAAAGGCTTTTGCTTCTTCTTTTCTGAACATCTGAAGCCGCCACCAATTCGTATTCCAACTTTTTTATTGCATAATTATCGTAATAAATATACATCCAACCTCTTGCCTCAAAACCTTCATTATAAATATTTTCGGTATTTAGCCCAATAAATTCGTTACTCTTCGTAATTTTTATTTTGTACAATTTTCTACCATCATCTACTAAAATTGTATCCAAAACAAACTGGTGTTTATCTAGTATATTTTTTCCAAATAATGCATCTCGTGTGTTTGAGTTTCGAATAATATTAAGTTGTCCTTTAAAAAGATTATCAATTCCCGTAAGTCGGCTATCGTTCCATTTAATAGCTTTTACAAGCGAAGAGGTTTTAATGGTATCTCTTCTAAGATTTCTGGACCGCAATTTTTTGTCACCACCATTATATCGAAGGTATGAAGCGTATGCAAAAAGACTATCAACATCCCGCAAGTCGTAACTTTTACGGTTTTCATCAATGTTAATTTTCAGGTTTTTCCTCGAGCCCGAAGCATAACTAGAATCGTATAAGGTGAAGGCACTTTCAATAAGCCACTTATATTCCTTTTTATTACGTTCGCGGTGTCTTAAAAATCCTTTCTGAAGGTAGGGCTGGTTTGGCATATTTCGTTCCAAACGTTCTATAGCACGAACTACAATACCGTTTCCATCGGTGGGTCTTGGATCTGAAACAATCACCACTTCATCTAGTGAGGCAATATCTTCTTCTAGAAAAATTTCCTGAGAAGAATCGAACTCACTTACCAATGTTTTGAAACTTTTATACCCAATAGACGAAATAACCAACGTATCATTTTTGTGCTCCATGGGAACCAATAAGACAAATTTTCCATCCACGTTACTTACCGTACCAATAGTAGAATTTTGTACATAGACACTGGCACTTTCAATGGGCTGAAAAGTTAAAAAATCTGAAATCTTATTTTTCACCTCAATTTGAGCAAAAACACTCATTGAGAAAAAAGTCATCAGTATAAGAACATAGTATTTTGAACAATTGTGCATCTTGGGTAATTTAAACTTTTAAAACAATTTAAGTTGCCGGCTTATACGTTTTACCATCTATAATCATTTTGGCGATAATCTCACGTAATATCTCGCTCGTTCCTCCCCCAATAGGTCCTAATCTGCTATCACGCAATAATCTTGCCATAGGATAGTCTTCCATATAACCATAACCGCCTAACATTTGCAAACATTGGTACGCAACCTCGTCCGCCACTTTGGTGGAATAAAGTTTAGACATGGTCGCTTCTTTTACCACATACTTTCCTTCCCCCAAACTTTTGGCAACGTTATAATTGTAGGTTTTAGAAATTTCAACTTCGGTGCTTAAGTTGGCCAATGTATGACGTAACGCTTGAAAATTTGAAATAGACTGTCCGAAAGCCGTTCGTTCTTTCATATACGCAATGGCATATTCCAGAGCCCATTCACTTCGTGCGTGGGCATTGATGCCCATGACTAGTCTTTCCAATGCAAAATGCTGCATAATATAGGCAAAGCCTTGGTTTTCTTCACCCAATAAATTTCCTTGAGGTATTTTTACATTATCAAAAGCAATTTCCCCAGTGTCGCTAGCGCGCCATCCCAGTTTGTCTAACTTTGTTGCGGTTACTCCGGGAGTGTTTCTATCGATCACAAAAATACTAATGCCTTTGTTTCCTAATTCGGGCTGTGTTTTTGCTGCAACTACCAAATAATCACTGTACACTCCATTGGTAATAAAAGTTTTTGAACCGTTTATAATATACTGATTCCCTTCCTTTACCGCCGTAGAACGCATTCCGCTTACATCGCTCCCCCCAAAAGGTTCTGTAATACATAAACAACCGATCTTTTCTCCGGTAATACTGGGAGTAAGATAGTTACGTTTTTGATCATCATTTCCTTCTTTGTTAATGTGGGTCATAGCCAAATACGCATGCGCCCACATAGCAGCAGCAAAACCACCACTATTAATGCGTTGCATTTCTTCTAAAAAAATAACCATGTAAAAGTTATCCAAAGCCAAACCACCATACATTTCGGGATAGGAAATTCCAAAATAACCCATCTCTCCCATTTTTTCCCAAATAAAACGGTCTATGGTTCCAGTTTTTTCCCATGTTTCGATATATGGAGCTACTTCTTTTTGAAGGAAATCGCGAAATGTTTTTCTGAAATACTGATGTTCTTCGGTAAAAAAGTGGTCATTCATAAATAATACTGGTTTACATTCTTTGTTTCCCGAAGCTTTTTGGGAACTTATTCAGCAAACAAATATAGGGTAATTAGCTGTAACTTATGAGCGGTAATTCCTTCAATTTTTAATAATTCTTCCAAATTTTCAATTCTATTCCGTAAACGAATAAATTCCCAAATCTGTTTTCCTTGAGTAAAAGAAATTCCCGGAAGTGTGGCAATATCTGAAGCTGAAACTTCATTAATATTCATTTTATTAATTTCTTTTGGGGTTTTTACGGTAAACTTTTGAAGTGCCTTGCGGACCACTTCTGCATCCAGCCCAAAAACAAAATAAAGTTGCACATCGGCGGTAAAACCTCCCAATTTTTCACGATAAGCTACAATACGGGCACTTAACACTTCCCCTATTCCACTTACTTCTTGTAACTGTTCTTGAGTGGCTTTGTTTAAATCTATTTTTTCGGAATAGGACACTTCTTTTTTATAATAAATACGTGTTTTTTTTGAAGGATTTGTAACCCATTCGGGAAATTTGAAATAGGGGCTTATGGAATCCAGCCATCTTTGATTTACACCGGTAACTTTCTGAAAATCGGAAATCGAATTAATCCAATTCCCTTCATCCCGAAAGGTTTTCAACTTATCAAACTCTTGGGGAGTCATTCCTAAAGTATAGGCTTTAAAATCGGTAATAAAGTTGGGGTTAAACGGATAAATTTTTGGCTTTCTTCGTTCTATTTCAGAAACCCGAAGCGAATCCATTTCCCGTTGCATTTTAAGTAATTCCGGAGTGTTAATTTGAAACGAAGTCTCGGAAGAATTAGTTGAGAAATAGTTCAAATAAAGTAAAACAACGATACTACTTGTTAAAAATAAAATCCCACTTTGCTCACTACTACTGAAGCGAAAATGGGATTTTATAAAATTTTGAAACATAACTCCACCATTAAAATATAACCGGGGAGTTATTAGTTATAAAGATACTAAAAATTAATTTTCAATGGCGTCTCTTTTCATTTTAATAGCATCCAAATAACGATTCAATTGTTTTTTTACTACCGGGAACAGGAAGTATAGCCCTATCATATTTGGGAATACCATGGCAAAAATCATAGCATCAGAGAAATCCCAAATAGATTGCATACTGGCTGCAGCACCTATTACTACAAAGGTTAAAAACAATAACTTATAGATTAAATCGGCTTTTTTGCCTCTTCCGAAAAGGAATTTCCAAGATTGCAACCCGTAATACGACCAGGAAATCATGGTTGACACTGCAAATAATACAACGGCTATCGTTAAGAATATTTTTGAAAACGGAATATATTCAGCAAATGCGATAGAGGTAATTCCTGCTCCCTGATAGGCAACCCCATCAATAAATACAGCTCCGGTTCCATCTCCTCCGTACTCAAAGAAGCCTCCAAAGTTAAAGATCACTATTACCAAAGCGGTCATAGTACAAATTACAACTGTATCAATAAAGGGCTCTAACAATGCCACCAAGCCTTCACTGGCAGAATATTTAGTACGCACAGCAGAGTGGGCAATAGAAGCCGATCCAGCTCCTGCTTCATTAGAGAAGGCCGCTCTTTTAAAACCTACCAATAATACCCCAATAAGGCTACCAACACCAAAGGCTGTAGGATTAAAAGCTTCTTTTACAATAAGGGCAATAGCATCATCCAACAACCCAAAATTGCTGAAAATAATATACAAACAAGCTAAAATATAGAATACAGCCATAAAAGGCACCACTTTTTCGGTCACCGAAGCAATACGCTTAATTCCACCTATAATAATAATCCCCACAAAAATGGCGATTACAATACCAATAATGAATCCTGCGGCCGTACTCTCAAGCCCCAATAATTCTTTTAATACAATCGTTGCTTGATTAGATTGCGCAGCATTACCACCCCCAAAGGAACCTCCAATACAAAAAATTGCAAAGAGTACTGCAGCAATTTTACCCAAGGTTGCAAAACCTTTCTCTTTTAATCCTTTGGTTAAATAATACATAGGCCCACCATAAACAGTACCATCGGGTCCTACATCTCGATATTGCACCCCAAGGGTACACTCTACAAACTTTGTTGACATTCCTAACAGACCACAAATAATCATCCAAAAAGTGGCTCCGGGTCCACCCAATGCAATGGCAAGGGCAACTCCTGCAATATTTCCGTTACCTACAGTTCCGGAAACGGCTGTGGCCAATGCTTGAAAGTGGGAAACCTCACCTTCACTACTTTCATCTCGTATGGTATCTTTAATATCGCCATCAATGGCAAGATCTTCAGAAAGAGAATCGATATGATCGTCTATGTCTTTTACTTTATTAAAATCCTGCCCTTGGGCTATCCCATCTTCTCCATATAAAATCTTAGCTCCGTGTGTTTCAATATCTTCATATTTTCCTCGCACTGTATTGATGGCTTTTCCGAAGAAGCGAATGTTTGGAAACCCAAAATATACAGTAAAAAAAGCAGCACTAAGCACCAATAAAATAATGACAAAAGGAGCTCCCGGAAATACTTCAAAGAAAATAACTCGAGAAGCAGCACTGGAAATGGGCGCAAACCATTGATCTATTTTTTGGTCAATACCTACTTCTTCGGCGGCGGTTTCTTGTGCAAAAGTGAGGAGCGGAAGCATAAAACTTAAAAGGAAAAGAAAGAATTTCTTCATAATTGGGTTTTTAGTTGTTTTTATAAAGCTAAGCAAGATGCTAAAAAAAAAAGGTTTTTCAAATTTTTGAAGACAAATCTTGTCTTCTTTCATTAAACGTGGTAGGTTTCTTTCAAATTTTCAATTTGATTGGGACGGCCAATCACAATTAATTTCGATTTTTTTTGGAGCACCATAGAGGGTTCAGGATTTACAATATACTTTCCTTCAGCCGATTTGTAACCAATAATGGAACATCCTGTCTTCCGACGTAAATCTAAATCTTCAATGGCTTTTTCTTCTCCACCGGGGCATACTTTTTCAAAAGGTATCTGTTCAACATACATACTGTCTTCTTCACCTATGGCAGAGAGATTATCCAAAAATTCTACTAAATCCGGAACTACTACCAATGAAGCCATGTGGTCGCCTCCTATTTTATCGGGCATAATGACATTGTCCGCTCCCGCAAGTTTTAATTTTTTATAGGTTGTTTCCTGAGTCGCCCGGCTTATAATTTTTAGATTTTTGTTGATCTGCCTCGCCGAGAGCACTATAAAAAGGTTATCCGAGTCACTGGGTAAGGCACAGATTAAAGTGGAAGCACGTTCAATTCCGGCTTTAATAAGGGTTTCATCCTCATTGGCATTGCCGGTTACAAATAAATGGTCTTCGTCGTAATTACGTTCTACAATTTCCTCATCCATTTCAACCACTACAAAGGCTTTTTTATACGCTTCCAACTTTTGGGCGGCTTGTTTTCCATTTCTTCCAAAACCACAAATAATAACGTGGTCATTCAAGGTGTCAATTTTGTGCTGCACTTTTTTATGTCTTATGTTACCAATATTACTTTTACTAAGGATGTATTCTGAAATTACTTTAATGGCGTACCCTACAATAAAGATACTGGAAAGTATGAGAAAAGAGGTGAAAATTTTTTCGGAAGGACTCATCGGGTGAAGCTCTCCAAAACCCACCGTAGTGATTGTAATCACTGTCATATATACAGCATCAATCCAAAGATAGTCGTACAAAACTTTAAAGCCCAAAATTCCTATAAAAAAAACAAGGACCAATAGAGCCACTGCACCAGTAATTTTAGATTGAAATAGCTTTCTCATAAATCAAAAACAGAACTTCGTTTGGTGTAGACCAAATCTTTTATTTTAAGCCAAAAAGCCAATACTAAGTACAATGCAAATCCAGCTCCAAAGGTGGCAAAAGTGACATAAATAAAAGACAGACGTACCGTTTTAGCACGCATCCCCAAACGTTCTGCCAAACGGGAGCTAACATAAAAGCCCCGCTTCTCCAGAAAGTGCCGTAAATTGTAAACCATTTGAAGCATGGATGCAAATTACTACATTTTTCAGGAATAAGAATAGCTTAGGATTTTAAAATAAAATTTCCCAATTCGCATTGCATACACCTTTGTTTACTACAATATTCGTTTTTTAATTGCAGTAACGACTGGCTATGCCAAGCACTGTTTTCAAAATCCCGCAAGGTTTGAAATTTTGAAATAATAGAATTATTTTCTACAGGGAGCGATAATGCTAAATCGATAAGCTCCTCTGTAATGTCTTTCCCTTGCTGTGTAGCGTAAGCAAATTTTAAAGGAATAATAGCATTAATAAGTAGCAAATCAACAAAGCCTTTGGTGATACTTTTTTTCCGCTTCGAGGAAGAAATCTCAAAATTATAGTGGGTATCCCAATATTCACTTGCAGCTACATTAAACAACTCATAGTAGCCCTCTTTAGTTTTTGCTTCCATTATTTCTGAAAAAATATGTGGTCTACTAGTCCATAAAACGGCCAATTGCGACAATCGTATAGTAGGAAAGTTAGGAGGACGAAGCCTAAAAAATTTACTGAAAATTACCCCTTCATTTGAAATTTTATACATTGTTTTTGAATATTCAAAACTATCCTTGAGCATGCTAAAGTACTTTCCTATTTTTTCTATTTCCAGCATTCCTGCTTGTCCATACAATATAGCTTCCAGTTTTAACACATTTGCGCCACACTTTTTAATGATGGAATAATCTACAGATTTTGCAACGCTGTAAAAAGAATCTCCATTTAATGCGAGTCCGAAGTTTTTACACAATACGACAAACAAAACTGCCTCCCAATTGTTTTGTGATGCTTTTAATTCTTGTAAAATAGTTTCCGATTTTTTTTCAAGTCGCTCTACAAACAATCGCCATAACCAGCTTTGGAAAATAAAATCATCTATTGCTCCAAAGCTTTTTTCACATGGAATGAATTGTTGTTTTTCAGAAAACAATTGATAATACTTTTGTACCGTATTTCTTTCAACAATTTCTTTTATTTCAAGGGTTTGTAAGACACTATTATCCCTTCGGAAAATAGGGACATCGTATTCCCAAACTACATGTAAAATGACATTTTCATAATGAGTATCCTTTTCATGCTGATGGGCATACCAATCGGAAGATTTTATATGAATTTCAACATTGCCTACCCATAGTTGTCCGTCAATTTCAATCTGCGCCATCAAAAAATCGGGACCGGCATTATGGTTGTGGGTACCCACCTTAATAACCTTACTAGGTTTCTCATCGGTGGTAAATAAATTAACCGTCGAAAATTTTTGAAATTTCCACAAATAATGAAGAAAATCCTCCTTCATGAGAGTTATCAATTGGGGGGAGTTATGCTGCGGAAACCTAAAAATAAAAAAACCTTCCGAAATTTGGAAGGTTTTTTTATCAATTTATTTCTATTCATTAATCAATATACCCCATTTTCCGCATCCAATCATCATTATACATTTTCCCAACATACCTGCTTCCGTGGTCATGAAATAACACTACTATTACATCGTCTTCGGTAAAATGTTCTTTTAACTGAAGGACTCCTTTCATGGCTGCTCCTGCTGAGTTTCCTAAAAACATGCCCTCTTCTTTGGCAAGGCGTTGCGTAAAGATTGCCGCATCTTTATCGGTAACTTTAGTAAAGCCATCAATAATAGAAAAATCTACATTTTTGGGTAAAATATCCTCACCAATACCTTCAGTGACGTAGGGATAGATTTCTTTTTCGTCAAAAATACCGGTTTCATGGTATTTTTTGAAGACACTGCCGTAGGTGTCAATTCCCCAAACTTTTACGTTTGGGTTTTGCTCTTTTAAATATTTTCCCACACCACTAATGGTTCCTCCGGTACCCACGCCCACCACAAAATGAGTTACTTTACCATCGGTTTGTTTCCAAATTTCGGGACCCGTGCTTTCATAATGGGCCACAGCATTACTGGGGTTGTCGTACTGATTTACATACCAAGCATTGGGAGTTTCCTCTCCCAGTCTCTTTGCCGTAGAATAATACGAACGAGGGTCTTCGGGAGCCACATCGGTAGGGCACACATATACTTCGCTACCCACTGCTTTTAAAATATCTACCTTCTCTTTGCTTTGTTTATCGGTAGTAACGCAAATCATTTTATAGCCTTTCACAATGGCGGCCAAAGCCAGTCCCATTCCGGTATTTCCACTGGTTCCTTCTACAATGGTTCCACCGGGTTTTAAACGCCCATCGGCTTCTGCATCTTCAATCATTTTGAGCGCCATTCGGTCTTTTACCGAATTGCCCGGGTTAAAGGTTTCGTACTTAGCAAGTACCAAACAAGGTAACTCTGCTGCTAGTTTATTAATTTTTACTAACGGGGTATTGCCTATAGTTTCTAAAATGTTTTTCGCGTATTTCATAGTGTCTTTTAAAGCGGGGCAAAAGTACAAAACAGATTAGAGAAAAGAGATATGAGACCCGGGAAAATAGTATATTACTGAAACCGAATTGCCTTTACCGGGGTAATTTTAGAAACCAAATACGATGGCCCCAATAGCATCAATAAACAAAGGAACAGGGTTCCTATATTCAAAAGCAAAACATATCCAAAATCAATATATACCGGGGCTTCGGTAACATAATACGTTTGAGGATCGAGGGTGATGAATTTTCCATATTTCTGAAGAAATAACAACCCTACGCCAATCACATTTCCAAAGAGTAAGCCCAAAGAAATAATATAGGCAGCGTTGTACAAAAAAATTTTACGGATACTCCAGTCATGGCTCCCCAAGGCTTTCAAAATGCCTATCATTTGGGTGCGTTCCAAAATAAGCACCAAAAGAGCAGTAATCATATTAATTCCTGCAATAAGAATCATAATCCCTATAATAAGAATAATATTAAAATCGAAGAGGTCAATCCATTCAAAAATGGAATAATATTTATCGCGAATGGTAATAGAATCCAACGTGCTGGGAGTATTGTCGTACACTTCATTTCCTATTTGTTGAATTTTGTTGAAATCTTCCACAAACACTTCAAAAGAGCCTACTTCATCGTCTTTCCATTTATTTAAGCGCTGAATATGCCTAATATCTGTTACCATAAATTGCTCATCAAATTCCTGGAAACCACTATCATAAATACCCACCAGCGTAAAACCCCGAGTTCTCACTTTATTCACACTATCCTGCTGAATAAAATAGGTGGCTACTTTATCTTCCAAATGAAGTTGCAGTCTATTAGCGAGATACGAAGAAATAAGGGCTTCGTTATTAAGATTTTCTGAAACATTGGGAAGGCGGCCTTCCACCAAATATTCTTCAAAATATTGCCAGTTATAATCGGCCCCCACCCCTTTTACAACCACTCCTTCAAAATCGGTTTCGGTTCGAATGATCCCTCCTTTGGAAGCTGAAACCTGAATATGTTTAATTCCTTTTACGGAAGTAAATTCCGGATAAAATTCCTGGTTTTTAGATATGGGAATTTGTGAATCGTCACTGGTGTTGGTATCAAAATTAGAGATAAGTATATCGCCATTAAACGCCGAAACTTTTTCACGAATTTTTTTTTGCAATCCTACCCCCGTAGCAATAGATATAAGCATAATTACCACTCCCAAAGCAATAGCTGTAATGGCAATTTTTATAATTGGCGCCGAAACACTACTTTTATAATCCTTCGAAGCGATGATGCGTCGGGCAGTAAAAAATTCGAAATTCACAGGTAGTTATGCGGTTTTCTTTTGTCAAAAATACATTATTAATTGTTCTTCCATTAACGATGCTAATTTGTTTTTCGTGCGGAAGTCAGAATAAGGAAGAGAAAATAGAGCAGAGAATAGAGAAAATAGAGGGCTTGCTAACCGAGCTTGAAGTAAAAGATGCTGAAATTATGGTTGGTGCCAATCAATTTTCTGAATACAAAAAATTACTAATTGGAAAAAAAACAGGGGTTGTCGGTAACCAAACTTCCATTACTAAAGATACCCTTCATTTGGTTGACTTTCTATTATCTCAGGGCATTGCCCTCGAAAAAATATTCTCACCCGAACACGGTTTTCGGGGTACTGCCGATGCGGGCGCCGAGGTAAAAGACGGTAAAGACACCAAAACGGGATTGCCCATATTTTCACTCCATGGCAAAAACCGAAAACCCACTCCCGAACAAATGCAGGAATTGGACGTCATGGTTTTTGACATTCAAGATGTAGGGGTACGTTTCTACACCTACCTTTCAACACTGCATTATGTGATGGAAGCCTGCGCCGAGGCGAATATTCCCCTTATTGTTTTGGACCGTCCCAATCCCAATGCACATTATATAGATGGCCCTATGATGGAACCTGCAAATACCGGGTTTTTAGGGTTACATCCCGTGCCTTTAGTGTACGGAATGACCATTGGGGAATATGCCCAAATGATTAATGGCGAAGGTTGGTTGAAAGACAAAATGCAATGTGACTTAACCGTGATTCCTGTTAAAAATTATACGCACCAAATGTCGTATTCGTTACCTGTTCGTCCTTCCCCCAATTTACCCAACGATATAGCGATTAATTTATACCCAAGTTTAGGGTTGTTGGAAGGCACTAATCTCAACGCAGGTCGTGGCACAGAGATGCAATTTCAAGTAATTGGCTCGCCGTATTTACCGAAAGAAAAGTACCCTTTTACCTATACCCCACAACCCAATTTTGGCTCAAGCAACCCAAAGTTTAAAGGAATTTTGTGCAACGGATTGGATCTTCGGAATACCCCACACTTAGACAAAATAGACCTTACCTGGATCATTGAGGCTTACCACAATTATTCAAAAAAAGAGGATTTTTTTAATACCAAAAATTTTACAGCTCATGCGGGAACTTCTAAATTGCAGGAACAGATTGAAGCAGGTCTTTCTTCCAAAGAAATTTCGGAAAGCTGGAAACCCGAATTGGAACAATTTAAAAAGATTCGAGAAAAGTATGTACTATATGAGTAAGATTTTATTCCTTAATGAATGGTTTTATAACTGTCCCATCAGCAAAATAGAGCGTTATAAAATATAACCCTTTTTCAAAATTATTTACAAGTAATCCTTTCAAATTATTCCATTTGGAAACTACTTTTTTTCCTGAAACATCAAATACTTCCAGCAAATAGGGCTCCCGATTTGTTTGTATGTGAAGAATTTCAACTGCGGGGTTCGGGTAGATACTAATTTCGTTTTCTATTGCAAATTCAGAAGCATTTAAAATACACTCCTCATCATAGGTTGTGTGCTCATCTTTTATCCAGTTGGGATTGGCATTGGCAAATTCTACATCGTCCACTTTAATGCAATTCAAATTTGGGTTACTGTAGGCCAAAAAATTATCCATCTGTTGATTATTCCCATTTTTAATGTTTAACTCAAAAAGCGGATTGGCATACACCCGTAAGGATTGCAGATTTGGGTTATTTGACATATCTAGCGAGGTTAATTGGTTTTGATAGACCCATACCCTTTCCAATAAAGGATTATTAGAAAGATCCAAGGCTTCTAAAGGAGTAGATTCTACATGCAGCCACTTTAGTTTTATATTTTGGGAAAGGTTAATAGTAGTGTGAAAATTACTTCGGGATTTTAAGGTTTCCAAATTCACAAAATACTGAATCCCCTCTAAAGATGTAATTTCATAATACGAAACAATGAGCCCTGCGACGGCTTCTGCTTCACTTAATTGAATTTCCCCATCTCCGTTAAGATCGGCTACACTATCGCCCAGTCCATTTCCGGTAGTATCTACCACAGGGAAATTAACCAAGGCATTTTTAAAATTGGGATCGGGTATATCAATAATTGTATCTGGATTTTTTTTATTCAATAAGATTCCTTGGTGTGGCTGTCCATGCAAAAGGAATCCTGTTAAAAGAAAAAAGATTTTAAAATGCTTTTTCATTTTCTGAATTATAAAAACGACCTTTTGGAATTTTCTTTTAAAGATACAAAAAGTTATATTCCAATTCGTTTCTTCATCTCTTCCACAATGTTAAACGCAGCCGGGCAAATAGCTACATTCTTCAAGGTTAAATGTGTTATTTGCTGAAATTTTTTTCGGTCGCTATGCGGAAACTCTCTACACGCTTTTGGGCGCACCTCATAAATACTACACTCATTATCTGCTCCTAAAAAAGTACATGGTACACTCTGCAGTACATAATCGTTTTCCTCATCCACTCGTAAATAGGTTTCAATAAACTGCTGGGGTTTCAACCTAAAATGCTTGGCAATACGCTCCACATCTTTATCTGTAAACAAAGGACCCGTCGTTTTACAGCAATTGGCACAGGTGAGGCAATCGGTTTTTTGAAACTCGACTTCGTGCAATTCCACCATTAAGGCATCTAAATTTTTGGGTGTTTTTTTCTTCAGCTTGGCAAAGAATTTTTTGTTTTCGTTATACGTATCTTTGGCACGCTGTGGAAGTTGTTTTAAAATTTCATCCATTAGTTGGTCTTGGGTCTTGGGTAAAAATAATTATTCTATTTGAAATGAAAGATATTTTAGGAAAGGCACTATTGGATTATTTCCACGGAAATTATACCGATGATATCATCACCGAAACCAACATTAGTGATGAAGACGAGCTACCGTTACCCTATCTTTTCCGAAACTTTTCAACAATGCCGCCTTTAGAACAAAAAGCATTGCAACTAACCAAAGGAAACATATTGGATGTAGGCTGCGGAAGTGGAAGTCATAGCTTATGGCTTCAAAGCAAAGGATTACAAGTAACTGCTATCGATACTTCCAAAGGGGCTGTGGAAGTTACAAAACTAAGGGGTGTTTCAAAGGTAAAACAGGTTTCACTATTAGATTTTTCCGATGAAAAATTCGACACTATTTTACTTCTTATGAATGGTACCGGTATTTTTGAAACGATTGACCAAGTCTCTCAATATTTGCAGCACTTAAAAACATTGTTACAACCCAACGGACAACTATTAATCGATTCTTCCGACTTGCAATATATGTATGACACTTCGGAAGAAGGGGGTATTTGGGTGCCGGCAAACCACTATTATGGCGAATTGGAATTTACCATGAAATACAAAGGTGAAGAAAGCGAGCCTTTTCCTTGGTTGTACTTAGATCCGATTCGTTTTGAAGAGTTGGCAACAAAAAATGGTTTCAACTTTGAAACCATTTATGAAGGGGAAAATTTCGATTATTTGGCGAAACTTACTGTTGCTGGGTAGTAAAATAACCGCCTTTAACCAATTGTTTAATTTTGGTTCCCATAAGGTCTTTGCGCCATTCGGCAGTAATCTTCTCCATGTCTTTAGTAAGTTCTTTTCGGTTTTTTTCAAACTTTAAGGAAACATCACTTTTCAAATAGCTTTGAAATTCGGTATTTTCTTTTTCGTTTAAAGGCCTTTCAGCAACCACTTTCTGCCCCACTTTCGAACTGTAAAAGTCATACATTTTGGCAATATCCTCTCGAGTAAAATACTTACGATAGGCAAATGTAAGTTGAGAAACAGCAGCATCTATTTGGGTTTCTTCGTCATTTTTGAGTTCCTCCCAAGCTTCTTCAGGAATTTCTCTGTCCTTAAAATTACGCTCCAAGATGGGGAACACTTCATAAAAAGCAATACTGTATTGTTCGCGGGTGCCATTAATATCTAAAAAGTCGATGATTTCTTTTTGAAAATCATCTATTTGTGAAAATCCGGAAAAACAAACAAACAAAAATATCGTTAAAAAAGTAGCCTTCATTTTATTTTTGAAATTATATAGGTTATGTTTGCCAAACTTACAAAAATTGCGCCATGTCACCACAAATAAGGTCTTTCTTTTTATTTTATCTTCTTCTGTTTTTACTTTCAGGGTGTAAAAAAGATGATTCTCAAGATGTTGTTACCGATCCTACAGCCGAAAATAAAAAAGCATTGGGAGTTTCTGCTGAAAACCTTCTATCGGATGATATTTATGAGGCGCTTACTGTTGAATTTGTGTATTCTCCTTCTTCTAAGCCTACGGATGAAAGTATTAATGCTTTCCGTAATTTTTTAAATGCCAGACTAAACAAATCCGGAGGTATATTTTTTGTAGAAACTGAAATTGCAAGTCAGCCGGGAGCTCCATTTACACTTGATGAAATAAAGAATTTTGAAGAAGAATTCCGCACACAATATACTAGCGGGAATGATATTGCTGTTTGTATTTTTTTCTCTAACGGAAGCTCCAGCAATGATACGCAAACAAGTGTTACCTTGGGTACAGCTTACAGAAACACCTCTATTGTTGTATATGAAAATACGTTAAAAAATGTTACAAACTCAGACCCTTTGGTTCTCCCAGTTTTAGAACAAACTGTTATGCAACATGAATTTGGACATATTTTGGGGCTGGTAAATATTCAAAATGATGATATTCATAATAATCATGAAGACCCCAATGCTTCCAAACACTGTATTGTGGAAGATTGCTTAATGTACTTTGAAGCATCAGACTTTTTAGTGAATGATATTACACGCTTTCTAGGAAGAGGTTCTGTACCTCAACTAGATCCCTTATGTATTGAAGATTTACAAGCCAAAGGAGGTAAATAAGCCTTTAGTTAGTTTCAAAAACCTTTTCCCCATTAATAAAAGTTTTTAATACTTTTATATTAGGTATTTCATCTTCCGGGCAAGTCATAATATCTTTGTCAATAACAATAAAATCGGCAAATTTTCCAGCCTCTATGCTTCCTTTTTCATTTTCTTCAAAGTTAGAATACGCCGCCCAAATAGTCATTCCTTTTAAGGTTTCTTCGCGGCTAAGCGCTTCTTCTTTTCGGTAGCCATCCTCTGGAAATTGCTTTAAATCTTTTCGTGCCGTAGCCGCATAAAAAGTGTACATTGGGTTTACATTTTCTATAGGGAAATCGGTTCCCAGGGCTACTAATCCAGCCTTGTTTAAAAGGGTTTTATAGGCGTAGGCCCCTTTAATTCGACTAGGACCCACTCGATCTTCAGCCCAATACATATCACTTGTCGCATGGGTAGGTTGCACCGAAGGGATGATATTTTTTGAAAATCCATCAAAATCTGCCATGCTTACCACTTGGGCATGTTCTATTTTCCAACGAGCATTCGTTTTTCCTTGCAATGCTTTTTGGTACGCACGAATTACCGAAACATTGGCAGAGTCTCCAATGGCATGAGTATTCATTTGGTAACCAGCCACTGCAATTGCTTCCGCCAAAGAGTCCAACCGGTTTGCATTCGTAATCATAGCACCATAATGATGGGGTCTATCGCTGTAAGGTGCACGTAACGCAGCACCACGTGACCCTAAGGCGCCATCGCCATAAACTTTTACAGACCGAACATTCAATCTTTCGGTTTTAATAATGCCTCTGTTAAGGTAATAGTCTAGATTTTCTTTGCTATCACTTACCATAGCATACACGCGCAATTTCATTTCACCTTGTTGTTGAAGGCTGTCTATAAGCTCGATGATGGCTTTGTCTAATCCGGCATCATTAACGGTAGTTAGTCCTAAGCTTTCACAAACATTTTCAGCATCTTTTAAAGCGCTTACCGAAACTATTGAAGAGGGCTTTGGCATCATGTTGAAAACCAATTGCATTGGGGTGTCTATAATAATTCCGGAGGGCTCGCCATTTTCTAAAACTACTTCCCCTCCTTCCATTTTGGTAGTAGAGGTAATTCCTGCCAATTCAAGTGTTTTGGTGTTTACCCACAAGGCATGACCATCTATTCTACTTAAAGCTACTGGAGTATTAGGAAATAAGGAATCGAGTTCCTTTTTGGTGGGGAATTCTTTTATAGGCCAATCGTTTTGATCCCAGCCTCTTCCATAAATGAAAGAGGAGGTTTTGTCTTTCTGAAAATCTACAATTTTTTGAAGCGCTTCTTCTTTGCTTGTTGTGCCTACTAAATTTACATTTTGCAATGATATTCCAAAATTATAGAGGTGTGCATGGGCATCTATCAATCCGGGAAGGACTGTTTTTCCTTCGGCATTCAAATTCTCTATCGCTTCGTATTTTTGGGCAATATTTTCTGAAGTTCCTACCTCCAAAATTTTTCCGTCTTTTACTGCAAATGCTTCGGCGATTTCAAAACCTTCATTTACGGTATAAATAGTAGCATTGGAGACAATAAGATCGGCTTGTATTCTTTCAGAAGTACAGGAAAATAAAAAAGAGATGAAGGTAAAAAGCAGAAGTTTCTTCATTTGAGAAAAGTTTTTGCTAAAATAAAAAAAGCATCCGATTATGAACAGATGCTTTTTATATTAAACCCTAAACTTAACTTTTCCTTTTCTAGCCATGTAATAGATGTAAAGATACGAAAATGGTTGCTTTATTACCAGTCGAATTTATAGGTTGCTCCTAAAAGCCCCTGAATACCTTGCACGGGGAAATTTTGCCACTTTTGGTAATTATTTCCGAAAAGATTACTTCCCTTTCCAAAGATGGAAAGCCTGTCGCTTACTTTATAACCCAAATTAACATTGGCATCGAAATAAGAGTCTAAAGTAACAATATCCGAAAAATGATTGGAAACCCTATCTTTTCGTTCTCCCACAAAAAATAAAGAGACCCCTGCGTACACTTTTTCGGTAATATTGAAATTTGAAAATACCGAAGCTGTCAATTCCGGTAAATTCCAAGCTTCAGGTTGGTTCTCTAGCGAATAGCTATAAAAGTTGGCATTGACTCCCAACAAAAAAGCGTCTGAAACAGCTATTTTCAACTCACCAAACAAGGTAAGTATGTTTACATCATCATAGACCAAACCGAAGGAATTTCCGTATTCGTAGCCTTCAAAAGTATCGCTTATCCCTTTATAAGGGTTTAACTGAAAAAGGGCCTTATTTTCCTCTTTTCCATAGCTCCCACGAACATTATATCCCACTTGGTTGCTCAACTTTCCTTTGAGTCCACCAAAAGCATGGTATAATTTACTTGTAGGAGCAATTAGCAATGTGGGTGACATAAAAGGATTTTCATTTTTAAAATTCCGGTAAGTATTTTGCTGCAACTCCCCTTCTACACCACCATAGACCATTAAAACCTCTTCCACCAATCGATAGGAGGCCTGTATTTTGGGGTAAATAAAGAAATTAGTTTCACTGTTTTCCGAATCTAAACTTACCACGGCATTGGCTCCTAAAGAAAGAGTGAGGTCTTCATTTACATAAACCAAAGATGGAGTAACGCCAGCATTCAAAAAACTATAAGCTATCTCATCTTGTGTCAGATAATTTCTATCGAATTTACCTGTCAAGTAATCCACTTCAGTCAATACCTGAAGATTAAAATCGGATAAAGGAAATACAAACGTTGGTTGAAGATTTACATTAATTTCTGAAGAAGAAAAGGCATCTCCCAAATAATGAATTTTTGCCTTGGCACTTTCAAAAACAGATTCTGTAATAGAAATATTTCCTCCCAGATTGAAACCCACATAGGTCTGTTGCGGATCTATGGCATTGATTGTTTCATCTGAAGCGGTGTCAAAATCAGTATTCAATCCATACCAATTAAAAACTTGATGTTGTACTCCAGCTTCTATTTTATAAGTCATGTCTTTTTGCCTACTGGTATAGTTTCCGTTTAGTTCGGTATCAAAATACTTAGTATCAAGAAGCGTTTCTTCAATATTTCCGTGAGAGGCGTTATGCCTAAAAAAGATACCGGCGTTATCGGTTCGGCTTATTTCAAAACTACTGAACAGCTCTGCCAAGACACTGGTATAACTCCCGAAGCCAAGTGTCGCATAATTATCATATAGCTGAATGGGTTTTGCTTTATCCACCGTGGCAGCTTTGCCTTTGGATGGAGTAAAAGTAGAAGCTACCGGCACCGAAAAAATTTCATAACGCACCTCCTTTTTCTGAATAGTATCGGTATCATTCAATACAGGCGTTTCCTTTACCTTAAAAGCATCCGAAATAGTAGGTGTATAAGGTTTTACAACGGTAACTACTTCGGTTCCCAAATTGTCTTTCTCTTGAGAAAGAAGAGAATTTGAAAAAAATAAAAGAAATAGAATGAACAAATCTCTTAGTCTCCCTTCAAAAAGGGAAATAAAACGATAGTCTTTTGAAAATTTAAACATGTAAGATTCGGTGATTTGATGAATGATTAATTTCCGTCGGTTTCAACAGACGAATTGGTTTTTGCTTCAGAAGATTTAATAAGGGCAAGTTCTGCTTTGGCTTCCTCAACTACGTCGGGAAAATCTGTGAAGTTAGTAATAACACTTTCTAAAATATAGCTTGCTTGGTACGCATCTTTTAAGGCATAAAAGTTTTTTGCCATAAGCACTAAGCCTTTTGCACCAAAGTATTTGTAGCCTGAAAAATCCTTTGCTAATTTTTGAACTGTTGTATTGGAAGCTTCAAATTTCGCTTCTTTATTTTTGAAATAAGCATCGTAATACAACGCTTCTGCGGCTAATTTACCCGTTGCTATTTTAGCCACTTCAGCATAGGCAATTTTTGCTTTTTCCTCCGCTCCTGTTTGCATAGCAGAACGCGCAATAATAAGTTGTGCATCGCTTTTTATGGCATTATCTATTTTACCATTTTGAAGTACCATTTCGGCATACGCTACTGCTTCGGGATATTTTTTAAGTTCGTAACTGGCTTTCATGCTGTTGGTTTGTGCAAAAATGACGTTTTGAGGAAAATCGGCTTCTCCTTCAAGGCGTTTTAAATAGGGCAATGCTTTGGTATATTCTTTTTTTGCTAAGTATAATTCTGAAATCCGTGCCAAGGCTTGCTCGGTAAATTCGTTTCGTTCTCTGTTTACCACCCATTCATACTGCGGGATGGCTTTGTCTGCTTTGTCTTCCGAAAAATAGAGTTGTGCCAAATAAAAATGTGCCTGTAGTGAGTGCGCTCCATTAGGGAAATCTTTTATATATCCTTCAAAACGTGACATAGCTTGTGAGGGTTTATTTTCTAAATAGGGTTGCTCAGCAGCTTGGTAGCTGGCATCATCCAGTTCGGCATTTTCAACCGCTATAAATCCCAAGGAATTTACCCACGTAGCATAGTCGTTTACACGTCCTTGATCAATGTAAATATTTTTTGCTGAAGCCACAGCCTGTAATGCTTCTGGCGTGGAGGGAAAATCGGAAGCTACCTTTTTAAATGTAGCTAAAGCTTCGTTACTTTTTCCTGTGTTATCCAAAATTAAAGCTTGTTTTAGCATCGCTTTAGAAACATAACTACTCCCAGGGATTTCATCTATTAACTTTTGGTAGGTTACCATGGCATCTCGGGTATTGTCTTGGGACACATAAGTGTTTCCCAATTCATACAAGGCATCGTCACGATAAAACGAGCTTGGAAATTGGGCCGAAAAACTTTTTAGTTCTTCTAATTTTTTCTCCGTTCGGTCCACAAAGCCATAACTTATTGCCTTTTGAAAAGTGGCATAATCTTTATCGGGTGTATTACCATCAATGGCTTTGTTATAGTTTTCCATAGCAGGCCAATAGGTACTGCTTACAAAGTGGCAATCTCCCAATCGCAAATAGGTGTCATTTTTTCGAGCGGCATCTTGGGTAGAAGACTCTAAATATTGCTGAAAGTAGGTAATCGCTTCCTTATAATTTTTTAATTTGAAATGGTTGTACCCCAAATTATAGTGAATGGTTTTATATTCGGGGGTTTGTGCAGCATTGGGTAATTGTAAAAATTGCTTGTAACCCATTAAGGAAGCTTTAAAATTGGAGGCTTGATACTCGCTTTCGGCTTTCCAAAAGGTGGTACGAGCCGTTACGGCTGGATCTAAGGGTTCTTTTAACGATTTCTGAAAAAGGGCTAACGCTTCGGGATAATTTCCTTCATTGTAGACTTCTAATCCACGGAAAAAAGCGACTTTTTGATAGGCTTTTTTATTGCTGAAAGATTTGTTATTTTCCAACAGCTCCAACGCTGCTTCGTAATTTTTTGAGGTAATGTATGAATCTATTAAAAGGTCTTTTAACGTGTTGTTATTAGCATTTTTAGGGTACTTTTCTATAAAAGAAAGCAAAACCTGCGGAACACTAGTGTAGCTGTTTCCAATTTCGTAACTCAATTTGGCATAATTAAGCCAAGCATCCTCTTGTATTTGTAATGAGAAATCCATTTCGGAGGCATTTTTAAACGCATGCAAGGCTTGTTGTTTTTTATTAAGTTTTAAATAACTTTCTGCCAAATGATAATAGGCATTTTGCGCCACTGCATTGCGTCCATCTACAATTTTATTGAATTCTCCCACGGCACTTTCATAATCGCCTTGCTTGTAATAGGCGTACCCCAGTTGATAATAATCGGTATTATTCCACTTTCCGGCTTTGCCATTATATTCTTTTAAATACGGAATAGCTTCTTGATATTTTTCAAGATTAAAATAGCTTTCTCCAATAATTTTTGATAACTCACTTTTGTCTTTTGGGTTTGCTTTATCGTACTGCTGAAGCCCTAAATCTATCGCCTCCTGAAACTTCCCCAGTTTAAAATTCATATCGGCTTTGTAGTAGCTTAAGCCTTCGGCGTATTTCTCTTCATTTTCAAGGGTTTCAAATTGTCTGTTGGCTTCTTCATAATTGTCGCCTTCATAGGCAATAAACCCTAAATAATACTTGGCTTGGGACCCATATTTTTGAGAATCGCTCACTCGATTAAAATATTTCTGGGCTTCCGTATAACGTTTATTTACAAAAAAAGCATAGCCGTTATTGAAGTAAAATTTTTCACGGGCACTCCTGCTTAAACTGTTTTCGTCTACTTTATCGTACCATTTTTGAGCATAGGCATATTTTCCATTTTCAAAATAATAATCAGCAACGTTTATAAAGGCTTCATTTCTTTTAATACTGGTAGGGTATTGGGTCACAAATTGCTCCATGAGAAAATCAGCATCTTGCTGATTTAATCGCACAGCACAATTGGCAATATAATAGGCACAATCTCCTTTGAGGTTTTCATCTTGGGTATTTTCTTGTATGTTGGCAAACATTGCTTGTGAAGCCAAAAACTGATTATTGTTGTACAACTCCAATGCTTTGTTGTACTCCATAAGCGGGTAGGTAAAAACCGCCGTTTGTTGTGCTGTAAGCATTCCGAAAAACAATAAAAAAAGAAAGTTGGAAATGAGGTTTTTGGGCATTTTATGATAGATTTTGGGCGAAAAAAGGTTTGTATTCTTAAAAATTATTAACGGATTTTTCTAGAAATACGTATGCTTTTGTAGGATAAATTATTTAGTTGCGAAAATTACTGTATTTTTAAAGAGCAAGAACCTGAACCTTTTTATTGTTATGAAGAATCTATTGTTAATACTAGTCATTAGCTTTACAGCAAGTTGCACGTCGCAGCGAAGTACTTTTAAAAATATATCTGAAAAAGATGGCAACATTGGAATAGGAAC
Source organism: Flavobacteriaceae bacterium (assembly GCA_041392125.1). Lineage (GTDB taxonomy): Bacteria > Bacteroidota > Bacteroidia > Flavobacteriales > Flavobacteriaceae > Halomarinibacterium. The sequence goes on along the minus strand of JAWKMR010000015.1, from coordinate 9,570 downwards.
CACCAGTCCCGATGAGTTATTAACTGTAAAAGGAAAAATCCATACCCAAGAAGTCTTAGTCGATTTAGAGGGTGCAGTAGCTCCCGATTATGTTTTTGAGCACTTTTTTGAAGGGAAATCAACCTTGAATCCCAACTATGCTTCACTTTCTTTGACAGAAATTGAAACTTACGTAAAACAACATCACCATTTACCGGGAGTTCCTTCTGCAAAAGAGTTTGAAGAAAAAGGAATGGCTTTAAAAGAGATGAATTTACTGCTTCTCGAAAAAATTGAAGAACTTACCCTTTTTACTATTCAGCAACAAAAAGAGATTGATACACTAAAAGAACAACTTAAAAATTCTCAATAACCTGTGAAATTCTTAGGGCTACTATTTTGTTTTTTTTGGAGTTTTTGCATATCGCAGGTACAGCAAGGAGAACGATTTTATTTTTATGTAAATATTGATGAATTTGAAACCTTAGACATTTCCACAAAAAGCGATGGAACAAAGAAGATCTTTAATGATACGAATTCTAAGGAAACAAATATATACAACAACTATATTGTTTATTCATTAGAGCTTGCGTATCCAAATACCGACAATAAAAATTTAAAAACATCGTATAAAATTGTTACAAATTCTAAGAATTTGGTTTTTGAATTGCAAAGTGCCTATCCCAAAAAATATACCCGTATTATAGAATTTTTCCCTCCTGAAAAGGCCTTTTATCCCAATGATTATGGAAATACCAGTCCCAAGGAAAATTTAGGAAATCCATATTCGAGTGAAGACCTTGATTTAATTAATGCCCCGGGAGCTTGGGCCATTACCAAAGGAGACAAAAAAGTAATCATTGGTATTTCAGACTCCAGAATTGACACTTTAAATCCCGATATGCAAGGGAGAATACTTAAAGATTTGTATACTGAAACTACTTTGAAAAAAAGCAAATTTGATCACGGCACCAATGTAGCCGGAATAGCTATTGCAAGAATGGATAATGCCTATGGTAGGCCTGGAATTTGTAGTGAATGCAGTGTTATAGCCCACAGATATGGTTCATTTAAACAAATTGAAGAATTGGTCGCTGCAGGTGCCAAAGTAATTAATGCCAGCTGGGCCTCATGCCAATCTGGAGGAAAACTATTCGATTCAATTAATAATAGAATCAACGAATATTACGATGACGGTATTATCATTGTTGCAGCAGCAGGTAATGGCCGCGATTGCGATAGAGATAGGAATTCTTATGGAGATTTACTGTACCCCGCTTCCTATGATAAAGTAATCTCAGTCTCTGGCGTGTATGCAAAAAACCGATTTATAGAAGACGATTTTTATCATAAAGATGGGATTGACTATACTTTCAAATTTGTGGATAGAAGAAACTATGCCTTAGCAATAGACTCCTTAGGAAATTTATCTCCCAGTGACAAAAACGATGGGTTACAACTAAACACTGCAGTAGATTTAATGGCCCCTAGAGAAAGTTATCTATTAGGTAACGATTTGGAAGGAAAAGAAGTAAAATACGGCGGTGCTTCCTCTAGTTCAGCCCCTTATGTTGTTGGGCTTATCGGACTCATGTGGTCTGTAAATTATTGTCTTTCTGCCTATGAAATTGAAAGTATTTTGAAACTTACCTCAGCTAATATTGAAGATTTGCCCGGAAATGAGCCTTTTAAAGGAATGTTAGGTGCCGGAAGAATTGATGCCTATCAAGCCGTAAAAATGGCACAAGAAATGAAATTTGAAAATGGAAATGTTATCGTTAGTAATCGCACCTTTTACAGATTCAATTTTAAACTGGAACGAGCTTTGAACACCATCACTATTGAAAATGAAGGATTTACAGAAGATGCGACAGTAGATTTCTCCGCCCGAAAAAAAATAATCATTAAGCCCAATTCACATTTTAAACCCAATGCAAAAGGATTTATAAAGCTCTCCATTAATCCGGAAATACCCAATGAAGAATGTTTCCCTACCCCTCCCAAAAAATATAGCCCTATTTATAAACAATAATGGAGGAATACTATTTTGCTACTTTTATTTCGGCATACTTTGCATTACCTTTACTTAAATTTTAAATTACCATGCCAGAAGCTGTTCTAGAACTTAAAAACGCCTCCATTTTTCAAAGAGAAAATTTAATACTTAGTGATGTTTCAGTTACCATCGAAAAGGGTGAATTTGTCTATCTCATAGGTAAAACAGGAAGTGGAAAAAGTAGTTTTATGAAAACCCTTTATGGCGATTTACCCCTTGAAAAAGGAGAAGGAAAGATTGTAGGCTTTGATTTACCCTCATTAAAAGAAAAAGATATCCCCTTTTTACGAAGAAAATTGGGAGTGGTTTTTCAGGATTTTAAATTACTGAATGATCGCACGGTAAAAGACAATTTACTTTTTGTACTTAACGCCACCGGATGGAAAGATAAAGCAGCGATGGACACCAAAATTGATGTAGTCTTAGACAAAGTTGGGATGAAGACCAAAAGTTTCAAATATCCCTATCAACTTTCCGGCGGGGAACAACAACGGGTAGGAATTGCAAGAGCTTTGTTAAACGACCCCGAACTTATTTTAGCTGATGAACCGACTGGAAATCTGGACCCCCAAACCAGTGTGGAAGTAATGCAAGTGCTTCAAGAAATTAATAAAAACGGAAATACCATTTTAATGGCTACTCATGACTACGCATTGCTGCTAAAATATCCTTCAAAAACGCTAAAATGTGATGAAAATCAGATTTTTGAAGTAGTGCAAAAAACCGTTTAACGGAGTTTTTCTTCAACTTTACTATTTAACAGGACACTACATTTTTTTGCACCTTCATTGGTAAGGTGATCTGCATCACGTAAATCTTCTTCTTGAAAATAAGGATCTTGTGAAAAATTATAATAAAACACATTTTCATGCGACGCTTCAAGAGCAGAGAGTGTCTCCACAATCTTGGTCACTTTTTTAGGGTTTAAGGCTTCGTAATAGTTTTTAAAGACCGGCATTTCAACCAAAAAAACCTTAATATTTTCTTCTTTACACTTTTTAATTATCCGTTCAAGTCGGGCTTGGTTGGTAGAAAAATCCGTGAGCCCATCTTCATGTTTCTTTACAATGATAGGTGTTATTGCTTCTTTGCTTTCTACCATATCTTTTTCATCTTGCATCCCATAACCATTGGGATAGCAACTTACAATGGTTCCTTCCCTGAAAAATGTATCTACCAATGCCACCGATTTATTAAACCGCCTTGCCAATGCCAAGCTATAGTTTCGCATATCAAATTCTGAAATAATAGGCACGTCCAAATCCATTTGTTGGTGGTAAAAATATTTTCGCCAAGTATCTTCGGAAGTATTATCTTCCTGGGAAAGACTAAAGTAACTAATAGTAAAAACCACCGCTTTTAAATTAGGTAAATTAGGTTGGTGTTTTTCAAACAATAATTCATCAAAATACAGACTTTGACTTATATTGGCAATATTGAAAGTTCGTTTTGAAAAATAGGTTGGATCTAAACCGTAGAACGCATGAGAATTTCCGAAAAGCAAAATTTCAGCATCTTTATATTCAGCAGTTATTTGTTTGGTTTTAAAGGAATAATTTGTTTCGGTAGTTTGATAAAAAATTTCCAACCCCACAGTTACCAGAACCACCGGAAAAAGAAACCACATTATTTTTTTATAAAAACTTTTCATTCCTAAAACTGAAAATAAATAAACGGTTGCAGATTTCCTGCAAAGTAAAAAATGGCAAACAAAACTGTATAATATATAATATACCGTACTGCTTTCGGTTTTATAAACCCTATATCCAAAATATGTTCCCTACCTCTTTGAAGCCACTCCAAAACCATAAAAACCAATAAAAGGAACAAAGATAACCTCGATACATAAGGCATGGTAAGTAAAGAACTAGAAAATACAATCTTTAGGTATTGAAAAGCGTCTGTTATGGTCTCCGATCTAAAAAAAATCCACGCCAATACAACCACAAAAAAGGTACTTCCAATATTGAGTAGACTCCGTAAAAATCCTTTTTTTCTAAACGCAGGTAGTGGAGGCTGCTTCCTTAAGAAAAATATTGCCGGAAGTACAAAGAGTGCATGAATAAAACCCCAAATAACAAAAGTACTGTTGGCGCCATGCCAGAGGCCACTTACCATAAAAACAATAAAAATATTGATTATCTGTTTGGGTTTAGAAACCTTATTTCCACCCAGCGGGATGTACACATAGTCTCTAAACCAAGTAGATAAAGAAATGTGCCACCTACGCCAAAAATCGGAGAGATTTTGAGCCAAATAGGGATAATGAAAATTTTTCATTAAATCGAACCCCATTAACCTGGCACTCCCAATAGCAATATCGCTATAGCCGGAAAAGTCTCCATAAATTTGAAAAGCAAAGAAAATAGCTCCTACCAGTAAAGTACTTCCCGAATGGATTTGATAATCTTCAAAAATACTATTTACATAAAGGGCACAATTGTCTGCAATCACCATTTTCTTGAAGAGTCCTCCTAAAATCAATCGTAGCCCATCAACATTTTTTTGGTAATTAAAGACTCTTTTTGTTTCAAATTGAGACAATAAATGAGAAGCTCTTTCAATGGGTCCTGCCACGAGTTGTGGAAAAAAGGAAACAAAGGCAAAAAAAGCCACAAAATTTTGAGTAGATTTTAGTTTGCCTCTATAAATATCTATCGTGTAACTCATCGTCTGAAACGTATAGAAGCTTATTCCAACCGGCAAGAGGATATTCCAACTGGTTTTATTAAAGGAAGTTCCTAATAAAGAGAAGGTTTCAATAAAGGTTTCAACAAAAAAATTGAAATATTTAAAAACAACAAGCAAACCCAAGTTAAAAACGAGGCTTATGTAAAGCAAAAGCTTTCTTTTTGAGGGTACTTGAGTTTTCGCCAATGCTTTACCAACGGTAAAATCGACTAAAGAACTTACAAATATGAGCGTTAAAAACCGCCAGTCCCAAAAGGCATAAAAAATATAACTTACAACAACTAGGAAAAGGTTTTGCCATTTCAATGAATGTCGAAAAACCGTCCAATAGAGTAACAGTACTATGGGAAGAAAAATGCCGAAGTCTATTGTATTAAAAAGCATCTTTAGGCTTGAAATTGATGCAATCTACGAACATTCCTTATAAATTGCCAAATGATAATTTTCAGAATTACTATACATTAAAAGTAATTATAAAAAGTAAACAGGAACGTTTTATACCCGCTTAGTTTCGTTATTTTTGCGAAGATGAATACGCCTATTTCCATTCTTATTCCCACCTACAATTATAATGTTTACCCTTTGGTAAAGGAAATCCATACACAGGCAAGTTTATTGAATGTTCCTTTTGAAATAGTGGTGGTTGATGATGGGTCTGAAAAGCAGTTAACAAACCAAAGCCTTCTTCAAAATTTATCACATACAAAGTTAATTACTTTTAAAGAAAATAAAGGCAGATCTGCCGCTCGTGGATTTTTGGCAAAAACTGCCTCTTACGATTATTTATTATTTCTCGATGCAGATGTAATGCCTGCGGATATTTTTTATTTAAAAAAATACTTAGAGAACTTAAAAAATAATGTGGTCATTGCTGCCGGGGGTGTTTTATATCAAAGAAGTAAGCCTGAAAAGGATAAAATCTTGCGATATAAATATGGAATTGGGAGAGAAGAAAAAACTCCGGTGCAAAGAAATAAGGAAAACAATATTATAGTATCTGCCAACTTACTTATTAAAAAAGAGATCTTTCAGAAAATCAATACCGTTACTCATAATTTTTATGGGGACGATTTATTGCTATCTTCAAATATTATGAAGTTAGGTATAAAAGTATTACACATTGATAATCCGGTGATACATTTGGGACTTGAAAGCAATCAAGTCTTTTTAAAAAAATCTCTTACGGCAGTAGAAAGTTTAGTAGCTCTTGAAAAAAGCAAAGATTTACCGGGCAACTTAACAAAAATTCAAAAGACATATAAAATATTGAAGAAAAATGGTCTCCACGTTTTCACTTATTGGATATTAGGTATCTTTAAAAAACCTATGAAAATAAATCTACTATCCAATCATCCCAGTCTCTTTCTGTTCGATCTTTACAGGCTGCACCATTATATAAGTATTAAGAATGAATGACAGCCCAAATTTTTCCGTAATTATTCCTCTGTATAATAAAGAAAAGGATATTCTACAGACACTTCAAAGTCTATTAAACCAATCTTTTTCAGATTTTGAAGTAATTGTTATGGATGACGGCTCAAAAGATAACAGCCTTGCCGTTGCTAAAACTGTAAACGATACTAGAGTTCTCATCTTTTCAAAAGAGAATGAAGGTGTTGCTAAAACCCGAAATCTTGCCGTTACTAAAGCGAGAGCAAAACATATTGTTTTTTTGGATGCAGACGATTATTGGTATCCTAACCACCTTGAAAATATGCATAGTTTAATAAGTCATTTTCCGGACCACCTATGGTATGCTGTTGCCTATGAAAAACAGCACAGAAAAAACTTTATTACTCCCATGCAAACGCCATTGTTAAAAGAAAAGGATCCGTGTTTTGTTTCTGTAGAAAATTATTTTGAGTATAGTATTACCGATGCCTTGGCATGGACCTCTGCGGTTTGTTTTAAGAAAAGCTTTTTTGAAAAACTACACGGTTTTGACCCTGCCATAACCATGGGAGCAGGAGAAGATACCGATTTATGGTTAAGAGCAGCTTTGGAGGCACCGCTTGCATTTTCAAAAGCAATCACGGCGAGACACATGTTGGATGGAAGTAATCGAATCTCACACTCAAACACCTTACAACGTAGGTTTATGGATTTCGATAAATATGAAGAAATAACAAAGTTTCAACCCTACTTAAAACAGTATTTAGATATAAATAGATTTTCAGTAACACTAAAATATAGATTGGCAGGAGATTTAAAAACTGCGAAAATATTTCAATCTAAAATTAATTTAAAAAATTTAAGTGGATTTCAAAAAACACTATTATGGCTCCCGGCTCCTTTTCTAAAATTAGTAGTAGGGTTAAAAAAAATGTTAGAACTATTAAAGATTAAGGTTTCCGCCTTTAGTTAATTTAAATTCTTCAAAATTTCTTATATAATCTTCTTCCTCATAATTGTCACTAACCATAGAAACACAAACGGCACCGGAAGAAAAATTTTCCAATTCTCGCCACAATCCATTGGGGATATATAGCCCTATATAGGGTCTATTAAGGTGAACCGTTTTTCGGATGTTACCATCGTCTAATACGACATCAAAACTACCACTTACCGCCACTAAAAATTGTTGCAATTGTTTGTGCGCGTGACCCCCGCGAGTAGCATTGGAAGGTACATCGTACAAATAGTATACCCGTTTAATGGCAAAAGGAATTAAATCTTTTTCAACTACCGATAAATTTCCAAGGCCCTCTTCGGAAGCTATTTTAGGAATGTCTATTAATCGCGCGTGCGAAACGGAAATATCTTTCATTGCAATAAAATTAGTTGCCATTTTTTAATCGTTTCTTTAAAAGTAAAACTTGTTACCGAATTTTCAGCCTCAAGCTTACATTTTTCCTGTAAATGTTTATCAAAAATAAGGCGTTGCATAGCTCTGGAAAATAAGTTAATATCTCTTTCAGGAACCAAAAGACCATTTTTTTCATGCTGTATTATTTCATTGGGACCCGAAATAATATCCAAAGAAACTACCGGAGTTCCCAAAGAAAGAGACTCGATTAATACCATAGGAAATCCTTCATATTTACTGGTAAGTGTTACAAATTGGGCATTTTCAATAATACTTTTGGGATTTTTTACAAAAGGCAAAAGATGCACAAAATGCTCTAATTGTAATAATTTTATTTCGCTTTCCAGGAGTTCCTTATCTGGTCCATCACCTAAAATGACCAGAAAAATTTCGTTTAGAAACAACTCCGAAGCTTTATAGGCGTTTAGTAAAAAACGATAATCCTTAATTTCGTCCACCAGTCTTCCATAAGCAAGTATGTATTTTTTGCCTACGAATAGCTTTGGTAAAACCATTTCATCTCCTGGCCAATTATTATAAAATGGATTTTCAATTGTATGGGTATTAGGTAAGGAATACTTTTTTAAAATGTTATTTTCAATGTACTTTGAAACTGCAACATTGGCAAAGTTATTAGCACAAAACCGTTGGAATAACTTTGGAAATTTTGTTACGGTATTCTCAATTTTTGAAGTATGATATACATAAATGGTTTTATTCCCTTTGTACAGGTAGTTTTTATAAAATAATTCTTTCAGAATACTATTCTTAGGGCGATGATCTATAATAAAATCGAATTTTTTTTTCTTGAAAAATTGCCGCAGTTTAATAAAACGCATGATTCTATTGAAAGAATTGTCCCCTTTGTTTTTAAATGTTCCCAAATTGAATAATTCTCCTTTATATTCAAAATCAATTTCATCATTCAATACTACCAAATTTACTTCATGACCTTCTTGATGTAACATTTGAGATAACATCGCCGCAGAACGCTCTGCTCCTCCTTTTGCTAAGGATGTATTGACAAGACATAGTTTATATTTTTTTTGTGTCACATCAATTGTCATGAATTATAGTATTTTTGGGATATAAGCAAATATAATGCAAATATGAAGATACTACTTGTGGGTGAATATAGCAGATTGCACAATTCTTTAAAAGAAGGTTTGCTGTTATTGGGTCACGACGTAGTATTGGTTTCTACAGGCGATTATTTTAAGCAATTCCCGGCAGATATACTTTTTACAAGAAACTTTGAACAAGGTTTTTTAAAAAAAATAAAAGTAATACTGTACCGCTTTTTTAAAAATGATATTACCTCAAAAAATATAAGATCACAATTTTTTAAATATGCCGAAAAATTAAAAGGGTATGATGTTGTACAGTTAATAAATGAAAGCCCCCTAGGCATTTCTCCAAAACATGAACTGGAGATTATTCAGTTTCTAAAAAAACACAATAAAAAACTATTTCTGCTATCGTGTGGTGTTGACTATATGGTGTTACAATTTTTACTTTCATACCATTCAAAATATCATATTTTACAAGGGTTAAAAGAGGGAAAAGTAAACAAAGAAAACTATGAATTTGCTTTAAAATACCAAAGTTCAGATTTTAAAGATTTACACAAAAAAATTCAATCTTTATTGCACGGAATTATTGCTTCAGACCTCGATTATCATATACCGTTACAAGGAAATCCAAAGTATATAGGACTAATCCCCAATCCTATAAATACGGATAAAATTGAACCTATACCATTTCAAAAAAGTGATACAACTATTATTTTTTTAGGAATTAACAGAAACAATTATCACACTAAAGGTATTGAGTATTTTGAAGAGGCATTAAACATTCTTCAAAAAAAATATGAAGGTCGTATTTCTGTTATTATTTCAGAAAACATCCCCTATGAAGAATACATTTCACTTTACAATAAGGCACACATTGTTTTAGACCAAGTATTGTCTTGGGATCAGGGATACAATGCTTTAGAAGCCATGGCTAAAGGTAAAGTGGTGTTTACTGGTGCTGAAAA
>JAWKMR010000014.1:0-38810 GCA_041392125.1 Flavobacteriaceae bacterium | reverse complement strand
GTAAAGTCTAAGGAAGGCACAGGAGGTGCAGGGCTTCCGTAGTAAATAGTACCGTTCCAGATACGAGGAGTGAAGACACTTCCCGTAAATAATCCAGATACTGCTGATCCAAGAGATAAGCTAAGATCTGCATTAGAGTAGCTGGTACTTCCTGGAGCTGGGTTTGTTCCCGTTCCTGAGTATTGAGGAGCAGCATTTACCATTCTTAAGGCAATACCATAGGTAGTTCCTGCACTAAGTGCCATAGGACTTCCAAGGGTTACGTTGGAGGGGTTATTGGTACCTGCGCCGGTTCCGGAACCGGTAGCCGTAAGTGTCCAAGCTCCGGCATTGGTTTGGTTACCCACAAAAGTTCCAACGAGAGTGTAGACTTCTAGGTTGAAAGCAGAGGTGCTGGAGGTATTCATGTCAAAACCTGTGATTTCAATATCACTGGCACCTACGGTTAAATCGTACATAACGGTCCATCCGTTAGCTCCACCATTATTACTATTGAAAAGGGTGGTTATAGCACCAGATGGTCCACCAATTCCTTGGAATTGTAATGTAGTACCGGGGCAGTTGTCGGTTACTGAGGCAACATCTCCTGGGAATACGGTTACGTTTCCTGTGGCATCAAGATCTACGGTGATGTCTGAACAAGTAGCCACTGGATTTTCAACATCATTTACCGTAACATCAAAAGTACATTCTGAGGTATTGCCATCGCTATCGGTTACTGAGGCAGTTACCGTTGTTGTTCCTACTGGGAAGAAGCTTCCGGTATCGGGTGTATAGACAATAGAGCCGGAAATATTTCCATCTTCGGTATCTACAGCAACAGCAGCAAAGTTTACTACAGCACCGCATTGTCCGGCGGCATTATCTGCAGTAATGTTTGCTGGACAAGAAATTACTGGGGGATCTCCTACAGGACCTGCTGTGGTATAGTGCACACATCCTTGAAAATTACGAGGTGAAAAGTTACAACCTGAAAAAAGGCCGGTAGACCCGCAACCAGCATAATGAACAAGGTCTGCATTGGATCCTGCAACTGTTACACCAACAGTCCCTGTTCCAGTACGATAATTTTGAGCCGTATTGTTGGTAGTTACCAAGTGGAACGACTGTCTATTTCCGGTAGTAAGCGGAATATTAAAGGCAATAGGTAGCGGAACTGGATTGCCAATACCACCACCAGTAATAGTGGCTGTCCCTAATAAAGTCCAACCTGCATTACTTCCTTCAAAACCTACGTGAGAACCGGGCCTTGTCCAAAGTTGAATATTACAACTTACCGCATCAAAATCTCCATCAATACTGGTTAGATTCATATTGGTAAGTGCTTCTACTTGGAAGTAAGTACCCGCCTGACCATTTGTGCCAGCGGGAGCACAATAGGATGATTGTGCTGCTACTTCTTCTCCAACTACATTAAATACTAAGTGCATATTAGGAAAACCAATTGATGCTGTAGTAAAAGGACTAGTAACACCACAAGCAGCCGCTTGAAGATAGGAAGGAGCTGATTGCCCACCTGCGTTTGAAGCAGGAAATACAGAGACATTTCCAATTCCTTGATCGTTTGGAAAAAACAACTCATAAATTAAATCTTCACCGGCAGGAATTGTTGCAGATAAAGGTAGTGATACTATAGATCCAGCATTTCCTGCATTGTAAGTAGCTGATGCTGTTCCCTGTAACGTTGCTCCGCCTGGATAACTAGCAGGGAAAGTACCATTGGCCATTGAATAAACATTGACAGTAACGGTGTAAGATCCATTAATTGCTTCAAATCCAAATTCTACATCAGTTACATTAAAATCATCTGTAATTCCGTAGGTAGATAAATCAAAAGCTCTAAAAAAACTATTATCTGTAGGCACTCCTCCTGCATTACAAGTAACTGAATTACCAGGTGTAATGTTTTGGGTGGTGCTTTGTGTAATAGTTACAGGCGCCATCCGGGTATTTCCATTTTGAATTAGCGTTGTCGTTCCAGGCAAAGGCCCCTGAAAAGTTTGCGTCTTTGAAGACAAATTATTAGGAGCTTTGGTGAAATTTTGCCCATAAAAGGGAAACATCATAAAAACCCCTAACAATAGTGTGAGTAAAGATTTTTTCATAATTAACAAATTTGATTAATATTAGTATCTAAAAGTAGAAGAAAAAACAATTCAAAAATCAAAAATTGATAAATATTTTTAAGAAACAAAAAGTTGAATTATAAAGGTTAATTTTTTCTTTTCATCGATAAAAAAATAGGTTTTTTAATTTTCTCATAATTAGAATGTTATAAGAGTTGTTTTTTATTTTTGAATGTAGGATGCTTGAAATTATAAAAATGTAGAAAAACCGTACTTTTTTTGATTTAAAAAATGAACTCATAGACAAGAAAATAATTTTAAAAACGATGGTTTAAATTTAGTGTTAATTGATTTTGTGTTACCTTTGCAAATTCAATAAACCCCATGATTTCTACCCTTGAAATTGCTATTAAAGCCGCTATTGAAGGCGGTAAGGAAATTTTAAAAGTATACCATACCCATTTTTCGGTTGAAATTAAAGAGGATGACTCACCCTTAACATTGGCAGATAAAAATGCCAATGCGGTAATTAATACTTTTTTAAAGCAAACAAATTTTCCCATTATTAGTGAAGAAAATAAACAAATTGACTTTTCCGAAAGAAAAAATTGGGACACTTGCTGGATAGTAGATCCTTTAGATGGTACCAAAGAATTTGTAAAACGAAATGGAGAATTTACCGTTAACATTGCGCTCGTAAAAGCAGGTAAACCAATTTTAGGTGTTATTTATGTCCCAGTTTCAAAGGAATTGTATTTTACTGCGGAAGGAATTACCCCATCAAAAAAAATAACTTTGTCTGAAAAGGATTCTTTCTCATTCATACTAAATCACTCCACAGCCTTGCAACCTTCAAAATTGCGAGAACCCATTATTATTGTGGGTAGCCGCTCGCATTTAAATGAGGCAACACAGAATTATATTTCAGAAATTGAAAAGCAAAGCACCATTGAAATGGTTTCTAAAGGAAGTTCTTTAAAATTTTGTTTAGTAGCCGAAGGGAAAGCACATGTGTATCCTAGATTTGCACCTACTATGGAATGGGATACAGCCGCGGGACAGGCTATTTGTGAAGCCGTAGGAGTTTCAGTCATTAATCAGGAAACCCAAGAGCCATTGCGTTATAACAAGGAGAATTTGTTAAACCCCTATTTTTTAGTAAGTGCCTTATGAAAGCAAACTCCCACGCAAGACACATTGTAAAAGCCATTACCTGGAGAGCTTTAGGCACTCTGGACACCATACTACTTTCGTGGCTCATTACAGGTAATGCGATGACCGGAGTTAAAATTGGTTTTTCGGAAGTAATTACTAAAATGGTATTGTATTATTTCCACGAACGAATCTGGTTTAAAATTAATTTAAGTAAAAGTGGGAAAACCCTGGAAAGCCGCAAGCGCCATTTAGCCAAAACAGTTACTTGGCGTGCTGTAGGAACAACCGATACCATGATTATTTCTTGGATTATTTCCGGCAATCCCTTCACCGGATTAAAAATTGGTTTTGCTGAATTAATTACTAAAATGATTTTGTATTATCTTCACGAGCGAGCTTGGTACCGAATCGATTTTGGATTGCAAAAAAGACACCGTCAAAATACTGAAAATACTACCCATGAGTAATATTGTCCCACACCATTTTCAGATAGCTAAAAAAGACCGAAATCTTCAAAAAAAGCATGCATCATTTCTTGTTTGGTTTACGGGATTATCGGGTTCGGGCAAATCTACCCTAGCCAATGCCTTAGAGCAAACATTAGTTGAAAAGGGCTTTCACACTTATATTTTAGATGGAGACAATATTCGGTCCGGCTTAAATAAGAATTTATCATTTTCTGCTGAAGACAGAACTGAAAACATTCGCCGTATCGCCGAAGTTGCCCATTTAATGATAGATGCCGGGCTTATTGTACTTTCTGCTTTTGTATCTCCTTACCGAAAAGACCGTGAGCAAGTAAAACATATTGTAAAAGAAGAAAATTTTATAGAAGTGTTTGTAAACACCCCTATTGAAGCATGTGAAAAGCGAGATGTAAAAGGACTCTATGCCAAAGCCCGTGCAGGAGAGATAAAAGATTTTACGGGTGTAAGTGCTCCGTATGAAGCGCCTACAAATCCTGATATTGAAATAGATACCACAAAAACTTCAGTAGAAGATTCTGTAGCTATCATTTTTAAAGCCATTGCGAATAAATTACATTTGAAGCATGAGTAAGTATTATTTAAATTATTTAGACGAGTTAGAATCGGAAGCCATATACATTCTGCGAGAAGTATGGGCACAGTTTCAAAATCCCGTGATTCTTTTTTCAGGAGGAAAAGATTCTATCGTAGTAACACATTTAGCAAAAAAAGCATTTTTTCCGGCCAAAATCCCTTTTGCGTTGATGCATGTGGATACGGGGCATAATTTTCCGGAAACCATTCAGTTTAGAGATCAATTGATACAAGAATTTGGAGTACAACTTATTGTAGGTTCTGTACAAGAATCTATAGACAAAGGCAGAGTAGCCGAAGAACGAGGTAAAAATGCAACACGGAATGCACTACAAATAACCACTCTTTTAGACGCTATTGAAGACAATAAAATAGATTGCGCTATTGGTGGGGGAAGACGAGACGAAGAAAAAGCACGTGCCAAAGAACGTTTTTTCTCGCATCGTGACGATTTTGGTCAGTGGGATCCTAAAAATCAGCGCCCCGAGTTATGGAATATTTTAAACGGAAAACATTTTGAGGGAGAACATTTTAGAGCCTTTCCTATAAGTAATTGGACCGAAATGGATGTTTGGAATTATATTTTGCGAGAAAACATTGCCATTCCAAGTTTGTATTTTGCTCACGATAGAGAAGTAGTTTGGCGTAACAATTCTTGGATTCCTGTTTCTGAATATTTGAAATTAGAAGAAGGGGAAGCTGTCCATAAAAAGAAAATCCGTTTCCGTACGCTGGGCGATATTACCATTACCGGGGGTATAGAAAGTGACGCAGATACACTGGAAAAAATTGTGATGGAGGTTTCGGCGATGAAACAAACAGAGCGCGGCAACCGGAGCGATGATAAGCGAAGTGAAACCTCTATGGAAGATCGAAAACGCCAAGGATATTTTTAAAATTAAAACAATGCAATTAGATACCAATCAGTTATTACGATTTACCACAGCAGGAAGTGTGGATGATGGAAAAAGTACACTCATCGGGCGACTTTTATACGATTCAAAATCAATTTTTGAAGATCAATTGGAAGCCGTTTCTAACACCAGTAAACGAAAAGGTCATGAGGGAGTAGATTTGGCGCTGTTTACCGATGGATTAAAGGATGAACGTGAGCAAGGGATAACTATAGATGTAGCTTATCGGTATTTTACCACTCCCAAGAGAAAATTCATTATTGCTGACACTCCGGGACATATTCAATACACCCGAAATATGGTTACGGGAGCTTCTACGGCCAATGCAGCACTCATTTTAATTGATGCCAGAAATGGGGTAATTGAACAAACTAAAAGACACACTTTTATCGCTTCTTTGCTTCAGATTCCTCATGTAATTGTGTGTGTTAACAAAATGGATTTGGTGAATTATTCTGAAAAAGTATATGAGGATATCATTTCGCAATTTGAAGAATTTTCTTCAAAATTGTATGTAAAAGACATTCGGTTTTTGCCTATTAGTGCCTTAAATGGGGATAATGTGGTAAACCGAAGCGAACATATGCCTTGGTTTCAGGGCGCTCCGCTTTTACATACCTTAGAGCATATTCATATAAGTAGTGACCTCAATAAAATTGATGCTCGTTTTCCTGTGCAAACGGTATTGCGTCCGCAACGGGAGGGGTTTATAGATTATAGAGGCTATGCCGGAAGAGTTGCCAGCGGGATTTTTAGACCCGGAGACGATGTCACTGTTTTGCCTTCGGGATTTACTTCCAAAGTGAAAACTATTGATACTTTTGATGGCTCGCTGGAAGAAGCCTATGCTCCCATGTCTATTTCTATGACTTTGGAAGATGATATTGATATTAGCAGAGGCGATATGATTGTTAAAACTAACAATCAACCGGAACCCATACAGGAATTTGATGCCATGCTTTGCTGGTTAAACAATCAGCCTGCCAGAGCCAGAGCAAAATATACTATTTTGCATACTTCAAACGAACAAAAGGCGATGATTAATGAGATAACGTATAAAATCGACATTAATACTTATAACAGGAATGAAGAGGATAAAGATCTGAAAATGAATGATATTGCTCGAATAAAAGTACGTACTACACGCCCTTTGATGATTGATGAATATCGTGATAATCGGATTACCGGAAGTTTTGTACTTATTGATGATGCTACTCATGAAACGGTAGCGGCAGGGATGATATTATAGTAAGATTTCTATTTTTGGATAACTTCTTTTTTGATTCGAAATGCCGAATCTTCCCGGTCACAAAAAATAAGAGGATAATAATTTTTTGTAAAGCTTCTTAACGTTTTAAGTTGAAAAGTTTTCTTAAAAATTAATCCATCTAAGAAATCAATAAAAAAACGGTTTCTTTTTGCTGAAGGCAATAAGCTTTTCGAGTGGGGTATATAAAAATTTTGGTATCCCAGTTTTTCTAAAACTTTAAAAATACTCAGACTTTCCGGATCTTTATGAATAAATTCAAAACAAATAATGGGTTTATATTTTGCTATTAATTCTTCCATTCCGCTTACTACTTGTGCTTCTTGTCCTTCGACATCTATTTTTGCAAAGGCAAAAGGCTCTTTAATGATGTTGTCCCCTTTTTTTAATTCAACGGTATAGTCTCCTTTTCCTTCAAAAGATAGAGTACCTCCACCAAGATTATTTTTGGGGACAACCAAAGATGCCGTTCTATTTTCACTGTACAAACCCACCTTATGATATTCAAAAGCTCCTTTTCCTCGCGTGTTTATTTTGAGCACTTCAAAAAGGAATGGGTGAGGCTCGAAGCAAATCACTTTTTTAAATATTCGAGAGAGAGGTAGCGCATGTGTTCCAATATTTGCACCTATATCTAATGCAGTATGATTTGAAAAATCAAAAGGGAGCGCTTTTTTTATAATTTCAATTTCATACTTTTCGTATGCTCCAAAAGAAACAACCTCTTCGCCAATATAATCTTGGGAAAAAATCAATAATTGATTGTCTCCTTGATGGTATTTGCGAAGTTTTCCTAATAAAACCCTTGTTAATCTACTTAAAATATAATATTTCAACGTAGCTATTTTAAAGCAAATAAAGTTATTTGCTAGCCCTTTTGAAAATTTTTCAGCACTTTTATCATTCCAGCGATGTACCAAATTATTGTACTTTTGTTTTAGCTCAAAAATATTTAACAATCAACTGTATTGATTTCTGTTGTCATTCCACTTTATAACAAAGAAGAATTTATTGAAAAAACCCTCCGGTCGGTTCTTGAGCAGACCATGGATGCGTTTGAAGTAATTATTGTAAACGATGGTAGTACAGATAATTCAGTAAAAAGAATTGAAGCACTTCAAGACTCCCGAATTCGATTGTTACAGATACAACATTCCGGTGTTTCTATAGCCCGTAACAGAGGGATAAAAGTCGCAAAATATTCTTGGATAGCCTTTTTGGATGCTGATGACTGGTGGGCTCCCGATTTTTTAAAGGAAGTCTCTTTGGCGATGGAACAATTTCCAAACCAAAAAATATTTGCTACAGGAAGGACGACAGTTTATGAGAACAAGGAAGTGCGATATGAAAACACTTTTCTTCCCAACGAAGGTGTATTGGGATTAGTAAACTATTACGAGTTCATGGGTCATTACTTATTACCGCCTATCAATTCTTCCTGTGCTGTTATTAGTAAAACCCTTCTTGAAGAAATAGGAATGTTTCATGAAAAACAGGAGCTTCACGAGGATCATGATTTATGGTTGAGAATTTGCAACAATAAACTTATAGTTTACATTAATAAAAATCTTTCTTTTTATCGAAAAGACCGAAAAGAAGGTCGTAATTATGATTCAAAGAATTTTCTAATCTATCTCGAAACCCTTAAAACGCTCAAGAATACAAGTTCTAAAACCAATAAATATTGGTTATTACTGTATGCGAATAAGTTTATTTTGCTCACTTTTATTAAATATTCTTCCAGTTATTCCATCAATGAAAAAAAATCCATCATACAAGCTTCCCGTTCATTATTAAAACCGTGGTTTCGATTTACACTTATCATCTTAAGTAAGCTGCCATTTAATGGTTACACTTTTTTGAAGAAAATACGCCGTTATGGATACAAAGCCTAACCTTTTTATTGTAGGAGCCATGAGGGCAGGTACGACAACATTTTATAAGGGTTTGTCGACTCATATCAATATTTATGCTTCCCCCATTAAGGAAACCAATTTTTTCTCAAAATCCTTACCCTCTAATTTATATGCCCCCCAGCCTTTTTTTTCATTAGAGCAATATTTTAAAAAAACATTTCCAGCGTATCTACATTTTGCCCATGTAACTAGCAATGAAGATTATAAAAAACTTTTTTCTGAATCACAACCCTATCAAAAGTATCTTATGGAGGCAAGCCCTATTTATCTTCATAATCCAGAAAGTGCTAAAATGATAAAAGAATATAATCCGAATTCCAAAATCATCATTATACTCCGTAATCCTATCGATAGGATGGTTTCTCACTACAGGATGGATTTAGGTTTAGGAAAACAATTAAAAGATTTTAATACCCTTGTTGCTTCAGAAATAGAATTATACCACCAAGGAAGGTTGCCTTGGCACAGTTATTTAGGAATTAGTTTGTATAATGATGCAGTGGCTAGGTTTCAGACTTTATTTGATGATGTTTTAGTTTTAAAATTTGAAGAATTAATTTCAAATCCGGAAAATCTTAACGTTCAATTGGAACAGTTTTTAAATATTAAAGTTAATTTTACAACAAATTTAAAATGGGCAAATTCGTCATACAATATTCAATATCGTAAATTACTTTTTTGGGGGCGGCAAATGAAGGTATTAGCACTTTTGCCGAAGTTTCTCCCAACTAAATTCAGACATGTTATTTTCAAAAAGGTTTTTGTGAAAAAAGAAGCTAAAAACCTTATGTCGATTGAGATTAAGGATGCCTTGGAGGAAATTTTTAAAAGAGAATCTTTCATATAAATTTTATTTACTAGATAAAGATACGCTTCGATTTCATTGGGGTTAATTTTGAAGAACAGCCAACCACATACAAGTCTCATTAACTTAACCATCATTTATACGATAGGTAATTTTCTTTCCAAAGCCCTAAGCTTTTTGATGGTTTTTGTAATCACTTTCTTTTTAACTAAAGAAGAAGTGGGGTATTACGACCTTGTATTGACCGCCTTAGGGATATTAGTTCCGTTGGCAAGTCTTCAGTTATCGGATGCTGTATTTAGATGGTTGTTGGATAACCCAAATTTCTCTCATATTCAATCTATTTTTTCTACGTCATTTTTATTACTATTTATCTGCTATATTATTTTATTGTTTATCGCATTAATACTATCTTTTTTTTATGCCATAGAATATTTATGGCTCTTAGTTCTATTGGTCATTACACAGTCAGTTTTTACTTTTTTTAGACAATTTATAAGAGGATTAAGAGATTCCAAATGGTATATTTATTCAGGTGTTATTTTTAGTTTTTTTTATATTCTGCTTTCAATTACTTGGCTGTTCTATTATGAAGACAAGATTGCAGCATTACTATACTCTTATCTATTAGCAACTCTTAGTGTTATAATTTTATTATTTTTAAAAAAGAGGTTATACATTTACTTTAACTATAGGTTGTTTTCACAAAAACTTTCCAGAAATCTTATTTCTTACTCTGTCCCTTTATTACCCAATTCGTTAAGTTGGTGGAGCATTTCTTCTTTAAGTAGGTATTTAATATTGATATATTTAGGAGTCTCTGCCAACGGTATTTTTGCTATTGCTTATAAATTACCCACACTTTTATTATTATTTACAGGTATTTTTTATTTAGCTTGGCAAGAAAAGGCAATAATTAATTATGATATGGAAAACCGAGATGAGTATTATAGCAAAGTTTATAATTATTATGTTAGGTTTTTATTCAGCATATCGGTTATCATCATAATTTTTAATAAATTAATTTTAAAATTTATTGTACAAAAGAATTTCTTTGAAGCTTGGAAATATACACCTATATTGTTATTGGGGATTATTTTTAGTTCATTGTCAAGCTTTTACGGGACGGGTTATTTGAGTTCAAAAAGTACAAAAGGAGCTTTTACGAGCACCATGTTAGGCGGAATAGCGACTTTAGTTGCCTCTCTAATTTTAATCCCAAAAATAGATTTATATGGAGCTTCCATCGCTATAACACTGGGGTATTTTGTTACATTTATTGTAAGGATGATTCATGCCAAGCGCTATTTCAAAATAAACAACCCTAACCATTTGTTTTTTCAATTTGCATTCCTCTATCTTTTAATTAGCATCCTATCATATTTCACAGATAACATTCTCATGTTTAGTATAAGTTGTATAGTAGGAATTGGATTAATAGTGTGGATAAACTATTCTATTTTACAACAAGTTTGGAAAAACAGAAATGCCCTTTTTGAAAAATTGCGATTATATAAAAACAATTAATAAATGATTAGCGTATCATGAAATTTGGCCTATTGACCTATGAAGAGAATAAAAACACCTATAATGTAGGAGATTATATTCAAAGTCTTGCTGCAGCGCAATATTTGCCCAGAGTAGATGCTTATGTAAACCGGGAAAAGCTTGCGGATTACAGAGGAGAAAAAATGAAAATGATCTTAAATGGTTGGTTTACTCATAACACCAAAAATTGGATTCCTTCGGAAGACATAGAACCCTTGTTCATTTCATTTCACATCAACAATACTGCAAGCAAGAATATGCTATCTCCGGAAGGAGTAGCCTATTTAAAAAAACATGAACCTATAGGATGTCGGGATAAATTTACAGTTACTTTACTACAGGAAAAAGGGATTGAAGCTTATTTTTCAGGGTGTTTAACACTTACGTTAGATTCATACAAAAAAGACCCTCAAGTTAAAAGAGAGGGTTTTTATGTGGTAGATCCACTCTATGGATATCCTACTAGTGACAAAATATTCTCGTCCTACAAAAAGATTTTAAGAGGAATAGCATCGGGAGAAATATTTGCATTGAATAAAAGGAAAAAACACGTTTCAAAACTACTGTTGGAAGAGCTTTCTGCCAAGGCTAAATTTCCTACACAAGTGTTGCCTGCCAATACACAAACCGATGAAGAAAAGTTTTTATTGGCAAAAGAATTGCTAGATTCTTATGCTAAGGCAGAATTAGTAATTTCTTCAAGAATTCATTGCGCTCTGCCTTGTTTGGCAATGGATACACCTGTAATCTTTGTAAATGGCTTTGATAGCTTTGTTGATTCTTGTAGATTTGATGGTATTTTAGATTTGTTTAATAGAGTAGACGTTGAAAGCAGTACGGGCACTTTTACAGCAAATTTTCCCTGGAATGGAAGATTAGATACACACACAATACCTAAGAACTCAGGAAACCACATAAAGTTGGCGAATGCTATGAAAGAGAAATGCCATGAATTTATTAACGGCTAATACGTATAATGAAAATTCTACAAATTTTGTACCCAGGAATTGGCGGGCATACTTCCGTGGCATTTTCATTAATAGAAGGAGATATTGATGCAACCTACAACCATTTACTGCTTGGCTATGGTATTGAAAATCCTTCAAAAGGATTGATTCAAAAATGCGCAACCGATGAAATTCCTTTATATTCAGTAAAAAAAAAGGCAGGGTTAGATTTTGCTTCTTGGAAACAAGTACATCGCTATTTAACTGAAATTCAGCCTAATGTAATACTAATGCATAGTACTAGTCTAATTTTACCGGTATGGTGGTATGCATTAACTCATCCCGTTTCATTTATTTCTATAGAACATCAATCTAATTATGCTAAATCAAAATCAGATTGGGTATATACCTTACTCATTCAACAATTCTCACCCAAAATTGTTTACTTGTCAAAAACCTACAGTGAAGAAATAAAACAAAAATTAAAGTTTTTTTTTCACAATAAAAAGGTTAGCATCATTGAAAATGGAGTTAATTCCCTACGGTTTAATAAAGCTTTAAAAGTAAATGATGCATCTAATGTTATACATATCTCCATGGTGAGTAGGATGAATAAATTACGAGATCATGGCACTTTACTGAAGGGTTTTAAACGTTTTAGCCAAACCAGAGATTGTAAATTATGGATTGCGGGCTCGGGAGATACCTTTGCCGAAGTTAAAGCGATGTCGGAAGAATTATCAATTACAGATAAAGTCAATTTTTTAGGAAACATAACAGAGGACGAAGTGATTACTTTATTATCTAAAACCACTATATATGTTCATTCTTCCCTTGCTGAAACGCAGAGTACTAGTATATTACAGGCTATGTCTTTTGAGTTACCCATTATTGCAACACACATCCCCGGAATTGTAAATATTTTAGATGATGGTGAGGATGCACTTTTATTTGAACCCAAAAATGAAGAGGATTTATTGAACAAATTAATTTTAATATCTTCAAAGGATTCAATTAGAAATAAAATTGCTTCCAACGCCTATAAAAAAGTAATGGAGCACTATAATTGCAAAAGGATGTTCGCAAAATATCAGAATTTAATATCAAAATGAAAGTATTGCATGTTATTAATAGTTTAGCTGCCGGAGGTGCTGAAAAATTAGTTTCGGAATTGGTAACTGAACAATCAAAAACAATACCCGTTGGATTATTTATTTTCAATTCTGAAGCAAATATTTTTGAAGACTTAATAGGGGAGAAGGTAGAATTAATTAAAAATAAACAAAACAACTTTTTTTCATTTAAAACCATCAAACTTTTACATAAATCTATAAAAAAGTACGATGTAATCCATGTGCATTTATTTCCTGCTTTTTATTTGGTCGCGTGTTTAAGTATGTTTCACCCAAAAAAACATTTAATCTATACAGAACACAACACCTACAATAGAAGGAGACGTTTTTATTTTTGGCCATTTGATAAATGGGTTTACAGTCGTTATCAAATGATTGTTTGTATTAGCAATGGAGTATATCACTCTCTTACGAATTGGATAGGTAAGAGGCAGAAGAAAATTATTATTCCAAATTTTGTGAATTTAGATACCTTTCAAAAAAAATTATCAGATTCTAATTTAATAACAAGTTCACCTAAAAACATAAAGAAAATTGTTATGGTAGGTAGTTTTTCTGATCAAAAAGATCAGAAAGCAGTTATTGATATCTTGAAATTTTTAGATTTTGAATATGAGGTTATATTTATAGGGGATGGTGTAAACATAGACAAATTGAAACAGTATGCACAACAATTTGAATTTAAAGAGAGAGTAAAATTTTTAGGAGTTCAAAGGGAGGTTCCTTATCTTTTAAAGCAGTGTAATTATGGGATACTTTCTTCAAAATGGGAAGGATTTGGGATAGCTGCCATTGAATATATGGCTGCAGAAATAGTTTGCTTAGCAACCAATGTTTCTGGCCTTAATGAATTAGTTTTAACAAAAGAAAATCTAATTGAAGTTGGCGATGCAAAAGCATTTGCAGATAGAATAATAGAGATTGAAAACAATCCAGAGCTTAAGAAACAAATTCTTGAAATTCAAAGTAAGACTGTTGGCAATTTTTCATTAACAAATGCTACAAAGAGACATTTAGATTTATACAAAACTATTATTGGGGTTTAGCAATGCTGGATGTAAGTATCATAATCATCGTTTTACTTTTGGGTTTCCGAGTAAAATATTTATTTAGAGAAGATATAGAGGGAAATGATAAAAAAGTATTGAATTTACTTTGGGTATATCACTTAATCTTCTGTATTGTATTTTATGTATTCGTTTTAAAAAATTACGGAGATGCGCTAAACTACTGGAATACAGTAAAGGAAACCAATGCATATACATTTATAGAATATATCCAATTAGGGTATGGTACTTATTTTATGTATGCATTAAATTATTTTCCTAGCAGGATACTGGAACTTTCATTCCTCACTGGGTCTATGGTCTATGCCTTATTAGGTTATGTAGGGTTTGTTTATTTTTATTATTTATTTAAAAAGCGAATTTCTTTTAATACAAAATTATTCAACATCTATCTATTTCCTGCCCTATTTTTTTTGCCAAACCTCCATTTTTGGACCTGTAATATAGGGAAGGATACTTTGCTTTTTCTCTGCATCGCTTTATTTTCCTACGGAATGCAAAAACCATTAAAACATCTTTTTCTGATAATCTTTTCAATAAGCTTGGCTTATCTTGTGCGCCCTCATATTGTTTTCTACCTTATATTTTCATTTTCTGTAGCGATGCTTATCGCAGGGAATTTAAAGGTTTATCAAAAAATACTATTTATAGTAATAGTGTCTCTAATTTTCATTCCGCTTATAGATAAGACCATTGCCTATCTTAATATTGAAAGTATCGACTACCAAACCCTTTCAAATTATTCTAACGATAAAGTGACTAAATTAAGTAGGGATTATACAGGTTCACGTGTAGATATGTCAAATTATTCTTTTCCTTTTAAAATATTTACGTTTTTATACCGTCCTTTATTTTTTGATTTTAATGGGGTTCTTTCCATTGTTGCATCCCTGGAAAATTTGCTTCTTTTGCTTCTTACCATAAAATTTATTTTTACTAATCCACTAAAGATTTTTTTAAAAGGAGATTATATTCTGAAGGCTTTTACAATCTTTACTTTGGTGGGTGTAGTATCTTTTTCCTTGATTTTAGGAAACCTTGGAATTATGCTTCGTCAAAAAAATATGTTTATTCCAGCACTATTGTTCATTTTTCTTTGGGGATTTTCATACCAGGCTGAAATTAAAAACAACAAAGAACTAGTGTGAAACTATTAATCGTCATAAATAGTCTGGCAATGGGTGGGGCTGAAAAAATAGTCTACGACTCTATTCCATTGTTTGCTGAAAAAGGATTTCAGGTTTCTTTACTGTTACTAAATGGCAGAAATACCCCATTTCTTGAAAAACTTAAGAAAAAGAATTGCTGTGATATTTACAGTATAAAAATGAGAAACATTTATAATCCTTTTATTATATTCAAAATAATCCCTTTTCTAAAAAACGCACAAATTGTCCATGTTCACTTGTTTCCAAGTTTGTATTGGGTTGCGATAGCCAAACTTTTTTCGGCTTCTAAAGCTGCTTTTTTATACACAGAACACAGCACGGTAAATAGACGAAGAAAGATCTTGATATTTAAATATTTAGACAGGTTTGTGTATCCTTGGTACCATAGTATCATTACTGTTTCTAATGAAGTAAAACAATACCTTGAAAACCATTTAAAAAGTAAATCGATTCAATATAAAACAATCACCAATGGAGTAGACCTGCCAGTTTTTAATCAAGCATATCCTGCAAACAAAGCCGAATTTGGAATACTAAACAATGAAAAAGTTCTTCTCATGGTGGCTCGATTTACAAATGAAAAAGATCATGAAACCCTAATTAAGGCTGTTCCGCACTTGAAGCATTCTATAAAATTACTTTTAGTGGGCAATGGTCCTTTGTTGCCAAAAATGAAACAATGGGCCTCTAATTTAAAGGTTGAGGAGCAGGTGGTTTTTTTGGGTATAAGACAGGATGTTCCAGAATTGCTTAAAATGGCAGATATTGCTGTTTTATCTTCCCATCATGAAGGTTTATCTTTGTGGGGGATTGAAGCAATGGCTGCAGGCAAACCCTTGGTTGCTTCAAAAGTATCCGGATTGACCATGTTGGTAGCAGATGCGGGGATATTATTTGAACATACAGATTACTTGGACTTAGCCAAAAAATTAAATTTGCTTTTAGAGAATGAATCCTATTATAAAACCACAGCATTGGCCTGTTTTAATAGAGCTCAGGAGTATAGTTTAGAAAACTTGGTGAAAAACCATATTTCATTCTATGAACAAGTATGCATAAACCAAAATTAATACGTATTACTACCGTACCTCTTTCCTTAGAAAAACTTTTGGAAGGACAATTGGCTTTTATGAATACTTATTTTGATGTAACGGCTGTGAGTGCTGATGAAAATAGGCTTAAGGCCTATAGCGAAAATGAAGGAGTAGCTTTTTTTCCCCTGTCGCTTACCCGTAAAATAACTCCTTTAGTAGACCTTATTGCCCTACTTAAGTTATATCTGTTTTTAGTTAGAGAAAAACCGCAAATTGTTCACACCCACACTCCAAAGGCCGGTATTGTAGGGATGCTGGCGGCTTGGTTGGCAAGAGTACCCCATCGATTACATACAGTTGCCGGGCTACCTTTAATGGAAGCTACCGGTTTTAAAAGAAAAATTTTAATTTTTATAGAAAAACTTACCTATCGCTTTGCCACAAAAATATATCCCAATTCATACGGATTAAAAGAGTTTATATTGCAGGGAAAATTTACTTCAATGCAAAAACTTTCCATAATTTGTAATGGAAGTTCTAATGGTATTGACACAACGTATTTTTCGAAAGAAAGTTATAATGATGATTTTCAAAAAGATTTAAAAAAGAAACTGCAGATTCCTGAGGATGATTTTGTTTTTATTTTTGTTGGACGATTAGTTAGAGATAAGGGAATAATAGAATTAGTAGATGCATTTACATCATTGTATTTACAAAATGTTAGCTTGCTACTAGTTGGCCCAACAGAACAGGAATTAGATCCATTACCTGAAAAAACACTTCTAACTATTCAAAATTCCGAAAAGATTATTTCCACAGGATTTCAACTGGATGTGAGACCCTATTTCGCTATCAGTGATGCGCTAGTTTTTCCAAGTTATAGGGAAGGATTCCCGAATGTTGTATTGCAAGCATTGTCTATGGAATTGCCTGCCATAGTTTCAGATATTAATGGCTGCAATGAGATTGTCGCCCAAAACTTCAATGGACTTATCATTCCAAAGAAAAATACAGACTTGTTAGCGAAAGCCATGCTGTCGCTATTTAATGATCCAAAAAAATATCAAAAATTGAAAGAAAATACAAGAATAAGTATTGTTGAAAAATATGAACGAAATTTCCTTTGGGAAGCCTTGCTTAAGGAGTATCAAAATCTAATTAATTTAAAATCATAGAGCTAAAGAATGTATTTAAAAGTTTTGAAACCTTTTTTTGATATTTTTTTTGCTTTGGTAGCGTTTATATTTTTGTTACCGGTGTTTTTGATTTCTGCATTGCTTCTTACTTTAGCTATGAAAGGAAATCCGTTTTTTTTTCAAGTACGTCCTGGCAAAAAGGGGCAATTGTTTACCATTGTGAAATTTAAAACCATGAACGATAAAAAAGATGAATTTGGACAATTGCTTCCGGATGCTGAAAGGCTAACCGCTTTTGGAAAATTTATTCGTTCTACCTCTATAGATGAAATCCCACAGTTAATAAACGTTATCAAAGGCGATATGAGTATTGTTGGACCTAGGCCTTTACTACCTGAATATTTACCCTTGTATAATGACTTTCAGTATAGGCGACATATGGTGAAACCCGGAATTACAGGCTGGGCACAAGTGAACGGGAGAAATGCGATTTCTTGGAAGGAAAAGTTTGAATTAGATATTTTCTATGTTCAAAATGTTACTTTTGCATTAGATTTTAAAATCCTCATAAAAACCCTTCAAAAAGTGTTTAAACGTTCAGATATTACAACGCAAAACCAAGCAACCGCAGAGCGATTTAAAGGAAATGAATCATGAAAGAAATTGTATTATTTGGTGGTGGTGGTCACAGCTATGCAGTGATAGATTTAATTAAAAGCCTTGGGCATTACATGCCTGTGGTAGTATATGATGACCATCCCAAGCAAAATGAAATACTACAAGTTCCGGTAAAAAAATATAACTCAGAGACTGTCTCTCAAAAATCAATTTGTATCAGTATCGGGAATAATGTCGTTCGGAAAGAAAAAGTTTCCCTTTTTTCAGAAGCTCTTTTCCCTACTTTTATACATAAAAGCACAGTTGTATATCCTTCTTCTAACATAGGTCAAGGCGTTGTTATATTACCTAATGCTGTTATAGATTCTGAATGCGAAGTTGGAGATTTTTGTATTATAAACAATAATGCAACGGTGTCGCACAATGTTGAGTTAGGTAATTTTGTTCATGTAGCCATAAATGTTGCGATATCTGGCGGAGTTAAAGTAGGAGAGGGAACCTTACTTGGTGCAGGTTCTGTTATTTTGCCGGAAATTAAAATTGGAAAATGGGCAACCATTGGAGCAGGAGCCGTGGTAACAAAAAATGTCCCAGATTATGCGGTAGTGTATGGGAATCCGGCAAAGATTATAAAACAAAACCCATCACATGAAGCCTAAAATCTATCTTTCTTCTCCTCACATGGGAGGCAATGAACAAACATACGTAAAAGAAGCGTTTGACACTAATTGGGTGGCTCCCTTAGGACCTAATGTTGAAAATTTTGAGATTTCACTCGAAGACTACCTTGGTAATAATACCCATGTTGCGGCCTTAAGTTCAGGAACCGCAGCCTTGCATTTGGCTTTAATTTTATTAGGAGTACAACGAGGGGATGAGGTATTATGCCAGAGCATGACCTTTTCGGCTTCTGCCAATCCCATAGTTTATCAAGGTGCAACTCCTGTGTTTGTAGATAGTGAAAAAGAGACCTGGAATATTTGTCCAACGGCATTAGAAACTGCTATAAAAGATCGAATTTCTAAAGGAAAAAAACCCAAAGCAATCGTTGCGGTTCATTTATACGGAATGCCTTGTAATGTAGAAGCTTTGCTCTTTATTTCAAAAAAATATGAAATCCCAGTTATTGAAGACAGTGCCGAAGCTCTTGGAAGTACCTACAAAGGAAAAAAATGTGGAACTTTTGGAGATATTTCAATTCTTTCATTTAACGGAAATAAAATTATAACTACTTCCGGTGGGGGAGCACTTGTTTCAAAATCCAAAGCGATAAAACAAAAAACGGTTTTTTTAGCCACACAAGCCCGAGATGAAGCACCTCATTATCAGCATTCAGAAATTGGATACAACTATCGTTTAAGTAATATCTGTGCCGGGATTGGACGAGGACAAATGGAAGTACTAGAAGAACGAGTTGCTTCTAGGCGAAAAAATCATCATTTTTATAAACAGCTATTCTCAAATTTTGAGGGAGTTACCGTTTTTGAAGAACCAACCATTGATTACTATTCAAATCATTGGTTAAGTTGTATTTTAATAAACCCCAATATCGCAAAGTTTACTTCAGAGAAACTTCGCCGGGCACTGGAAAATGAAAATATAGAATCTCGCCCTCTTTGGAAACCTATGCATTTGCAACCTGTTTTTAAAGCGGTACCGTATTATGGTGGGGGCATTTCCGAAGCCCTTTTTCAAGAAGGGCTATGCCTGCCTTCGGGTTCAAATCTAACCCATGAAGATTTGGAAAGGATTAACAGTGTAATTCAAAAATTCGGATAGAGAATACCTATATTTGCTTTGCTATTGTTTTAAAAATTTGAAAAAGAAAGAGTCCATATTGCAAAGCCTTTATAGTGGTGATAATAAGCTAAAAATTCTCGACCAACGCTATTTGCCAAGATGGCTTGTTGTGGTAATAGACACTCTTATTGCCATTGTCTCATTTATTACTGTTATTTTTATTTTAAGTGGCACTCCCATTAAATTTCATGATATTATTTCCATTCAACAGCAAGGCTTACTAATTGTCTCCGTAACACTTTGCTATTTTTTTGTGTTTAAGACCTATTCAGGAATTATTAGACATTCCACTTTTACAGATATTACTAAACTTGCCTTTTCTTCTTTATTAACATTTTTGACCATTGGAACTTTTAATTTTGGATTTGAATTAGCAAAAGGAGAAAAGATTTTTTTGAATACTTCTTTAATTCTTTACATGTTACTGTCTTTTGCAGCCATGTTATTGTTCCGTATCATTGTAAAAGAGACGTATCAATATTTACGAAGTTTTTCTTCCGGTTTATCGAAAAAGAAAGTTGCTATTGTGGGAGTTCATGACGATACCATTTCACTGGGGAAAGCTATTACAACAGAATCTACACTCCCTTTTCAATTAGTGGGATTTGTGACGCAAAACATAGATTCCAAACGATATAAAATTGTAGGCAAACCGGTTTTTCCAATTAAAACTAGCTTCAAGGAAACTTTAGGGCAGTTACATATTGACGGAGTACTTATTGTAAGTGACTCATTAAACGGTAAAGTAAAAAATGAAATTGTAGAAGATTGCCTTTCTTTAGGCTTGGAAGTTTTTAATGTTCCCTCCATGGAAAAGTGGAATAAAAAAGAAGATATTACAAAACAAATTTCACCCATCCAAATTGAGGATTTATTAGAACGGGAAGAGATTAAAATTGATAACGACCTAATTAAAAAAGATATTTCCGGTAAAACGGTTATGGTTACCGGTGGTGCTGGCTCTATTGGTAGTGAAATAGTAAAACAATTGGCTGAGTTTTCACCGGAGCTTATTGTTATTTTAGACCAAGCCGAATCCTCTTTACATGAGTTAGAATTATATCTTATTCAAAATTTTCCCAAACTCAATTTCATTATTGAATTGGCAGACATCAGTAATATGTATCGCTTGGAATTAATGTTTAAAAAATATTCATTCCATATTGTGTATCATGCAGCTGCCTATAAGCATGTGCCATTAATTGAACGCAATCCGCATGAAGCTATTTATGTTAATATTTTAGGGACGGTAAATCTATCTATTCTCTCACTTAATTACGAAATTGAGAAGTTTGTTATGGTTTCTACAGATAAAGCGGTAAACCCAACCAATGTTATGGGAGCTTCCAAAAGAGCCGCAGAAATGTATGTACAATCATTGCAAAATGAAAAAGGCGTTTATACGCGTTTTATTACAACAAGATTTGGTAATGTTTTGGGTTCTAGCGGTTCTGTTATTCCTCATTTCAGAAAGCAAATTGAGCAAGGCGGCCCCGTGACAGTTACCCATAAAGATATTATTAGGTATTTTATGACCATTCCCGAAGCCTGTCAATTGGTGTTACAGGCTGGAACTATGGGTAGAGGCGGGGAAATTTTTGTGTTTGATATGGGGGAACCTATTAAAATTTTAGATTTGGCTGAAAAAATGATTCGTCTCTCCGGATTGGAGCCTTATCAAGATATTGATATTAAAATTACAGGACTGCGACCCGGAGAGAAACTTTATGAAGAGCTTTTAAATGATGTGGCTACTACTTTGCCAACCCATCACCCTAAAATCATGATTTCGAAAGTACCCACAGGTAATTTTTCTGAAATTAAAATGAAGATTAAAACCATCATTAAAACAGCTACCAAACATGAAGATCGAAAAGTGGTGAAGCTTTTGAAGGAATTGGTGCCCGAATTTAAAAGTGAAAACTCCACTTTTAAAGATCTTGATGTCATTATTGAAAGTGAATAACAATTGGAAAACTATCTTTTCCTGCCTAAAAGTTTTTGTATTTAAGGTGTATATTTACACGTATTATTCCTTTATAAATGAAAAAAATTACGCTCATAATTTTCAGTATTTTACTTCTTTCTTCTTGTGCTACAAAAAAGCAAATTCTTTATTTTCAGGACGCTGAAGAATTAAATAACCTTCTCTCTTCCAATATCTTTGAGCCACAAATTGAACCTAATGATATTCTTCACATTTCTGTTTCTTCTTTAGATGAAACTGTGGTAGCGCCTTTTAAAATGAGCATTGAGGAAGGGAATTCGAACAACCAAAACCCACTTTTAAAGGGGTATCTTGTAAATAATCTTGGAAATATTCAATTTCCTGTTTTGGGTGAAATTGCGGTAGCTGGTAAAACCAGAGGAGAGGTAATAACTTTGCTTACTTCAAAAATTTCAGAATATGTAAAAGATGTAGTTGTAGATGCTCGTATTATGAACTTTAAAGTAACTGTTATTGGTGGGGTTAATAATCCAGGAGTTTATACCATTGCCGATGAGCGCGTTACTTTGCCCCAGGCAATAGGTCTTGCCGGAGATATTTCAGTAGATGGAAAGCGCACACAAATTATGGTTATTAGGCATGAAGGTGGGAAACAAAAAGTAGCTCGTATTGATTTTACAAAAACCGATTTCTTTAAAAGCCCTTACTACTTTTTAAAACAAAATGACGTTGTCTATGTTGAGCCTTCACTTAAAGGAGTAAAAAAATCTGGATTTTTACCAGACATACCATCATTATTATCCTTATTTACGGTAGTTTTAAGCACCACAATCCTCCTTACCCGATAATATGAAAACAGCTCATAGAAGTAGTGATAATGAACTTTCCGTTAGAGAAACTCTAGAAAAATACACACGGTATTGGTATCTATTTGTTTTAGGGGTATTGATAGCAATCTGTTTGGCTTTTATTTATTTGCGGTATACTACCGTTTCTTATTTATCTACCGGAACAGTTATTATAAAAGATGAAAAATCTGGAGGAGGCCCTGAAGAATTGGCTGCCTTTTCTGGACTTGGAGGGTTTTTATCAAAATTTAATAATAATAAAATTGAAAATGAAATTGCTATTTTCAAATCAAAAAGAATAATTAAAGAAGTCATTGCTGCTTTAGATTTGAATATTTTATACGAGTCTATTGGCACTATTAAAACCACAGAACTATATGAGTATAAGCCATTTAAAGTGCAATATTTAACAGTAATTGATAGTATTAGCGAAAAAGGCACCTTCCCAAAATTATTTTTTGAAATTAAAGACGAATCTCAGTTTAGACTTTATAACGATTCAAAATCTATTGACACTATCTATAAATTTGGCACTAAAGTAAATCTCCCTTTTGGCAGTATTACTGTAATCCCCAATTTGGACAGTTCCACAAAATTTAAGAGCTTCTTTTTAAAAACAATATCCGTTTCTTTTAGTAATCTCGATAAAGTCGCTACCAATTACCAACGAAATCTTGTTGTTGTCAACGAAATTAGCAACAGTAATGTAGTGCGAATAAGTTTGGAAAGCCCGGTAAGAAGTAAAGCAGAAGACTTCATTAACGAGTTGGTTTTTCAGTATAATAAAGATGCTATTGATGATAGAGGGCAAGTGGCTAAAAAAACGTCCGATTTTATTGATTCCCGATTAGAAATCATTACAAAAGAACTTGACTCGGTAGAAACCAATAAGGAAACTTTTAAAAGCTCCAATAGGCTTACCAATATTGAAGCACAAGCGCAACTAATTCTTGAAAATGCCAGCGATTTTGAAAAGCGCCAATTTAATGTAAATACACAATTGGAATTGGCAAATACCATGATTGAGTATATGGAGGATTCCTCATTTAATGATTTATTACCTGCCAATTTAGGAATTGAAGGAGGTGATGTTTCGGAGTCTGTTAACAATTACAACGAATTGGTATTACAACGCAATAGGCTTTTAAAATCTTCCACTGCAAAAAATCCGGTGGTGATTAATGTAAATAGCCAAATAGAAGAAATACGCCAAAACATTTTAAATACTCTAAAAAACACGACCAATTCCCTAAAAGTTTCTTTACGGGACTTAAACTTTCAAGAATCGGTTTTAAATTCAAAACTATCCAAAGTTCCAACGAACGAGAAAATTTATCGTGGGATTGAACGCCAGCAAATAATTAAGGAGCAATTGTATTTATTCTTATTGCAACAAAGAGAAGAGGCCGCTATTTCACTGGCAGTTACATCTCCCAAAGCAAAGGTAGTAGATAAGGCAGATAGCAGTATATTTCCGGTGTCTCCGAAAAAATCCATTATCTATTTAGGGGCGCTACTTTCTGGGCTATTGCTCCCTTTTCTATTTTTGTATTTAAGACAATTATTTAATAATAAAATTGCTAACCGCCGAGATATTGAACACAGCATGCCCTATTTAAATTTAATAGGGGAAATTCCGAAATTGAAGAAGGATGAACAGCAGCTTATTCAATTAAACGACCGAAGCATTTTAGCCGAATCGTTCCGGATTTTAAGAACCAATCTTCAGTATTTATTTATCAATAAACTTGAAAATGCTCAGAAGTCTAATACAGTTTTTGTGACTTCGACCATTAAAGGAGAAGGAAAAACTTTTGTAGCCTTTAATTTGGCATTAACCATAGCTCTAACCGGAAAAAAGGTGGTTTTAGTAGGGGGTGATATACGAAATCCACAGTTACACCGCTACCTTTCAAAATCGTCACAAAACTCGAAAGGACTTACAGAATATATTATTGACCCTTCTATCTCTATCCAAGATATTTCGGCAAAAAGCAAAGAAAATGAAAATCTTTCCATCATTCTTTCGGGAGCAATTCCTCCCAATCCTGCAGAATTACTAATGGAAAGCAGAACAAAACAAATTTTTGACGAATTGCGTCAAATTTATGATTTTGTAGTAGTGGATACGGCACCCTCTATGTTAGTGACCGATACGATATTAATCAATAAACTGGCAGATGTAACCCTTTATGTATTTAGGGCGGGATATACTGAAAAGAACTTGCTGGAGTTTGTAAAAGACGCTATGGAAGATGGTCGACTTGTTAATGTTGCCGGGGTGCTTAATAATGTTTCTATGAGTAATTTTGGCTATGGAAATAAGTATGGTTACAGCTATAACGATGAAAAACCAAGTTTTTGGAATCGATTATTTAAACGCTAATATGAAACGGTTTTTTGTTATAGTATTGTGCTTTTTTTATGTTCCTTTTTTTGCCCAAGAAATATCCTGGAAGGCTCGAAGCGAAACTCTTGCTGTTGTCGCTGACAATCTAAACCCATTTTGGTTCTATACAAATTCTGAAACATCTTTCGGGGGGCACTCTAATTTTTCATTATTAGGCGAAGTTGAGGGGGAATATCCTATTTCTGAAAAGGCAAAAATTTCTGGTAAATTGGGTGTTTTTTATCGAGATAATGTTTATAATGAATTTCAGCGCAAAGAATCTTTTGTTCGTTTTTCAAACTCTTGGCTAAAGATTTCTGCAGGTGCCTTTTCTACCGTTAAGGAAGATGAAAAGCTTTCAGTAAGCAATAAAAATTTTTTATTTTCAGGAAATAGTAGACCTATGCCAGGCTTTTTGATTGAGGCTGAAGAACCCTTTAAAATCTCGAAAGTATTTTCTATAGATTGGGGGATAGGACATTTTTTTTTAAATGATGACCATCGCTATGTTCAAAACCCTTGGGTACATTACAAACGCTTAGGAATGTATATTCGGTTTTCGGAACGCCACGAATTGCATTTGCAACTACAGCACTATGCGCAATGGGCAGGAACATCTCCCGTTTATGGCGATTTAAAAGATGACTTTAACGCCTTTATTGATGTTTTTACTGCGCGGAAGTCTCCGGAAATTGGTGCTAATGGTGAGATTTTAAATGCTGTAGGAAACCATATGGGTTCTTATTTGTTTGACTATTACTTTAAGTTAACTTCGGGAACTTTAAATTTTTATCATGAACATCCTTTTGAGGATGGTTCCGGTACGGCTTGGAAAAATTTTCCTGACGGAATTTGGGGAACCAGTTATAAACTTACCTCTTCAAAATTTATTGAAAAGGTTTTGTATGAATTTATAGAAACCACAGATCAAAGTGGAAATACCAGTAGCTCCGGATTTGATAGTTATTTTAGAAATAATATTTACAGAAGTGGCTGGGTATACGAAGGTAATTTTATTGGACTTCCTTTAATGTTGTATGACCCTTTTTTAGAAGTAAATGAAGCAAATTCTCCAGTGATAAGCAATAGATTACAAGCGCATCATCTAGCATTTTCAGGAATTGCTTATAAATGCAATTGGGAAGTAAGAACAACCTTCGTAAAAAATATAGGCAATTATACTAAACCACTTCCTGTTCCATTAAAAAACTGGTCTCATATGCTTTTGGTTGAGTATCCTACACAAAATTATGGCACTTTTAGATTCTTGGGAGGATTGGATACCAGCAACCTTAATGATACGATTTGGGGAATTGGCCTTGGGTATCGATATGCTATTCGTTAAGAGGTTTCTCAACCCTTAAAATAAAGCCTTGTTTGTGAATATTTTCAATAGAAATGGAAGAATCTTCTTGTAAATATTTCCGTAAATGAGTAATAAAAACATTCAAGCTTTTTTTATTGAAATAGTCACTTTTTCCCCAAAGTGCATTTAAAATCTCTTTGTGGCTACAAAGATTATTTCTATTAATATCTAAAAACCGAAGTAATTCTGCCTCCCGCTTGGTAAGTGTTATTTTTTTTTCTTGAAAATCTAAGGTTTGGTTTTTGTAATGAAAATGATACTTGCCAATTTTCGAAATTTCGGTTGTCTTTTCCCTATTTTGAGTGGGTTGTATTCGAGTGAGTAGCGATTTTATTCGTACCACCAATTCTTCCTCATCAATAGGTTTTTTTAAGTAGTCAACTGCGCCTAATGAAAATCCCTTAAGCACATCTACTTTTAAAGAACGAGCTGTTAAGAACAGAAAAGGTAAAGACGGATAGATGGATTGTATATTTTTTGCCAGTTCAAATCCATCGGTATCGGGAAGCATAACATCCAAAATTGCAAGATCAAATTTATGTACATCTATTAATACTAATGCCTCCTTAGCAGTTTTCGCTAACAAAACATGGAATTGATGCATGCTGAGGTATTCTCGTAATAAATACCCCAAGGTAGGGTCATCTTCTACCAATAAAAGGGAGGTTTCCTTCTTATCCATGAGTTAAAGGTAAGCTAAGTTTTACAAGTGTTCCTTTGCCCACTTCACTTTCCAGTGTAATGGTTGCTTTATGTTTTTTTATAATTTCTTTTACATAACTAAGTCCCAGTCCGTATCCCTGGACAGGGTGCGTATTGCCTCGAGTGACACGGTAATATTTCTGAAAAACCAGCTCTTGTTCTTTTTTTGTTAACCCTATGCCATTGTCTCGAATTTCAATAGTTAAAACTTTTTCTTTTTGAAAGGCATTTAGACTAATTATAGGATCTTTAGCATATTTTTTGGCATTATCCAGTAGATTGTTAATGGCATTTTCCAAATGCGAAGTTTCAGCTTCAATCAAAAATTCTTTATTTTCGATATGGAAAGAAAAGTTAAATGTTTCAAGTGTTGAAAGTTGTTTAAAATCTTCACAAATTCGTTCTAAAACAGGTGTAAAATTAACTTTTTCTAATTCAAATAAATGTTTCTTAGACTCCAACATGCCCAGTTCTAGTACTTTTTCGATATGATTTTTTAAGCGTTCTGTTTGTTGCTGAATGAGTTCCAAAACTGGTTTCTGCGTTTCTGAAGCTTGCTCCTTCAAAATTTTGGTAGCAAGTCCAATAGAAAATACAGGGGTCTTTAATTCGTGGGTAAGGTTGTTAATAAAGTTGTTGGTGGTGGTAATCACATTTCGTTGCCAATAAAACGATCGAAGCACCCACACAATCACAAAAATAATCGCAGTCATAAAAATAAGGCTTGGAATGGTAAGCCCATTTAATTGAAAAAAGAAATAACTGGCAACATCTTTAAACTGTAGCTCTAATATTAAGTTTTTATTTAAAATAAGTGGCAAATAGCCCTCTAATTCAATAGGATAGGTATTTATTTTTTCGGAAAAATCAAAGGTGGAAGGAGCCGTTAAATAATCGCTGGCATTCTTGGTGTATAACCGATAGGAAAAATCTCTTTCAATACCATTTTCTGTAAGTCGGTGTGTAATAAAATCGTTTAAAAAATGACGGGAGGCATCCGTAATACTATCTACACTGGTATTAAAATAAGAATTGTCTTGTTTTATAGCCTGCTCTATTAAAAAGGTAAGCTGGTTCTGGGTAGCCAGATCTGCTTTAATGACTTTAGAGGCACTGCCAATTCTTTTTTGAAACTGCACTTTTGCTAAATTAATACCAATAGTTAAGTACTGGTATTGGACTATAAAAAGTCCCAATACCGATACTATAAGGATCAAGATATAAAGTGTTCTTCGTTTCAAATTGAGAGCCATATTACTAAAAAAATCCCTTTTTTTGAGCTATTTATATTATTATTAAGCTCATTAACTTTTCGTTAATGATTTTGTTTTTTCAATAATAGTTCACAATAACTTTGAAGCTTATTTTTGAAGCGGTTTTAAAAAGTTATTTTTTATATTTTCATTATAAAGCGCCGGGAGTAGTTACCCCGGCGTTTTTTATTTCCCGATACAATATGTAATTATCCTTGATTTTACGATAGTTACAGCATTTGGGCAACAAATAGGATACAAAAAATGCATAAAAGAGTAAAACAAGAGCAATCATTAATAAATTCACTTACGAATATAACATAAAAAAACCGCTCGATTTGAGCGGTTTTCAAATAAAAGCACCAAGCTATTAATTGGCTATCCCAGAGCCTAAATAAGTACTGTTTGATACTTGGCTACCATCGGCAGTTATAAATGCCATAAATAGCTCTACAGTATCTCCTGCGTAGGTTGTTGGAATTGCAACAATTTGGGTCCCTACTGTTCTGTCTGCTCCATCTGTTAAAGAAATAGATTCTTTCTTTGATGGATTGTAAACCAATAACATTGCTTTATCGGTAGCGTTGGCGTTACCTTCAGCAGAGTTATCATCCCAGTTAAAAGTTACCTCTCCAGGTGTTGCAAGATCTGTAGAAGGGTTCAAAGCAGCCGATAAACCTCCTCTACTTACTAATGCGGTTGCATAATCCACCTCAAAGTCTGGTTCGACTCCTGTGATGGCATTATTCAACACATAAGACATCGCAGCATTAAATGCTGTTTTCTTCACTGCTAAAAACTTATATCCTTTTTGGATGA
The DNA here is from genome assembly GCA_041392125.1 of Flavobacteriaceae bacterium. Classification (GTDB taxonomy): domain Bacteria; phylum Bacteroidota; class Bacteroidia; order Flavobacteriales; family Flavobacteriaceae; genus Halomarinibacterium. The sequence goes on along the minus strand of JAWKMR010000014.1, from coordinate 9,849 downwards.
ATGGTTTTTACAGCCTGAATAAATTCTAAAGTCACGGTAAACTTGGTTCTTTGGTTTACCTGACCTACTGTTCTTGGATTGGCTACACTTGAAGGTTTAATTCTGATGTAGTCAATACCTTTCCAGCTTCCACCGATAATGTTTCCAACCTTACCGGAAAGCCCTCCTAAAATTCCTTGAGCAATTTTACCCATAACATAAATGATTTAAATGAAACTTACTTTTCTTCGGACTTGGTACGGACTTGACACGAAGTTGTACCTTCCATTGAAATATATGGCAACTTTTATGCTATTCGTTAGATATGGATTTTGTTGCTTTAGATTGCTTCCTTTTGCATCAGAAATAAAAAAATGAATATTTTTTTTACAAAGAAAAAGAGAAAAAAGAAAGCCGTTTCTTTGATGGCGTTGACATACTGTCAAGTTTTTTGGAAAAAATATTGCTGATGGAAAGGGTTTTGAAATTTGCGCCTGACCAAAGGTGCAAGATTTTTTTCAAAACCCGTAGGGCTTGAACTTTATAGTATGATGAGCGTAGGATGAAGGTAGCCATCTATCTTTGCAATCTTTTTTTTCCTTTTCCGTATATTTAAGGATAATTATAAATAAAAGCATTATGGCAAAATTTGAAGTATATCAAGATGCTCGAAATGAGTATCGTTTTAGGTTAAAAGCTAACAATGGTCAAACCATATTAGCAAGTGAAGGTTATTCAGCAAAAGCTGGTTGTATGAATGGTATTGAATCTGTTCGGAAAAATTCGCAAGATGATAGTAAATTCGATAGAAAAATATCAAGTAATGGTAAACATTATTTCAATTTAAAAGCCAGTAATGGACAAGTGATTGGGACCAGTGAAATGTATGAGTCTTCCTCTGGAATGGAAAATGGTATAGCTTCTGTTAAAACTAATGCTCCAAATGCTTCTGTTGTGGAAGTTTAAGTTTAAACTAAAATCAACACCATAATAGTAAAGCCCTCTTTTCGAGGGTTTTCTTTTTTCGACAATGTTTCTTTAGCAGGTAATCGCGTAGCGTATGGCGATAGCCATAATAGCGAGCCGCCAGCGAGTTGAGCAAGGGTGGTGTGGGAAAATAGCCCGATAGGGCTACCACACCTACGTTGAAAACGCAAGGGTGGCGCAGGTTTTTGATGCCGGTGGCTTTAGCGTGGGTGTAGCGTGGGAAAGCAAGTGTAACAATTGAATGAAGCTATTGAAGGGTGGCTACCTTTTTTAAATTTTAGCAATTGTGAGTGCTTAACGCTATTTAATTATAAGGATTTAAGTAGATTAAGGAAATTGAGGATTATAAAATTTACTAACGAGCAATTGCCAATTTAAAAATGGGTTGTGTCGTGGCTGAAATAGCTGACTGAATGCGTTACTCTTGCTGTGCGTTTGCAATATAGAATAATCCGCTTTTGGGTTTTAAAATCTATTTAATCAGCTATTAAAGCGGTTTTAAAAGTATGCGCATACTTCAAATTTCTTGAAGCGGTTATTGTATATGCAAAATGGCTGCCTTCAAAAACTGTGACACCCTGATTAGCCCGCAGCGAACAGCAGGCGAGCCAAATTATTAAGCAGCGGTTGTACCCCAATTTATGTTTTGTGTGCCACGAGCACACACCTTATTGGGGTTTGGGGTGCAAGAGTAGCTGCGGGTGAGGAAGTTGTGTAGTGTGTGAAGTAAAGCAAATACATAGTGCTAACGAGGATGTGTCACCGCAGTAGTGCTATGTATGGTAAGCACCAATGCAACGCATTTGTGATTATGCTTTATGGAACAAAATGGAACAACTGACGAACACCTTATTACCTGCCCTTTTAAAATTAAAATGTAAAAAAAGAGCCTTCCGAAAAAGACTCTTAAATTATTTGCTTAATGATCGTGATTTGAATGGACATCACTTTTCATTTCACCAGATTGATTCATCATCATTTCGTGATCGTATTGGCAACAACCAGGTAAATTTTTATAGGCTTCTTCATTTCCTGCTACTTTTTCAGTATCATACCCTGAAGCTGCGATTGCATTATGAATTGCCATTGCATCTGTTTTGGTATCATCAAAAGAAACATCAATCTTCTTTTTATCAACATCCCAATTGGCACTTGCCACACCTTCTACACTATTGGCTGCTTTTTCAATGGTAGTTTTACACATCCCACAATTACCTCTTACGCCAAAAGATAAATCTGTCATTGCGATTTCTTTTGATACTTCCGTTGTTGTAGTTTCTTCAACTTTTTTAGTTTCGTTTTTACAACTTGTTAATCCCATAGCTACTATTACAGCTACACTTAAAATTACTTTTTTACTCATAATTTCCATTTTTTTTAATTTGTTTTCGTGAATCTTCGATTTCATTGTTTAAAAATTTAATTATTATCTGTGTTTATTTATTCTATTGTTTGTTTAACCTCACCACATTTAAGCATTGCATCACCAAAATATGGATTCAAGATTTGTTCTTCTTTACTTAACCAATAGGCTCCGTTATTGTTATCTGCCATAGGGCAAAATTCTACATATACCTTTTCATTTACACCAAATATTTGAACCGCTTTTATTAAATGTGATGATAAATGTTTAAAATGGTCTCTTTGTGATTTTATATCGGACGTTTCAGAAATTGAAGTTGTAGAAGCTTTTATGTCGCCAACTAATGACATCCAGTGATTGTGTGCTTCATCCTTAAGCAATTTCATATCTGTCTTACTCAAATTTGATAGTAACGAAGTTGCATTTTGCGAACTGCCTTTTGCGTCTTCTTTTACTAAAGCATCTTTTAAATTGATGTAATCATTGTATACTTCTTTTAATTGCTCTTGAAATTTCTCCGATACTTTTAAGCGTTTATTCATATTAGTATGGTCACTTTCATTTTTTGAATTATTATCCATACCTAAATGACCTTCGTGACCTGTCATTGTTTTACCACCTTGCTTGTTCATCATTGACTTTTTGCCCTGTAGTTGTGCAGCAGCATCCACCGTAAACGTTCCGTTGGTAACAATTTCATTTCCTGTAAATAATCCCTCTAATACCTCATAATTATCACCGATTTTATTACCTAAAGCCACTTCTTTCAATTCAAAAACAGGTTCGTTTGGATTTGCTTTGAGATAGACTACAGAGCGTTCACCTGTCCAGAGTACTGCTGATGATGGAATTGTCAACACTCCATTTCTATCAGTTTGAGTACTTTTAATTTCTGCGGTCACAAACATTCCTGGTTTAAATATATCATCGGTATTATTAAGAACTACTCGTAAGGTTACAGTACGTGTTTTTGTGTTTAAAACAGGGTTTATAAAATCTACTGTGCCTTTAAACTGTTTATTAGGATAAGCATTGGTAATTATATTAACTTCTTGCCCTTTCTTGAATTGTTCAATTTGATTTTCATACACATCAAAATTTGCCCAAACCGTATTGAGATTAGCAATTTTCAACAAAGGCTGACCTTGCTTAATATAATCGCCTTGTTCCACTAATTTTTCAGTCACCGTGCCTGAAACGGTAGCATACACGGGAAATTTTCAATGACTTTTCCAGAGGATTCAATTTGGTTGATTTGAGTTTCAGACAATTTCCAAAGCTTTAATTTATTACGAACCGCTTTGTATAAAGCAGGTTGCGATGCTTTTAAAGAAGCCGCTGTAATCAATTCTTGTTGAGCTGCATATAATTCTGGTGAATAGATTGTTGCCAACAATTGACCTTTACGTACTTCTTCACCTGTAAAACTGATATTCAACCGTTCAATTCTACCAGAAAAATAACTCACTTGTACTGCATTGGCTTCTTCATTTTCAGCTATTTTACCCGATAGTTTTATGATTCCATTTTCGACTGAACCATTACCTACAATTGTAGTTTGAATGTTTGCTAAAGCCATTGCATTAGCTGTTAATTTAAACTGGTCTGCTGTTAATCCATCTGCACCAGCCTCGGCAGGAATTAAGTCCATTCCACAAATGGGACAATCGCCTGGTTCTGGTTGCATAATTTGCGGATGCATAGAGCACGTCCACATTTGATTGGTTTCTGTTACTTGATTATGGTTATGATTTGTGTCCTGTTTTGATGTTCCGCCAAACAATAACCAACCAAATAATAAACCAACTGCTAATATTCCTAAATAGATTAGTATCTTATTTGTTTTCATTTTCTAATCGTTTTATCATTGCTTTCATTTCTTCTATTTCCTTGCGTTGTGCTTCAATAATATCTTCTGCCAGTTTTTTTACTTCTGGGTCTTGAATATCTGCCCTTTCACTTGTTAAAATAGCGATAGAGTGATGAGGAATCATTGCTTTCATCCAAAGGACATCACCAATAATTGGTGCTTGTGCTCTTACTAACCCTAAAGCCCCTATAAACAGAATAAAACTACCTGCAAGAATTGCTATATTTTTCTTTCTATCATTATACATTTTTCGCATAAAAAACCACATTATTACTGCCATTGCTGAAATACCCAAGCAAGTCATATAGAATCTTGTTAAACTAAAATACACGTGGTCTATTGAATAGGTATTTAAATACATTGTAATGTACATTGCTACAAATGAGCAAGCCAACATTATAAAGAAGGTTTTATAGTTTCCTTTGTTTGAGTGTTCTTTTGAATTTTCCATATTATTTAATTTTATGGTTATACTTTAATTGTTCTTAATCGTAATGCATTACCTATAACTGAAACAGAACTAAAACTCATTGCTAAAGCTGCAATCATTGGTGATAATAAAATTCCAAAAATGGAAATAACACACCTGCCGCTATAGGAACGCCCAATGTGTTATAGATAAGTGCAAAAAATAGGTTTTGTTTAATGTTCTTCATTACTGCACTACTTAAATGACGAGCTTTAACTATACCGTGTAAATCACCTTTTACCAATGTAATCATAGCACTTTCAATAGCGACATCTGTTCCTGTACCCATTGCAATACCTACATCACTTTTTGCCAATGCAGGTGCATCGTTGATACCATCGCCTGCCATAGCAACCACTTTACCATTGTTTTGAAGTTTCTCGACTTCTTTTAATTTATCTTCGGGTAACATACTCGCTTTAAAATCTGCCAGATTCAACTCTGATGCTACCGCTTGGGCTGTATCGTGATTATCTCCTGTAAGCATTATCACATCAACACCATTATTTTGCAGTTCTTTTATAGCTTTTGCACTGGTATATTTGATTTTATCACCTATAACTACATAACCAACCACTTTTTTATCGATAGCTAAATATGAGACTGTTTTCCCTTGTTTTTGATAGGTTTTAGCTTCTTCCTTCATTTTAGAGGTGATTTCAGCATTTGCGTATTCCATCATTTTTGGATTACCTAAAGCCACTTTTTTATTATCAATTTCAGCTTCTACGCCCTTTCCTGTAACTGCACTAAAATTGGCAGATTTTAAAATTTCAGCATTAAGTTCTTTACCATATTTTACTGTTGCTTCTGCTAATGGATGTTCACTGTTGGTATTTAACGAGACGATGTATTGAAGTACCTTTTTGTCGTTATAATTATCACTAAAAGAACCTACGGTTTCAACTGTGGGTTTACCTTCTGTTATAGTTCCTGTTTTATCTACAATAAGGGTATTTACCTTATTCATTTTTTCTAATGCTTCTGCATTTTTAATCAATACACCATTTTGAGCACCTTTACCCACACCAACCATAACTGACATTGGTGTTGCCAAACCTAAAGCACAAGGACAAGCAATAATTAATACTGCGATGGCATTAACAAACGCATATACATAGGCTGGTTCTGGCCCCAAATACCCCAAACAATAAAAGTGATAACAGAAATAATGACTACCACAGGTACGAAGTAACCCGATACTTTATCTGCAAGATTTTGAATAGGGGCACGACTTCTACTAGCATCGTTTACCATATGTATGATTTGGGAAAGTAATGTGTCGCTACCTACTTTTTCCGCTTTCATCAAAAAGGCTTGGTTGCCATTTATTGTACCGCTACTGACTTTATCTTCTTTAACCTTATTAACTGGGATAGGTTCACCAGTAATCATTGATTCGTCAATACTGGTTTCTCCCTCTGTAATAATACCATCAACAGGGATTTTATCACCTGGTTTTACTTTAAGAATATCGTTAAGTTCTATCTTGTCAATACTCACTTCAACCTCTTCACCATCAACTATTTTTATAGCTTTGTTAGGTGCTAATTTCAGTAATTCTTTTACAGCGGAATTGGTTTTACTATGCGCACGAGCTTCCAATAATTGACCTAACAATACCAAGGTTAAAATAACTGTTGCCGCCTCAAAATACACGTGAACTGCTCCCGATTCGGTTTTAAACTCATTGGGGAACACATCAGGAAATACCATACCTACCACACTAAATAACCACGCTACACCTGCACCTATACCAATAAGTGTAAACATATTGAGGTTCCACGTTTTTATACTTCGATAAGCACGTTCAAAAAACATCCAAGTTGCATAAAATACCACTGGAATGGATAAAACGAATTGTACCCAATTCCAATATTTCTGTTGCATTATATTGTATAAAGGATTGTTATTAAGCATTTCGCTCATTGCTATTAAGAAAATAGGCAAAGTAAAGGCTGTTGCTATCCAAAATTTTTTCAATAGTTTTTTATAGGTCTTTTCTTCAGCAGAAAGGTCTGGTTGCATTGGTACTAAATCCATACCGCAAATAGGGCAAGAACCCGCTTCATCTTTTACGATTTCTGGATGCATCGGGCACGTCCATTGCTCTTTTTGCGATGTAGAAATATTTTGTTCTTCAACCAAATCCATACCGCATACAGGACAATCACCTGGTTTGTCGTAGGTTTTATCACCCTCGCAATGCATTGGGCAATAAAATGTGCCTGTTCCTTTGCCTTTTGGGGTTTTCTCCGTTTTAGGTTTTGAATGGTGATGATGTTCACCTTGATTATGGATACTATATCTACCACCATCATCTTTTAAAGCCTTTTGAAAGGATTCTAAAGAAATATGCTGTTCCATTTCTATAATGGCTTCGGCTTTTTCTAAATTAACCGATGCCTTTGAAACACCTTTTACTTTTGAAAGTGTTTCTTCAACGTGACTGCGACAACCGTTACAAGTCATTCCGTGTATATGATATGTATGTTTCATTGTTTACTGAATTAAATAATTAATTATGGCACTTTGAACATAGTAGGACTTAACAGATTCTATTTGGTTCATTTGAAACTTTAATTGCAATTCCTGTATATCCAAAACATCATTAAAATCAATGTTTCCTGTTTCGTAGCTTTTGATTAAAATATCTTCTGCATCTTTAGCCTGTTTTAAGTTTTTGGTTTGGGTGGCATAACTAATTCTTGCAGAAATTCGTTCGTTAATGGCTTTGCTTAAAAGGGTTTCCAAAGTATTTAAGCGTTCTTGTTTTTGTGAAAGAATTTCTTGTTGTTGCAACTCATTCTGTTTGGTTTGTGATTTGTACTTTTTGTTGAATATTGGAATTGATACTGATACCATTGGCATTATAATGTCTTTTCCGTTATCGCTAAAATCCATATCTGGTCGCTTCTCAACATTGATATAATCCAACCCAAAGCCAATCATCGGACTGCTTTCTTTTTGGTTTAATAATTCGGATTGTTCTACGGATTGGTAGAGTTTATCATATTTGAGCAGTTCAGGATGCAATGCTAAATTTTGAGTTGTAGTATCAAAGTCTTCTAAAGGCATCATCAATTCTTCGATTTCGTTTACCACAACATCATTTTCTCTATTCAATAGATTATTAAAATTAGTTTGTTCCGCTAAAAACTGTTGTTGCAATACATCTTTTAATTGTTGCATTTCGTTTTGACGCATTTGCAAACGTAATACATCTACTGCTGACGCCTTACCTACCTCAACAGAAGTCAATGCCATTGTTTCATAGGTTTCCAACAATTTAATATTATCACTCAACACTTGCTGTTTTGCTTGGTTTGCATACAGATTGTAATAGGATTGAGATACCGAAGCCATTAGTTTACGTTTGGCAATAACAATCTCTTCATACTTCGCATCTGCAAGTGATGTTACATAATCTTCACGAGAGGTAATTGTACCAAACCAAGGCAACATTTGTTTTGCTGATACTTTAAACCGTTGTGCGCCTGTTCGTGTTTCGGGTTCGCTAACAAAGTAGCCAACACCAAATTCTGTATTTGGAATGGTATTGACTTCGTTTACTTTTTCTGAAACTCTTTTGTATTGCAACTCGAATTTTTGAATCTCGGGATTGTTCTCTAACGCCTCGTTAATTAATGTTTCTAATTGTTGGGCGTTTCCTTTGAGACAAAAGAGAATAGAAAAAAGAAAAAAGACTGTTTTTATAGATTTCATTTTGATGCACTTTTAAGTTGAACTTCGGCTTTCCAGCTATACAAAACTGGTACAACAAACAAGGTGATTAAAGCGATAAGCATTCCGCCAAAACTTGGTATGGCCATAGGAATCATTATATCGCTTCCTCGTCCTGTTGATGTGAGTACAGGCAAGAGTGCTAAAATGGTTGTTGCTGTAGTCATTAAACACGGTCTAATACGCTTCTCGCCTGCTTCTACAATAGAGGCTCTAATTTCCTTTTTTGTTTCTGGTGAATTTCTGTCAAATGTTTGTGTTAAATAGGTTGCCATTACTACTCCGTCATCGGTTGCTATACCAAATAGAGCAATGAAGCCTACCCAAACAGCTACACTTAAATTAATGGTGTGCATTTGGAATAAATCACGTAGGTTTTCACCAAAGACACTGAAGTTTAAAAACCACGATTGTCCGTATAACCATATCATTAAAAAGCCACCTGCAAAAGCTACTGCAATCCCTGTAAAAACCATTAAGGATGTACCCACCGAACGGAATTGGAAATACAGAATTAAGAAGATGATAGCCAATGCTAATGGTACAACTACCGATAAGGTTTTTTCGGCACGTAATTGGTTTTCGTAAGTTCCTGTAAATTGATAGTTAATGCCTTTTGGAACTATTAATTCGCCTGCATCAATCTTACTTTGTATCATGGCTTGTGCATTTTCTACTACATTTACTTCTGCATAGCCATCCATTTTATCAAACAACACATAGCCTACTAAAAAGGTGTCTTCACTTTTAATGACTTGTGGCCCTTGCTCGTAACGAATGGTTGCCAATTCGCTTAAAGGTACAGGACTACCTTTTTCAACAGGCACGTAAATTTGCTGTAAATCGGTTGGGTTGGCTCTTAATTCTCTTGGGTAGCGCACACGAACGCCATAACGCTCACGACCTTCCACGGTTTGGGTTAAGGACATACCACCAACAGCTACTTTTAATACGTTTTGCACCTCTTCAATACTTACACCATAACGTGCAATTTTTTCTCTATCAATATCAATTAGCAAATACGGTTTACCCACAATACGGTCTGCAAAAACGGCTTCATCCTTTACACCTTCAGCTTCTTTCAAAATGGTTTCTAATTGAACACCAAATGCTTCTATTTGCTTTAGGTCTTGTCCCTTTACCTTAATACCCATTGGTGCACGCATTCCTGTTTGAAGCATTACCAATCGGGTTTCGATAGGTTGTAGTTTTGGTGCTGATGTGACACCTGGTAATTTGGTGACTTTTACAATTTCGTTCCAAATATCATCTGGTGATTGTATTTCTGGTCGCCAGTTTCTGTAAAACTCGCCATCATCGTCTGGGATTAACTGTTCTATTGCATTTAGAGATTGCCACGCTTCACGTTGTTCCGCTCGCAATGACATTCCGTTTTTTAATACATACTCACCATCATTGTTGACCTTATAGCGTTGA
>JAWKMR010000013.1:0-39489 GCA_041392125.1 Flavobacteriaceae bacterium | reverse complement strand
TCAAATTTGCATCCAACTTCGGCAATTTGTGGCATGCCTTCGGCTTTATCAAAAAAGTTTATTTTGGAAAATGAAAATTATAATAGGGAGTTTTATACCGGTTATTTAGGCCCTATTCTCGGGCCCAATGAAGCTTCATTTCTGTTTGTGAATCTTCGTTGTATGAAATTAGAAAAAAACAAAGCGCATATTTTTGTAGGAGGTGGAATTACCAAAGAATCTAATGTTAATGATGAATGGACCGAAACCCAAAACAAGATGCAACCTATGCTGCAGGTGTTACAGCCTTTTATGTAAATTATGAAGCTGTGTTTGTATATTTGTAGCAGATGAACTATTCTTCTAAAATTCTTTCGCAATTAGTAGTTGAGTTATGTATTTCTAAAGAAATCAATCACATTGTTATTTCTCCCGGCTCACGAAATGCCCCACTTATAGTGGGCTTTACTTCTCAAAATTATTTTACGTGTTATAGTATTGTTGATGAGCGCTGTGCTGCTTTTTTTGCTTTAGGTTTGGCTCAGCAGTTACAAAAACCCGTTGCCATAGTTTGTACTTCTGGTTCTGCAGCGCTTAATTATTATCCCGCAATTGCAGAGGCCTATTATAGTGATATTCCTCTTGTAGTCATTACGGCAGACAGGCCTTCTCATTTGGTAGATATTGGCGATGGACAAACTATTAGGCAAGAACATGTGTATGCCAATCATATTGAGTATAGTGCCAATTGTAAAGAAGGGGAAGAGTTTCAAGAATATAATGAAGCTGAAATAAATAAAGCATTAAACACAGCAATTGAAAAACAAGGCCCGGTTCATATTAATGTACCTTTTTCAGAACCACTGTATCTGCGTGTGGCTGAAAAAAATAGTACCCCAAAAATTATTACCCCAAGCTTGTTACAAGATGTTGTTGATGTAATTCATCTGAAAAATCTTGCTGAAAAATGGAATGTTGCATCTAAAAAAATGATTTTAGTTGGAACTTTGTTTCCTTATACTATTGACTCAAAACTCCTTGAATCTTTAGCAAATGATACAACCGTTATTGTTTTAACCGAAACTACTTCCAACTTACATCATAAAAACTTTTTTCCAGCCATAGATCAACTCATCAGTTCTTTGTCAGAAAAAGAAAGTAAGATGTTGCAGCCTGATATTTTGGTCACTTTTGGGGGTATGGTGGTTTCAAAACGTATTAAAGCATTTTTGCGAAAGTATTCTCCCAAAGAGCATTGGCACGTAGGATTAAAAAACGCCAACGACACCTTTTTTTGTTTAACAGACCATCTAAAAAATAGTCCCAACACCTTTTGGGAGCATTTCCTACCCTTAACGATTTCTTCAACATCCAATTATCAAATAGGGGCTTTAAAATTGAAAGAGGCTAAATTGGAAAAGCAATTACAGTTTGAAGCAAATATGCCTTTTTCAGACTTCAGTGTGTACCATTCTATTTTTAAATCTATTCCCGACAACACCCAATTGCAATTGGCCAATAGTACTGCCATACGGTATGCACAATTGTTTCCTTTAGTGCCTTCGCTGCAGGTTTTTTGCAATCGGGGAACCAGTGGCATTGATGGTAGTACTAGTACTGCAGTGGGAGCCGCCGTGGCTTCCCAAAACCCTGTTGTATTTATTACCGGGGATTTAAGTTTTTTCTATGATAGCAATGCTCTTTGGAATAAATACATTCCCAATTCCTTTCGGATTATATTGGTAAATAACGCCGGAGGCGGAATTTTCAGGATTTTGCCCAATGCCAAAGAGGTTGCCCATTTTGAAGATTTTTTTGAAACAAAACATGCATTAACAGCCGAGCATTTATGTGCGATGTTTGGGTTTGAATACAGGTCGGCAACAACTATGGAATCGGTAGAAAATGCATTAAAGAATTTTTATTCAGAAGGGAATAAACCTAAATTATTAGAAGTTTTTACACCTTCCGAAATAAATGACAAGGTATTAAAAGATTACTTTACGGCTATTTCTTAGTTTCAAGTAATAATGTTTGGGTCCATTGGTAAGCTTCTTCCAAGGAATCAAAACTTTGGAAGGGTTTTTTAAAAAAACTAGCTTCATATTTTGCATTTACTCGAGACTCCTCGCTGTAATTAACAAACGCAAAACCTTTAATTGTGGGCACTGCTTCCAGATATTTAAAATCGGTAGGATTTACAGAATACGAATTGATTCTATTGGCAATATACACTAAAGGTCTGTTCTTCATGATTTGAATTCCTTTTAGGAGCATAGGTAGCGATGTTTCGTAAGAAATTGTGGCTCCTTCTTTGGCTTCAAAAACCACCACATTTTGGTAAAAATAAATGTTAGCAAGCTTTGTTTCTAGAATATCTAAAAGGGGATTTTTTTCTGGAAAATGATGAGGCTTATTTTTCATTTTTTCGGTTTTTAAAACTACAAAAACTTCCACCCAAAACAAAGTTTGCCATTCTATTTTTTGAATGCAAAAAGAGTATCTTTGCTGCTATGATGCAACTAGGTGAATACAATACTCTTACGATTTTACGAGAGACCGATCCCGGACTTTTTTTAGGCGATCATGAAGAAAACGAAGTGCTTTTACCGCACCGGTATAAGCCAGATGCGTATCAAATTGGAGACACTATTGAAGTATTTTTGTATTTAGATAACGAGGAGCGTCCTATTGCCACTACCGAAGCTCCCTATCTAACACTAAATACCTTTGGGTATTTGCGGTGTAGCGATGTAACCAAGTATGGTGCCTTTATGGATTGGGGTTTGGTGAAACAACTTTTTGTGCCGTTTAAAGAACAGGCCCGTCCAATGAAGGCAGGTAATTGGTACATTGTGTATTTGTACTTGGATGAAAAAACCAACCGATTGGTAGGTTCGAGCAAAACCAATAAATTTTTGAGTAACGAAAATCTTACTATCCAAAAATTTGATGAGGTAGATATTATGGTAACTCATATTACCGAGCAAGGCGCCAATGTAATTATTAATGGAAAGCATAAAGGGCTTATTTTTATTGAAAATATATTTGAAGACATCCGCTCGGGTGACCGAATAAAAGCCTATGTGAAGAAAATACGGGATGATAAAAAAATAGATATTGTGCTTCAGTCACCCGGTTATAGAAGCATTGAACCTAATGCCAATTATGTTTTGGAAGAATTAAAAGCCGCTGGAGGTTTTCTTCCATTTCACGATAAAACAGATCCGGAAATCATTAAAAATGAATTGGGGCTTAGCAAAAAAAGTTTTAAAAAAGCAATTGGCAGTTTGTACAAAGACAAGCAAATTGAAATTAAAGAAGACGGGATAGAATTACTTTAATATCCCCTGTTAAGCCTGTAAGGGGCACATCTGGGGCAGATTCCAAAAGGAGGGCACGGATCTAACATATCCAAACCACGTTGCTCTTTATACACAAAATTAGTGACCTTGGTAGAACCATCGGGGCTGTATTGCGCATTACCAGCAAACGCACTATACTTTTGCTGAAGAGCCTCAACATTATAATTTGAATTTGACTTAAACTTTCCCTGTTTCTCTAATGCGGCGGCCATATCTACTGCTTCCCAATAATTGGTGGAAGTTACCTTATTGAAATCGGTTATCTTTCGAATACTGAAATCTCTTTTTGTTCCAAAATTAATTTCAAAAGCGCTTAACTCGGGGACTTCGGGTAACGACTCTGAAGTAATTGTGAAATAGCGAGACTCAAAGTCATATTGTGCCACGACACTTAGTGGAAAGAAAGTTACTATAAAAATCCAGATTTTCATCGGTGTCAAAATTATCAAAAATGGTACCTAAATGATTTTCCCTTTTTAAAAATTTAACTTTTTGGAAGTCTCTTTCATAACCGCATCCTTATGAACTGTAATGCTAATGGCTTTCAATCGCATGTAGCTCTCACTAAAATAAACATACCCTCCATGGGCATTGTAATTGGGGTTGGTACCCCAGCTGTTTTTTACTTTGTAATATTTAGTGCCGTTTTGATCTTTAAGCAATCCGGTTATGTGCATTAAATGGTCATCGGTAGTGGTAAAATTTTCAAATTCTTCTTGACGATATTCTTGGGTAATCTTCATTTCGAGATATACCCCTTGTAACGCTTTTATATTATTTTCAGTGTCTGCCGGAATCACAGCAACCCCGTCTTTTGAAGAAAACGTTTTTTCACTCACGTCGCAATCTAATTCTACTGTAAATCCATTTTGAAGCGCATTGTCTATAGTTGCCATCATTTCGTTTAATGGCACATTGTACATCCTTCCGTAGCTCCAATTATCGGGAATATTTAATATAAATTCAGAATAAAAGGGTGCGTGTGTGAAACTGGTTAGGGTAATATAATCTTCAGCTTTTAGCTGCAGCATATCTCTAAAGGAGGTGGGAGTATAACTTTTTCCTTCAAAAGTAAAGCTCGTAGGGTTTTTACCTAAATAAATATCCAACACAGCTTCAATGGCTGGTTTCCAGTGTTTGCTTAATTTTTTTCCGGGATTATCGATATAGGTTTTCAACATAGCTTCCAAGACAGCTACTAATTCGGCATGGTTATGTCGTTCCTCACCGGTTTCTAATCCGCTGAATGCTTGCTGAGGTACTAGGCCAAATTCTTTTACCGAATTTAGTACATCGTGCGCTAATCCACCTTCGCTAAACTGTGCCTTGCCTTGTCGCATCACATAATTTTCAGCTTTTTTGGGATAGGTATTTCGTACCGTGTACATTTCCGAAAGATCAATTTGTTTTCCTGTTAAGCGAATGATTTCACTTTCCAAAAAAGAAGTACTTGAAAAACTCCAACATGTACCCGTATTTCCTTGGCTAATTACGGGTGTTGCCTCAAGGTTAATAATTTCAGTAAACTGATAGGGTTGTTGGGCTGAAATGCAAATAGGGGAAAATGCTATAATATTGACGAGCATCCATTTTGAAATTTGAATTTTGAAATGTTTCATTTTGGAATTTTTAAAAAGTATCTTTGAGGTAAATTTACAAATTATGAATACACCCAACTGGAAAACTGTAAAAGAATATACCGATATCACCTATAAAAAAAGCAATGGGGTGGCACGAATTGCCTTTAATCGACCCGAAGTTCGCAATGCCTTTCGTCCCAAAACTACCAGCGAATTACTGGATGCTTTTCACGATGCTCAGGAAGATACCAGCATTGGAGTGGTGTTGCTTTCTGCCGAAGGACCTTCACCTAAAGATGGGGTCTATAGTTTTTGCAGTGGGGGAGACCAGGCGGCACGGGGACATCAAGGCTATGTAGGTGATGATGGCTACCACAGATTAAATATTTTGGAAGTGCAACGGCTTATTCGATTTATGCCTAAAGCTGTAATTTGTGTGGTTCCGGGCTGGGCGGTAGGCGGCGGACATAGTTTACATGTAGTGTGCGATATGACGCTGGCTAGTAAAGAACATGCCATTTTTAAACAAACAGATGCCGATGTAACCAGTTTTGATGGTGGCTACGGAAGTGCCTACCTCGCTAAAATGGTGGGGCAAAAAAAGGCCCGTGAAATCTTTTTCCTCGGAAGAAATTACAGTGCTCAGGAAGCTTTTGATATGGGTATGGTAAATGCAGTAGTCCCGCATGAAGAACTGGAACAAACAGCTTATGAATGGGCGCAGGAAGTATTGGCAAAAAGTCCAATCTCTATTAAAATGCTCAAATTTGCGATGAATCTTACCGATGATGGTATGGTGGGGCAACAAGTATTTGCCGGGGAAGCTACCCGCTTGGCCTATATGACCGATGAAGCCAAAGAAGGGCGTGATGCTTTCCTTGAAAAACGGAAACCTAACTTCAATAAAAAATGGTTGCCGTAGCTAAGTTTTTATTTTTAGTTATTGTAGTTTCATCTTGGATAGGTTGTTCAAACAAACCTACTATTTCAGGAATCATTCAGTTTTCTGAAGGAGAAGATTTTCAGAAAAAGGTCTATTTAATTCAACCTCAAAACTTAAACGATATTGCGGCTTCGTTTTTCGGAAAAGTGATCGATTCTGCCATTATTGAAAGTAATGGAACCTTTCAATTTAATAATCTACCTGCCGTTTCAGAACCTACTTTATTTGAACTTGCGGTACAACAAAAAGGGAGTGATAGCAACCAATTACAGAACGATGACCCGAGTACAGATAATTATATACCCTTTGTTTTACAAGAAAATGAGTCTATTAAAATAACTGCTCATGGGGAGAGTTTTCAACAAAACTTTTCTATAAAAAACCCTTCTGAAGTAAATAAAGAACTATTAGCACTTCGAGATATAAAATTGCAATCTTTTCTGAAGAACATAAAAAATAAGCAATGGGATGTCCACGAGGGCTCTCAGCTTTTAGAAAAAGAAGAGGCGCTTTTAAACTATCAAAAAGCCCTCATTGGATTTGCCGAAAATGCTAATGCGCTTTTACCTGCTTTGGTGGCCCTTCGGTGGGTGAGTCCACAAAATGATTATGAACGCACTCCCGAATTCCTCTTTCAACAATGTGAGCAATGGAAGGAAAATAAGCATCCGTGGGCAAGACAATTATGTGAAAAAGCTAACAAAGAGTATCTCCCGGTTCTAGAAGGCGATACTTTTCCGGATGCTAAGTTGCCTTTAAGTAGTGGAGAAACCACAAACTTATATGCTAATCTTGGAAGTAAACTTACCATTATCGATTTGTGGGCTTCTTGGTGTGTACCTTGCCGGAAAGAAAACCGCGATTTTTTAGTGCCGCTATGGGATGCGTATTATGAGAAAGGGTTTCAGATTATCGCCTACGGTTTAGAAACAAATAATGAGGCTTGGAAAAGTGCCATTGAAAAAGATGGAGCCTATAGATGGTTGCACGCTTCCGATTTACAAGGAGATGAAGCCGCTTTTATGAAAACCCTTCGTATACAAACCATTCCAGCCAATTTTATTTTGGATACAGAGGGGAAAGTGATTGCAAAAAATCTACATGGAGAGAAATTACAACAATTTGTGTCCTCTTTTTTTGAAGGAAAGTAGTAAACAGACTGCTGCATTTTGAATTGGCTTTTTTTGCGCAATTTCTGAATATTGGTCTTTTTTAGCCAATGATTAAACACTACGATCTATAATTGGTCTAAAAGCGGCAATTATTGAAAATTGGTTTTTTTAGACCAATTTTATATATTTACCAAAAGTATTGTAGATGATTGCCATCATTACAGGAGATATTATTAACTCTAGAGACGTGCCACCAAGTCTTTGGCAACCTAAGTTGAAAGCATATTTCTCAACCATTACCAATAATTCAAATCATTGGGAAATTTACAGAGGGGATAGCTTCCAAATTGAAGTGTCGCCGGAACATGCGTTGAAGGTGGCTTTGTGTATTAAGTCCTTAATAAAATCTAACAACATCATTGATGCCCGAATGGCGATAGGGGTGGGGGAAAAGGATTTTGATGGAAAAAAAATCACCGAATCTTTCGGTACGGCTTATATTCACTCCGGAGAAAGTTTTGAAAAACTAAAAAACAATACGCTGATCATTAAAACCCCTTTTGAGGATTTTGATGAAATTTTCAACCCCATCGTAAAATTAGTGAGTTTTATTAGTGATAGCTGGAAACCTGCTACGTCCGAAACTATTTTTTATGCGCTTACTAATAGGGATTTACTTCAGAAAGAAATTGCCGAAAAACTGGACAAAGACAGCACGACCATTAATAAAGCATTAAAACGCGGCGGTTACGACGAGCTGTTGGAAGTACTGGATTTATATTCAAAAAAGATGTTAGCATGTACTTCTTAATCCTTAAAATAGCATTGGCGCACCTTTTAGGTGATTTTGTATTTCAAACCAATACGATGGTAAAGGGTATTGAGGAACTTGGAGTAAAGTCAAAGCATTTATACCTTCATGCGTGTATTCATTTGGTCTTGCTGTTAATAGTTACCGGTTTTCATGGTAACTACATTTTTCCAGTAATTTTATTATCGTTAGCACATTTAGGAATTGATATTCTTACCAAAGTGGTCTTTAAAAATAGTATAAGTAGCATTGCCAATTTCTTGATAGACCAGGTGCTGCATGCTATAGGTATTATGGTGTTTGTAAATTATTTCTTTCCGTTTCACATAGCGTACGACCTTATTTTTATCCCTCAAAATTACCTTTTGTTGGTATCTGTAATTTGTATTACGTATGTAAGTGCCATCCTTATTCGGAAATTATTAGAAGCCTTTAATTTCGAATTGCCCGGAGGAGGTATTGAAAATGCCGGGAAATATATTGGGATGCTGGAGCGTCTCTTTATTTTTATGTTTGTGGTTACTTCCTTTTGGGAGGGCATTGGGTTTTTACTTGCTGCAAAATCTATTTTTCGTTTTGGCGATTTAAAAGAGCACAAAGAGATAAAACTTACCGAATACATCATGATTGGTACCCTAATAAGTTTTGGAATGGCAATAGGCATTGGTTTGCTTTATCTAAAATTGAAAACCCTTTACTAAAGGAATTATTTTATTTTGAAAACCATACGTCATTCAAATAAATCGTATTTTTAAAAACCATAAAATAAATCTAACCAAATACTCATTGTTTCATGCAAATTATTGAATCGCAAAAAACCTACGATGTTATTATTGTAGGCTCCGGTGCGGGTGGAGGAATGGCTACTAAAGTACTTGCCGATGCAGGATTAAAAGTAGCCGTAGTAGAAGCCGGCCCCTTTTTTGATCCCGCCGACCCCAAAACCCGAACCCAATTAAAATGGCCCTATGAATCGCCCCGCCGCGGTGCCGGGACACAACGTGATTTTGGGGAATTCGACATGGCCTATGGCGGCTGGGAAATTGAAGGGGAACCGTATAACCAGATTGGCGATTCAAAATTCGATTGGTTTCGCTCTATTATGTTAGGCGGCCGTACCAATCACTGGGGACGTATATCGTTGCGATTTGGCCCTAAAGACTTTAAAGGAAAAGATAAAGATGGGTTGGGAGATAACTGGCCCATTGGGTATGAGGATATTAAACCATATTACGATAAGGTCGATAAATTGATTGGTGTCTTCGGAAGTAATGAAAAACGGGAAAACGACCCCGATGGGTTCTTCCTGCCGGCCCCAAAACCCCGTTTGCACGAGCTTTACTATATCAAAGGCGCAAAAAAATCGAATGTGGATGTGATTCCTTCTCGATTATCCATTTTAACCAAGCGAATCAATAACGAACGTGGAGTATGCTTCTACTGCCGTCAGTGTAATCGAAGCTGTTCCGTGTATGCCGATTTCTCTTCGGGAAGCTGTTTGATATTTCCGGCACAGAAAAATGGCGGGCAAGTAGATCTCTTTGTCAATGCCATGGTGAGTGAAGTGACCATCGACGAAAATGGAAAAGCCACCGGAGTTAATTATATCAACAAAGAAGACCGTAAACAATATAGCCTAAAAGCCAAAGTGGTCATTTTAGCGGCTTCGGCTTGTAGTTCGGCGCGTATTTTACTGAATTCCAAAAGCGAGAAATTCCCTAATGGATTAGGAAACAGCAGTGGCCTTATTGGGAAATACCTTCATGATTCCACAGGAACCGATCGTATGTTCTTTATCCCGGAGATGATGAACCGCAAACGCTATAACGAAGACGGGGTAGGAGGTTTGCATGTTTATTCGCCTTGGTGGCTGGATAATAAAAAATTGGACTTTCCGCGTGGGTACCATATTGAAGTATGGGGCGGTATGGGCATGCCGGGATACGGCACAGGGTTCAATCCTAACTATTTAAATAAGTACCTAGGACTTAAAGTGGGTGGCTACGGAAATGGCTTACGAGACGATGTCAAGAAATTTTACGGCTCCGTCATGGGTGTTTCCGGTCGTGGCGAATCTATTGCCATGAAAGATAATTATTGCGAAATAGACCCTACCACGGTAGACGAATGGGGAATTCCCGTGCTGCGTTTCAATTACCATTGGACCGACCACGAGCGTAAGCAAGCCAAGCATATGCACGAAACCTTTGAAGAAATATGTCACAATATGGGCGGCATCGTGTTAGGCGATAAACCCACCAAGGAACAGGACTACGGCCTGCTGAATCCGGGACGTATCATCCATGAAGTAGGGACCACCCGTATGGGAAGCGACCCTAAAACATCCGTAGTGAATGAATTTGAACAACTGCACGATGTAAAGAATGTATTTGTAGTAGATGCGGGGCCGTTTGTTTCACAGGCCGATAAGAACCCAACATGGACCATTTTGGCGCTTGCGTGGCGAACCTCAGACTATATTATTGAAGAACTTAAAAAACAAAATTTATAAGCCATGGATAGAAGAGAAAGTTTTAAAACCATGTTGCTAGGCTCTTTAGGAGCAAGTTTGGCGTTACAAGGCTGTGCAGATACTACACCACCCGAAGTAGTGGAGGAAGCGCTTTGGAAATATACCTACGGAAGAACCCCCAAAGAGCAAAAATTTGACGAAAAACTATTGTGCGAACAATTTTTTGAAACCGACGAACTCCAACAAATAGAAACCCTTGCCAATCTTATTTTACCCCCAACAGAAGCCGGAAGCATTACCGATGCGAATGTTGTTCCCTTTATCGAATTTATGGCCAAGGACGTACCCGAGTTTCAGACCAAAATTAAAGGGGGCTTGGTGTGGTTGGATATTTACTGCAATGCCAAATACAAGCTCACTTTTAGAAGTTGTACCGAAGCACAGCAAAAAGAAGTACTGGACATGATTGCTTGGCCCGACCCGGATGCGAAAGAACATCCGCATGAAGTGCAATTCTTTTCATTGATGCGGAATTTAGTGCTTACCGGTTATTTTACCAGCGAAGTAGGCATTAAAGAATTAGGATACAAAGGGAACGAGCCCAACAACTGGGACGGAGTACCACAAGATGTCTTGGATGCCCACGGATTGAGTTACGACCCGGAGTGGCTTGCCAAATGCGTAGATCCCAATACCCGAGGGGAAATTGCCCAATGGGACGAGGAAGGGAATTTGATTTCGTAATGTCACTTCGAGTGATTTTTCACGAAGCGAAAAATTGTATCGAGAAGCGATGTTAGGACAAGGGTTATAGGTTCTGGGTCCTAGGTTTTGTGTTTTGTTATTTGATATATTTTGATTTTTCACCCTTCACCCTTCACCCTTCACCCTTCACCCAATAATACACGAAGTAAACACGAAGTAAACACGGAGGAGTGATGCTTTTAACACGACTTAAATACGACTTAAACACGACTTAAACACGACTTTAATACGGCTTTAATACGGAGTAGTAGCTTTTTTCTCTGTTCATTTTGCCTTGATGCACAAGCGAGTGCAACTAATTAGTTGCACGAAGGTTGCGAGCGAAGCTCAACCAAAAAATCAAGAAGGAATTAAGGTGATTTTTGACAAGGTCAAAACCGCGGCTGTCGCTATCGCTGCATGCTTTCTTTTTTCTTCGAAAAATGCACTTCCGCTTGCGCCACCGGCTATCACTGAAATTCCTTCGGTTTAGTTCTTAGAAGAATTCTATTAAATATCCTGAAAGGACACCAAAGTCGAATCGTAGGGACAGGGTTTTAATACCATTCACTACTAACGATTCACTATTCACTAGGTCATAGGTCCTGGGCCCTAGGTTTTGTGTTTTGGTATTTGATATATTTTGATTTTTCACCTTTCACCCTTTACCCTACCTATAGATAGAGCATCGTTCTAGCATAGATACGTAATAGGTACTCCGTACATGAAGCGTAGATATACCTTACATGAAGCGTACATAAAGCATAGATATAGCGAAGATACTGCATAGATAAAGCGTAGATACAGCATAGATACAGTTAGGATAGTGTGTGGTAAGTGCGTGAAAGCAGTTATTTAGAATCTTTTTACATACATGCTATTTTTTTACCATACAATTCAGGATTTACACCTCTCCCTTCACCTTTTACCCTTGACCTTTTACGTCTTTTATAACTAAAACACGAGGTATACACGGGTAAACCATGAGTCATGTATAGCTTTGATACGCGTTTAATAAAGAGTAGTAGAATTTTTTCTTTCTTTTTGGTATCTTTGGTAGATTCCCCAGCAAAAATAATGGATTATGGAAAAGGCTCGAACCTGCACTTCTCATATAAATTACTGTTGTATGCAAGTGTAAGTGAACCTCGAAATGTTAGCAATTTCTGAATATTTTTGACAACTTCTTTATAAATTTAGTAGGAAAAGAATTCATTTTCACTTTTTTTGTAAGAAATAAAGTACTAAATAAATTTACCTTATCATAATGACATTTAATGACTTAAATATTGATGATTGGAAGCAACTTGACATAGATGTTAATTCATTGTGGCTTATCAATGAACGAGATAAAAGTGGAAAACATAAGAATATTTATCACGGTAATTTTATTCCTCAAATTCCCAATCAACTTATTAGACGATTTACAAAGGAAAATGATTTAGTTTTAGATGTGTTTTTAGGTAGTGGAACAACACTATATGAATGTGAAAGTTTGAACAGAAAATTTATTGGGTTAGACATAAATCAAACAATGATTGACCACGTAAATTCTCAAATGACAAATTCTTCTTTCGAAAGTTTTTCTATTCATAATTGCGATGTTACAAACGAATCACAAACAAAAAAAGAAATTGAAAACGGCTTATCATTATTGAAAGAAAAAAATACAAAATTAATATTTTTTCACCCGCCTTACATGGACATTGTGAAATTTACAGAAAACAGTAATGACCTTTCAAAAATAAGTGACTTAAATACATTTATGGAAACATTTGTAAAAGTTTGTAAGAACACATTACCGTATTTGTCAAAAAACAGATACTTTGTTTTGGTTATCGGTGATGTATACAAAAATGGAGAAGTTGTTCCACTTTCATTTTATCTAATGGACGCTATAAAGCGTAATTTTAAAACAAAATTAAAAGGTATTATTGTAAAAAACATAGAAGGAAATAAAGGAAAATTAGGTAAAAATGGTATTTGGACTTATCGTGCAATGAAAAGTGATTATTATATTTTCAAACATGAGTATATTTTTGTTTTCAAAAAGGATTTTTAAAAATGGCAACAACGCACGTTTTAATAGTTGATGAAACTACTTTTAAAATACATTTAGAATATATGTTTGCAGGAACAGGTTCTGCAATAGACGCTGTTGATTTCAATAATAGTCCGACGACAACACTGTATGCAGGAAGAAAATTTGCAGGTGAAAACAAATTATGTGGAATGATTGCTGATTTTGGTAGGGTTCGTCTTGGAGATTATATCATTTTTTATCTCCAAGCACAAAGTGGAAATGAAGGTAAATTTTATGGCGTTTTCAAAGTAAAATCAACAGAAGTATTTCTTGAAAATTATTCTACCACTCAATATTTGCTTTCGGATTTAAGAAAAAACTTAACTTTTAGAGTTGAAATTGAACCCGACACCGTTTACGCAAAAGGTGTATCAGAATGGGAAGCGTTGGATAGCATAAGAGGTTTGACATCACCTAATCAAATGCTATGGAGTTTAATTTATCGAAAATTAAAAGGAAACAGAGGAAATACAATGATTACGTTGTATGAATCGGAAAGATTGATACAAATAATACGGACAGCAAATTCAAGGATTTCATTAAGTGGTCTGAAATTTACTTTTAATAGTGCAACAAAAGAAGTAGTATCAAGTTCACATTCACATTCCTATTCTGGGATTACAACAACGAATATCAATGTTTTACCACGACTTATTCATAAGTTAAATAGCAATAAAGCATTTGAATCTCATTTACAAGCATATATCACACAAAATATTGGAAAATCAACAAATACAAGTTTAGACAATTCTATTATTCCGCCCAATAATATTATTGAATGGATAGGAAACGAAGTGTCTTGTGGTGTAGGTATGCAACGTATAGATGTTTGTTTGTCTGTAATTAATAATACACAGAAAACAATAATACCTATTGAATTAAAAGCAGTTGAAGCAAGCAAAGATAATCTTCGACAAATACAAAGATATGTGGATTGGTTAGAGCAGTATTATTTACCAAATCGCCCAAGTGATATTCAACCAATGCTTATAACAAAGAAAGGAATGACTTCTTTATCAAGTAGTTCCACTATTTGGAGTGATTTTCTTTTTTTTGATTGTAAAAATGCAACTTTATGCAAACCACTTATAGTAATTGAATATGAATTAGTTAATAATAATTTAGTTTTTAGTAAGGTAAAATAATATGACAAAAACAGAATTATTTTTAGATTTAGCAAAACCCAATAAAAATGGTTTTAGTCGTTGGGTTTACACTACTGAATTTATTGGAGACTACAAAGATTTACAACTTGGCAATGGTGGAAGTTGGTGCAGAGCAAGTTCAAGTTTGGCTAAAAGATTTTTAATAGAATTTGACAAATCAAAGACAAGTGGAAATTCTATTGATGCCATTCGACTTGTTGGATTCAATTTAGAAAAAACGTTTAATCAAAATATCCGTCAAGACATTAAAGATTTTTACAAAAACCAAAATTGCGTTATGCTAGGCATAAACGGAAATTCAGAAAATACAAAAATTGAAATTGACCACAAAGACGGAAGAAAAGACAACCACAGAATTTCTGATACTAAAACCCAAAAGTTATCAGATTTTCAACCATTAACAAAAGCGGCAAATGATGCTAAAAGACAAATTTGCAAGCGTTGTAAAGAAACTAATTTACGTTGGAACGCAAAAAATCTGAAAGGAAATCCATATCCTTTTTATGAAGGCGATGAAAAATACACTAAAGAACTTGGTTGTATAGGTTGCTATCAATATGACCCTGTTGCTTATAGAAAATCAAGCGTGGTGAAAATTAGCAAAGAGGTTACAGAAAACATTTTAAAAAAACTTTATCCAGAGGACTAATATGAATTATATTGGCTCAAAACTCAAACTTTCAGACTTCATAAAACAATCTGTTTATTCGGTTGTAGGAACTGATTTATCTGAAAAAGTTTTCTGCGATTTGTTTGCAGGAACAGGAATTGTAGGAAGAAATTTTAAGACTGAAGTAAAACAAGTAATAAGTAACGATATTGAGTATTACAGTTTTGTGTTAAACAAAAATTATATTGAAAATCACCAAGATTTTGAATATAATCATTTAATAGAGGTACTCAACGGCCTTAATGGAGTTAAAGGATTTGTGTTTGAAGAATATTCAGAAAACGGAAAAGCGCAGAGGCTATATTTTTCGGAAAAAAACGGAATGAAGATTGATTCGATAAGGCAAAAAATTGAGAGTTGGAAAATTGAAAACCAAATTACTGTTAATCAATATTATTTTCTTTTGGCTTCTTTGTTAGAAAGTGCAGACAAGATTGCAAACACCGCTTCTGTTTACGGGGCTTTTCTTAAAAAGATTAAAAAATCTGCACAAAAAGAAATGGTAGTTGAACCGGCGGAATTTGAAATTAATGACCACGCCCATAAAGTTTTTAATTCTGACAGTAATGAACTTGTGAAAAAAATCAGTGGCGACATTTTGTATCTTGACCCACCTTACAATGCAAGACAATATGGAGCAAACTATCATTTATTAAATACCATTGCAAAATATGACCGTTTTACACCAAAAGGGAAAACAGGACTCCGTACATATGAAAAATCAAAATTTTGTAGTAAAAATGCAGTTGCAAAATCCTTTGAAGAATTAATCAAAAATGCAAATTTCAAATACACTTTTCTGAGTTATAACAATGAAGGCTTAATGAGTGAATACGAAATAAAAACAATTATGTCAAAATATGGGGTATATGACTTGGCTACGACAGACTATCAGCGCTTCAAAGCTGACAAAGAAGAAAATAGAAACCACAAAGCCAATTCGACAACTGAATACTTACATATATTAGAGAAAAGATAAAAAAAACACCACTCACCACCTAAAAACGGCTATCATCAAGTAGAGTATTAAAAAATACAAAATAGAGAATTTACATAAAATTCTATTTCCTACTCCTTATACCCCTCCGTATGCACATTTTTAACGGCACGACCGCTGGGGTCGTTCATATTTTTAAAACTTTCGTCCCATTCCAGCGCTACGGCGCTGCTGCAGGCTACACTGGGTACACTAGGCACGGTTAAGGCGGCTGCATCGCTGGGGAAGTGCTCTTCAAAAATACTGCGGTAGTAAAACTCTTCCTTACTGGTAGGGGTTTGGATGGGGAAGCGGTATTTGGCATTGGCCAGTTGCTCATCGCTAACTTCTTGTTTTACTAACTCTTTTAAGGTGTCTATCCAACTATAGCCTACCCCGTCGCTAAACTGCTCTTTTTGGCGCCATGCCACGGCTTCGGGCAGCATATCTCCAAAGGCTTCTCGCAACACCCACTTTTCCATGGCTTGTTTGGCTTTGGGGCTGTCTTGCCCTGCAATAATCATTTTATCTTTGGGGTTCAGGCGCATCGCCACATCCATAAACTCTTTATCCAGAAAGGGTACACGACCTTCAATCCCCCAGGACGCCAGACTCTTGTTGGCACGCAGGCAATCGTACATATGCAGCTTGTCTAGTTTACGTACGTTCTCTTCATGAAAATCCTTGGCACTGGGTGCTTTATGGAAATACAGATACCCGCCAAAAATCTCATCGGCCCCTTCGCCGGAAAGTACCATTTTAATCCCCATAGCCTTAATAGCACGTGCCAATAAAAACATAGGGGTCGAGGCGCGGATGGTGGTAATATCGTAGGTTTCTACGTGGTAAATCACATCCCGTAAGGCATCGATCCCTTCTTGTATGGTAAAGTGTATTTCATGGTGTACCGTTCCCAAATGGTCGGCTACTTTTTGGGCGGCGGCCAGATCGGGCGAGCCTTCCAGTCCAATGGCAAAGGAGTGCAGGCGAGGGTACCAGGCGTTTTCCACATCGCCGCTTTCAATACGCTTGTCGGCATATTTTTTGGATAGGGCAGAGGTAATGGAGCTATCCAGTCCGCCGGAAAGCAATACACCGTAAGGCACATCGCTCATGAGTTGGCGGTGTACTGCGGCGTCTAAGGCTTTACGTAAGTCCTCAATAGAGGTTTCGTTGTTTTTTACGTTGTCGTATTCCATCCAGTCACGGGTCCACCAGCGTTTTAATTCGCCGTCTTTGCTATAGAGAAAATGCCCGGGAGGAAAGAGTTCAATTTTGGTACACACGCCTTCCAAGGCTTTCAATTCACTGGCGACATAAAAGGTGCCATCCTTATCCCAACCCATATACAGTGGGATAATCCCCATATGGTCTCGGGCAATGAGGTAGGCATCATTTTGTACATCGTACAGAGCAAAACCAAAGATGCCGTTCAATTCGTCTAAAAAGGAAGTGCCTTTTTCTTTATACAAAGCAAGGATGACTTCGCAGTCACTTTTGGTTTGAAAGTTATAGCTGCCTTCAAATTGTTTTCGTAGCTCTTGGTGGTTGTATATCTCCCCATTGGCGGCTAACACCAATTGTTTATCTTCTGAAAAAAGGGGTTGCTTCCCTGAGGTAGGGTCTACAATCGCCAGACGCTCATGTGCCATAATGGTCTTGGTATCACTGTAAATCCCGCTCCAGTCCGGACCGCGGTGTCTCAGGCATTTGGCCATGGTTAATAATTGAGGTCGCAACGCTTCACTGGGTTGCTTCAGGTTGAAGGCACATACAATTCCACACATAATATAAAGTTTTAAAAATTAAAAAACCCGTCAAATTTGAAACTTGACGGGTTCGGTATAGGGTACAAGTTTCTGTTACGGGTTTCCGTTATTATTATTGTTATTATTATTGAAAACTGAAAGTAACATACTTGTGGTTGTTCTTTTTGTTGTGGTAAATATCGAAGTTTTTTTTAAATAATGAAATTTCTAGTTAATTTTTTTATGTTCTTTTTTGCATTACCCAAAACAAGCGAGCATAATTATCAAATAACGCTAGTTCTTATGATTCATTCTTTTCTTTTTTCCATTGATGAAAAAAGAAACAAAAAAATCTAGCCTGCCAATTCTTCTTCACCCGTTACACCCTCACTTCGGAACACGTACAACTCGCCTGCTAAAGCAGTCTCTAACAGTACTTAGTTCTTTTCGAAGTTTCGGACAACGGGTCCCGAAGTCGAATTGAAGGGCGAGTTATTACAATACAAAAAGGTTTATTTTTAGTGAACCTAAGGTTGTTCAGGAATGAAGTGCTGAGAAAATCGAAGCGAACGATTATCTTAACTTCGGGAATTCTTCCGGATTGCTTTCGTGCATCATCGCATAGACCTTTTCAAAGACATCTTCAGTAGAAGGTTTAGAGAAATAGTCACCATCGGTGGCATAGGCAGGTCGGTGGGGTTGTGCCGCCAATGTTTGTGGTTTACTGTCCAGATAACGATAGCCATTTTGTTCGTTTACAATCTGTTCCAAAATATACGCCGAAGCACCGCCCGGCATATCCTCGTCAATGACCAATAATCGATTCGTTTTTTGGACACTCTTCACCAAATCGTGCTTAATATCTAAAGGCAACAAGGATTGAATATCAATTACTTCAGCATCAATCCCTACCTGTAACAGTTCTTTAGCAGCTTCCTGAACAATACGAAGCGTACTTCCGTAGGAAACCAAGGTGATATCACTTCCTTCTTTCACAGTTTCCACGACACCAATAGGGGTTCTAAATTCCCCTAAGTTGGAGGGCATTTTTTCTTTCAAACGATAGCCGTTTAAGCATTCCACAATTAGTGCAGGCTCATCGCTCTGTAATAACGTATTATAAAATCCGGCGGCTTTCACCATATTTCGGGGAACCAAAATGTACATCCCGCGCAGTAAATTGATAAGCGCTCCCATTTGGGAACCACTATGCCAAATTCCTTCCAGTCGGTGACCACGTGTGCGTACAATTAGGGGTGCCTTTTGTTTGCCTGCTGTTCTATAACGTACGGTTGCCAAATCGTCAGTCATAATCTGCAGACAGTACATAATATAATCCAAATATTGAATTTCGGCAATGGGGCGTAAGCCTCGCATCGCCAAGCCAATCCCTTGTCCTAAAATGGTAGCTTCCCGGATACCGGCATCACTGATGCGCAGTTCGCCATATTTTTCCTGTAAGCCTTCAAGCCCCTGATTCACATCGCCAATGGCACCGCTATCTTCTCCAAAAACGAGTGTTTCGGGAAAATTACTGAAGATGGTATCGAAATTATCCCGTAAAATCACCCTGCCGTCCACTTCCTCGGCATCGGCGGCATAGGAGGGAAGTACTTCGGTAACATTGGTAGCTTTGGTAGATAATTCAGAATATACATTATCGCTATACTTGGGCTGCACAATATCAAAAAAGTTGTTCACCCAATCTTGTAATTGTTTCTTTTCGGGCGAATTTTCAGCCACCACATAGCGAAGTGCTTTACGGGCTTTGGAAATAATATCTCTTCGCAGGGGTTCTTTCTCTTCGGCTAAAGCTGTTTTAATTTTTTCAATAAAAGGTTTGTTGGGGCTGCTCTCTGCCAAATTACCAATTAAGGTGAGTGCTTCTTTCTGTTCCTGTTTGTGAGGCGCCAAAAAGGAGGCCCAAGCTTTTGTTTTGCCTTCTCTAACCTGTTTTTTAATATTTTTCTCGAGTTCGTCTAATGCTTCAGCGGTAGCAATATTACTATCTATCATCCACTCACGCATTTTCAGATTGCAATCGTGGTCTTTTTCCCATTGCAAACGCTCAGCACTTTTATAACGCTCATGTGAACCACTGGTAGAGTGTCCTTGAGGTTGGGTAAGTTCTACAACGTGAATCAACACCGGAATATGTTCCTCTCGAGCAATCTGGCCTGCCTTTTGAAACGTTTCCACCAGAGCGGGGTAATCCCATCCTTTTACTTTGAATATTTCGTAACCCGGTTTGTCTTCGGTACGTTGAAATCCGCTTAAGATTTCTGAAATATTTTCTTTGGTAGTTTGGTGCTTAGCGTGTACGGAAATTCCGTATTCATCATCCCACACACACATCACCATAGGAACTTGCAATACTCCGGCGGCATTGATGGTTTCCCAAAATAAGCCTTCACTGGTGCTGGCATTTCCAATAGTTCCCCAAGCCACTTCATTTCCATTGATGGAGAAATTGGTAAATTTTTTGGTTTCCTCTACATTTCGAAAAATTTTAGAGGCTTGTGCTAATCCCAATAATCGGGGCATTTGCCCTGCGGTTGGGGAAATGTCTGAGCTGCTGTTTTTTTGTTCGGTAAGATTTTTCCAAGAGCCATCTTCATTCAAGCTATGGCTCATAAAGTGGCCACCCATCTGGCGCCCCGCACTCATTGGGTCGGCTTCAATCGTAGTATGGGCATACAATCCTGCAAAGAACTGTTCAATATTCAATTGGTTATTTGCCATCATAAACGTTTGATCGCGGTAATAACCGCTACGCCAATCTCCTTTTTGAAAGGCTTTGGCCCAGGCCAATTGTGGTACTTCTTTCCCGTCGCCAAAGATTCCGAATTTTGCTTTACCCGTAAGTACTTCACGTCTTCCCAACAAACTGCATTCACGACTGGTAACGGCCACTGAATAATCCTTTAAAACTTCAGCTTTAAAGTCTTCAAAAGAGATGGCGCCATTGGTTTGTGGGTTTGTTTGCATAGTGGGAAAATTACCCCACAAAAGTAGGGAAAATATCAATGCGGAACAATGGTAAAATTTTAAGGAATTCTTATTAAATCAACAATTTTATTGATTATTTTTCATTCTTTTTTAAGAATTCAACAAAAACTCTGCGAATGAGTAAAATGAAAGGCGCTCCATGTAGTAGTACATCAAAATAATCCTGAGGCTTCATGCCCACCGCACCTCCTGCGACCCATTTAAGTTTCCCCCAAAGGTGAGGTTCGGGTGCATAGGGCGCAAGTCCCAGCGTGAGACAAAGTAAAATAAGGATACGCCAATCGTTAAGGATTTTCATGGATTTGTGGTTTTATCCCCACCCCTAACCCCTCCCCATAAGGGAGGGGAAAATGGGTTTTGGGTTGTATAAATAAAGTTTAAAAATATAAAATATCTTTCACCTAGCACCTAGCACCTAGCACCTCTCTAATACCATTTTCTAGTAAAAAGCCCTAATAGGGTTTTCATATCTAAGGTAACTATAAAGCGGATGCGCTGGTCATAGTTTCCTAAACCGGGTTCCCAGCCCAAATTAGAATAGAGCGGGAAGTACAATTCAAAGTAATCTGCTACCAAACTTGCCCGTACTCCGGTGTCATAGACAAACTCAGGTTGAAAACCGGTATTTTTTATCATCCCGGCATCTGCATAAGCATAAATCCATTTCCAAATGTTGGTACTGGCATTGAGTGTGGTAATCCACTGGTTGGCATAGGCAGGCTGTAATTTTGATTTAAACCCGCCTTCGGCAATGACCAATTGTTGACTAAAAAGCCCTGTATCTTCACTTCTTCCGTAGTAATTATAGTCGAAAAGATAGTCGGATGGCCGGTCTAATGCATAGCTGAAATAATCGTCGTTGGCTTCGGTGTTATTATTTAGAAAAAGGCCGGAAAAAAATCGCAGATTCAGTTGTCGATTACTCAAAAAGAGTTTTCGGTACTCTAACTGAAGGGAGGCTTTGCTAAACTTTTTTGACGCCTGAAAATCAAACAGACCCCGGTAATAATCTATTAAATTGTTATCTATATACACATATTGTGCATTATACACATTATAATTGGGTTCCTGATCCGGATCTAATGGGTTTTCATCCCGAAACACATTCACATTTCGAACGTTGATAAACTGCTTGGTATTTTTTCGTAAATCTTTATAGTCTCGAAAAGCAAAAGTGATATAGGGAGAAATTCTTTTGTAAAACAAATCCTCGTCGTACGAAAAATAAGTCCCGGCAATTCCGGCTCGAAAGGAATACAGATTTTGATGGTCGTAACGAGAGGTGTAATAAAAAGACCCGCTACCAACAATAGCTTTAGAACGAAACCCAAACTGTGGTTCGATACGATAGTTGAAGTCTTTGGGAAGTAAGGTTTTGTTGTATAATTTCATTCCCAGACTAAAGCCGTCATAGAGATTGTATTGAAAGACCGGCATAAAGAATAACTGATTGTATTTGGGGTCTTCCACATCCTGAAACAATCGAAACTGAATAGGTCTGTTAAATAGACCCGTAACTTTTTTGAAATTATTTCGCTGATTCATTTCAGGAATGCTGGCTTCATAATTAAGGGCTAGTTTTCTTACATTTTCCTTGGGAACAGTGACAGTAATGGTGCTGTCGAAAGGTTGAATCCATTTTTTGAAAACAATCTCATCGTTATTGAGACCATATAATGAGACCGGCATGCTGTTGTTTTCTTTATTCCGAATAGTGACTTCCAAAGAATCATTTACAGGGGTTACCTTTTTTATTTTAAAATCGATCCATGTTCTTTTTCCAACATAGTCTTCAAAAAACCAGCTTATGGGAAGGGATGTATTTTTAGAAAGTACTTTTTGAAAATCTTGTGTGGTTGTGGGCTGTAATAATTGATTTTGGTAAAACTCACTAATTGTAGTATCCAGTGTTTCTTTTCCAAGATAATCACTTAAATACCCGAATCCGGCTCCGGCATAATAATCGCTGGCAATATTTTTATTGAACTTAATTAACGAATCCCTGGATGTTTTTAACGATTGGTGCAAATTACTCCGCGCCATATTTAAATACAATAACGGGTATTGGTCATTGAATTCCAACGTACTTAAATGCGACCACCGAATGATTAAAAACTCGCTTAAGTTGCCAATGAGCTTAGTATCGGGATAGTAGCTATTTACATACTCCATCATAAGATAGGTATGTAAAGCACCTAAAAGCCAATGATCCTCTCGCGGGTTTACATATAAGGTGTTTTCAAGAAACTTACGTGTAATGGTTTTAAGGAGCTCCATGTCCATTTCAAATCCGTTGGGAAAAGGACTAATAAAATCGGGGAGTTGGTTTAGTCCATACACAGGATTGTTGCGATAATCAGCATCACTAATAACCATTTTGTCAAAAGGGTAGGGGCCTAATTTTTCTTCCAGAAAATGGGTGATGCGATCTATCTGTAAGGCTTTAATGGCGGGGGTTACCTTTTTATCTCTTAGGTCTGTTTGTATTTCAAAATTATCGGTCACGACACTATTAAAGTGTAAATTTTTATCGAGGTAAATAAGTGCATTCATCCGGTTGCTTCCTTCCAGATGTACTATTTTTTTTCCGTCCAGTTGTGTTTCTGAAATAGTAGCTAAATCACTTACGAGTACGTACTCTTTTGGGAAATGAAAGTTTATTAAAAAGCGAGAAGGACTCATATAAAAGTCCTCTACATTTTTATTGCTATACGCTTGCCATTGACCATTAAAGACGGCAGGAGCAATAAACCAATACCGAAGTTTGTAATCCTCATATTTAGAAACGCCAAAACGGGTAAATTTATCGTTAGGTACTTTTACTGAGTATGACAAATTAATTTCTACTTCACTTTTGGGAGGAAGTACTTCTTTAAGGGTAATCTTAATTATATCCGGTGCTGTGTTTCTATCCCAATCGAGTGGCTCATTTTGATTGTTTTGAATGTAGGAAATGGTTGTTTTTCCTCTATTTTCTTCCTTTTCAAAATGAAAAGAACTATTGAAATTTTCAGCGAAACGTTCGGCTAAAGGTGTGGTTTTATTTGAAAAACTATTGGCCCAATCCAATAAATAAATTTCAGAAAGACTTGTTTCCGAAGTATTGACAAACGTAATTTTTTGCGTAATGGCAAGTGTTTGTGTTTCAGGATTCAGCGCTGCATCAATATTAAGTGTGTGTTGTGCATTCACCGAAAAGGCAAACAACATGACACTAGATATGAACCACTTTAGAAACTTCAAATTATTCTTTTATAAATTTTACTGTACTGCCCTGTGATGAAATTTCATTTAAAAAATATACGCCTTTGGGCATCCATGAAACATCTATCTGTGCATTTTCCCCAGTAGTAACTTGAAACTCGTTAAGTTGTTGGCCCAGGGTGTTAAAAATAGTCAATGTTATAGGAAGCTGCGCATTGTTTTCAATGTTAAGTGTTTCAGAAACCAAGGTGTTTTTCAGCTTGAAAAGCGGTTTATTTTGAACTGTGTTATTATTGAGGATAACAATCTCTTCATCGGTTTCCAAATCCATCACAATCGGTAAATGGTCACTCATGTTATATAAGTTATTGCGTAATATCTCTCCAAATACCCCACTGCAACTACTATCGTTAATACTTAAATTGAAACAATTACCATTATTTCCGAAGGCTTTGTAGGTGTTAGGAATATAATGTAATAAAGGGTTAGAGGTCATATTTTCTGAAATGAGTACAAAATCGAAACGATCGTCCAACCCGCCACCGGAACCGGCTCCAAAAGGAGCGGAACTTATGCGTGTGCTTTGTGTGTGTACTCCTTGAAAATTAATATTGTTAGTCCAAGCACCGGGGGTATTGATGGGGTCTACCATAACAATAGCATTGGTGGTGTCCAGTAATTCTATATAGGCAGGTTCTGTGGAAGAATATAAGTTTAAATCGCCGGCAAAAATGACAAATGCATTTGGATCCAGCGTTTCTAAACGGTTGGTGAAATGCTGTACCATTTCGAGACGTTGTTGTTCATTGCTGCCACCGGTACTGGATTTAAGATGGGTGATAAATATTTCAAAACGTACGGGATTGTTTGTAATATTAGCCGTGCTCAATGTTAACGTATAATGATTAATATCCCTTACGGAAGTTGTGATAACCTCTTCGGACTCCAGAATAAATTTATCTTTTCTGAAAAACAATAACTGCTGCAGGTTGGCACTGCCGGATTGGTTGGGCACAAAGGTGGTTCTGCCGTAAAGATTATCAGTGTCATTTAGAGCGTTATTTAATATTAAATCGGCTCCAAAGCCACTTTGCAGCTCACACACCATAAATAGGTCCGGGTTGTATTCATTTAAAATATCCCGAAGGATTAATTCTCGGTTCTGAGGATTTGCCTCCGGAAACTCTAATAAATTGTAGCACATGGTTTTCAGAATACTCTGTGATAGAAGCATCCATGGAAACAAAAGAAAAACAACCCATGTTAATTTATTCATTGTATGCTGTATCCCTAAAAATTCGGGCTCAAATTATATTCGTCGTAGAATGTATTCAGGATTTCGAGTACTTCATCTTCAGTGTCCACCAAATTGATGAGATCGATGTCGTTAGGACTTATATTGCCTTCAGTAATGAGTGTATTTTTTATCCAATCGATTAGTCCTCCCCAAAACTCGCTACCCACCAAAATAATAGGAAAACGATCAATTTTATGTGTTTGAATTAACGTAATAGCTTCAAAGAGTTCATCTAAGGTTCCAAAACCGCCGGGCATTACCACAAACCCTTGTGAGTATTTTACAAACATTACCTTACGCACAAAAAAGTAATCGAAATCAATACTCTTATCTTTGTCGATAAATGGATTGTCATGCTGCTCGAAGGGTAAATCGATGTTTAGCCCTACCGAAGTTCCCCCGGCTAAATGAGCTCCTTTGTTTCCGGCTTCCATGATTCCTGGACCACCTCCGGTAATAATTCCGTAGCCGTTTTCAGTAATTTTTTGTGCAATTCTTTCGGCTAATTGATAATATTTTTGAGTTTCTTTGGTTCTTGCAGAGCCAAATATGGAAACACAGGGTCCTATACGACTTAATTTTTCATAGCCTTCCACAAATTCTCCCATAATCTTAAAAATCGCCCAGGAGTCGTTGGTTTTTATTTCATTCCAGTTTTTATGTCTGCTTTCACTTCGCATGGTCACAAGTTTTTTCTAAAGTAATTCTTTTTTAAGGAACTGAGCTGTAAAGCTTTTTTTATTCTTAATAATTTCTTCCGGAGTTCCTTCGGCAATTACCATACCTCCTTTTTTTCCTCCTTCGGGGCCAATATCAATAATGTGGTCTACAATTTTTATCACGTCCAGATTGTGTTCAATAATTAACACGGTGTTTCCTTTGGCAACCAGTTTTTCTAAGACGAGCATGAGTACGCGTATATCTTCAAAATGAAGTCCTGTGGTTGGTTCGTCAAGAATGTAAAAGGTGTTTCCGGTATCTCTTTTGGAAAGCTCCGTAGCCAGTTTAATGCGCTGCGCTTCACCTCCTGAAAGTGTTGTTGATTGTTGTCCCAAAGTGATATAGCCCAAGCCTACATCTTGAATGGTTTTTAGTTTTCTATAAATTTTCGGAATGTGCTCAAAAAATTCGCAGGCTTCATTAATTGTCATTTCCAGCACATCGTAAATCGATTTCCCTTTATAGCGAACCTCCAGCGTTTCTCTGTTAAATCGCTTGCCATTACAGGTTTCACACTCTACATAGACATCGGGGAGAAAATTCATCTCTATTACTTTTAATCCGCCTCCCTGACAAGTTTCGCATCTTCCGCCCGCCACATTAAAACTAAAGCGACCGGGTTTGTAACCTCGTATCATCGCTTCAGGAACTTTTACAAAAAGATTTCTGATTTCTGAAAAAACACCAGTATAGGTAGCAGGATTGGAGCGTGGAGTACGCCCAATAGGTGACTGATTAATATCAATTACTTTGTCAATGTGTTCCAACCCTTCAATGCTTTTGTACGGCATGGGTTTTTTTACGCCGTTAAAAAAGTGTGCATTCAGAATAGGATAGAGGGTTTCATTGATGAGGGTCGATTTTCCACTTCCTGAAACACCGGTAACGCCAATCATGGTTCCTAAAGGAAAAGTGACCGTAACATTTTTTAAATTGTTACCGGAAGCTCCTTTTAAAGTGAGTGTTTTACCATTGCCTTTTCGCCGTTTTTTGGGAATGGAAATTTCTTTGGTTCCATTAAGATAATCGGCAGTTAGGGTATGGTGTTCTTTAATTTCTGAAGGGGTCCCTTGCGATACTATTTTACCGCCAAGCTTACCGGCAGCAGGACCAATATCAATGACATAATCTGCGTGCTCTATCATATCCTTATCGTGCTCCACCACAATTACCGAATTGCCTACATCCCGCAACTGAAGCAAGGAATGAATTAATTTTTGATTGTCCTTTTGATGCAGACCAATACTGGGTTCATCCAGAATGTATAATACTCCTACCAATTGCGAACCTATTTGCGTGGCCAGCCGTATGCGTTGTGCTTCTCCGCCTGAAAGAGATTTTGAGCTTCGGTTGAGCGATAAATAAGTAAGCCCTACATTCATTAAAAAACTTAACCTAGCTCGCACTTCCTTTAAAATTTCTGCTGCAATAACTCTTTGAGTTTCATTCAATTTTTCTTCAATAGTTGAAAACCAATGTGTCAGCTCTTCAATGTCCATTTCGGCTAACGAAGCAATACTTTCGCCATTAATTTTGAAATATAAGGACTCTTTCCGAAGCCTGCTTCCGTTACATTCGGGACATTTCTTTTTGTCCATATATTCCTTAGCCCAACGCTGTAACGACTTTGAATCGTTGTTTTCAAAAGTATTTTGAAGAAATGTGGCGACTCCTTCAAAATCTATTTTATAATTTCGGGTGATTCCCAGCGTTTTGGATTCCACATCAAAAGTGGTGTTGGCACCATAAAAAATAACTTCTTTGGCTTCTTCGGGAATACTGGAAAACGGGTCGCTTACACTAAAGTTGTAACGATGCGCAATTAATTCCAATTGTTTAAATACCCAATTGCTTTTTTGTGGCCCATGAGGGGCCAAGGCGCCTTGTTTTATAGAAAGTTTTTCGTCTGGAACAATCTTTTTGAGATTTACTTCGTATAATTTTCCTATTCCCTTACAATGAGGGCACATTCCTTTTGGGGAGTTGAAGGAAAAATTATTGGGTTCCGGATTGGGATACGAAATTCCACTGGTGGGACACATTAATGATCGACTAAAATACCGTACTTCGTTGGTGCCATTGTCCATAACCATCATCACATCATCTCCATGGTACATAGCGGTAAGAATAGTTTCAGTAAGCCGTCTGTTTTGGTCACTTTCTTCCGAAATTTTAAGTCGGTCGATAACTATCTCAATATCATGAGTTTTATAGCGATCTACACGCATTCCTTTGGTGATGTCCAATACTTCCCCATCTACCCGCACTTTCACAAAACCTTGTTTTCCTATTTGCTCAAAAAGCTCTCGATAGTGCCCTTTACGTGATCGAACCACAGGGGCAAGAATACTAACTTTTTTCTGTGCGAAGTCTTCGAGAATGAGTTGTTTTATTTGCTCATCACTATAGCTTACCATTTTCTCTCCTGTTTCGTAGCTGTATGCATCACTGGCGCGGGCAAAAAGCAATCGAAGAAAGTCGTAAATTTCGGTAATGGTCCCTACAGTAGATCGAGGACTGCGACTGGTTGTTTTTTGTTCAATGGCAATAACCGGAGACAAACCTTCAATTTTATCCACATCCGGGCGTTCCAAATTTCCCAGGAATTGACGGGCATATGCCGAAAAAGTTTCAATATAGCGACGCTGTCCTTCAGCATAAATGGTATCGAAAGCCAATGAAGACTTTCCGCTACCTGAAAGCCCTGTAATAACTACAAGTTCGTCTCTTGGAATGTCTACATCGATGTTCTTTAAATTATGAACCCTAGCGCCTAAAACCTCAATTACATTTTCATTTTTAACCATAGTTTGCAAAGGTACTTAAATGCAATGAAAGTTACTTATGGCATTGAAACCAAAATGAAGGTGTTTTTGTGGAACTTATTAACTATTAGCCTCTCGAATGATATATTGATAAAAGCTTATGGCAATGAAGAAAAGAGTGCTTGAAACAAACGAAAAACTGATTATTAAGGTGATTAAAGGAAGATTGAATAATAGTTGAGCAATGGGAAGTAAAATGCCAAAGATGACAAGGAAAAGAAAAATAAAATAGAGATACAACATCATTCCGGGCAGTGATTTTTCGGTGGTTCCTTGCACTTGATAAAGCTTCGGAATAACCTCGTTGTTCATATACTCGCCCAGCTTTGCTAAAAATACTTCATTGAATGATGAATCCTGAAAGGCTTCATTGTCAATGGTATTGGCAAGGGTCATAATCTTATCCTGATGGCGTTCAAAAACGGAATTATAATCCAGCGATTGTTTAAAATCTCCATATTTATAGCCAAAATAATACCATAAGCCAGAACCGCATTTATGTTCAATCCATTTTGAAACTATATCCTTACTGTAAACTCTTGGGTAGCTAATATTTTCCGGAAGTTTTTTTTCCTTTGGGTCCGTCATTAACAATGATTTTAGTTCAAGATAGAGCGTTTCTGTATCTTGAAAGTTATGATGTTCCTGAAGAAATTCTATGGCTAGTTTTGACTTCCCTTTGTAAAACTCTTTTACTTCAAAAAAAGTAAGTCCTGCAAATTCTTCATCAATATATTCTTTAAGTCCTGCAAGCCACATTTTTGAATTCAGTAGAATTTCTATAATATTTCTGAAATGATGCATTTTTTGAGTGACTTTACTCAATGCATCAATGGCTGTTTTCCGGGTAGTTTTTAAATTTAGTGATGCCGCAGCAAGATAAACCATAATGATTGCAGCTAAAAAACCGCTAATGGCGATAAATACATTAGCAACACTTTTTAAGGTGCTTCCAAAGTTTTCCTCAGAAGCAGCTTTTTCCCAAAGTAAAAAAATAAGTGTAATGCAAAGCAGCCCACTGATAACCAATGGAATAATGGCATACAAGTCGTTCGTAAAAGACTTACCCTTCATGGACTGTTAGACTGTTTTACGTTTGTTTTGGTTCGTTTAAATTTAATTAGCCCCAACTGTTAGCTATATTCAAAATATACGTTGTCTGAATCTAGTTTAACATTCAAAAATAGGCGAAATAGTATAATAATGTAGTAAAATACCTACAAATCGATAATAAGCAGGCTTTTAACGATTAAATACACTTTTTGTAAACGTCTGTATTCAATATCCTACAGCAGTATCATCGCCGCGATAATCTGCACCACTTTGAAGTTTGCCATTAGGTAAGATTAAAATGGCATCTACTTTACCAATAATAGGATCGACTTCAGTATTTTGAGGATAGCCTATTTTAGCAAGAGATTGGATTAAATTGACAGGAAATTTATCTTTTTCGTAACGAATGGCATCGGGAAGCCATTGATGGTGAAATCTTGGGGCATCAACAGCAGTTTGCATATCCATATTAAATTCGTACACATTCAAAATGGTTTGTGCTACCGATGTAATAATAGTAGCCCCTCCAGGAGTGCCCACCACCATCCATAATTTTCCATTTTTTTCAACAATGGTAGGTGTCATAGAGCTTAACATTCGTTTTTGTGGCGCAATGGCATTGGCTTTACCGCCTACAAGTCCATAAATATTGGGGGCGCCGGGTTTTGCACTAAAATCATCCATTTCGTTATTCAGAAAAAAACCTAATTCTTTACAATAAAGTTTTGAGCCATATTCCGAATTTAAGGTGGTTGTATTGGAGACAGCATTTCCATACTTGTCAACAATGGAAAAGTGGGTAGTTTCCGGGCTTTCGTATCCTGAAATAATCCCATAGCCCAAAGAAGAAGAAGGAGTGGCTTTTTCAAATGAAAAAGTCTGCATTCTTTCTTTTAAATAAACAACATCCAGTAATGAATCTATCGGATTATTAACAAAGTCCGGATCTCCCAAATAATAGCTCCTATCTGCATAGGCACGTCTTTCTGCCTCCACCAAAAGTTGAATGTATTCTTGTTCGTTATGTTTGTATTCTGAAATGGGATAGGGCTCCACCATCTTTAAAATCTGAGCCAAACAGACACCACCACTGGATGGGGGCGCCATAGAAATAACGGTTAAATCTTTATAATTAAATACAATGGGATCTCGCCAAACAGCTTCATAAGCTAGAAGATCATCCATTGTAATAATTCCTCCTTTTTCGGTTAGGTAGTTCACCAATTTTCTCCCGGTTTCACCTTGGTAAAATTCGGATCTTCCATTGTTTGCAATGGCAGTTAAGGTTTTTGCTAAAGCAGGATTTTTTAAAGTATCTCCCGCAATATATTCTTGAGTAAACAAAGAACTTTCCCCATTCACTTCTTCAAAAATGGCTTTAAATTTCTGAAATCGTTCCACTTGTAGCTGCGTTACTGCAAATCCGTTTGAAGCTAATTTAATAACGGGCTCCACAATTTCTTCCATAGGGAGCGAGCCTAATTTTTCGTGAATGGCGAAGATTCCGGCAATGGTGCCGGGAACACCTACGGCTAAAGCTCCTTCTTTACTTTTTTCGGGGATAAACTCGCCATTTTCATCCAAATACATTTTACTTGTAGCTGCCAGGGGTGCTTTTTCGCGATAATCTAAGGATCCCGTTTCTCCATATTGCGTTCGGTAAACCATAAATCCGCCACTTCCTAAGCTT
Organism: Flavobacteriaceae bacterium; assembly: GCA_041392125.1. Taxonomy (GTDB): domain Bacteria; phylum Bacteroidota; class Bacteroidia; order Flavobacteriales; family Flavobacteriaceae; genus Halomarinibacterium. The sequence goes on along the minus strand of JAWKMR010000013.1, from coordinate 8,041 downwards.
CCGGCATACGGATATACCACGGCTAATGCCAACTGAGTACCAATCATTGCATCGAAGGCATTACCTCCTTTTTGTAAAATTTCAACACCAATTTTGGAGGCCTCTTCACGTGCTGAAACCACCATAGCATTTTCGGCAATAACCGCTTGTTTTGGTTTCTTCTCTGAAGGAGAAACAGGGTTTTGTTTGCAACTTGCAAGTAATACAAATAGGGAAAGGATAAATACTTTCATAATAGGCTCAGTTTATTTTTTGAATAAGCTATCAATTCGTCAAAAAAGGTTTCAAATTCTTCTTCAAATTTATCGTAATAGGTTTCAAGTTCTAAAATAGCCAAATTCATTTTCGATTTCCCCTTGGTGCGCAGATTCATCTGACTTAAAATTTGTGCAATTCCTTCAGTAGATTCATAACTAAGCAGCCAATTCTGCGATATCATTATGGGCATCATTCGTTGGATTCTAAGGGGGAGTACTTCAAAGTTTTTCCGAAGTAATTCATAAAAATTTTCTACATATTCTGAAAGCTCAACTTCGTGGTACTTTTTCCAGTTTTTTGCTAGAAAATGATCGTATAAAATATCGACAATTACTCCGCTGTAATGCCCATAATTTTTATGAAGTCTAGCGGTACTTTGTTTCACAATGGGGTGTTTATCTGTATAACTGTCTATGGCCCGATGCAACAATATTCCTTTTTTTATGGTAGGAGGGAAAGCATCATATTTTTTTCCTTTAATTCCATCGGCAATAAAGTTGCCGATAATGACACCTTCCTCGTCTCCTGAAAGATATATATGTGCTAAAAAATTCATTAGGACAATTTACAAAATCGTTGGTTTATATGTCTTCATAAAAAGTATCTTTGCAAAAACATACAAAAAATGACATTAATTAAATCTATTTCGGGTATTCGTGGAACCATTGGTGGAGCGCCGGGAGATAACTTAACTCCCATAGATGCAGTAAAATATGCAGCGGCTTACGGCAGTTGGGTAAAACAACAACGCACTAAAGAAAATTACCGAGTGGTAGTTGGGAGAGATGCTCGAATTTCGGGGGAAATGATTCAGCAGTTAGTGATGAACACCCTCGTTGGAATGGGAATTCATGTCATTGATGTGGGATTATCAACTACCCCTACGGTTGAGATGGCAGTACCTTTGGAACATGCCGATGGAGGGATTATTTTAACTGCAAGTCATAATCCCAAACAATGGAACGCCTTAAAACTGCTAAATGCCAAAGGAGAATTTTTAAGTGCCGCTGCCGGACAAGAAATTTTAACGATTGCTGAAGCTGATCATTTTACTTTTGCGGAAGTTGACCTCTTGGGAGAAGTTACCAAAAATGAAGCCTATATCGATATTCATATTGATGAAATTTTGGATTTGGAACTCGTCCGCCAAGATGAAATTAAAAAGGCAGGATTTACCGTGGTAGTGGATGCAGTTAACTCTACTGGAGGTATTGCCGTTCCGTTACTTTTAGACGCTTTAGGAGTTCGTACCGTAAAACTTTTTTGTACTCCTAACGGACAATTTCCTCATAATCCGGAGCCTCTAAAAGAGCATTTGGGAGATTTAATGCAAAAAGTAAAGGAGGAAAAAGCCGATTTTGGAATTGTTGTGGATCCCGATGTAGATCGTTTAGCCTTTGTAGATGAACATGGGGAAATGTTTGGAGAAGAATACACCCTAGTAGCAGTAGCCGATTATATTCTGAAAAATAAAAAAGGGAATACAGTTTCAAATATGTCTTCTTCACGTGCATTACGTGATGTAACCGAAAAACATGGAGGGAACTATTTTGCGAGTGCTGTAGGCGAAGTGAATGTTGTTGAAAAAATGAAAGAGGTGAATGCGGTCATTGGAGGCGAAGGAAATGGCGGTATTATTTACCCTGAGTTGCACTACGGAAGGGATAGTCTGGTTGGCATTGCGCTGTTTTTGAGTCATTTGGCTGAAGAGAATTGTACCGTAAGCACCCTCCGTAAAAAATACCCTTCCTATTATTTCAGTAAAAAGAAAATTGAATTGACCCCACAATTAGATGTAGATGCTATTTTAAAGGCAATGGAAGAAAAGTACGTTTCCGAAGAACTCAATACGATTGATGGGGTTAAAATAGATTTTCCCGAAAATTGGGTACATCTTCGGAAATCGAATACCGAACCTATTATAAGAATCTATGCTGAAGCGAAATCTCAAATCGAAGCTGATGCTTTGGCAGATCGTTTTATTGCTGAAATAAAACAGATAGCAGGTGTTTTTTAATTTTTTTAAGATTTTAAATAATATAAAATGAAAAAAATTATAGGATTAATAGTTCTTTTTGCTTTAATGACAAACTGCTCAAACGACAATAATGCAGATAATACGTCACAAACTCCAGAAATCCAGTATGTAAAAAAAATTATTAAAGATGGGGTTGATCAATTATACTATGAATATGATAATGGAAAAATTAAAAAACTAACGTATTATTATTTTAATGATTATAGTATTTATGACTATTCTGATCTAGATACTTTAAAAGTATTGAATTATTCTAATGACAATGAAGATTTGGTGGGTTATAGGAAAAATTATAAACTTGATGAAAACACTATTCGGCAGGAATATTACAGCTCGGATAATCTGACAAATTACAGAATTTATAAATACAATTCAAATGGATGTGGGTTTTATGAAATTAATTTTTATAATCTAAATATTCCATCCTTTCGTAAAGGAATCTTTTCTTATACAGAAAACTGTGGGTATACTGCTATCTACTATGATGAAAACAATCAAGTTATCTCTTATCAAGATATTGTTACTGATGGTAAAAATAATCCCTATTATACCAATTACGTTAAAGACTTTTTAAAAGTAGAGCGTTTACACAATACTGTTAAAAATATAGATAAAAATGAACTTGGCGAAATTGTCAATAATTCTTCTTACGAATCTACTTTTATTTATAACGAATTTGATTACCCTATAAAGGAAACTAGAGTATATTTAAATGGTATTACAGAAGTTTATACATTTGAATATTATTAAAGAACTTAGTTATATTGTATTTGATTTTTTAAAAGAAACAATGGAGATAAAAAATTTAAATCCTACTATTTCAAAACTTGAAACCTATTTTGAACCCTTCCGAAAAAATATCTTGGGTATTAACCAAACGTTTCAATCTCCTTACGGTACCAAAAAAATAGTATATACAGATTGGACTGCCAGTGGAAGGCTGTACACGCCTATTGAGGAAAAAATGATGCACGAATTTGGTCCTTTTGTGGCCAATACACATACCGAGACTACTATTAGTGGCACCACCATGACCCGTGCTTATCATAAAGCCAGACAAATTATTAAACAACACATAAATGCCGGTGAAGATGATGTTTTAATTACAACAGGTACAGGAATGACTGGTGCTGTGAATAAGTTTCAACGTATCTTAGGCCTTAAAATTCCCGAGCAAGTAAAGGGACTTATTGAAGTTAAAGAAGAAGAAAGACCTGTGGTTTTTGTTTCGCATATGGAACATCACAGCAATCAGACTTCTTGGTTAGAAACCATTGCCACAGTTGAAGTTGTCCCTTGTAATGAAGTGGGTTTATTCTGCATTAAGAATTTTAAAGCCCTGCTTGAAAAGTATAAAGATAGGGCGGTTAAAATAGCTTCCGTTACCAGCTGTTCTAACGTTACTGGAATAAAAACTCCTTATTACGAAGTGGCCAAACTGATGCATCAAAATAATGGATTATGCTTTGTAGATTTTGCATGTTCGGCTCCTTACATAGAAATTGATATGCATCCTGAAGATCCTGAAATGGCATTAGATGCCATTTTTATGTCTCCACACAAATTCTTAGGAGGGCCGGGGAGTAGTGGGGTACTTGTTTTCAATAAAAAATTATATAAAAATTTAGTTCCCGATTGTCCTGGTGGCGGTACCGTACAGTGGACAACCCCTTGGGGAACGCATAAATACATTGAAAATATAGAAGAACGTGAAGATGGTGGAACTCCCGGATTTTTGCAAGTAATTCGTGCTTCATTAGCCATTAGATTAAAAGAGCAAATGGGGGTTCAACATATTATTGAACGAGAAGAAGAGTTGCTTCATGAGTTTTTTAAAAGAATAAAGCCCCATAAAAATATTTCAATTTTGGCATCAGACCATGAAGATCGATTGGGCGTTTTATCTCTTAATATTGAAGGGTTACATCACGATTTGGCCGTTAAAATTTTGAATGATAAATTTGGAATTCAATCCAGAGGAGGGTGTAGCTGTGCCGGGACTTATGGACATTATTTGCTGGAATTAGACCAGCAAAAATCTTCTGAGATTTTGGAAAAAGTACTTTGTGGCTTTGTTGATATGAAACCGGGATGGGTTCGTATTTCTATTCATCCTACTACAACTAACGACGAGATGAAATATGTTTGTGATTCGCTTATTGAATTGGCAGATAATGCTTTGGAGTGGAAAAAGGACTATGTGTTAGACGGAATGCACTACCGTCATCTTTCGGAAAAAGCAGGACAAAACAGTACTATTGATGAAAATTGGTTTCAGCTTTAAGAACGATGCTTCCATCGTTTGTGCGACCAAAGGTAATAGGGTGGGTTTTCTTTAATTTGCTTTTCAACTTCGTTTAAAAATAATCGAGTAATTTCAAAATCCTGATACTCTTTTGGGTTTTCTGCCAATGTCACAAAAGAAGCTTCATAATAGCCTCTTTTTACTTTTTCAATTTTCAGATACACAGCCGCAAAATCAAGCATTTTCGCTAATTCTTCGGTACCTGTAAAAACAGGAACATCAATCCCCATAAATAATTGTCGATCTTTAAATGCCCAAGCTTTTGGGGTTTGGTCTGAAAGAATTAAAGTGAGTGTTTTCTCTCCCGCTTTAAAGTTTCGGTATAAGGTCTTGGCAATTTGCTTATTGGTAATAATGGAAGCTCCAAAACGACCTCTAATTTTTCGAACAAGTTTATCGAAATAAGGATTATCTAGTTTTTTATACACCGCAAAACCTTTATACGACATTTGTTTTGAAAGGATTCCGCTCCATTCCCAACTTGCATAATGACCACACATTAACAGAATATTTTTGTCTTTTAGGTATAGATTTTCAATTACATCTAAATTTTTGAAAACAAATCTTTTTCGTATTTCCTTTTCTGAAATGGTTAAGCTTTTTACGGTTTCAAAAATAATATCACATAAATGTTTGTAAAAAGTCTTTGCAATACGGTTAATTTCTTCGGAAGACTTTTCAGGAAAAACAAGCTTTAAATTATCTTTTACTATCTTTTTTCGATATCCAATAATATAATATCCTAAAAAATATAAAGCGCTGGATTTCAGATATAATATATGCAATGGCAATATTGAAGTAAGCCAGATAGCGGGATAAAGCAAAATATAAAGTAATCGATGCATGCTTTAATTTAAGACAAAACTAACTAAATTTATTGCATCGAAACAGTGCATCTCTAAAAATAACAGTATGCTAAGCAACAACATAGCAACCTTGGTCATTATTGCTGCCAATGTACTTATTTCATTAAAAGGGTTTAACGACTTTTCTTTTTTTGAAAAATATAAATTCAATATTGCCGGAATACGTCGCGGGGAACAGCTTCGCATGTTTAGCTCCGGATTTTTACATGTTGATTTTACCCATCTGCTTTTCAACATGTTAACCCTTTATTTTTTTGCAGATGTGGTTATCGATAATCTTGGGACTTCTAAATTTATACTTATTTATTTGCTCAGTTTACTTGCGGGAAATCTACTTTCGTTTATGATGCACAAGGAAGAATATCATTACAGTGCTGTGGGTGCAAGTGGCGCCGTTATGGGAATTTTATACACGGCAATTTTGTTGTATCCCAATATGGGATTGTATTTATTTTTTATTCCAATCCCAATTCCTGCATGGTTATTCGGAATTTTGTATCTAGGCTATTCTGTCTACGGAATGAAAAAACAATTGGGAAATATTGGTCACGATGCACACATTGGCGGTGCTATTGCGGGATACTTATTAACCATTGGTTTTGTGCCTTCCCTCATTGAAACAGACCTTTGGCTCATTGTATTACTTGCCTTGCCTATTGTGGTATTATTTGTGCTTTACAAATTGGGTAAAATTTAAAATTAAAATCTTATGAAACCTGTATTTTTATTTGCAATCCTATTAACCTTTATAACTATGAATGCACAAACTCAGCCCAGACCTTCTGTTGATGTAAAAGGGGAGGGAATTGTAACCATTGTTCCTGATCATGTTCTTATTTCAGCACGAGTGGAACACACCGGCGCTAATGCGAAAGAGGTAAAACAGCTAAATGATGCTACGATAAATGAAGTTTTTCAATTTTTGAAAAACTATGGTATTGACAATAAAGATGTTAAAACGGAATACCTAAACTTGACCAAAAATTACGATTACAATTCCAAAAAGTATAATTATGCTGCCAATCAATCTATAAGCATCAAGTTGAAAGATTTATCGAAGTACGAATCGCTTATGAATGGTTTATTAGATACAGGCATCAACCGAATAGATGGAATTTCTTTTAGTTCTTCAAAAATGAACACCCTTCAAAGCGAAGCTCGAATTAAAGCCATCCAAAATGCCAAGCAAAAAGCAGAGGAGTATGCCTCCGTTTTAAATCAAACTGTGGGTAAAGCACTACTTATTTCCGAGTTTCAAAATAATAATGCTCCTACACCTTTGCTAAAAAGAGGGATGATGGTTATGGATAGTGCTTCCGAATCGCAAACCATGGCTCCCGGAGAAATGGAAATACGAGTGGAAGTTCAAGTAAGTTTCGAACTTAATTAATCTAATAGTTGCGATATACGCTGTTCCAGCGCCGGACCTCGTAAGTTTTTATCAATAATTTTTCCTTCAGCATCCAATAAAAAGGTAGCCGGAATGGATCTAATATTATATTGTTGTGCAATAGGATCCTGCCAAAATTGAAGGTTAGATACGTGATACCAATTCATATTATCATCTTCAATAGCTTGAAGCCAACGGTCTTTTTGCCCTTCTCTATCAAGAGACACACTTATAATGTTTAAGCCTTTGTCATGGTACTTTTCGTAGACTCTAACCACATTTGGATTTTCCATTCGACAAGGTTTACACCAAGAGGCCCAAAAATCAATAATTGTGTATTTTCCCAAGGTTTGCTTCAGTGAAAGCATTTCACCAGAAGGAGTGGGCGCTTCAAAATTAGGTGCGATACCTCCAATTTCTGCTTTTTTAGCAGCTTCAATGGTAGCCATTAATTGAGAGACTACCGGATTAGCTACCATTTGTGGAGTTAGATTGCCAATAATTTCGGAAGCTTCTTCGGCAGTAAACTCTTTCTGACGGAACAATTCAGACAGCAACATCATACTAAACAAAGAATTGTTATTGGTTATTACAAAGTTTCGTTTATAAGCTTTTTCTTTTTCAGCAAGGGCTAAATTTTGAGATCGTAATGATTGCATAAGCTCTTGGTCTTTTTGCGCTTGAGCACTCTGAAACCCTTGATTTAGAGACATTTTCTCGGCAACAAATCCCTTGAGTGTTTTAGTAAATTCGTTGTAAAGTTCATTTTGCCTACCTCCTGTAACATTGGATGCAGCAAGACTATCTGCATAAATTTGCGCATTGATATTTTCATTCTCTACGAAGAAAATTATGTTGTTTGAGGAGTTGCCTACCTTTAACATCTGTAAAGCAGTAGCCTCTACTTTTGGAAATTTTTTTTCAAACTTTTGGTCGGTAACCAACAAGGTGTCGATTACTTGAGGTTGGTTGTTTTCATCTAGTTCATATAAAAAAATCTGTGTTCCATCTTCAAAACCATACGCAGATCCCTTGATCGAATAGGTGTCATTATTATTACAGGAACTTAAAAATACAATCGTAACAATGTAGAATAGATATTTCATCTTTTATGAGTTTGAGTGCAAAAATAAGTTTTTTATTCTCTTTTCATATTTTCTGATAAAAATAAAACCCCCTCGTTT
>JAWKMR010000012.1:0-85479 GCA_041392125.1 Flavobacteriaceae bacterium | reverse complement strand
CGCAAACCCTCCCTTTAAAAAGCAGCATGTATTTATGGCGTCCCCCTTAAAACGCTATGCCGTGGGAGATACCATTATATTCCGTTTCAATACCTCATTATTTTTGGAAGATTCGCAGGGAAATACAATTACAAATCTTACAGTCAATTTTGAAACTGCTCAGAACTATAGTGTTATTGAAAATGGAAGTTTAATAGTTTCTGATATTCCTATTATATTTCAAGATGAAGGGTTAAAAGTAGTAACCTTTGTAGCTTCTTTTGCAGATGGAAGTACCAGAACCACTCAGGGAGTGCTGCATACACGAATTCCAGCTCCGGTTACTCCGGGATACATCATTAAAAATGATTCTATTAATGCCTCAGTTCCATTTCAAGGATATGATGAAACTTCTGCCTTTTATTCAAGATTACAATACAGAACTTTTTATCATACTAATAATGGAAATACACAACAAAAACTTTTAAATCCTATTGTAATTATTGATGGGTTTGATCCTCTAGACAAGCGTAAAATACAGGATAGTGATCCACATCCCGACCTATCTAATGAAGAACATAGGTCTATTGAAGATATGATGATGTATTTTGATAGTCAAGGCAATCAAAAAAACCTCATACAAGAGTTAAACGCTATGGGGTTTGATATCGTTATTGTAAACCATCCTGTTCATCAGACAGCCGTTAACGGATATATTAAAATTGATGGTGGGGCAGATTATATTGAACGAAATGCGATGGGACATGTAGCCCTCTATCAAAGATTAAATACTATTTTGACACAAAACAATAGTTCTAATGAATTGGTAATTGTAGGCCCTAGTATGGGTGGCCAAATATCCAGATATGCCCTTGCTTATATGGAAAAGCATAATATTCCTCACAATACCAGACTATGGGTAAGTATAGACAGCCCTCATTTGGGAGCAAATATCCCAGTAGGGGTACAAACACTTTTGAATGTTATTAATGATAAAATGGATAGTTCAACAGCTCAAGATTTTGTAGAAAACCAACTGGGGTCTCCGGCAGCCAAGCAACAATTAATTGAACAATACAAAAAAAATTACAATCCATTTGAAAATAATATAGATGAAAATTATTTAGATGGCAGGACTATATCACAAGGGTATAGTGAAACCAGAGGTCACCCCTTTTTTACGCAATATTACAATAACCTTTATACTAATGGATTGGCCAATAGTTTAGGATATCCCCAAAATCTAAGAAAAATTGCTGTTGTTAACGGTTCATTAGTTAATAACACACAGTTCCGGAATCCTTACTTACCCGGAGGGGTTAATATGGCTCAAGCTCCCTATTTGGACAATTATGCTTTTTCTGGGGCCCAAACACTAAAAATAAAAGGATTCGAAGATGTTTTTCAGATACATCTTATAACCTTGGAGACTTATAATATGCCAATTACAAATAATAGTCATAAAATTGCTTATCTAAAAATTAGAAAGTGGGATGGGTTTCATTATTATGATCGATTTGTAACTAATATAAATTCAAGAGGGAACATGGATAATCTTCCCGGCGGCTGGTATCCTACACAATGGGAGTTGGCCTATTCTATTGTAACTTCATCGCCATGCCAAGGGATTATAGGAGAAATATTTAATATTTGTGTAGACGATTGGGATATCCATAAATTAGAGCATGTAAGTTCTTTTATTCCTACCATTAGTGCCTTAGGATTTTATGATCCCGATTTTAACTGGCAAACCGATTTAAACCGAAATTTAGTTTGTACCAATGAAACTCCCTTTGATAGCTATTTTGGACCTAATAAAAATGAGCAGCATACTTCTTTTACCGAAGAAAGTGTCAATTGGTTAAAGCTAGAGCTTTTGGGAGTAGAGCAACCCCCTGTTGTGTATCTTAAAGAAAGTGATTTAGAAGGCCCGCAAGCAGTTTGCGACGGTCCTGAAACCTATGAATTTGGAACGTGTAAGGCAAGTATTCCGGTACAAAATTGGCAAGTATCGTCTGGATTACAAATCATTACTTCGGATGATTATTCTATAACCGTTGAAAAAACTACTTCTTCTAATGGTCCTGGGTATGTAAAGGCTATTTTTCCTCATCAAACAATTCAAAAAGATGTATGGTTAGGAAAACCCGGAAAACCCGGCGGAAATAATGGGGTGCTAAATGGGCCTACTTTAGTAAATACAGGAGCTACAGTAACCTACAATGGAGGTGTTTCGGAAGGAGCCACTTCCTATACTTGGTGGCTGCCTTACCCTTTTGATGTGGTAGAAATTTTTGATTATTTGGGACCTAATTGGCAAGTACATCCCAATACAGGCCGTTACGGTCAAGTATTTACGGGGAATGCAGGTATTGATGGTTACGTGCAACTCATGGGGCATAATGCTTGTGGAAATGGGGATGCTGTTATGTTATATGTAGAACACGGCGCAGGTGGTGCAGGGCAAAACCAAACCCCGGTGTATCCTTACCCTAATACAGCCGATGAGGCATTTAATTTAGATTTTAGCTCCTATCCCCCGGGAGATTATCATATTACCATTTTTGATATGTACTCAAATGTCTATTATGACGGAATTTCCTCAAATATTGAAAAAACAATAGTCACAGAAAATATTCCTAATGGAAATTATTTTCTGCATATTTATATTGATAATGAACTTACAACCTACCAGTTAATTATCAATCATTAATTAAAAAAAAACGTCTCAAAATCTGAGACGTTTTTTTTTATCCAATAGTTAAGAAAGGTATTTTTAGTATCTGTAATACTCTGGCTTATAAGGTCCTTCCACTTGTACACCAATATACTTAGCTTGGTCCGGGCGAAGTTCAGTAAGTTCTACTCCAATTTTTTCAAGGTGAAGTTTTGCTACTTTTTCATCAAGGTGCTTTGGTAACATATACACCTTGTTTTCGTAGGCTTCGCTGTTATTCCAAAGTTCAATTTGAGCCAAGGTTTGATTGGTAAAGGAATTACTCATCACAAAACTTGGGTGCCCAGTAGCACAACCTAAGTTTACCAAACGCCCTTCAGCTAACAAAATTATATCTTTCCCGTTGGCAGTGTATTTATCAACTTGAGGCTTAATTTCAATTTTAGAATAATTTTTCTTCAACCAAGCTACATCAATTTCATTGTCGAAGTGACCAATATTACACACAATGGTTTTGTCTTTCATAGCTTGAAAATGCTCTGCTCGAACAATGTCTTTGTTTCCGGTAGTTGTCACCACAATATCGGCATTACTAATCACGGTTTCCAATCGCTTTACTTCGTATCCATCCATTGCTGCTTGAAGTGCACAAATAGGGTCAATTTCTGTAACCGTAACAATAGAACCGGCACCTTTAAATGAAGCGGCAGTTCCTTTTCCAACATCTCCGTAGCCACAAACAACGACACGTTTCCCGGCCAACATGATGTCTGTAGCACGACGAACCGCATCCACAGCACTTTCTTTACACCCGTATTTATTGTCGAATTTAGATTTGGTTACACTATCGTTAACATTAATAGCGGGCATAGGTAACGTGCCATTTTCCATACGTTCATACAAACGGTGTACTCCTGTAGTGGTTTCTTCTGAAAGTCCTTTAATTCCGGAAATTAATTCAGGATAACGGTCAAAAACCATATTAGTTAAATCACCGCCATCATCCAAAATCATATTTAAAGGCTTTCGATCTTCTCCAAAGAAAAGCGTTTGCTCGATACACCAATCAAATTCTTCCTCGTTCATTCCTTTCCAAGCATACACCGGAATACCGGCAGCAGCAATAGCGGCAGCGGCTTGATCCTGTGTTGAAAAAATGTTACAAGAACTCCAGGTAACTTCGGCACCCAAGGCTTGAAGTGTTTCAATTAACACAGCTGTTTGGATGGTCATGTGCAAACATCCTGCTATTCTTGCTCCTTTCAAAGGTTGGGCATCCTTGTATTCTTCACGAAGCGACATGAGCCCGGGCATTTCTGCTTCGGCTAGCTCAATTTCTTTTCTTCCCCAGTCTGCTAAGGAAATATCTTTTACTTTATACGGCACATACGTGGCGGTTTTCGTAGACATATTAGTATATTTGATTATTAAATTTTTTCTGAATTTTTCAGAAGGCAAAAGTACATAATATCCTTCAAATTACATGCCTCTTTACAAAACTATAACAGTAGATTCCCACACAAAAGTCCTCATTTGGAAGATAGTAGAGTCTTATGAAGCCCTTTCAGAAGGAATTGCATTAACGCCTCATTGCCAAGATAGAGTGGACGGAATGAAGAGTGATATTCACCAAAGAGGTTTTATGAGTGTCCGGCATTTATTAGTTGAAGCAGGGTATACAGATTTTGATTTGTACTATGATGAAAAGGGCAAACCTCATTTAAAAGATGGAAAAAAAATTTCTATTACACACTCTTACATTTTTTCGGCCATTATTGTAAGTGATAAAGAAATAGGTATTGATATTGAAATGCAGCGCCCCAAGATTCTTAAAATTGCTCACAAATTTACCCCTATTGAAGAGTATCGAACACTTGCCAATGAAGATGCTTTAATGCGAAAATTAACCATGGTTTGGGGCGCCAAAGAAAGTTTGTATAAGAGTTTTGCAGAGCCCGGAGTGAGTTTTTTGAAGAATATTTATGTAGAAGATTTTGATATGGATGATATGAAAACAAAAGCACAAGTTTCTTTTAAAGGAAAAGAAGAAAATTACCAAGTCTGGTTTGAAGAGTTTGAAGGTTTTACAAGTGCTTATGCCTTAATTTCAGAGAAGAAATGATTACAAAAAGTATTTATAATTCTTTTTCAGAAGCGGTTAGTTTACATAAAAAACTACTGGCTATACTTATTGATCCCGAAAAGTTTGAGATACAAAACGTAGCGGCTTTTTTAAGAAAGTTGCCAGTAGAAACTACCCATCTTTTTGTAGGCGGAAGTACTGTTGCGGATGGGATGACAGAAATATTGGTAAAATCACTAAAACTTTATACAGCAAAACCCATAATACTGTTTCCGGGAGATGTTTCGCAAATAACAAATGCAGCAGACGGGTTGTTGTTTTTAAGTTTATTATCGGGAAGAAACCCCGAATATTTAATAGGGCAACAAGTAAAAGCAGTTTCAAAATTAAGAGACACTTCTTTAGAAATCATTCCTACAGGTTATATTTTAATTGATGGGGAAAACACATCTGCAGTAGCGAGAGTTACCCAAACGAAGCCATTGCCTCAAGACGATATTCAAACTATAGTCGACACAGCAAAAGCAGGAGAACTTATGGGTGCCAAGCTTATGTACTTAGAGGCTGGAAGTGGTGCAAAAATACCTGTTTCTTCAGAAATTATTTCAGCAGTAAAAAAAGAATTGAATATTCCATTAATTGTAGGTGGAGGAATAAAAACCAAAGAGCAAATTATAGCGGCCTATGGCGCAGGAGCCACCATGATTGTCATGGGGACTGCTTTTGAAAATTAATATGATGCAAATATCTGTAGAACTTACCTTAACACCATTGCAGGATGACTACGAACCTGCCATTATCAATTTTATAAAATCTTTGAGGAATAGTGGGCTTACTGTACTTGAAAATCCTTTAAGTACCCAAGTTTACGGAGATTACGATAAGGTTATGTATATCCTTCAAAAAGAAATAAAGGTAGCTTTAGAAGCCATGGAAAGGGGATTACTTTATATGAAAATTGTAAAAAGTAACAGAAGCGACTATGAGCCCCATTTTTGATTTTTTTCTTGACCCTTATAAAAATGCTTCTACCCTCGATATTATACTTGAAACACTTGTTTTTGTATTTGGAATAGCAAGTGTTTGGTATGCTAAAAAGGAAAACATTTGGGTATATCCCACAGGATTAATTGCAACGGTTATTACTGTGTATTTGCTCTACAAAGCACAATACTTTGGTGATATGATGATGAATTTTTATTATTCAGTAATGAGTTTGTATGGCTGGTGGAATTGGTCCAGAAAAAAAGACAATAAAGTAGCAGTGCCAATTTCTAGAACAAGCTTTAGAGAGAAGCTAATAGGTCTTGCCTTATTTTTTGTAACCATGATAATTACTTATTTGGTTTATTTAGGATTTAACTATAAACTTGAAACAGTAAACTATATTGATATTTTTACTTCTGGAATTTTCTTTACAGCCATGTGGTATATGGCCACTAAAAAGATTGAAAATTGGACTCTTTGGATTTTTGCAGACCTAATTACGGTGCCACTTTACGCATACCGTGGTTTGGGAATGTTATCTTTGCAATACCTAATTTTTACCATCCTTGCCATACAAGGGTATCTCGCATGGAAAAAACACTTACACAAAACCCATCAGACTGTTTAAAATTTGTTTTGTTTGGACCCGAATCTACCGGAAAAACAACCCTTTCCAAGCAATTGTCAGCATATTATAAAACCGAGTGGGTGCCAGAATATATGCGTGAATATTTAGAAGAAAAATGGGAATCAAAAAAAGAAAGAATAACGAAAGATGATATTTTACCAATAGTAAAAGGGCAAATACATTCTGAAAACGAAAAGACAAAAACAGCTAAAAACTTTCTTTTTTGTGATACCAATCTGTTACAAATAAAAGTCTATTGTAACTACTATTATAAAAATTTTTGCCCCAGGGAACTTATAGAAGCAACGAAACATCAACAATATCATCATTATTTTTTAACAGCCATAGATGTACCTTGGCAACCCGATATTTTGAGAGACAGGCCTTATGATAGGTCTACGCTATTTTGTATGTTTGAAGAAGAATTAAAAAAGAACAACCTGCCATTTACCATTCTTACCGGCAATGAAAAAGAACGCTTTAATAAGGCCAAGAAAGTAATTGATAATTTGAAAAGGAACCTCTATGCTCACTGAAAAAGATTTACGACAGGTTAAGGAAAACGGTCTCACGACGCATCAAATAGTAAAACAGATAGAAACCTTTATAAGAGGAATTCCTTTTGTAGATATTGTTACTACGGCAACCATTAACAACGGAATACAATCTGTAAAGGAAGCCGATATCAAAAAATACGAAGCTTATTTTGATTCCAAAAAGGAGAAAATCGAAATTGTAAAATTTGTTCCTGCTTCCGGTGCAGCCACCAGAATGTTTAAATTCTTACATGAATTTATTAAAGATTTTCATCCTGAAAAAGAAGAATACCGCGATTTTTTAAAGAAAAATGAATACAGTCAGGTAAAACTTTTTTTTGAGAGAATTAGTGATTTTGCCTTTTTGAAGCAGGTTAGAACCAAAATACGCAAACTACATCCAGAATATAAAAAATCCACAAAAGGAGTCCGGTTACATCTTTTTGCAAAAACTATGCTCTATGAAGATGGACTAAACTTTGCAAATCTCCCCAAGGGACTTATTCCCTTTCATAAATATAAAAAGCATACAGCCACTGCCTTTGAAGAACAACTCTACGAGGCAGCTTTTTATGCTGCGGTGGGGGACGATGTTTACCTTCATTTTACCTTTTCAGAAAAAGATTTAGATTCTTTCAAACAAGAGTTTGATAGTATTAAAAGTCGCGTAAGTCGCAAGACCAAAAAAACGTTCCATATTACCTATTCTTTTCAGAAAAAAGAAACCAATACCATTGCGGTAAATTTCGATAATCTACCCTTTAGGGATCAAAAAGGACATTTGGTATTTAGACCTTCCGGGCATGGGGCATTGCTTGAAAATCTTAATGATATCGATGCCGATATTATTTTCATAAAAAATATAGACAATGTAGCGGCACAAGAGTATGTCCCCGAAATTGCACTTTACAAAAAAGTGTTAGCTGGAAAACTACTTCAACTTCAGTCTAAAATATTTGACTATTTACGTGATTTGGAAGTAGATGTTACGCTCCAAAAAATGAAAGAAATACACTCTTTTATTTGGAATGAATTGAATATTAAAGACATTCCCAGTGGTAAATCAGACCTAATAGAAGTACTAAACAAACCCCTGCGTGTGTGTGGGGTGGTTAAAAATCTTGGAGCTCCAGGCGGAGGCCCTTTTTGGGTAAAAGACGAAAATGGAGTGACCTCTCTTCAAATTGTAGAGGCTTCACAGATAAATTTGGACGATACACATCAAAAATCCATGTTGCTGGAAGCTACCCACTTTAATCCTGTAGACATTGTATGCGGTGTTCGGGATTATAAAGGCAATAAATTTAATTTGCTCGATTTTACAGACCCCGAAACAGGATTTATTTCAAAAAAGTACGAAAATGGAAAACCTTTAAAAGCACTTGAGCTACCTGGTTTATGGAACGGTGGTATGGCCAAGTGGAATACGGTTTTTATAGAAGTACCTCAAATAACCTTTAACCCTGTAAAAACAGTTAACGACTTACTGAAAAAAGAACACCGTCCCAATGCCTAATGAATTTTGAACAAATACTTGCTGAAGTAACTTTTAAAGCGATTAAAAGTAGTGGCCCGGGAGGGCAACATGTGAATAAAACAGCTTCAAAAGTGGAGATTTCTTTTAACGTACTTACGTCCGAAGGACTTTCAGAAAACGAAAAAGAACTCCTTCAAAAAAGATTGGATTCCAAACTTTCACTTGATGGAGTTTTGCTACTGCAGTGCGGTGAAACTAGAAGTCAGTTTCGGAATAAAAAACTAATTATAGAGCGTTTGCTAACATTACTAACAGAAAATGTGAAGGTTAAAAAGGTTCGAAAAGCTACAAAACCTTCAAAGTCTGTTATTGAAAAGCGCCTTAAAAACAAAAAGGAAAACGCGCTAAAAAAAGCCAACCGAAAACCTCCATCGTTTTAACAATTTCAAGGGTTAATTTGTGATTTGAAATTTGAGATTTAGATTTTTTTGTTGCTATCTTTGTCCCACATCTCAAAAGGGGTGCTAAAAGATTTAAGATTGTAGATTAATGAACGAAGATTTAAGAACAAAGAGTTCTAAATCTAATTTCAAGAATCAAAAATCGTTAATCCATTTGGCTGAGATTATACCCATTGAACCTAGAACAGGTAATGCTGTTTAGGAAATTATGCCGGCGGGCAGGAGATTTATTTCCATACGTGTAAACCATTTTAGTAACCCAGAATAATGACCCCTTTTATTCGTAACTTTTTTACGAATGAAACCATTATTTATGATTCCTTGTTTCCTTTTAGGAATACAAGTACTTTCACAAACGAACCCGGTAATCGATACCACTAAGGTAGAAACTCTGGACGAGGTATTGTTAAAAGCAGTACGTGTGCAAGCCACTTCTCCTGTAACACACTCCAATGTAAGTAAGCAGGAACTTGAAGAACGAAATTTAGGACAAGATTTACCTATTTTGTTAAATTATCTTCCTGCGGTAGTAACCACAAGCGATGCCGGAGCAGGAGTAGGCTACACCGGGATTAGAGTACGCGGGAGTGATGCCAGTAGGGTGAGCATTACCATTAACGGAATTCCCTACAACGACGCCGAAAGTCAAGGTACATTTTGGGTTAATTTACCCGATTTTGCATCATCGGTTGAGAGTTTGCAGCTGCAACGAGGTGTTGGTACCTCTACCAATGGTTCCGGAGCTTTTGGAGCCAGTATCAATATATTAAGTGATGCGGTCTCTGAAAAAGCGCACGCTCAATTTTCAAACAGTTACGGTTCTTTTAATACTTGGAAGCATACCGCAAAATTTAGTACGGGACTGCTTAAAGAACATCTTGAATTTTCGGGAAGGCTTTCAAAAATTACTTCCGAAGGGTATGTAGAAAGAGCTTCCAGCGATTTAAAATCGTATTTTCTTCAGGGAACCTATAAAACTCAAAAAACCCAAATAAAAGCACTTGCGTTTGGCGGAAAGGAAATTACGTATCAATCTTGGTACGGAGTAGATGCTGCAACTTTAGAAAATGACCGAACCTATAACCAAGCGGGAATTCAATTTGATAACGAAGGAAATTTTGAAGGATTTTACAACAATCAAGTAGACAACTACTCGCAGGACCATGTTCAGGTATTAGTGAACCATAAATTCAATAACCATTGGAGTGCTAATGCTTCGTTTAATTATACCTACGGAAGAGGCTATTTTGAAGAATATATGGATGATTGGTACGAACAAAATGTGAATTTTTCGGGGGAGACAAATCTTAGCTTTTATGGATTAGCTCCAGTTGTTATTGGGGAAGAAATTATTGAAACTTCCGATGTAATTCGCCGTCGCTGGCTAAATAATAATTTTTATGCCGGAAACCTTCACGTAAACTATAAAAATTCAAAATGGGATATTACTTCGGGACTATTTTATAGCTACTACGGGGGCGATCACTTTGGGGAAGTGATCTGGGCCCGATTTGCAAGCGATAGTGAATTGGGAGATAGATATTATAGTGGTAATGGTGACAAAAATGAATTTACTGCCTTTTCGAAAGGGACATATCGGCTAAATGAAAAATGGAGTTTCTTCGGAGATTTGCAAGGCAGATTTATAAGCTATCGTACTTCCGGACTTACCTCAGATTTAGAACCGTTATTTGAAAAGAAAAACTACCCTTTCTTTAATCCAAAAGCAGGAATCAGCTATCAACTTAATAGTAAAAATAGTTTTTATGTCTCCTACGGGAAAGCGCATCGGGAACCAAGAAGAAGTGATTTTGAAGAAGGGGTTTTTATTGCCGAAAAACTGGACGACTATGAATTAGGCTGGCGTTTTGCTTCTCAAAAATTACAAGTAAGTTCTAATATATATTATATGGATTATCAAGACCAATTGGTACTTACAGGAGCATTGGACGATGTGGGAGCACCCATTAGAGCGACCAGCGGTAAAAGTTACCGTTTGGGCCTTGAGGTGGATGCTGCGATTCTTTTTTCTGAAAAATTTGCAATAAGGCCCAATGTGGCTTTAAGTATGAATAAAAATGTAGATTTTATTGCTTCTAAGGATGGAACTTTGGTAAACCTGAGGAATACAAATATATCTTTTTCACCTTCGGTTATTGCAGGAAACAGTATTGAATGTAAGCCTTTGGAAAATTTGCAGATTACCTTGTTTTCAAAATATGTGGGAAAACAATATATGGGAAATATTGACAGTAAGGCTTCCATTTTGGATGCCTATTTTTTAAATGACTTCAGTATGAATTATACTTTTAAAAAAGTATCATTTATAGATTCCATAGTGATTTCGGGACTTGTGAATAATATTTTTAATACTGAATATGTATCCAATGGTTATTTCTATACCTACGATGATGATTTTAGCAATCCGGGAACTATTACCACAGTGGAAGGCGCAGGATATTACCCACAGGCTGGAATCAATTTCATGATAGGGACGACATTACATTTTTAGTTGCTAACAGTAATATTGTCGCCTGATCTGCTTATTCGGTACTGATGCATGGGATAGGTATTTTGCTCAGCAGGAGTTATCTGTCCTGTAACTATGTCGTACGCATTATGATCCTCGCATGTGCAGGTAGCAATAATACCTTCCACCGTCATTTTTGAACAACTGTTTGGGATATGGTTGGGATCGGTTAAATCGAAGGCTGTATATAAGTCATTATTAACGTTATAGACAATAATCCCTTTTATCCCTTGCTGAGATAAAACAATAGAATTTCCGGGGAAACGCAAAGGATTGTATTCGGGAAGGTTAAGGTTTAGTGTTAGGTTGACAATAGGAGGTGTTAAATAGGGATTGTTATTGTTAATGCCATCGTCATTGTTTTTGTTACAACCTGTCAAAATAACAAAAATGATAAGAGAAAAAAGGAATTTATACATAGCAATTTTTGATGTGTACAAAAGTACAATAATTATTAAGCAAACAAACAGACTTAGGATAAGTACAAGAGTCACAGAATTGGAAAATAATTTTATTTCTAGGTGAGCCTTGAGTTATTTAACCCTCACTTTGCGAGTAAATTTTATTATATTTGCATAGAAATCCCGTCGCGCATGGGATTTTTTCATTCCCACACCCGTTTAGTAATAGTTTAAAATTGTGGTAATGAATTGTATTTAAAACGATGAAGTTATGAGTAAAGTATCTTACTACACCGCAGAGGGATTAAAAAAATTAAGGGAGGAACTCAATCAATTAAAAGATGTGGAGCGTCCTAAAGCTTCGCAGGCAATTGCAGAAGCCAGAGATAAAGGCGATTTAAGTGAAAATGCAGAATACGATGCAGCTAAAGAGGCACAAGGGATGTTGGAGATGCGTATTGCAAAGTTGGAAGAAGTGGTAGCTAACGCCCGTTTGATTGATGAATCCCAACTGGATGTTTCAAAGGTGTTGGTGCATTCTACGGTTAAGATAAAAAACCAAACCAATGGCATGCAAATGACCTATAAGTTGGTGGCGCAAAGTGAAGCCGATCTTAAAACCGGAAAAATATCGGTAGATTCTCCTATCGGAAAGGGGTTGTTGGGCAAAGAAGTAGGCGAAATTGCCGAAATACAGGTTCCCAACGGAATCATGAAATTTGAGATTTTAGAAATTAGTAGAGATTAATGGCTTCCATTTTCACAAAGATTATCAGTGGCGAAATTCCCTGTTATAAAGTAGCAGAGAACGAAGATTTTATTGCTTTTTTGGATATTAACCCCAACGCTTTAGGACATACACTATGTGTTCCAAAAAAAGAAATTAATAAAATTTTCGACATGGAACTCTCCCATTATTCTAAGCTAATGGATTTTTCGTATAAAGTTGCTAAAGCCCTTGAAAAGTCAGTACCTTGCAAGCGTATAGGGGTTTCTGTTATTGGTTTGGAAGTGCCTCACGTTCACGTACACTTAATTCCCATTAATGAAATGCGTGATATGACATTTCAACATAAAGTACAAGTAGAAGCCGCCGAAATGGATGCTTTAGCCAAGCAAATTCATTCAAATTTTATCGGGTAAAAAAGTAGATTAGGACTCCTAGGGCAATTATATCTGCTAGTATGATAATAAAAGCCAATGGTTTTAATTTGAAAGAAGGATTCTTTGGTTTTGCTAATTTTTTGTGATAGGCATATACACGTTCAATATCCTGTGTCCAGTTTACCGGATAAATAGTATGGTTACAATGGTGACAATACAGAATTTCTTCAATAATAGGATTGGCTTTTGAGTATAATTTGTTTTCTTTTTCTTCCTGTAAGAAAGAAAACTCTAAACCCTCGATTGAAAAACATTCGGGGCAATTGTTGGTAATTTTAGCCGAATGCAGTAGCTGTTTTTTGGTAGTCATTTATGCAAGTTGAGGCAATGCTATTTCAAAGGTAGTTCCTTCGTTTTTCACACTTTTTAATACGTATATTTTTCCCTTGTGATAGTCTTCAATAATTCTTTTTGAAAGCGACAATCCTAAACCCCATCCTCTTTTTTTAGTTGTAAAACCGGGTTCAAAAATCTTCTTAAAGTCTTTTCGGGGAATTCCTTTTCCGGTATCGCTTACCCTAATACATACTTTTTTAGAATCGTTAATGATTTCCAACGTAATTTTTCCCTGCCCTCGCATGGCATCAATGCTGTTTTTGAACAAATTCTCGATGGTCCATCCATAGAGTTGCGGATTTAAATTTACCTGAATGGTTTCTTTGGGGGTTTTAAGTTCAAAATCGATAAGTTTGGAACTTCTGCTTTTTAAATAGTTAAAACTCTTTTGGGTTTCAGAAACCAAATCTACAATTTCAAGTTTTGGGATGGAGCCAATTTTAGAAAATCGTTCCGTAATGGTTTTAAGGCGTGAAATGTCTTTATCAATTTCTTCAATATAACTAGGATTTACGTTTTCTTCTTTCAGTATTTCGGTCCAACCTGTTAAGGAAGAAAGCGGCGTTCCTATTTGATGCGCTGTTTCCTTAGCCATACCTGCCCAGAGCTTGTTTTGCTCGGCAGACTTTGAGGTTTGATAAAAAAAGTAAATCGCCAAAAAGAAAAGCAAAATGATAACAATAAGTGCTGCCGGATAATATTTTATTTTATTAATAATAGGGGAATTTCCATAGTAAATAGTTTGCAATACCGTATCCTTATACATTACTTCAATAGGTTTGTATTCACTTTTAAATTGTTCAATGAGTTGGTCTCTTTTTTTGGCGTCCTTCAAATACAATGAGTCTAAGTTATTGATGTCAAATTTATCCTCTCGATGCGTGTATAATATCATGGGTGTTGTTTTGTTACTCTGCAACACATTTAATATTAATTTGCTATTCCATTCTTTGTTGGTGATTTCAACTTGTTGAAACTCTTCAAAAGCAGCGGCCCAAATGGTCATTTTGTTGCGTTCGTTTTCTTTCAGCTGGGTAAAAAATTGATAGGTATTCCATAAAATTAAACTAATTATAATTACGGAAGTTGCCACAAAGAACCATCGGGTAAGTATTGTTTTATTAGGCATGAACAAATGTATTTCAGTTTAAATATAATGGTTTTATGTTAATATTATTGTATACATTAATTTTTAAAAAAGTACGGTTTACAATACCTTTGCTTTTATGGTTAGTATTTCTCCCAAGGATATTTCTACGGCACAATTACACGGGTATTTATTGGCATCGGTTTCCCCTAGACCTATTTGTTTTGCCAGTACCATAGACCTTCAAGGAAATGTAAACCTGTCTCCTTTTAGTTTTTTTAATGTATTTAGTGCAAATCCTCCGGTGATGATTTTTTCACCGGCAAGAAGGGTTCAAGGGAATACCATAAAACATACCCTCGAAAATGTACAAGAAGTAAAAGAGGTTGTTATAAATATGGTAAGTTATGCCATGGTACAGCAAATGAGTTTGTCCTCTACCGAATACCCTAAAGGAGTAAATGAATTTATAAAAGCAGGATTTACTGAAATTCCTTCAGAAATAGTGAAACCGCCAAGAGTAGCCGAAGCACCTGTTCAATTTGAATGCTTCGTGAAGGATATTATCCCATTAGGAATTGAAGGGGGTGCTGGAAATCTTATTATTGCGGAGGTGGTAAAGCTTCACATAAAAGAAGAAGTACTCGATGCCAATGGAAGGATAGACCCCTTAAAAATAGATACGGTAGCACGTATGGGAGGCAATTGGTATTCGCGGGCCAAGGAAGGTCTGTTTGAAGTTCCAAAGCCTTTGCAAACGATGGGAATTGGCGTAGATGCGCTACCTGAAGCAATTCGAAAAAGTACCATTTTAACCGGAAATGATTTGGGGATGTTAGCTAATGTAGAAACGTTACCAGATGATGCATCACAAATTATTTTTTCAAAAGAAAAGCATATAAAAGCCCAGCAATTTCTACAAGAAGGAAATGTTCAAGCGGCTTGGGAAGCATTAATTAAATAGTAGCAGATAGAAATAATAAATTATGGAAGTACAAGGAAAAATTAAACAAATAAGCGATACTCAAACTTTTGGGAGTAATGGGTTCAGAAAAAGAGAATTAGTGGTAACTACCGAAGAACAATATCCGCAACACATCCTTATTGAGTTTGTCCAGGACAAAACCGATTTGTTAAACAATTATAAGGTTGGACAAAATGTAAAAGTAAGCATTAATCTTCGCGGACGCGAATGGGTAAATCCTCAGGGTGAAACCAAATATTTTAATTCCATTCAAGGATGGCGCATTGAGAATCTCGATGCAGCACCGGCAACTCAAATGCCGCCGATGCCTGCCGAAGATGCCTTCGAGCCTATCTCCGATTTTAATGAAGAAGATCACGACGATTTGCCTTTCTAATGAAATGATGTATGTCCCACCTCTGGTGGGATTTTTTTATTTTTAACAGATGAATTTCAGCAACGCCATAGAAACTCTTTTTAAGCGGTTTTTACCCTCTCCCTTTGCCATTGCTGTCATTTTAACAGTGCTTACGATTGTCATGGCATTGCTTTTTACAGAAGCTCCAAAAGATCAAAATCACTTTTTAGCATTGCTTTCGTATTGGGAGAACGGTATTTGGAATCAGGCCCTTTTGGTCTTTGCGTACCAAATGATGCTCATCTTGGTTTTAGGCCATATTTTGGTATTAAGTAAGCCTATGAATACCTTCATTAATCGTCTTACAAATTTTGTGTCTAATACGCAGAATGCGGTAGTTTTAGTAAGTAGTACCACTATGCTGGTGTCCTTTTTTAATTGGGGTCTTGGACTTATTTTTGGGGCAATTTTAGCAAGAAAAGTAGCTGAAGCTGCCCAAGAAAGAGGTTTTTCTATTAATTATCCACTCGTGGGAGCTTCGGGATATGTAGGCTTAATGGTTTGGCACGGAGGGATAAGCGGCTCAGCTCCCTCTAAGGTAAGTGAAAGTGGTCATTTAGCTAACTTTATGACAGGCATTGGAGATGCTTCAATCCCACAGCAACTTCCGGATCTTATCCCTTACAGTGAAACGGTTTTTAGCACTTCTAACTTGATTATTTTTGGAGTATTATTAATTACCATTCCACTTTTTCTTCGGTTTTTGGCAAAAAGTACAATCCCGACAAACACCGATCTGCCTATTTATAAAAATCTACTACCGAAAAAGAAAATAGTACATGGAGCTGAAAAAGTCGACCATTCAAAATGGATAGGGATAGGATTCGGATTGCTGGTACTTGTAGCTTTTTTCTATCAGTATTTCCAGGAAATTAGTCAATGGATTATTACGCCTAACATGCTCAATTTTTTAATGTTTGGATTGGCATTACTTCTTCATGGTAATTTTTCGAACTTTTTAGATGCTTTGGAAGAAGCCATTAAAGGGGCCTCCGGAATTTTAATACAGTTTCCGCTTTATTTCGGGATTATGGGAATTATGAAGGATAGCGGGATGGTAATTGAAATTGCACACTTTTTTGTTTCTATTGCTTCTGAAAGCACCCTACCTATATTTACATTTATTAGTGCGGGGTTGGTCAATATTTTTGTACCCAGCGGAGGAGGCCAATGGGCGGTTCAAGGTCCTGTGGTTATAGAATCTGCACTTCAATTAGGGGTTCCACTTCCAAAAGCCGTTATGGCACTTGCCTATGGCGATCAAATTACAAATATGCTCCAGCCTTTTTGGGCTTTACCATTATTGGGGATTACCAAATTAAAAGCAAACGAAATATTGCCTTATACACTACTGGTTATGGTGCTTGGGATAATAGTTTTTATGGGAGGATTACTGCTTTTATAAATAAAAACCTCGCTTATGGCCAATAAACGAGGCTAGTTTTGTGTTAGGTACTTTCTTGAAAATTTAAATAGCTACAATAATGAACAAATAGTTTAGTTGGTTTCAAAAAAGCTATTAAATTTCATTAAAATGTATGAGATTTGAAATAAAAATTTCACTTTTAACAGTTTTCCTTTCTGAAAAACAATGGTTTACCTTACCAAACAACTCTGGTTTCCTCCCGTCTCTGAAGCCTCCACAGAAGGGCTACTTGCTGTGGGAGGAGACCTGTCTGTAGAAAGATTACTACTGGCGTATCAATCGGGAATCTTTCCGTGGTATGAAACAGATCAACCTTTGCTGTGGTGGAGCCCGGATCCCCGAATGGTGCTTTTTCCCGAAAAATTAAAGGTTTCGAGAAGTTTAAAAAAAGTGATTACTTCAGAAGTGTTTACCGTCACCTTCAATGAATGCTTTAGGGAAGTTATTGAACAATGTGCCAAAATAAAAAGAAAAGGTCAAAGAGGGACTTGGATTACCTCCGAAATGATTTCAGCCTATTACAACTTGCATACCTTGGGGATAGCAAAATCTGTTGAAGTCTGGAAAGAGGGAAATTTGGTAGGGGGTCTCTATGGAATTGATTTGCCTCAAAAAAAAGTATTTTGCGGAGAAAGTATGTTCAGCAATGAAAGTAATGCCTCTAAAGTAGGGTTTTATTATTGGGTTGAAAAGCTACTTTCTGAAAAATATAAAATAATTGATTGTCAGATATTTACAAATCATCTGCACAGTCTGGGTGCCGAAGAAATTTCCCGTAAGGATTTTATGAAATTTCTGGATTTTTAAAAGTGGAAGGCCCCTTTCAAATGGCATTTTCCTTATATTAGTAGCTTCAAATAGTTTCAAAAATGAAAAATCCCAATTCCAAAGTATCTCTTATTCTCCTATTTCTATTTTCTTTTGCTTTGCTTTCTGCACAGGAATTTCTTCCGAAAAATTTAACCGAAGGTGAAAAAACACTCCTTTCCGAATTCAATTTTAAAGGAACCCGCGTTACCGACCCCCCTGCAGGACCGGTTCGTGCTATGGCGGAGTGGGAAGAAATAGAATACCTTCTCATTACCTGGGAGCCCAGTTATCCTAATATTCTGCGCCAAATTGTTGCCGCTGCCGTTCAAGAATGTAAGGTGATAATTACCACCCAAAATCAAACTTCAGTATCCAATTATTTATCTAGTAACGGGATAGATTTAACCAACGTTACTTTTATGAATGAACCCTGGAACAGTATCTGGATTCGGGATTATGCCGGAAATACTATTTATAGCGATGATGTAGGCGAAAGAGCTTTGGCAGACTGGATTTACAATCGCCCACGCCCCTTAGACGACGTAATGCCTGAAGCCCATGCTGCGTTAGTCGGAATTCCGTACTACGGAACCACGACAGGTACTAACGACTTGGTAAATACAGGTGGAAACTATATGAGTGATGGACTTGGAAACGCCTTTGCGTCTAAATTAATTTTAAACGAAAATGAACCGGGAAATCCTTATGGGGTTTCTCCCAAAACAGAAGCAGAGATAGATGCTATTATGAATGCTTATATGGGTATTAATCGTTATGTGAAGATGGATGTACTTCCGTACGATGTTATCCACCACATCGATATGCACCTGAAATTATTGGATGAAGAAACCCTTTTAGTAAGTAAATATCCCGAAGGAGTTGCCGATGGGCCTCAAATTGAAGCCAATATAGATTACGTGTTATCTAATTTTCAATCCACCTTCGGAACACCCTACAAAGTAAAGTGGATTGATGCTCCTCCCAGTACTTCGGGCAGTTATCCCGATACTGGAGGACATTACAGAACCTATACCAATGCTGTTTTTGTGAACAAAACGGTAATTATTCCTACCTATAGACCCGAAGTTGACGGCCCTGCAATTGCCCAATGGCAGGAAATGTTACCGGGCTATAACATTGTTGGAATTGACGTGGATAATGCCGGTGAAAATTTAATTGCTTCTTTGGGAGCCATACATTGTATTACTCATGCTGTTGGGGTTGCAGATCCTCTTTGGATTGTGCATCAGCCTGTTGCAGAATCTACCCCCAATGCCAGCGTTCAACTTGATGCGCTAATAAAACATAATTCCGGTATTGCTACAGCGAGTGTCTTTTGGAGAGAAGAAGGGGCTACTACATTTACCGAAACCCCTATGACTTTTGTGAGCGATGATACTTGGTCTGCCACTGTAAATATGCCTTCAACCTTGGTAAATGTAGAATATTATATTGAAGCTGAAGCCAATTCCGGTAAAACTATGGTACGTCCTATTGTAGCACCCAGTGGGTTTTGGACCATTCAACTCAATAGTCTATCCACCGAAGATTGGGCAGAAAATAATATCTCAGGACCATATCCTAATCCTACCACGGGCAAAGTAAATTTTAATTTAAATCAAATTAGTGGTCCGGTACAAGTGAAAATTCATTCTATTTTAGGGCAACTGTTATTTGAATCTCAATTAGACTCAGGAAATGGAGTGATTACCTTAGACCTTAATTCAAATTGGAATGGAACTTTGTTTGTTTCTTTTGAAGGAGAATTTGGAAGAGTTAACAGAAAAGTAGTTAAGATTTAAAAACACCACAATTTTGTGGTGTTTTTTTATTTTTGAGAATTGAATTTTGTTGAGAAAGTTAGTTTTTTGACTGTTCTATTTGTTTTTTTAACTTAAAATCAGCATTTTAGCGTCAGAATTTTCCCAAATTTATACTTATGAAGTTTTTGTTCCCCTTTTTAATCTTTTTTTGTGTTTTCGCATCTCAGTCTTTTATTGCTCAAGAGAACAAAAAAATAGATGTTAATAAAGACATCAGTATTACCAAAGTTTATGAGCAAGTAATAAAAGAAGGGTATGGAACCCCAAAGGTTTATTTAGATTTGGCTAATGCATATTATTTTGAAGGAAATTATGCCAAGGCTAAAAAATGGTATGAAAAAGTATTTGAAATTGAAAATACAGCTTCAGAAAAAACCCTATTCCGCTATACACAATCTCTTAAAGCATTGAATGAAGACTTTATAAATAATGAGTATATTATTTCGCTAAGTACCAATTAAACCTCATAATATCTAAAACAATCAATGAGGTGATCATTCACCATTCCTGTAGCTTGCATGTGGGCATAAACAACGGTAGTTCCTACAAACTTAAAACCTCTTTTTTTAAGATCTTTACTTATCGTGTCGCTTAAAGGAGTATTTGCAGGGGCTTCTTTTAAGGATTTTAAGGCATTTTTTATGGGCTTTCCATCTACAAATCCCCAGATATAATTACTAAAACTTCCAAATTCTTTTTGAATTTCCATAAATGCTTTCGCATTGGTAACGGCCGCTTTTATTTTTAACTTATTTCTAATGATACCATCATTGTTAAGCAATGTTTCAACTTTGGAATCGTTGTATTGGGCTACTTTTTTGTAATCAAAATTATCGAACGCATTTCTGAAGTTTTCCCGTTTTCGAAGGACAGTAATCCAGCTTAAACCGGCTTGAAAAGTTTCCAGAATTAAAAACTCAAAAAGGGTTTTATCATCTTTTACCGGAACACCCCATTCCTCATCGTGGTAAGCTACATATAGTGGGTCTTCACCACACCAGCCGCAACGTGTTTTCATTTGTTTTTGGTTTGAAATGTGAAAATACAAAATTATTGCTGCCCGGGGAAGTGGTATGTAATAGTTCCAAGTTGCTTTTCTTTGGAAGCATCGGTATTAAAAAGGGATGCTTCGGCATAGGCTAGGGCCGCATCAATTAAACAGCCATTGGTGGTTGTGGAAAGCGTAGGATTGAATTCTTTTTTAACAATTTTTCCAAGATTATTAACCTCGATGGTAATAACAATTTTTCCAAAGGCATCGCAAGTGTATACAGGATTTGGCAACTGCATTGCTTTTCGATCTTTTAAACTATAGCTGATGGTTGTTTTTTTGCTAAAGCCGTTAGTAGGTTTTGCTTTTTTTGTTTCGGCTTTAGCCAGTTTGTCTTTTACCTCTTTAATTTTATTTTCTGCTTTTTTAAAATCAATATTGTTTCCTCCTGTGTTGTAGCTTGTACCATCTGTTTCTGAAGATAATTTATCTTCCTCCAAACTTTCTTCCCGATTGTTTTCTATTTCCTTAATAAATTTTTCGGCTTCGTTGTAGGCACGGTTGGTTTCAATTTTTGCTTTTTCAGATTCGGCGGCAAGGGCTAAATCTTCCCTTTCTTCAGGAAGGATTTCAGCATATTCAATAGGAATTTCTTTCCTGGAAACTTCCTCTTTTTTTTTCAGCTTTACACTTACCAAAAGCAAAACCAAATTTCCCACCAAAAGGCAGGAAATGAGGAATGCTTTGTAAGAATAATTGAAATTCATCCTACAAATTGAAGCATTTTAAGTGAATTAAACCAAAGATTTTTAAAGGTTTAACGCTTTTTTATAGGATTTTGAGAATTAAAAATGGTTTGAATAGTATTTCAAAGACTATTCTTGAACCACAAAGGCATCAATAACACCTTCAATTTGTTCTGAACTAGTTACCTCTGTGGCAGATAGTTGCTTAAATAGCCCTTCGTTATTTACTTTTTCTTTTAGCTCCAAATTTTCATTTTTAGCAAATACTTTATTCCATTTTTTTCGGACAGTAGACCATTTTTCAGCATTTTTTTCCCACCAATTTGCCCCTGCTTTACAACGGCTGTCATCTACTTTTACATAACTATTTAGTCCTTTTTCTTTGGCTAAGATAAAGTCTTCTTTACCATGGGTGCGGATTACTTTCTCATTGTCTTGGTCATGGATCCAACCAAAAGAAGTAATCTCATGTCTGTTACCGCGAAGCGTTACATTATAATCGTTGCGCTTTGTGTATTCCCTACGGGGTAATGGTGCTGTTGAAGTATTTTCCCAATAACTTTTGCCGTCTACATGTACCCACGATGAAGAACCTTCATATCGGGGGCTATCATCTACTTGATACACTTTTTGCGTCCACTGGCCGAGTACTTCATTTTTGGGCTTTTTAACATACGTCCATTGGTTATCGTGATTGAACATATAAAAATCGGTATTCTCATAAATCCAATCTTGACGCCAGTGTTTTACAATATGAGGGTCAGTAGGGTTACCTACAAGCAATAAATGTTGAATAGACAACGTATTATCCTCATCTTCAATTAAAAAAGTATATTCTAGACCTTTATCTATTTTGGTTTCTGATGGGATATAACTAGAATCGTTACTGTAATTAAAAGTTTCTGCAAAGTTGAAAGTAACTTCAAAACAGCCACACATTTTTTTTATGGCTTCTATGTCTTTTTCTTTTTTGGTTTGGGCTTTTATAGTAAATCCAATTAGCAAAGAAAAAATTCCTAATAAAAATGCTTTGTTCATGGTTTGATGCTTTATTGAATTAAAAATTATTGAAGAAGATTGTATTTAAATTCCGGAAATCCACGTTCACCTGCATCATTTAATAATGCTGTAAACTTCAATTTGTAAATATTTCCGTTAGGGTCTTTTATGACATAAAAAAGATGGTCGTAAATTACTTTGTCTTCGTTCATAACATCACGCCAACTACTCCCAATGGTTCTTTGGTCTGCATTAAAATTTGAAGTAATTACATCCTGAAGGGTAAAATCATCGTACGAAACAGCTATTTCATTAGTGTTTACCAAATAGGCCGTTACCCCTCCCTTTCGATTATGAAGGACTCCGTCGGAAAAACCATAGGCACCGGCAAATTCAATAATATTGGTAAAAACGGTGAAGTTAATGTCCCAATTTTCAGCTTTTGGCTCCACAGAAACGGTTGTATTGGTAGTAAAGCTGAAGAAAGTAAAATTATAGCCTTCAGATTTTGAAATCGTAACCTCTTGATGATTGGCGTCATCAATATTGGCATATTGAAGTACATAACCCTCCCCGTTTCTCAAGATTCTAATTTTTTTCCATCCACGGGTATCTCCTGTAATGGCAACGCTGCCCGGGAGTGGTGTTTCTGTACCTACTTCATATCCAAGGTTTACCAAATATACTTTATTGTTGTCATTATTTTCGCTAATCGCGGCTATGGTTGTACCTGTTATAGCCCCATCGGGAGCATCTACATAAGCTTCGTTCACAGGATTAAAAGTTCCTACCGCAACTTGACTTTGTAAATCGGTTACATCACTTTGTGTAACAGCGTCAATATTGGTGGTTTGTAACTGTGCTGCAGCCATATAAATAGAGCCATTAATCATTACCCTAAAATCATTTCCAGAGTAAAAACCAAGATCCCAGCTGTCGCGTGCGACAACAGTTTCAGTTTCGGAACTTAGATCAATATACACCTGATTCCCTTCGTTGGGACCCCCTACATTGGGTTCAATACTTCTTCCCAAAGAGGCCGAACTGTTTAGAGAAAATTGAGTGTTTCCTTGTATTTGAGACGAAGGATAATCTATTTGGGTAATTGTAAATTTAATTTCTACCGTTTCATCAATAGAAGCACTCACTTTATTAAAGATTAATGAAGTGCCAGAGGTTCCTTGCTGAATGGGGATAAAAATTTCATTGTTTACAGCAGCAGGTTCGGTGGTAAAATCGGTACCGTAAGTAGCATTAATTGCTTCCAGCGAAAGCCTTACTTCACCGTTTTGGGTAGCAGTTTCAGAATACACTAAAGCAATAGTTGCCGTATTGGGTAATTCGGCAATGTTTGCAGACAAGTTCTCGAAAGCAACAACAAAAGGCTCTGAAGAACCATTACTATCATCATTACTACAAGCATTAAAAACAAGTAAGCTTAGGGAAAAAAAGATAAACTTTAAAGAATTCATTAGTTAAGATTTATGTTATAGGTTAATTTTAAAAAGTAGGAGCGCCCATAACCCAAGGGTATTTGGATTCCGGGACTATTATGGCCGCCTCCTGAAAAGGCAGTTGTATTTACGGAGGTGACATCGAATAAATTTCTAGAGCCTAGAGTTGCAGTAAGACTTTTATTAAAGAAACTTTTATTGACGGTCACATCCATCCAGCTATAAGCATCGGTAGTGCCGCGACTGTAAATTTGATTTCCTTCGTCATCCGATGTTTCCACAAATTGTTGTTCTTCGCCTATATATTTAAAGAATAAAGAAAAAGTAGTATCCCATTTTGGGAGTGTATATGCTAAGTTTGCATTAAGCTGAAGATTAAAAAGAAAATCGTCGCTAGACTGTGTAGTACTATCCAATATTTTTGAAATCCCTTGTACTGAAATCCCTAGTTGCCCTTTAAGGTTTTGATAGTAAATGTCGTTTTCTGAAAAAGCCCCAATCGCCTTATAGCTATCAATATTATTATATTGAAATGCCAGTGGAGTTTGGTTTACCACAATTAATTCTATTCGATCTTTTAGTCCTAAATAATTAAAACTTACTTTGTTTTTTAATTGAAGTTTTTCGGTAACTCGCGTACTTTTTTTAACATGAAAAAATGCAGAGACACCTCTTTCCGGGTTAAGATTTGGGTTTCCTTGTACATCGTGATTTACATCTACAAAATAGGTAAAGAGTTCATCATAATCCGGAGTTCTGTTTGCCGACCCTAAAATGGCACGAAGTTCCCAATCTTTGTTTAGTGTTTGCTTTGCGCTTAAAGAACCAATGTATTGTGGGTCAAACAAATTACTAAAGGATATACGCATTCCGGGACGTAGTGAAAAGCGATTATTTAACTGCCATTCTGCAGTGCTAAAGGCATCATAAAGATTTACTTTTTGAGAAATGGCATCGGCACCAATTATTTCAAAAGAACCCGCAGAACCATATCCTTCAATTAAAGTTGTTTCATATCCTGCCTGAGCATTAAAATCATTAGTTTGAAACAAGTTGCTGAATGTCCCTCTTGAAAACAGGGAACTTCTTTTTTGGTACTCTCCTTTTTCAATATTTTCCTTTATATTACTTCTAATACGGTAGGTGTACCTTTCCAAATCTTTAGTTTGCTCCTGGTATGAAAGCGATACATTATAGGCTACGTTTTTAAAAATAGCTCCGGTTGAATTTAGGTGATGATAGAAACGATTATTGGTGTAAATTTCATCTAACGCCGAAGGATTGGTTGTTCCTGTAGAAGGATTTTCATTAGGGTCTACAATGTCGTTATATTTATCGATCTGCTCATTTAAATATTCAAACCGATAAAAAATATTAAAATTTTCTTTCTTATACGATAGTAATGCTTTAGCACTTTGCTGAACTTTTGGAAGCCATTCGTGGCCACGGAGCCCATCATTTTGATCGTAGCTTTCGCCTTGTTTTCCATTCCAAAATCCTCCAAAATCATTTCTAGTATAGGTAGCTGTAGCATAGAGGTTAGGAGAAATATTATGTCCTATTTTTAATGATTGAATGTGCCTTCCTTTCTCAAACCATTCATATTCATCACCAATAGTTTCTTCTTGAACATAAGCAGTAATATCCCAGGTATTTTTGGAAGCTTTTTTGGTAATAATATTTATTATTCCGGAAACCGCATTGGCTCCATATTGTACACCCATAGCACCTTCTACAATTTCAATGCGTTCTATGTCATCTAGGTTTATTAAGGTTAAATCGGTGTTGTTTCCTACACCTTCTTCGTTGATGATAGGAATATTATCGAGTAATACTTTAAAATATTGACTGTCTAAACCAAACAAGCTTACCCCGCTTTTTCCGGTTGCTGTGTTTGGAGTAATATTTATATTTAGTGTATTATTTAACACATCCGCAAGTGTATTTCCGGCTTGCCTTTCAATATCGTTTCTTGAAATTACTTTTACTTCTACCACCGATTTTTCTACCGACTGCGGATTAATTTGTCCGGTAACAACTACCTCTTTCAGCGTTTCGACCTTTAACGTATCAACCGCTTGTATTTCTTGTGAATAAATTGAAAAATTGATAAAAAAGAATAATAGAGAGTATCGAAAAAATCTCATAAATGATTAATTTTGCAGCGGCAAAGATAATCATTATTCTTATTTAGAATAAATAAAAATAAGTATTTTTTATCTATCTAAAAATAAAGCTAGGTAGGGTTTAGCTTAGTTTGAAATTCTTCAATAGATATAGAATTTTCTACAGAAAAATCTCCAATTTTTGTTCTACGAAGTGAAGAAAGATAAGCCCCGTTATGCATGGCTTTCCCAAAATCGTTTGCAATGGATCGAATGTAGGTGCCTTTACTGCAGGCAATTCTGAAGTCTATATTCGGGAGGTCTATTTTTGTAATTTCAAAAGAAGAAATAGTAATTTTTCGAGTTGGAACTTCCACTTCTTCACCGGCTCTGGCAAACTCGTACAACCTTTTTCCGTCTTTTTTTAATGCTGAAAAAACCGGGGGTTGTTGTTCAACTTCTCCTATGAATTGTTGGGTAGTTTCGTAAATTTCAGTTTCTGTAATTCCTGAAATATCAAAGGTTTGATCTATTTCGGTCTCTAAATCGTAACTGGGGGTAGTGGCTCCCAAAGTAATAGTGCCGGTATATTCTTTTTGCTGTGCTTGATAGGTTTCAATCTTTTTGGTGAATTTCCCCGTGCATAAAATCAACAATCCTGTTGCTAGCGGATCTAAAGTCCCGGCGTGGCCTACTTTCAATTTTTTTAACTCAAACTGTTTCCGAAGTAACCACCGTACTTTATTCACCACTTGAAACGATGTCCATTGCAAAGGTTTATCAATTAAAATAACCTGCCCTTCTTTATAATCTTCAGCAGTCATTAGATGACAGTCAATTTTTGAATAAAAAAGTGAAGTAATAAAATAACAACTCCAATTACTATTCGATAATAGCCAAAGATTTTGAAGCCGTGTTTACTTAAATAATTAATGAACGATTTGATGGCAATCATAGCCACAATAAAACCAACCACATTTCCAACAATCAGAAGGTTAATTTGTTGGTTTGTAAGCTCGAATCCGGCTTGATAGTAATCGTAAGACTTTTTTACTGTAGCGCCTAACATGGTAGGAATTGCTAAGAAAAAAGAAAATTCTGCAGCAACTGTTCTTGATAATTTTTGTGTCATCCCGCCAACAATGCTAGCCCCACTTCTAGATACCCCGGGAATCATGGCCAAGCACTGAAAAAACCCTATTTTTAAAGCAGTGAGGTAGGATATTTCGGTTTCTTCTCCATCTCCAAACCAATCATCTACTTTCAATAAAATAACTCCTCCAATAATTAAAGAAATGGCTACTGTTATAGGGTTTTCTAGTAGTCCATCAATAAAATCACTTAGTAATAACCCCAAAAAAACAGCGGGTAGAAAAGCCACAAAAAGTTTGTAATAAAAATGGAGCGATTGAAAAAATCGTTTAAAGTAAAGAACTACCACACTCATAATAGTTCCCAACTGAATGACGATGGTAAAAAGTTTCGTAAAATCTTCGTGAGCGATTCCAAAAATGGAGGAGGCAACAATCATATGTCCTGTAGAGGAAACAGGTAAAAATTCGGTAATGCCTTCAATGATGGCTAAAATAATGGCTTCCCAAGTACTCACGGGTTATTTTTCTTTATTGGGATTCAATAAAATGGCATACACTTCAACCCCAAAGCCTATCAAAATTAATGCTGGGGCTAGTCTAATACGTCTCCAACTGTAAATATCTGGGTTAAATACATTAGGATCGTCACTACCACCACCTGCCATAAGGATAAAACCAAGGGCAATAATTATAGCGCCGATGATCATAAATTTGTAGTTCTTTTTTTCAAAAATAAAAGACTGATTTTTAGCTTCTTCTTTTCGTTTTTGTTCTCCCATAATGTTTAGAGATTAGGGTTGCAAGGTACGGTTTTAGTTAATAATAAAGTTCGTCAGTGCGCAAATTCAAAAAACGTTGGGTAGCAAAAAAAGTGCTTAGCCAGCTTATTAAAAGGCCCATTAACAGGACAAATAAAAAGAGCGCGCCAATAAGAAGTTTATCTTGCATAAATTGCATTTGCGGGAAATATTTATCTAAATAAAATAATACTGCTGCAATACCTGCGATAGCCACTAATGCTCCAATTACCCCTAATTTTATACTTTTTAAAATGAATGGTTTACGAATAAACCCTTTGGTAGCACCCACCATTTGCATGGTTTTAATGGTAAATCGTTTGGCGTAAACGGAAAGCCGAATCGAGCTATTAATTAATAATACTGCTATAAAGAGGAAGATACCACTTATAATAAGTGCCCAAAAACTTATTTTTTTGATGTTGTCATTCAGCAAAACAATTAAAGGCTTGTCGTAAGTCACTTCATCCACAAAATCTTTGGTCATAATTTCAGTCTGAATTTCTTCCAATTTTGAAGGCGAAACGAAATCGGCCAACAAATACACGTCAATACTATTTTGAAGCGGATTGTACCCTAAAAACTCCATAAAATTTTCACCAATAGTAGCACTGTGCTCTTCGGCGGCTTGTTCTTTGGAAACAAACGTGGCGCTCTTGGTATATTCGGCTAAGGCCAGACTTTGTTGTAGTTGGTCAATCTCTACTTGTTTCGCTGTATCTTTTAGGAAAACCGTTAAGGCAATTTTCTCTTTAAAATGATCGGCTACTTTTTTGGTGTTTAATACCAATAATCCTAACAATCCCAATAAAAAAAGCACTAATGAAATACTTATCACCACTGAAAAATAAGAAGAAATTAATCGGCGTTTTTGGTACTTTTCAAAAGAAGTGGACATAGGGGTTTTTATTTCGATGTAAAAATACAAGGTTTTTTGTACCTAATACATAATAACGCTTAAAGTTTCCACAATCTTATCCTAACTTTGTATTTTCTAAATATGCTTAAAGATTTAAAAATCTCTCGCCCAGGTTTATGGTTCCCAACTATATGGATTTACTTAGTTCCTTTAGGATTTCTGGATAATTTTTGGAAAGAACCGCTTTTTTGGATAGGCTTATTCTTTGTTACTTTTCCATTAAACTATTTAGTGTATGGATTAAACGACTATAATGATGTTGCGTCAGATGCAGTGAATGAACGGAAAGGCAATTATCTTTTTGGGGCAAAATATACCCAAGAACAATTAAAGTATTTGCCTGTAAAAGTTACATTCATTATACTTCCTTTTATCCTTTATTTTTC
Source organism: Flavobacteriaceae bacterium (assembly GCA_041392125.1). Classification (GTDB taxonomy): domain Bacteria; phylum Bacteroidota; class Bacteroidia; order Flavobacteriales; family Flavobacteriaceae; genus Halomarinibacterium. The sequence continues at coordinate 56,201 of JAWKMR010000012.1, read as the reverse complement.
TTTTGTTTCAGGATGGAAAATGTTGCTACTATTACTTTTTATGGTCGTGATAAATATCATTTACAATTTTAAACCCTTCCGATTTAAAGAACGACCTCCTTTCGAAATTTTTATTCAAACAGGATATGTGTTTGTTGCTTTTTTTAGTGTGGTATTGAATAATTTGCCAAGCCTCCCTTGGCAAACGATATGGTATTTGTCTTTTTTTGCATTTCAGGCACATATAGCCGGAGAAATTATGGATATTGAGCCGGACTTACTTTCAAAAAAAAGAACTACTGCCGCACTTTTAGGTAGAAAAAAATCCAAAATTCTTATGCTTTTTTTAGTGTTTGTAGAAATTTATGTCTTGTTTTTTTGGTTTGAAGATTATATTCTTGGCGGGTTCTTAACAATTTTTAGTGTCTGGTTATTATTAGACACCTTTTGGCTTTTTAAAGATAAACCCTATTCTGTTTTTCAAATGAAGTTATTTGGGATTGCCATGAACCTCTCGGCTATTCTTTCTATGATATGGGTATTGTATTCAGGAAAGCTTTTACATCCCACTTTTTAAAAGATTTTAGGAGTCAACTTCGAGTAAGAAATCTTAAATTTGCCCTTTCTTTTTGACACAGAACGCATGAGCAAGTATCATTTTAACGATATCGAAGCCAAATGGCAGCAGTATTGGGCAAAAAACCAAACGTTTAAAGCTGAAAACCAAAGCGAAAAGCCCAAATATTATGTATTGGATATGTTTCCCTATCCTTCGGGTGCAGGTTTACACGTGGGACATCCGTTAGGGTATATTGCTAGTGATATTTATGCACGTTACAAGCGTCATAAAGGGTTTAATGTGTTGCACCCGCAAGGCTACGATAGTTTTGGCTTACCCGCCGAGCAGTATGCCATACAAACCGGGCAACACCCACGTAAAACCACCGAAGAAAATATTGTGCGTTACCGTGAACAACTAGATAAAATTGGGTTCAGTTTCGATTGGAGCCGAGAAGTACGCACCAGCGACCCTCATTATTATAAATGGACACAGTGGATTTTCATTCAGTTGTTTGAAAGTTGGTATGACAAAACGGATGATAAAGCGAAACCAATTGTTGAATTAGAAAGGATATTTACTTCGGAAGGAAATTCTAATGTAAATGCAGCTTGTGATGATGATATCGAAACCTTTTCAGCAACCGATTGGAATGCATTCACTTCCGAAGAAAAACAACGCATTTTATTAAAATACCGCCTTACCTATCTTGCCGAAACTGAAGTCAATTGGTGTCCGCAATTGGGGACTGTATTGGCCAATGACGAAATCGTGAATGGGGTTTCTGAACGTGGTGGCTATCCTGTTATCCGCAAAAAGATGAAACAATGGAGTATGCGGATCACCGCCTATGCACAGCGTTTATTGGATGGATTGAACAATATCGATTGGCCACAACCCTTAAAAGATTCGCAAACCAATTGGATTGGTCGTTCCAAAGGAGCTTCGGTAAGCTTTAATGTAAAAGACAGCAATGCAACCATTGAAGTCTTTACCACCCGTCCCGATACCATTTTTGGGGTCAGTTTTATGACCTTGGCTCCTGAGCATGAGTTGGTGAATCAAATTACTACGAAAGCTCAATTAGCCGAAGTACAAGCCTATGTAGAAGCTACCGCAAAACGAAGTGAACGCGAACGTATGGCCGATGTAAAAACTATTTCCGGAGTATTTACAGGAGCCTATGCCGAACATCCATTTACAGGCAAGCCTATTCCTATTTGGATTGGCGATTATGTGTTGGCAGGCTACGGAACCGGAGCGGTGATGGCAGTACCTTGCGGGGACCAGCGTGATTACGATTTTGCAAAACATTTTAATATTCCTATCCCCAATATTTTTGAAGGGATCGATATTTCCGAAGAACCTTTTGAAGATAAAGCAGGTACTATTATTGCCAACAGCGATTTTCTCAACGGATTAAACTATGCCGAAGCCACCCAAAAAGCTATAGAAAAGTTAGAAGAAAAAGGACAGGGAACCGGAAAAATTAACTATCGTTTACGCGATGCGGTGTTTAGTCGTCAGCGGTATTGGGGAGAGCCTTTCCCGGTGTATTACAAAAATGGACTGCCACAAATGATTGCGCTGGAGCATTTACCATTAACGCTTCCCGAAGTAGAGAAATACCTTCCCACCGAAGAAGGTGAACCCCCGCTAGGCCGTGCTGAGGTGTGGGCGTGGGATACAAAAAACAATAAGGTGGTTAGTAATGAGCTTGTCTCCCCGAGCGCAGTCGAGGGGTCTGAAGACAATGGTGTTTACCCTCTAGAATTAAACACCATGCCGGGTTGGGCAGGAAGCAGTTGTTATATGTTCCGGTATATGGATCCTTCCAACAATAAGGAGTTTGCTGATGTGGATGCATTGAAGTATTGGGGAAATGTGGATTTATACATTGGGGGTAGTGAGCACGCTACTGGGCATTTATTATATACCCGTTTCTGGACAAAGTTTATGCACGACCGTGGGTATTTACCGGTGGACGAACCTGTAAAGAAGCTGATTAATCAAGGGATGATTTTAGGGGAGAGTGCTTTTGTTTTTGAATCTTATCATGAAGAATTACAAATAAAACCACTTTATTTTTCAGCTGAAATCTTTCGTAAAACATCAGTGGAAAGTATTGCTTTTCAAAGTGAAAAAAAGTTTTATTCTGATCAAGGATTAAGTGAAGAAGAAATAGAAGCTATAAAATATCGATCAGTACACGCTGATGTTTCTTTCGTAAACCTTCAAAACGAATTGAACATTGAAGCCTTTAAAAACTGGCGCCCCGAGTTTAAAGATGCCATTTTCATTCTTGAAAATGGTAAAATTTACGACATTAATTCCCCCTTTGAAGGGGGTCAGGGGGATGTTTTCAAAGTCTCCCGAGAAGTTGAAAAAATGTCTAAATCCAAATACAACGTGGTCAACCCAGACGATATTTGTGAGCAATACGGGGCAGATACGTTGCGTATGTACGAGATGTTTTTAGGACCGTTGGAACAAGCCAAACCTTGGAGCACTGCCGGAATTACCGGGGTACATAGTTTCCTTAAAAAATTATGGAAACTATACCATTCCCCCTTGGAAGGGGGTCAGGGGGATGTTTCAGAATTCTTTGTTTCTGAAGACCCAGCCAATAAAGACAGCTTAAAAACCCTGCATAAAACCATTAAAAAAGTAGAAGAAGATATTGAGAACTTCAGTTTTAATACTTCGGTCTCTACCTTTATGATTGCCGTAAATGAGCTAACTGCTCAAAAGTGTAACAGTAGAGAGGTTTTAGAACCTTTAGCAATTTTAATTTCACCGTATGCACCCCACATTGCGGAGGAATTATGGCAGAAATTAGGACATAGTGAGAGTATTGCTACGGCGCCGTTTCCAAAGTTTGAAGCAAAGCATTTGGTGGAAAGCAGTAAAGAATATCCGGTTTCTTTTAACGGGAAAATGCGTTTTAAAATGGAATTACCTCTCGATTTAACCCCTGTGCAACTTGAAGAAGCCGTGATGGCCTATGACAAAACCCAAGAACAATTGCAAGGGCGAACGCCTAAAAAGGTTATTGTGGTGCCGGGTAAAATCATCAATATTGTAGGCTAATTTGCCGAAATGACAGTCGCTACAATTAGGCAAACTTTTTGCTATATTGGCAGTACTATTTAATTATTAAATTTTAAAAATCATGATGGGATATTATATCATAGCAGGTTTAATCTTTTTGGTGAGTATGTATGTAAGCAACCGCCTAAAAAGTAAATTCAAAAAATATTCACAAGTTCACTTACAAAATGGAATGAGTGGTAAAGAAATTGCCGAGAAAATGCTCGCCGATAATGGCATTACAGACGTTCAGGTAATTTCTACCCCCGGTATGTTGACAGATCACTACAATCCGGCCAATAAGACCGTAAACTTAAGTGAAGGGGTCTATATGCAACGCAATGCTGCTGCAGCCGCTGTTGCTGCGCACGAATGTGGTCACGCCGTACAACATGCAACGGCCTATAGCTGGTTAAAAATGCGTTCGGCCATCGTACCTGCGGTTGGAATAGCCAGTAAGTTATCAAACTTTGTGATTATGGCAGGTTTGGTGATGACAGCCACCGGATTTTTGGGAGCCTTAGGAAATACAGTTTTCTTACTCGGTATTTTACTTTTTGCGGCGACCACGGCTTTTGCTTTTATTACCTTACCCGTAGAATACGACGCCAGTAACAGAGCATTGGCTTGGTTGCAAACGAATAATGTGGTGACACAGCAAGAATATGCCGGAGCCAAAGATGCCTTAAAATGGGCTGCTAGAACCTACGTGGTGGCAGCTTTAGGATCGCTGGCAACTTTATTATATTTCTTGAGTATTTTCTTGGGAAGAGATTAAGTTAAAAATATACTGAATAAAAAAGCCGTCCATCGACGGCTTTTTTTATGCGTGTACGTTGTTGGGGTTGTATCCCATATACGGAAGGTGTTTTTCGTTAAATGTGATTCCGAAGGTTTCGAGTTCTTCTAAAATAGGTGTATATACTTCTTTGGTTATAGGAATTTGCACACCGGGAGTAGTAATTTCTTTATTCAGAATTTTTAAGGCAGCAATGGCTACAGGCAATCCCACGGTTTTAGCCATAGCCGTGTAAGTTTGGTCTTCACCAATCAATACCATACTACTATCAATCTGTTTTTTCTCGCCATGTACTTCATACCCAAACTTATGATACATTACAATCATATCTTTGTCGTCCGGCTTCAAAGTCCATTTATCCATTAATATTTTCTGAAGTGCTTGTGCGGGCGTGGCATTTTTAATTCCGATAAATTTATTCGAATTGAATAAATCCAACTCTTCCAATTTATCCCACATAACATCGTCTTGGTCTATTTTTAAATTATGACGCATTTTCAACTCTACGGAATCGGTGGGTGAATAGGGTAAAAATAAATTCACAAAGGCACGATACGATAAATTTTCAGAATTCGGGATGGTATAGCTGTCATCGGTCATGCCCAATTGCACAAACATATTCCATGCCTTGCTAAAACCTACATGGCGCATGGTGCCGCGATACAGAGTAAGGATGTCATCCAATCCATAAATGCTACGGTATTTTAAAGAATTTCTATTGGCGTAGGCTTCAAATCTTCCGTAGCCTTCAATATCCATAAATTCGGTTCTTCGGAACAATCGATGGTAAGGGATATATTTATACGTTCCTTCTTGAATAAATTCCGCAGCGCCACCCTGTCCGGCTAATACCACATTTCTAGGATTCCAAGTAAATTTATAATGCCAAAGGTTGTCATCGCTTTCAGGGGCAATCAATCCGCCCGTAAAGGATTCAAACAGCAACATTTTTCCCCCTTGGCCACGAATGTCATCAATCACTTTCATAGCGCTCATGTGGTCAATACCGGGATCAACCCCTATTTCATTCATAAAAACCAATCCCTTTTCTTTTACAGCGTCGTCAATGGCCTGCATTTCTTTACTTACGTAGGAAGCAGTCACCATGTGTTTGCCATATTTCAAGCAATCTTTAGCAGCTTCCATATGGAAATGGGCTGGAAGCATGGAAATAATTAAATCGTTTTGCTGAATAACTTCAGAACGTTGTTGTTCATTAAACACATCGAATTGAATCCCTTTTGCATTGGGGTGCCCTTGGGTAAATTTTTGGGCGCTTTCTTCGGAAAGGTCTCCTATAGTAATAAAGAGATTTTCAGAAGTAGACTTGTTAAGCAAATATTGAATTAAACTGGTGGCAGAGCGACCTGCTCCTATAATTAAAATGTGACGCATCCCGTTGGTTTTTCGTAAATTTGAAACGCTTTAATAGCAAAGCGAAAGTACTAAAATGGAACGGGAACGTATGAATAATTTTAACAAAAAAATATTGGTTACAGCTACCTTACTGGGAGCGATTACAATAGCTATGGGTGCCTTTGGAGCGCACGGATTAAAAAAACTGGTGGATGCAGCTTCCGTAGCTAGTTTTGAGACAGGGGTGCGTTACCAAATGTATCACGTATTGGCCTTAGTTATTTTAGGCTTTGCTCCAAGAATTTCAGAAAGTACAAAATGGTGGGTTTTTTGGTTTTTTATGGTAGGAATTCTTTTCTTTTCGGGGTCTATTTACATATTATCATTAAAGAGTCAATGGTCCTTTAATGTTACTTTTTTAGGTCCAATAACACCGCTGGGTGGGTTACTGTTTATGATAGGTTGGCTTCGATGGTGTTACGGAATTATGAAGTTAAAGTGAAGATAATTTTTTCTTTTTAGGGATTTATCCCAATTGGTTTTTTTATTTTTGCACTCACAACAAAACCGATATTATGGTAGATAACGGCCACGCTACGAAAACGATTTCGATAGAAGCTTACGGAATCAAGGATGCAACAGTAAAATACCAACTTTCTTCACAGGAACTTCACGAGGAAACACTTCAAAAAAATCAAGGTAAAGAAGCTAATTCAGGAGCACTTGCAGTAAACACCGGAGAATTTACCGGAAGATCTCCTCAAGATCGATTTATTGTAAAAGATGAAATTACCCAAGATCGCGTTTGGTGGGGAAAAGTAAATATTCCTTTTGAACCCAACACCTTTGATGCACTCTATGATCGAGTGGTAGAATACCTATCGGGGAAAGAGATATATGTAAGGGACAGTTATGCATGTGCCGATGAAAACTACCGCCTAAATATTCGTGTCATTACAGAATATCCCTGGAGTAATATGTTTGCTTACAATATGTTTTTAAGGCCAGATGAATCGGAATTAAAAGATTTTTCTCCGGAATGGTTAATTGTAAATGCACCCGGGTTTATGGCAATTCCCGATCGTGATGGCACAAGACAACACAATTTTGCTATTTTAAACTTTACCAAAAAAATTGCGCTTATTGGGGGAACTGGTTATACCGGGGAGATTAAAAAAGGAATTTTCTCGGCCCTCAACTTTATTTTACCGGTATTCAAAAATACATTACCCATGCACTGTTCTGCCAATGTGGGAGAAGATGGGGAAACGGCTATTTTCTTTGGACTTTCGGGTACCGGAAAAACCACACTTTCTGCAGATCCAGATAGAAAACTCATTGGTGATGATGAACACGGTTGGACCGCTGAAAATACCGTCTTTAATTTTGAAGGGGGTTGTTATGCCAAAGTCATTAATCTTTCAGAAGAAAACGAACCCGATATTTATCGTGCTATCAAGCCCGGAGCTATTTTGGAAAATGTAATTATGGATGAACACGGCGAGGTAGATTTTGCCGATATTTCTATCACACAAAATACTAGGGTGAGTTATCCTATTGAACATATTGATAATATTCAAGTACCTTCCATAGGGAGGAACCCCAAAAATATATTCTTTTTAACGGCCGATGCTTTTGGAGTATTGCCTCCAATTTCAAAACTTACTCCAGGACAAGCAGCCTATCATTTTATTAGTGGATATACAGCAAAAGTAGCCGGAACAGAAGCAGGGATAACAGAGCCTGTTCCTAGTTTTTCAGCATGCTTTGGAGCACCTTTTATGCCTTTACACCCTACGGAATATGCCGAAATGTTAAGCCAAAAAATGCAGGAAGCTGGAGTTCATGTTTGGTTGGTAAACACAGGATGGACAGGTGGTCCTTACGGAATAGGAAATCGAATGAAATTAAAATATACACGAGCCATGATTACAGCGGCTTTAGACGGGTCTTTGGAAGCAGCCAATAAAGACAATTATCATATTCATTCGGTGTTTGGCGTACAACAACCCAGAGTATGTCCTAATGTTCCAACCGATGTGTTGAGTCCGCGACAAACTTGGAAAAATGATGAAGGCTATTATAAAACTGCCAATAAATTAGCCAATTCTTTTAAGGAAAACTTTAAAAAGTTTGAAGAATTTGCCAGCGAGGAAATCCTTAAAGGAGGACCGTTGGTTTAAGTTGATAAGTATTCAAAAGAAAAAGGGTTGCCATAGGCAACCCTTTTTTTATTATTAGGGTAGTGATTATTTTTTCCCGTTCACTTCTTTAATGTATTTTTCCAATGCCATGGTCATAGAAGGAGTTTCGGGTGTTGGCGCTTTAATATCTACTCGCAACCCATTATCTGTAGCTGCTTTTATAGTGGTGTTTCCAAATACAGCGATACGGGTTTCGTTTTGTTTAAAATCGGGGAAATTGGTCAATAATGATTGAATTCCGCTAGGGCTGAAAAATACTAAAATATCGTAATACACATCCCTTAAATCGGAAAGATCACTGATTACTGTTTTATAAAAAATACCCTGCTTCCAGTCCACTCCAAGCTCATTTAATACAAGTGGTGCTTCAGGTTTCAATTTATCTGAAGAGGGGAGTAAAAACTTTTCGTTTTTATATTTTTTAATGAGGGGAGAAAGTTCAGTAAAGCTGCTTTTCCCTACATATATTTTTCGTTTTCTATACACCACATATTTCTGAAGATAAAATGCCACGGCTTCACTTTGGCAAAAATATTTCATGGTATCTGGTACCTTAAAACGAAGTTCTTCTGCAATTCTGAAAAAATGATCTACAGAGTTTCTGCTGGTTAAAATAATAGCACTAAATTGGGTAAGATCAATTTTCTGAACCCGAACATCCTTACTTGAAACTCCTTCCACGTGGATAAAAGGCCTAAAGTCTATTTTAACTTTTTGTTTCTCTATTAAATCGAAATAGGGAGAGTTCTCAACTTTAGGTTCTGGTTGGGAAACCAAAATAGTTTTCACCTTCATAAGCTATATTTTTTATCCTGAATTACACAACTAATTTATACAGTATCACATACGGTGCAATTTCAAGTGCGCAAAGATATAAAATAAAATAGAAGAAATTCCCTAAAATTAGGTTGGTGTTTTTTCGGAAGCTGGAAAGTAGCGTTATAAAATATAAAAACCCGAAACCAATACAAAAAATATAAAAAACAGAAGCCCCTAAAGTGTGTACAAAATAAAAAATGAGATTAATGCCAAGGAGCATGATGGAAAACAAATTGATATAACTAAGTTTTTTATAAAAGTAATCGGCTAATGATTTTTCAATATCCAGAATATGGGCGATTAACTTTTCTATGTAATATTTAGCCAGAATAACAAGGGTAAATCCTGTAAATACTTGAATGAATAATAAAAAAGTAGGAGAGGTTTGCTCTTTTCTAATAGCCAAAAAAAGACTAATAAACAACGAAAACGAAATAGCCTGTACTAGAAATAGCAGAAGGCTAAAGGGATGGGTTACTCCGGTATTTTTCCCTTCCAAGTTAAAATACTTATCGGTAATAGGCAACAATAAAAATTCGTGAAATCTTCGGGGAAACCGTGCTTTTAGAATTGCCAAAAGCATGAAAATACCCAATAAAATGAGAACAATCCAATCTTGATTTACGACCCATCTTGGCTCCATAGTGTCATTGAAAAAGGGAGTGATAAAAGTACTGGAAATTTAAACTATTTTGATACAGTATGGAAGAAATAAACCCATTCATCTTTTTATAAATTTTTCTTAAATGCTGTTTTAACTCTATTTCCAATCTTTAAAAAAGAGGTACATTTGCCCAAAAGCAGGCGCATGAATCATGCTGTTGTAGTGATACCCACGTACAATGAAATAGACAACATCGAAAAGATTCTTCGGAATATTTTTTCGTTACAAAAGCAATTTCATGTGGTAGTCATTGATGACCATTCTCCAGACTTAACGGCTCTGAAGGTAAAAGAGTTAATGAACGAATTTCCCAATAGGCTTTTTTTACAAGAAAGAGAGGGAAAATTAGGCCTTGGAAGCGCCTATATTTTAGGCTTTACTTGGGCTATTGCAAGAGACTACGAGTATATTTTTGAAATGGATGCAGACTTTTCGCATAACCCAAACGACCTTATACGTTTGTATAATGCCTGTCATAAGGATGGAAATGATGTTGCTATTGGGTCACGGTATATTACGGGAGTAAATGTGGTAAATTGGCCTATGAGCAGAGTGTTGATGTCTTGGTTTGCCTCAAAATATGTACGTTTTATTACCCGAATGAACATTTATGATACCACTGCAGGATTTATTTGCTATCGCCGTGCAGTGTTAGAAAAAATTAACCTCGATAAAATTAAATTTATGGGGTATGCGTTTCAAATTGAAATGAAATACAAAGCCTATCTGAGTAAGTTTAAAATAGTGGAAGTGCCGGTAATATTTACAGATAGAACCAAAGGAGAGTCCAAAATGAGTAAAGGAATCATTTCTGAAGCCATTTTTGGGGTGATTAAAATGAAGCTAAAAAGTGTATTTAAAACATTAGAAATATAATGAAGACGGTATTAATTAAAAATGCCAATATTGTAAACGAAGGAAAAATTTTCAATGGAGATGTACTTATTGAAAATGATTGTATTTCAGAAATTGGGGAGAGCATTAGCAGTAAATCTTCAGAAACCAAAGTCATTGAAGCCGATGGTCTTTACCTCCTTCCGGGGATGATTGATGACCAGGTACATTTTCGGGAGCCCGGGCTTACCCACAAAGCTACTATTGAAAGTGAATCGAGAGCAGCGGTCGCAGGCGGAATTACCTCCTTTATTGAAATGCCAAACACGGTCCCTCAAGCGACCACTATTAATTTACTGGAAGAAAAATTTGCCAGAGCCGCCGAAACTTCCTGGGCCAATTATTCCTTTATGTTTGGTGGAACCAATCATAATCTGGAAGAGATTTTAAAAGTAGACGAAACCAAAGTGGCCGGATTGAAATTATTTTTGGGATCATCGACTGGTGATATGCTTGTGGACGATATTAAAGTTTTGGAGAAAATATTTAGCAATACTAAGCTTTTAATTTCGGCACATTGCGAAGATGAAACTACGATAAAAAATAACCTGGAAAAGTATAAAGCCGAATTTGGAGATGATATTCCAATAACTTTGCATCCGGTTATTCGAAGTGAAGAAGCGTGTTATATCTCTTCTTCAAAAGCCATTAAACTTGCCGAAAAAACAGGGGCCAGATTGCATGTATTTCATCTTTCTACCGAAAAAGAAACACATCTTTTCAGTAAAAAGAAACACTTAGCTGATAAAAAAATTACGTCCGAGGTATGCATTCATCACCTTTGGTTTACCGATGAAGATTACAAAACAAAAGGTTCCAAAATTAAGTGGAATCCTGCCGTAAAGACCCAAAAGGATAAAGACGGACTCTGGAAAGCGCTATTAGACGATCGCATCGATGTTATTGCTACCGATCATGCGCCCCACACTTTAGAAGAAAAAAATCAAGTATATACTAAGGCTCCTTCGGGAGGTCCTTTAGTGCAACATGCGCTTGTGGCACTGCTGGAAATGTATCACAAAGGAGTAATTTCTATAGAAAAAATTGTAGAGAAATTTGCACACAATCCGGCTGTTTTGTTTCAAATTAAAGATCGTGGCTATATACGCAAAGGCTATAAGGCAGATTTGGTTTTGGTAGATCTTAATGCTCCTTGGGTAGTTAATAAGGATAATATTTTATACCATTGTGGCTGGTCTCCTTTTGAAGGAACTGTATTTAAATCGCGTGTGCGCTATACCTTTGTTAACGGACATATTGCCTATGAAAATGGTAAATTTCCAAATAGAACCCACGGACAACGATTAACATTTAACAGAGGATGAAATTTTTAGCATATTTATTTTTTGGAATTTTTTTATTGGGTTGTCAAGATGTAAAACGTCCTGTAAAACCTGAAAATTTGATACCTAAAGATAAAATGGTTTCGATTTTAGTCGAGTCTTACACAGGAAATGCTGCCCGAAGTATTAACTATAAGACGTTAAGAGATGAAATTGTAGACTTGGATTCCTTAATTTACAAGAAATTTGATATCGATAGTCTCCAATTTGTGCAAAGCAATGCCTATTATGCTTCTCAATTAAATGAATATATTGCTATTCTAAAAGCAGTAGAAGAACGCTTAATGGTTCAAAAAGCCGAAATAGACACCTTAATTATAAAAGAAGCAAAGATTGTAAAAGACAGTTTAGATACTTTAAGGGAACAACGAAAAAAGGGAAAAGATTCTTTGGTTGAATTTCAAATTCCTCCGGCTCAAAATTAGTTCGTATAATTTTTTACAATCCTGCGAAGCGTTTCTTCAAACGGAGTAAACTGAAAAGACAATGCTGTTTCTATTTTTGAAGTATCGTATTTAGAGTGGGTAAATAAAGAATTTACGGTTGCTTTTAATAAACTTCTTTTGGTTTTAAATAGCTTACTTGAAAGCCAATCCAGATTACTTAAAAATAGTAAAACCCCTTTTGAAATAGATTTTGAAGGAGGTTTATTTCCAAACTCTTCCGATAGTTTGGTGATAAATTCTTTATAGGTTAATGAGTTTCCAACCAATATATATTTTTCATTTTTAAGCGAGCTATTCATTAAGGCAATCATGGCTTTTACCACATCTTTTATATCAACAAAACCGGTACTTCCATGGGTATAAAAACGAATTCCCTTAGCCACCCTTTTAATTAAAATTCCACTGCCGGAATGCCAATATCCTTCTCCCAAGATGACTCCGGGATTTACAATAACGGCTTCCAACCCTTCCTGAGTGCCACGCCAAACTTCCATTTCGGCGCCATATTTTGTTATAGAATATACACTGTTATTGTCTTCTGGATTCCAGTCATTTTCTTCTGTAATAAGCTGACCTTCAAAACCTTTCCCTAAAGTAGCTATAGAGCTTACGTAGCATAATTTTTTTACCCCGTTTTCAATACAAAGGTTTACTACATTGGCCGTACCTTCAATATTTGCTTTTTTTAAAGCGTAATAATGTTTGGGGTTAAAATTGATAAAAGCAGCGCAATGATACACGTGGGTAATATTTTTAAAAACGTTAGCTAAAGCCGGGAGTTCTGTAATGTTTGCTTCTACCCAATCAATTTTTTGAAACAAGGTATCCACATCTTTCGTATAATAAGAAAAGACCTTTTTTACCGAGGCTAAGTCACTCCCTTTACGATGTGTAGCTCTTATTGTTGGGTGTTCCAAAAGCAGATTATAGAGCAAATGTGCCCCAACCAAACCAGTACCCCCAGTAACTAAAATCATAAAGCTAAAGTACAAGTTCCTTGCTTAAAAATAATCCTCTTCTGCATAAATATTAATTAATAATAAATATGTATATTTAAAATGCTATAAAAGAAAAATTATGTCTAAAGCAAATGTTTTTGCTATCATGTGCTTTCTTTGGGCTTCTTTTTTGAAGGCACAAATTGTTTTTATTCCTGATGTGAATTTTAAAAATACCCTTATAAATTTAAATTGTGTAGATGTTGATGGAGATGGAATTCCTGAAGAAGATGTCGATTTAAATGATAATGGTAAAATTGAAGTTTCTGAAGCTGAAGTTGTAGAAAATCTCATAGTAAGGGCAGAAGAGATTCAATCTTTGGAAGGAATTGAAGCTTTTTTGAATTTGAAACGTATTAATTGTAGTCAAAATTTACTAACAAACTTAGATTTTTCTCAAAATCCAGCACTGGAAGAAATTAATTGCTTTTTTAATGACTTAGTGGATATAAATGTAACGCAAAATACACAATTACGAATTATCAATTGCGACTTTAATCTCCTTACAAATTTAGATCTTACACAAAATCTACTTTTGGAACGATGGTGGTGTACCTACAATTATTTTGAAACTATTGATGTCTCCCAAAACACCCTGCTCAAAAACTTAAATATAAGTTCTAATAAGTTATCAACCATAGATGTTTCTCAAAATACGGCTTTAGAGAAATTGTATTTGAACAACAACTTCCTATCTAGTATTGATGTTTCTCAAAACGTACAATTACATTTTTTAGACTGCTCCTATAATCTAATGGAGAATTTAAATCTAGCAGCTAATCAAGCCCTCACAAATTTAGTTTGTAGAAATAATCTTTTGCACGAATTAAATTTTAAAACAGGAACCAATGATGCAGTTATTTACTTCAATAGCGAACAAAACCCAACCCTTAGCTGCATAGAAGTAGATAATCCTGAATATTCATATTCGCAAAGTAATTGGGTAAAAGACATAGCAACAGAATATGCGCTGAATTGCAACTTATCAGTATTGTCAAATAGTACTCCTATTATTAAATTATATCCTAATCCTGCAATAGATGTTCTTAAGGTTGTGTCTCCGGTAGACCTAAAAAAAATATCTGTCTTTTCTGTTTTAGGGAATAAACTTCTTGAGGTCTCAGAAAATTTAAATGAAATTTCTATAGCCACACTCCCGTCGGGGTTACTAATTATTCAACTGGATACTAACGAAGGGAATTTAGTTAAAAAAGTAATCAAGCTATAATAATTTATGTTGTAAATCTTAAAAAGGATTCTTGCAAAGAGAATTCCTTTTTTGTTTTCCCCTATCCCATTATCTTTGCGGCAAATTAACGATTATGCTTAAAAATTTTGTAGAAGAGCTCACTTGGCGAGGAATGATTCATGACGTAATGCCCGAAACCGAAGACCATTTAAACGAGGCTATGCGCAGTGCCTATGTAGGTTTTGACCCAACAGCAGACTCGCTGCATATAGGTAATTTGGTACCCATTATGTTATTGGCTTTTTTTCAGCGGTGCGGTCATAAACCTTTTGCATTAGTTGGTGGTGCCACAGGAATGATTGGAGACCCTTCCGGAAAGTCCACTGAACGTAATTTATTGGATGAAAAAACACTACGCCATAATCAAGAATGTGTAAAGAACCAATTAGGGCAATTTTTAGATTTTTCTTCCGGAGCCGAAAACCAAGCAGTGATGGTAAATAATTACGACTGGATGAAGGAATTTAGTTTTCTGGATTTTATTCGTGATGTGGGTAAACACATTACCGTAAATTATATGATGGCTAAGGATTCGGTAAAAAATAGAATTTCCGGAGAAGCCAGCGAAGGGATGTCTTTTACCGAATTTACTTACCAATTAGTGCAAGGCTACGATTTTCTTCATTTATACAAATCACAACATTGCACTTTGCAAATGGGTGGGAGCGACCAATGGGGAAACATTACTACCGGTACCGAGTTAATTCGAAGAATAGGAAACGGTAAGGGCTATGCACTCACATGTCCTTTGATTACGAAGAGTGATGGCAGTAAATTTGGTAAAAGTGAGGGTGGAAACATATGGCTGGATGCCAATAGAACCTCTCCCTATAAATTCTACCAGTATTGGCTAAATTCCAGCGATGAAGATGCTGAGAAATATATAAAGATTTTCACCTTTTTAGACCAACAAACCATTGAAGCATTGGTTGCAGAACATAAAGAAGCGCCTCATCTTAGATTGCTTCAAAAGCGTTTGGCGCAAGAAGTAACCATTACCGTTCATAGTGAGGAGGAATATGAAAATGCTGTAAAAGCTTCCGAAATTTTGTTTGGGAATGCAACTTCCGAAAGTTTAAAATCCTTAGATGAAAAAACCTTTCTCGATGTTTTTGAAGGGGTACCCCAAGCTGAAATTGCTGCTACAGAAATTTCTAACGGACTCGACATTATAGGTGCTTTGGCTGAGAAAACAGGCTTTTTAAAGTCTAACGGAGAAGCACGGCGAGCGTTGAAAGAAAATTCTATTTCAGTAAATAAAGAAAAGGTGGGAGAGGATTTTCAAATTACTGCAACCGACCTCATTAATGGTCAGTTTGTATTGCTTCAACGCGGGAAAAAGAATTACTTTATTATTACCGTTGTATAAATAAGAAAGCCCCAAAATATTGGGGCTTTCAACTAACTAACCAACCAATTATGAAAGCAGTTAGGGGAATTCCCCTTTTTCATAACATAGGATTGGTCGTGTTTTTTCAAATTCCTTACACCTTTTACATAAAATTTGAAACTTCAGGATAAGGAATTAAAGAACTTATTAAAAGGGCAATGCTTTCCTTCACAATTAAAGTAATACTTACTAATGTCGTGGCCACTAAAATAGACACCCCCACATTATTATTTTTAATGGCTTCAAACTCGTTAATACCTCTGGTAAGTATAGAAAATAAAAAGAACACCGAGGCATTGATAATGACTGCAGCTAAAAACCCTATAAGTAAGTAAATTCCTGAGTATTTTATAATCATACCCGCATCAATTGCATCGGTTTGAGTAGTTGCCAACCGAATAATGTTAGTAATAGAAGGTAAAATCTCTCCTAAAATAAGCCCAATGCTTAGAATTATACCTGAAGTAAAAACGGTAAAAGCGGTGTTGTTTCCTTTAATATCTTCTTTTCTGAAAAACAATTTGTGTAAGATGCTGTAGGAAACATAAATAATAACCACCGTAATAATAATGGAAAGAATGACTTCAAAAAGGGCGAGGGTAAAAAGTTGTTTATTCATAATCTTTTATTTACTGGTTAATACCACATTCCAGTGGGTTATATCATTAAAATTGTAAGGGAGTTGTCCTGCTGTATAATACTTTGCCGTAGTTTCCCAAACCACATATTTTTTTCCGTAGTAGTTTTTATAGAGGCCCTTTGCGGGAAGATTTAACCCAATAATAGAATGTCTATAAAATTCACTATTTAATATGGCAACATCGTAGTTAAAATGTTTCAAAATAGCATAAATTAAAACGGTACGCGTATCGCAATCGCCTTTTAAATTCTGAAGAAAGGAAACCGGATTTTGAATACCATATTTTACATGACCAATACAACATTCTGGGCAATTTTCAAGAACTAATCGGATGGATTCTTCATAATTTTGTGCGGGTAAACACTCCTCTTGAAATACAAAAGCATAGGGGATATCCTGAATGCAAGAGATAACCATTTCTGCAAATTCCATTTGATTTAGATTTTTGCGGGAATGAATTTCTTCAAAAGTAGTCATCACCAAATCTAAACTGGGCGTGTCGGTTCGGTCTATATAATCGTAAAGGTTTCCCCAAAAATTAGGGGAACTTGTCACTTTATACGAGTTAATATGGTGGTGAAGGCGTAAGAAATCTTTTTCACGAACCGTCAATTTTCCTTCATAATTATTGCCGTAATTATCTTTCCAAATTCTATTGCTGGAGTACACCGAAACACTATCAGTTCCTTCAATAATAATAGATTTAGCAACGCCTTCTTCTACATTAAAAGTAGTTTCTTCAGCAGATGGAATAGTGACAAATTCAATTAAAAATAACAGAAAAAAACGGAGTCCAATAATAAGTAAAAAGAGGAATCCTACATTTTTGAAAAGACTTCCAACAGTAGGTTTTCCAGCTATTTTATTTGCTAGTAAAACAGAAACAATGCCTGAGGCTATAAAGGCTAAAGCCCAATGAATACTTAAAAAGGCGGCAAGAATTAGGACCCCTGCAAAACAAAAAAGGGCAAATACAAAAAGCCAGAGACAACCGTTAGTTTTTTTTGGAGATTGTTGCATTACAATACCATAAGATTACAGCCTCGAATATCGCTGGTATCAAATCTACCTAAAATTTCGAAATTTTCATTAGGGTGTAATTTCCCTAAATCTTGCGTAGCAATAAAAGAGCAGGAGTACAAATTTGCTAAGTCAATAATATTAATCCCTCCTGTTTTCCCGGAAACCCAGGTAAGAGCATCTTCAGTGTCTCGGGTGCGTATTTTCATCCACGGGGGTGTTTTAAATAGCCCTTCACCTACGGAATAGGCTTGCGATAGAAGCTCGGTCATGCCATATTCACTATGAATTTCAGAAACACCAAACCCTTTTTTAAGTTTATCATGTAAAGCAGATTTAATCAATTCTTTGCGCTTTCCTTTCATTCCACCGGTTTCCAAAACAGTCGTGTGAATTAATTGAAAATGTTTTTTTTCGATGAGGTCCAATAAAGCATACGAAACACCTATAAGTAAGGTTTTTTTTCCTTTAGCTTCTTGTTCCAGCATTTTTTGAATAAGGGCATCGTGATTATTAAGGTAAAATCCGCTATTAGGGTTTTCAGTTTTTTCTATCAGGTTTTGAACCATATAAATAAGCGATGAACCATCTCGTTCCAAATAGCTGGGGAGCAATGCCAGGAGGGTCCAATCTTTTGGATTTCCGTAAAAAAGCTGAAAAGTCCTTAAAAAACTTTCTTCGTATAGCGAAACATCCCCTACAAAATGTTTGCTTACGATAGTTCCTGTAGTGCCACTACTGGTAAATTGTATAGTTGCTTTTTTATCTGAAGATAAAATGGGGTGTGTTTTAAAAAATTCGATAGGTAAAAAAGGAATGTTTTCCCAAGTTTTTACATTGGTGGGGGTTTTGTTCATCAGGTTACAAAAATCCTGATATACTGAGACATGGGTGTACTGATATTGAAAAACTTGAAGAGCAAGGGCTTCAAATTGGGCATTATTAGTAATCTGAAAAATAGCGTTTTCGAGCATGGGTAGATTTCTACTTTTCAAAAATAGGGAATAAAAAAAGCTTCTGGAACTCCAGAAGCTTTTTTAGAAATATTATTTAGGAGCTTTATTCCACCACCAATTTTTTGCTTTCAGAAGTATTTCCTTGTGTAATCTGAACAATGTAAACACCACTGTTAAGTTGGCTAATGTTCATTCTTTCAGCAGTTACCTTAGTACTCATTACTTGTTTTCCTAATACATCATAAATAACTACCTTTTTTTCGCCGGGTACGGGAGAAGTAATATTTAAAAATTCTTGGGCAGGATTAGGGTAAATCGAAAATTGAGTTTTGATTTGGTCATTAATTCCAAGAGGTGTTCCAGAAAAAACGATATTATCGAAGTAGAAAGCCTCTGCGCTTGCATTCATTCTTGCTTCAATAACAAGTTGTACGTTGGTATCTGATAAAAGATTTGCTCCGCCGCTAATCCAAGAACCTTCAATTAATAAGTCATTAATGTCACTTCCTGTAGTGTCTAAAATGTCTATTTCGGTAGCATTAGTAAGATCTTTTACATAAATTCTTAATCGGTCAGATCCAGACTCGTTTACTGTGCCATCGCCTTCGTATCCTGTTTCGGAAATCCAGTAGTCTAAAGAAACACTTGGAGTAGCAACGCCGGTTAAATCTACAGTATCAAATTCTAATATAAAGTTACCGTCAGCATCGCTAATTTGATATCCATTTAATCCATCTGTAAACGCCCCCACAGTAGTTACAAAATCGGTAACACCAACGAAATCGCCATCGGTAAGACCTACATCGGGAGTATCATAAGGCACGTAACGGGCACTAAAGCCCATTTCTCCACCGGCAGAAGTCCAATTTACAAAAGGCTCATCGGTATTATCAATAAGGTTATGAGCTACATTTGGATCACCGGTATCTACATATTGAACCGCAAAAATAGCAGGTTCTTCAAAGCTTGTACCGGCAATTTGGGCAAATGAGTTTGCGGCAATAAAAAGAGCCAGTAATAAAGTAATTTTTTTCATCATAAGAGTTATTTTATTTTTTGCAAAGAAACGTAATTTTTAGTTTTTAGTGGGTATTTTATTAAAGGTTTACCTTAAAATAATAGCAGAATGTTTAAATTTATTAAATTGTAATTGTATTGTAAGAGGAATGTTACATAATCGTTAACAATGTAGTAATTTAAATGGTTTAGACAGAATATACTGTATATTTAGCCCACCAAAATACAAATACCTTATGAAGAAAAAAGAAACAAGAATTCTGCTGGTAGATGATGAACCGGATATTTTGGAAATAATTGGGTATAATTTATCGGCAGAAGGATATCAAATCATCACTGCCGAGAATGGAGTTCAAGCCATTGCTGAAGCCAAAAAACACCACCCTCACCTTATTGTTCTGGATGTCATGATGCCTGAAATGGATGGCATTGAAGCCTGTGAAAAGTTGCGTAACATCCCGGAACTTTCAGAAACCATTATTACTTTTTTAACCGCTCGTGGGGAAGACTATTCGCAAGTTGCCGGATTTGAAGCAGGAGCCGATGATTATATTACCAAGCCCATAAAGCCCAAAGTACTAGTAAGTAAGGTAAAGGCCCTATTGCGAAGATTTAAAGAACCTGAAACGGTAGATAATTCCTTAAAACTTGGGAATATTATTATTAACAGAGAGGAGTATAAAGTACAAAAAGGGAAAGAAGAAATTATTTTACCTCGAAAAGAATTTGAACTTTTAGCATTATTGGCTTCAAAACCTGGAAAAGTGTTTAAAAGAGAAGATATCCTTGATACGGTTTGGGGTAATGAAGTTGTGGTTGGAGGGAGAACCATCGATGTTCACATTCGTAAATTGCGAGAAAAAATAGGAGACGATAAATTTAAAACTGTGAAAGGAGTTGGATATAAGTTTGTTGTTTAATGGCAGAAATCTTCAAAAAGACATATAGGTTTGCAGGTTTTACCTCAACATTTATTACATTCTTCCTAACAGCTTTGTTGGGAGTTTTTTTTTATTGGCACGGTAATATTAATTATTGGTTTTTAGCACTCTTCTTTCTGGTTTGTTACCTGCTTACTTTTTTTGTGATTCAATATCGGGTTGAAAAATTTATTTACAAGCAAGTAAAGAAAATCTATAATGATGTAAAATTACTGGATGCAAGTACCTTCGACAAACAAAAAATAACAACCGATATGACTACGTTAACCAGACAAGTAGAACGGTTTGCTGAAGATAAAAAACTGGAAATAGAAACCCTTATTGATCGAGAAAACTACCGAAAAGAATTCATGGGGAATGTTTCCCACGAACTAAAAACACCACTATTTACAGTTCAAGGATATATTTTAACCTTGCTTGACGGTGCTATGAAGGACAAAACAGTTCGAAAAAAATACCTGCAAAGAGCCAATAAAGGGGTAGAAAGACTTATCTATATAGTGAAAGATCTAGATATGATTACCAAGTTGGAAGTAGGGGATTTAGTGTTATATAAAGAAGATTTTAATATCGTGGAATTGGTACAGAATGTATTTGATTTACTGGAAATGAAAGCTGCCAAAAAGAATATTGCTCTAACTTTCGATATTGATTATCAAGATAGCATTATGGTGCACGCAGATCGTGAACGTATACAACAAGTGTTAACTAATCTCATCGAAAACTCCATTAAATACGGAAAAAATGACGGCACCACCGAAGTAAGCATTGAAGATCTCATTAAAAATAAGGTCATTGTTCGTGTTACCGATAATGGCGAAGGAATAGAAAAAGAAAACCTCTCCAGAGTTTTTGAACGCTTTTTTAGAGTAGATAAAAGTGGTTCTCGAAAAGTGGGAGGTAGCGGCTTAGGCTTAGCTATTGTAAAACATCTTATAGATGCTCACAAAGAAAAGATTTATGTGGAAAGTCAGTTTGGGGTGGGTTCTGAGTTTTCATTTACGCTCGAAAAGAGCAAATAATTGGGTATAATTCACTTCACTTTTAAAATCCTTAAGTCCTTTGTAAAAAGGAATTTCTTTTAATTTTTCTAGGGTAAAATTTTCTTGTTTACAGGAAGGTACAATGCCTTTTTGCTTTAATTCTTTGGCCAGATATTTTTGCTCAAA
This sequence comes from Flavobacteriaceae bacterium, assembly GCA_041392125.1. Taxonomy (GTDB): domain Bacteria; phylum Bacteroidota; class Bacteroidia; order Flavobacteriales; family Flavobacteriaceae; genus Halomarinibacterium. The sequence goes on along the minus strand of JAWKMR010000012.1, from coordinate 34,668 downwards.
TTGTCCCGGCGTAGGGATGAAAAAAGCTTCCTTTTCCATAGCAGCTAAATCCATAAGGGTGGTATAGCCCGAACGCGATACCACCAGGGTACTTTCGTTTATGGCTTTTTCCAAATCCTGCGTTTGTAAAAAGTTGATGATGGTGATGTTATTGTTTTGAAGTATTTCTTTTTCAGCTTCTACTACACCCCTCACCATAAGCACTTTTTTGTCGGTATTTAAAAAGGTATTCATCATTTTTACTTCCAGCATCGTTCGTTGTGGTTCCGGACCGGAAAGCAGCGCCAACACATCGTATTTTTTAGGGAGCTCCATTTTTTTCATTCGGCTTAAAGGGCCTACATAAGTAACCGGAAAGCTACTTTTTTTGGAATGCCCTAGTTTTCCGCTTAAGTTTATTGCTCCCGGAACATCGGGAATCCAACATGCATCGTATTTTTTGATAATTTTTTGATGCATTTTACTGCTAAAATAAGAGGTATTGCCACTTAACACATTGAGCTGATGGGTAATAAAAACTGAAGGCACTTTTTTACTTCGTATTCCCAAACGGTTGTCGCTAATAATTCCATGAATACGACCTTCGTCGACTAGCTTTTTTACCAATTTCTTTTCAGAACTCATGGTTTTTTTAATCTTCGGAAGTTTCAAAAATAGTTTCAGTTTAAAAAACTCTCCTTTTTTGGGATAGGTAATATTGTAGGGGGGTAACGCTACATATTCAAGTTGCGGAAATTCCTTCCGAAGCAATAAAAGAGCCGCCCCATCACTTCCCAATAGCACATTAAAATGATGCTTTAGAAGTTCATTAATAATTGGAATACAGCGGGTAGCATGACCCAACCCCCAATGTAAGGGAGCTACTAAAATGGTCTTTTGTTTTTTCAAATGTGTAAACTGGTAATTGTATGATTTCATTTTAACCAAAAACAAAAGTAACCATTCTTTTTCCAGCTGTATATTTCCGTAATTTTACCAAAATTTAAAGAAATAGTGTGTGGGAAGTAAAAATAAACTAAAGCGATTTAAGGAAAATGAGACTTTTGCTAATGTAATTCAGCCAAAAAGAAATGAATTACTGGAAGCGGTCTTTTCTTTAAAAGGAAATTGGAAGAAAGATTTTTTCAAAAACAATCATCCGTTGGTGTTGGAATTAGGTTGTGGAAAAGGGGAATATTCCGTGAATTTGGCAAAGAATTATCCTGAAAAAAATTTTCTGGGGATTGATATTAAAGGAGCTCGCTTTTGGAGAGGTGCTAAAACGGCATTGGATGAAAACTTAACCAACGTAGGATTTTTACGCACACAAATTGAATTAATAACCTATTGTTTTGCTGAAGGCGAAGTAGATGAAATATGGATTACCTTCCCGGATCCGCAAATAAAATATAAACGCACAAAACATAGATTAACCAATCAAGATTTTTTAGATAAATACCGAAAAGTAGTAAAATCCGATGGGATTATTCATCTAAAAACAGACAGTGAGTTTATGCACGGCTACACACTAGGATTACTTCATGGCTTAAAAGAAAAAATAACTTACGCACATCACGATGTCTATGGCAGCACTGGTTCTCCTAAAGAAGTAACTGCCATTCAAACCTTTTATGAGAAACAATATCTGGAAAAAGGAAAAAAAATCACCTACATTAGTTTTCAATTGGGTTCCAAATAATTATGTATCTTCACGAGGCAAACTAGCCCAATGCAATTAATTAACAACTTTGTGATTGGTTTTTTGGCGGCGTTAATTGGCGTAATTCCACCGGGATTACTCAATATGACAGCGGCAAAAATTAGCATGAAGCAAGGTCGAAAGATTGCTATTTTGTTTTCAGCAGGCGTTTGTGTAACGGTGTGTTTACAAACCTTTTTAGCCCTTATTTTTGCGCGGCATATAGACAAGCATCCCGAAGTGGTAGATATCCTTCAAAAAGTGGCCTTGGGTATTTTTTTGTGCCTTACCCTTTATTTTTTCCTAATCGCTAAAGACACTCGTAGGGAAGTTCCAAAAGAGATGGAACATTCCAAGACCAATCGGTTTTTTTATGGGATATTCCTTGGTGCCATCAACCTTCTTCCTTTGCCTTATTGGGTTTATATAAGTATTACCTTTGCAGCTTTTGGATGGTTTTCTTTTGACCAATTTGGGTTGTGGATGACGGTATTGGCTTCAGGATTAGGAACTTTTGTGATGTTGCTGCTCTATATCTGGTTTTTCAGAAACCGAATGGAAAATAATACACTGCGCTTCAATATGAATTATGTGATAGGTATTATTACGGCCATCATTTCAGCCATTACTTTTTTTAAAATTTTTCAGAATATTTAACATGGCTACGGAAGGGTTTTTTGAAAAAGTCTACGAAGTAGCGAAGTGTATTCCCTATGGAAGAGTTACCAGCTATGGGGCTATTGCTAAATACTTGGGTGCTTCGGGAAGTGCCAGAATGGTAGGTTGGGCAATGAATGGCTCCGGGAAGGATCCCGATGTGCCTGCACATAGAGTGGTTAACCGGAAAGGATTGTTAACCGGCAAGCATCATTTTTCAGGGACCCATTTAATGCAGCAATTACTCGAAAGTGAAGGAATTGCTGTAGTTAATAATGAAATACAAGATTTCGAAAAGTATTTTTGGGACCCCGCAAAAGAGATGCCACAGAGATAATTTTAGTAGCCATCATTTCCTTTATTTGAGCTTCCATTTCAGAAGTTTTCCCTGTATATTTGCACTTTAGAATAATTCTAAATACAGAAAATGAATTTCACTAAAAAAGAAATTTTAGCGGCCTTAGAAACCATTTCATTACCCGGCGAAGGAAAGAATATGGTAGAAAGTGGAGCTGTTCAAAATGTCATCACTTTTGCTACAGAAGTCATTGTGGACATTACTATGGCAACACCCGCAATGCATATTAAGAAGCGTGCAGAAGCAGATATCATTAAAACTATTAAAGAAAAAGTTTCTTCGTCTGCTGAGGTAAAAGTAAATATTAAAGTTGCCGCTCCCGAAAAACCTCAAAATCCAAACTTAATTAAAGGGAAGCCTATCCCAGGTATCAAAAATATAGTTGCTGTTGCTTCCGGAAAAGGAGGCGTTGGGAAATCTACCGTTACGGCAAATTTGGCAGTAACCCTTTCTAAAATGGGTTTTAAAGTAGGAGTGCTCGATGCCGATATTTATGGGCCTTCTATTCCCATTATGTTTGATGTGGCTATGGGGAAACCGCTTTCGGTAACCGTAGATGGTAAAAGCAAAATGAAACCCATCGAAAATTATGGTGTAAAAATGCTTTCCATAGGATTCTTTACACAGCCTAACCAAGCAGTAATTTGGAGAGGCCCTATGGCAGCAAAAGCTTTAAATCAGTTAATTTTTGATGCCGCTTGGGGCGAACTCGATTTTATGCTCATAGATCTTCCTCCGGGAACAGGAGATATCCATTTAAGCATCATGCAATCCTTACCTATTACGGGTGCGGTTGTGGTAAGTACCCCACAAACGGTTGCGTTGGCAGATGCACGAAAAGGAGTAGCGATGTTTCAGCAGGAAAGTATTCAGGTTCCAGTGCTCGGTATCATTGAAAATATGGCCTATTTTTCCCCGGAAGAACTACCTAATCATAAATATTATATCTTCGGAAAAGAGGGTGCAAAGCATCTTGCGGATGATTTAGACGTTCCTTTTTTGGGTGAAATTCCTTTGGTGCAAAGCATCCGTGAAGCAGGAGATGTAGGCCATCCGGCAGCATTGCAAACGGCAACTCCTACAGAAAAGGCATTTGAAGAAGTGACACGAAAAGTGGTAGAACAAACCGTTTTTAGAAATGACAATTTACCCCCTACCGAAGCGATAAAAATAACCACTATGGCAGGGTGTAGTGCTGTAAAAAAATAATTTTATGGAAGAATTAAAGATAAAAGTAGAGGCAGCTCTTGAAGAAATTAGACCTTTTTTACAAAGTGATGGAGGAGATATATCCTTGATTTCTATTGAAGATGAAGGAAAAAAGGTAACAGTACAATTGTTAGGTGCTTGTGTTGGGTGTTCAGTAAATCAAATGACCCTTAAAAGTGGTGTGGAAATGACCATTAAAAAGCATGCGCCTCAAGTAGAAAGGGTGGTAAATGTATAATGACTTTTGTCATTCTTTTCCTCACTTTTAGCCGCTAATTTCGAACTTTATTTTTTTGATGTTCACAACAAATGATTAAAACCGACATACTTATTATTGGTGCTGGTCCTACAGGACTTTTTACTGTTTTTGAAGCAGGCCTTTTAAAATTGAAATGCCATTTAATAGATGCATTACCTCAACCGGGAGGTCAATGTGCCGAAATTTACCCCAAAAAACCTATTTATGATATTCCGGCTTTTCCGGAAATTTTAGCAGGAGATTTGGTGTCAAATCTAATGAAGCAAATTGAACCTTTTCAACCCGGTTTTACCTTAGGCGAAAGAGCAGAAACCATTGAAAAACTAGACGACGAAACTTTTGTAGTAACCACACATAAAGGAACTAAACACCAGGCGCCCATTGTGGCTATTGCGGGAGGTTTGGGTAGTTTTGAACCTCGTAAACCCCCTATTGAAAATATTGAAAGTTTTGAAGAAAAGGGACTAGAGTATTTTATCAAGGACCCTGAAATGTATCGCAATAAAAACGTGGTTATTGCCGGAGGCGGCGATTCGGCATTAGATTGGAGTGTTTTTTTGACTGATGTTGCTGAAAGTGTTACTTTAGTTCATAGGCGAAATGAATTTAGAGGTGCCTTAGATAGTGTCGAAAAAGTTCAGGAACTAAAAAATAAAGGAAAAATGGAGGTCATTACCCCCGCCGAAGTGGTTGGCGTGTTTGGTAACAATAAAGTGGAAGGTGTTTCCATTGAAAGAGAGGGTGAAATTTTTCAAAAAAAGTGCGATCACTTTATTCCTCTTTTTGGATTAGCACCTAAACTAGGGCCTATTGCCGATTGGGGGTTAGAAATTGAAAAGAACGCCATAAAAGTAGATAACACTCTCGATTACCAAACTAATATTCCCGGTATCTATGCCATTGGTGATGTGAATACCTACCCCGGAAAATTGAAACTTATTTTATGCGGTTTTCACGAAGCAACCTTAATGTGTCAAAGTGCGTATCAACGTATTTTTCCCGATAGAAAGTATGTGATGAAATATACTACAGTGGGTGGAGTGGAAGGCTTTGACGGCACCAAAAAAGAAGCACCGAAAGCAGTGGTAAAATCGATAGATTAATGGAAAACGATGTTAAAATTACCATCATCGACCGTGAAGGGATTTCTCATGAGGTAGATGCTCCAACCGATATGAATATGAATCTCATGGAGTTAGTGAGAGTGTACGAATTAGCCCCCGAAGGAACCATTGGTATTTGTGGGGGCATGGCCATGTGTGCCTCGTGTCAATGTTACGTGCTTAGCGATCATGTTTTACCGGAAAAAAATGACGATGAAGAAGCGATGCTTGCTGAGGCTTTTAATGTTAAAGAAAATAGCAGATTGGGGTGTCAGTTACATATTCATACAGCGTTTGAGGGCCTTAAAATAGAACTTGCTCCGGAAAGCTAAATACTTTTACAATACTCTGAAAGTGAGGTTGGTCCTTCCAAAATAGACTTAATCACTTTTAAAGTACCGTCTTCAGCAGTGGCAATCTGCCATTTTATTAGCGCAATACTGCCATCTTCAATTTCTAAGCCCGTAATACAGCGCGGGTGTACACAACTTCCATCATTAAAATAGGCAATTTCACCCGGCTCGGGAAAACGTGGGCGGTGGGTGTGCCCGGTAATGGTAAAAATATTTCCGTTTTCTACAATCCACTTTTTTGTTTTTCGCTCTACTTTAATGAGTTCTTTGAAGTTTTTGGCAGGACTCGTAGGATCACCAATGCCAAAAACTTGTAATTGACGCCAAAGAACACGAACCATAAACCGGTTAAATTTCCAACCCACATAATTCATAAAATCGGCTTGATGCCCGTGGGTTAAAAATAATTCTTGGTCGGATTTTGTATGTTTTAAAACAATGCCTTCAGTAAATGTAATTCCAGGAAAAAGAGGAACGTCTTTTCCGGTTACTTTATCAAAATAGGTATACAGGTTTTTTTCCACAAAACGTTTGCTTTTGTAAACCATATCATGATTTCCTAAAAGACGATAGAGTCTATTTTCAGTATAGAAAAGCTGCATGAGTTCATATACATTTTTATGGGCTTCAAAAATGGATGTAAAATCTATATTTTCCCATAATTCATCACCATCACCTAATTCGCAGTACGTAAATCCGTGGGTATAATAATGTTTTAGTGCGTGATAATAAATATTTCGGTTATTGGCAAAGTCATCGGCAAAACTGTTGTCGCCTCTATGGCAGTCACTAAACAGGATAAATTTAGAGGTATCGTCAAAAGCTACGCGGGGTGCATTATTGTAAGCTCTCGTTAATCGTGTTTGTGAAGACATGGCAAATGTTTATCTAAAGATACAAGAATTTGAGCGGAATTAAGAAAATAAAAAAGGCCCGTTATGGGGCCTTTCAGAATCTTTATGGTGTTAGAGTTTTATTTAAAAGCATTGTGACCAGTAATGTCAAGCCCTGTAATTAGTAAATGAATATCGTGTGTTCCTTCATAAGTAATCACACTTTCCAGGTTCATCATGTGGCGCATAATAGAGTATTCGCCTGTAATTCCCATTCCGCCCAGCATTTGTCGCGCTTCTCGGGCAATTTTAATAGCCATATCTACATTGTTACGTTTTGCCATGGAAATTTGGGCGGAAGTTGCCCTGTCTTCATTTTTTAGTTGCCCTAAACGGAATGCTAACAATTGCGCTTTGGTAATTTCTGTAATCATTTCGGCTAATTTCTTTTGCTGAAGTTGAAATGCTGCAATGGGCTTCCCAAATTGAATACGTTCCTTGGCATATCGAAGTGCCGTATCATAGCAATCCATCGCAGCCCCTATAACACCCCAAGCAATTCCATAACGGGCAGAATCTAAACACCCAAGCGGTGCACCCAATCCCGATTTGTTAGGCAACAGATTTTCTTTTGGCACTTTCACATCCTGAAACAATAACTCTCCCGTTGCCGAAGCGCGTAACGACCACTTGTTATGGGTTTCTGGAGTGGTAAAACCTTCCATACCACGCTCAACAATCAATCCGTGGATACGTCCTTCTTCATTTTTAGCCCAAACCACAGCGACATCACAAAAAGGGGAATTGGAAATCCAAAGTTTAGCACCATTCAATAAATAATGATCCCCTTTATCTTTAAAGTTGGTGACCATCCCGGCGGGATTGCTTCCAAAATCGGGTTCTGTTAATCCAAAAGAACCCATCCATTCTCCGGAAGCTAACTTCGGAAGGTATTTTTGTCGTTGCGCTTCATTTCCGTATTTCCAGATAGGGTACATCACTAAAGAAGATTGTACTGATGCGGTACTACGTACACCACTATCACCACGTTCAATTTCTTGCATGATGAGTCCGTAGGAAATTTGATCTAATCCGGCACCGCCATATTCCACAGGAATGTAAGGACCAAAGGCACCAATTTCTGCTAATCCGGGAATAATAGATTTTGGAAATTCTGCTTTTTGAGCGGCATCTTCAATAATGGGAGACACATCACGTTTTACCCAAGCTCGGGCGGCATCGCGAATAAGTTTATGTTCTTCGGTTAATAAATCGTCTAGATTGTAATAATCGGGAGCTTCAAATAAATCGGGTTTCATTGCATTTAATTTTGGTATGCAAAGGTAGAAATACCAAACAGAAACACCTACATTTTCACATAAAAATCCTTTACTAGTTCGGTATATTCTGAGGTGTATTTGTGACGAGAAACTTCAATAATAAGCAACTCATTTTTAGGTTCGGTTTTGTGAAATGAAAACTCCAGCAACACTCGTTTAACTTCAGTAGTAGGAGTGCCTTTTACTTCACAAATTCGCTTTGGGAATAATTGATATTCTGAAGCTAATGCAATAAAACTATCTACTTCTTTTTTTGGAAGAATCACCGCAAATATGCCTTTTTCTGAAAGTAAATGAGCGGTGCAAATGAGCAAATGCCGAAATGGCAAAGCATCTTCAAAACGGGCTACATCTCTAGCTTCATTTTTAGTTTTATAATCTTCTTTATAAAAGGGAGGGTTTGAAATGATAAGATCATATTTGTCTTCCATTTCTGAAGCAAATTCTTGAATAGAAGCGTGATAACAAAATAACCTATCACTCCAAGGTGAAGCTTCAAAATTTTCAGCACATTGCTCATAGGCAGCATCGTCAATTTCTACCGCATCAATGGTTTCGGCAAAAGAACGTTGTGCTAATTGTAAGGCAATTATCCCGGTTCCTGCACCAATATCCAGAATACTTTTCGGCTGACTTTCAAGCGATACCCAAGCACCTAAAAGGACTCCGTCTGTGCCAATTTTCATAGCACAACGATCTTGAGAAACGATAAATTGTTTGAAATGAAAAGGGGTTGACACTACAAATAAATATCAATTAATCCTTCGGGGGTTGTTAAAAAAATAGTTTTCGAAACCCTGTCTACTTTTTCAATAAATTCATCATTAATAGGAATAAGGACTTCTTTTCCGTGGTGATCTATTTCAAAAAGGGCTTGAGCAGTAGTATCATTAACTCCGGTAATGACACCAATTTCTCCGAAGGAAGCATCTTTAACTGTAAAACCAATAATTTCGTGGTAGTAAAATTGGTTTCCTGTTAACTTGGGGAGAATGTCTAATGGAAGGTATAATTCTGCACCAATCAAGGCATCGGCATCTTGTTCGTTATCTACTTCTTCAAATTTTACGCGAAGTAACTCCGATTTATGAAGCGAGCTGTTTTCAATAAAAAATGGAATCAGACTTTTGTGTTGTTGCACAAAAACTGATTCCATTTCAGTAAATAATTCAGGCTCGTCTGTGTCTAGTTTTACTAGTAACTCGCCTTTAAAACTGTATTTTTTTACGATTTTGCCAACGAAGAAACAATCCTTCTTTTGCATCGAAAAAAAATTACTCTTCTTCTTTAGTAGCCTCTTCAGCAACAGCTGCCGGAGCTTCTTCAATAGTTTCAGTAGCTGTTTCTACTGCTTCAGTAGCTTCTGCAACAACTTCTTCCGCTGCTTCTTCCGCTTCCACTACCGGTGCTGCAGTACGTGCTTCATTAACTGCTTTTTCAGCTTTTAAAGCTTCTGCTTTAGCTTTTGCTTTGGCATCAGCTAATTTTGTTTTTTTGTTGTCTACAGCATTTGCTTTTTCTTCTAACCAAGCTTGGAATTTTTCTTCGGCTTGCGCTTCTGTTAAAGCACCTTTAATAACCCCTTCAGCAAGGTGTTTTTTCAATAAGACACCTTTGTAAGAAAGAATGGCTCTGGCAGTATCTGTAGGCTGTGCCCCATTTTGAAGCCACTTTACAGAATGATCAACATTAATGTCGATAGTAGCAGGATTGGTGTTAGGATTGTACGTCCCTAATTTTTCAAGAAAACGACCATCTCTTTTAGAGCGGCTGTCTGCAGCTACAATCCAAAAAAATGCTTTTCCTTTTTTACCGTGTCTTTGTAATCTAATTTTTACTGGCATACGAATTAATTTTTGAGGTTCACGACCTCGGTTATAATTTTTTTTGAGTGCGCAAAGATACTATATTTTCCTTTTGAAACTATGCAGATTAAACTTTTATTTTATATTTGTTATAACCTATAGACCCAAATCTATTATGAAACATATTATTTTACTACTTTTTGTAGCCGTTATAGCCTTTTCCAGCTGTGAAACTATTGAAGATAATAGCACTGTAATACAGGCGCAGGTGGATAGTGTTTTTTTTAAATCTCTTGATGCCATAGGTAGTGAAACGAATGATCAGGGAATTCAACTACAAGGAATTACAGATAATCAAATACTTACACTTAGGCTTAATGACAGAATTGAAAGAGAGTATCTTTTATCTCAAGATTCCGAAAATTTTGCAACTTTTGAGAATGGAAACGGAGTTGTTTACGCTACCACTTTTGGTGGAGAGGGGTCTGTTACAATTACCTCTTGGGAAACCTCAGGATATGTAACGGGTAATTTTAGCTTCTATGCTGTGGCTCCCGGTCTTGACACTATTTATGTTAGCAAAGGGCTGTTTTACAGGGTGCCTTATGGAGTTGCTACAAACCCGGACACTCCTAATGCAGGCACTTTTAATGCACAAGTGGACGAAGCTCCTTTTAGTCCCATTTCGGTAGGTGCAGTAGATTCCGGTAATTCTTTATTAATTTCAGGAACTACCAGTCTTAGTAGCATTATTATAAGAGTACCTGTAGATGTTGAGGTTGGTAATTATAGTTTGCCTCAGGCAGGTTTTCAGGCTTCTTATGCCGTAGGTGCCACAAGTCAAGACGCTACCGCTGGAAACATTTCGGTCATTACCCATAATACTACAGCCAAAACCATATCAGGAAGCTTTTCTTTTGTGACCGAAGGAAATACTATTACCGAAGGGCAATTCAACGTTACTTATAACTAGTATAAAGTAAAACATTTTCAAACCGAGCTTTGCCTCGGTTTTTTTTGTGGAAAAATAGAGGCTATTGTTTACAACTTTGCACGGCATTCTTTTTAAGTTTTCCTATTTTTATAGCTGAAAGAATTTTTCCAAAAATCATCCATGTTTTTAATCTTTGATACCGAAACCACGGGACTTCCCAAGCGCTACAATGCGCCCATTTCAGATACTGAAAATTGGCCCAGATGTGTGCAAATTGCCTGGCAACTCCATGACGAATTAGGCAATTTGGTTGAAGCCAAGGATTTTTTAGTAATTCCGGACGGGTTCGACATTCCATATGACAGTGAACGAATTCATGGAATTTCTACAGCATTAGCTGCAGATCAAGGAATGCCTTTAGAAGAGGTTGCCACAGCGTTTCTGAAAGTACTTTCAAAAACCAAATACATTGTTGGGCAAAATGTAGATTTCGACCTTAACATCATGGGATGCGAGTTCTTCCGCTTGGGGATGGAAAATCCTTTGGAGACAATGCCGGTGTTGGATACCTGTACCGAAACGACGGCCCAATTATGTCAGTTGCCCGGGGGTAGAGGCGGAAAGTTTAAGCTGCCCACACTATCTGAATTGCACGAATTTTTATTCAACGAAACTTTTGAAGAAGCTCATAATGCCACGGCAGATGTGGAAGCGACTACCCGTTGCTTTTTTGAACTGGTACGAAGAAGAATTTTTACCAAAGAAGAACTGGATGTAACCGAAGCATATTTCACTTCCTTTGCTGAAGCAAATCCATTGCCTGTTAAACCAATTGGTTTGGAGCACATCAATTTAAGAGAGGCTTCAAATAAACTTAGAAAAAAACAAGAGGCTAATAAGGAAACCCCTGAAGTTTCTAAGGAAGAAATAAAGGAAAACATGGAAACGCTAACAACGTTTCCTTTTGTGCACCTGCACAATCACACACAGTTTTCTATTCTTCAATCAACCTCTTCTACCAAAGATTTGGTGCAGGCGGCTGTAAAAAATAATATGCCTGCAGTGGCTATTACCGATAGTGGTAATATGATGGGAGCTTTTCATTTTCTTCAGAGTGTGAGCTATTACAACCAGTCACTTTCGGAAGAAGAAAAACACAAACAACTCAAAGCCATCGTTGGATGTGAGTTTTTTGTGTGTGAGGATCACGAGAATAAGACTCATAAAGATAACGGATACCAAATAGTGTTGTTGGCCAAAAATAAAAACGGCTATCATAATTTAGCTAAAATGGCCTCCATTGCCTATACCAAAGGCTTTTATTATGTTCCAAGAATTGATAAAAATGTTATTCAGCAATACAAAGACGATATTATTGTATTAACCGGGGGAATTTACGGAGAAGTGCCTTCCAAAATTTTAAACATTGGCGAAAATCAGGCAGAAGAAGCCTTGCTTTGGTGGAAAGAGCAGTTTGGAAATGATTTGTATTTGGAAATCATGCGTCACGATCAGGAAGATGAACGAAGGATTAACCCTGTGCTTATGGAGTTTTCAAAAAAGCATGGAGTAAAATTAGTAGCCTGTAATAATACCTACTATATTAATAAAGAGGATGCAAATGCTCACGATATTTTATTGTGTGTAAAAGATGGGGAAAAACAAGCTACACCCATAGGACGGGGCCGTGGATATCGCTATGGGTTGCCCAATCAAAATTACTACTTCAAGTCGCAGGAAGAAATGAAAGAGCTTTTTAAAGATCTTCCGGAAGCCATTGCGACCATTTCAGAAATTGTAGAAAAGATTGAAACCTTCAGCTTAGTTAGAGATGTATTGCTTCCCAATTTTGCCATTCCGAAAGATTTTTTGGATGTTAAAGATGCCGATGGCGGAAAAAGAGGAGAAAATGCCTATTTAAAACACCTCACTTTTGAAGGTGCTAAAAAGCGATATCCCGAATTAACACCCGAAATAGAAGAGCGACTCAATTTTGAACTGGATGTTATTGCTAAAACGGGATATCCGGGCTACTTTCTCATTGTTCAAGACTTCATTGCAGAAGCTCGCAAGATGGGTGTATCGGTGGGGCCTGGAAGAGGTTCGGCAGCCGGAAGTGCCGTGGCTTATTGTTTGGGAATTACCAATATTGACCCCATTAAATATGATCTGCTTTTCGAGCGTTTTTTGAACCCGGATCGTGTGAGTATGCCCGATATTGATATTGATTTTGATGATGAAGGAAGGGGCAAAGTGATGGACTATGTCATTAAAAAGTATGGTTCCAATCAGGTAGCGCAAATTATCACCTATGGTAGCATGGCTGCTAAATCTTCTATTCGTGACACGGCAAGGGTGTTGGATTTACCCTTAAATGATGCCGATAGAATTGCCAAGCTGATTCCCAATATGATGAGTTTGGATAAAATTTTTGACATTCCGGAAAATGAACTTCGAAGTAAATTCCGAAGTGATGAAATTCCAAAAGTGAATGAGCTACTTAACCTTTCGGAAGGTTCAGATTTGGAAGCTGAAACAATCAAGCAAGCAAGGGTGCTGGAAGGATCGCTTCGCAACACCGGTATTCATGCCTGTGGGGTGATTATTACACCGGACGATATTACCAATTTTGTTCCTATTGCTACGGCAAAAGATTCCGATTTATATGTTACTCAATTTGATAACTCGGTGGTGGAAAGCGCCGGATTATTAAAAATGGATTTTTTAGGGCTGAAGACATTAACCCTTATTAAGGATACAGTTAAACTGGTGAAACACAAACATAAAATGGTGTTGGATCCGGATACTTTTCCGCTGGATGACGAGAAAACATACGAGTTGTTTCAACGTGGTGAGACCGTAGGGATCTTCCAGTACGAATCTCCCGGGATGCAAAAACATATGAAGGATTTAAAGCCTACGGTTTTTGCCGATCTCATTGCGATGAATGCATTATACCGTCCGGGACCTATGGAATATATCCCAAGTTTTATCAGGCGGAAACACGGAGATGAAGAAATTACGTATGATCTTCCTGAAATGGAAGAATTTCTTGAAGAAACTTACGGAATTACGGTGTATCAAGAGCAAGTAATGTTACTCTCTCAGAAATTAGCCAATTTCACTAAAGGGGAGGCCGACGTGCTTCGTAAAGCCATGGGAAAAAAGCAAAAGGCAGTGCTGGATAAAATGAAACCTCAGTTTATTGCCCAAGCTGAAAAAAACGGTCATCCTGCCGAGGTGTTGGAGAAAATTTGGAAAGACTGGGAAGCCTTTGCGAGTTATGCATTTAATAAAAGTCACTCCACATGTTATGCGTGGATAGCGTATCAAACGGCCTATTTAAAAGCGCACTATCCTGCCGAATATATGGCAGCGGTGCTTTCTAACAATATGAACGACATTAAGCAGGTTACCTTCTTTATGGAGGAGTGTCGCCGCATGGGATTAGAAGTATTGGGACCCGATGTAAATGAATCTTTCTATAAATTTACAGTAAATGACCGTGGGGCTATTCGTTTTGGAATGGGAGCCATTAAAGGAGTAGGTGGAAATGCAGTGGCTACTATTGTAGAGCAACGGAAGGAAGGTAAATACCGAAGTATTTTCGATCTGGCAAAGCGAATCGACCTTCGTGCAGCGAATAAGAAATCTTTCGAAAATTTGGTGCTCGCAGGAGGGTTTGATAGCTTCGGAACACATCGAGCCCAATATATGCACGATGAAGGAGATGGCGTTCCTTTTTTCGAAAAAGCACTTCGGTATGCATCAAAATATCAAGAAACACAGAACTCTTCACAGGTAAGTCTATTTGGCGATGCCAGTGAAGTGCAAATCCCCGAACCCGAAGTCCCAGCTTGTGAAGAATGGGGAACCATGAAAAAATTGAAGCAGGAAAAAGAGGTAGTAGGGATCTATATTTCGGGGCATCCACTAGACGATTTTAAACTTGAAATAGAACATTTTTGTAATGTAAAAGTAACCGACTTTAACCGTCTTGAAGATTTTGTAAATAGAGAAGTGTATTTCGGAGGAATTGTTACCGACGTACAGCATCGGGAAAGTAAAACAGGAAAAGGCTGGGCCATTTTTACCGTAGAAGACTATGAAGATAGTTATGAGTTCAAGATTTTTGGAGAAGAATACTTAAAATTTAGACACTTCCTACTGCCTAATTCTTTCATCTATGCGCGGGTTTTAATTAAAGATGGATGGGTAAATCGTGATACCGGGAAAAAAGGAGAACCCAGAATGCAGTACAATTACTTTCAATTGTTACATGACGTGATGGAAAGTCAAGCTAAAAAACTAACCCTACATCTTCCTATAACCGATTTGGCCGAAAAACGCATTGCTGTTTTGAAAAAACTATTCAAAAGTCATAAAGGAGATAAACAATTGCATTTTACAATCTATGATACCGAAGATGAAGTAAAGCTAAATATGCCTAGCAGGAAAACAAAAGTGAGAATTAATAAGGAATTGCTATCTCATTTAACGGAGGAAGGCTTGGCTTATAAATTGAATTAAGATGAAGGAATCAAGTAAAACAATGATTCTATCAACGAAACTGATACTTTCACTGTAAGTTTTGGAATAAATTTTGACTACTTTTGTGTTCAATAAAAAATTAAATAAAATGGCTTTAGAAATAACAGACGCAACATTTGAAGAAACCGTATTAAAAAGTAATAAACCGGTGATGGTAGATTTTTGGGCAGCTTGGTGTGGCCCTTGCCGTATGGTAGGACCTATCATCGATCAAATTAGTACCGAGTACGAAGGCAAAGCCGTAGTAGGAAAAGTAGATGTAGATGCCAATCAGGAATTTGCTGCCAAATTTGGCGTGCGTAACATTCCTACGGTACTGGTTTTCGACAAAGGGGAATTGGTAGGCCGTCAAGTAGGTGTTGCTCCTAAAAATGCCTATACCGATGCGCTAGATTCGTTGTTGTAATCTTAAAGAAAATGATAAAAAGAGGCTCCGTTTGTGAGCCTTTTTTTATTTTAGTGAAGTGAAACAAAACACCTATTAGACACACAAATAATTATGGAAAAAATACATAAAGTTCAAGATCAAATAGATAATCAATTATTAAAGGATCGCAAAATATTCCTTTGGGGAGTGGTTGATGATGATACCGCAAAACATGTGGTAGATAGATTACTCTATTTGGATTCCCTAAGTAATGACGAAATAAAATTATATATCAACAGCCCGGGGGGGTATGTTACTTCCGGATTTTCGATGTACGATACCATCAAAGCAGTTAAAAGTCCGGTATCCACCATTTGTACAGGATTGGCAGCTTCTATGGGTAGTATTTTGCTTTCGGCCGGAGAAAAAGGAAGACGGTTTATTCAGCCTCACGCAAGGGTGATGATCCATCAACCCAGTGGTGGTGCACGCGGACCTGCTAGTGATATTGAAATTTCGGCTCAGGAGATTATCAAAACCAAAGAGTTGAGTGCTCAAATTTTAGCCGATAATTGTGGCCAAAAATTCGAAAAAGTCATGAAAGACTTTAACCGTGACCATTGGATGGGTGCCGAAGAAAGTGTGACCTACGGAATTGTAGACGGAATAATTACGCAGTAAATTTGAATATCGAAAAAGAAATAAACGAAATAACCGGGTTTAAAAACCTGGAGCTACTGGCTTCACAGGTGGTTGAGGGTTTTATTTCAGGCCTGCATAAAAGTCCGTTTCATGGTTTTTCTGCCGAATTTGCCGAACATAAAATCTACAATAACGGGGAAAGCACCAAACATATCGATTGGAAGCTTTTTGCCAAAACCGATAAGCTATATACTAAGCGGTACGAAGAAGAAACCAATTTGCGTTGTCATTTAATTATTGATAACAGTAGTTCGATGCATTACCCAAAATGGAAGGAATTAAACATTGCTGCCCTTAACAAAATTGGATTTTCAGTATTGGCAGCTGCTGCCATCATGAATTTAATGAAGCGTCAGCGAGATGCCGTGGGACTTAGTATTTACAGTAATGACTATGATTATTATGCTTCCGAAAAAGGGAGTGAACGCCATCACCAAATGTTGTTGGCTAAATTGAACGAAGCGTTGTCTCAAAAGCGAAGTGAAATTACCACCGATACCTATTCGCACCTCCATTTAATTGCTGAAAAACTGAAAAGACGTTCCTTGGTTTTTTTGTTTTCAGATATGTTTCAAAGTGACGCTGAAGAAGAGCAACTATTTGAAGCCCTTCAGCATTTAAAATACAACAAGCATGAGGTTGTGTTGTTTCATACATACGATAAGAGTAAAGAATTTTCTTTCGAGTTTAGCAACAGGCCGAAACGTTTTGTGGATGTGGAAACCGGAGAGTATGTAAATTTATATGCCGATAGCATTCGCGACTCCTATGAAAGTGCTGTGAAAGACTATTTTTCCAAACTCAAATTGAAGTGCGGTCAGTATCGAATTAAATATGTGGAGGCCAATATAAATGAAGGCTTCAATAAAATTTTGACCACTTATTTGCTGGAAAGGCAGAAGTTTGGGTAGTGTATTTATTTTTTACTTTTTTTATTTGTGAAAATGAAAATGCGGTGTATATTTGCCACCGCTTAAATAAGCAACAATTTCTTTAAAGTCAGCTGTTGTTGACATCCTTAAAAAGGAGTAGAAAATTGGTCTGGTAGTTCAGTTGGTTAGAATACCTGCCTGTCACGCAGGGGGTCGCGAGTTCGAGTCTCGTCCAGACCGCACAAATGCCTTCGAAGGAAGGCATCTCTTTAAAAAGAGATAGTTTAATGAAGTTGTGTTGTCCCGAATTTCTCGGGATGTGGTTTAGCTACCCAATCAAGTTGGGTACTACCAATGAAGAGCTTATCCGTTTGGATGGGCTTTTTTTGTTTCGGGTTAATCTTGCTTTATTTTTTCCATTTCTTTAAAAAGCAGACAATTAAGTATGCTTATTAATATTTTACGTATATTTAGGGAACTATCTCCCCACAAATGCTTATTTTATTTTTCAGCTATGAGAAAATTATTACTTCTACCCATGGTGTTTTTTTGCTTTAAGACACATGCCCAATTTGTAGATACTATGGAAAATTATACCGTTGGGGAACGGATTTTTGAGAATCACTGGACAGATTTTAATTGTGGAGGCCCATGTGCCATTTACGCCTCTGATGATTTTGCTCATGATGGGTCAATCTCGGGACTTATACCGGGGGATACAATTACAGATGCTGTATTGGATCTTGGGAATAAAATTTTTGGGACATGGCTTTTAGAATTTTGGATGTATGTTCCTGCTAATAAGGAAGCCTATTTTACTATTTTAAGTACCGTTCCCTATGAACCCCCAAATATTGGACATTTTTATTTTAATTTAGACAATCAAACTCCTGGAGAAGGAGTAATTGAAGATATTGCAATTGGAGATGTCTCTTTTACTTTTCCACATGATGAATGGTTTCGAATAATTTTTTGGGTAGATATCACTTCAGGCATTGGTAATGCTACGTGGCAGTTATACATTAATGATGTTGAAATAATTCCTTGCGAAACTCCATTTACTAAGGAATCGGGTATATACCCTACAAGTTTAGGCGGGGTTGAGTTCTTTTCTCACTCTACTAACAGCACTTTTTATATTGATGATTTTTTGTATTGGGATCCTCCAGTTACTTGTGAACTTGGGATTAAAGAAGCTGCAGTAGAAGCATTCCATATTTTTCCCAATCCTGTTGATGAAATTTTAAAAATTGAAGCCAAGAAAAACTTTGAAATCATCTGTATAAATATTTATGATATTTCAGGTAGACTTATAGAGACCGAGAGAAACAATTTTCAGCAAATAAATATATCTCATCTAAATAAGGGATTGTTTTTTGTTGAGATTAAGACAAATAAAGGAGTAGAAGCCAAAAAAGTTATAAAGAAATAAAGACTACTTACAAGCTTTTAGATAAACCCAATATTGCTCATTCACAAAAGGCTCAATTTTAGTAAACCCAGCTTCATTTAACCAAGGCAAAATGGTTTCTAAACTTTCCGGTTTATCATAGGCGGCATAGTGCTCCATCAACCATTCCCACTTTTCTTCATTGGGGTAGTTTTGAAGCACAAAGTGTTTCCAATCCTTTAATAGCGTCTTGTGTTCAGACTTATTTCGGTCTATCATGAGATCGGTATAGCCAAATATCCCTCCGGGTTTTAAAGCAGTATATATTTTTTTATAAATAGCTTGTTTATCAGTCGCTTCACAATGGTGAAGACTGAATCCTGCCACCACCATATCGTAGGTATTATTGGGGAATTCGAAATCATTAAAAAAGGTTTTGTAATACTGGATGTTAAAGCCCTCAAAACGATTTTTGCAAAGTGCAATCATTTGTGAGGATGCATCCAGCAAATCGAAGGTAGCTTTTGGAAAACCATTAATGAGTTGCGCAGAGACATTACCATTGCCGCAACCTAAATCTAAGATACGATTAGGCGTAAAACCAACAGGAAGTGTTTCCACAAAAGAGCTAAGTAATTTTTGATAATAAGGGACACAACGGGTCATGTCTTCTGTATAATTTTCAGAAAATTTGTCGAATTCCTGTGCTATAGTATCTGCAATCTTCATGATACTAAATTAAAAATTTAGTAGGATCATGGCCTCCAAAAGAACTTTTATTCTATCCGTTTATAATTTTCCGAATTATACTTTTTGCCATCATTATCAAAAGAAATTTGGCTGTAAGAATCTTTATCTATTTTTAATTCAAAACGGAATACCTGAACCGTATCTACAATTTTCATCATTTCATTGGATGCATATTCAAGTTGTTCTTCTAAAATTCCATCCTTCACATGATAGGTACCGTACCCAAACCACTCATTAGTATCGGTAGGGTTGTAGCGAGACCACATTACTTTTCCTTTGCTATACATTTTTACTTGCCGATAGCCGTTTAAATTGTAAATAGTATCCAGAATTTCGTTATTCTCATAGATATATTGATGTTCCATTTCCCAGACTCCCTCTAGGGAATAATTACTTTGAATACTATCTGTCTCGATGGCCGAAATGGAAAGAAGGGCCAATACAAGTGAGAATGCGAGAAGTGCAAATTTTTTCATTTTGAAGAGCGTTTTAGGTTGATACCGAATGATTTATCGATATTAAGGTACAAAAAAAACAAATGTAATAACAGAAGCCTCACTTTTTTCTTTTGCTTATGGAGTACCTTTACAGAAATTAAAAGCTATGATTTTAGAAAGTATAAAAAACAGAAGAGCAGTGTATCCGGCACAATATAATACTCAAGCAATTTCAAATGAAGAAATACAAAACATACTAAGTGCTGCCAATTGGGCGCCTACTCATAAACGTACAGAGCCATGGCGTTTTAAGGTGTTTCATTCCGTTGAATCTAGGACCCAACTAAGTTCATTTTTAGCTAAGACATATAAAGAAAAAGCTGAAAAATTTTCTGAAATAACGTATCAAAAATACCAGCGAAATCCTTTAAAGGCAGCGTGTATAATAGCTATTTGTTACCAACGAGACTCTAAAGGGGCGATTCCCGAATGGGAGGAGATTGCCGCAACGGCTATGGCTGTTCAAAATATGTGGTTAACCGCTTCTGAAATGAAAATTGGTGCGTATTGGAGTTCTCCGGAAATAAGTAAATATTTACATCAACTGGTTCCCATGCAGGAAGGGGAACATTGCATAGGCTTTTTCTATATGGGTAAGTATGACACCTCCCTTCCCGAAGGTTTTAGAAACACTACTATCGAAGAAAAAACAACTTGGGTTTAATTTTTAATAAACGGTTCGACCAAAAGTGTTTTGCCGTTATCGGTTATTTCAATAAAATAGACTCCTTCCGGGAGAGAAGCACAATCCATTTTTGTAAATGGAATGTCTAAGGGTATTTCTTTTAAGAATTGTCCTTGGGTGGTATAAAAAGAGACAACACCATTTTCAATTAAATCGTTGGTAAGTGTAACAATAAATAAGCTGTCTTTTGCAGGATTTGGGTATAGGTTGAATTTGAGTGAGTTTGTTTCATGTACTCCTAAAATTCCAGTCCCTTCAACGATACTATGAATTTCATTTATCGAAAGATTTTTAAAGGATTCTGAAATACCTATAGGCCAGCTAACTATGAGCTCCTCTATTTCTGAAGCATCCCCCAAACCAAAATGCACCGTGTAGCTGTTTTGACTACAATACCCCGAGGATGCTGCTATTCTTCGGGTTTGCCATACCGACTCTCCATGAATAGTGGCTTTTAGTTTTACAATGGCACCCACAGCCGAAGTGTTTGAGTTAGTTCCTGTACAATGAAGCTTTACCCAGTTATTCCCACTTCCGGTATTATGAAACAAGGAATTATTTTGACTTTCGTTTTCAGTATTGGCTAATAGTATATCGAGCCAGCCATCATTATCATAATCGCCAAAGGCGGCACCAAACGTATTGCCTTGATGTAAAGCGAGGGCGCTGGTTGTATCTAAGCTAAAAGTGCCGGTACCATCATTAATATATAAAAAATTGGTAGTTTGGGATGGTAAATAGGCGTTGCATACAAAAAGGTCTAAATCTCCGTCGTTATCTACATCCCCAAAGGTAGACCCGAACGAATTAGTGATTGCTAATGTTACGGGAGAATTGCTCACTTCTGTAAAAGTACCATTGTCATTGATGAAAAGCTGATTGGCTTCTCCATTAGTATCATAATTAGCAACAAATAAGTCAAAATCTCCGTCATTGTCTATATCTGCCCAGGAACTTCCTACAGAATTGTTAGTGTCTAAAGTAATAGTTGCATTTGTTATTTGCGTAAAATTGTTGGGGCCATCGTTTCTAAATAGAGAATTGGTGTGTTCTTCTTCATTTGTAATGAATAAATCTGAATCGCCATCATTATCATAATCTACCCAATCAATGGATCTTGAAGGCAAAAAGTCATCTGTAATAGCAAGATTGGTTACTTGTAAAAAGCTACCATCGCCTTGGTTTTCAAAATAAAGATTCCGAAGATTTCCCACACTATTCGTAACATATAAATCTAGATTTTGGTCGTTATTGGCATCAATCCAAGTGGCCATTTCAGAATACGTTAGCGGGATTCCCATAGCAATGTCGGGCTCGTACGTAAAGCTGCCATCGCCATTATTTCTATAAAAGTAATTTTTTTTACCAACTCCATTTTGACCAAAGGTCACTACAAAACCATCCAAATCGCCGTCATTGTCCACATCGGCAAAACTTGCCCCGTCTGAACGATCAAAATCTAACACAATATCGTCTGTAACAATTGTGGTAAAGGTTCCGTCTTGGTTGTTTATGTAGAGCATATTCGCCTCGCCACCAAAAGGACCATTGCTAATAAACACATCATCCCATCCATCGCCATTTATATCTATAAAATTAGCGCTTCGAGAGGCGGAAGGCGTTGTCGTTAAATCTGGGATGTTAGTTTCTTCGAAAGATTGAGAGATAATAGCTTGAAAACTTAAAAAGCAAAAACCGAGTATTGATAAACCTTTTTTCATGACAAGTATATTTGTTGTACCAAAAATGAGGATTACAGAAGCAGTTTTCAAGAAAATGATACGAAATGCATTTTTTATGATGCGAAGACATTAATTTTTAAAAGTTACATAGCAGGTTTTGTAGTGTTCTCATCAAATTTTGTTAGATTGAGATACATAGAATACTACAATTAAACTTTTTAGTGTTATTTCGTGTTTAAATAGTTTTTTTGAAAAGTACACCCATTCAAATAGTAGTTGCCGATGATGAAGAATTAGCAAGAAAAAGAATTGTTAAATTTCTAAAAGAAGATTCTCGTGCTTTTAAGCTATTTGAGGCTTCCAACGGAAAAGAAGCATTGGAGCTGTTACATGCTAAAGACATTCAACTGTTGTTTTTGGATATTAAGATGACCGATATGAACGGATTTGAAGTTCTTTCTTATCTCCCCGAAAACAAAATACCCATCGTAATTTTTGTGACTGCTTTTGACGATTTTGCGGTTAAGGCTTTTGAAGTAAGAGCCATTGACTTCTTATTAAAACCCTATAAAAAAGACAGATTTCAAGAAGCATTACAAAGAGGGCTCTTTCAATTAGGACTTCAAGAGAAGCCCGTTTTTAATGATAAAATAAAAGAGTTATTACAAGTATTTGAAAGCCAATATATCACTCAAAATAATTCCTATTGGGATAAAATTGTACTCAAAGAACAAAAACGATATTTTTTTATTGAGGTGGAAACAATCTGTTATATACAATCATCGGGGTATTATGCCGAAATAATTACCGAGATTAAACAAAAACACCTTTATAGAATATCACTTACCGATTTAATGGAAAATCTGAATCCTCAACATTTCTCCAGAATTAATCGATCGACCATCATAAATAGAAATTTTTTGAAAGAAATTGTCAGCGAGGGACTAGGTGATTTTAGTATCGTTATGAAAGATGAAACGTATTTTACCCTTTCAAAAAGTTATAAAGAAGCTTTTTTTGCTGAAACAGGAATTAAATAACAGGATGCGTAAAATTATTGATAAACAATTGGTTGTTTATTTAATGGCCTTTTATGTAGGCTTCTTTTTGTTAACCTTAATTTCCGGGGCCTTGGGGAAATGGAAAAATGCGGCTTACACCACGTTTACTTGGAATGAGTTTTTCTCTGTAAACATGGTTCGGTATTCGCTGAAGTTAATTTTCATAATAGCAGCCATATATTTTGTTCGGTATTTGGAAGTTAAAAAAGGAATTGCGCGATGGAGTGTCTTTTTACTTCACATTCTTTTTGGGATAAGCCTTACATTTTATTCTGTAACTTCTCAGGTAATTGTGAATAATTGGTTGTTTAATACGAACGACCCGCTTACTTTCAATTATGTTTATACAGGAGCCCTGTTGGGGACAGACTATAACTTTTTCCTTTATTTTTCTATGGCGGCTATCGTAATTGTCTACTATTTTTTTCAGAAACAAAAAGATTTTCAGTTACAAGAAAATAAGTTGAAAACGCAATTATTAGACTCTAAAATAAACGCCCTGCAAAGCCAATTACAACCTCATTTTTTGTTCAATACTCTTAACGATATTAGCTCTTTAATCGACATTCAACCGGAAAAAGCGCAAGATGCAATTTCAGACCTAAGCGATTTGCTAAGAGAAACACTTACGTTAAAAGATGTAAAATTTGTTACTGTCGCAGAGGAATTAAGGTTACTGAAAAAATATTTGGATATAGAAAAATTGCGATTTGCAGATAAAGTAGAATTCAATGTGCAAATTCCCGAAACTATATTTCAGGAAAAGATTCCGCCATTAATGTTGCAGCCATTTGTAGAAAATGCTATAAAGCACGGTTTTTCTTTAACTCACGATACACTACAAATTAATATCCTTTTTGAAGAAAAGGAAACAGAGATTCACTTTTATATTTCTAATAATGGAAAACTTTTAAAACCCCAACATGAACTGGTTTATGGAACAGGTTTAAGTAATGTACTTTCCCGGTTGGAAACTATATATGAAACAAATTTTAAATTCGAAATTAAAAATAACTCAGAAAATAATGGAGTTACAGCGCATATAATGATTCCAAAATTGAAACAACTTTAGTTTAAAAAAGAACATCAAAATTTACAATTACTTTGTAAACAAACAATCCCAGATAGACTACTGTTGCAAAAAACTTAATAAAAGTAGAAGCTAAGAATCCTAAAAAGGAGCCAATAGCTGCTTTAAAAGCTTGAGGACCTTCGGTTTTATTAAAAGCTAGTTCTCCTACCAATGCACCCACAAATGGACCTATAATAATTCCGAACGGAATAGGAGCCAAAATACCAATTATTAAACCAATAGTAGTACCCCAAGCCCCAGCTTTACTACCTCCAAAGCGTTTGGTGCCCAATGCCGGTATAATGTAGTCCATGATGTAAATTCCTAGGGCAACAATTCCGGTGATACTAATAAAAGTCCAATCAAATTCCAGCGAAGGGGCTATATATAATACTACCAATCCTAGCCAAGAGATTGGGGTGCCTGGAAGCACCGGCAGAATACTACCCGCAATACCCACCAACATTAATAAAAAACCAATAAGGATACAGAGAATGTCCATGTAGTAGTATTCGACTTGAAAATTACATAAATGTTACTGAAATGTGTTAGTTTCATCAAAATTTGTACTTTCGGAACATGAATTTTCGAAAAGAAGTTTACTTAATTCTTTGTATTGGAATCTGTTCTTCTTGCCAATTTTTTAATACCGAACGAATTTCTTCGGAAACCTTTTACCAAGAAGAGGTGGACAGTATAGATTGGAACCAAGTAGATACCTATCCTTCCTTCAAAGAATGCGAAACCAAGACTGAAAAGGAACGTCAAAAGTTATGCTTTCAGGAGGTTATTGTTAGTGTCATTCAAGAAAAATTGAGTCAGGAAAAAATGATGGCAAATCACGAATTACACGATACCATAGAGTTGCTTTTGCAGATTGAAAAATCGGGCGAAATAGTTATTCAAGAAATTGTCATAGATAGCCTTTTACTGCAAAAAATACCCAATTTAAAGGGATTGTTTACAGAAAGTATTAAGCAAATAAAACTTTCTGCTCCAGCCTATAAACGAGGAATACCGGTAACTACACAAATGAAATTACCATTTGTTGTAAATTCTGAAGAGCTTTAGTTGATTTTTATTGGTTGCTTTGTTTTTTAAATTCATATATAAATAAGAAAAGCAGCAATGTCAAAATATTTAGAAAGAATACAACTTCTTCTATTGCTATTTTATGAAGTGCTTTAGTGGTTAATGCTCCAAGCATTATAATGAATAAAAAAAAGGCTCCAATATAACGGACTTTCGGGATTATTAGTAAAAGAGCCCCAATAAGTTCTATAATGCCAATTAATATCATAAACCAAGTAGGGTAGCCCCATTTTTCAAATGCAGGAGCCCACCAACCACTTGGGTCAAGCTTCCTGGCTCCATGAATAAAAAAATCGTAGGCTATTAAAGCGGATATAAACCAAATAAGAAATGCTGCCCCTTTACTAATAAAATTTCGTAGATTATTTATTAATTTAAGCATGGGTTTCTTAGAATGTTTTTTCTTCGGTAGTTTGCTTGAAAGAATTAAGGATTTATAACTTCCACTTATACCCTATGGCAAAATCCAGAGGGAATTCGTCATTTTTGTTAAGGTTTATGGCATAAATATCCTGATACAACAAGGTAACATATCCGTTCCCCAAAGCGATATCTGCTCCTAATCCAAAAGCAAAAGGGGCTTGGAAATCGCCGCCAGAACCCTTAAGATTAACTACTTCATCATTTTCATCAGTAAATTCTATACCCGACGATACATTTGAATATTGTGCAATTTTGGTATTGACATACACATCAAAATGGTCGCATTTTACAAATTTGAATCGGTAATTCAACGAAAATTGCGAAGAAGAAATGTCGTAATCGCCATTGGCAAAAATCTGTCGGAATTGTAGTGCCAAACTATGTCTTTTTAACTTTACTTCGTCAATCACTTCTAATTCGGCACCCAACTGTAGGTGGGTTGAAATATCTAGGTTAATAAGATACGGAGCATTAGTAATTCCTGCAAACCCGCCTAATCGGGCCTTTAATTGTGCCGAGGTAGCTTCCGAAGTATAGGTGGCGTCATTTTGAATGTTGTAACTATCTATGACTTTAACCAGATCGGGCTTGGTAAATCGCACCTTCGAAACATCCATCCCGGTGTGCTTTTGTAATACTGCTTTATATTCTTCCTGGTAGGTTCCGTTAGCTTTAGTATTTTTTAATTCTTCTATTTCATTTCCATCTTTAATAAAATACCGATAATTATTATCAAAACTGTTCCATAATAGGGTGAGATTTCCTTCTGCTTCAGAATAAAGCGAAAGCGTTTCTCCATTAATGGTATAATTTTGCTGTGCAAAGGAAAGAGAGGTTACAAAAAAAAGGAACACAAAGAGTAGGCGTTTCATAGGTGTAAATATTTGATTTGGTACAGATAAAGGTAAAAAAATAATTGAAAAAGTTGATTAATTTTTAAAACTTCGGTCTTTCCATTCATAACCACCCTTTATACTATTGAATACAACCCAAACAACCACTACAGAATAAATAAAGGTACTAATCCATAAATATAATAAGCTAAATTTTTGTCGAAGAAATTGGGTTTCAGACACTAGTATAACGGTATCTAAAAGTATTTTTATTACTATAACACTTAAAAAGTAAGCAATGTCTAAGGGGAAGATAAAGCAGCAGATAAAACTCACTAAAAGGGCAAGATTTGTTAGCAGGGTAATTCCGCCCAAAATAGTTAGCATAGGTTCTTTTAAATATTTTGTTTTGGAAGCCCAACGAATGCGTTGTTGAGTAACACTTTTCCAGCTATCTACACAGTGGGTGAGGACAGTTACCTCTCTATTTTTTAAGTATAAAATTTTTGTAGGATACAATTCTCTTATTTTTTCCATTAAAAATAAATCATCTCCACTGGCATAAATATCATTATCAATGTATCCGGCAACTTCAAAAAAGGTCTTCTTTTTATAGGCCAAATTAGCGCCATTACTCAACAGAGGTTTTTGATTTCCAAACCCACCTTTGGTTACTGTTTGTAGACTTAATCCATCAAAATATTGAAACTGATATAACAGAGATTTTTTCTGAATAATAGACACAGGCATGCAAACCATTTTAGGATCCTTTTTTTGAATAAAAGCGTCTAAAATCGATAACCATTTTCGAGGAACAATACAATCTGCATCGGTGGTAACAATCCAATCGTTTTGAGCTTTTTTTAGTGCTTGAGAAATGGCGTCCTTTTTAGGAGAATTGGAATAACGTATATTGGTTAATATATGATAGTTAATGTGGGCATTTTTTAGGCCATCATTTATTATTTGAACAGAGGCATCATTGGATTCGTCATCTACAAACAAAACTTCAAATTTAGTTTCATCGTAATCTATTTTTAAAAGGCTTTGTAGTAAGTGCGGAAGTTGTTTTTCTTCATTTCTGAAAGGAACTACTATTGAAAATGTATTTTTTGCCACACTATTATTGTGATTGAAATAACGTAGTTTTTGAAAACCATAAAAAACCCAAGCCATAGCAAGGAAATATAAAAAAAGGATGCTGTAAATAATGGTAATCAAACTCTTTTAAATTTTAAAACATAATAGCTGCCAATGGTTGCGGGGAGTAAAAAATTTAGCAACCACATACTAAATACAGTGGCCGCAATAATCGTTTCGGGGATTTTTAAAATAGTCAATAATCCAATTGCAATACTCCCCCTTACTATGATATCAACTACTAAAAATGTGGGGATAATCGAAACTAATAAATACATGCAAAAAATAAAAGGAATTGTTTCTAAAAATGAACTTTCAGCCCCATAAAATTGTAGCAATAAATAAAATAAAGTACTAAAAAGACTATATCGTAAGCTTGCAAAAAAAAGTGTTTTCCATGTAATTAGGGAAGGAAGTTTTTTATAAGCTTGCCAGATATGGTCTATGGATAATCCCTTGATAAACCATTCCTTTTTTCTGAATATATAACTCATGATACATATAACAATTACCACGCAAAAAAACCCTATCCAAGTAGGGATAGAAATTTGATTCTCGAGATAAGGAAAAATCTTCCAAACCCCCATCATACCCATAAAGAAGGTGATTAAAAACTGGAATCCATTAGCAATGAAATTGAGAAATACAATTTTCTTTCGTTCCTCTTTGTTAAAATACATTGCTTTGGCACCATAATCTCCTATTCTATTGGGTGTTGCCAAAGAAACAGTTAAGGCAGCTAGACTTTGTCGGGTAGCTTCAGAAAATGAAATCTTTTTTATAACCGAGGTAATGACTTGCCATTTTTTTATTTCAAAAAGCCAATTACTTGTGGCTAAACCCAAGAAAAGTAAAAAAAAAGGTAGATTTTTAAGTTGTAATGTTTCCCAAATAACAGCCCACGAAGCAGTATTGAGATCAGAAAATTTACGGTGCATAAAAGCAAAGGCTATAACCAATATAAAAACCTTTAGGGCAAACCAGCCATATTGTGTAGCTTTGTAAGAAAGGGCGACCATAGGGTAGCTAAATTACTAAAGTTTTAGATGGAATGGCTTCCGAAAAAATAATCTTAGGCATAGACCCCGGTACTACGGTGATGGGATTTGGACTCATAAAAGTGGTAAATAAGCAAATGCAGTTTCTGCAACTTAATGAATTACAGCTGTCTAAATACGACGATCATTATCTACGGCTAAAATACATTTTTGAACGTACGATCGAGCTTATAGATACTTTTCACCCCGATGAAATAGCCATCGAAGCTCCCTTTTTTGGGAAAAACGTACAGTCTATGCTAAAATTGGGGCGTGCCCAAGGAGTTGCCATGGCGGCAGGACTCTCACGACAAGTACCCATTACCGAATACTCTCCCAAAAAAATTAAAATGGCTATTACCGGCAATGGTAACGCCAGCAAAGAACAAGTGGCCAAAATGTTGCAAAGCCTTTTAAATTTGAAAGAATTACCAAAAAATCTGGATAGTACCGATGGGCTGGCTGCGGCGGTCTGCCATTTTTACAACGAAGGCAAAATAGAAGCAGGAAAAAGCTATTCGGGTTGGGCGGCTTTTGTAAAACAAAATGAAGATAGAGTGGGGTAATGGTGAATGAAAAACCAATATATTGTAATAACTGTGGGACAAAAGTAGTAGGTAACTATTGCCATGGATGTGGCCAGCGAGCCTTAGTTCAAGAGGTTAGTTTTTCCGAAACTTTTAATGATTTAGCAGCAGGGTTATTCTCCTTTGAAGCCCCTTTTTGGAAAACTTTAAAACTATTGTTTCTGAATCCCGGGAAGATATTTAGGGACTATTTAAATGGAAAAAGAAAAACCTATTTTAAACCGGTTTCTTTTTTTATTCTACTTACGGCAATTCATTTATTAATTCGTTCATTATTAGCGTACGACCCTATGGGGAAGGTGCCGCAAAGAAGCGATGTAACCTTAAGTATTTTTAGAGAAGCTGGACAATTTATGGTTCAAAACATAAATAATATTCTTTTCATTTTCGTTTTTACCCTTTCTCTTTTTTCGAAGTTATTTTTTTATAAAAAATACCGTTGGGCAGAGTATATAGCACAGTCTTTTTACCTTGTTGGAATCTATATTTTTTTAGGAACACTAAATATGTTTTTAGTGGTGCTTTTGGATACCGGATTGCAATTTTTAACTATGCTTGTCATGCTTTTGTACTATTTGTACGCCATGGCTTCCTTTTTTAAAGAAAATTTAGTTTTAGTAATCATAAAATCCTTTTTTGCTTACATTTTTGGCACATTACTTTATGTGGCATTGGGATACGGGCTTTCATTAATCATAGTATATCTTAGGTAAATGGCGGGCATCTATCTCCATATTCCTTTTTGTAAACAAGCATGTTATTATTGCGATTTCCATTTTTCAACTTCCCATAAAAATAAAGAGCGAATGGTAGATGCCATTTGTAAAGAATTATCGCTTCGGAAGGGAGAAATTTCAGGAGAAATACAAACCATTTATTTTGGTGGGGGAACGCCTTCTTTGCTTTCTGAGGAAGAACTCAATCAAATTTTTGAAACCATTTTTCAACATTTTTCAGTATCAAAAAAGGCTGAAATTACCCTCGAAGCCAATCCCGATGATTTATCCAAAGATCGAATCATCCAATTATCAAATAGTCCGATCAACCGTTTAAGCATAGGTGTACAATCGTTTTTTGAAGAAGATTTAAAACTCATGAATCGGGCACACAACACTGAAGAAGCATTGCAGTGTATTGAATTAGCAAAAGCACATTTCAGCAATATTACTATAGATTTAATCTACGGAATGCCTAATATGACCAACGAACGCTGGCTCCAAAACTTGGGAAAAGCCTTTGAACTGGAGGTACCCCATATTTCTTGTTATGCCCTTACCGTAGAGCGTAAAACCGCCTTAAAAACTTTTATTGATAAAGGAATTGTAGCCCCTGTGGAGGATGAAGTAGCACAATCGCATCATCAAATTTTGGTAACTGAAACCGAAAAAAGAGGATTTGTGAATTATGAATTTTCCAACTTCGGAAAGCCAGGTTTCGAGTCGCAAAACAACGTAGCCTATTGGTTGGGAAAATCGTATTTGGGCGTAGGGCCTTCAGCACATAGTTACGATGGGAAAACCAGAAGTTGGAATGTGGCTAATAATTCAAAATACTTAAGTGGAATTGAACAAAACGAGCTTCCGTTGGAGCGTGAAACCCTTTCAAAAAAAGATCGCTATAACGAATATGTCATGACCCGTTTGCGTACCATGTGGGGCATTCAACTTTCAGAAGTGGAAGATCAATTCGGAAAAAAATATCGAACATACCTAGAACAACAAGCCAAAATGCATATTAAAAACAAGCTACTTTCCGTAGAAAACGGGTCGCTAAAAGTTACCCAACAGGGAAAATTTTTAAGTGACGGAATTGCAAGTGACCTTTTCTTAGTAAATTTAGACTGAAAACGACTCCTTTTGAAAGCTTCACTTTACATAAAAAATAAAACAATTACCATCGATTTGTCGAAACCGTTGGATATTTCCATTCCCATAAAAGCCCAAAAGGGAAAAGCTCGGGCTTGGTATATTGATGCTCCCGAGGTTTGGCCTGTAAAATTTGATGATTGGGTAGGGAGTGTTAAAGAAGGAGCTTCGGTAAATTTTAATAATGTTTATTTCAATCCGCACGCACACGGGACACATACCGAGAGTGTAGGGCATATTTCTAAAGAGTTTTATTCCGTTCATGAGATGTTGAAAAAACACTTTTTTGTAGCCGAAGTAATTTCCGTAGCACCCGAAACTAAAAAGAAAGATTTCGTTATTTCAGAAAAGCAATTGAAGCACCTGTTAAAAGATAAAAACCCCGAAGCGGTTGTTATTAGGACACTGCCCAATCTTGCTTCCAAAAAAAACAAGAAATACTCCAACACCAATTGGCCGTATCTGGAAGAAAATGCGGCAAAATATCTACGGAATTTGGGGGTACAGCATTTACTTATAGATTTGCCATCGGTAGATAAAGAAAAGGACGATGGAAAATTAATGGCACATCGAGCCTTTTGGAACTATCCCGAAAACCCAAGACTTGACGCTACCATTACGGAATTTATTTATGTAAAAAACAATATCCAAGATGGCGGTTATATTTTGAATCTTCAAACGGCCTCTTTAGTCAATGATGCCACTCCCAGCAGACCGGTTTTGTATAAAATTGTAACATGAAAGGACTGTTTTTTCTCTTAGCCTTTGTTTCTTTTTCAACATTATCGCAAGATTATGAAAGAGTAGATGCTACTATTCAATTATATCCCAAAAGATTTAATGCTCCGGAAGAATTCTCAAAATTTTTAACCCGCGATTTTTTCACAGAAGAAGAGAAAGTAAGAGCTATCTATACCTGGCTTATTGAGAATGTCCGTTACGACCCAGAGGAGTATAAAAAATTCAATTATTCGTTTACTAATTATCGCGAGCGCAATCAAAAAGAAGAAAAAACCCGTGCCAAAATTATAGAACGCACCTTAAAAGAAGGTGTTGCGGTTTGTGAGGGCTATGCGTTTGTGTTCGAAAAAATGTGTCAACTGCAAGGCATTGAAAACTATGTCGTTCAAGGAGATATTAAAACGCACTTTGAAGATATAGGGCGACCATTTACAAAAAGGCATGGCTGGAATGCCGCCAAAATAGAGGGTACATGGTATTTGTTTGACGCTACTTGGGGGGCTGGAAAATACATTGGAAAATTCATTAAACAGCCCTCGTATTTTTTCTATAAAACGGCTCCGGAACAACTTATTAAAAGTCATTATCCCGAAATGGTGGAAGATTCTTTTTTATTAGAAATTATAAGTTTTGATGACTTTTCAAAGGCTCCCTTAGTAATTTCTTCAGAATTACTGTTCAAAGATATTCTTTCACCCAAAGGAGGAACGATACTTTCGTTTAGTTCTATGAATGAAGTTTATTTTGAAATTAGAACTGCGGCTCCCAAGGAGATTCAATATGCCTATGGGGGCACAAAAGAATCGGTTCAATTTTCAGAAAAGGAAGGCATTGTTACCTTTACCGTTCCTGTACAAATAGGGCAGGATTCGTTATTAATTTATTTTGATAATCAGCCTGTTTTAGGATATAAAGTAGAATAATATGCATATAGAAGATTTCCGAAATGAGTGTCTTTCCAAAAAAGGAGTCACCGAATCGTTCCCGTTCGATGAGAAAACTTTGGTCTTTAAAGTCATGGGGAAAATGTTTGCTTTGTGTGGTTTAGAACACATCCCTTCGCAAGTAAACTTAAAGTGCGATCCGGATAGGTCGGTGGAACTTAGAGCGCAATACGACGGACTTATTATTCCGGGTTACCATATGAGTAAACTGCATTGGAATACGGTTTTTATAGAGGATTTACCTCCTCAACTTGTTATAGAACTAATAAATCATTCGTACGATCTAGTGGTGACCGGACTTACCAAAAAACTACAAGAAGAGCTCAAAAACTTATAAACGATTTTGTTTTTGATAGTTTAAAGGACGCATCCCTATTTGGTTCTTAAATTTTCTATGAAAATTTGAAATATTAACAAATCCGCTGGCTTCGGCAATTTCGGTGATACTCATTTCGGTATTATTTTTTAATAAAGAGCAAGCTTCTTCAATACGTAATTCGTTTAAAAATTCGATGTACGTTTTTCGGGTTCGTTTTTTAAAATAACGACAAAAAGCCTGTGGTGTCATAGCGGCTTCGGAAGCAATTTCTTCCAACGTTATTTTTTCTCTAAAGTGATTCATGGTGTAGGTGTAAATAGTTCCCATGCGTTGCCCTTCCAGATCACTGAATTTTTTCTGAATCGGAAATGAAGAAAGTAACTGTTTTGGGACTTTATTCAGAAGATTCAATAACTGAAGAAATAGTATAAATCGTTCTAATTTTTCTGCCTTAAATAACTTTTGAAATAAAATTTGAAGACCCTCATTAGCCATTTTTACTTTCCAACCTAAAGGCGCATGTTCAAAAAAAGAATGAAGTGATTGCAATTCTTCTGTATCAAAAAAAGAAGCCCCAAAAGAATCTTTTTTAAAAAACACGGTGAGCATGTGTGAAGTGTTATTTGTCGCACCGTTGCTTTTAAAAACGTGAGGGACATTACTTCCTAATACAAAAATAGCTCCCTCGGTAAAAGAGGTTACAGCATCTCCTACCAGCAAGGAACCTGTCCCTTTTTTGATATAGCTTATCTGAATTTCTTCATGTTGATGCAACAAGCCGTAAAACATAGGTTGCTTGTCTTCCTGTAAGATAAGCGCATCATTTTTAGGTTTTGGAATGGTAAAGGGAAGTACTTTCATGATGTTACAATACTAATCAAAATTAAATTAAAATTAAAATTATTGGTTAATATAGTATCATTTTTAGATAATTTTTTAACGCTCCTTTTTCGTTACTTCAGCTACTTTTGGTCTATAAAAAAGTATAGAAAATGACATTCAGTTGGAAAGGCGTTATGCCTGCAGTAACCACAAAATTTACCGAAAGAGATACCCTAGACTTACCGCTCTTTCAGTATAATATAAAAGCGCAATTAGAGGCAGGTGTCCATGGTATTGTTTTAGGAGGGACCCTTGGCGAAGCCAGTACTCTTAGTGAAGAAGAGAAAAGAACTCTTACCCAAGAAACCGTAAAACAAGTAAACGATAATGTGCCGGTGCTCATTAATATTGCCGAGCAATCTACCAAAGGAGCCATAGCAGCTGCACATCACGCCGAAGAAGATGGAGCTTCAGGCTTAATGATGCTTCCTCCCATGCGTTATAAAGCGAGTGATGAAGAAACGGTAACGTATTTTAAAGCGGTGGCTAATAATACTTCCCTACCCATTATGGTGTATAACAATCCGGTAGATTATAAAATTGAAGTGAGCCTTGCTATGTTCGATGAATTACTGAAATGTGAAAATATACAAGCTGTAAAGGAGTCCACACGGGATATTTCAAACGTAACAAGAATTAAAAACAAT
>JAWKMR010000011.1:0-97874 GCA_041392125.1 Flavobacteriaceae bacterium | reverse complement strand
AAATTTTAAAAAACCTGTTTTGTTTACAGAATATGGGTATCGCAGTATGGATTTTGCGGGTAAAAAACCGTGGGATAGTAATTATCAATTGTCTTCCATAAACATGGAGGTACAAAGTAATTTACTGGAGGGTTTGTATCAAGAAATTTGGCAAGAACCTTGGTTTGCCGGGGGCTTTATTTGGAAATGGTTTATTGCCCATGAAAAAGCGGGTGGAAATACCGATAATCAATTTACGCCACAAAATAAACCTGCAGAACAGATTGTAAAGAAGACCTATCAGTTAAAATTGTAGTTTTTATTCTCTATCAATGTAGGAGATAGAAACTGTGTTTCTACCACTTACCATTTTATTCTCGAAAATAACGTCTTCTATTTTGTTATTAAGGCTTACAATAGCTTTCGATAAAACCGGGGTGTTTGGCTTATTTTCGTTCAAGTTGAAAACAGAAATTCCAGTACAACTACTACCCTCTTTTAATTCCACTTTTGAAGTACACGCTTTACTTTCGTTTTTTGGTTCAGTTTGAGAAAATGCCGAAAAACCGATTAGAAGAACGGGGATAAAAAGGAATTTTTTTAGGTTATTAATTTGGGGCTTCATAACTTCTAAAATTTTAAAATAACTACTTCTTTTTTAAGGAATCTTTATGGTAATAAATCGATAATTTATAGCCTATAAGAATATTCCTACAAATCAAAGATAGCTTATCCTTAGGGGTTTAGCCAAATTATTCTCACACAAAAAACATAATATTTACATATATTAGTTGAAGTGTATTTTTTAGACGATGAAATACATTTTTAGTTTTATAAAAGCCTGTCTGTTTTTAAAAAATCTGTAAGATTTTTGTTGAAAAACTAGGGTAAAATATATTTCCTGTAATAGGAAGTTAGAGATTTTGGAGAGGCACCCAGCCATTTTTTTATATGAATTATTGCAAAATGAAACTGAAGCTTTAAAGTCCCTTTTTGGTGATATTTTCTTGCAGAAGTAATTACATAATCCTTAATTACGGTAAAATGGAATTGGTCATAAATTCTATTAATAAACTCACAATCTTCATACACTATAAAATTTTCATTGTACCCCCCAAGTGTATCAAATATATTTTTTGAAATAAATAGTGATTGATCTCCTCCGCGACAACTTTTCAGGTTAAACCTTGTAAACCATTGTGAAATTTTCAGAATAGGATGATGACTGTCAAATTTCATTCTAAAACATCCGGCAATACTCCCTTTTTTAATATGGGACATTATTTGTGAATCAAAATTAGGGGGTAAAAGAGTGTCTGCGTGCAAAAAATAAAGTATTTCTCCTTCCGCATTTTTGGCTCCTACATTCATTTGTTTTGCACGACCCTTTTCGGAAGTTAAAAGAATTAATGGTAATGCGGTATCAAATTTTGAAGCTTTTTCGAGCGTAGCATCTTTGCTACCGCCATCCACAATGATAACTTCAGAAATAAAGTTTCCAGAAGCTTTTTCAGAAATTTCTTGTAAAATAACACCTATGGTAGAGGCCTCATTTAGCACAGGAATAATGATGCTAATCATTGCTTTTAAATTTAAAACCTAAGGATGCTCGTTTAAATTCCAGTCGTAATCAAAATACTCTATCGTAGCGTTAGGGTTAATTTTTATTTTTTTGAGAAGATATATATTTACAAAGGCAATAACATCTTTTTTGTCGTTTACAGTAAAATCTTTTTTGTACCAGTCAAAAATCTTTGAAAGCTTAAGTTTGTTAATTCCTATTTCATTTTTAGGGCCATTAATAAATGATCGGGTTACTTTATCTAATTGTAAATCTATAGTTTCGGCAAAATAAGCTTCGTTCAATAAATTAGGGCATGAAATAGAAGCACAATTAATTGCAAAATGTATTCTAGGTTCATTCATTTTTCGGAGGACTCCGTTTTCAATACCACCTAAAGAAAGCGTTTTATCTCCAATAGGCACTATGGCTTTTGTCCAGGCACCGTTAATGTCTTTAATGCTTCGCAAAGGGTAATTTTGTAAAATTAATTCTACCGTTGCTGCATTGTATAAATTAATGTAGTATGCTAATAATTCTGGAGCATTCCAAGTTTCCGTGGGCGGATTTTCAGAAAGCATTTTCAAATATTGCTGTAGCTGGGTGCGGTCTTTCAAGAAACCTTTGTAGTCAACAAATCCATTATTATCTACGTGTTTTTTCAGTAAAGCATCCCATTGCGAATGGTCTATTAATCTATTTTCAGTAGCAACCATATTTTCTGAAACTTTCTTTACCGGTTGCCCTTGGCTACTTAAACCCGCTGCGGAAAGCAACGAACAACTTTGCAATGTTTGAGAGAAAAATAGCAGTAAGACAAGTTTTATAATATATTTCATTTCATTTTTTTTAAATATACGCAGCCGTTTATTCATTGGTTTTTATAGGGTATAATTCCTGATGTATAAATTTTTTTGGGAATTTTTCATCTCCATCAAAACCTAGCACTATGTCTCTTCCATCAAAAGGAATATGATTCGTGCCAAAAAGATAATCCCAGCAACTTAAGCTAATGCCATAATTGACTCCGTAAAATTTATTTTTAGGTAGTTCCTTGGCATGATGCCAAATATGCATTTTTGGGTTGTTAAAAATATATTTTAAAATTCCATAGTCCCAGCCCAAATTGGCATGATTTAAATGCCCAATAGTAAGAGCTGCGAAATGTACAATGGCTACAGAGTTTACTTCGAAACCTCCAATAATGGCTAATGGAATGTATAAAATGGATTTATATACTACCGGCTCCATCCAGTGGTAGCGAAGGTGTGCTGCAAATCCCATTTCTTTTACAGAATGATGCAACTTGTGGAAATTCCACAAAAAGGGCACACGATGAAGAAGTCTATGGGTATTCCATTGTACAAAATCGGTTACTAAAAAAAATACTAATAAACCCAGTCCAAAAGGTAGTTGGTTAAGGTTTATAAGCTGAAAATTAGAAATGGAAACCCCAAATAACGAAAGAAAATCGTTAAACAATGCCGCAGTAGCATTGGATAGAAAGATTAAAACAATAAGATTTAAAAGGAAAAAGTTGAAGAACATGTAAAAAGTATCCAACCAAAAATCCTTTCGGAATATCTTTTGTTTTTTCCGCCACGGAAATAAAATTTCTAGTCCCCAAACAACTAAAGAAACAAGGATTAATCCATAGAAATAATTTTCCCAATGAAAATGGGTGATTTCATCAATTAAATAATTGAAATATTCGCGATAAGAGTTTTTAAATAGTTGAAAATACTTTTCCATATTAACAACAACCACCTCCATCGTAATGGAAGGTAGATTCACTAATGAAAATATCGTCTCGCCCTAAATTAGCCAAAGCACCGGCCGTTTTATCGCAAACAGCTAAGGGTTGATTTTTCAATAATAGGTGCCCTTTTTTGTCATCAAAATAATCGTCAGTACCATAATAGATAGCTGCTTTTCCTGTAAAAATACAAGGGCCGTCTGCTGGCATGGGATCTTTTATGGCAGCTACTTCAATAGATTCGATATAAATTAATTCTTCGGTTGGATAGTGTTTCGGGTCTAAGATTCGATAGGGTTTTCGGGCTCTTATTTCGATAGTTCCAAAACCTGCATCAGTAAGTGCTTTTACGTATTCTTTTATGGGTAAACTTCCGCTAAGGCACAAAGCACGAAGACGCTCATCGTTTCTAAGTGTTTCGTTCATAGGTTGTTCACACGTAGGGTCGCTCATAACCAATCTTCCGTGGGGTTTTAGTACACGATACATTTCGGCAATGGCAGCTTTTAAATCTTCCTCTTTAAAAATGTTGAATAAGCAATTTTGAGCAGCCACATCTATGCTGTTGTCTTCCAGTGGAAGGCTCATGGCACTCCCTTTTTTTAGTTCCACAAAATCACTTTTAAACCAAGGGTTTTGGGTTTCGGCTTCTACAAAATTCTTTCTAGAAGCTTCCAGCATTTCATCCACCACATCGACTCCAACAACACCTCCTTTTTGGCGTGAGAAATAAGCAAATTGCAATAGTTCCATTCCGCCACCAACACCTACGTACAATATTTTTGGGCTGTTGCTCAAATCCCTAGGATGTACGGTAGAGCCACAGCCGTAATTCATTTCCTGCATGATTTTCGGAATTTTTAAACCCGGAAGTTCCCATATAGGATTGGTGGTACAACAAAGCCCAACATCGGGGGTTAAGGCAGCTTGTTTGTAAACGTCATGGGTGGTATCTAAATAGCTCATAAAAAGGAGTAATGGTTAATAAATAATGTCTAATGAGATTGAAAATCCTTACAAGTGTTCAATTAATTTGGTAAAAAGGGTAATCATATTGGGTTCTGCTTTTTCAGCTTGTTCAATGATGTCTGCAATGTTAACCGGTTTTAGATGGTCGGGGTCACATTCATCCGTTAAAACGGAAACGGCTACCACAGGCAATTTTAAATGATTTGCTACAATTACTTCCGGAACGGTACTCATACCCACTGCATCTGCCCCAATAATTTTCAAATAACGGTATTCTGCTCTTGTTTCTAATTGTGGTCCTAATACACTTGCATAAACACCTTTGTGAAGTTTGATTCCCTTTTCAGAAGCAATACGTTCCATTTTTTTATTTAAAAGAGTATCATAGGGAGCACTTAAATCTACAAAACGTTCTCCCAAATGTTCTACTCCTAAAAAAGCAAGAGGCGAAGAACCTTGTAAATTGATATGGTCATCAATTAACATGATTTCCCCTTTTTTAAAATGGAGGTTAATAGCGCCTGCGGCATTGCTTACCAGTAGGTATTTTATTCCTAATTGATGCATAACTCTTACCGGAAAAGTAACATCTTGTGGGGTGTAGCCTTCATAGAGGTGAAAACGCCCTTGCATGACCACTACTTTTTTTCCTCCCAATGTTCCATAAATTAATTTTCCTTTATGGAACTCAACAGTGGCTGTGGGGAAGTTGGGAATATGGTTGTAACTTACTTCAGCATCGATACTAATTTTATCGACCAATTGTCCTAATCCGGTTCCCAAAATAATTCCTATTTCGGGTGTTAAGAATCCTCTTTTTTGAAGGAAATCAACCGCTTGTTGTATATTTTTAAGCATGTTTTATATTTTTTAAAAAAGGCTGAAACACCTCATTATCTTTAATGTCCTCATACAAATCGACATCATTTTTAACGGGTAATTGTATCCACTTTTCGTCTTTTAAATCTTGTAAGGTAGTTTCTAAAACTGTGCTGGTTCCCCAGGCTTTATTTTCAAAAAGCTGGGGTTTTATTTTTTTCATTCCTAATAAGTAATAGCCGCCATCTTGAGCAGGACCTATCACAAAATCGTGGGTTTGCAAAGCGGTAAATGCTGTTTCAATAGCTTCGGTAGTAATATCGAAGAGATCGCTTCCAATAACAATAATCTTTTCATATCCGTCTTTAAAACCTTGTAAAAAGGCTTCCTTCATGCGCTCTCCTAAATCAGTTCCTTTTTGTAATCGTTTATGAAAGACAGAAGCATTCCAAAGATCATTTTCCCAAATTTCATCGGCATAATATACATATTTGTCTGCCACTACGGATTCTGTAATTTTTGCCGTATGCGAAACAAGAAATTTAAAAATTTCCAAGGCGTTTTCATTCCCAATAGAGGCTGCTAATCGGGTTTTGCATTTTCCCAATTCTGGGTTTCGGGTAAAGATTAATAAAAGACTTTTTGAGGTGGGAAAATGGAAGATATCTTCAGCATTATCATTATTTTTATTGGTTGTAAAAAGCCCCATATTAGTTAATTTTAATTCCGCTCTCCAGATATTTTTCCCAGGCTTTTGAAAAGGTGTGCACTTTTTCGGTTTCTTCCCCTTCGGAATTTAACACCGGATACCCGTTGTTTTTCCACTCAAAGATACCACCATAAAGATTTTTTACATTGGAAAAACCTAAGTTTTTTAGTTTTTTAGCAATGTTTGAAGAACGTATCCCAAGCGAGCAATAGACAATGATGAGTTGATCTTTATTAGCAATGTTTTTGGTAATATCTTCCGAAGAAAAAGTAGAATAACCAATAAATTTTGCTGATGGAATGGCACTAACCTCATATTCTTTCCGTTCTCTTGCGTCTAAAAAAAGGGCATTATCTTGCAATTGAAACATACGCGCTTCGGTTACCGAAACATAAGGGATTTTTTTCTCAGTATGAACGTTGAGAAAATGTTCAATAGGAGATTGAGCTTTAGAAAAAACTCCAACTAAAACTAGGATATAAAAAATACCGTTTTTTATCATGCTACAGCTCCTTGACAACTACTTCCTGCACCGGCTGTGCAGCCATAACAGTGCTGTGAAATAATAATATTTCGATTCGTTAAAATGGCTTCGTTGTATTCTGAAATATGCTTCACTTTACTGGCTACTTTCAATTCCAGCATTTGGTTAAAATCGCAATCATATAGCCATCCATCCCAACTTACAGAAATGGTATTGGTACACATAACATTTGTAACAGCTGAAGGATTAAAGGCTTCCACTAAAGAATACATATAATCTTCATAATTGTCACTAGCAATAAGGTAATCTAAAAAACGCGAGATAGGAAGATTGGTTATAGCAAAAAGGTTATGAAACTCGATTCCAAAATCTTCAAACAATGCTTTTTTAAAATCTTTTTCAAGACCTCCTTGATCGCTAGGTAAAAAAGCTCCACTTGGATTGTACACCAAATCTAATTTTAAATCACTTCCCGGCATTCCGTAGCCAACATCATTTAACATTTGTAAGGCTTTTATAGAAGCTTCAAAAACACCATCACCTCGTTGTTTGTCTGTCTTTCCTTTGGTCCAGTGGGGCATACTACTTACTATATGGACGTTGTGCTTTTTGAAAAATTCAGGAAGATCGTGGTATTTTTTATTGGCAACAATAATGGTTAAGTTACTACGTACAATAAAATCTTTTATCCCCGCTTTACTGGCTTCTTCAACAAACCAACGAAAGTTGGGGTTCATTTCGGGTGCGCCTCCCGTTAAGTCGAGTGTATGCGCTCCGGTATTTTTAATAACATCGAGACATTGTTGCATGGTCTCTTTGGTCATGATTTCCTCTCTATCAGGACCTGCATCAACGTGGCAGTGTTCGCAAACTTGGTTGCACATATAGCCCACATTAATTTGAAGTATTTCCAGTTTTTTGGGCTTTAGCGGAAACTGCCCGCTGTTCTTTATTTTTTCAGCAAAAGTAGGTAATTCGCCATTGGCAAAAATTCCGTTGGAGAGAAATTCAAGTTGTGTATGGGCGTTGGCAAGTTCACTTTCCCTTTTGTGAAGGGACTGTGTTTTTAATTTGGTCATATCGTTCTTTTATCCGTCTAACTTATTCACCTTATTCATCATCATGACCCCATGAACTAAGCTGGCACCACTTTTAATGGCAGCTCCTACATGAACGGCTTCCATCATTTCTTCTTTGGTAATTCCTCGCTGCAAGCCATCTTTGGTGTAAGCGTCTATGCAGTAAGGGCACATTTCGGTGTGTGCTACAGCGAGGGCAATGAGTGATTTTTCACGAGCTGTGAGTGCTCCTTCTTCAAATACTTTTCCGTAGTAATCGAAAAATTTTGTACCCAGTTCTTCACTCCACTCGGTAATGTTTCCGAATTTTCTTAAGTCCTTTGGATCGTAATATGACATATATTTTTTAATTTATTTACGAAAGATACCCGCATGCGGTTTCTGTTGTAGGTAAATATAACGAAGTAGTCTATGAATACATAAAAAGCTTACGTTAGTTTTTGAAAAAAATTAATCGAAACTATACGTAAATCCTGTGTTGAAGTTGTATTGTGACTTCGGAATTCCTATTGCCGGGAAAGCATCGTAAGTAAAAACATAATTAATTTGAAGCGCAAAGTTTTTGAATACAGTAACCAAAAAAGAACTTTGGCTTGATATTCTATAATCTCTAAAAGCACTTAGATTAGGCTGATAATAGGTTGTGCTCACAAAAGAAACTTTGTCTGTGGGATATAAACTAAACGATACATAACTACTTCCTCTTACATCACGTTGTATAGGTGTAATACCGTCATCGACTTCTTCATATTCATACATCACAAGGGTGCCTAAATAAAATTTGTAGTTTTCAGAATTGCTAAGTTTAAATCGTGGTCCCGTGCCTAATAATCCTCTAAAATTGATCAGGTTTATTTTGTTGTATTGCCCTTGTGTAAAGGCTTCCCAGGCAATTTTATCGTGAAACCGATAATTGTACCGTAAGTGAGAAACTAAACTATTGTCAAAATTTTCTCCTTCAATTTTTTCAAAAGAAACATCATTTTTGAATAACACTAAATGCTTGTTCATTTTATATTGCACATGAATGTTACTGCCCAAGTTTATAAAGTCGTTGGTGTTTCGCTTTAATTCTAAATTAAGGTTTATAGCCCCAGACCAACCGGAAGTATCTGTTACTTTACGAAGGGATTCCACATTCAGAATTTGTGAAAACGTAAACTGTGTAACCAATAAAAAAAGAAGTGTGAAAACCTTCATTACGATACGTTTATTGAAAATAAATGTAAGTGTAAATGACAATAGCTACAATGGCAATTCCCACTACTTTTACATATTTCCAGGGGGTAATATCCACCTGTTTGGTGTATTCCTGAATATAGTCTGTTTTCCGTGGAGCTATTTTTCCTATAAGCAACATAATGAGAATGTTAAATACAAATAAAATGGCCATAACGTGTAGAAAATGCGGGTAGTTTTCTTCGCCAAAATAGGGCTTTAAGATAAATTGACTGATGCTATACAAAATTACACCGGAAAGGATACCTACTTTTGCAGCAATGGCAGGAACTCTTTTGGTTAAGTAACCTACCACAATAATGGTTAAGATAGGAATGCTATAACAACCATTCACTTCTTGTAAATAGCCAAATAAACCTGCGGGAGCATTGGCAATAAATGGAGCGATAACCATGGAGGCTACTGCTAATACAATTCCGAAGAGTTTCCCCTTTTTTACAATCGTTTTTTCGTCGGCTTCTTTGTTAATATATTCTTTGTAGATATCCACTCCGAATAATGTTACAGAACTATTTAAGGCACTATTGAAAGAACTTAAAATAGCCCCAAATAGCACTGCTGCAAAAAAGCCAACCAAGGAGGCAGGAAGCACTTCACGTACTAGTGTAGGGTAGGCTTCATCGGGTTTTGTAATTTGATCTTGAAATAAATAAAATGCAATAATTCCGGGTAAAACCACCATTAAAGGGCCTAAAATTTTAATGAAGGCAGCAAGCATTAACCCTTTTTGTCCTTCCTTCAGGTTTTTTGCAGCCAAAGCTCTTTGAATGATGGCCTGATTGGTTCCCCAATAAAAAACTTGTACTAACATCATTCCTGTAAAAATGGTAGCAAAGGGGATAGACGATGAACTGTTTCCGGCAGCTACAAATTTTTCCGGCAGTTTGTCCATGAGTTCTGTCATTCCGCCTAAAATATCACCATTGCCAACGGCCCAAAGTCCAAAAACAGGGATCATTAATCCTCCAATTAGTAATCCTACCGCAT
This sequence comes from Flavobacteriaceae bacterium, assembly GCA_041392125.1. GTDB lineage: Bacteria > Bacteroidota > Bacteroidia > Flavobacteriales > Flavobacteriaceae > Halomarinibacterium. The sequence continues at coordinate 88,292 of JAWKMR010000011.1, read as the reverse complement.
TTACGGTATCTGAAACGGCTACCGCTTTTAGACCTCCAAAAATGGCATAGATTGAACCTATAATTCCGATACCCCATATGCAAAGCCAAAGGGCTGTGGTATCTGATACACCAAAAGCTTCTGAAACATTGAACATGGTACTTATGGCCAATCCGCCGGAATAAAGTACAATGGGTAAAAGGACCACCATGTATCCCGATAAAAATAAGGCTGAAGTGATAGCTTTAGTTCCTTTGTCGTATCGTTTTTCTAAAAATTGTGGGACTGTAGTTAATCCTCCTTTTAAATATCTTGGTAATAAAAACAGGGCCGTTACCACCATGGCTATGGCTGCCAAAGTTTCCCAAGCCATAACTAAAATTCCTTCCGAATAAGACTGCCCGTTTAACCCAACAATTTGCTCGGTGGAGAGGTTGGTTAATAAAAGCGAGCCTGCAATAACCGTGGCAGTTAAACTTCTCCCTCCCAGAAAATAACCGTCGGCACTAGTTTCATCTGTTTTTCGGGTTGCAATGTATGAAATGACAGCTACCAAGAGGGTAAAGGCGATAAAAGTAATAATGGTCATGGTCGTTAGTTTTTGGTGTTATAAATTTAATACTTTAGAAATTACAGCAGCATAATCCGGTATTCTTCCTACATTTTGAAGTTTAATAGCAGCCATTTTGAGGGCAGCTTCCATGCACTCTTCATTTGATTTTTTATTTAAGTAAGCGAATAAAAAACCACTCCAAAAGGCATCTCCAGCACCTGTAGCATCCATAATTTTTTCTACTTTCAACGCCGAAAGCGATATCACGGATTTTCCTTTTTCACTTAATTTGGCACCCTCTTTTCCTAACGTAAAGCAAACAATTTTTGCTCCCAATAAATGAAGGTGCGCAAAAACTTCATCGTGCGACATTCCTTTTCCAAAAAGTCTATTAACATCGTCTTGACTTACTTTTACTAAAGGCTCATAACGGCAATAGGTTTCAATAGCCTTTTTAGCATCACTGGTATTAGGCCAAATTTTTTCAGAATAATTAATATCAATACTTAGTTGACAACCCAATTCATAAGCTTTTTTAGCTTTTTCTAAAATGGTTTCTCTTGCCGGATTTTTGCTAAGGGCAAAACAGGTGGTATGATATATTTTACTATTTTGAAGTAGCTTATCCGGAAGTTGTTTCTGCGTAATTAATGCATCTGCCCCACGATACGCTATAAACTCCGGAGTGTTTACCGTTCGGTTGACAAAAATAACTGAAGTCGGTTTTTCAGAAGTTTCAAAAATATGGGTTATTCCTACTTCGGCTTCTTTCAATCGGGTTTGAATGTATGTGCCAAACCCGTCTTTTCCAAGGGTTGCCACCATTTCAACTGTAGCGCCCAATCGGCTCATATTCATGGCAACATTGGTAGGAGAACCTCCCAAATATCGATGGTAGTCTTTGGTATTATTGATAGGTTCTTCGGCTTGTTCGCCAATAAAATCTATAAGGGTTTCGCCTACGCAAATAATGTCTATTTCCTTTGCCATTATGGGTTAAAAATAGTTTCGGGGGTGGTTAATTCGTTTAATTTTGAAATGTAAGTTGCGTCCAGCAATGATAATCCTAATTCATAGGAAGCATTCATCCAGCCGAAGCCTTCTTTGGTAATGTATTCAAACTCGGTGCCTACGTTGCCATATTCGGCAAAAACTTTGTGTGTAGCACTTACTACATCATATTTTTCGGGGATGGTGCCGTTGTAATCTACTGCATTTTTAGTAATCATAAAGAGCCATCTATATACTAATTCTTGTAATTCCAGATGAAAACCATAGTGTTGAAGTCCTCTCCAAATCATCATTTGGTGGGGTGCCCAACCGTTCGGGTAATCCCATTGTTTTTGGGGACGTTCTTTTGAAATTTTTCCTCGACTTTCTTGGGTGCAGGAAGCTATTCCTCCTTTTTCTTTCAAAAGTGGGAGGGCATTTTTTATTACTTTTTCGGCTTGTTTTTGCGAACACATTTTTGCCCAAAGCGGAGTAAAAACGGTAGCTGAAATAAAGTTGGTTTGTTCTTTTTGTCTGAAATTATAATCGAAAAACATTCCCTTTTCTTCGTTCCAAAGTAGTTTGTTTACTCGATCTTTTCTTTCTGATGCTTTTTGAAGCCAATAAGTGGAAGAGTATTCTTTTTTCCCAATAGCAAAAGAGTCCTCAAATTCATTTTTAATAATGGTTGCAAAATCGGTTTCATATTTATACAGAAAAGCATTCAGTTCTACTAAATTCAAATCGGCACAAATACCTTCCAGCCTATATGAAGTATCGTGACCTGATTCTCGTACACTTCTATCGTGAACAAAATAGGCATCAAGTTTTTGGTTCAGAATCTTTCCTTTGGCATAACGTTTTTCGTATTCTTCAATACTTATTCCTTCGGTTTTAGCATAAGGACCTATTTCATGATGAAAATGCCCTTCTTCGGCCTCGGGTGGTTTCCCAATCCCTTCCGCTAAATACCGATTTAACCCAGTTTCGGTAAGTCTTTTTCCTTGTACCATCCATACCGTTTCATATTCTTTAATCGCGGTTTTTAAGTGGGTTTTTAACCAGTTTTTATCATGGGTTTTTTCGAAAATTTCAAGAATTAAAGAAGAATAGAAGGGAGGTTGAGTTCGAGTTAAATAATAAGAGCGATTGGCATTAAGGATTTTTCCGTAATATTCAATTTCGTATTGAAAATTGTTAGCCATCCCAATGGCTAAATCGGTGCGACCGTCTAATAAAAGTCCGATACTTTCAAAATAGCTGTCCCACCCGTACATTTCGTTAAATCTTCCGCCAGGAACCACGAAAGGTTCTCCAAATGCTTCTTCGTTTTTTTCTGAAAGTTTTAAAGCGAGGATTCCAGGCTTGTTATTTATCTTTTTTACATATTTAGGAGTCACTTTTTTTGGTAATTGAATGACCTCTAACGGCATAATGCTCTTTAATTTCATGTAATAATCTAAAGCGAAATCATCTTGGTACGGCACATAGACTCTTAATAAGGTTTCAGCATCCAACGTTTCGTTTTTAGAGTCGTTTAGCAGTGCTTGAATTCCGTGTTCATCCATGGTTCGGGTAAGACCGTTCCAGTAATATTCCCGAATCATTCTTGAAATACGTTGCGTAGGGGGTTCTTCAATATTTTCTAAAGAAATTTCCGTAGTTTCTTGATTGCTATCCATGGCCAGTACTAATTCTTGTAGCAAATTGGACAAGTGGTAAGTACCTTTAATTTCGTAGGATTTTCCTTCTTCGTTTTTCAGTACAAAAGATTTAGGGCCTTGATCTTCGATGGTTATTTTTTTATCGCCATCGGTGTCTTCTTGGGCTAAAAGATTTTTAAGAGTAGATTCTATGTGAAGCTGAAATATCATTAATTTTCAAAAGAGGAAGTACTTGTAAATTTATTAATGACAAAAAACAAAATAAACATTACTGAAAATGGAACAAGAGATAGATAGAAAACCTTATCCCCACCCAAAGAATCGAATAAATTTCCAATTAAAAGTGAACCTAATGTTCCTCCAATAGCTGAAAAGAAAGTTAATATTCCGGCCAGTGAGCTGTGTTTCTCCTTTTCTACACTACTAAGGACGGTAGAGTTTACAAGTGGATAAAGAGGCGCCAGGAATAAACCGATTAAAGGGAATAAATAGGAAACAACAGGCAAATCTGTAATAGAATTTATAACACTAGCCTCTACATTTTTAGCTAACGGAAGTACCAGTAATACCAATACAATTGCCAAGATTACACATACAGAAGATATATAAATCCATTTTACTTTTTTAGCAATAATTCCAGTAATAAATCTCCCTAAAGCAATTGAGATCATTAATAAAACGGCCATTTGCGAACTAAGTTGAGGATCCAATTTTAGAGTATCCTTATTAAATGTTGGGAGCCAGGTCATAATACCTTGTTCGGTCATGACATATAAAAAAGCAAAAGCAACAAAAACCCAGATGAGTGGTTTCGCAAACAGTTTAAGCATTTGCGCAAAGTCTTTGGCAAATCCTTCGGAAGGTTTTGATTCCATATTAAATTTTGAAAACAAAATAATGACAAAGGCAATGGCTATTAAAGATGCCATAAGCAAATACCCACTTAGCCAGGCATTCTTATCTACTTCATCATTAAAGAAAAGGGGGAAGACCACATACATAAAAATAATTCCAATCATGAAAACCGTTTCTATAAGGTTCATTAAGGAACTATGGCTTTTTTTAGAATCGGTGATATAGCCAATTAATGCAAACACAGACACCTTTACCACGGCAAAACTTAAACCTGTAGCAAGGAAAAGTAATTTAACAGACCAAAAGGAGTTTCCAAAATACATCCCCAGACAAGCAAAGAAAACGACTCCCAAGCTTATTAACATGGCACGTTTAAACCCCAGTCTTGGTAAAAAAGAGCCTACAATAAATGCCATTACAGCAATGGAGAGATCTTTGAATAATTCAAGAAAAGCGGCATCGGGTTTTGCCACCTCATATATTGTTTGAGATCTTTCTACTAAAATACCTACACTATTTAGTAAGGCTGCAAAAACAAAATAGATAATAAACAGCGATATTTTTATTCCTACATTTTTCATAGATAAGCGTATTTATTCTGGTGAAACCGTCTTAGGAATCGTTAATCGCATCGCTAAGAAAGCAGAAATAGCAAAGAAAACCCCTGCAAACAACATTGCGTTTACTGCGTTATTTCCTAATAAATATTTATAAATAGGTCCAAAACTTAAGGTTTGTATAAACATGGGGATTACAATCATCATATTTAAAATACCCATATACACTCCTCTTCGCTCTTGTGGTACTACTTTGGAGACCATGGTATAAGGGATTCCCATCATCGCAGCCCAACCAATTCCAAATAACACCATGGGCACTAAGACCAAATTAGGGTCTGATATGTAGGGAATCACAAACAAGGCTATGGCCGTACCCAACAAACTAATGGCGTAAATTTTCTTTCCACCAAACTTTAGTGTTAATGGCACGAGCATTAATGCCACAATCATGGTTACGGTGTTATAGGTTAAACTCATCTTTGCTGCTTGTGAAGCAGCCTCAGAGGTGGTATAATTCAATGTTTTCATAAAGAGGGGAGTGGTAAATTGCCAGTAAATAAATAGCGCATACCATTGAAATAAGTACACCGCACCAATCTTCCACATAAACTTAGGCATTTGTTTTACGGCTTCAACTATTTCGGTAAAAGGTTTACTCACTCGTTGTAAGAATGGAAGGGCATTGATACGTTTAATTTCAGCGTGTTCTTCTTCTGAAGGTGGAATTTCAGGAGTTTTTAAAACAGAATATAAAATAGTTGTTAACGACAAAAAAGCACCAATATAAAAGGAATAGTAAATCCATTGTGGAATAGTACCGGCTTGCTCCACAGATTCTCCTCCAAATAAATATTGAAACAATACAATTGAACCATTCGCTAATAATATTCCGGCGCCTACAAACAAACTTTGCATTTGGTACCCTAAACTTAATTGCTTTTCAGGTAATTTATCTCCAACAAAAGCTCTGTAAGGCTCCATGGCCATATTATTTCCCACGTCTAAAATCCATAATAACCCAACGGCAAACCATAATAATGGACTGTGCGGAAATGCAAAAAGACAAATACTTCCCATGAGTGCCCCAATTAAAAAATAGGGTTTTCGTCTTCCCCAGCGGTTGGACCAAGTTTTATCGGACATAGCGCCAATAATGGGCTGAACAATAAGCCCCGTAACCGGTCCTGCGATATTTAAAATTGGGAGCATGTCTTCCGGAGCACCTAAGTATAAAAATATAGGGTTAATGGCTGTTTGCTGAAGTCCGAAACTATATTGAATGCCTAAAAACCCAACATTCATATTTAAAATTTGCCAAAAGGAAAGAGAAGGCTTTTGAATCATAATTGAAGATTTTTGGTCGTTAATCAAAAAAGTTACTCCCAAAGTTTTGGAATAACACTGTAATATCTGCAATTTTTAAGAAAAAAAGATTTTTTGAAAGGCTAAATTGAGAATTTGTTAACGAAAACGTTATCGGAACAATAGCATTGGAACTTTTACAATGCTTCCATTGCTAATTTCATAAACACAATTCCGGAAGCAGTGTACCCCATTTGTGTTTTTCCTCCCACTTTTAATGAGTTTGCATTAAGGTATTCCTGGAAGTCCCAATCGGGATTACTTTGTACCGTTTGTAAAAATGAAGCAGTGATTTTTTTTACTTCAGAATGTAGCTCGTTTTTTGAAAGCCCTAAACAGAAAAGCCCCATCCAAACCGGCCAGATTCCACCATTATGGAAGTCTCCCGGGTGGTTTTTAAAACTGAAGGAATAATTTCCTTCTAGTAAATTCCAGTCTTCACTTTCTTTTGTAAGAATGGGCCAAAATGCCGGAATTAATTTTTGAGGAAGCGTTTCAATAAATTCTGAAATAGATTTTTTTTGATTTTCATTTAATTGAAATTGAAGCAATGCTAGTGCGTTTCCGGCTGCATCAAAACGAAGGTCGTATTTTCCCGGGAGTATAAATGCCAAAAAATGTTGTGGTTGTTTTGATAAGGCTCTTTCAAATGCAGGTTTTTGATAAATGAGCGATGGTTCCGCATTTTTGGACGGCCAAAAATTTACTTCCGTTTTTTTCAGAATACTATCTAATTCGGTAGCTTTTTCTCTTTTTATGATGTTCCATTCTTTTTCACCCCAAAGCCGAAGCATATTGTCATATAAAGTGTACCCGTGTATGGGATACTCGTCGGCCCAATTTCCACTTAAAGGGGTATAAATCCATCCTTTGTTATTAAATTCGGTAGCTTTTAAAAAAGTACGGCATTTTTCAATAGCGGGGTTTAAAATCTTCCAGCTTTCGTCATCTTGGGTATCTTTGTAATACAGGCAAGCCCCTACTATAAACCAGGTATTAGCATCAATACGTCCTACCAAACTTCCGAAGGATGCATCGGCACCATTAGGTAGCACATTGGAGGGAACCATCCCAAACTCATTTTGGCTTTTTGCTAATACTAAGAGTGAATTTTTTAATCCTTCAATGATTATTTCGTCTTTTATCCACAGTCCTGCAATACCACAAATAATACTATCTCTCGCCCAAATACGCTTATAATTGTCTGCTTCCACAGAACTTGCTAAAATCCCTTGGGGAGTAGTTAAGTTATGTAAAAGCGAGGTCGCTTGTGAATAAAGTTTAGAAAACAGCAATTCTTTAAAAATTAAACATCAAATTTACGATTATTCTTTTTTTAGAGGAAGATAGACTTCTGTTTTCCAATTGTGTTCATCACCTCCCATATTCGGATTATTATAAAAAACTTCAATGGGAAACATTTCGACGGGGATGTTATTCTTTTTGGCATAGTCTTCTAAAGCATACCAAGCTCTGTCTGAAGTAATATAATTCCCGTTATAAATAGCTTTTAATGCTTTTTTTGATGGGAACTGTTTAATTGAAATTTTAGAGTTAATCGTAAGAGAATCTATATAAACAGAATCGGGTTTTTTAAAAGGGAAACAAAAGTTAAACGAAAGGCTATCGGTAGTTTTGTTCCATGAAGTTATTTCCAAGAATGGCTGTCCACTGGGTTCAAGATAATTATCTGCAACAAAAGATGAAAGCAAATTGAAGTTTTCCATCATTCCTTTTGCTTTTTCAATTTGGTGGGTTTTTAAACTAACGTATGCAGCATAATTTGAAGGCGAATTTTCTTTACCTTCAATTTTTACTTTAATCTCTTTTAAGTGGTTATTTAATTTATTAAATAGTTCTTCGGTTACTCTTTTTGAAGTCTTTTCAAAATCTGTTTCATAAAAAGGGATAGTAATTCTATTTTTAAATCTATTCTTAGCATCACTTATATAGGCTGTTACTTTTAAAATACTGTCATTTTTTGGAGAAATATTCCACAAGTAGGTAAAGGAAGAATCCTTAATAGTTATTTTTTGAATAAGCTCTTTTTCAGAAATTTGCTGAATAGGCTGCGGGTTTTCGTGTGATGAATTCCAGGATTTAATGGACTGGTTTACAGTACCTGTAGTGGTTTTTACTTCGAAATTAATTTGATAATCGTATTCTTTTATGAAGAAATACCAAATAAGAGTTCCCAAGATAGCGATTAGCAATCCCCATGTTACTATTTTCATAAGTTATTCAATCCTCATTTTAAGTTTTTCATTTACTAAAGTCCCTACTTTAAACCCTTGACCAATTCCGTTTTCAATGGCAGCACGGTAGTGAATTCCGCCGTACATTCTGCTTATAGCAGCTTCTTGCGCTGCTGCTTTAAAAGATGAAAAGGAACGAACGGGAAGACCGTAAGGTAATTCGGTATCATCTAAAAATTTAAAATTATCGCCGAAAATATCGGTCAATACCGTTGCTGATGCTCCCGAAACTACCGAGTGACCACTACTGTATTCAGGAAACGGTGGGGTTTGTAAAATAGGTTTCCAGTTTTCGTCAATATGTTGATTAATTAAGGTTTCCGGACGTATTAAGTTACTACGGTATTTTTCGTCCCAACAACTTATAAACCCATCAAAAAGTGCGATGGAGGTTTTGGTATAGGTATATACTGTATCTTCAAAGCTGGCATTGGTACTTTTGCAAGCAATCTCTGCAATGCCCATCCAATGTGCCCCCGGAGTTATTTTTTTGGTAGCAAACATGAGATGCCCGCGTGTAACCGATACATAGGGATTACAATCCCAAAATTGGGCAATTTGTACTTCTTCCGATGTATCACCAATGGCCGTAATTCTTTCTGAAGTATCATAAACTTCCGAAAGTTCTTTATAAAAATCGCTGTCTTTCTCCATAGAAAAAGCGGGTGGAGGAACAGGTTTAAATTGAGAAGCAGAGTCTAAAACAAAGGTTCTTATTTTGTTCCAATGGGGCTCAATACCATCCATATATGCAGGAGGGGTGGGTTGCCAACGAGAGGGATCTTCAGTAATTATGGTAAATTTAGGCATGGTTCGGGTTTGCTTATAATTATCCCCATCCATCCATGATTTTATAAAATTAGAAACCTCTAATCCATATTCCTTGGAAGCATTAAAAACCAATTCGTTTTTGTTTTGCCAAACACGATATAAACTATCGCGGTAATGTTCCATAAGTTCTTCCGAAAAGATAACACTTTTGCTCACGTCCATATGCGCAATTAAAGCAGCCAAAGAGTAATTTATATTCTCATTATTTGGTTTTGGAATAGGAGAGAGGTGTTTAATTTGTCCCGCCAAAGATTTATAATTCGGGTTATTTTGTACCATAATTTCATAGGCTGCAATGTTGGGATACGCATAGATTCTACTGGCTACCGGAGGGGAAAAAATATCATGTACCATAATCTCTGTAACTTTGTCCACCGTATTTTGATAGTCTTTTCCGGTAATTTCTATGGGTTCACTTTTTTGACATCCTACAAAGAACGTAGCGGCTATCAAAAGGGATAACAATTTACTTGTTGAGTTCATATATTTCTGCTTTTTCATTATTATACACTACTAATAGATATGGTTTTTCAGCTATTGACAATATCCTGAGAGTTTTAACACATTTATGGCTAAATTCAAGTCCCAAATCGCTTCCAGAGACTATTTTTTCTTCCGAAAAAATTAACGCTCCCGGAAAACTATCAAATCTACCATGAAATGGAATTACCCCAACATAATTTCCTCCGGTTAATACTTCATCTTTACCATCGCCATTAAAATCGTAAGCGACGAAGGATTTAATTGGGGAGATTTGAAGCATAGTTGAAAAGGCTTCAAAAGAAAAGCTTCCGTTATTATTGCGTAGAAATCCTGAAGCTAATGTTTGCACTTCAAAAACTTTAGCTTCTTTCAGTTTTTCGGCAAAAATCTCTTCCATTGTTTTGCCTGCAAAGTCTTTATAATTATTAAATTTTTTACGCAAAAAAACCATTTGCCCTGCAAGGTCGTCTAATCCTAATAGTGGATAATACTTGCCATTTTTTTGGGTAGTGAGAACCGTTTCGGTGCTTCCGTTGTTATCAAAATCTGCATAGTACATTTTCATAGGAAACTCTTGCGATGCTTTAAATTTACTGTTTAAACCCCAGTTGCCAAGAAGGTAGTCCTTATCACCATCACCGTCTATGTCAAAGGGGATAATGGTTTGCCAGAGGCCGTTTAAAGGTTGTGAAAGCAGGGAAACTTCGTTGAATTTTCCATTTTCATTTTTGAAAAACTTGGGAGACATCCATTCACCAATAACAATTAAATCGGTTTGTCCATCGGTATCAAAATCGTCCCAAAGAGCATCAGTCACCATTCCTAAATTTTCAAAAACTTCTTCTTTTCCATCGGGTTTTAGGAGGTATGAAACTACAATTTTTCCGAAGTCAAAAGGGGCAGCATAGTTGCCTATAAAGGTGTACCCTTCAAAAGATGTAACAATCCCTGTATTTTCAAAAGTATTTGGTTGAATAATTTGTTTAGTATTTTTTGAAGTATAGACTCTGTTAGCCAAGATTTTTTTTGAAGGGGAAATTTCATTTCCTCCAGAGCCCACTACTATTTTTGAATTTTCTATGGCTGCTGAAATATCTTCATAGACGGAATCATTTTCAATTTCAGTAAAATGACTTAGCTCAAATCCATTTAATTTTTGTAAGTATACTTCGGCTTTTTGATTGCGTGCGCCACCTAAAAAAAGATCCTGTTTACCATCGCCATCTAGGTCGCCAAGTGCCACAGCAGGACCTCTATCACTTACCTCATAGGGAATTAGTTTTTGATAGTTGAAATCGGTGTGATTATCTTCCTTATGGGTATACTTAATTCCTAAGTTTCCTTCTACTTTCTGAAATAGCTTTTTAGGAGTGGCTTTTTCATAAGAATAAGCAATGGTATTTTCAGGTTTTAGCATTAAGGATTGATTTAACTTCACATTTTTCAGCGTTTGATAGGTTTTATCGGGCCAAATAATTTGTAGAGAATCTATGTTTTTTTCATTTCCGAAGCCAAAGTGAATTATGGGTTCTGAAGAAGCTTGAAACCCACGTGAGGTAAATAGTTCTTTATATTGTTTTACGCCTTTATGGTAAGCAATAGCCTTGGTGCCAAAACCTTTAGGATTTTTATCCTTATATTGAAAATTAATTTTTAAATATGAAGCGGTTGTATTTGTATTATTTACATAGATACTGGCGGGTTCATTTAAATTATTGGTTACCATATCAAGATCGCCATCTTGGTCCAAATCCCCTACAGCACTGGCTCCGGAAATACTGGGAAGTCCTGAACTCCATTGTAATGAGACATCTTTAAACTGCAAATTTTCTTCACCTTTAAAAAAATAATTGACTACTTTTCCCGAAGGCATCAATTTCAGTGCATTTTTATCTACCAGCCGCGAATTGTTTATTTTTTTATGAATTTCTTCATTGGAGATGTATTTAATAAAATCCAGATTATTAGGCCGTTTTGGAATACCATTGGAAATAAAAAGATCTTGTTTCCCGTCTTGGTCATAATCCCCAAAGAGAGCACTCCAACTCCAATCGGTAGCAGCTACACCACTTAATAATGCGGTTTCTAAATACGGTGCATTGGGCTGACTTACAAATAGCATATTGCGACTGTATTGGTAATGATACCCATATTGTTGCGTGCGCATTTTTAGTGTTTGAAACATATCATCGCCTTCCGAAGATTTAATTACTCCATCGTCTTCGGGTAACATATCCAGTGTAATTAAATCTGGCCAACCGTCATGATTAATATCGGCTACATCATTTCCCATGGAGAAGCGGCTGGTATGGCCAAAATATTTCCGAAGGCTTTCTGTAAAGGTGCCATCTCCATTGTTAAGATAGAAATAGTCGTCTTCGTGAAAATCATTACCCACGTAAATATCGGGATAACCATCTTGGTTAAAATCGGCCACCGAAATTCCCAATCCGTAACCGTTAATACCGCCAAAGATTCCGGCTTCCTCACTTACATCGGTAAAAGTGTTTCCATCATTCCGAAGGAGTTTATCTCCCGTTTTTTCATTGCGATGGTTTCGTATTTTAGCTCTTCCGAAGGATTCTTCGGTATGCACAGCGTGGTTCAAAAGATAGAGATCCAAATCGCCGTCTAAGTCGTAATCCAAAAATGCAGCAGAGGTTCCGTAGCATTGAAAATCGAGGCCGTATGCGGCAGATTTTTCAGAAAAGGTAAGGTCTTTATTGTTTATATAAAGCTCGTTATGGCCTTCAAAACCATTGATGCCTACTACCGCTAAGACGTAAATATCCAACCATCCGTCACCATTAATATCTGCCATAATGCTTCCGGTATTCCAAGAGCTATTCCCTTCAATATTTGCTGAAAGAGAGATATCTTCAAAAGTTAAACCTCCTTTGTTGAGGTATAATTTATTTTTTTCTTGGTTTGAAGAAAAGAACAAATCCGGCAATCCATCATTATTAATATCTCCCATAGCTACGCCGCCCCCATTGTAGAAATAGAGGTAATCCAGAATATTTAGAGAATCTGTTTCAGTTACCCGATTTTGAAATGTAACCCCCGATTTCGATGGCGGTAACAACTCAAAAAGTGTTTGCTCTTTCTTTTGGCAGCCCCCTAGCAAAAGAATGATTAGGATTAAAAAATAATATTTAGTTATTGATAGCAAAAATTCGTGGTTTTTCGTTGTTAATGGCTACGACAAAAAATACGTTGCCGTTTTTATCTTTTATGGGCAAAATGTGTTTTACTTCTTCTTTAATAAAAAACCCACTTTTGTTGTATTCCTCCCAGGCAAAATTTAAGTCTCCTTGATTGAGCAATACACTGCCGTAATCTGCATCAAGGCGAGAGAATTGGGGTTTAAACTCGAAGTTGTTACCTCCCATAATGATGTCTGTTTTTCCGTCGCGATTTACATCGGCACAGGCTATACCACATACACAAGAAAGTTGCGATCTATTGGGAAGGGGTTTGCTGGTAAAGGTTCCGTCACCATTATTGACTATTAAAACAGATTCGGAAGTGGTAACTTGTTTTACCGTAGCTTTCTTTAAAATGGCTTCCGGGAATAATTCCTGAATAGATCTTTTAGCATATTCTGAGGCTTTTAAATTCTGCTTTTTAAGTGTTACCATTTGTGATGTTAACTCTCTTTTTTGATGAATGGGCATATCTTTTCCGTGAATGGTTTGCGTTACAATTTGCTCGAAAGTACCATTGTTGTCAAAATCATGTACCCAAAGTTTCATGATGTTTTCTGAAGAAGGAGTGTAGTGGAGATTTTTTCCTTGGTTTCCAAGAATAAAGTCTTGGTCTCCATCACCATCAATATCTACTGGCTGAAGAATATTCCACCAACCTTGTAAATTTTCAAGTGTTGAAGGCTGTTTTTTCAAAACTCCTTGTACCAATTTGTAGATTGCAGGAACTCCCCAATCGGAAACGGTAATAAGTTCTTTTTTTCCGTCGGCATCCATATCTACCCACTTGGCATCAGTAATCATACCGCCTTGTTTTAGTTCTGCCACAACATCTTGTGAGGCATTTTTAAAAGTACCATTGCCCTCGTTTATTAGAAAAACGTGATTTGGGTCCATTCCGTAAATACCTACAATACTCCTAGAGCCAACAAAAACATCCATATCTCCATCACTATCAAAATCATAATGCGCTATGACCGATATGTTGTTAATATTTGAAATTTGAGGGAGGCTTGTCTTGGTAAAATTTCCATGACCGTCGTTTGTGTATAAACGAACACTTTCTCGCGACATTTCGTCTACTTGATTTCCCCCGGTGCCTACCATAAGGTCTAAATCTCCATCGCCATCAGCGTCAAAAAATGCAGCTGCCGTGTCTTCAAAAGTAGCATCACCCTCAAGAACGGAGCTATTTTTTTGCTGTAACGTTCCATTGCCTGTATGTAAGAATATGGATCCTGCTTGATTTTTAGCGCCACCTAAAAAAACATCTTCATTACCATCGCCGTTAATATCTCCTGTAGCAAGACATGGGCCTTCTTGAGAGATCTTTTTACCAATGAGTCCTTCGTAGTCAAAGTCGTTGTAATTGTTTTCTTCATGTTTTACCAAAGGGGTGTTGGGCAGTTCTTTCAACAGTGTTTTTATGGTTTCTTTCTTAGGAATTTTATACAAACCTTGATGGTCTTTTTGTTTGAAGGTAAGTACTTGGTTGGCATCTACATCTTCCAATTTTGAAGTAGTATGATTTGGCCAGATAACGCGAATAGAATCAATTTTTTTAGCATCCCCTAAGCCGATGGTCATGGGATAATCCATAGAAGATTGAAAACCCCTTGAAGGGATTAATTCCTGTAATACCACATTGTTATCGTAGTACATTTTGACAGTAGTACCTATGGCAAAAGGGTTTTTTTCTGAACCTTCAAATTTTAGGGTAATGTGGTTGTTTTTTGAAATTTTTTCAGAATTGTTTACATACAAAAATGACTGCATGTTCACATTGTTGACCACTAAATCTAAATCGCCATCATTATCTAAGTCGCCATAAGCAGCCCCATTAGACATACTGGGCACACCCAGTCCCCAAGCTTCTGCCTCATTGGAAAAAGTGAGGTCGTGATTATTTCTAAAAGCGTAATTTGGTATTGGAACCACTGGCATTTTATTGATAATGGAGTCGATAGCTTCCTTTTTACCGGTAAGGGCCATGTCTTGAATAATTTCGTTGGCAAAAAAATCGATAAAGTCTAAATCTGTAAGATCGTGATTGATACCGTTTGTAACAAAAATATCTCTAAACCCATCATTATCCATATCAAATAAAAGTCCAGACCAGCTCCAATCGGTTGCCGATACTCCACTGAAATAGGCTATTTCAGAATAACTACCGTTACCATTGTTTAATTGTAATGTATTTTGAATGTATTGTTGATAAAAATCTTTGCTTTGTTTTAGTTTAAATACATTATAACCATCAAATTCCATAACCGATTTTACACGTTCATCTCCTTCAGGAAGCATATCGGTAATAAAAATATCGGCATTTCCATCATTATTGATGTCTGCCATGTCCACTCCCATAGCTGAAAGACAGAGATGTGACATCCAATTTTCAATATCTTCGGTAAAGGTTCCGTCTTGATTATTGATATACAAATAATCTCGTTCATAAAAATCGTTAGAAACATAAATGTCCGGATACAAATCATTATTAACATCGCTCACCATAACGCCTAGTCCAAATCCTATAAGACTTCCGTAGATTCCTGCTTCTTCACTTACTTCTACAAATTTACCATTGTCGTTTCTAAGCAACATATCTCCAACCCCTCGAAACATTTTTGGAACATTCCAGTCTTGGGCACGTACATTTCTTTGGTGCGCAAACCCCAAGCTATTTACAGGGACATTACTATTGTTGAGGATATAAACATCTAAGTCCCCGTCAAGATCATAATCGAAGAATGAAGCATGAGTGGTAAACCCTGTTTCGGCGAGGTTGTATTCTTTTGCCATTTCGGTGAAAGTGAGGTCGCCATTATTGATGTATAAATCGTTGTTGTGATTTTCACCTTCCATATTTCCCGCATTACTTACATAAATATCTAGTAGCCCGTCTGCATTAACATCTACCATAACAACCCCGGTTGACCACGGTTTATTTCCTGCTACACCAGCACTTTCAGTAATATCTTCAAAAACCATATTCCCTTTATTGAGGTAGAGTTTATTTTCTTCCATATTGGCCGTAAAATAAATATCTGAAAGACCATCATTATTAATATCGCCAATAGCAACGCCACCTCCATTATAAAAGTTTCGGTATTTAAAAATGTTGAAGTCTTTTTGATTCACCACTTTGTTAGTAAAAGTGATGTTGGATTGTGCTGACGGAACCAAAGAAAATAGCGGGGTTGATTCTGTGCTTTCTGTTTTTTCATCCTTTTTTGAAGTACAGCTCGTTAATAAAATAACTATTGCAAATACTATTGTTTTTAAAAATGGCATCATTTTATTCATTTGTTTTTTTTAAAAATAGGGGAGTGTTATTATTGCGGGTTATTATCCAATAATTTTTACCAGTTACTGAAAGCTTTTGAATTGTTCTACAGGCCCCTGAAAGGTTAAATGTTTCTGTTCTTTTTTCGGTAAAATTTCCTTTTCCATCATTCAGTAATAATACTCCACGTGAGGCATCCAATCTACCTAATTGTGTACTTATTTCAGAATTATTTCCAACTAAAAGGAGATCTAAATTTTTGTCGTTATTAAAATCTTCTATCCAGATATCATTTACCGAAGAAACTTGTGCCCCAAAGGGTAATGTGTGTTTCTTAAATGTGTTGTTTCCAGTATTTTCAAAATAACAGGAGGCCAGTTCAAACACTTTTTTATGAAGAGATTTACGTAGTTTTTCTTCTGAAAAAACCTCTTTTACTGTGGCATTGGCAAAATCGTGATACGACAAGTATTTTTTATTGATAAATGGCATTTGTTTTACCAATTCTTCTTTTGAAGCAATAGTGGTTTCAATTCCTTGATAAAAATAAGTAACTAAGGTTTCTTCAGATCCATTTTCATCAAAATCTGTTTTATAAAGGGTGATGGGTTCTTTTTCAGAAGCGCTTAAACGTGAATTAAGCCCCCAGTTTCCAGCAATAAAATCGATATCTCCATCATGGTCAAAATCAGCAGCTTTAAGAGTGTTCCAAAAACCATTAGATGTATCTAAACCGTTGTTTTTTTGTAAGGTTAATTTTTTTCCGTTGTTCAAAAACACCGAAACCGGCATCCAATCTCCCACTGCAATGGCGTCTTGGAAACCATCTCTGTTTAGGTCTATCCAAAAAATATTATTACAATTTCCTATTGTTGAAAATTCGTTGCCAAATACTTCAGTGACATCAATAAATTGTCCCTTTCCGTCATTTTTAAACAACCGTTGTTTTGGGGTGTAGCCAAATTTGTGAGGGACCACATTTGAGGTAATGCAGATATCCATAAAAGAATCGTTGTCAAAATCTACCGCCACGACTTTTGAAGCATTCACAATTACATCGTTAAAAGATAGAGTATCTTTTTTAAAAGTACCTTTGTCATTGAGATATAATCTTGGAGAAAGTGCCTTTCCTTGGGTAAACTCATTTCCCCCGCTTACTACTAATAGTTCTTTGTAACCATCGTTATTAATATCGAAAAACACTTGTGAAACATCTTCATTTATGGTACTCTCCAAAAATAATTCCTCTTGATGTATTGCAAAATTTCCATTCTTATCTTGAACATATAATTGGGAAGCCTGCCCTTTGGCACCACTTATAAATACGTCCTCCCAACCATCATTGTTAATATCTGCAACAGCAATGGACGGACCTTCATTGCAACTAGAAAAGGGAGTGAGCGGATCTCTATTGAATTCAATATTGGAATTTTCAATATGCTTATAGGAAATGAAAGGATCTATTTGCGTAAAAAGAGATTGGGTAGTATTTGGATTTTCATAAAAGTTTCCGGATGCACGGGTCTGTTTTACCGTAATGGTTTCATTAACTGAAATGTTTTTTAAAGTTTCAAAAGCTTTGTTGGGCCATATAATGTGTATTGAATCTATTTTTGCAACAGTATCCAGTCCAAAATGAAGTTCGGGTGCAACCGAAGAAAGGTATCCTCGGGTAGTGAAATTTTCTTTAGTCATAATTTGGGTTCCTGCATAAACAATCACTTTTGTACCAATTCCATTTTTATTAGGGGTGTTTCCTTCAAATCTAATTTTTAAAAAGTTTCTATTTTCAAATAGCTCATTTTGATTGTTCTTTAAAATGAAAGCAGGCATGTTCACATTATTTACCACTATATCCAAATCCCCATCATTATCTAGATCTGCATACGAAGCACCATTACTGAAGGAAGGAACTTTTGAAAACCAAGTTTTAGTAACATCTTCAAACCGATTGTTTTTTGTATTTCTGAAGAAATAATTGGGGGTTTTCTTTTCAGGAATTTTTTTTATAAACTCCATTTCTTTTTCGGTCATGTTTTTTCCTAAGGATTTTTGAATGTTATCATTGGCAATGAAATTGATAAAATCCATATCGTTGGTGGCACCTAAAATACCATTGGTAATGTAAATGTCGGTAAACCCATCATTATCAAAGTCTGCCATGAGAGGACTCCAAGACCATTCGGAAGCTGCAATGCCACTGGCATAACCTATTTCACTAAAACTGTCATTGCCGTTGTTAAGTTGCAATGTGTTTTGCATAAACTGGTAAGCATAGCCATTTTTTATATAATTGACATAGTTTTGATAGTTAAATTCAGTCCCCGATGTTTTATAGGTTTTTAAATCTTCGGGAAGCATATCTACCGATACAATATCTGTGAGACCATCATTGTTTATATCAGAAATGTCATTACCCATAGAATAATGTGCAGTGTGTCCTATAGCAGGGTTTTCAATATGAATGATTTCCTTAAAGGTTTTATTCCCCTGGTTAATATATAAATAATCATTCTCAAAAAAATCGTTACTAATATATATATCTGGATATCCATCATTATTTACGTCACTAACAGAAATACCCAGACCATAACCTGTTTTGCTTTGAAAAATTCCGGAAGCTTCTGAAATATCGAAGAAAACCCCATCACGATTTTCAAATAACTTATCTCCCGATTCCAGATTAGGAAGGTTTCTCAAAGTTCCTTTTCCGTAGTTTTGATTGGGGTTGGTACTATGATTTAAAAGGTACATATCTAAATCCCCATCCAAATCAAAATCAAAAAAACTGGCTTGTGTAGAAAAACCAACAAATCCTAGCCCATAAGTTAAAGCTTCTTCTTTAAAAGTGGGTACTCCTTCAGCATTTATTCCTTGATTTATATATAGTAAATTTCTCCCTTTAACTTGTAGATAATTTCCTGTTTTACAGATGTAAATATCCATAAAACCATCTTGATTGATATCAACTATGGAAACGCCATTAGTCCAGTTTTCAGTATTATCTATTCCGGCTTTTTGAGTTATCTCATCAAAGTGAAGATTTCCTTTATTGAGGAATAATTTGTCTGGAGATTGGTTTGCGGTAAAATACATATCGACAAGCCCATCATTGTTGAAATCTGCTGTTGCAACTCCGGCACCATTATAATAGTATATATAATTTAAGATATTTAAATCTAATGAGGATGTTATTGAATTCTGAAATATAATTCCAGTAGAACTTTCTTCTAATTTTTCAAAAAGAAGAGCTTCTTTTTTACTACAGCCAATAATCCATGGGAACAAGAATAAAAAAAGGATTTTTTTTAAATCCATAGTGAGACAGTAGCTTTTTATGGTGAATAAATTAGCTTGCTAATTTATTCATTTGTGCGCTAATTTTTAATTAAGGATACTTTAAAAAGATTAATGAAATATTAATACAATAAAAAAGGTCGCCAAATGGCGACCTTTTTTATTATCAACAGTATTAAATGTTAGTAACCAGGATTTTGAACTAAGTTAGGGTTCAAAATTAATTGACTGGCAGGAATTGGGAACAAATTTTTACTTGCATCTCCCACTGAAGCTGGATCTTTAAATTCCCAAGCTCTAGTGTATTCTCCAAAACGAATCATATCATTTCTTCTCCAGAATTCCATATATAACTCACGACCTCTTTCTGCTAACATTTCTTGTTCAGTTAAACTTCCAAGAGGAGTTGCCCCACGGAGAGTTCTTAATTCATTAACAAGCGTTGTAGCATTTCCTCCGGAACGCATAATAGCCTCAGCTTTCATTAAATGCGCATCTGAATATCTAAAGAAAATTTCGTGCTCTGTAAATGCTCCATTTACTGGATGATACTTAATAACTCTAATCCCCGTGGTCTCACTATTATCTACTAAAGATGGTTGACCATTGGCGTTGTTTGTGAACTCTCTAGAGAAAAATAAAGGATTACCACTTCTATCAGTAAGTGGGTTTCCATTAACGTCGTATTGTTGGTTTATTAAAAATCCGTAACCAATACCATAATTAGAAGCATCTGCTGAACTTGCATCTGGCACCCAGCCTCTGCGCTCTTCTTGTCCATCTCCTAAATAATTAGATTGAGAATCTCCTTCAAAGCTATCATAAAATTCAGCAAGAGTACTAAATCCGTTCCATCCACCTGATTGCTCTGGAGTTACATTATTATAATGTAATCCATTCCAAATTCTATTTCCAACCGAAGTTGGGATGTACCAAATAGTTTCATTGTCAACATCTTCTTTGAAGATATCAAAATAACCACTTTCAAGCCCATATCCTTGGCTTGCAATAGCATCAACAAGAGAAACAACTTGCCCCATATCACCATTATCTGGAGAACCGCCAGTATAGATATGTTTGTTAAGAAGGACTTTTGCAAGAAGGTATTGAGCAGCAGCTTTTGTTGCTCGATTATTATTAGTTCCTGGCCCACTTGAGGGTAATTTACTTATTGCATTGTCTAAGTCCGCTTTAATAAAATCAACTGCCGCTTGACCAGTTAAAACTTCAGGGTCTGCTAGTGGATCTGCTGTAGTATCTCTAAATGGAACTTGACCAAAATTATCTAAAACTACATACATACCTAAAGCTCTTAAAAAAGCAGCATGACCCTTAGTCTCATCTGTAGCTACAGATCTTTCGTCAAGAACGGTACTACCTATAAGTTGAAGTTCATTCCAAGCATTCCAAACATTTAATATGTATTGATGGGTAGGACTCCAAGTATGTTGGTGCAATTGTCTCCAAATTCCATTATCTCCCCAGTCTGCACCGCGGGTAGGAATTAATAATTCATCTGTAGTAACTTCTGTTAAAGCAAATAAATTAGCTTGATCTCCAATCATTCCATTTAAGTTGTTATAGGCACCTGTAACAGTACTGGCAGATTCTTCATTAGTTTTAATACCGCTAAAAATACTATCTAATTGAGAGTCTGTAGCTTCAACTTCTAGGTCAGTACAAGAGGATAATGATATTAGAGCAACTAGTACTAGGCTCATAAAAACATTATTTTTCATGATAAGTTTTTTCATATTTTTCATTTTTTTTTAAAATCTAGCGTTAAATCCAAAAGTTATTGTTCTTGGTCTTGGGAACGATAAGTAGTCAATCCCTGCACTTGGGATTCCACTTCCAAAATCACCTGTATCCGAAGAAATTTCAGGATCTAATCCACTATAATCAGTTATTAAAAACAGGTTTTGACCGGTAACCGAAAGTCTAATACTGTCAAAAAAGCTATCCCCTTTAACTGGCCAATTATAACCAAGAGTAGCTGATTGAAGTCTGATAAAATCTCCTTTTTCTAAGTACAAAGTTGATACTTCTTGAGATTTTAATTCTAAAGCCTCATCTGTCGTATTATTTGTACTTAAAAAAGAGTTTCTGTTTAAGAAAGCATTGGCGGTGTTATTATACACATAAAATCCAAATTGTCCGGCAAAATAAGTTGATAAATCAAAATTTTTCACTTTTAAATTTATTGATAATCCGGTATTAATATCTGGCAAACCGTCTTTTCCAACGAATTTTTTGTCATCGGGATTAAAGTCTGGGTTTCCTTCAGCATCTTCAGAATATTCGGCTAGGTAATAAGAAAATAAAGATTCTCCTTCACCCAACTTTTGTGCAAAAGCACCTGTTAAACCGGGACCATTTAATTCACCAAAATCTGCTGTTGTACCATTTAACTCTTCTACAGTATTTTTGTTGTATGAGATATTAAATGAGGTACTAAGGGTAACATCATCACTATCAATAAAATCATAATTTAATGCTAATTCAACACCTTGGTTAACAACTTTTCCATTTTCTAAGTTTTTGAATACAAATGGATCAAAAGCAGGTGCGGCTGCAGCTTGTCTAAATAACAAATCTTTTGTCTCTTTTTTGTAAACGTCAATACTTCCAGAAAAACGGTCATCGTTAAATCCAAAGTCTAGACCTACGTTTAAATCTAAAGTGGACTCCCATTTAAGTTCTGGGTTTTGAACCGCAACTGTTTCTAGAGCAGGTCTTGGTATAAGTCCATCATTACTGATATTAGGAGCTTGAAATCTGCTACGCAATAAATAATTTGCATATCCTAGTCCTTCTTGGTTTCCGGTAAGACCAGCACCTAATCGAAGCTTTAAAGTAGAAACAGCGTCTCCAACAAAATTTTCTTCATCAATTTGCCAAGCAAAAGCCCCGGAAGGGAAGTATCCGTATTGGTTAGACGTTCCAAATCTTGAAGAACCATCAGCACGCATTGTTGCAGTTAATAAATACTTACCATTAAAACTAAAGTTAGCTCTTGCAAAGTATGACTGCAATTCATCGGTATTATCGAAAGTGTCTACCCATAGCGCTCTAAATTCTCTTTGAAAATTTGAACTTAATTCTATGGTGTCATCAAATGGAATAATACTGTTTACAAATGTTTTATCACGATCATAGCCAAATTGTTGATAGGGTCCTTGTACAGTCTCTAAAAGGTTATCTACAGAATTTTCTAACGAAGAAGAAATTTCATCTAAGAGATCATAATTAGTTCCCCAAGCCATAGAGTTGAATCCTTTTCTGTTAAAATCTTGGAAAGAATATCCCACTAAAAAGTCTATGGTAAAATTCTCAAAATCTTTTTTATAGTTAAGGGTTCCTTCTAGCAATTTACTTTCAACTTCTAAGTTGTTATAAGAAGCTTGTCCATTTCCAGAAACTCTTTCGAAATTATTTAAATCTGGAGTAACCGTTGTAAAAGCATTAGCATCAGACTTATCATAGCCTACTGCTACTTTACCGGAAAATTCTGGAGTGAAATTATATTCTGCAGAGAAATTTCCTAGAAATCTATTGGTCTTGGTAATTGCTTGAAAATTTTCTAAATAATTTGCAGGATTAATTTGATTTCCTTCAAGGAAAAAGCCTGGATCTGCAGGCCAAGTTGGATTGGCAGCATAAGCAGCACCGATAAGATTACCACTAGCACCAGATCTTCCACTTACAGGAGGAGCTTGATCATTAACTCTAGAAATTGAAGTTTGAAGATTAAGCTTTAACTTATTTTGGAAAAAACGGTATCCTGCATTTACTCTACCAGTAATACGCTCTTGATCAGATTTTTCGATAACTCCAAATTGTTTACCGTAGCCAAAAGTAGCTCTTACGTTGCCATCACCAAAGTTTTGAGAGTATGAAAGGTTTTGGTTTTGAGAAGCTGAGGTTCTAAAAATATACTTCTGCCAATCAGTATTTCTTCTATAATTATTTTCGTTAGCTATTTCTTCTGAACGGAGCTCTGCGGTTGCCGCTAGGAACTTTTTTGCGTCATATAAGTCATAATATTTGGCAGGGGTAGAAATACTTAAATTTGAACTAAATTCCCAAGTAGGTTTTTTAGAACTTTTCCCGCTTTTAGTTGTTATTATTACAACACCATTTGCTCCTCTAGAACCATAAATAGCAGTTGCAGAAGCATCTTTAAGGATACTAATACTCTCAATATCATTAGGGTTAATAAAGTTGAGAGGGTTTCTTGTGGCATTTCCACCATTAACAACGTCGCCACCAGATGGAGTAGTTGATTCTCCAGATAGTGGTACACCATCGATAACAAATAATGGATTATTGTTGGAACGAATAGAATTGGAACCTCTAATTCTAAAGCTAATTCCAGCGCCTGGTTCCCCACTAGTTTGTGTAATTTGCACCCCAGCAGTTTTACCTTGAATTAACTGCTCTGGTGAAGAAATAACCCCTTGGTTAAAATCTTCAGAAGTTACTGCTGTTACTGCACCAGTAGCATCTTTAACGGTAGTAGTACCATATCCAATTACCACTACTTCTGCAAGAGATTCAATGTCTTCTTGTAGTGTTACGTTGATGCTGGTTCGACCTCCAACGGCCACTTCTTGTGTAACATACCCAATGTAGCTGTATACAAGTACAGCGTCTGTAGCAACATCATTTAATGAATAATTACCATCAAAATCTGTTTGTGCCCCGTTGGATGTTCCTTTAACAATTACGTTAACACCAGGAACAGGTCCATTAGCATCAGATACATTTCCACCAACAGTAATTTGCGCAAAAGCGTAACCTCCCATCAGGAAAAATAAGGGGAGAAACAAAAGTTTAGTTAGTAGTTTGTTTTTCATATAGTTTGTGGTTTAAAAAGTTAATTTTTTGTTATTTAATTATTACGAAATATACAATAAATTTCAAAGAATAGGTAGAAACCTGATTCAATAGATATTTATTGTAATTTTTTAATTCTAAAAAAATAAACCAATCTCCTTTTTTAAGCTAATTCCAATTTGCATTTTTATAAAACTTATCATTTATTAAGTTTTTTTCAAAAGGAGATTGATTTAAAACCCTTCCTATTTTATAAATAGGTTGGATTAACAAACAAATACTTGGCTTTTAATTATGAAAATCCTATCTGTAGGTAAAATTTTCAATTGTGCTAATTTCAATTTTTTTTTCGATTTGCTAAAAAATAACTAATAAAATCAACATTTTAACAAGCGAAAACGTTTTCGTAAATTATTGCGTAAAAATTATGACATAATAATAAATTACTTAATTTAGATTCCTTAGAAATTAATCAATTTTTTAATGAGAGAAGTAACCCTTAAACAAATAGCGGAGAATTTGGGTATTTCCATTACAACTGTTTCCAAAGCTTTAAAAAACTATTCAGATGTAAGTAATGCTACCAAAGAGCGTGTAAAAGAAGAAGCGAAGAGGTTAAATTATAAGCCCAATGTTTTTGCAGTTAATTTAAGGACAAAAGAATCTAAAACAGTAGGGTTGATTATTCCTGAAGTGGTGCACCATTTCTTCTCAAGTGTAGTAAATGGAATTATTGAACAAGCCGAAAAAAAAGGGTACCTCGTTATCATTCTTCAATCCAACGAATCCTACAAGTTGGAAAAGAAACAAATCGACTTGTTAATTCGGAAAAGAGTTGATGGTGTAATGATTTCACTGGCTAATAAGAGTATAGATATTGCGCATCTTAAAGAATTGCAGAGCCATGAAATCCCATTAGTTATGTTCGATAAAATTTCGAAAATGGTCAATTGCTCAAAAATTATCATCAACGATAGAGAAGCTGCCTATAATGCCACTAAACACTTAATTGATTCAGGATGTAAAAAGATAGCACATTTTAGAGGGGCATTACAACCTCAAAACTCTATCGATCGGTTTTTGGGCTACAAAAAGGCATTGGAAGATCATGGGCTAACTTACGATTCTTCCATGGTATACTTATGTGAAAATGTGGACTATGAAGACGGAAGAAATGCAGCGATTCAGTTATTGAAAGATAAAAAGGAAGTGGATGGCATTTTTGCCATAACCGATATGGCGGCCGTTGGAGCCATTGCGGTATTCAATGAAAATGGAATAAAAGTTCCTGAAGATATTTCCATTATGGGTTTTAGCAATTGGTTTTTATCGCAAGCCATTACACCCTCTTTAAGTACGGTAAATCAACCTGGTTTTGAAATGGGTAAAAAGACCTTCAAACTCCTTTTTAAAGAAATGAAAGCGAAGAAAAGGGGGATTCACTTTGAACCCAAAACAGTAGTACTGGACACCTATGTAATTAAAAGAAACTCTACCAAGTAGCATTTCAAAATCTATTGAAACAATAAAAAAGTTGAAAGCGCAGATAATTTTTTATTTTTGTTTTGGGAAAGATAAAATAAATTTATATTTGCACCCGCTTTAAGCAGGTACCTTAGCTCAGTTGGTAGAGCAACGGACTGAAAATCCGTGTGTCCCTGGTTCGATTCCTGGAGGTACCACAAAAACCCAAGCTATTAGCTTGGGTTTTTTGTTTCTAATCAATTTAATACCCTCTTAACAATCAAAAGAGAGAACATATTGTATTTTTAGCCATATTAAAGACAAACAATGAAGTTAATTGTAGATGTTGGGAACAGTTTTATAAAACTTGCGGTTTTTAATAAAGATTCATTAGTTGAAAGACGAGTTATTGCTAAGGAAGATTTTAAAATGTCCGTGAATGAGCTAATACAAATCTTTTCAAAACTTGAACGAGCTATTGTTTCTGCGGTGGGAAGTTTTTCTGAAAGCAATCTTTTCTTTCTTGAAAAGCAAATGATTGTTCACATACTATCATCTAATTCTAAGATTCCTTTTAGTAACACATATGCTACTCCAAAAACTTTAGGAGTAGACAGAATTGCCTTGGTAAGTGCTGCAGCAAAACAATTTCCAAATAAAAACGTCTTAATTATAGATGCCGGTAGTTGTATTACCTACGATGTTTTAAATAGCAATAATGAATATTTAGGAGGAGCCATTTCGCCGGGAATTTCGATGCGTTATAAAGCCATGAATAGCTTTACCTCAAAACTCCCATTGCTGGAAGCTACTATTCCAAAGGACATTATTGGAACTACCACACAATCCTCCATGGATGTTGGTGTTATACAGGGAGTTGTAAATGAAATTGAAGGCTTTGTGTCACTATATAAAACTCATTTTTCAGATTTAACAACAATTTTAACAGGTGGAGACCTTCATTTTTTGCGAGATAGCATAAAAAATGACATCTTTGCGCTTCCAAATTTTCTTTTGGAAGGTTTAAACCATATTTTAGAAATTAACAAAGATTGATTTTGAAGCATTTTTTAATAGTTTTTGCTTTTTTTATAACAGGACTCTCATTAGCGCAACAAGGGACTACATCGCCATATTCTTTTTTTGGTATTGGAAACTTAAAATTTAAAGGCACTGTTGAAAATAGAAGTATGGGAGGAATTGGAGTGTATTCAGACAGTATTCATCTAAATATTCAAAACCCAGCAGGAATTGCTGGCTTACGATTAGTCAATTATTCCATTTCAGGGAGTCATCGATCTAATACGCTAAGTACTTCCGTAGAAAGTCAAAAAGCGACCACTACTACGTTAGATTATTTAGCAATTGGTGTTCCTATGGGTAAATTTGGGGCAAGTTTTGGTTTAATACCCTATACAGCTACAGGATATAAGCTGGAAAATGTTTCAGGTAATATTACGACACAATATTCTGGTGAAGGTGGATTGAATAAAGCGTTTTTTACATTAGGATATCAAATTACACCAGAGCTTAGCGCAGGGATAGATGCCAATTACAACTTTGGTACTATTGAAAATACCACTTTAGCAACCCAAGATGATATTCAATTAGGAACCAAGGAGGTTAATCGTTCAGACTTAAGAGGCTTCAGCTTTAACTTTGGAGCTCAATACAAGAAAATGGTTTCAGAAAAATTGGAATTTGTTGGGTCGGTTACCTTTACTCCTGAAACTAATTTTAATTCGGAAAATAGTAGAACCCTATCTACATTTTTAGTTTTAGGAAATGGTAGTATTGCCGATTTGGATTTGCGAGAAATTCCTGTGAATAATACAGATTTTACGTTCCCGTCGCAACTTACTTTGGGTGCCGGAATTGGGAAGCCAAAAAACTGGTTTGTGGGAGGAGAGTTTTCAACTCAAAAAACAAGCAACCTTACTAATAGAACTTTTGAACTCGAAAATGTTATTTTTGAAGATGCTTCTAAATTTAGAATAGGAGGTTTTTATATTCCTGAATACAATTCTTTTTCAAGTTATTTGAAAAGAATTGTATATAGAGGAGGTTTTCGTTTTGAAGAAACCGGACTTATCATTAACAATGAAGCAATAAATGAGTTTGGCATATCTTTTGGATTGGGTCTGCCAATGGGAAGAACGTTCTCCAATATTAACCTGGGGTTTGAACTGGGAAAAAGAGGAACAAAGAACAGTGGGCTCGTGGAAGAATCTTTTTTTAATATCTTCGTAAGCCTCTCCTTAAATGATAAATGGTTTGAAAAACGATTATATGATTAATACAATAAACACTACCAAAATGAAAACTAAAGGTATTTTATTTTTTGCAGTATTTGCAATTTCTCTAACATCTAAAGTGCAAGCGCAAGATCCTTGTGTAACAACAGCTTCTTTATTTATTGAACCAGCCAAAGCAAAAAACTATGAAGCGGCATTACCAAATTATCAAAAAGTAATTAATGAATGCCCTCAATATAGCTTGGCAACCTATCAATATGCAGTTAAAATGTTTGAGTATTTTATTGAAAAAGGAGACAAGAGCAAGATTAAGGATCTTGAAAATGCTTATAATCTTCGTTTGAAATATTATGCAAGCAAAACCAAAGAAGGAGATGTACTGTCTGATATTGCTCAAATAAAATATGACAATGGTATTGGCACCAAAATGGAGCAATTCAAGGATTTTGACCGAGCTTACAAAATAGACGAAGAAAACTTTACCAGCCCAAAGAGAATTTACACCTATTTTTCATTAGCAAAAGATTTGTTTGAAGACGGGCAAAAAGATATTCAAGAAGTGTTTGATCTTTATGATATCATTCAAGAAAAAATAGAAAAAGAAGAAGGTAATTACGCTCAAAAACTAACAGAATTATTAGATAAGCAAGAGGCTGGTGAAACCCTATCTCAGAAAGATCTTGACAAAATGGAAGCCTATGAAAAAAATGTTGGCTACTATGGTCAAATTAAAAGTAGTGTTGATGCAAAATTGGGAATTATTGCAAATTGCGAAAACTTAATCCCGCTTATTGAAAAGAATTTTGAAGCCAACAAAACAAACATCGGTTGGCTAAAGAGCTCTGCCGGAAGACTTAATGACAAAGAGTGTGAAACTCCTGTTTTTTTCCAATTAGTTCAAGAATTACACAAATTAGAGCCTTCGGCAAAGTCTGCCTTCTATTTAGGTAGATTAGCTGAAAAAGAAGGAAAAGGAAAAGAAGCATTACAATATTACAACCAAGCGGTTGACCTTGAAACAAAACCAAGTGATAAAGCAAAATATTTGTACACTATTGCTGAAGATTTCCGTAAAAAAGGAAGTTTAAGTAGCGCTAGAACCTATTATTTGAGAGCGGTAGAACAAAGACCTTCATTTGGAGTATGTTATTTAAAAATAGCCCAAATGTATGCACAAAGCACCAATGATTGTGGTAGCGATGTATTTGAAAAGCGAGCTATCAACTGGAAGGCAGCAGAAATGGCCGATAAAGCTGCTAGAGTAGATGGGTCTATTGCCGAAACCGCCAGAGCAGCTGCCAGCAGTTACCGTCAAAGAGCGCCTAGTAAGAGTGATATTTTTAGCTCTGGAAGAGCAGGACAAACCATCACCTTCAATTGTTGGGTGGGAGGAAGCGTAAAGGTGCCTAGCCTGTAACAATAAATGGGTATAGTAAGTTCCCTTTTATTAAATAGTTTACAAGGGTGAGACAAAATTTTATAAGTTTTAAAAACGTGGTGGTTATTTTGGTAGCCATCACGTTTTTTGCTTGTGAAGGAAACTATACAAATGTTCAAAAATTGAGCTTAAAAGATGGAGCTCCCTCTTCCGAAGGAATTGATATCAACCTATTTTATACAGATTCCGGTAGAGTTGTAACCAATTTAATGGCGCCTAAATTAATGGATTACTCCAATCTCGAATTTTCCTATCAAGAATTTCCTAACGGAATAGAGGTTCATTTTTTTGACAAAGACCAAAAAAGCACTGTTACGTCCAATTACGCTATTCGATATAACGAAACAGGAATTGTAGACCTTCGAGACCATGTGGTTTTAACTACAGCCGATGGGAATATACTCAATGCTCAGCAATTGTATTGGGACCAAAACAATAAATGGGTGTTTACAGACCAACCGTACCGAATTACATTTAAAGATGGTTCTTTTAATGATGGAGAACGATTTGATGCAAATGAAGATTTTACCGTATTTTTGTCCCGAACAAACGATGGCGTTCAATTAATAGATCAAGAACAAAAAAAGAATCTGGATGGGCAATAAAATTTATCGACTTTTTGAATTTGCATATATTGGAATGGCACTCTTTTCGGTCTATCTCGTTATTACCAATTGGAATAGTAACAGAGATCGCGCCTATATCTTTTTGTTCTTTGGCGTTGTTGCTGTTTTTATGTTTTTCTTTAAACGCAGATTTCGAAAAAACATTGAAAAAAGAAATCAAGATCAATAGATGGACTACTCCATACTTATTATTATTCTCACTTTAATTTTTTCTGCCTTTTTCTCGGGCATGGAAATTGCCTATGTCTCTGCCAATAAAATTCATATTGAAATAGAGAAAAAGCAGAATAATTTTTTAGCAACTATACTTAAAAAAATTACCAAACGCCCCTCAAAGTTTATAGCCACCATGCTCGTGGGCAATAATATTGCCTTAGTGGTGTACGGGTTTTTTATGGGAGCACTTTTAATGCGTCTTATCCCCTTAGAGGGTATTGCAGGCTTACTATTACAAACAGTAATTTCTACACTCGTAATCTTGCTTACGGCAGAGTTTTTACCCAAAGTTTTTTTTCAGATTTACGCCAACCAATTGGTGAAAATTTTTGCTCTCCCAGCATATCTTTTCTATCTCTTATTCTCTGTTATTTCTGAATTTATTATTTGGATTTCAGATTTGGTTTTAAAAATATTTTTCAAAACAGAAGGAGACGCGGTACAGTTAAGCTTTAGCAAGGTAGAGTTGGGGAATTATATCACCGAACAGATGGAAAGTTATGAAGAGTTGGATGAGCTGGATTCCGAAATTCAAATCTTTCAAAATGCGCTTGAATTTTCAGAAGTGAAGGCAAGAGAGGTAATGATTCCTCGTACCGAAATTATTGCTGTTGATATTGAAACCACTCCTAAAGAACTGGGCAAAATATTTACCGAAACGGGGCTTTCAAAAATATTGGTATACAAAGATAATATTGATGATATCTTAGGATATGTTCACAGTTTTGAACTTTTTAAGAAACCAGCAAGCCTTAAAAAGGTATTGATGCCCGTGGTTTTTATCCCGGAGACTATATGGGCAAAAGATGTGCTGAACATTTTAACAAGAAAACGAAAGAGCATTGCTGTTGTGATTGATGAATATGGCGGGACTTCCGGACTAATTACAGTAGAAGATATAATTGAAGAACTCTTTGGGGATATTGAAGACGAACATGACTCGGTAGCGTTGTTGGAAGAAGAATTAGGCGAAGATCATTACAAATTTTCTGCAAGACTGGAAGTAGACTATTTAAACGAAGAATATAAACTGGACCTGCCCGAAGGAGAAAATTACGAAACACTTGGCGGTCTCATCGTTAATGTTACTGAAGAAATCCCCGAAAAAGATGAAACCTTGGAAATTGAAGGATATTCCTTTAAAATATTGGAAGTTTCAAGCACCAAAATTGAGTTGGTCGAGGTTAAAAAAATTCCACAAACCTGATTTTTAAAAAATCCCCTATTTTTTTTCCTTACTTTTTTTATAAATCGTTTGAAAATGGTATTTTCGCCCCCTATTAATTTTCAACAAAATGGCAATATTAAACAGTATACGTAAAAGAGGTTTTTTCCTCATTCTTATTATAGCTCTTGCATTATTTGCATTTATTTTAAGCGATATTATCAATAAAGGAGGAGGCAATGGTAACTCTCAAAACATTGTAGCCACAGTAAACGGGAAAGAGCTTTCCAGAGAATATTTTATGGGTAAAGTAGATGCCTATCAACGATCGTTAGGGCCCAATGCAAATACTTCTCAAGCTATGAACACGGTGTGGGATAGAGAGTTAAGGACCCTTTTATTTAACCAACAGGCAGAAGCCTTAGGTCTTGGTGTAAGCGAGGATCAGTTAAACGAAACTTTGGCGTTAAGCTTATCTAACAACCCCACTTTTCAAGATGAAAATGGTATTTATAGCGAAGCAAGAGTGGTGGAGTATGTTGCAAGTATTCAAAATAATGCGGTTGCCAAACAACAATGGGACGAGTTTATTAATGGAGTAAAGGAGAGTATCCTTCAAAATAACTACATCAACTTGGTAAAAAGCGGGCTTAGTACCACTGTGGCAGAAGGAGAGGAACAATATCATTTTGAAAATGATCAAGCAGATATTGAATACCTTCATGTTCCTTATACTAAAATTGCCGATGAAGATGTAGCCGTGAGCGATTCAGATATTGAAGCATACATGCGAAAGCATGCTTCAGAATATGAAGTAGATCCTATCGTGGATATACAATATATCTCATTTGCTGAAGAACCTTCCATGGAAGATATTGAAGCTGCTAAAGCCGATATGGAAACCCTAAAAGAAGCATTTTCTAACGCTGAAGATGCAGCGGCATTTATTGGTGAAAATTCAGACAAACCTTTAGTTGACCGTTGGTATTTTGAAAAAGATCTTCCGACAGCTTTGAAAGATACTATTTTAAAAGTTTCTCGTGGTTCGGTTTATGGTCCTTACACGGTAGAAAAAACACTTAATATTTCAAAAATTACCAAAACCATTCAGCTACCTGACTCTGCCGAAGCCAGACATATTTTGATTCCTGTTGGACTTAGCAAAAAAGATAGTATTACCCGCACTCCGCAACAAGCAGAGGCATTGGCGGATAGTTTATTAGCGGTTCTTAAAAAAGATAAATCTAAGTTTGGTGATTTTGTAGAGAAATACTCATCAGATACAGGAAGTGCTGAAAAAGCAGGACATTACGATTGGTTTGGTTATAATACTATGGTAGCTCCATTCCGTGATTTTTGTTTCGAAAAAAATGTAGGCGATATGGGTGTGGTAGAAACACAATTTGGATATCACTTAATTGAAGTAGAAGGGCAAAAAAATAAAAAAGAGGCTTATAAAATTGCTACGGTAACCAAAGAAATTGAACCTTCTGAAGCTACTTTATCTCAAGTTTTTAGTGAATCTGCAAAATTTGAAGAAGCTGTTCGTAGTGGTGATTTTACCAAAATTGCCGAAGAAAAAGGGCTTACTCCAAAACCGGTAAACAAAATTGGGAAATTAGACTCCAATATTCCCGGCATAGGCTACAATCGTACTATTGTAAATTGGGCTTTTCAGGAAGATACCAAAGTGGGTGATGTTAAAAGAGAGAACATTAATAATATGTATGTGGTTGTTCAATTAACCCGAAAGAGTGATAAAAAAGCATTAATGAGCATTGCCGAAGCTTCTGCAACAGTAACTCCTATAATAAGAAATAAGAAAAAAGCGCAAAAAATTCGTGAGAGTATTAAAGGGACTACTTTACAAGAAATGGCAACCAGCCAAAACGTAGCTACCAAAACAGCCAATGCCATTACTCGTTCAACCCCAACTATTGCAGGTGCAGGAACTGAACCTTTGGTAGTAGGATCTATTTTTGGAAAAGCTGCCGGAGAAATGACACCGGTAATTGACGGTGAAACAGGAGTTTTTGCTGTTAGAGTGGTGTCTGTTAATAAAGCAGCTGGTTTAGAAAGTTATGCAGCTTATGTAAATCAATTGAAGTCTGCCGTAAATTCAGGTGCCATAAACACCAAAGTGTTTAATGCATTAAAAAAGGCGGCTGATATAGAAGATAATCGGGCAGATTTTTATTAAAATCGCATCCCAAAAGAAGCAATTGCTTTTTTTAATTTAGTCGTATATTAGAGGAATGAGATGGATAATCTTCATTCCTCTTTTTTTTGTGGCTCACTTAGGGGGGATCGTCCTAGCCCAAATGAATTTCAAAAGGGTTGTCACATCAGATTTTGAAACCAACTGGATTTCAACTATTTCCCAAGATACACAGGGTTATATTTGGATAGGAACCCAAGACGGCATGTATCGATATGACGGGTACGATATGCTGGCTTTTAGGAATAAACCTTATGAGACAAATTCCCCCCCAGGGAATTGGGTGCGATTTATTGATAACACCAACGAAAATCAATTTCGGTTGGCTGTTTACGGTGGAGGTCTTTCTGAATTTAATCTAAAGGAATGCAAATTTGTCCAAAGCGAAAATGCTTCAAGCTATGGGTATTTTTTAAAACAGGTAGTCGCTACTAAAAGCAATCAACTTTTTACTGTATCAGATGATGTGGGGTTGCTCTATTTAAAATCTGGTGGGGATCTTCCCAAACTTCTTTCCAAAGGTTCTTTTTCGCAAATTGTTTCCGTAGAGGGTAATGTGTACATCTCTAAAGGCAATTCCTTATTCAAATTTGATTTTCAAGAAGAGGATTTAAAGCCCATTGGAGCACCTCTTTCTGGACGAATTTTATGCCTAAAGGCAATTTCCAAAAAAACACTCTTACTAGGAACAGAAAAGGGCCTTTCCATCATGGATGTGGATACAGGGAAAATGCAATTAATTTGGGAAAATAGTTCGGTTTCAATTATTTCAAATGTCTTTAATAGCCACGTTTATTTTTCCAGTGAAAACAAACTTTATAAATATCCATTATCCTCTGCTAAAATAGAAACCATCCAATTTATAGAACCTCCATTGGGCGATATTACCTTCTTGTATTTTGATACAGATGGGTTTTTATGGATGGGAACAGAAAAGGGGTTGTGGAAGGAAGAGCCCATCCTAAAAGGGTTAATAAATGCACAACTTCCCTTTCATGCCCGTAGGATACTTAAAAAGGATGGGGTAATTTATCTGTTAGGGGCAGATGGCCTCATTTTGAAGGAAAACGATAAGACATATAAGCGCTTATTTGAAGACGAATGGTTTACAGGAGGAGCATTTATAAATGAGAAAATATGGATAGGGAATAGCAATGGAGAGATTTTAATTTTAGACGCCAAGGGAAACCTACTTTCAAGAAAAAGGTTGATAGAAAAAACCGTTGATGGTAAATATATTGTTGATTTTGTAAAAGACACAAAAGGACACCTATGGGCCGGAAGTTTTTTTGGCATTCATCTTTTGGATATGAATGGCAATGCAGTTAGCTTATTTCAACTACCATTAAAGCTAACTACCCAGAATCAAAAAATTGTCAAAATCCTGATTGATAAAAACGATAGGCTTTGGGTAATCACTGCAGCGCATGGCATTTTTATGGTGCCCAATATTTCTAGCGTACAACCCAACAGTACTATGAGCTTTGAACATTTTACCCATCAACCCAACCTTGGAAAGGGGTTGACCTCAAACATTATCCTTTCAATAGATGAAGCCCCCAACGGGGTTATCTGGTGCGGAACAGATAGCGGTGTTGTATATTTTGATGAAGCCCTCCACGATTTTACGTATTTAAAAATCAATGAAAATCTCTTTGATAAAAAAGTCATGTCTGTAAAATCAGATGTCGACAACAATTTATGGATAACGACCATTTTTTCGGGGATTTATTTTTATGATAAATCAAAAGACTCTTTCATCAATTATACCAAAGAAGATGGGCTTATCTCGAATGCCTTTTTGTTTTCGTCCTCCTACTATGATGCTGTAAATAATACCATGTATTTTGGGTCTGATGAAGGCATTCAGGAAATCCATATTAATCATATTGAAAGATATCCCCCTAGAAAGAAGCCTTGGATTAGTTCTATGGTGACCTATTCCAAAAGCAATACTCATTTTATCCCAATAACGAGTCCATCCAGTGTGGAGAAGTTCCAGCTTTCATATGAAAGCCGAAATGTTACCGTAAATTTTTCCAGTATTGATTTTCATAAAACCAACAAAATTAAATATGCATATTCCTTAAATGGGGAGCCATGGACCGAGCTTCCCGAACGTACCGGTCATTTTACCAATTTGCCCATAGGTGATAATTCTATATACTATACTTGTTATTTCCTAGGGGAGGAACCGCAAGATGTTACTGGAGCGCACCAGTTGGTGGTTGCCGTTTCCCCTCCTTTTTATAGGACCAACACAGCATATCTCTTGTATTTTTTGGGAATGACCAGCATCTTAATCATCATTTTTAGATTGTTATTGAAAAACAGGATAGCAAAAGAAAAAGTTCAAAATGCTCAGCTCCTCGATGAAGCAAAGAATAGGATGTATGCTAATATAAGCCATGAATTTAAAACGCCACTCACCCTAATTAATGGGTTATCTTCAAAATTACTGAAGAAACTGGCATTGCCAGAAGGCGAGAAAGAAACCCTTACATCGATAAGGGAAAGTGGCGAGCAGCTATCGACTTTGGTAAACCAAATGTTGGAGCTGGGGTCTTTGGATAACAATAAACTTCAGAAAAATGAGAAAAGAGGTGATATTGTGGCTTTTGTAAAAAAGTGTGTGTTATTGTTTAAACCTTTTACAGACTCACGGCAACAAACCCTTTTGTTTGCCTCTTCATTAGATTCCTTGATCATGGATATCGATGATGATAAACTCCAGAAAATAATAAACAACCTTTTAAGCAACGCAGTTAAGTTTACACCTAAGGGAGGTAAAATAACCGTTTCACTCGATCAGTTAGCTTTGAACCAAATTAGATTGGAAATTATAGATACCGGTCAAGGTATCAAGGAGGAACACTTGCCTTATATTTTTGATAGATATTATAAAACTTTCGATATAGAAAACAACTTGGGCAGTGGAATTGGGATGGCCCTCACCAAAGGTTTGGTCGAGTTTTTGGAAGGCTCCATTGTGGTAGAAAGTAAGGTTGGAAAGGGAACTAAATTTGTCATTAAATTCCCCATAAAAAACACCATCAAAAAAGAAGAAGAATTACAATTTCAATATCCTTTTTTAAAGCCCACAACGTCAACGGCAACTGAGCGCCATTTTGATGAGACCATCAGAGGTATTACCATTCTGGTTGTGGAGGATCATCTTGGCATTAGAAATTTTTTAAAAGAAATACTACAACCCCAATACCACGTTTTGGAAGCGACAAATGGGAAAAAAGCATTGCAGATTTCAGAAAGTAAAACCATCGATTTTATTATTAGCGATGTCATGATGCCGCAAATGAATGGTTTTGAGTTTTGCGAAAAAATTAAAAAGAACCCCAAAACCTCCCATATCCCATTCATCATGGTGACCGCTAGGACAGATAGTGATAGTAGGTTGAAGGGTTATCAATTAGGAATTGATGCCTATATAGAAAAGCCGTTCCGCGAGGCCGAACTGGTCCAAATCATTGAAAACCTCCTTGCCAAAAGGGAGGAACAATTTGCTTTTTACTCACAAATACTCGAAATGAAAAAAGGGGATGCGGCTACAGCAAAAAAAAGCAATCCACTGGATATTAATTTTATAAAAAAAATTCAGGAATTTTCCCTTGGCAAGCAACAAGATCACAACATGGAATCCCTTGCTAAAGAGTTGTTGATGAGCCGTACCCAACTCCACAGAAAAATCAAGCAACTTACCAATATGTCCATTACCCAATATATTAATCATATTAAGTTGGAAAAGGCCAAAAACTTGCTGCTTACCTCAACGCTTACGGTTTCTGAAATTGCCTATGAAGTGGGGTATGAAGATCCAAAGTATTTTTCTAAAGTCTTTAAAAAAGAACAGGGAAAAACCCCTTCTTCTTTTCGGGATAACCCCTAAAATAGGCCGTTACAGCCATTTTGAAACAATAGTCCACCCTATTGGCACATACGTCCTCCCTCATTTTTCAACACGCTTTTAGTTTTGTAAGTAAATTTTTAAAACACTTATCATGATGAAAAAGATGAAAAAACTAATGATGGCTTTTACGCTCCTTTCAATAGGAGTTGCCATGGCACAACATCCTTCCAAGAAAGCAGAGGTGGAAGAGAATGTTAAAGGAGTATACACCCAAGAATTGAAGGATTTATACGAAGCCTCTCGTCTCTTGGAAAATTCCACCCCAGAAGAGATCAATGCCAATAGGCTTGCCATCAAGAATGCTTGGATGAATATTGATCCACAGCGCGGACAGCTTTATAAACCCTTAGATAATGGAGGCCACACCGCTGATTTTATTGCTTCGGTCATTGATTATCATAATACACCTCCTCCTTTGGGGATACAGGGTAATAAATGGGCGCAGGACGTACAAATCCATGATTTGAGAGTGGATGGCGGTGTGGATTTGGTTGAATTTAACGATGGAATAGAACTATATGCCACTAGTTATCGTGCATTGCCAACCCCTACTTTGGATATTTTTGCTTCTTATACCGAGGGAGAAACTTGGCAGCCTTGGCGTTCTATCATTTTTTCAGAACCTATTGTGAAATTTCAAGCCCTCAGTATGGTAGCTCCTAGCGGTGATTGGTATTTGTTGGTTTATTACCTTACCCAAGGGAACTTTTTTATTGGGATGAGATGGAATTTAACTACGGGAGATCCTGTTGAAACACAGGCTATTACGGGTAATATTGTGGATTTCACAGTAGATAGGAATTACCCCAATGATACTGCCAATCAACGTGTTTTTGCCATTTACCAAAAAGATGATAATAGTTTGTATGGAGCCAGGACCAATGCTGGGACCTATGGTTTTGATTGGGTGGATGAAGGTTGGGTCAATGCTGCCCGGTTTGAACCTTCTTTATGTTACAGCACTGCAGGATATTTGTATTTGGCATCTGTTTATTTGTCGGATAGGGGCTTAACGGCAAGGGTAAATACCGATTATAACGACCCTAATGCTTGGGAACCAACCCAGGTTTTGGAACAAGGAAGCGTTCGAGAGTCCCTAAAACCTTCCATAAGGGCCGAAAGATCCTCCGTAAACACAGACAACGTTATTGTGGTAACTTCCTCTCGAGGGGCAGGAAGTACTGGGAAATACAACATACGAAGATACATTAGAAAAGATGGGGCCGACTTTGGCGCTGGGATTACCAATGCATCACCCAATGGGATAAGCTATTTGCATATGGATAGCTACATTAGGTATTCTGGGATTGATAGCCAGGTGAAGGTAGCTTATTTAAGACAATCTATGGATGGCTCTGAAAACAATAGGGCACTGTACAGGCCCTATGATGGTGATATTTTGCTCTCCAGTGATTTTGCCTCCTTTGAAACCTTGAATGTATATGATGGTTATCAACCCCTGGCTATTTCATCCTTTCGATTGGAAGTTGGGGAAGAACCCATGATGGTTTTTGCAGGAACCAGTGCCGATGGCACCCACGGGGAAGGACTCTATTTTGATAAGGAATCTACCCTTTTGAGTACTATTTCCTTTGACGAAAATGATTTCTTTGTGTATCCTAATCCTGCACAAGACATTCTTGAACTGGATTTTTCTTCGGAAACGCCTTCAAAAAGCATCTCATTGGTTGATGCCACAGGGAAGCAGGTATTGGAGAAAAATAGTACCCCTACAGGAAATCATTTTTCACTGGACATCTCCCTTCTCCAAAGTGGAATCTACTTTTTAACCGTAAAAAGTGGGGAAGGGGCCATGACAAAAAAAATCATTAAAAAATAATTTCAAGATTCACTAATGCAGAAGGCCTGCCAACTTTGGCGGGTCTTTTATTTTAAAATCATTTCCTCAAAAGGAAGGAGGGTAGTATATCCTTTTTCTCTAAAATAAGCCTGCGCTTCTTTAGTTCCCGTAGCAAGTATAAAATCACCTCCCCAAGCACCCAAACTTTTAATGGCTCGAGGATAATCTTTAAATAGTTTTTCTTTTACAGTAGGTTTATGCAACGCCCTAGAAAGTATCAACTCATGTAATTCCAATAATTTTTCGAATTCATCAATAGAGGTACATTGGTAGAGTGCTTGAGTAATGGAACTGATTTCTTTAATTATTTCTGAAGTAATATTTTTGGACTTATAGTGTGCAATACCCTCAAGACTATCTTGTTTTTGATTAAGATGTACAAAGAAGAGATGTGCTTTAAAATCCCAATGAAGTTGAATCTCTTTTGCGGTGGGTTTTCCATTATATAGTTGAAATAAAATAGGAGTTGAATGCTGTGCCGCAGCTATATCATATCCACTTCCGCCAAAACTATTTTTAAGTAACTGAAAAGCATCCACTTTAGCCCATTGAGCAATATTGTTGATAAGGGTAGATGAGGTGCCTAACCCCCAATTTCTGGGAAATGTTAATTGAGTCGTAACCCTAATAGCTTCTTCAGCCAAAAAGGAAGTATTTAGATTTTGGGCTTCTCTTAAAATTTTTAGAAGTATAAAAAGAATTCTGTTTTCTCTTTCAGATACGGCATCATGCACGTTAAAACTAGCCTCAAACCACGGACTTCCATTTTCATCCAAACTCTTCCAATGAATTCCTTTTTCTGTTGATTCTTCAACCTTTAACAATTGTCCCTTTTTGGTAGGAATTGCCAAAGCAAGAGCTCCGTCTAAAACAACGTACTCTCCGGTGAGTAATAACTTTCCGTTACTGTAAAAGGTTTTCAATTTAGGTACGAAGGGTTTCAATATAGTTCATTACTTCACTATGCGAAATATTGTGTTCTTTGAAATAAGTCACTGCTTGTTTTTTCTCTTTTTCTGTAGCATTAAGCTGATTTAAAATATTCATCAAATGCATTTTCATGTGTCCTTTTTGAATACCTGTAGTAATAAGCGATCGTATGGCGGCAAAATTTTGAGCTAATCCGGCAACTGCCACAATTTGCATTAACCCTTTCGCAGTAGGGTTTTGCAAGATTTTTAGTGCTACTTTTACTAATGGATGCAAAGAAGTAAGCCCGCCTACAGTTCCTACTGCCAGTGGGATTTCAATCCAAAATTTAAAAATATCTCCTTCAATGGTCGCTTCAGATAAACTGGAATACCTGCCATCTCTTGAAGCATAGGCGTGAACGCCGGCCTCTACTGCTCTAAAATCGTTTCCGGTAGCAAGAATCACAGCATCTACACCGTTCATAATTCCTTTATTATGCGTTACTGCCCGATGCGGTTCTACTTTAGCTATTTCAATAGCGCGTACAAAATTTTCGGCAAAGGTCTTTCCGTCGCAATCATGATGAGCCAATTCAGAAACGGGGCAACTTACCATAGCTTTTACTATACAGTGAGGAACGTAATTGGAAAGAATACTCATCACTACTTTTGGGAAATGATTTCTTTTTTGGAAAGCTTTAAAGGATTGCGCTTCTGTTTCAAAAGTTTTGGCAAATTGTTCCAAACAACTATTTATAAAGTTAGCTCCCATAGCG
The DNA here is from genome assembly GCA_041392125.1 of Flavobacteriaceae bacterium. Classification (GTDB taxonomy): domain Bacteria; phylum Bacteroidota; class Bacteroidia; order Flavobacteriales; family Flavobacteriaceae; genus Halomarinibacterium. The sequence goes on along the minus strand of JAWKMR010000011.1, from coordinate 47,280 downwards.
TCTAAAGTTTCAAACGTAGCGTGGAGTTGATAATAACCATCAAGCGTATATGTACAGTCTTTTAATTCAATACTTAAAAGTCCGCCACCGCGTTTTTGCATATTTTTCTGAAGGGGTGCGATGCTTTCAATGAGTTTTGGTTTTATCCATTCAAAATAGGATTGAATATCCTCTTTATTTCCGAAGAAATTGAGGTGTACTTGCCCGTTTTTTTCGGTAGAAATAACTTCGGTGGTAAATCCGCCGCGGGAAAGCCAAAATTTTGCTGCATTACTGGCTGCCGCCACCACAGAACTTTCTTCAATGACCATAGGAATAGCATACAAAGCCCCATTAATTTTGAAGTTGGGTGCTACGGCAAAGGGGAGGTAATAGTTAGAGAGGGTATTTTCAATAAAATCGTCATGGAGCTTTTGTACCGAAGCGTCACTATTCCAATATCTTTTTAGGGTTGTTTCATGGCTCTTGTCTCCCTCCAAAAAAGTATCCATAAGCCACTGTATTTTTTCTGTTTTGGTTTTTTTGGAAAAGCCTGAAATAGTTTTGGACATGCTATTATTTATAAACTAAGGCAAATATAAGTCATAATCCCTTTTTGAAATGACTAATTGAGGCTTCAAAATTGCCTTAGTTAACATAAAAACTCTTATATTTCGCTTTATTTTAGTAAACTTGACATAACAAAAAATTAATCTTTTGAATAAATTACTATCAATCTCTGTGCTGGTGTTTCTATCGATGCTTCCCTCTTCAAAGGCACAACAAAAAGAGATTACACTAGAAGATATTTGGGGCGGAACCTTTAGAACTCAATTTATGGATGTGCTTCATTCTATGAATAATGGAAAGCAATATTCGGTTCTGGATTTCAATCGTTCTACCAATGCCTCATCCATTGATGTGTATGATTACAAAACAGGAGAAAAAGTAAAAACACTGGTAAGCAGTAATGATTTGCCCGAAGTAGACTATTTTATTTCGTATGAGTTTAGCGATGACGAATCCAAAGTGCTTTTGGCAACCAATTTGAAGCAAGTCTATCGCCATTCTGCGTTAGGTACCTATTATGTTTATGATTCAAAAACTAAAGCAACCACTCTTCTTTCTGAAAACCAGGTGCAAGAGCCTACTTTTAGCCCCGATGGTTCTAAAATTGCCTATGGTTTTCAAAATAATTTATATGTAAAAGATCTGGCCACAGGACAAGTGAAGCAAATTACCCAAGATGGTTTAGAGAATGCTATTATTAATGGAATTACAGACTGGGTTTATGAGGAAGAATTTGCCTTTGTTAGAGCGTTTGATTGGAATAAAAATAGCGATAAAATTGCGTTTATTCGTTTTGACGAAAGTCAAGTGCCGGAATTCTCGATGGATATTTATGGAACCGATTTGTACCCCCAAGACGATACGTTTAAGTATCCCAAAGCGGGTGAAAAAAATGCCGAAGTTTCCCTTCATATTTATGATTTAAACTCCGGAAAAACTTCTCAAGTAGATGTTTCAAAATATAATAGCTATTACATCCCCAGAATTAAATGGACCGAAGACGCCAATGTGCTTAGTGTTCAGTTAACCAATAGACATCAAAACATATTGGAGTTGGTTTTTGTGAATGCTACTAACAATACTTCGGAATTAATTCATCAAGAAAAGGATGACGCCTATGTAGATGTAACAGACGATTTAACCTTTTTAAACGACAATAGTTTTATTTGGACCAGTGAAAAAAGTGGTTGGAACCATATTTATCATTACGATAAGACCGGGAAACTATTAAAACAAATAACCGACGGTAATTGGGATGTAACCAGTTACTACGGCTTTGATGCTACTTCTGGAAGGATTTTTTACCAAAGTACCGAAAATGGAAACATCAACAGAGATGTGTATTCCGTTACGAAATCAGGAAAAAATAAGGTTCGACTTACTCAAAATACAGGAAGTAACAGCGCTTCTTTTAGTAAAGATTTTACGTATTTTATCAATACTTTTTCAAATACCGAAACACCATATACCTTTACCTTGCATGATGGTTTAACAGGGAAACCACTTCGTGAAATTAAAAATAATAACGAACTAAAAGAAAGCTTAAAAGACTTCAAAATGTCTAAAAAAGAGTTTTCTACCATTTCCATTAATGGAGAAGAGTTAAATATGTACACTATTAAGCCCAAGAATTTTGATCCGAACAAAAAATATCCTTTGTTCATGTATCAATATTCAGGGCCGGGTTCGCAACAAGTAGCCAATCGTTGGAATGGCGCCAATGATTATTGGCATCAAATGCTGGCACAGGAAGATATGATTATTGTTTGTATTGACGGAAGAGGCACCGGTTTTAAAGGAAGGGATTTCAAAAAAATGACCCAAAAAGAATTAGGTAAATATGAAGTGGAAGATCAAATTGCCGCAGCTAAAAAACTCGGGGCACTACCTTATATTGATGAAGAAAGAATAGGAATTTGGGGATGGAGTTATGGCGGCTTTATGTCTTCCAATTGTTTATTTCAAGGAGCCGACACCTTTTCTATGGCTATTGCAGTGGCACCGGTAACTAGTTGGCGATTTTATGATACTGTCTATACCGAACGGTATATGACTACCCCTCAGGAAAATCCAACAGGCTATGACAATAACTCACCAATTTCTCACGTAGATAAACTGAAAGGAGATTTCTTGTTGGTGCATGGAAGTGCCGATGATAATGTGCATTTTCAAAATACCATGCGCCTTACCGAAGCTTTAATACAAGCCAACAAAGATTTTGATTGGGCGGTATATCCAGACGATAACCACGGTATTTACGGTGGAAATACTCGCCTACACCTCTACAGAAAAATGACAAAATTTGTGAAGGAATCTTTAGGAAATCCAAAAGAAAAAACATTGGAAATTAAGAATTAATCTATACAACTAACTCAACAATTATGACGACTGAAGTTCAAAATCAAAAAACCTTACTCGGGCATCCCGTAGGATTATTTATTCTTTTCCTGACCGAGATGTGGGAACGTTTTTCGTTCTACGGAATGAAAGCGCTTCTTATTCTTTACCTAGTAAAATACCACTTATTTAGTGATACTGCCGGGAATCTGTTGGTGGGAAGTTATGCCGCTTTAGTATATGCCATGCCTGTAATCGGTGGATTTCTGGCCGATAAGTATTTAGGTTTTAGAAAAGCAGTTACGTTTGGAGCCATATTATTGGTATTAGGACACTTAGGAATGGCTTATGAAGGAGAAGCAGCAACTCAAATGAGTAATGGAGAAGTTGCTAGAGATGAAGGTGCTTTGCAAGTGTTCTATTTTTCATTGGCCCTAATTATTATGGGTGTAGGTTTTTTGAAAGCCAATATATCTTCCATTGTTGGTGAATTATACAAAAGAGGAGATGCCCGAAGAGATTCAGGGTTTACCATCTTTTATATGGGGATAAACTTAGGCTCTGCTATGGCAACTATTGTGTGCGCTTGGTTGGGTGAAACGTATGGATGGAATTATGGTTTTGGAGCTGCAGGAATAGGAATGATTTTAGGACTTATCACTTTTACCTACGGAAAAAAATACTTCTATGGAAAAGGAGAAGCAAAAGACGAAGCGCTGTTAAAAAGAAAATCTCCCTTGGGACTAAGCAACGAATGGACCATTTATGTTTTAGCAATTCTTGGAATTTTTGTCGTTTGGCAAATGGTTCAAAGACATAGTGTGGTTGAAGCATTATTAATGGTTGCCGGGGCCGGGTCATTAGTATATATTATTTGGTATGCCCTTTCAAAAGCCTCCAAGGTACAGAGAGACCGCCTATTTGCATTAACCATATTAATCGTTTTTTCAGTAATTTTTTGGGCCTTGTTTGAACAAGCCTATACCTCATTAAATCTTTATGCAGACCGTATTTTGGATAGAACTACCAGTTGGTTTGGTGAAATTCCTGCAGGTGCCTTTTTAAGCTTGAATGCCATTTTTATTATACTTTTTGCACCTGTATTTGCATGGCTGTGGATTAAACTCGATAAACGAAATATGAATCCTAATGCCGCCGTAAAATTTGCCATTGGAATTTTACTTGTGGGTCTTGGATTTGGTGCTTTGGTTCTAGGAGCTGATCTTTCAGGTACTGGAAAAGTAGCCATCATTTGGCTGGTTTTAGCTTATTTATTACATACCTGGGGAGAATTGTGTTTATCCCCCGTGGGACTTTCCTATGTTACCAAATTATCTCCCGGAAAGATTGTTGGATTTATGATGGGGGTTTGGTTTTTAGCTACAGCCGGTTCAGAATATATAGCTTCCCTTTTAGCAAATCTTGCCAGTATTGACACCTCCGGTGGTACAGCAACCGATTTAGTGGGTGCAAAAGCCAGTTATACTAGTTTATTTCAAAAACTGTTTTATACAGGGTTAATATTTGGAGTTATTTTGCTAGTAATCTCTCCTTTGGTTAAAAAAATGATGCATAATGTAGATACCGATGAAAGTGGCGAAGACGAAATTTTAATGGAAGAAAAACACTAATTAAAAATAGATCACTATGACCGAAAATTCAACCGACCAATTTTTTAAATCGAAAGTTTTAGGGCATCCGTCAGGATTGTTTGTATTATTTTTTACTGAAATGTGGGAACGTTTTTCCTTTTATGGAATGCGTGCCCTTTTGGTATTGTTTTTAACAGCATCATTAATGGATGAAGGTTGGGGGTGGCCCCGTGAACATGCCATGGCATTGTTTGGCTCCTATACTGGGCTAGTATATTTATCTACAATGCTTGGAGGCTACTTTGCCGATAAAGTAATTGGCTATCGTTGGGCAGTAGTTGTAGGGGCATTTTTAATGACTTTAGGTCATGGGTCTATGGCACTAGAAACTTCGTGGTCCATCTATTTAGGGCTAGCTTTATTGGTTTTCGGTAATGGCTTTTTTAAACCCAATATGACCTCTATTGTTTCTGAAATGTACAAAGACAGACCGGAGAAAAAGGATGGTGCCTATACCATTTTCTATATGGGTGTAAATTCGGGCGCATTTTTTGGAATTCTTTTATGTGGGTATTTGGGAGAAAAAGTAGGATGGAGTCTTGGCTTTGGATTGGCCGGTATTTTTATGTTCTTTGGATTGATTCAATTTTGGCTTTCTCAAAATATTTTCGGAAATATTGGACTTAAACCCAATAAAAATGATGAAAACTCTATTGAAGCATTAGATAAGGACAAAAGAAACCCATTTACAACTTGGCAATTGGGTCTTATAGCAGTGTGTATTATTTTAGGGGTTATGTGGATTTTAAACGAACCCGCATCCTTGGTTACCGAAGGTAGCATTAATGTCTTTTCTTTTTTAGGTGAGAATGGTAATAACATTGCCATTCTAACGGCACTTGGCTTGTTCTTAGTCTTATTGATTTATCGCCTCACTCAGTATTCAAAAATTACGATGCAAAAATTGATTGCAGTATCCTTTTTTGCCTTTTTAACCATTTTCTTTTGGGCAATTTTTGAACAATCACCGGGCACACTAACCATTTTTGCAAGAGATTATACCGATAGAGTTTTAGACGGTAGTTCCGCTACAATTTTTAAGATTGTAAATGCTAGTATGACTTTAATTCCATTGGGAATTATCACCTGGGTTTTATATCTTCTTTTTAAACAAACCTTTAAGAAATATGCGATTGCAAACATTGTTTTAAGTTTAAGTTTTGTGATTGTTTGGGGAGTAGCTATCTGGATGTTAAACAACCAGTTTTCTGAAGAAAGCCCCGAGGTTCCTGCTTCTTGGTTTTCAACTTTAAACTCCTTATTTATAATTACTTTGGCCCCTTTGTTTTCAAAATGGTGGGAAAGTAAATACAATCCTTCCGCTAATGTAAAATATGGAATTGGGATGTTCTTGTTGGCACTGGGAATGGCTTGTGTAGCTTTTGGTGCCGGAGGAATTGAACCCGGAGCTCAAACGGCTTCAGTGAGTATGATTTGGCTGGTTTTAGTGTTCCTTTTTCATACGATGGGAGAATTATGTATCTCTCCGGTAGGACTTTCATATGTAAGTAAATTAGTTCCGGCAAGAATGATTGCCTTTATGTTTGGTGTCTGGTACTTAGCAGTAGCAATAGGAATGAAAGGCGCCGGAAAATTTGGAGAAAATATCGATAAGATTGCCAATGAAAATGGAATTAGCTACTTCTTTTGGATGCTTACAATTGTATCGGTAGTGGTAGGTGTCATTGCTATTGTCTTCCAACCGGTCATAAAGAAATTAATGCACGGCGTACGTTAACTAACAATACTTTTAACTAAAAAACGTTCCCATTGTGGAACGTTTTTTGTTATCTTGAAAACTGTTTCAAAAATTTTATCAATGAAAAAAATTATATTTTTATTTCTGTTAGTTAGTACAGGAATTCTTTCAGCACAAGAAATTAAATGGATGACTATGGACGAAGCACTTACAGCTCAATCCAAAACTCCTAAAAAAATATTTGTGGATATGTACACGGTATGGTGCGGTCCATGTAAAATGTTAGATAAAAATACTTTTAGTAATCCTGATGTAGCAGCTTTTATCAATAAAAACTTTTATCCGGTTAAATTTAATGCTGAAGGAAACGAGGCAGTAAATTATAAAGGTAAATTGTACGGAAACCCTAGTTATGATCCTGCAAAAGCCACCAAAAGAAACAGTGCCCACCAGTTTTCAAGATATATGGGAATTAATGCCTATCCCACAGTTATTTTTATAGACGAAAGCGGAAATTTGATTAACCGCGTAAAAGGATATCGCACTCCGCAACAATTAGAAGTGTTTTTAAAACTCTTTGGTACCGATCTTTGGAAAAATATTACCACACAAGAAGCGTATCAGGAATATGTAGATAATTTTACCCCACAATTTAAAGGGTAATCTAACCTCCAACTATGAAAAACCTACTTATAGTTTGTGTATTAACGACAACATCTTTTATTTTTTCGCAAGAAAAGGTAGAATGGATGACCATGAATGAAGCCCTTGCTGCCCAAAAAGAACATCCTAAAAAAATTATTATGGATGTTTTTACCACTTGGTGTGGCCCTTGTAAATTGCTAGATAAAAACACTTTTAGCCATAAAGATGTTATTCAATTTATAAATGAGAATTATTATCCCGTAAAGTTTAATGCTGAAGGTCCTGAAGAAATTACCTATCAAGATTTTACGTATACCAATCCCAATTATCAACCTGAGCGAAAAGGCAGGAACGCGGTTCATTTTTTTGCAGATGCATTGCGTATTCCAGGATATCCGAGCCTTGTCTTTTTTGAAGAAGACGGAAAGCTCATACAAGCAGTTTCTGGGTATAAAACACCCCAAGAATTGGAAATCTATTTAAAGATGATTGCCAATGATGACTACAAGGAATTAACTACAGCAGAGGCTTGGGAAGCCTATCAAAAAAATTTTAAAGGAAAATTTAATTAACTACATAAGCCCCCCTCTCGAGGGTAGCATAAAAAGGAATTTGTCTTTTTTGGCACGTTTTTTTCCAGCGCTTGATGTATGAAGTATAGTTGTTTCCGTTAGCAATAATGAGTTTGGGCTGAAGACTGTCAATCAATCGTTCTAGATGTATTTTAGGACTTTCAGAAAGTAAAACAATCATTCCTTTTTCTGAAGGATAAATTCCCAAACTATCCAAAACTACATAGGTTTCTCCTTTAAAAATGAATAGATTAGGGGCTTTTTTTATAAGCTTGTGTTTTGAATTTTTAGCAACCGCATAACTTTTAATAGGATATTCATTTTCAATAGAAAATGAATTCTTCTGAAAAAGTTGTAACGAATCGTTTGAAGTAAGGGCCATCCAAGTTTTTCCCGCTTTATGGAAAATAACCAATTCTTCTTTTATCTGTTTTTTTTCATAAAACGATGTTGCTAAAAGGAAAACAACACTCCCTAAAAAGGCAAAAACCCATTTTCTATTCCTTACTTTCCACCAGGTAACCACTGTGATAATTAAAAAATAGAGCGCCATCATTTCAGAAAAAGAAATCGAAATATCCTGAAATAAAAATTGGTCTTTTTCAGCAATCCATTGTACAAATTGGTTGAGTGCTTTTACTAAAAAATGGTATCCTAGTGCCAACGTTTCCGGTAGCCAAGAAAAAGCAGCGAGCAGCACTACTACAATTCCATACCCAAGGAGTAGTGCTAAAAAGGGTAAAATAACAAGATTGGTAATAAAAAATAAGCCGGGAAATTGATGAAAATAATACACACTTAAAGGTGCTACTCCCAGTTGTGCTGCTATGGTAACCGTTGAAATATCCCAAAACAGCTTATCTATTTTCCATCTAGGCCGATAAAGCTTATAAAGCTTAGGCTGTATCCACAGAATAAAAAAAACAGCGAGATAACTAAGCTGAAATCCTACGTGAAATATCCAATTTGGATTATAAATTAGGAGCGCAAAAAAAGAAAGAAATAAAATAGTAAATGAATTTGTGGGCCGGTTTAGCATGGTCGCCCATGCAAAGAAGGAAAACATGGTCACAGCTCTAACTACCGATGGAGACAAGCCTGCAAGAAAAGCAAATCCCCAAAGTAACAAGACTATCAAAATTGCCCTTATTTGTCTTCCAAATTTTATATTTAGTAAAGGCGAAAACAAACCTGAAAGGAAATAAAAAATAACTCCCACATGGAGCCCCGAGACAGCTAAAATATGCATTGCACCAGCTGCGGCATACGCCTTGTAAAGTTCGGGGTCAACATGCTGTCTTTGCCCTAAAACCAGTGCTTCAATAATGCTTCTTTCCTCTTTTTGAATAGGTGTTAACGAGAGCTTTGTTATAAGATAATTTCTGGTTTTTTCAGCCAGTCCTTTTATGGTAGTTTTTCCTGTTGAAGAAATTATGACATTACCACTTGTAGCTTCTATTTGGTAATATACTCCCAATTGCTGAAGGTATTTTTTATAATCGAATTGATGCGGATTTTTAGCCTTTGGAATTGCTATAATTTTTGAGTTAAGTAGAATAATATCATCTACTTCATAGGGCTTTTTTAAGGTGTCCTTTTGAAGATTAAGCAACACTTTTCCTTTAGTTTTTAGTGTGTCTATTTGAAAAATTTCAGCAATGTATTTTTCCTGAAAGGAAGAAGGTTTTAGTAGTTCTTTAATTTTTAGTTGAATTAGCACATTTGGTTTTTCAACGGCATGTTTTAAATAATGATGTCGCTGGAATTGGGGTTGTTGTAGTTGAAAATTAACAAAGCCTATACAAATAAATAATGCAATTGTAATAATTTCAAAAAAGGGTAATGTGTTTAGTTTTTTACGAGACAATAACCAAATACTCATTAAAACACCCATAACCAAGGGGATGTAGTGCAATACAAAAATTGATATTGAAAGCTTCGCGGCAATTAGAATTCCTAAGACCATGGCTATGGCCAATTGTAGGATAGTAAGGTGTAAAAATTTCACTATAGACGTCTTTTGTGTCTAAGTGAATACCTGGGAAGGTACTAAAATTAAAAAATTAAATAATGCGACGCACTTTTACAAATGTATTTTTCCAATAGGGTTCTTCCATAGAAGAAATGATAACCCCTTTTTTTACGGTAGAATGGATAAAAAAGATTTCCCCGTCCTTGGTTTCAACGACTAGCCCAACATGGTTGATGACTTTTTTCTTAGAATTGGTTTGAAAAAATAGTAAATCACCTTCTTTGCTATCCTCAAGGTTAATAGCAATTCCTTGGGTGGCCATGTCTCTTGAAATTCTAGGGAGGGCAATATCTTCATTTTTAAAGGAAGTACAAACCAAACCAGAGCAGTCCATCCCCTTATTGTCGGTGCCGCCAAACTTGTATCGAGTACCTTCAAAGGTTTTGGCATATTCAATAATTCGGGAGGTTTTTAATTCGGCTTCCGAATACAAGACGGTTTCATCTGCCGTTTTTTCTGCTGCGTTCTTTTTCGTATTCTTTTTGTCGTTATGAGTATTTTTTTTAGCAATAATACCCTCTGAACCTTCTCCAATAATAACCCTTTCTGAAGTTTTTTTGGATGTGCCACAAGAGGCAAAAAACAGGGTAATAGAAAACAATAGGAAAAGTTTTTTCATTAATGAAAGCAGATTTGGTTCTGCTAAAATTATAAAAAAAATTAATTAGAAAGGTTTGAAACAATCAATTTTGCCGTTTTTTCACTAGCGCCTTTTCCGCCTAGAGCCACTTCCAAGTCGTAATAATCCAAAAATAATACGGCTCTTTGGTAATCGTCCAAAATTTTGGTGAGTTCCTTTTTAAGGTTTTCCGAGGTGAATTCATCTTGAATAAGCTCAGTAACGGCAGGCTTATTAAGTATTAAATTGACCAAAGAGATGTAATCCAGTTTAATGATTCTTTTGGCTATTTCATAAGAAATTTTACCTCCTTTATAACAAACTACTTGGGGTACTTTGTACAAAGCAGTTTCCAAAGTGGCAGTCCCCGAAGTAACCAATGCTGCATGAGAAATACTGAGTAAATCGTAGGTTTTATTCAGCAACAAATGCACATTTTCTTTTTCAATAAATGGAAGGTAAAATTCCTTTTCCTGGCTGGGTGCCCCGGCAATTACAAATTGATATTCATTAAAATCCTCCACGACCGATAGCATGATTTGTAGCATATTCACAATTTCTTGTTTTCTACTCCCCGGAAGCAAAGCAATAATGGGTCGTTCATCAAGGTTGTTTTCTTTTCTGAAAACAGTTGGGTCTACTTGGTCTCTATTGGAAATAGCATCCAGTAAGGGATGGCCCACAAAATGAACAGGGTATTCATATTTTTTATAGAAATCCTTCACAAATGGAAGGACTACATACATGTGGTCAATCGTTTTTTTGATAGTTTTTACCCGTCCTGCACGGGATGCCCAAACTTGAGGGCTAATGTAATAATGCGTAGAAAACCCTTGGGGTTTTGCCCACTTGGCGATACGAAGGTTAAAACCAGAATTATCAATAAAAATTAATGCATCGGGTTTATATTGTTGAATGTCTTTTTTGCATAACTTAAAAAGTTTCGAAATCTTAGGAAGATTTTTGAGTACTTCGGTAAAACCCATGATGGCTCTATCCTTATAGTGAACAACTAACGTACCTCCCTCAGACGCCATAAGATCACCTCCCCAAAACCGAAAGTGGGCTTTAGGATCTTCCTTTTTTAAAGCCTTCATTAGGTTAGAACCGTGCAGGTCACCCGAGGCTTCGCCGGCAAGTAAATAATACTTCACTATAAAAAATAGATTAAATAGGCCGTGATGGCGGTTACAAAGGTTGCCAGCAACACCCCACGGGCTCTGTATTCTCTGTTTATTTTCAGAAATCCGAAAAAGGCTGCCAAATTAGGTAACGCGCCCAAGGTCAATAACATCCATAGGTTTTGTGAATGTAAATAGAGATTAAAAGTATTTGAAAATCCCGCGCCTTTCATTTTTGCCACAATGAAAGTGCAAATTATAACCCCAAGGGTATTACTAATAATCCCCACCAAAAAACCAATAAAAATTTCTCTCTTCATGCTATAAATTCCACGAATTAATATCCTTGATTGCGTGATGTGCTGTTAAATCGAATTGCACCGGTACCACTGAAATATACCCATTTTTCAACGCCCATTCGTCGGTATCTTCGCCTTTGTCTTCGTTAATGAATTCACCCGTAAGCCAATAATATTCTCTTCCCAGAGGGCTTTTTCGTTTGTCAAAATTTTCAATCCAGTGGGCATTTGCTTGCCTACAGATCTTTATTCCCTTTATTTCTTTTTCAGAAAGTTTCGGAAAATTGACATTTAAAACAACCCCTTTTGGCAGTTTGTTTTCCAAACATTCTAGCACAATCTTTTTAACAAAAGGCTTTACCGGCTCAAAATTAGCGTCTAATGAATAATCCAAAAGAGAAAATCCAATAGCAGGAATTCCTGTGGTACCCGCCTCCACCGCCGCACTCATAGTGCCACTATAGATAACGTTGATGGAAGAATTGCTTCCGTGGTTAATGCCACTAACGCAAAGATCGGGTTTTCGTTTTAAAATTTCATTGGTAGCCAATTTTACACAGTCTGCCGGAGTACCACTGCAACTATATTCGGTTTGCGGCGCCTCTTTATCAACCACTACTTTATCGCAATACAAAGTATCATTTACCGTAATGGCGTGTCCCATCCCACTTTGTGGAGAATCTGGGGCAACAACATAGACGGTCCCAATAGTATTCATAACTTCTATAAGGGCTCTAATACCCGGAGCGGTAATACCATCGTCATTAGTAACAAGGATAAGGGGTTTTTGTGTTTCCATAAAATTGAAAGAGATTATAAAAATACAGTTATTAATTTTGAATACTACCTTTTGAATTTTATTATTTTTTTACCATTTTGGGTTTAACAAAAAATTAGTACCAATATTCGTTCTTGGCACGGTTTTTTACCTATTTTAGAGGTCTTAAAAAAGTTGATATGAGTTTTATGCGAAAGAATTTTAAAGTTTTATTGCTTTCCGTTTTTGTGGCTTTTGCCTCATGTAGTTTCACTACAAAAGATTTTAACGATCCTGAAAAGGATAAATTACTGGTCGATTTAATTACCTACGTACTTGAAAAAGGGCATTACGACCCTAAAGATATGGACGATGCTTTTTCTAAAGCTGTGTATACCGATTTTATTGAAGCTTTAGACCCCTTGAAGCGTTATTTCTTAGCGTCAGATATGGAGGGATTTAAAATCTATGAAACCGAAATTGATGACCAGATTCGAAATAAAGATCTTACTTTTTTCAATGCTGTATATGAAAGATTTTTGCAACGTGCTGAAGAGTCTAAAGTCTATTACAAAGAGGTTTTAAATACTCCATTTGATTATACCGTTAATGAAAAAATTAAGGTAGATTATGACCAACTTCCTTATGCAGCTTCCAAAAAAGAGTTGAAAGAACGTTGGAGACAACAACTTAAATTTTCAACCATTTCCAATTATTACGATTTGGTGGAAGAGAAAAACACTTCCGAAGAAAAAAAGAAAGAAGCCGCCACTAAAGGAGAAGAGTTTATAGAATCTGAAAATGCAAAACTAACTTTGGAAGAAATGGAAGCCAAGGCCCGAAAGACTTCCATGACTGCACTGGATGATTACTATGAATTTACCAACGACTTAGAAAGAAAAGATTATTTTGCCGTTTTTTTAAACACTGTGGTAGAAGAATTTGACCCTCATACAAATTATTTTGCACCACCGGACAGAGATCGTTTCGATTTGCGAATGAGTGGAAAATTAGAAGGTATAGGGGCCAGACTTCAAAAGAAAAACGACTACATAACAATTGTTGAAATAATCAGCGGTGGACCCGTTTGGAGAGGAGAACATATGGAAGTGGGAGACGCCATTTTAAAAGTAAAACAAGAAAATGAAGAAGAACCTGTAAGCATTGTGGGAATGCGCGTAGATGACGCCGTAAAGCTAATTAAAGGTCCTAAAGGGACAAAAGTTACTTTAACTGTGAAACGTGTAGATGGTACCATTGAAGAAGAAATCATTACCCGTGATGTAGTAGAATTGGAGGAAACCTATGCCAAATCCAGTGTCATTGAAAAGGAAGATAAAAAATACGGACTTATCAATCTTCCTGCATTTTATTTTGATATGAAAGATTACGGGGAGCGTAATGCAGCTACCGATGTTAAAAAGGAAATAGAAAGCCTAAAAGCAGAAGGTATGGAAGGGTTGGTTTTAGACTTACGGGACAATGGAGGGGGCTCTCTTAGGACAGCAGTAGATATTGCCGGATTATTCATTAAAGACGGCCCAGTAGTACAAGTAGCTTCAGGAGGAAAAAAGAAAGAAGTGCTTGAAGACGAAGATTCAGCAATTGCTTGGGATGGTCCTTTGGTTATTTTAGTAAACGAGCTATCGGCTTCAGCTTCCGAAATTCTGGCAGCCGCTATGCAGGATTACAAACGCGCTATTATTATTGGTAGTGAGCAATCTTATGGAAAAGGAACCGTGCAAAATATGATTGATCTTAACCAATGGTTACGCCAAAATGATATGGGAGATATGGGGGCATTGAAGTTAACCACGCAAAAGTTTTATCGTGTAAATGGAGGATCAACTCAATTAGAAGGGGTAAAAAGCGATGTGGTCATGCCCGATCGTTATAGTTATATTGAAATAGGGGAGCGCGATTACGACAATCCCTTGCCTTATGATAAAATAAGCCCGGCTAATTACAAACCTTGGGATGGCTATATAGATTACGAAGGCACCATTAATAGAAGTAAGGATCGTATGGCAAAAAGTGACCAGCTTCGGTTAATTGATGAAAATGCTCAATACATAAAGAGAACACGAGACGAAGCAGAAGTGTCTCTCAACTTTAACGACTATGCAGCAGATATTGAAAGAAGAAAAGAAGAAACCAAAAAGTTTGATGCCATTGGGGAATACGATAACAAGCTTAACTACCGGTCACTTCCTAATGAAATAGCGTTGATGAAGCAAGACACTACATTACAAGAAAAACGCAAAAGATGGCACAAAAGCCTAGCCAAAGACATTTACGTAGAAGAAGCAGTAAATGTGTTGGAAGATTTGAAATTAAACAATATTAGAAACGGAAAAGTGGCCAATATTAAAAATTAAAGAATGGTCTCGTCCAAATCTTTGGGTAACATAGCGCTCCATAAGTTTAAAAAAAACTTTTGGGGCGTTTTTAGTTTTCTTTTTTTAATCATCTGTACTTTAACAGCGATTTTTGCTTATGCATTGGCTCCAGATAATTCTCAAAATGCCAATCAGATGCACCTTTCTATTCATTCAAAACCTCCCGGGTTTTCAGTGAAAATGCTTACACTTCCTACGGAAGAGATACAGCAAAATGGATTGTCTGCTTTTTTCTTCGGAAAGAAAACCACAGCCACCGAAATACCCATAGCCCATTACACCCTTAAAACAAATTCTGTTGAAATAACAGAATATACCTTGGATGGTGTTGAAGGGCTTACTAAAGAATACCCGTTAGCTGTTTTTAAAAAAGTAAGTACAGTAGAGGCAATTCCTATTATGTATATTTCGGAAAAAACATTTCTTTTAGGCACCGATAAATATGGGCGCGATTTATTGAGCAGAATGCTGGTAGGAATTCGTGTTTCTTTAGCCATAGGGCTTGTGGCTGTTCTCATTTCATTGCTAATCGGGATTTCTTTAGGAGCCCTCGCAGGGTATTTTGGAGGAAAAATTGATGCGGCCATTATGTGGTTAATTAATGTTACTTGGTCTATCCCCACCTTACTTTTGGTAATTGCCATTACATTGGCTTTAGGAAAAGGGTTTTGGCAAGTTTTTATTGCGGTAGGACTTACGATGTGGGTCGAGGTTGCTCGCGTGGTACGTGGACAGGTAATGGGAGTAAAACAAATGCAGTATGTTACTGCGGCAAAAGCATTAGGATTTACTCATTGGCGTATCATTACCAATCATATACTACCCAATAGCCTCGCTCCGGTCATAATTATTTCAGCGGCTAATTTTGCTAGTGCCATTTTAATTGAAAGTGGTTTAAGTTTTTTAGGAATTGGTGCACAGCCACCCATGCCCAGTTGGGGAGGTATTATAAAAGATCATTATTCCTACATTATTTTAGGAAAACCTTATTTGGCTATTATTCCTGGATTGGCTATTATGAGTTTGGTGACGGCTTTTATGTTGATGGGAAATGCCTTGCGCGATGTGTTGGATGTAAAGAGTTAATGGAATATCCCTTTCAATTGGTAAAAGAATCGTTCTGTCAAACGCAAATCTTCTGTAATAATTTCTGCGGTTCCCTGCATTTCATTTTTAAAGGGAATTTCAATTTGATAGGAGGTGGTTAAATTGTTCTTCAAGGAAGCCTTTATCATATAAAAACCCGCTTCGTTGGGAACCACTGTCATGGAAACAATTTTGGCAGGCAACGTTCCAAATTCTGCTTCGGGGTAATTGGCGAGTTTGATATTGACCTTTTGCCCTTTTTTTATTTTCCCAGAATTTTTGATTGGGGCTTTTATTTCAGCTACAAATGCATGACTGGTGGTAGGTATGATCGTAAAAACCAATTCTCCAGTATTCACTTGTTGATTCCTATTCCAAAAGTTTATAAACGATACGCTTCCTTCTATTTTGGATTTTAAAAGATACGTAAGCTCCCAGGACTTAATGTCCTCTTGTAATTTGGTGTAAGACTGTAACACATTTTTATACAAGCGCGTATTTTCCATTTCATGGTTAATTTGAGATGTTTTGGTTGTTTTATATGCCTCATTGAGGGTTTGTTTTACTTGGGATAGTGAGATATCCAGATTCTTTAGCGCCCTTTGCTTTTCCAAATAGGCCATTTTTTTGGATTCAAATTCATTCAGTGAAATCACCCCTTTATCATACAATTGTTGGTTTCTGTTGAATTCTTTTTCCGAAAGTTCAAATTTTTTCTCATCAATTTGTTTTTGGTTTTCCAAATTTTGAAGCTGGAGTTGAAGTTCTTTTTCAGAAAGATGGTTCACCGCTGCTACATTTGTATAAGGGCTTAGGTTTTTGTTCAGGGAATAGTCGGTGTAATCACTTTCAAATAGTGCATAAGCAGCAGAAATCTCGCCCAATTGAAGTAGGGGAAATTGTTCCAGCGGAAAATAAAAATGGTTTTTACTTATGGTCATGGTATCCAAGATGGATTTCAGAAATAATACATCCTTTAACTTTGCTGTGTTTTCGATCATGGCGAGAATTTCCCCTGGCTTTACAGGTTCTTTGTCGCTTACAAGAAGGGTATCTAATTTTCCGGTAATTTGGGCATATTCTTTTTGAGGGGGCTGTTGCGAAGTAACGATTGCCTCAGCAGTAATGATATCGGGATACTTTATAAACCAAGAAAATACAAAAAATAAAACCAACAAAATCAATACAAGGGCATTGCCCCATACCAACATCCAGTTGGGTGTTTTGGTAAGGATATCCTGTACTTCATTACTGCGTATTTCCTGTAAACTAGGCATATATAGGGGAATTTTAGGAAGGGAGTTCAATAGAATATCAAACTCCCTTACCCATTATTAATGTTTACCCAAAGCATAGTGGATGGCCGTCTGGATGGCAATTGTGATCTACTCCACAACATTGACCATCTGGACATGGGGTGCTGCCTGGAGCACCGCAGCCTCTTCCACCTCCTTGAATAGATTTTAATTCATTTTTGCTCAATAATTGAGCTCCTTGTAAATTCAATAGTTTTTTCATGATTAAAAATTTTTAGATTTAATGGCTGTAATCGTTTAAAGACAGTTACAGTTTCTGTCTATCCTTGCAAGAATTTTTAAGTTCCTAATTCCAATTGGTTTTTGACTAATTCGTAATAATTTTTTCGTTCTGCCACAAGTTCTCTATGAGTACCCTTTTCAATAATTCTTCCTTGGTCCAAAACCACTATTTGATCTGCATTTTTTACGGTACTCAATCGGTGGGCAATTACCACTACAGTTTTATTTTTAAAAAACGTATTAAGGTTTTCCATTATCCTTTTTTCGTTGTTGGAGTCCAATGCAGAAGTAGCTTCATCAAAGAATAAAAAATGGGGGTTTTTGTAAACAGCCCTTGCTATTAATAAACGTTGTTTTTGACCTGTACTAAGACCTTTCCCTTCCATACCAATTTTGGTATTGAGTCCTAGCGGAAGTGATTTTGCAAAATCTTTAATATTGGCTATATGCAATGCATATTCAAGTCTTTCCTTATCAACCTCACTTTGGCCAATGGCAATGTTATTGGCTATGGTATCGTTAAAGATGTAGCCTTCTTGCATTACCACACCACAATGGGCTCTCCAACTTTTATTGGAGATGTGTTCCAGGTCATGATCTCCAAGGTTTATGGAACCCTCGCTTGGGGAATAAAATTTTAACAGTAGCTTCATCAAAGTCGTTTTACCACTGCCACTCGTTCCCACAATGGCTGTAATTTTATTTACAGGAATGGTGAGGCTAAGGTTTTTTAGCACTAAATCTGGAGCGCCAGTATACCGGAAGTCTACATTTTTGAGATCAAGATCTTCGTTGGGAATGATTTCATGAATACTGTCCCAATCTAGTTCCTCTTCATCCTTTTTATTGTGTATTTCACCCAGTCGCTCTAAAGAAATCCTTGCGTCTTGAAGCTGCCTCACAAAATCGATGAATTGCTGAATGGGAGCGTTGAGTTGCCCTACGATATACGAGATTGCTAGCATCATCCCTAAAGTGAGCTGTCCTTCAATGACCAATTTTGCCGAAATAATCGTAATAACAATGTTTTTTAATTCATTGATGAGTGAAGAACCCACGCTTTGGTATTGTTCAAGGGCCAAACTTTTCATGGAAATATTAAAGAGTCTTGCTTGGATGCGTTCCCAGTTCCATCGTTTTTGTGTTTCGGCATTGTGGAGCTTTATTTCCTGCATTCCATTAATGAGTTCAATAACACTGCTTTGCTCACTGCTTATCTGGGAAAATCGCTTATAATCGAGTTCTTTCCTTTTTTTCAAAAAAATGGCAACCCATCCAAAATAAGCTGCACTTCCGAAGAGGAATAGCCAGAAAATAGTAGTGCTATAGTAGGCAAGAACAAATCCAAAAATAATAAACGTGAAAACGGAAAAGAGCACCGAAAGCGAAGAGGTTGTCAAGATTCGTTCTATTCGATGGTGGTCGTTAATGCGTTGCATGATATCCCCAGTCATTTTGGTATCAAAAAACGCAATAGGCAAGTTCATTAATTTGATAAAAAAATCGGAAATAATCGAGATATTGATACGGGTACTAAGGTGAAGCAAAATCCAACTTCGTATGACCTCTATGGTGCTTCTACCCAGAAACAGAGCTACCTGAGCAAAAAGAATAAGGTAAACAAAGTGGATATCTTGGTTTTTTATCCCCACATCCACCACACTTTGGGTTAAAAATGGGACCACCAATTGCAGCAAACTTCCGCACAATAATCCAAGGATGATTTGAACGAGGAACTTTCTAAATTTAAATACATATTTGAAGAGGTAATTGAACCCAAATCTCACTGAATCCTCGTCATGATGTAAGGATTGTTTACTAAATTTTGGGGTAGGCTCAATAAGCAGTGCTATACCCTCTTCATCTTCGTAGGAGGCATTCTTACCGATCCATAAGTTGAGAAATTCTCGTTCGGTGTAATGTATCAAGCCATAGCCCGGATCTGAGATGAAGTAGGTCCCTTTTTTTATTTTATACAGGACTACATAGTGATTGTTGTTCCAATGCAGGATACAGGGTAGGTTTGCCGTTTGAAGAGTTTTTGCTGAAAGCTTTACCCCAAGGGTGCGGAAGCCCAATTTTTCGGCCGTAGTACTTATTCCTAATAAGGAACTGCCTTCCCGGGTAGTTTCGCTTAATTCCCTAAGCTTTGGTAAAGAAATGGTTTGCCCATAAAATTTGGAAATAATCTTAAGGCAAGTAGGGCCACAGTCTTTACTGTCGGGTTGAAGGTAAGAGGGAAAGGGTTTCAATTTTTAAAGAAATAAAAGTTGTTTTCAAACAGAAAACGCTCAAGAGCCGTTAATACTGGCATGAAACAAGAAGGATGTCCAAAAGACTTATAATACCCCATACTTATTGTCATGCCAGTAAAATACATATCCCTAATTAATTAGGGACACATGTTAACCCACCAAGGGGATTGGTACCGCAAGTACCGGGTCTTAAACAATCTGCGGTAACATGGCATGCAGCTCCGGCAGGTTTTCCAACACATCCAATTTGGCAGGCATTATCCCCGCCATTGATTTGCAATTGTTCCTGCTTGCTCAATAATTGAGCTCCTTGTAAATTCAATAGTTTTTTCATAATTAAAAAAATTTAGATTTAATGGCTGTAATCGTTTAAAGACAGTTACAGTTTCTGTCTATCCTTGCAAGAATTTTTTTAAGCAACCGAAGGGGCCACGAATATTTTTTCTTTTTCCGTTAAAAGGGATTCCTTAAAGTCTTCAATAAAAGTTAATACATCGGTCCTGTTATATTCCTTGGGATATTCTTTTCCATTGAGATAGAAGGCAGGTGTAAAATTGATGTTATTTTCCTGGGCCCATCCTTTTTGAAGCTCCATAATACCATCATACTTTTGATGGGGAATTAATTTCATACTTGGAATCCATTGTGATGGGTTGGAAGTATCGCCGTATAAAGTATCAAGTGCAAGTAAGGTCTCCGCTTCACCCTGTGTATGATAGATATACAACAGTTGAGATACAACTTTATAAAGATCACTTTCTTTCTGCAAAGGGTCGGCTAGAAAACGAAATGTTACTTTAATATCCCTTTTTGCCAAATGCATAATTTGCTGAAGGTCTTTATGGGCTTGTTTACAGTAATGACAAAAGGGACTGGTGACCAAGATTATTTCCAAGGGAGCATTTTTATTTCCAAAAACAATTTCTCCAGGAATAGGATAGTTGGCTTTTAATTTTTCCTGTTGGTTGTATAGTGCTTTAAAGAGGGCAAAATTATTTTTGAACTTTAAGTAATCTTTTTTTACATTTTTTAGTTCAATTTTCTTCTTTATAAATAACAGAATAGACATTGTAACTCTTGAAATGATAAAAGATAAAACCAAGAAAAATAAAAGGGATTGAGGATTCCAGTTGAAAACTTTTTCGGTGGGTTTAAAGATTAAAACCCATGCAATTTGGAAGGTCAAAATAGCTATTATACCCAAACACAAGGGGCACCATTTTTTCACAACAAATTTTTGGTAATATAAGGAGTACCCCAAGACAGGTACCGTTAAAATGCTCATCCATGGAAAAACCGATGCAAAAGGGAGTCCTAGTAGCTCAAATACAATAGCTCCTATTACTAAACTTAAAAAATAAGCAATACTTGCTTCACTTAGTGTAAGCATCCCTAAAATCCTTGCACCAGAGGATTCCAGTACAGCATTACAACTTATTTTTTCAGAAAAATTACAAAGGGAATTGGTGGTTGTATTTTGCAGACCAAGCCCTTGCTTAACAATGAAGTAGCTAACCAGTACCCCCAATGCGCTTAATGATGTGTAGACCTTTTCAAACAGGGAGACACCTTTTAGCAAGTATACGCCTGCCAAAACAAGAAGAACCCCTACGACCCAATTGAGTTCCCCGGAAATTTTTTTTTGGTCTTCCTTTGTGTTTTCATCCTTTTCGATGGCGATAAGAATTCCATTCCAAAGAGATAAAAATTGTACAGGGGTTAATCGTTCCCTTTTTCCATTTTGGTAAGTGATTTTAATTAGCTTATTTTTCTTTTCCGCAAGCACTAGGCTCTCGTTAGGGTTTTGTATCATTGCTAGGAAAGAAATGGGCAGCTGCGAAAAGACCTCTTCGGTGATAGGCAATTTTACCGCTAGGCTTGGAATGTTAAAATGATTCAGTACTCCCACAATGGCATGTAAGCTTGGGTACGAAGGATGGCTCCCAATTTGTAGTTTAACCTCTTCCTTTTGAATATATATTTTATTTTTCGATAGAAGTTTATTGACAAGAAGGTATAATCCGTTTTCCATTTTTTAAACTTTTATATGAAATTGGGTATTTAAAAAATGAAAAACAATGCACAATGTATAAGTGTAAGCGTTTATTTCAAATTCGCTAATCCTCTAAAAAAAAGAGAGTTATAAAAAAAAAGCCACCCTTTTGGGCGGCTTTTTGTGTACAAGGGTAGCGGTCGCCTAGTAAGGACCATCCAAGAAAAGGGTAAAGTTGGAAACCTCGCAATAACTGTACGAGCAATTTATACTTCCTACAACTCGCACAGGGCGTGCTACAATAACATTCCCCGTTGTATTAAGCATTAAATTATCATTTACAACAATGTGTTCACTGCTGGTTATAGTATTTACGGTTTGATGCTGAAGTCCCCATTCATAATTTTTGTTGACCATGGGATGCGAACAGCTTATATAATTAAGGGTTCCCACATTGAGGTTTTTTGGAAAGTAAAACTCTAAGCAGTTTTGGTTGAGGACGTAGTCTAAAAACAATGCAACAAGATCTTCGGTTGGGGAGCCACCAATAGGAGGGATTGGAGGTGTTTGGCCAGAACCCGGATTACAACCGTGACAGCTCACAGTAACTTCGTCTACGTAAATTTCCAACAAGGAGATAAAATTTGCCCTGAACAAGGGGGTGGTGCTATTTTCAGCCAAAAGGGTTGAGAAATCCAATGTCTGGGAGGTACCTAAAGCATTCAAAAACTCACTGTGCAATGCTGTATTTCCTTCGAGCAATACTTGGCCAGCAATAAAGGATGCCCATGATAATCTACGATTTAACTCCGCTGATTGCTGGCTAATGCCCCCTAGAGTTGGGTAAATGGGAGTAGGTACATTTACTTCCAATGGAAGGTTGAAATCACTTTCTGCATTGGGTGTGAAATTCTCACTTTCTTTTTGACAGGCAAAAACCAATGAGATAATCAATAATACAAATACGGTTTTTTTCATGATGTTATATTTTTAAATTCGATGACAATACTATCTATTAATTTGAAATAAATTTCACCTAATTATATAAGAGTCTAGGATTAATACATATTTGTTGGGGTTTATTTAAAATATGCTAATCGAATATCTTTTTTAGGGCATAGTCTTTCCTTCGGGAAGAAACAGGGACTTTAAAATCCAAGTGAATGACCAACACCCCGTTTTTATTGTATTTCAATACGTGTTTTTTATTGACAATATAGGATTGATGGCAACGGATGAATACATTTTCACTTAATATTTCCTCTACTTGCTTCATGGATTTGGAAATTAAAATCTTATCGAGCTGCTGAGTATAAAAGGTGGTGTAATTTCCATCAGACCTACAATACAGGATATCGTCCTCATAAATGGCATAGACGGTTTCGGCAGTTTTGAGGATGACCCGTTTCTTTTCCACTCCTTTAAAGTATTCGCTGGAAATTTCGATGAGTTTCTCCAGATTGTTTTCTTTTTCAAGTGCTTCGATGGCTTTTTTAACCGCATCGCGAAATTCGTTTTCATCAATGGGCTTTAAAATATAATCCAAGGCACCCACTTTAATGGCTTTTATCGCATGATTGTCGTACCCCGTGATAAAAATAACTTCAAAATCCTTATAGGGGCTTTGGGTTATAAGGTCAAAGCCCGTTCCATCGGTCAAGTGGATGTCCAAAAAAAGGAGGTCGGGTTTTACCAATTCCAATATTTCAAGCCCTTTTTTTACACTATTGGCTTCGCCGATAATACTTATTTCTTTTGGAAAGAGGTTACTTGTCATAGTTCGTACGTGTTCACGAACATGGGCTTCATCATCAATAAGAACGGCTTTAATCATTTTCGGTGCGTTTAAAGGGGATTAAAAAAGTGACCATGGTCCCAGTTGAATCCGGGTTCATTTCCTGTTTGTTTTGTATGGTAAGTTTTTGTTTAGTGACCTTCAGAATAAAATCTGAAATTAACCTAATGGAATGGGATTTTTTGAATTCTTGCATTTTTGGCGAGATTCCCCTTCCGTTGTCCTCTATGGTGCAATGTAAAAAAGATTTTTGCATGCGCAATTTGACGGTAATCTTTCCAGGGTAATCGATGCCCAAAAACCCGTGCTCAATACTGTTTTCCACAAAAGGCTGCAAGAGCATGGGGGGAATAAATAAAAGCTCATCCTTGGTGCTATTTTCTTCAAATACAATTTCGTAGGTAAAAAGGTTAGGATGCCTTAGCCGTTGTAGGTCAAGGTATTTTTGAAGGGCTTCGAGTTCCTTTTCGAGTTCTACGTAGTTTTGCGTCGAATTTTCCAGGGTGAGGCGCAACAATCTAGAGAAGGTCAATAGATGCTTTCCCGCTTCTTCCGGTTGGGCTTTCAATTCATTCTGAATGGCATACAGGGTATTGAAGGTGAAATGGGGATTCATCTGGGAGCGAAGGAGCCGTTGTTGGTTTTGAAGCTGTTGCCGGTCAACAATAAAGTTTTTTCTTTGATATAGGAAATAGCCAACTAAGGCAAGCAGCCCAATGGATATAGAAAGCAGCAAGATTCTATTGGCAAGCTTTACATTTTGTAGTTCGCTTTGTTGTTTTTCCTGTAGCAATTGTTTTTCTTTTTTAATAGCTTTGGTAAGGTCCAAGAGCTGACTTTGCATTCTCTTAGCATACATTTTATCCTGATAGCTATTAATAGAATCCAAGACTTCATATGCTCTCACCATGCTTTTATCAGTTAGGGCAGCTAAACGCAATTCGTACCTTAGCAAATCTTTTTGAATTCTGTAATCTAAATTATTAAATCCTAAAAATTTGGTAGAGTCAAGATACGCTCTGGAAAGGGAGTTGTTGTTTAAATCCATATAGACTTCCCCAATATTGTTATATGCATCGGCCAGGTTAGAAATTTTGTCATAAAGTTGTGAGTCAAGTTTCGCAATTTTTAATGACATTAAATAATTAGAAAGGGCACTATCAAAATTTCCTTCATAATATTGTAGGATTCCTGCCTCTTCGAAAAGCTGATTTTTAGAGGATAAACTTAATTTTTTTTCATTTTTTAAAATTTCATCCAATAATTTAAATGCTCCTTTTTTATCATTTAAATGGTGGTATTTTATTTCTGCCAAGGCAATAGCTGCATAAGGAATACTTAGGGTATCTTTTCTTTTGGCTATTTTAAGTTGTGATTCGGTATTTTTCTCTGCCTTATTCCAATTTCCCAATTTAAGATTCACCTCTTTTTCCCAGTGTAAGGCCCAAATAATTGACCTAAAATGCTTGTTGTTGTTAACAGTGTCTAATAGGGATCGAAATTTTTCTATGGTCGTTAAACAATCCCCGTACAATCCTCTTTCAAAGTAGGTATTATAGGTTTCTAAAAAGTAAAAAGATTGTCGCTTATTCTCTAGGGAATTGTGCACTAAGCCAATGGCATCATGAAAATACACGCTAGCACTATCTATTTTCCCTTTTTGTTTATAATCCATCCCTATCAAAAAACTATTTTCCGCTTTTAACGAATCAGGATACGAAGGGTTGTCCGTTAAGACACTATCAATTTGTTTTAAATAAAAGAAGTTGGAATCATTCTCAACGGTATCGATTCTTTTTTGGAGGGCATTGATCTTTTCTATTGAAAATACAGTTTCTGGGTCCCTGTTTTGGCAGGAAAAAAAAAGGATAAGAGAAAGGGTTAGTGTTAATGGTTTTAACATATGTACAAACCTATGCAATTTTAAAATGGCTTAAAAATGAACCGTCTCTAGATTGATAAAAAGGACTAAGAAAAGATAATAACAATTTGTACATTTATCTTCTTATGAAAAGAAATAAGTTACGGTATATTTTTCTTTTTATCTTGGTGGTCAGCCTTTTATTTTTCGCTGAAAAATACCTCGACAGGCAGCATGAGCATTATCCAGATACTTCTTCTTTAAAAGTAGACCCTTCAGAAGAATTTTCTGAAAATCTGCTTCCCACTTCTACCACGGGTGCTGTGGTAGGGCACACTTATTTTACCCTTTCCTATGCGGAAGCTTATGAGCAAGCCGAATGGGTAGCTTATGAACTAACCAAAAAACAATTGTCCAATAATGAATACGAACGACCTTATTTTGTGGAAGATCGAGAGGTGAAGACTGGATCTGCCGATTGGCGCAATTACAAAAACTCAGGATATGATAGGGGGCATCTTTGCCCGGCGGGTGACAGACGTTTTTCTTTTGAAGCTTATAACGAAACGTTTTTGACCAGCAATATAAGTCCACAGGATCGAGATTTTAATTCAGGGATTTGGAATTATTTGGAACAAAAAGTACGCTTTTGGGCACAAAAGTACGATGGAGTATTTGTAGTAACGGGGGGTGTTCTTAAAGAATATCTTAAAACAATTGGCGATGAAAGGGTTTCCATTCCTGAAGAATTTTATAAAATAATACTAGATAAATCAAACGGAGAATTTAAAGTTATTGCTTTTTTAATTCCGAATGGAAAAACCGACAAATCATTTTATGATTTTGTAGTTACCGTTGATGAAATTGAAGATAAAACCGGAATTGATTTTTTTTCCGAACTGCCAGATTCTTTGGAAGTTAAATTAGAATCTGAAATTGATTTGAAAAGCTGGGGAAAGCACTAATTATTACGATAGTTTGAAGCGTCCATTTTTTCAAAAATAAAAGAGTATTTTTAAAAACGCCTTCACCATTATTTTTGGTGTTCAAAAAACTACAAAAAATAAGTGGCTCGCCACCCCGATTTCAGTAAGCAGTATTCAGTAAGCGGTATTCAGTAAGTGGTGAATAGTAAATAACTTCAAGTTCAAGTTCAGGTTCAAATACGATTTCTATCTATTGATGTAATTTGAAGCATCCAACTTCACAAAAATAAAGAGTAAAATAGTAAACCCCCAAAGGCTGGAACCACCATAGCTAATAAAGGGGAGCGGAATACCAATGGTAGGTAAGAGTCCTGTAACCATACCAATATTTACAAAAAAGTGAAAAAATAATATGGAAGCAACACTATATCCATATACCCTTCCAAAAATGGTTTTTTGTCGTTCCGCCAAGACAATGAGGCGTATAATTAAAAACACAAACAAGGCTACTACGGTAAGCGAGCCTAAAAATCCCCATTCTTCACCAACGGTACTAAAAATATAATCGGTGTGTTGCTCTGGCACAAAATTCCCTTTAGTTTGTGTTCCTTGTAACCAGCCTTTACCGGTCCAACTTCCACTTCCTATGGCAATTTCACTTTGGTTGGTATTGTAGCCAATTCCTTTTTCATCTACCTCCTTTCCCAATACAATATTAAAACGGTCTCGATGGCGTTGTTCAAAAACCGAATTAAATACATAATTAACTGAAAAAGTAAAACCTATGCATGCAGCGGCAATGATAGCATATTGCATCCAGTTAATACGTCTTCTTTTCCGTTTAAAAAAAATCCAAGCCGTAATTGCCAATAAAATGATTAAAATCATCCATTGTATTCCTATAAATAATGTGCCAACAAAGAGTAGGGCAGCTATAAAGCCAATTAAAACAAAAACATAATTAAGCCCTTCGCGATACAAGGGGAAAACAAAGGCAGCGTATACTAGTGCACTCCCCGGGTCGGGTTGTGGAATAATAAACAAAGCAGGCAGGGCTATAATAAGAAAGGTACGAAGCTGGTGTTTCAATTCCTTCATATTGGTTTGTATGTCGCTTACATATTTTCCTAAAGCCAATGCAGTGGCTGCTTTGGCGAATTCGCTGGGTTGTAGCCCAATGGGACCAAAACCGTACCAGGAAGTTGCTCCATTAATATTTTTTCCAAAGACAAATAGCCCCAATAGAGATGCTAAGGAAACGAGATAAATGATACTGGAAAAGCGTTCGTAAAATTTTGAATCGATGGCTAAAATGAAGACAATAAGTAACAGGCTTAGGCCGATAAAGACCAGTTGTCTAAAGTAAATTTGGTTAAAATCAAAAAAGCCTTGTTGGGTGTCACTTAACGAAGCCGAGTAAATATTAATCCATCCAATACTTACCAGAAGAAAATAGCATATAATAGTCCACCAATCTAATTGAACATTTTCTTTATACTCCCTCATTATTGATTAATTTTGAAGGGTTCGCCTGTGTAAGGTTTGTTGTATTCGTCCATAAGGCTTCCATTAAGCACATAGGTTTCCAAATCTTTTCGGGTAATTTCTCCTTTCAGGTATTTTTCAATCATCAAACTGGCAATTTTTCCGGCCCATCGGGAACCCCAATACCCATTTTCTACAAAAACAGCAATGGCAATTTGCGGGTCGTCTTTGGGAGCAAAAGCCACAAACACCGAGTGGTCTGTGAGTTGCATCCGTTTTCCATTCAGCCTAATATAGTTTTCTGCGGTTCCTGTTTTTCCACAAATATCAATTCCGGGAATTTTCAGTGCCGAAGCGGTACCGTAATTATACACATCGAACATTCCGTCTACTACGGGTTCAAAATATTCAGGATTAATTGTAGTAGTATTTTTTTGAGTATATACCTTTGGGATGGAATCTGCCCCTACTATATTTTTTATAATATGGGGTCTGTAGTAATACCCTCTATTAGCAATAGCAGCGGTAAAGTTGACCATTTGCATAGGGGTAAGCGACACCTCTCCTTGCCCGATGGAGTTTGAAATGGTTGCCGGAGTATACCAATTGTATTTAGGGTATTGATAGGCCCTATTATAATAATCGCTATCAGGGATAAACCCTTTGTTTCCGGCAGGTAGATCGTAACCTAAATAGTTGCCCAACCCAAAGCTTAACAGATGAGCTCTCCAATGGTCAATTCCTTCTTGGGGTGTGGGATATTTGTCAATAATTCTTCGGTATACCGTTGCAAAATAAGCGTTGCACGAATTTGCAATACCGGGAATCATATTTAACGGAGTTGCATGATGGTGACAACCTAAGGTTCTACTTCCGTAGCGATACCCTCCGTGGCAATAGATACGTTCATCGAGATCAATAACACCTTCTTGTAGCCCAATAAGTGCTGTAAGTGTTTTGAAGGGAGATCCCGGAGGATATTCCCCTTGTAAAACTCTATCGAACAAAGGTTTGGCAATGGTATCGTAGTACAGTTTTGTGAAGTTTTTAGAACGTTCTCTACCCACTAATAAAGCGGGATCGTAATTAGGAGCCGCCACTAACGCTAAAATTTCACCGGTTTTAGGCTCTAAAGCAACAATCCCCCCTCTTTTGTTAATCATTAAATCTTCGCCATACTGTTGTAAATCTGCATCGATGGTTAACATAATATCGTTACCCCGTGTTGGTAGCGTATCGAAAATACCTTCCTTGTAGGGTCCAATATCTCTATTAAAACGATCTTTTTGAATGTATTTTACTCCTTTGGTACCTCGTAACACATCTTCGTATTGCTTTTCTACACCACCCATTCCTATAAGCTCTCCCATTTGGTAATACGGGTTTTGTTTAATGATGCGTTCGTTTACTTCTGAAATATAACCCAATACATTAGAGGAATGTCTTACGTGATAATTGCGAAGGGATCTTTTTTGAATATAAAACCCTCTGTATTTGTACATTTTTTCAGAAAGTGCTGCATATTCACTTTTCGTCAACTGAGGAATAAATACCTGAGCAATTCTGGGTGAATAGACCCATGCTTTTTCAAGAAGCTTCACAAAATCTTCTTTTTCAATTTTCAGCAATCGGCAAAACTCTAAGGTGTCTAGCGCCTTCACATCTTTTGGGATAACCATCACATCATAAGAAGGCTGATTGGAAACTAAAAGCGTTCCTTTTCTATCAAAAATATACCCTCGCTGCGGGTAATTATAGACCACTTTTACGGCATTATTTTCTGAAAGTTTTTGGTAGCTGGTATCGTAAATTTGAAGATAGAACAGCCGGGTTGCAAAAACAACCCCTGTAATAAGTACTACGGAAAGAAGTAATAATTTTCTCATCAACTTTTTTTACCAAATAAATACAGGCTGCAAAAAATAACCAGAGTGGTAAATACCCCAGAAAATAACGTGGATTTTAAAATGAAAAGTATCTGACTTGTGTTAAAAATCTCTAGTGAAAACAAAACCAAATGATGAATAAAAACCATGCTTATAATAAATATCATTTGTTGTGAAAAGCTGGCGGTACTTATTTTTATAGTATTGTATTCATACCCTACTCCAAAAGCATACTTTAAAATGAAAGGACGTATCCAGGCAATAGAAACTGATGCTGCTGCATGAATACCTCCCGAATTATTAAACATATCAATAGTCAATCCTAGAAAGAAGCTTAAAATAATAAGCAATCCTTTATTTCCTGTTAAAGGATATACCAGAATAAAAAAGACATATAAATAAGGATTTACATACCCCAAAAAATTAATATGGTCCAGCAAGACCACTTGTAATAAAATTAGGAAAACAAACCTTACGGTATTTATTACCACCTCATTGTTCCACATCACTGGCTTCTTTTTCTAGTTGCTTTATTTCTTGGGCATCGTTTCTTGCAACAAGATATACGTGTTTAAGGCTTGTCATGTCGGCAAACAAGTTGATATTAATGTTGTAATAATCGCCAACTTCTTCAATTTCAAAATCTTTTACGGTTCCAATTAAAATTCCTTCAGGAAAAATGGTGGATCTTCCATCGGTAATAATGGTGTCTCCTAAGGCAACATTCGCCACTCTCGGTATTTCTTTAAGCTGAACTACATGAGGGTCTTTTCCGTTCCAAACCAAAGAACCAAAATGATTCGACTTTTTAAACTTTGCGGCTACTTGACTATTCGAATTTAAAATAGATTGCACTGAAGCAAATTTTTTTGATGTATGACTCACAATTCCAACAAGGCCTTCGGGAGCTATTACTCCCATATCTATTTGTACTCCTTCTAAAGAACCCTTGTTAATGGTTAATTGGTTTTTGGTTTTCGAAAAACTATTGTTGATGACTTTTGCCCCAACTAAAGAAACCAGAGAGTCATTAGTTAAAACTTCCGGTTTAGGAATTTCAGTAACATTTTCAAGTTGATATAGTTGTAAATGCAGTAATCTATTTTCTTCTACCAGTTTTTTATTTTGATTCTTTAAATCGAAGTAATCGGTAATGGAGCTTTTCACTGAATAAATTCCTCCAGAAATAAAATTGGCCGAATTTACATACTGGTTTTTGTGATACGAGTGGGAGTTGATAGTAAGAAAAACAGAAATCAAAAAAAGCACAAAAAACAACAGGAAATTTTTATTCCGAAGTAAGAAATAGATAATCTGTTGCATTTTGGGTAAATTCTTACTTAATCAATACACTCTTAAATTTAGCGAGGTTCTTTAAACATATTCCTGTACCGCGAACTACGGCTCGTAAGGGGTCTTCTGCAATATACACCGGAAGATCTGTTTTTTGCGAAAGCCGTTTGTCTAATCCACGAAGCATAGATCCTCCACCGGCAAGGTAAATCCCGGTATTGTAAATATCGGCAGCAAGCTCGGGGGGTGTTTGTGAAAGTGTTTCCATAACGGCATCCTCAATTCGTAAAATGGATTTATCCAGTGCTTTTGCTATTTCACGATACGAGGTTTGTACCTGTTTTGGTTTTCCTGTGAGTAAGTCACGGCCTTGAACGTCCATTTCGTCGGGTGGAAGCTCTAAATCTTCCGTAGCTGCCCCAATTTGAATTTTTATTTTCTCTGCTGTGCGCTCTCCCACATATAAATTGTGTTGAGTTCGCATATAGTACACAATGTCATTAGTGAAAACATCTCCTGCAATCTTAACCGATTTATCACAGACAATTCCTCCTAGAGCAATCACAGCAATTTCGGTAGTACCACCACCAATATCCACAATCATATTCCCTTTGGGTTGCATAATATCTACCCCAATACCTATAGCAGCAGCCATGGGCTCATGGATAAGAAAAACCTCTTTTCCGTTTACTCTCTCACAGCTTTCTTTTACTGCACGCATTTCTACTTCCGTAATGCCACTGGGAATACAAACAACCATTCTTAAAGAGGGAGTGAGCCATTTTTTCTTTAAGGCCGGAATATCTTTAATAAACATATTTATCATTTTCTCACTCGCATCAAAATCGGCAATAACGCCATCTTTTAAGGGTCTAATAGTTTTTATGTTTTCATGGGTTTTTCCCTGCATTCGGGCTGCTTCTCTTCCTACGGCAATAATTTTTCCTGAAACTCTATCACGGGCTACAATAGAAGGGGCGTCAACTACTACTTTATCGTTATGTATAATTAGGGTGTTTGCGGTTCCGAGGTCGATGGCTATTTCTTCGGTGAGAAAATCAAAAAATCCCATAGTGGTACTAAATGTCTAAAAATTATTTTAATGGCTTGCTATTCTTACAAATGTAACAAATTTTAATGCTTAAAATGACGTACTCCTGTAAATACCATAGCAATATTGTTTTTGTTGCAATATTCGATGCTTAATTCATCCTTAATAGAGCCTCCAGGCTGTATTACGGCAGTAATTCCAGCTTGGCCTGCAATTTCCACACAATCTGGGAAAGGAAAAAAGGCATCACTTGCCATGACAGCTCCTTTTAAATCAAAATCAAAAGAAGTTGCTTTTTCAATCGCTTGCCGTAAGGCATCTACTCTTGAGGTTTGCCCGGTACCACTGGCGCAAAGTTGTTTATCCTTAGCTAAAACAATGGTGTTGGACTTGGTATGTTTACACACTTTAGAGGCAAACAATAAATCTTCTAACTCCTTTGCGGAGGGTTTATTGTGAGTTACCTCAGTTAAATTTTCAGCAGTATCTGTTAGCAAATCTCTATCTTGAACCAATACCCCGTTAAGACAACTTCGTAGCGTGGTTTTGGGAAGAGAAACTTGTTTTTGAACAAGAATAATTCGATTTTTTTTGCCTTTTAAAATTTCCAATGCATTTTTGGTGTAAGAGGGAGCAATGACTACTTCGCAAAACAACGTATGAATTTCATTTGCGGTAGCTTCGTCAATTTCAGTATTACTAATTAAAATTCCTCCAAAAGCAGATACAGGATCTCCGGCCAATGCGTCCAGATACGCTTCTTTTATGGTAGCTCTTTGTGCCATTCCGCAAGCATTATTGTGTTTTAAAATGGCAAAGGTGGGAGCTTCTCCTGCAAATTCGTTCATTAAATTAACGGCGGCATCTACATCGAGTAAGTTGTTGTAGCTTAATTCTTTTCCGTGAAGATTATCGAACATGGCTTCAAAATCGCCAAAGAAGAAACCTTTTTGATGTGGATTTTCTCCATACCGAAGTACACTACCCTTGGTTTCACTTACTTTTAAGGCATTAATTTCCTGATTGCTATTAAAATAATTGAAGATGGCAGTGTCGTAATGCGAAGAAACTTGAAAGGCTTTTGCAGCGAAATGTTTGCGTTGTGTTATCGTGGTAGTACCCTCATTTTCGAATAAAATTTGCAAAAAAGAATCGTACTCCTCCATAGAAGCAACACAAAGTGTGTCTTTAAAATTTTTGGCAGCAGCACGAATAAGTGAAATACCACCAATATCTATTTTTTCAATAATATCTTGCTCTTCGGCTCCCGAGGCCACGGTTTTTTCAAAAGGATATAAATCGACAATCACCAAATCTAATTGGGGAATGTTGTATTCTTTCATCTGTGCAACATCTCCATCATTTTCTTGTCGGTTCAAAATTCCACCAAAAATTTTAGGGTGGAGGGTTTTTACCCTTCCTCCCAAAATAGAAGGATACTCGGTAATTTCTTCCACCGGTATTACATTAATTCCTAAGTCGTTAATGAATTTCTCGGTGCCGCCGGTAGAATATAGCGTTACTCCCAATTGATCTAATTTTTCAACAATGGGGGCCAAGCCATCTTTATGAAATACTGAAATTAAAGCCGATTGGATTTTGATATGATTCGTCATGAAAAAAAGGTAAGCTGAATTAAGTTGCAAAAGTACAGAATTCCTAAAGAATTTTGTAACATAACTTTGCTTAAAAAGACCTATCTTTAAACTATTAAAATAATAGGTTTCCTAAGGAATGATTATCTACTTACGCGTTTTAAAAGAGAGTTTTAATTTTGCAATTAACGCATTAAAAAACAACAAACTACGTACTTTTTTGTCGTTGTTGGGGGTAACCATTGGTATCTTTTCCATTATTGCTGTATTGGCTTCGGTAGATTCTCTTAAAAGTGAAATAGAAGATAGTATTAGCGGACTGGACAATAGCACTATTTTTTTGTGTCGTTTTTCCTTTGGTCCAACCGATGTTCCGCAGTGGAAGAGAGAGCAGTTTCCCGATGTTACTTACGACGAACATACCTTACTAAAAAAAATGATGCCCGATATGCATGGTATTTCATACCAAATTAATGTACAACGGGAAACCATTAAATATGAAGAGAAGAGTATTGAAAATGTAGAAATGATTGGAGTCACCGAACAGCAAACACTGATTGAAAACATGAAAATTGCGCATGGTCGCTTTTTTAATGAATCGGAGTCTAATAGTGGGGCCTCGGTAATTGTTATTGGCGATGAAATTGCCAATAGTTTGTTTGGAAGTGCCGAAATGGCGATTGGAAAAAAAATTAGGGTTTATGGTAGAAAATTAACCGTTATTGGAGTGATGGAAAAAGAAGGTAGTGGAATTTTTGGAGGAAGTAAAGACACCGCTACTTTTTTACCGGTTAATTTTATGCGAAAAATATTTGGCGATAATAATAAAACAACCTTTCCATTTATTTTAATAAAACCTGAAAAAGGAGTAGATAATGAAGAGTTTATTGCACAACTTTCGTCCAAAATGAGAATCATTCGTGGGTTGAAAGCTGAGCAGGAAGAGAATTTCTTTGTAAATCAATTACAGGGATTTACCGACGCCATTAATAGTATTACAGGCAGTATGAATTTTATTGGGGGTATCATTAGTTTATTCTCTTTGCTGGTAGGAGGTTTTGGAATTGCGAATATTATGTTTGTGAGTGTAAAGGAACGCACCAGTTTAATTGGAATTCAAAAGTCGTTGGGTGCCAAACGCCGATTTATCTTATATCAATTTTTGTTTGAAGCCATGATACTTGCCATTTTTGGGGGGCTTATAGGACTTCTATTGGTTTATTTAGCCTCGGTTATTGTTTCTCAATTTACGGGCGATTTTCAATTTATCCTTTCTCTGTGGAATATGTTAATAGGAACCTTAATTGCAGCCGCGATTGGATTAATTTCCGGAATACTTCCTGCGGTAAAAGCTTCGAAATTAGATCCTGTTGAAGCAATACGTACAGGGATGTAACGCTATAAAATTTCAGCTACTTTACGGTTAACCCACTCTAAGAAACGCTCGTCTTCTTCTGTAAAAGGATCGATTGTATGAGAATCGATGTCAATTTGGCCAATATTTTTCCCATCCTTAAACAACGGAATTACAATTTCAGATTTCACCGTGATACTACAAGCAATGTAATTGTCCTGCGCCATTACATCGGGAACCACAAAATTTGCATTACTCTCGGCAACTTGTCCGCAAATGCCTTTTCCAAAAGGAATCACAGTATGGTCCGTAGGTTCTCCGGCAAAGGCTTTTAAATGAAGGGTTCTTTCGGCTTCATTAGCAAAATAAAAACCCACCCAGTTATAGTATTCAATACTGCTTTGGAGTAACTCGCATAGTTGCGTGAGTTTTTCTTCTGAAGTAAGATATTCAGTAGTAATAATTGAAACTACTTTGGGTTTTAAAGCATCGAAAGGCATAGTCATAAATTTTTGGCAAAGGTATTTTAAAATGGGAAACTTTAGAAACTAGGATTTAACTATTTTTGAAGTATGAGGGAACTATTCAGAAAATACCAATCGGTACTTCGGTTTTTACTTATTTTCTTGGGAAGCTATATTCTATTAAGTCTTTTATATGGTGGGTTTTTATCCCTTTCAAAAGGGAAAGAAGCAACGCCCGATCTCATTACCCAAAATGTTGCTAAACAAAGTACCGCAGTGCTTAACAGTTTGGGGTACATTTCCAAGGTTGAAGCTAATAAAGATCTCCCAAGCCTACAACTATGGGTTGAAGAAACCGAAGTTGGAACTATCATTGAAGGATGTAACTCCCTAAGTATTATCATTTTGTTTATAAGTTTTGTGGTGGCTTTTTCGGCGCCTATAAAAAAAACACTTCTTTTTCTTTTTGCCGGAGCGGTGCTTATTTATTCCGTTAATTTAATTCGGATTGCTGTTTTGGCAATCGCTTTGTATCAATATCCACAACACCAAGAGTTTTTACACACGGTGGTTTTTCCCGGAATAATCTATGGATTAGTATTTGTGTTATGGGTACTATGGGTGCAACGAATAGCAAAAGAAAATCAAAATAAAGTTCATATTGAAGAAGAAAGAAGAAAAGCAACATGAAAAAACCGGTAAAAATTCTGTTAATAGTATTGCTGGTAAGTTGCTTGGTGGCGGTTAGGGCTTTTGCCCCGGTAGTTTTTTACGACCCTCTTATTATTTTTTTTAAAGCAGGGCACCTCACCCAAAATTTGCCCCAAATGAACCTCCCAAAATTAATACTCAGTACCGCACTTCGATTTTGGATAAACACAGCTTTCTCCTTGGGTATTTTATGGGTGCTTTTTCAGAAAAAAGAGGTGGTTAAATTTTCTGGAATACTCTATGGTATGGTATTCTTACTGTTGTTAGTGGCTTTTTATGTGTTACTGCAAAACACTGAAAAAGAATCTTATATGCTACTGTTTTATGTGCGTCGATTTTTAATTCACCCTATCCTTTTGTTGCTATTAATTCCGGCGTTTTATTTTCAGCAAACCAAGAAATGAATTACCTTTATCCTTAAAATATACTCTAATGAAAAAACTATTTTTAATTGTGCTATTAGCAGCAAGCATTACTGCCTGTAAAGAAAAAGTGACCGAACCAGCCGGACCTACCCAAATGGAACAGGTAATTGCCATTCATGACGAATTAATGCCCAAAATGGGAGAAGTTGGTGAACTCATCGTAAAATTGGAATCATCTATGGATTCCACCCAGGTAGATTCCATGAAGCTTACGGCTATTCAAAATTTAAAAGGAGCCAATCAAGAGATGATGAACTGGATGATGGATTTTGGGAATGCGTTTGACAGTGCCGAAGTATTTGATGGAAAAGAACTTTCTGAAGAAAAGTTAAAAACACTTACAAGTTTTCAAGAAAGTGTAAATAATCTTAAGTCTTCTATGGAAGCTGCCATTTCAAATGCTGAAAAACTATTGAGTAACTAATGTGTTAAAAATTAGTTACAAGCATAGGGTACTTCATCGAGTACCCTATTTTTTTGTAAATTTGCAATGTGAAAGCAATTATTTCTATACTTCTTTCTTCTTTAATCCTACTGAGTAGTAGTGGTCTTTCTTATGCAAGGCATTACTGCGGCCCTTTTGAAATGCTTTCTAAAATAACCCTTGGGGAGGCATCACTTTCCTGCGGTATGGCTATGGAAAAGGATAGTTGTGGCGATGAAAAGCAGGAAACGCATAGCTGTTGTAGTAATAAGTATGTAAAAGTTACGACAGACGATCACTTCAATAAAGTAAGTTTTGATTTTGATTTTCAGGGGGAGTGGGTGTTTATTCCTATGGAAGTTTTTGAGGTTTCAACCATTGCTGTTATCCAACAAAAAACGCCCTCACAAAATCCCTATCGACCACCGCCACTTGAAAAAGATGCACAAGTGCTTTATGAAACTTTCCTCATTTGATTTTATTAGTTAAAACTTTAACCTTTTGAAGTTCTTTATCTATTTTTTAAAATCAATGTATCACCTGTATTACAACATCATTTCAAAAAATGTGTTAACTGTTGTAATGAATATCAAAATTTAATGCAAAAATTATTTATTATCCTTTTTATACCCATATCACTTTTCTCTCAAGAAACCTTGCGGGGAAGAATTGAAGATGCCAGTGCCACCCAAGAGCCTAAAGGATTGACAGGAGCCAATGTATACTGGCTAGACACAAGCGTTGGAACTGTAACCGACTTTGAAGGAAATTTTACAATTCCTTATGAAGAGACGTATAAAAATTTAGTAATTAGTTATGTTGGGTATCAAACCGATACCATTTCAGTTTCAGACACTAAAAAAATTATTCATAAACTTTCTCCGGCAAGTAATTTAGAAGAAGTGACTGTTTCCGCAAGAAAAAAAGCTTCTTCCCGTTCTTTTATTGAAGCTCAAAATGTAATTAATGTAAGTAGTGCCGAATTACTGAAAGCGGCTTGTTGTAATCTTTCC
This sequence comes from Flavobacteriaceae bacterium, assembly GCA_041392125.1. Classification (GTDB taxonomy): domain Bacteria; phylum Bacteroidota; class Bacteroidia; order Flavobacteriales; family Flavobacteriaceae; genus Halomarinibacterium. Next base: position 9,444 of record JAWKMR010000011.1, on the reverse strand, counting down.
GAAAGTTTTGAAACCAACCCATCGATAGATGTAAATTTTTCCGATGCCATTTCAGGAACGCGACAAATACAAATGTTGGGATTAAAAAGCCCTTATATTTTAATTACTACCGAAAATATTCCGGCTATTCGTGGTGCTGCACAGAGTTATGGGTTAAGTTTTATTCCTGGCACATGGGTAGAAAGTATTCAAATTACAAAAGGAGCAGGCAGTGTGGTTAATGGATATGAAAGTATTACTGGGCAAATTAATGCCGAATTACAAAAACCCGCTTCCGATTTTTCTTTTTACCAAAACTTGTATGCTGCCAATAATGGGAGACGAGAACTTAATACACACCTCAATACTAGAGTAACCGAAAAGTGGGACACTGGTTTTTACCTTCATGGAAACCTCATGGACGGTCATCATGACAGAAATAATGATAATTTCCTTGACATGCCGCAAGGGAAACAAATAAATGTCATGAACCGTTGGCAATACACCAACCTCGAAAAAGGGTTGGTAAGCTTTATCAATTTTAGGTTCATGGACAATCAAAATAATTCAGGGCAACTTCATTTAGATCATGACGGCGACGGAGTGAATGACCATGGTCATGGAGGGGCTGAAGATTTACAAGAACTTTGGGAAAGCGAAATACAAACCCAAAGGTTTGATGCAGCTGCAAAATTAGGCTGGGTAAACCCCGAAATTCCTTATCAAAGTTTAGGGGTGCAAACCGCTTTTGGGTATCATCATCAAGATTCTTATTTTGGTGTTAACACCTATGACATCGTACATGCCAGCTTTTATGGAAATGCTATTTACAATTCCATAATTAGCGATTCCAGGCATAAAATTAAAACAGGGGTGAGTTTTACATACGATGTGTATGATGAAGATGTAAATGAAGTTGCTTACGGAAGAAAAGAAAACTCAGTCGGGGCCTTTTTTGAATATAATTTTGATAACCTTGAAAAACTAAATGTAACTGCCGGTGTTAGGGTAGATTACAGTAATATTCTTGGGTTTTTTGTAACCCCGCGTTTGCATGCAAAATATAGTTTGTGGGAGAAATCTGCCCTTCGTTTTTCAATAGGAAGTGGAAGAAGAAGTGCTAACATTTTTACCGAAAACCAACAGTTGTTTGCAACCAGTAGAAATATCAATATTCTGGATAAAGACGGAAAAATATACGGATTAGATCCGGAAATAGCTTGGAACTATGGAGCTTCCTATTTGCAAGGGTTTAATCTCTTCGGAAGAAAAGCAGACATAACGCTTGATTTTTACAGAACCGATTTTGTAAACCAAGTAGTAGTAGATTGGGAAAACCCACAAAATATTCGGTTTTACAATTTAAGAGGAAAAAGCTATGCCAATTCTTTTCAAGTAGAGTTTAATTATACCCCATTTGAACATTTTGATATTCGTACAGCTTATAAATATTACGACATTCAAACCGATTATCTTTCCGGAAGGTTAGAAAAACCATTAACCCCTAAGAATAGAATTTTTGGTAATATAGGTTATCAAACCCATCTTACTGAAACAGGTTCACAATGGAAGTTCGATACTACCGTAAATTGGCTCGATACCCAACGGTTTCCTTCGACGGCCACCAGTCCTGAAGCTTTTCAGCTTCCAGAACGATCTCCTACGGTAACCACCTTAAATATGCAAATAACAAAAGTATTCTCTCCAAAATTTGAAGTATATTTGGGTGGTGAAAATATAACCAACGTCCGGCAAAATAATCCTGTGATTAATTGGGAAAACCCTTTTGCCAACTATTTTGACACTACCTTTGTGTATGGCCCCATATTTGGTAGTACGTATTACACCGGATTACGGTATAAAATTGATTAAAAGATGAAAAAATTTATTGTACTCATTCTATTATTTGCTGGGGGATTGGCTCAAGCGCAAAACAAAAATGCCAAGGCTACCATTGAAGTAGATGGTGTTTGTGGAATGTGTAAAATGCGCATTGAAAAAGCAGCATTGAAAACTAAAGGTGTGAAATCTGCTGTTTGGAATATAGAAAATCACCAACTTAGTTTAATCTATAACGAAGAAAAAACCAATTTGGAAACTATTCAGCAAAATATTTCGAATGTTGGGCATGACACAAAAGCATTTAAAGCCAGTGATGAAGCTTATAATAAGTTAGATGCTTGTTGTAAATACCGAGATCCCAATGTGATTGATTCTCATGGGAAAGATGGTAGTGAGAATTAATTTTAGTATTACTATATAAATGAAAACGTCCAATTAAAATTGGACGTTTTTTGTTCATATCTTGGTTAATTATTTATTAAATAACACATCAACATCTGTAAATTTCATTTAATTTTATGTTGTCATTTTAAATAGTATATCACTATGGCAACATCAAAATCAAGTGGTAAGCCTTCAGCAAAAAAAGCACCAGCGAAAGCTCCTGCTAAGAAGACTACACCAGCTTCTAAAAAGAAGTAATTTCACCGGGGTTTATTTCGTATAAACCTTTTTTGGAAACTACCACCCTTAAATAAGGTGGTTTTATTTTTTTAAAATACTCTTCAATAAAATAAAAAAACCCTTGTAATAATTACAAGGGTTTTAATTTACATGCCTAGTGTTTACATCATTCCCGGCATTCCGCCGCCTCCCATTGGTGGCATAGCCGGAGTTTCTTCTTTAATGTCCACCAAAGCACATTCTGTAGTAAGAATCATTCCAGCAACTGAAGCTGCGTTTTCTAATGCTACACGGGTTACTTTTTTAGGATCGATAATTCCTGCCTTCAGCATATCTACATAGCTGTCATTTTTGGCATCATATCCAAAACTGGTTTTTCCTTCCATCACTTTATTAATCACAACCGAACCTTCTCCGCCGGCATTTTCAACAATGGTTCGTAAAGGAGATTCAATAGCGCGAGCTACGATTTGTATCCCTGTAGTTTCGTCTAAAGAATCGGTAGTTACTTTTTCCAGTACTTTTTTAGCACGAACTAAAGCTACACCTCCACCGGCAACAATTCCTTCTTCAACAGCTGCACGAGTAGCGTGTAAAGCATCGTCCACGCGGTCTTTTTTCTCTTTCATTTCAACTTCACTGGCAGCCCCAACGTATAATACAGCTACACCTCCGGCCAATTTTGCCAAACGCTCTTGTAACTTTTCTTTATCATAATCACTAGTGGTAGTTTCAATTTGAGATTTTATTTGCCCAACACGCGCTTGAATGTCACTTTTCTTTCCGGCCCCATTTACAATGGTAGTATTGTCTTTATCAATGGTAACTGTTTCAGCAGTACCCAACATATCGATAGTAGCATTTTCAAGAGTAAAGCCTCTTTCTTCGGCAATAACAGTTCCTCCGGTTAAGATGGCGATGTCTTCTAGCATAGCTTTTCTTCGGTCACCAAAACCCGGTGCTTTTACGGCAGCAATTTTTAATGCCCCGCGAAGTTTGTTAACTACTAAGGTTGCTAAAGCTTCACCTTCCACATCTTCTGCAATAATTAACAACGATTTTCCTTGTTGAGCTACGGGCTCTAAAATAGGAAGTAAGTCCTTCATATTGCTTACTTTCTTATCGTACAACAGAATCATGGGGTTTTCCAATTCTGCATGCATTTTTTCACTGTTGGTTACAAAATAAGGAGAGAGATAACCACGATCAAATTGCATTCCTTCTACTACATCTACATAGGTTTCGGTTCCTTTGGCTTCTTCCACCGTAATAACTCCTTCTTTACCTACTTTTCCAAAAGCTTCAGCGATAAGGCTACCAATATTTTCATCGTTATTTGCTGAAATGGACGCAACTTGCTTTATTTTTTCGCTAGAGTTACCCACTTTAGTCGATTGTTTTTCGAGGTCTTTTACAATAGCCTCTACGGCTTTGTCAATTCCACGTTTTAAATCCATTGGATTAGCACCTGCAGCGACATTTTTTAAACCTTCTTTTACAATAGCTTGTGCAAGTACCGTTGCTGTGGTAGTTCCATCACCAGCCAAATCGTTGGTTTTTGAAGCAACTTCTTTCACCATTTGCGCTCCCATGTTTTCAAGTGGGTCTTGCAATTCAATTTCTTTTGCTACGGTAACACCATCTTTAGTTACTTGTGGTGCACCAAAAGATTTACTAATAATTACATTACGCCCTTTTGGGCCAAGAGTTACTTTTACGGCGTTTGCCAATGCATCTACACCACGTTTTATGGAATCGCGTGCATCAATATCAAATTTTATATCTTTTGCCATGGTTTATTATTTTTTTTGATTGTTTTAAATTTAGATAATAGCTAAAATATCGTCCTCACGCATAATGAGGTATTCTTTACCGTCTAATTTTAACTCGGTTCCCGCATATTTTCCGTAGAGAACAACATCGCCCACCTTTACGGTCATATTGTGATCTTTTTTCCCCTTTCCTACAGCTACCACTTTACCTTGTTGTGGTTTTTCTTTTGCTGAATCTGGGATATAAATTCCGGAAGCGGTTTTTGTTTCTGCCGCCTGAGGTGCTACCAAAACGCGGTCTGATAAAGGTTGAATTTTTAAAGCCATTTTATATGTAGTTTATAATGTTAGTTATTATGTGCTACTATTTAGACAGAAATTATGCCATCTCAATTTCTCAATGGTAACCGTAAAAAAAATGCCAACTTGTCACAAGTTGGCATCTATTTTTTCACTTCAATGACGATTATTCTGGAGTATTTTCTGAGGTATTGTCAGTTGCCGGTGGTGTATTAGTATCCGGAAGGGTCACATTCTCCACTTGATCTTGAAGGTAAGTATTATTGCTTGATCCGCTAAATAAGGACATATTTGAAAGCAATATTAATATCAGTAAAATAGCGGCTAGTGTCCAGGTGCTTTTGTCTAAAAAGTCGGTCGTTTTTTTAACACCACCTAGTTGTTGTGTGCCTCCACCGCCAAAAGCTGAAGAAAGTCCTCCTCCTTTTGGGTTTTGCACCATTACCACTACCACCAATAAAAAGGCGACGAAAATAATTAGGATTAAAAATATTGAAAATGTACTCATGGTTATTCTTTTATCAATTTTTGTATTGCCCGAATTTGGTCTGCAAAGAAACCACTTTTTTCGGGATTTTTCAAAATTAAAATTTTATAGGCTTGAATGGCCTTTGTATAGTTTTTTTGTTGCAAATAAACCTTGGCTAAAGTCTCTGTCATAAAGCTTTCCGAAGGTTTTGTATAGGGGTCGGCAAGGTTAATATTTTTTTCTGCTGGATGCTGTTTAGCATCTTCCAAGTTGGCAGAAGGTTTCTTTTTTTCCTGAATAAAACGTTCAATAAGTTCAAACTTTCGGGAAATGTCTTGATTTGCATTTTCACTCTCCAGCGAATTTTTTTCCGTACTCCTATTAATAGGAGTTGCTTTGGTAAGTTTTAACCACTCGCTAAAAGAATGGGTTTCATTTTTATGGAAAGAAAGAGGTTCGTTGAGGTTTAGGGTAGTTTCAATCTCCTTTTTTTCTTCTTTTCTTTCAAAAAGTTCGGGGTGTAAAATAGCTTCTGCTTTTTTAATTTCTGCTTTTAGTTGTTGGTCAATTTCCGCGCTTATTTTTTCAGAAATATTTTCGGAAACCACTTCTATTCTTTTTAAGGCTTCCGAATTTTGTAAAATTTGTTCCGAAATTTCATTCTGTAAAAATATATCTGAAGTGATATAATCAAACAGTACGTCACGATCCGTCGTGTAGGCGGCTGTTTTTTTTAAGGCTTCGTTATACAGAAAACTATTTTCGTTTTTAAGTCCTTTTAGCTGAAGTGCCCTTGCACTTTGAAAAAAAGGATATTTTGAAATGATGCTCCCCAAATTGGAAAGATCTTCCTTAGAAATTTGTTGTGGTTGTGCTAGTAATGATATGTACTTTTGGATATTCATTACCAGTTTGCAAGCGATTTATTGAATATGTCTTGGGTAATTCGTTCAAAAATAATGGATAGAGCATCATCCAATTGAGAACCTATTAATTGGGTACTTCCGCCATAATCATAATAGAATGAAAAACGTTCCTCAAAGTCTTTGGTGGAATCTTTGGTGTTAAAAAACCGAACATTTACAGCCACCGTTAAGCGGTTTTGCGCCGCTGTATTTTGTGATGTAGCAGTAATAGGTGAAGTATAATATTGAACAATTTCTCCTTCATACAAAAGATCACCATTGGTGTTAACTAAGTCTAAACTAGTTTGGTTAAGTAGTAAATCTTGTAATTCGATCGTAAAATTTCTGGCAACCGTAGGTTCCACAATAGGTGCATTATTGACAAAATTATTGACTTGAAATGTTTTTGTGGAATTGTAATCGATATCAGCTCCGGTAAATGAATAGGCGCCACATCCCTGCAAAAGGATTACCGTAATAAGTGCCATAAAATTCTGAAAAACCTTCATATTATTACAACCGCAAGCTACAAATTATATTGTTTTATTTTTCGATACAAGGTACGTTCGCTAATACCTAACTCGGCAGCGGCTTCCTTACGCTTACCATCGTATTTTTCGAGCGATTTTTTAATCAATTCCAACTCTTTGTCCTGTAAAGAAAGACTTTCTTCTTCTTCAATTTCTTCCGCAAAATGGTATTTGTCGCCATTTTTGGTTTGTATGGGAGCTTCAAAATTTTCGGAAGGATTGAGCACTTCCACATTATGGGCTTCCTCCAAATCGTCTTCAGTTTCTTCTACAAAAGCAGCCATTTGCGCCGCTCTTTCATCGTCTGCAGCATATATTTTATTAATGAGGGAGGCGTTTTGTTCTTTTACTTTAGTAGCATTTCCTGTATTCATTAACTCCAAGGTCAACTTTTTTAAATCGTTGATGTCTCGTTGCATATCAAACAATACCTTGTACAAAATTTCACGTTCGTTGCTGAAATCACTTTCCGGTTTCTTTCGGTTAATAACAGCAGGTAAATGGCTTCCCACACTCGGTAAATACTGTTTTAGCGTAGCATACGAAATATCTCTTTTTTGCTCTAAAACGGAAAGTTGCTCGGTAATATTCCGAAGCTGACGTATGTTTCCTCCCCAATTGTACTGAAGCAGTAAGCTAACCGCATCATCTGCCAAACGAATAGTTGGCATTTTGTATTTCTGTGCAAAATCGGAAGCAAATTTTCGGAACAACAAATGAATGTCTTCGCCTCTGTCTCTTAGTGGAGGTAAACCAATTTCCACCGTACTTAAGCGATAGTATAAATCTTCACGGAATTTCCCTTTTTCAATGGCTTCGGCCATGTTTACATTGGTAGCCGCTACAATACGGACATCCGTCTTTTGTATTTGCGAGGACCCTACTTTCAAAAATTCCCCATTTTCTAATACCCGCAACAAACGTACTTGGGTAGGTAAGGGAAGCTCGCCCACTTCATCCAAAAAAATGGTGCCGCCATCGGCAACTTCAAAATAGCCGCTTCGGGTAGAAGTTGCTCCTGTAAAAGCTCCTTTTTCGTGACCAAAAAGTTCACTATCTATGGTTCCTTCGGGGATGGCACCACAGTTTACAGCAATGTATTTGTTGTGCTTTCTATGCGAAAGAGAGTGTATAATTCTAGGAATATTCTCTTTACCAACACCACTTTCTCCCGTAACCAACACCGAAATATCGGTTGGGGCCACCTGAATAGCTTTTTCAATAGCACGGTTAAGTTTCGGGTCATTCCCAATAATCTCGAAGCGTTGTTTTACTGATTGAATACTCTCCATGCGTTACTAATTTTCTGAATAACTCACTGCTTCGCCCAAAAGGGTAGTACTGGTACAATCATCGATTCGAACCATGACAAAATCTCCCGCCTTATAGTGTTCTTTTGGAAATACTGCTACCGTGTTTTGAGGGGTGCGCCCACTCCAGTGAGCATCACTTTTTTTACTCTCTTTTTCTATGAGTACTTCAACCGTTTTGCCCACAAATTGTTGGGTTCGGTATGCACTGTGTTTTTGCTGAAGGTCTATAATTTCGGTAAGTCTACGCTTTTTTACTTCTTCGGGGACATCATCTTCCAGCTTTCGGGCAGCCATGGTTCCGGGTCTTTCAGAATACATAAACATAAACCCAAAATCGTATTTCACATACTCCATAAGCGATAGGGTATCTTGATGGTCTGCTTCGGTCTCTGTTGGGAAACCGGAGATCATATCTTGTGAAATTGCACAATCGGGAATAATTTCTCGAATTTTATCGATGAGTTGAAAGTATTCCTCACGGGTATGCTGGCGATTCATTTCCTGCAAAATACGAGTACTTCCACTTTGTACCGGTAGGTGAATATAGTTACATATATTAGGGTGTTTTGCCATAGCGTATAGCACATCTTCCGTCATATCCTGTGGATTGCTAGTGGAAAAGCGAATACGCATGTTGGGTTGTGCTACAGCTACCATTTCTAACAATTGTGCAAAGTTAGTGGCGGTTGCTTGTTGCATTTCTGAAGCATTTTTAAAATCTTTTTTTAGTCCGCCACCGTACCATAAATAACTATCTACATTTTGGCCAAGTAGGGTAATTTCTTTGTATCCTTTGGAAGCCAAGTCATGAACCTCCTCTAAAATACTTTGTGGATCACGGCTGCGTTCTCTTCCACGGGTAAAAGGTACCACGCAAAAGGTACACATATTGTCACAACCACGAGTAATACTTACAAAGGCAGTCACGCCATTTCCACCTAAACGCACAGGGGAAATGTCTCCATAGGTCTCGTCTTTTGATAGGATTACATTTACCGCATCGCGACCTTCTTCCACTTCTTGTAACAAGTTTGGGAGGTCTTTGTAGGCATCGGGTCCTACCACCATATCCACAATTTTTTCTTCCTCGAGGAACTTACTTTTTAATCGTTCTGCCATACAACCTAACACGCCCACTTTCATTTTGGGATTGGTTTTTTTTACGGCATTGTATTTTTCAAGACGCTTGCGAACAGTTTGTTCGGCTTTATCACGTATAGAGCAGGTGTTTACCAAAACCAAATCGGCTTCCTCCAGTTTTTGCGTAGTATTGTAGCCTTGATTGGCCAAAATGGATGCCACAATCTCGCTATCGCTAAAATTCATTTGGCAACCGTAGCTTTCTATAAACAGTTTTTTGGTATTTCCTTCTTTGGCTTCCAGAACCAAAGCTTCTCCTTGTTTATGCTCCTCTATAATTTTCTCTTCCATGCGTATGCCGTTAGTTTGCAACGGAACAATTGTTATATGGTCAAATAATATGCCCCTGCGTAAAAAGGGGAAGCAAAGATACAACATAAATGAAGAAAGTGTCAAAATGGCAGACTTCTTTTTGTATATTTAACCCTTCATTAACCAAACCGAAAAACCATGGAACATCCAATTTTTGAAAAGATTCAGAAATCACCTCAACCCGATTTTGGAGATGTTATTAGTAAAAGCTTTGAGCTTTATAAAAAAACTTTCAGCCAAGGATTAACGCACTCCCTA
>JAWKMR010000010.1:0-117600 GCA_041392125.1 Flavobacteriaceae bacterium | reverse complement strand
TACAATTAGAGGTTCGAAAAAAACTAGAACAAGATGTAGAATTACTAAACGCAAAACTGGAAAAGGATCAACTTGAAAGATTGAATATTCAATATGAAAGAGATCTGGTTGAATTAAAATTGGCTTCCTTACGAAGTCAGATGAATCCTCATTTTATTTTTAATTCCCTAAATTCTATTAAGGGATTTATCATTGATAATGAACAAGAAAATGCTGTTTTTTATCTCAACAAATTCAGTAAACTAATTAGAATGATTTTGTCTTCTTCTATGGAAAAGGATATTTCTCTAGCAGATGAAATTGAGATTGCTAAACTCTATGTAAACGTTGAAAACATTCGATTTAATAACGAAATTAAATTCATTTTAGAGGTGGATAAAACACTGCCCTTAAGCACAATTAAAATACCGGCCCTTCTTTTTCAACCCTTTTTAGAAAATGCTATATGGCACGGCTTAGCCGCTAAAGAGGGAGAGAAGGAACTTCATTTTTCAATTGAAAAAAAAGGTCAGCAATTGCTAGTAATTATAAAAGATAATGGCATTGGTAGAGAAAAATCGGCAGCCATAAAAAATAAAAAATTATTAAAAAGAGACTCCTATGGAATGAAATTAACCGAAGACAGACTTAAGAGTTTTGTCTCTTTTAATAATAATAGTTATGAGTTAGAAATAGAAGATTTAAAAGATGAAGAAAATACCGCTTTGGGGACGAGAGTAAAAATAAGTCTTCCCATTTTTTTTAATTAAAAACCGCTTTCAAAATTAACTTTAGCCCTTTAAAAATTAAATAGATAGTAACTCCCATCGCTATAATACCCAGAGGAAGAAAAACATACAATGGTATTGTTTCTTTGTTCAGAAAAGAAAACGTGATAATATATGTAGTTAGTATTAATAAAGGGATTGAAAGAGCCATTCTTCTTATTCCCTTTACTAATAATTTTTTATCGGTATATTTTTGATTAGTTTCTTTCATTATAAGCTTCAATGGCTTTTCTAACACTTCCGTGTTTTTTTAATAAAAAGGCAGCTTCATCTTCCAAAATATCTAAAGCATCCATAATCATGCGTGTTCCTCTATCTACCAATTTATGATTGCTAAGTTGCATATCTACCATTTTATTCCCTTTTACCTTTCCTAATTGAATCATCACCGTGGTAGAAAGCATATTGAGTACTAACTTTTGAGCCGTTCCGGCTTTCATTCTAGTGCTACCGGTTACAAATTCGGGTCCTACTACTACAACAATTGGAAATTGAGCGGTATTCGCTAATGGACTTCCTTCATTGCAAGTGATACAACCTGTAATTATACCATTTTGATTACACTGTTCCAACGACCCAATTACATAAGGAGTTGTTCCGGAAGCAGCAATACCCACTACGACATCCTTTTCAGAGACATGGAATGCCTGAAGATCTTCCCACCCTTGCGTGTAAGAATCTTCAGCAAATTCAACTGCTTTTCGGATAGCTGCATCTCCTCCGGCAATAAGCCCAATGACTAAATCGTGAGAAACACCAAAGGTAGGAGGGCACTCACTGGCATCTACAATACCCAACCGACCACTGGTCCCGGCACCCATATAAAACAATCGCCCACCCTGCTTCATTTTTTCGATAATTTTTCCAGAAAGCCTTTCAATTTGTGGCAGTGCATTTTCCACCGCAAAAGGCACAGTTTTATCTTCAGTATTGATGGCAACCAGCAATTCTTTTACAGTCATTTTTTCTAAATGATTGTAGCGGGAATCTTCTTCAGTAGTTTTTTTAAAACCCATGGCTATTTATTCAATCACTAAAGTTTGTTTAAATTCCTGTACAAAGGCAAAATAGCCTAAAGGAAAATTATCCGGTTGTTCAACATTGTTGTATTGATTGATATTGTCAATCCCGGTAACATCAAAAATATTTCCTCGTACTGTCGCAGCTGGGGTTTCGAAAGGCCCGAATCCTCCTTCACTTTGTTCAATTAATAGATTCATATAGGTATAGAAATCTTCATCTGCTCCCAGAATGCTTACTGAGATTTCGTCCCCGGCCTCTAAATCTTCATCATAAAAGTAAGAAAAACTAAAAGGTTGATTTTGATAAAACGTGTCTTCCGAAGGCAAAAAATTACCAAAACCAAAATCGAAAATATAAAAATTTTCTTTGTCCGGTTGATCAGTGTATGAGATAATTACTTCAGTTTCGTCTTCATTAAATAAAGTGCCGTCTCCTTGTTCTAAATCATCAATTTTAACAGAAGTTGCATAATAGGTCTTGGCGGCATATCTGCGATCCTCATATTCTAAAATAAGCCAGAAAGCAGTTTCTTCTACTAGGTTGTTTGTTCTTATACGTTGATCTGTAGAGAATGTTGGGTCAGGTTCATACACTCCGCTTCCGGAATTCAATTCAGTTAAATTAGAATAAGATCCATTTATCAGTTCACCAAATTCATTTTCAACACCGTAGTAGATAAAAATTGTGGGTATGTTAGAAACAGTCTCAATATTCTCAAAAAACGAAGTGGTTTTGGTTATTTTTACTTTTACGTTTACAAATTCCTGCGTAGTATCCACTCTAATAAGCCCATCTATAACGAGTCTGGCTTCATCGGTAGGGACATCAACTTCAATTACATCTTCACACGAGGAAAATAAAACTGTGGTAATTGCTACTATATAAAAAAATCGATTCATCACTTAAAATTTAAAATTATAGGTAACTGAAGGTACAATTCCAAAAATGGAAGTTCGTACAGCTTCGTTAACTCCTGTGTCCTCGTTTTGCCTGAAATTAATAGAGGCTGCATTTTTACGATTATATACATTATAGATACTAAAAACCCATTCGCTGCTCCAGTTTTTATCTTCTTTTTGTGTAGGCACATATATAGCAGAAACATCTATTCTGTGATAGGCAGGCAGGCGTTCTACATTTCGAAATCCATAATAAGGAACCACAACATCCTGAAATACAAATTGCCCAATGGGATAATTGGTGGGTCGCCCTGTTTGAAATACAAAATTGGAGTTAAAAGTCCATTTTTTATTCCAGCTGTAATTGGCATATATCGAAATGTCGTGGGGCCTGTCATAAGGAGTATTATACCATTCGCCATTATTGATTCCTATTTCATTTTCATTTCTGGGAGGGGTTCGTTGTTCCGATTTTGACACTGTGTAAGAGACCCAGCCTTGAAGTTTTCCGGTGTTTTTCCGAAGCAACAATTCGATGCCGTAGGCTCTTGCCTCTCCATTTAAAATAACCTGTTCAATAGCATTATTTGCAATTAAGTTAGCCCCATCAATATAATCGATTCTATTTTGAATGTTTTTGTAATACACTTCCGCTTCTAAGGTATAGGTTCTGTTTTTCAAGTTTTTAAAAATCCCAAACGCATATTGATCCAGTAGCTGTGGTTTTACATAAGGGCCGCTGGGTGTCCAGACATCCAGAGGAGTAGGAGAGCTGGTGTTTGATAGTAAATGTAGGTACTGCGAAAGACGGGTGTAACTTGCTTTCACTGAAAGATCCTCATTAATACTATACGCTGCTGAAATACGAGGCTCGAAGTTGGTGTAGGATTTCAATTGATCACTCCTAGAAGAAGCTATAGTTTCAAGCGGTTCGGCTTCACTATAAACTAACGTAAAGGTGTCGAAAAGTACCGGATTATTATCTTCATAGACATTAATTTCATCTTGCCCAAAACGAATAAAATGACTCAATCTTACCCCATATTCAACGCTTAGGTTTGAAGTGATATCTTGCTCCACATCTACATAAATGGCAGATTCGTTTCCGTATTTTTTTATGAGTTGTTCTTCCACAATTCCGGATTCTGAATTATTGGGTTTTATTTTACCGGGATTGAAACTGTAGTAAATGTTGTTGATGCCATAATTTATTTGAAGCTTGTCGGTTAAATAATGCTTCAGGTCGTACTTTAAATTAAAATTTTGAATCCCCGAATTCCATTCAAATCCAACAAAATCAAGTTCTAATCCGTAGTAATAGTCGGAGTAGATAAGGGATAGGTTAGAAAATAACTTATCTGAAAAAATATGATTCCATCTAAAATTTACCAGAGCATTTCCATAGACATTTACAAAACTATCGTTGATACTGAAGAGGTCTCTTCCGAAATAACCGGAAAGGAAAATGTTATTGTTTTCATTGATACGATAATTTAGTTTGGTGTTTAGATCGTAAAAATAAGCACTGTTTTTAATATCGAATAAAGGCAGAAAGAGATGTGCATATGATGCTCTGCCTCCCACTAAAAAAGCTGCTTTGTCTTTTACAATAGGTCCTTCTGCCAAAAGCCTGCTAGCTACAACACCAATACCTCCATTAAATTTCAATGCTTTGCTGTTCCCTTCTTTTTGAAATATTTCTAACACAGAAGACACTCTACCTCCATATCGAGAGGGGATACTTCCTTTAAATAATTTCACATCCTTAATGGCATCGGGATTAAACACAGAGAAAAATCCAAATAAATGAGAAGAATTAAAAATGGTGGCTTCGTCTAAAAGTATCAGGTTTTGATCCACGGCACCTCCCCGAACATTGAAGCCCGAAGAGCCTTCTCCTGCATTGGTCACTCCGGGTAATAACAGCAACGATTTTATAACATCTGCTTCTCCTAAAACCACAGGAATGCTTTTTATGGTTCCCGCTGTTAAGGTATTTACACTCATTTGTGGAGCTTTTATATTTGCCCTTTCTACATCTGCTGTAATAACAACTTCGTCAAGTTGTTCGGTATCATTTTTAAGAGATATAGTGAGTGTCGTGTTTTGCGTAAGCGAAATGCTTTTTTGTTGACTTACAAATCCTAAACTACTAAATTGTACCAAATAGGTTCCTTCAGGAAGAGTGATAGAGTAAAAGCCATATTCATTGGTAATGGTTCCAGTTTTTAATTCGGGAATAATTACATTTACTCCAATGAGAGTTTCTCCGGTAGCTTCTTCTAAAACGGTCCCGCTTAAAGTAAATTTTTCTTGCCCGAAGAGGTAACTGCTAAAAAGAAAACAGAGAACAAAAATTTTTTTCAAAGTAGACTTGTTTTAGTTCAAAAGTAGTTGATTATAGTTTAAAAAAAAGCTCGCTTGGTTGCGAGCTTTCCTTTTTTTTTAAATAAATTTTAATTACAAGTAGCTCCTGCTTGTTCAAAAGCTGCAATAAATTCAGTAAAAGTTAGACCTTCCATGCTTGTTGTTTGAGATTGACCCTCGGTTGTAACAGTTACTGTACCGTCACCATTGTCGCAATATTCAGATGTGAAATCTTCTCCTAGGATATCGAAAGTACAGGTTTGGCAAGCTTGCCCTCCGCCATCATCGTCTTTCTTTTTACAGCTAAAAACGACCGTTAATACTAGTAATGCAATAATTAGATTTTGTTTGTTCATAATAGTTGTTAATTAGTAAATTAAGGGAAGTTTAAATAAATAAAAAACTATTGTCTCCCTTTCAATAGTTTTGTTTGGCTAAAAATAAACAAAATTATATAATACCAAAATCTGATAGAGATTACTTAACTATTTAATAAGGAATTGAATAAATTACTTGCTCTCATCTCTTTATTTACTAAATTTTCATCTGGAAAATAATACCCTTCAATATTTACGGTATGTCCCTGAGCAGCATTAAGTTCATTGACAATGGTTTTTTCGTTTTCTTTCAGTTTTGAAGCCATAGGCGAAAACTCAATTTTAAGGCCTTCATCTTTATTTTGGTTTGCCAAGGCTTCTGCCCAGTACAATGCTAAATAAAAGTGACTTCCTCTATTATCTAATTCATGTACTTTTCGAGAAGGGGATTTGTCGTTTTCCAATAATTTTTCGGTAGCTTGATCTAATGTTTCAGATAAAACAAGAGCTTTTGGGTTATTGAAAGTTTCTCCCAAATGTTCCAGAGAAACTGCTAATGCCAAAAATTCTCCCAAGGAATCCCAACGCAGGTGACCTTCTTCAAGGAATTGTTCCACATGTTTTGGAGCAGAACCTCCCGCACCTGTTTCAAAAAGACCTCCGCCATTCATTAACGGAACAATGGATAACATTTTGGCACTGGTGCCTAACTCTAAAATGGGGAAGAGATCTGTTAAATAATCGCGAAGTACATTACCGGTAACCGAGATGGTATTTTCACCTTTCTTTACTCTTTCCAAAGTATATTCGGTAGCTTTTTTAGGAGCTAAAATTTTAATTTCTAAGCCGGTAGTATCGTATTCTTTTAGATAGGTATGAACTTTTTTCAAGATCTCTGCATCGTGGGCACGGGATTCGTCCAACCAAAAAACAGCAGGCCATCCGGTAGCTTTTGCTCTATTAACTGCTAATTTTACCCAGTCTTGAATAGGAGCATCTTTTACTGTGCACATTCTCCAAATATCCCCTTCAGAAACAGCATGATGTAATAATACGGTTCCCTTTTGATCGATTACTTTTACGGTGCCGGAAGTAGGAATTTCAAAGGTTTTATCATGGGAGCCATACTCTTCTGCCTTTTGAGCCATGAGCCCAACATTGGGAACCGTTCCCATAGTTCTTGGGTCAAAAGCCCCGTGTTTTTTACAGAAATCAATAGTCGCTTCATAAATTCCTGCGTAGCTACTATCGGGTATTACCGCCTTGGTATCGTGTGTTTTTCCTTCTTTATTCCACATTTTTCCCGAATTACGTATCATAGCCGGCATGGATGCATCTATAATCACGTCACTGGGCACATGTAAATTGGTAATGCCTTTATCGCTATTGACCATAGCTAAATCTGGGCCATGGCTTAAGATGTTTTGAACATCTTTTTCTATTTCTGAACGTTCTTCTGAAGAAAGCTCTTCCAATTTACTGGTTAAATCTCCAAAACCATTACGCACATCGACACCTAATTTTTCAAAAGTAGCCTTGTGTTTTTTAAATAATTCAGCAAAAAATACTTCCACAGCATGACCAAATATAATCGGGTCACTTACTTTCATCATGGTGGCTTTCATGTGTAAAGAAAAAAGAACACCTTTATCTCGAGCGTCTTCTACTTGCTCTGTTAGAAAGGAAAGTAACGCTTCCTTTTCCATGAGTGTAGCATCAATAATTTCACCTTCAAGTACATGGACAGCTTGTTTTAAAACTATTTCATTACCCGCATTGTCATTCAAAATTATTTTTACATTCCCTTCCTGTTGTATAGTAACCGATTTTTCATTGTGAAAAAAGTCACCATGAGACATCGTTGCTACGTGCGTTTTAGAGTCTGAAGTCCAAGCACCCATACTATGCGGATTTTTCTTTGCATAGTTTTTCACAGCTAGAGGAGCACGACGATCGCTATTTCCTTCACGAAGTACAGGGTTTACTGCACTTCCTTTAATCTTATCGTAAGTAGATTTAATGTTTTTTTCCTCTTCATTTTTAGGGTCTTCAGGATAATCTGGTAAAGCATACCCTTTTTTTTGTAATTCAGTAATGGCTTCCAGTAATTGGGGAACGGATGCACTTATATTGGGTAATTTAATAATATTGGCTTCCGGTTTTTTAGCCAGTTCCCCTAACGCTGCCAAAGCATCTTCCATTCGTTGATTTTCTTGAAGATACTCCGGAAAATTGGCAATAATTCTACCAGCCAAGGAAATGTCTCTAGTTTCGACATCTATGTTTGATGATTTTGTAAAAGCCTTTATTATTGGAAGTAACGAGTGGGTTGCTAAAAAGGGAGCTTCATCGGTTTTAGTATAAATAATTTTGGCTGGTTTTGTCATAGGAATTTTTTTCAAAAAGAAATTTTAAGTTGAATAAATAAGGCTTGCAAATATACAATTTACTATAGTTGGTTTCAAGAAATATCATGCTAAGTAAGGAAACAGTACTCTTATAAAGCAAGAAAAGCCATATCATTGTATTGCTACTCTGATATGGCTTCTTGTGAACCGAATCGTTACCAACCATTCGCCCGTGGGCTAATCGAGGCAGGTTTATTATACCCCTGCGATTGTGATTAGGTTCAAAAAGTGCTTCATTTTCAAAACTTTATTGATTAAAAAACCAACCTAACTTAAAAAAGTGGCACTTCTCCTTTTTTAATCTATACACAACTTACTCAATGAGGTTTTGTGTTTTAAAACAATTAAAAAAGATATATAAAGAACGTTACTTTATTTTATCGCTACGATGTTTTCATCGTTTTGATATAGCTAAAGTAAAACAACAATTATAATTTCCAAATTTTATAAGCTCCTAAATAATAACACTTTATCCACACGGGTTATTAACAATTGTCAATAAAAAAAGCGGCCTAATAATAGCGCCGCTTTTGGGTTTATTTTGGAAGGTTTTTTAGTATTTACCTTCTTTAATTCTTGCTTTTTTACCGGTAAGACCTCTAAAGTAATAGATGCGTTTTCTACGTACGCTACCAATTTTGTTTAGTTCAATTTTTTGAAGTGCAGGAAGATTGATAGGGAATATACGCTCTACACCAACGGTTCCAGACATTTTTCTAATAGTAAAAGTTTTGGTTAAACCGGTTCCTTTTACTTGAATAACCACTCCTTTAAAGAACTGTGTTCTGGTTTTTTCACCTTCGCGTATTTCGTAATATACGGTAATAGTATCTCCCGCAGAAAAAGCAGGGAATTCTTTTTTGGTTACAAATTCGTCTTGAACAAATTTAATTAACGATTCCATGATTATAGATTCAACAAGTTAAATTTAAAACAACATGCACGTACTTCGCCAGAGGTTGGATTAAGTGGGTGCAAAAATACACAATTTTATAGTTCTTGCAACTTTATAAATACTTTTTTATTTGTTGAGAAAAGCAGAATACATCCACACCAACTTTTCTTGTTCTCTAATATAATCACTCATTAAGGAATTCGTTCCTTCATCACTTATTTCGGCAGATAATTCCAAAATAACGCGTTGTCGCACCAATAAATCTTGAAAGGAATTTAAAATGTTATCTACGGCTTTAAAACCATCATTTACTTCTTTCGTTTCTTTAATGGTAGCTGTTTTTAAATATTCGGAAGCCCTATGATTGGGTGCGTATCCCAGCGTGAGGATTCGCTCGGCGATTTCATCTATTTTAAGGAAAAGATTATTGTATAGCTCTTCAAATTTTAAATGTAATTCGAAAAACTTTTCACCTCTCACATTCCAATGATACCCTCTTACATTTTGATAGAAAACCGTATAATTTGATAACAAATCGCTTAATAATTCTGAAAGCTTTTCACTTTTTTGAATATCTAACCCTATTTTATTTAATGTAATCATACTATTAATAATTTTAAAATTCTACTTCATTTTCAATAGTTAAAATTATTAGATTAAACCCTATTTTAAAAGGGTTTTTGATAGTTTAAAGCAACGAAGTAATAAAGATTATTTATCGAGTAAATCGGGTCTTTTTTCCGAAGTTCTTCTAAGAGATTCAGCTTCCCGCCAAGCATCTATTTTTGGGGTATTTCCACTCAACAGGATATCCGGTACTTTCCAGCCGTTATATTCTGCCGGTCGGGTGTAAATAGGAGGCGCCAATAAATTATCCTGAAACGAGTCGGTCAAAGCACTGGTTTCATTACTTAAAACACCGGGGATGAGGCGTATTATGGCATCACACAAAACTGCGGCTGCTAATTCACCTCCACTAAGTACGTAATCTCCCACCGAAATTTCGCGGGTAATAAAGTGATCCCGCACCCGTTGGTCTACTCCTTTGTAATGCCCACATAAAATAATAAGATTTCCCTTCAAAGAAAGCTCATTGGCCATAGTTTGATTAAGTGTTTTCCCATCGGGAGTCATGTATATAATTTCATCATATTCCCGCTCAGCCTTTAAGGCTGAAATACATTTATCAATAGGTTCAATCATCATTACCATCCCGGCGCCACCTCCAAATTGGTAGTCGTCCACTTGTTTGTATTTATTGGAGGTATAGTCCCGAAGATTATGAAAATGAACTGCTACTAAATCCTTTTCAATAGCTCTTTTTAAAATAGAAGCTTCAAAAGGGCTTTGTAGTAATTCGGGTAAAACGGTAATGATGTCTATGCGCATCCGTTAAAATAATTCCTTCTTTGCTTTGCAGCGCTCAATGGAAGTTTTTGCTCTATCTAAAGTTGCTTTATCTAAGGTGTTTAAGCCTGCTTGTCGGTAGTGTTCAATAGCTTTGTCTAATTCTCCCATTTGTTCATACATAATGGCATACTCATTATAAATGGTCGATTTTGTAATACCGGGAACATTCATAGCCTGATCAAGCAATTCTTTCAACTCGTCCCATTTGCCAAGGGTAGATAGTAAAATGGAATAGTTGTAATAGACACTAGGGTACAAAGGAGATTTTTCCAAACACAACTTATATAAGGTTTCGCCTTTTTCATAATCTTTGAATTTCACTTCGTATAAATACCCCATGTGGTTGTAAGCTTTTCCGAAATTAGGGTCAATACTAATAATTTTTTCCAGCTTATTAGTGGCCTCATCGTACAAACCATTTTTGATATCGGTATTGGATTGGTCAAGCAGTTCTTCCAGTTTTGTTAAATGATCCATGGTGTTACAATTTAGATTTCAAAAATACGGAATTCCTTTATTTAGTCCTTCCCTTTAGAGTGAAACTTTTTAGTATCTTTATGAAGTTAACTAAACGCTATTCTTATTATGAAACGTCGCACCTTCATTAAAAAATCGGCAGCAGCAGGTGCTGCTTTTACTATTGTTCCCAGTTTTGTTTTGGGTAAAAATCATATTCCACCCAGTGATACGCTATATGTGGGTGCTATAGGAGTAGGTGGCCGTGGAGGAGGTGTGGTAAATGAGTTATTTGAAACCGGAAAGGTAAAATTTGTTGCCATGTGTGATGTGGATGATGTACGTGCAGCCAATAGTTTTAATGCCCATCCACAAGCTAAAAAGTACCGTGATTTCCGAAAATTGTACGACAACCATATTAAAGATATAGACGCTTTTACAGTAGCCACACCGGACCATACCCATGCTCCCATAGCCATTCCTTTTATGAAAGCCGGAAAACACGCGTACGTCGAAAAACCCTTAACACACACCATTTATGAAGCCCGAATGATGGCTGCTATTGCTGCCGAGAAGGGCATTGTTACCCAAATGGGAAACCAAGGCGCCTCCAGCGATGGTATTCGCACCGCACAAGAATGGATTAATGCCGGAATTATTGGAAAAGTGCATCGTGTAGATTGTTGGACCAATCGTCCTGTATGGCCGCAAGGTTTTAAACATATTACCGAAGGACAACCCATACCCGCTACTTTAGATTGGGATTTATGGTTAGGCCCTGCCAAAATGCGTCCCTTTAATGAAAATTACTTACCTTTTAAATGGCGCGGTTTCTGGGACTTCGGAACCGGTGCCATGGGCGACATGGGGTGCCATATCATGGAGACTCCCTTTAAAGCGTTGCAGTTAGGATTCCCTTATGAAGCGGAAGCCAGTTGTACCACAATATGGTCGGGTGATTTTGTAGAAGCAGATTACAGTGAGGCTTGTCCGCCATCTTCTGTAGTACGATTGAAATTTAAAAATGAGGTCCATGGGGATTTATCATTAAATTGGTACGATGGAGGTATTATGCCCGATTTACCCGAAGAATTAGCCGATGGTGAAGTACCCGGTGGCAATGGAGGTGGAAGTATTTTCCACGGAAGTAATGGTATTATGGTCACCGATACTTACTCAGGTAACCCAAGATTATTACCCAGCGAAATGATGACCCGTTTTATGCCTCCTGAAAAAACATTGCCTCGTGTTACTACTACACACCAAGGCGAATGGGTGGAAGCTATTTTAAGCGGAAAAGGCCAAACCTCTTCCCCTTTTTCCTATGGTGGTCCTTTAACCGAAGCAGTATTAATGGGAAACCTTGCCATTAAGGCATACCAGTACAAAACATTAAAAGAAGGGAAAAAAGTAGGGGATTGGGATCCTTTTAACTACCCGGGTCGTAGAAATATTTTATGGGATGGCGAAAATATGAAAGTCACCAATTGGGAAGAAGCCAATGCTTGGGTGAAAGGCACCTATAGAGAAGGGTGGGGTTTGTAATATCTTGAATGAATTAATAAGAATAATTAATTATAATAATTTTGCCAATGAATCCAACACTGCAAAATATTCTGGGTGTAATTGCTGGGATACTCGTAGGCGGTATTGTGAATATGGCAATTGTCTCCTTTGGACCGTCCATCATTCCGCCTCCCGAGGGAGTAGATACTACCACCATGGAGGGTTTACAGGCAGGCATACACCTCTTTGAACCTAAACATTTTATTACTCCCTTTTTAGCACATGCACTAGGTGCTCTGGTAGGTGCTTTTACTGCAGCAAAAATAGCCGTAAGCCGAAAAATGCGTTTTGCCCTAATTTTGGGTGTTTTTTTTCTACTTGGGGGTATCATGGCGGTATATATGTTACCGGAAGCTCCCATTTGGTTTAGCGTATTGGATTTGGTATTGGCCTACATTCCAATGGGGTATTTGGGAGGGAAATTGGCCACCCGAAATGCAACGAAATAATAATGTATAGCTTCTAATGTAACTTTGTGATCTCCCTTTTTATGAAAATAGTTAGGTACTTTTTTTTAGCATTTTTAGTTTTCAGTTGTGAAAACCCTTCCTCTTCTCCAAAAAACATTGTCACAAGCGATATCGATCATTTTTGGGAAGCCTACGATAAAATTATAGCAACGGAAGACTCAACCCTTCAATACCAATGGCTGGATAGTCTCTATTTTCAGAAAGGAACCAAAGGGTTACATGCTATTCGGGAAGCAAGAAATTATACACCAAAAGATTATATTGATGCCATCAACAACTATCCAAAATTTTGGAATTCGGTGCGTAAAAACACACTAAAAGCCAACACTTTTGCTTACGAGTTGGAGCAAGGAATTGAAAATCTTCGGCAGCTATATCCAGATTTGAAACCTGCCAAAATCTATTTTACCATTGGTGCACTGAGAACCAATGGAACGACCTTAGATAGTTTGGTATTACTAGGAAGTGAATTAGCGATGACCGATAAAAACACAGTTGTTTCCGAATTTCCCGAACCCTTACGTAGTGGAAGACGTGCTTTTTTTGACAGAAATCCTATAGATAATTTGGTCCTTTTAAATGTGCATGAATACGTACACACACAACAAAAACCAGCATTGGAAAATTTACTTTCTTTTTCTATACGCGAAGGAGTGGCTGAGTTTGTTTCTTGTAAAGCGATGGGAGTTCCTTCTTCTACACCTGCGGTGAGTTTTGGGAAAAATAATGATGCAGTTCGTCAAAAATTTGAAAGGGAATTATTTTATGGAAATAACCTCTATCAATGGTTATGGAGCGATAGCCCTAATGAATTTGGTGTTCGGGATTTGGGATATTACATAGGGTATGAGTTGAGTGAGCGTTATTATACTCAAGCTTCAGATAAAAACCAGGCAATTAAAAACCTCATAGAATTAGATTATACCAATGAAAAAGAAGTGGAAGAATTTGTTAATGGCACCGGCTTTTTTTCAAATACACTCGAGAATCTCTACCAAGATTATGAAAACCGAAGGCCTATTGTAAAAGCAATACAACCCTTTCAAAATAACAGTGAAAAGGTAAACCCAAAAACAAACCAAATTACTGTTGTTTTTTCTGAACCCATGAATGAGGAATTCCGAAATTTTGACTATGGTCCGTTAGGAGAGGAAGCGGTAGTACGTTTTAAAGAATTGATTGGCTATTCTGAAGATGGGACTATGCTTACTTTTGAAATTGAACCTTTAGAGCCAAATAAGCAATACCAATTGCTTATAGGATGGGGTTTCAGAAATCTAGAAAATGTGCCTTTAAAACCCTATTTAATCGATTTTAAAACTGATAAGTAATATGAAAAAAATACAATTTACCCAAACCATTAATGCCTCAGTTGACAGCGTGTATGATGCAATGCTTGGAATTTCAAGCAAAAAAACCTACGAGCAATGGACGGCCGTTTTTAACCCTACTTCAACGTATGAAGGCACATGGGAAGAAGGCTCACGGATGTATTTTGTGGGTGAAAATGAAAAGGGTGAAAAAGGCGGAATGATTTCAGAAATTGTAAAAAATACTCCCAATCAGTTTGTGTCTATCAAGCATATAGGAATGCTACAAGGCGACAAAGAACTGTTGGAAGGACCGGAAGTAGAATCTTGGGCGGGATGCCTTGAAAATTATACATTTAAGGAAAACAAGGGGGTTACCACGGTGATTGTGGAATTGGATGGTATGGAGGGACATGAAGACTACTTTAACGAAACCTATCCAAAGTCCCTGCAGAAATTGAAAGAAATCTCAGAAATTTAACAAACAAAAAAAACCCACCTTATGGTGGGTTTTTTTTTGAGGTTTTACCTTAAAAAGATTAATAATACGTAAAACGTCTTACTTCTGAAATATATTTCGCCAAACGTATTACTTGATGACTGTAGCCATATTCATTATCATACCAAACATACAGCACCACATTTTTACCATCAGGTGTAACAATAGTAGCATTACTATCATAAATAGATGGAGCTGAAGAGCCAATAATATCGCTAGACACTAATTCATTATTCAAAGAATATTTAATTTGCTCTACCAAATCCCCTTCCAATGCATATTTCTTCATAGCAGCATTGATTCCATCTTTAGAAGTAGGTGTTTCTAATTCTAAATTTAAAATTGCTAAAGATCCATTTGGAACAGGAACCCGAATAGCGTTGGAAGTCAGTTTTCCTTCAAAAGAAGGCAGCGCTTTACTTACGGCTTTTCCCGCACCGGTTTCGGTAATGACCATATTCAATGCAGCCGCTCTACCACGACGGTATTTACTGTGCATATTATCTACTAAATTTTGATCGTTGGTGTATGCGTGAATGGTTTCTAAATGTCCTTTCACCACTCCAAAACTATCCTCCACCGCTTTTAAAACTGGAGTGATAGCATTGGTGGTACAAGAAGCTGCAGAATAGATATCCACTTTTTTGGGATCGTAATCTAAATGATTTACCCCGTGAACAATATTAGGGATATTTTTTCCGGGAGCCGTAAACAATACTTTGGAAACACCTTTGCTTTTTAAATGTCTTCCTAAGGCGACATCATCTCTAAAAGCACCGGTATTATCTATTAATAAAGCATCTTCAATGCCATATTGGGTATAATCGATATCCTCAGGAGCGTTGGCAGAAATCATATGGACGGTAGTACCATTAATAATTAACGCATTGTTTTCAATATCGGCTCTTACGGTGCCAGGAAAATCGCCATGTACAGAATCGTATTGCAGTAATGAAGCTCTTTTTTCTAAAATAGTCAAATCTTGTTTATCACGAGTCACCACAGCACGTAAACGCATTTGATTTCCTTGTCCTGTACGTGTCATGAGTTCCCGCGCCAATAAACGGCCTATACGACCAAAACCATAGAGAATTACATCTTTGGGAACAATATTTTTTTGTTGTTTGGCGCCTTTTAATTTATCACTTACAAAAGCGAGGGCATCTTGGTATTGGTTATCTTCCAAGTGAAACTCATACGTTAATTTACCAATATCCAACTTGGCTGGAGGTAAATCCAACGTTTTGATGGCTTCTGCAATTTCTACACTATCAAAAATAGAGATTGGCTTTTGAACAAATTCACCCGCATATTCGTGAAGGTTTAATATTTCTGAAACATTTCTGTCTATTAATTGGTTTCTGAAAAGGACCAATTCAATAGATTTATCGTACCATAAATCACTTACGATGTTAATAAATTGAACACAGGCTTTGCGGCGATCGGTTTGAAAAGAAAGTTCTTTTTCATAGACTTCATCAAAACTCATAAAGGTAAATTTTAAGGGGTTTGAAAATTTTTGCAAAAGTACATAACTAAAACGTTTTCGGAAAAGATATTTCAGAAAATAAAAAAGCCTGCCGAAAACCAGTTTCGAGCAGGCTTTAACAATAGAAGGAAATCTATTATTATCTAAAAATAAAAGAGTTCAATTCGCCTCGTTCATTCACAAATGTCATTTTAATGGGTTCGTTGTAGTTTCGACGGTTCATGATTTTTTTTACATCGTCTATATTCTTTACGTCTTCATCATTAATCTTGGTAATAATAATGCCCTCCAGCCCATAACGAGACATGTCGTTGGTGAGGGCTCTATTCACTTTCACCCCATTTTTAATACCTCGCAGTTGGAGTTCAGATTCCGTAGCATTTTTTACTTCCAATCCTAAATCGTCAATTTCATATACTTCTAACTTTACAAGGGTTACCGGAATTACTTTTGAACTTCCATTTCTTAATACCGTAACATCCACCACATCATTAGGGCGCTTAGATCCTAAATACCCGGCTAGGTCAGAGAACTTTGCAATTTTAAAATTGTCAATTTTCTTGATGATATCCCCTTCTTTAAGACCCCCTTTATCGGCCCCGCTTCCTTTTTCAATTCCGGCAACATACACCCCTTCGGTTTCTGAAACCCCGAGTGCTGCAGCTCTTTTAGAGTCAAGACTCCCTCCTTGAATCCCTAAAATGCCTCGTTGTACATTGCCATACTCCATAATATCTTCTACCACTTTACGAGCTGTATTAGAGGGTACCGCAAACGAGTAGCCTACATAAGACCCCGTCTCACTAGTAATGGCGGTGTTGATACCTATAAGTTGCCCATTGGTGTTCACTAAAGCACCCCCACTATTTCCACGATTTACGGCAGCATCCGTTTGGATAAAGGATTGTGGATTACTATCAAATTCATTTAGATCGCGCGCTTTGGCACTTACAATACCTGCAGTTACCGTTGAGGTTAAGTTGAATGGATTTCCAACGGCTAGCACCCATTCGCCAATTTTTACATTATTGGAATCGGCAAAAGGAACAAAAGGAAGTTCTTCATCGGCATCAATTTTAATAAGGGCAATATCGGTTTTTGGGTCAGTTCCAATCAATTTTGCTTCGTAGGTTTTGTTATTGTTTAAAGTAACTTCCAGCTGGGTAGAATTATCAATTACGTGATTGTTAGTGATAATATACCCGTCGGGACTAATAATTACTCCACTTCCGGTGCCTACCATTTCTCTAGGGGTTCCGCCTCCAAAAAAGTAGTCGTGCATATTAGTGGGTTGCCTACTCACCAATGTATTTTTAACGTGAACCACTGCATGAACTGTTTTATCTGCAGCTTCCGTAAAATCAATTCCGGCAGTGAGTGCAGTATTTGTATTAAAATTTGTTGGAATGAAACTGGGAGTTTCGATGGCAGAAGTGGCTGCCATTTTCTCATTTTTTTCAACGAATACTTTGTATCCGCCTAGTGTAGTAGCTCCTGCTACTATCGCTACTAAGAATAAACGTGCTGTTTGTTTCATAATAGATATATTTTAATTAGACACTATAAAATTAACTTTTAAAGGACGATTGTATTGTTAACATATTTCTTAATTAACGTGTATTTAACACTGTTTTTAGGCAATTTATAGCCTTTGGTTTTTATACCTTTGTTTCCTATGCCTACAGAATTTTATAAATATCAAGGAACGGGAAACGATTTTGTACTAATAGACAATCGTTTAAACACTTTTTCCAAAAAAGATACCAAACTGGTAAGAACTATGTGTGACCGAAAATTTGGCATAGGGGCAGATGGGCTAATTCTTTTAGAAAATCATCCGGAATTAGATTTTACCATGATTTATTATAATAGCGATGGAAACTTAAGTAGTATGTGTGGCAATGGAGGCCGCTGTATTACCCATTTTGCGAAGTTTTTAGGGATGGTTAACAGAGATGCTACTTTTGAAGCAGTAGATGGAATTCATCATGCCTCGGTTAAAAATGACAAAATTTCGCTTGGGATGAATGATGTTGACAACGTTTCAATTTTTGAAACACACGTTTTCTTAAATACAGGATCACCACACCATGTCCAGTTAGTTTCCGAAATTGAAGATTTTGATGTTTTTTCGGAGGGAAGAAGACTTCGTAATGAATGCTACGGAAAAGAAGGAGCAAATATCAATTTTGTGCAGCAAGTTTCAGAAGCTACTTTTACAGTAAGAACTTACGAACGTGGGGTAGA
The DNA here is from genome assembly GCA_041392125.1 of Flavobacteriaceae bacterium. Classification (GTDB taxonomy): domain Bacteria; phylum Bacteroidota; class Bacteroidia; order Flavobacteriales; family Flavobacteriaceae; genus Halomarinibacterium. Next base: position 99,477 of record JAWKMR010000010.1, on the reverse strand, counting down.
AGACGAAACTCTTTCCTGTGGAACCGGTGTAACGGCGGTAGGCATTGCTATGTTCGAATTGGGAAAGACCAAAAAAACTTCGGTTTTTTTAGAAACACCCGGAGGTACATTAGAAGTGAACTTTCAGAAAAAAGGAAACACCTATCAAAATGTAACATTAACAGGTCCGGCAGTACAAGTTTTTAAAGGAGTTTGGTCATGACATTAAAAGGGAAACAAGTGTATTTGCGAGCTTTGGAGCCTTCCGATTTGGACTTTTTGTACCAATTGGAAAATGATGAGGAGGTTTGGGAAATAAGTAACACAACTACACCATACTCAAAATTTGTATTGAAACAATACCTTGAAAATGCACACAGGGATATCTTCGAAGTGAAACAATTGCGTTTGGCAATTTGCACTCAAACAAAATTAATCGGCTTTATTGATGTATTTGATTTTGAACCCAAGCATCGCAGAGCAGGTCTGGGTATTGTGATTGCTTCGGAAGAAGATAGAAGAAAAGGTTTTGCTTCTGAAGCCATACAACTAATTTGTAATTACGGATTTACCCACCTTAATTTGCATCAATTTTATGCTGCTATTTCAGCAGAAAATACCAAAAGTATTCAACTGTTTGAAAAATTAGGTTTCCTAAAAAGTGGTGAAAAAAAAGATTGGATTTTTTCCAGAGGAACTTTTAAAAATGAATTTATATTTCAACTAATCCATGAGTAGAAATTTAAGAAAAGTAATTGTTGCAACAGTACTGTTGGGTTTGGTAATTATGGGGGGTTTTGCATATTATGTATACAACAGTGTATTTTCAAAAAACACAGCTTTTACAAATAAAGAGGCACACCTCTATATACCTACGGGAGCAAATTTTAATGAGGTTTTAGAACAAATAGAACCCTTGGTAATAAATATTGATTCTTTTATAGCTATAGCCAAAAAGAAGGGATACCCGGAAAATATAAAATCTGGACATTATATCATAAAAGAAGGGATGAGTAATAATGATATTATCAATACCATTCGAAGTACCAATATCCCAATACTAGTGAAGTTCAATAATCAGGAACGCATAGAAAATCTTGCAGGACATTTATCCAGACAATTAGAACCCGATAGTCTCTCCTTTTTGAATGCTTTTAAAGAGGTAACTTTTTTAGAGAATGCCGGATTTACGGAAGAAACAGCCTTAGGGATGTATATCCCCAATACCTATGAGGTGTACTGGAATACTTCTGCTGCTAATTTTAGAGACAGAATGTTGAAGGAATATAATGCCTTTTGGACTAACGAACGCAATTTAAAAGCGCAAAAGCAGGGGCTTTCCAGAGATCAAGTAATGGCATTGGCAGCCATTGTGCAAAAAGAAACCGCTAAAGTAGATGAAAGACCTCGTGTAGCAGGTGTTTATTTAAATAGATTAAAAGCGGGCATGTTGCTGCAGGCAGATCCTACGGTAATTTATGCCAAAAAGAAAACTGAAAATGACTTTAATCAAACAATCAAGCGGGTGTTGTATGCAGATTTAGAAATAGATTCTCCTTTTAATACCTATAAATATACAGGGGTACCGCCTGGCCCTATAAGTATGCCGGATATTTCAGCAATTGATGCCGTTTTAAATCCGGAATCACACCACTATTTCTATTTTGTGGCAGATGTAACTAATTTTGGGTATCATAAATTCGCAAAAACTTTGGCCCAACACAATGCAAACAAAGCAGAATATGTGCGCTGGATTTCACAAAATGGGGTAAACAGATAAGTGTTTACAACTTTGTTCATTTCTTCAAAAAATCGTTGCTGAATTAGTGTTTTTCTGAAATATCTTTAGTTCTTGATAATCAGTATTATATGATTTCAAACGTTTTCGGAAGCGATTTAACATTTTTTAACAGCCTGAAAATCAAATTTGTAAAAAAAGTCGTACTTTTGCGCGCTGAAATTGAAAGGGTATTTAATATCCTTCGAAATCATAAAATATGAAACAAAAATTAATGCGAATAGTATTAGTAGGTTTTATAGTTATAGTTTGCGCTTTTGCTTTTTCTTCCTTTAAAGAAGCAGATTTATCGCATTACCTAATTGAAGAAAACGAGGCTTTGTGCTATAATGTTCCAAACGAACATGAGGTAAGCAGTCTTAAAACAATACCTCAATACCAATTATTTTTGGGAAAAACCTATGTGGGTTTCAAAGAAGCCATTGCTTTTAAAGAATCGAGAGGTAATTATACTACAGTTAATCCTTTTGGCTATTTAGGGAAATATCAATTTGGAAGGGGAACTTTGCAAATGATAGGAATAAAAAACTCAGATAATTTTTTAAATGACACCCGTCTGCAAGAAGAAGCTTTTGATGTGTACACCGCAAGAAATAAATGGATTTTACGTAGAGATATTAAACGTTATGTGGGTACCTATATTGATGGTATAAAAATAACAGAGTCAGGAATTTTGGCAGCGGCACATTTAGCCGGAGCCGGAAATGTAAAAAAGTATTTAAGAAGTGGTGGTGTTGAGGAATTTACCGATGGTTTTGGAACCTCCATTCGTTACTATTTAAAAAAATTTTCGGGGTATAATACCTCTTTTATAAAACCACAAAAACAGGTAAGTGTTATGTAATAATGCTTATTTATGAATACAAAAAAGGGTAGGTCTTTTGTGGAGGTCTACCCTTGTTTTTTTCCAAGCCTCCACACTTTGTGTAATAATATATTCGGAAGGAAGTGTAATATCACAAGCAATACAAAGTTGCGTATGCGGTTGCAATACCAATAGTAAACTTTCTAAAAGTTGGTTGTTGCGATAAGGAGTTTCAATAAACAATTGCGATTGGTTATGTTCTTCCGATAGTTTTTCGAGTCGTTTTAATTCTTTTTTTCGCTCTTGTTTGTCAATAGGTAAATATCCATTAAAAGCAAAGTTTTGACCGTTAAATCCACTGGCCATTAGTGCCAAAAGTAGGGATGAAGGACCAACCAATGGGATTACTCTAATTCCTTTTAAGTGTGCCTGTGCCACCACCGCAGCTCCTGGGTCGGCAACACCTGGGCAGCCTGCTTCACTCAATACTCCTACATGATGTCCTTGAAGGCAGGGAACCAACAGGCTAGGAATTTCACTTTCATCGGTAAATTTATTAATGGTCTCAATGCTTAAATTAGGTTGCGACTTACCGGGAACGATGCTTTTGATAAACCGTCTTGCACTTTTTTCATTTTCAACAATGTAAAAATCAATTTGCTCAATGGCCTTTTTTACCGAAAGAGGTAAGACCTCTAAGGGAGGAGTGTCTCCTAATGTACAGGGAATTAGATAAAGATTTCCTATTGGAAGGGTCAAAACAGTTATTTTATAATCAACTTTTTGTAGGCTGCACTTCCCTTTTCGGAAGTAATTTTAACAACGTATAATCCCGCTGAAAAAGTGGAAATATCTATGACTTTTGAGTTTCCTGCAATGTTGTTTTCTGAAAAAACCTTTCTTCCGTTAATATCAAAAATAGAAATCAATTGAATGGATTCAGTTTCAGATTGAATGTTAATTTGGGTATTTGCAGGATTCGGAAATAGAGTAAAACTATTGCTATTAAAATCTTCGGTAGATGCTATCTGCCCTCCTATAATTTTGTAAATATTACCGCTTAAACTCACCGCATACATCTCCCCGGTGATATCCTCTCCAAATGCCACCCATGTTCCACTGGGATTACCACTGGATTGATTGATATAATTATAGGACGCATCTAACGTACCCAGCATTCCATCAATATCCCCAAAAATATACACTCCTTGTAAATCTAAATACGTAGCACCGCGATACACCCTCCCACCAATAACAGAGCCTCCTCCGTTCCAGGGATAATCATAAACGGGAAATCTATATTCGCTTGAAGGTAAACAATTGTTGGTATTATAAGGATTATTGCCTTCATAGCATCTCCAACCATAATTTACAGCCGCTTCGGTAACATCAGCACTATTTACCTCTTCTCTTCCATTTTGCCCCACATCACCAATCCAAATTTTATTGTCGGTAAAATCAATAGACATTCGGAAAGGGTTTCGTAAGCCTATGGCCCAAATTTCTTCGGCATTTACAGGGTCTCCAAAAAAGGGATTATCTGGTGGAATGCTATAATTGTTGTTTCCGCTAGGCGTATCAATATCAATTCGTAATATTTTTCCTAAGAGTAGCTCTTTGTTTTGAGCATAATTATTTGGGTCTCCGCCACTACCACCGTCACCTAATGCAATGTACAAATAGCCATCGGGTCCAAAGGTGATGGTACCACCATTATGGTTTCCGAAAGGTTGAATAACGTTAAGTAGTTGAAATTCTGAACCGGGATCGGCTAAATCAGGATCGCCAGCATCTACTGAAAAACGGGAGATTTGTGTATCTCCGGAATTGTCTGAATAATGTACATAAAAGTAGCCATTATTGGCATAATCCGGGTGAAATGCTAATCCTAATAACCCGCGTTCTCCGGCAAAATCTACAATGGATTGTATGTCTAAAAAGGGGGTAGGATTGGTCGTGCCATCGGGATTTAAAATTTTAATAATTCCGCTTTGCTCAACAACAAAAAGCCTCTCATCACCGGCATTTTGAATATCTACCGAGCTGCTAAATCCGGAAGCAAAAAGGTCTAATGTGACACTTTGGGAAAAGCTAAATGTGGAAACACAAAGAAGTAGAAGAATGGGGATAATTTTTTTCATATTTTTTTCTTAAAGGTAATAAATAGGCTTTAATTAGCAAGTTGTAATCTTTCGGCAATTTTTTCGCAGGCTTCATCCAGCATGTTAAATACATTTTCAAAACCTTGGTTGCCACCATAATAGGGGTCCGGAACATCGACATTTTCGTTGGGAAAAATTTCATCCAGTATTAATTTCACTTTAGCTATTTCTTCTTTGCTATTAGCTAGTTTTATAACATCTTGATAATTAGAATTGTCCATTACGAAGATATAATCGTAAGTTTCAAAATCGTAGGGAGAAAATTTTCGACCTCGCTGGTCAGTTATATCAATACCGTGCTTTTTAGCAATACTAATACTTCGGGTGTCAGGTAATTCACCCACATGCCAACCTCCTGTTCCTGCGGAATCCACCTCAAAATGAGTAGTATCCAGCTTAGACTTTAAAATGCCTTCTGCTAATGGAGAACGGCAAATATTACCCAAACAAACCATAAGAATTTTAGTTTTCATAGCTGAAAAATAAAAAATCCCGCGAGAAGCGGGATGTATTAGAGCGTTAATTTTTTGTTGAGGTCATCCACATATTTTTTGAATTGCTTATCGGTGCTCGATAGATTATCTACCGTTTTACAGGCGTGAAGGACCGTAGCGTGGTCTCTTTGACCTATTTGAGACCCAATAGAAGCCAAGGAAGCCTTGGTAAATTTTTTAGCAAAGAACATGGCCAGTTGTCTCGCTTGAACAATATGTCTTTTACGGGTTTTAGATTGCAAGGTATCTACATCCATCTGGAAATAATCACTTACAATTTTTTGTATATAATCTATAGAAACTTCTCTCTTGGTATGCTTTACGTAATTATCAACAATTTTTTTGGCCAAATCAATGGTAATTTCTCTTTTGTTGAAAGAAGAATGAGCAATTAAAGAAATAATGGCTCCTTCCAATTCACGGATATTAGTTTTGATGTTGTTGGCCAAAAACTCCACGATATCCTCCGGCATTTCAACCCCATCTCGATATAGTTTATTCTTTATAATCGCTACACGGGTATCATAGTCGGGATGATTTAACTCTGCAGATAATCCCCATTTAAAGCGGGATAATAAGCGTTGTTCAATATCTATCATATCTACGGGAGCCTTGTCACTGGTAAGTATGACTTGCTTTCCGTTTTGATGTAAATGATTGAAGATATGAAAGAACACATCCTGCGTACCTGCTTTTCCTGAAAGCAACTGGATATCGTCCACAATCAACACATCCATGATTTGATAAAAATGAATGAAATCGTTTCGATTGTTTTTCTTAACAGACTCTATATATTGTTGCGTAAACTTTTCAGCAGAAATATAGAGCACCGTTTTTTCAGGATACTTTTCTTTTATTTCTACGCCAATAGCGTGTGCCAAATGGGTTTTTCCCAATCCAACTCCACCAAAAATAAGTAATGGATTAAAGGAGGTTCCTCCCGGTTTGTTTGCTACTGCAAAACCGGCAGAGCGTGCCAAACGGTTGGATTCTCCTTCCAAAAAATTATCGAAACTGTAATTAGGATTAAGTTGTGATTCAATCTTTACATTTCGAATTCCAGGGATAACAAATGGGTTTTTAAGTTCAGGGCTTTTGTTCTTTAAAGGAACATCCACCTCTTGATCTTTCATCTGACTTCTGTTAGAGCTCGGTATTTTCTCGGTAAATGGTTGTTTATTGCCATAGGTGTTCTCCATTTTAATGATATACACCAGTTTGGCTTTTGAGCCTAATTCTTTAGTAAGAGCTACTTTTAATAACTTAACGTAATGTTCTTCAAGCCATTCGTAAAAAAACTTACTGGGAACCTGTATGCTAAGAGCGTTATCGTTAAGTTTTACTGCTTTAATGGGTTCAAACCAAGTTTTGTACGCTTGTGTTGAGATGTTATCTTCAATAAAGGACAAACAATTGCTCCAAACTGTTTCAGCAGTTTTACTCATAATTGAACTCTCTTTCGTAGTTTAGTTAGTTAAAAATTGCGGTTAAGAATTGAGGAAAAAAGAAACTTCCCTAACATTTCCTTAACACTGCAAATATGTGAACAAAAAAATGAAAAAAAAAATAGATTGGGTATTGAATTTTTAATTTTTTTTCCTCATACTTCAACTTCGATAAAGCTACAAAAAAAGTTCCTTTTTGAGTAAGAAAAAATGAGAAAAGCGATAACAAAAATGCGAGTGCGTTATGGAGAGACAGACCAAATGGGTGTTGTATACTATGGAAATTATGCACAATACCTTGAGCAAGGACGAACCGAATGGTTACGCGACCTCGGATTTTCTTACAAATGGATGGAAGAAAATAATATTCAGCTTCCGGTTACTAAATTGGAGATACAATACAAGCTTCCAGCACGTTATGACGATGTAATTACCGTAATTACTATTCTTACGAAAATTCCTACAGCTAGCATTGAATTTTATTATGAGATATTTAATGAAAAAAACGAACTTTTAGTGACCGCAAATACCACGTTGGTTTTTATTGACTCAAACACTAAAAAAATTTGTAGAGCACCAAAGTATTTGCTTGAAAAACTTCAAACTTAGTGGTCGGTTTTTTTGATTGCTATTTTATAAGTGTTTTTAAATAGTTCGAAAATTTTTTCTGCCTCTTTTTTCCGAACAGCAATATTCAATTCGCATTGCATTTCTAACTTTTGGGAGACAATTTCAAGATTTTCGTCTTTTATCATTCGCATAACCGTATTCATTTCAGGATACTCGAAGGTTATTTGAAATACCTCATCAATCGTTTTTTCAACAATGGTAGCACCTTCTAAGGCCATTTGTGCTGCAGTTTTATAGGCTTGGATAAGACCTCCAACCCCTAATTTGGTACCTCCAAAATAACGTACCACAACCACTAAGGTGTTGGTTACTTCAAACGATTGCAATTGCCCATAGATAGGCATTCCGGCACTGTTTGAAGGTTCCCCGTCATCATTAGCACGATAGTGTTCGTAATAGCTTCCCAGTTGCCAAGCGTAACACCAATGTCGTGCAGTATGGTGTTGTTTTTTAAGTATTTCGAGTAGTTCTTTTATTTCTTCTTCCGAAGCAATCGGAAAAGCATACCCGTAAAACTTACTTCCTCGATCTTTAAAGAGTACTTCCGGAGCAGGTTTTAAAAGGGTTTTATAGCTGTCTTTTTCTATCATATTTTTGATAGCGCAATTAAAACAATACTGGCAATGGCCAATAGAATGCCCAGCCAATTTTTGGGGATCAACTTTTCTTTAAATGCGATAATTGCTACAAAGGTAGATAGCATGACCACACCTATATTGTTCACCGTAAAAATGCCGGAGCTCTCCATAAAATCACTTCGCAAGGCACCCACTAGGCAGTAAACACTGAAAAAATTAGGAATCCCCAAAGCAATACCCCCTATAATACTCTTTGCTTCAAAATGTAAGGTTCCTTTCAATTTTTGATATAAAAGAGCGACTAATCCCATACTTCCGGCAGCATAAAATAATACCGACGAAAATACCGCCACGTCTTCCGGAGCAACAAAGGCTTCTTCCAAAAACTTAATTCCGGTGTCTATGATGCCGCTTCCTAAAAACACTAAAAGCGGGTATATTAAATTTTTTTTCTGAATGGTGATTCCGTGTTTATTTTTTATAGATGTGAGATATACCGCCACCAGTGCCAATAAAATACCTAAACCTTTGAAAATACCTAAGCTTTCATGATAATACAACAATCCAAAAAGAATAGGAATAACCACGCTCATCTTTGTAGCTACTGAAACTACCGAAAGACCACTTCTTTGCGTTGTTAGTGCCATTAAAAAGAAAATGGTAATAAAAAAGCTACCTAATGCTAGGGCATAATAAAACCATGAAAATTGAGGAAGTGCCGCTATTTTTCCAGCATCGCTTTGCATCACAAATCCGAAGGTTCCTGCCACCAAATAATTGACTACAATGGCTTGGAAATTATGAATACGAAAGCGTTCAAAAAGCTTGAAAACAACTAAAATGATAGTCGAAGCAAGGATACTAAAAAGTAATGAGATCAAAGTTTGTTATTTGTAAAGTGAAACAAGGTGTTGTCTTTAATTTTAGTTTCTGTAAGCAATATCCCGGTTATTATCGGAGCTTTGGTTCCTTCAAAAAAGGATTGTGTGGCTTTAAAAACATAGGCTTCATCCCAGAGGTTTTCGTCAATAAAAGTTTGCAAGGTTTTTGTACCACCTTCAATAATGACACTCTGTATTTCATGTTGAACTAATCTATCACAAATTTGCTGGGCGATAGCTCTTGAAAAATTAATGGTTTCAAAAAATAAATTACTAGTACTTTCCTTTTTCTTTTCTGAAAAAACTATCGTTTTTACAGCGTCGTCATAGATGGAAACATGAGATGGAATTTTCAAATTTTTATCTAGGATAATCCGAATAGGAGAGACACCGTTCCAATCTCGTGTAGTTAGGCTTGGATTATCCTGCAAAACGGTTGTTGTGCCCACCAAAATAGCTTGTTCTTCAGCCCGCATTTTGTGTACCCATTGCCTGGAAAATTTGTTGGTAATCCAAACAGGTTTTTGTTCGTTCTTTTGTTTTGGAGCGATAAATCCATCCTGTGTTTCGGCCCATTTCAGTATCAAAAAAGGACGTTTTTTATTTTGAAAGGTAAAAAACCGTTTGTTAAGTTTTTTACACTCGTTTTGCAGTACATTTTCAATTACTTCGCATCCGGCGTCTTTCAACTTTTGAATGCCTTTACCGGCTACTTTGGGATTAGGATCACTACTGCCAATCACCACTCTTGGGATACCCATTTCAATAATAAAATCACTACAAGGCGGGGTTTTTCCAAAATGACTGCAAGGTTCTAAATTTACGTATAAAGTAGCGTCTTTCAGGAGCGATTTTTCAGTAACCCTTTGTATAGCATTTACTTCGGCATGAGGTAGCCCGGCTTGCCGATGCCAGCCTTCTCCAATAATTTTATCTTGATGTACAATGACACTTCCCACTAACGGATTAGGATACGTGGTTCCAAAACCATTTTTAGCAAGAGCTATACACCGTTTCATATATTTTTCGTGTATCTTCACGGTTCAAAAATACGAGTAAAATTTTAGAAATGAATGCTCCTGTCATCCGTGCTATTCAACCTGAAGACAATCCCTTTGTAGCAAAAATTATTCGTAATGTTTTGGAAGATTTCAACGTGCCCAAGGTAGGCACTGCCTATGCCGATGCTTCTTTGGATTGTATGTTTGAAACCTATCAAAAACCTCGTTCAGCCTATTTTATTTTGGAAGAAAATAATATCATTATTGGCGGAGGAGGTATTGCCCAATTAGATCATTACGAAGGGAATGTATGCGAGCTTCAAAAAATGTATTTTTTGGAAGGAGCTCGAGGGAGGGGATTAGGAACAAGAATGATTGATATTTGTTTAAAAAAGGCAAGGGAATTTGGATACGAACAATGTTATCTGGAAACTATGTCTTATATGGAAGCCGCTCAAAAACTCTACAAAAAGTATGGCTTTCAATATATAGATGGTGCCATGGGAGATACCGGCCACCATGCCTGTGGCGTAAATATGTTACTGGATTTATAGTGTTGTCTCTTCGCGAAATACAAAATTTATTCAAAAAAGAACTCGAAGAAATCTATCCTATTTCAGAAATTAATTCCTTCTTTTTTTTAATTACTGAAAATGAATTTGGGTATTCAAAATCGAAAACCCTATTGTATTTGGACGAGCCTTTAAGCCTGGAAAAAAACATTCAATTTTATGAATATTTAAAGAGGCTAAAAACCCAGGAACCTATTCAATATATCTTAGGCGAAACTCAATTTTATGGGTTGCCATTTAATGTAACTCCCGACACTTTAATTCCACGCCCTGAAACAGAAGAATTGGTAGATTGGATAGTGTCTGAATTTTTACATAAAAAAACAGAATTAAAACTTTTAGATATTGGGACAGGTAGCGGTTGTATTGCTATCTCTTTAGCCAAAAGCTCTCCAAACGCTACGGTTTCTGCCTTAGATATTTCAAAAGAAGCGTTGCAGGTAGCCTCCCGAAATGCGAAAGCCAATAAGGTAAAAGTAAATTTTATAGAAAGTGACATTTTAAAGGTAGAATCATTACCCGAAATGTATGATGTTATTGTTTCAAACCCACCCTACGTAAGAAATTCTGAAAAGAAACAAATGCAAAAAAACGTATTAGATTTTGAACCCTCTTCGGCACTTTTTGTGGAGGATAATAATCCGTTAGTCTTTTATTCAAAAATTGCTGCTCTTGCATCAAAGCATTTAAATCCTAACGGGCTTCTTTTCTTCGAAATAAATGAGTATCTTAGTAAAGAGTTAATTCAATTACTTGAAAAAGAACATTTTACTAATATTGAATTAAAGAAAGATTTTTATGGAAAAGACCGAATGCTAAAATGTATCTTGGGTGAATAAGTTAGAAAAAATATGTGTTTTTTGTGGCAGTAGCGAGGGGAACGATGTAACTATTATTAAAACTGCCAAAGAGTTAGGAGAAATTTTTGCCCAAAGAAATATTACATTGGTCTATGGAGCTGCCAAAATTGGTGTCATGGGAGTTTTGGCAAAATCGGTTTTGGAGAAAAACGGAGAAGTAATAGGTGTTATTCCTGAGTTTTTAAAGAAAAAAGAAGTAGTGCACTTAGGTCTTAGTCAATTAATTACTACTCAAAATATGCATGATCGTAAGCTCATTATGCAACAGGAAAGTGACGGTTTTATAGCTTTACCCGGAGGCATGGGAACTTTGGAAGAGTTATTTGAAATTCTTACCTGGTTACAGTTAGGACTCCACACAAAACCTATCGGACTCTTAAACATTAATCATTTTTATGATGATTTGCTTCAGCTTTTAGAAACCATGGTGAGAAAAGGATTTTTAAAAATGAAAAACTACGAATTGCTTATAGTTTCAGATTCTATTGAAACTTTACTTCAAAAAATGGAAGCTTTTAAAGCTCCTATAATTCCAAAATGGTTAAAACCTGAAAGAACATAACTAGATAGCTATTAACAGTGAGTCTTTAGCTAAAAAGCTTATTTTCATATCTTTTCAGTTGTAGGTAGTCACCTACAAATATTTTGTTAATAACTTTTTGATGTATTTCATCGAAATTTTGAAAAATTTTGAATTTTCAATAAAAATTTAGACTACTTTTTCATTATTGTATTAACCTAATCATAAAAAAATATGAATACCAAAAATTTACTTTATGTAGTCTTGCTATTTGCATTTTCTTTTGTAACTCAAGCACAGGAAAATGCGGTATCACAGCCTTTTTACACTGGAACGGTTTCCTATGTAGAATACGTTACCCCAATGGTCTCCAGACCTAATGATCTTATCGCTCCAGACGATTCTCCTCGCGAAGCAAAGGACAAGCGTTCCATTTCAAATCAAATTGTAAGAGGGCAAGATCCTCAAACCGAAGACGACTATTTTGTAAGAAATAGAAACGCTATGGAGCAAGGAGTTACCAGAGCTCCTGCAAGTCTTGTTTTTAATAGTTATTCTTCCACTTCACAACCTACAGACCCTTCGTTGGCTGTAGGACCTAATCATGTGATGATTGTATATAATACCGGATTTATGATTTATGATAAATCTGGAAATGTACTGCAGGGACAAACCGCACCCAATCCGGCTATATTCCCATCGGGCGGTTGTTGCGATTTAACAGTGTCTTACGATAATGCTGCAGATCGCTGGGTACTTACTTTTTTAAGTACCACTGCCGGAGCGCAAATTGCTGTTTCCGATGGTCCAAATCCGCTTACTGCAGGCTGGTACATTTATACTATTTCGGCGGTACAAGATTATCAAAAATTATCGGTTTGGAGTGATGGTTACTATATCACTGAAAACACTAGTGGTTCCAATAAAGTTTGGGCATTAGAGCGTTCTGCTATGTTGAACGGAAGTCCAAGTGCTAAAATTATAGGATTTAACCTTCCCGGAATCGTTACCAGTGGCTTCTTTAGCCCACAAGTGTTGAATGTTACCGATAACAATCTTCCTGCAGCCGGCGGTGCTACAGTTGTTTATATGCAGGACAATGCTTGGGCGGGGGTTTCAACAGACCATATTAAGTTATGGACCATTAATGTGAATTGGGCTAACACTGCTAATTCTACCATTTCTACTGCACAGCAAATTACGGTAACTCCTTTTATTAGTGTATTTGATAACGGAAGTTTTTCAAACTTAACACAACCTGGCGGAGGACAAGCCATAGATGCACTACAAGCTACTATTATGAACCAAGCGCAATTCCGAAAATTTACCGGACATAATTCTGCATTATTTAATTTTGTGGTAGATGCCGATGCCACCAATGGTGAATTGGCCGCCGTACGTTGGATAGAATTCCGTCAAAGTGGTGATAACCAACCTTGGTCCTTATATCAAGAAGGAACCTATACTGCCGCCAATGGGAAACATGCTTGGAATGCTAGTTTAGCGATGGATGCCCAAGGAAATATAGGGATGGGATATAGCTCCATGTCTGGTCCAACGACTCCTACCACTGTAAGAGTGGGGTCATATTTTACCGGTAGATTAAGTACGGATCCATTAGGAACTATGACCTCTGCAGAGCAAGTCATTGCAGCGGGAAATCAGAATTTTTCCGGAACTCGTTATGGAGATTATAGTAAAATTGATGTAGATCCTTCCGATAATTCCTCTTTTTGGTTTATTACTGAATATATGAGCAGTGGAAGAAGAGGGGTTGTGGGTAAATTTCAAATGCAAGCAGGACCACCAGATACACAAGCTCCTACCACACCCACCAATTTAGTTGCCAGTAATATTACCAATGCAGGGGCAACGCTAAGTTGGGGGGCTTCTACAGATAATGTAGGTGTTACTCAATATAATGTCTACATTAATGGAAGTTTAGTTGGAACTTCAACAACCACCACTTTTAATGTTACGGGATTAGCACCAACAACAACCTATAATGCTGCTGTGAATGCACAAGATGCCGCAGGAAATGTTTCTGGAAATGCAACCACTTCATTTACAACTACCAATACAGCTCCAGTAAATTACTGTGCTTCGGCAAGTACTAATGTGAATGATGAATATATAGGAAGAGTTCAATTAAATACTATTAATAATGCATCCGGAGCCCAATTTTATTCAGATTTTACGGCTATTTCAACAAATTTAACAGAGGGACAAACGTATACTGTTACAGTAACGCCGACTTGGACCGGAACTATTTATCCTGAGGCGTATGCGGTTTGGATTGATTATAATCACGATGGGGATTTCATTGATGCCGGTGAATTGGTTTGGTCACAAGCAGCAAATACGAATACTCCCAATAGTGGTACCTTTACAGTTCCTTCTGGAACAGCACAAACATCAACTAGGATGAGAGTTTCTATGAAGTATAATGGTATTCCTACTTCTTGTGAAACCTTTACCTATGGTGAAGTAGAGGATTATACTGTGAATTTAGAAGCTGGAAGTGGTGGAGATACACAACCTCCTACAGCACCTACTAATTTAACAGCTTCCAATATTGCAGATACCAGTCTTTCATTATCTTGGAATGCTTCAACAGATAATGTAGGTGTTACCGGATACGAAGTGTTTCTAAATGGCGGAAGTATTGGTTCTGTGACCGGAACCGCAGCCAATGTTACAGGATTAACGGCCAATACTTCGTATGCATTTAATGTGCGTGCATTTGATGCTGCCGGAAATAACTCTCCTTTGAGCAATACTGTAAATGTAACTACCACTGGAGGTGGTGGTGCAGGCCAAATAGCGGCCTATTATTTTGAAACCGGTTTTGACGGTTGGAGTGACGGAGGTAGCGATTGTGCTAGAGTTTTATCTTCTGCAAATTCCTATGAAGGAAGCTATTCTATACGATTAAGAGATAACTCTTCTTCTTCCAATTCAGTTTCTCCGGTGTTGAATCTTTCAGGAAATTCACAAGTTACAATCGAGTTCCATACCAAATCTATCAGCTTTGAAAATGGTGAAGATTTCTTTGTAGAATTCTACAATGGTTCAACCTATCAAATAGTGGGTCAATATGTGGCAGGAACACATTTCAGTAACGGATCTTTCTTTACAGATACGATAGTGTTGAATTCTTCAAGCTATAACTTTAATGCAAATAACCGAATCCGTTTTAGAGCCGACGCCAGTGCAAATGATGATTTAGTATATTTTGACCAAGTAATTATTTCAGGAGATAATGTGAGTGCTGCCCCTGTAACAATCCCAACGGTGAGTGAAGGTAGCTTCTCTATCAAAGCATACACTCGTGCTGTTGCAGACGACATTACATTGTATCCAAATCCAGCTAAAGCGCAGTTAAATATTGAAATTTCAGATAGAAGTTTTGAAGAAATTTTAATTTATTCAGTTAATGGACAATTGGTTAAAAAATTGAATCCTAATGTAGATAGTTTAACTATTGATGTTTCAGAATTTAGTTCAGGAATGTATTTTGTACAATTCATTTCAGAAGGGAAGGCTGTTAGCAAACGTTTTATTAAGGAGTAATTTTTAGTAATTAAGTGTAAAGATCGTCTTTATTAAGACGACCTTTTTTTTTGTTTTTATACCTCTAAAAATCAATTTATTAACTTTTTAAGGTAGTTTTTTAACAAAAAACACTTTCAAAAAAAGTTTCTTGTAACTTTAATCTATTAACCATAACCTTTAATATATGAATTCAACAAAAAAATACTTGGCAGAAGGACTAGGAACTTTTGCGTTAGTGCTATTTGGTTGCGGTGCTGCCACTGTAGCCGGAGTTTCAACAACAGGCCCTTCTGGTATCGGGCTCTTGGGAATTGCTTTTGCCTTTGGGTTGGCTGTGGTAGCCATGGCTTATACTATTGGTCCGGTTTCGGGCTGTCACATTAATCCTGCCATTTCTATTGCTATGCGTATTGCTGGTAAATTATCTACTAAAGATACCTTAGGGTATGTTGTTTCGCAATGTATTGGAGCAACAGCCGCAGCTGGTGTTTTGTATCTTTTGTTAAGTGGCGGTGCCGGTTTCACTATGGGAGAATGGGCGCTTGGAAGTAATGGCTGGGGCGAAGGTTATTTAGGAAACTATTCTATGCAAGCTGCTTTTATCGCCGAGTTTGTATTTACATTTTTGTTTTTAATGGTCATTTTTGGGACAACCGCAAAAAATGCTTCACCACAAATGGCAGGACTAGCTATTGGAATTACCTTAGTGTTAATTCATTTAGTAGTGATACCTATTACCGGAACCTCTGTAAATCCTGCCCGTAGTTTAGGTCCGGCTCTTTTTGCCGGAGGTTTGGCATTACAACAACTATGGTTATTTTTTGTGGCTCCTATTGCCGGTGGAATAGCTGCCGCTTTGGTTCGAAACCTTTTTATAGAAGATTAATTTTTTAACGATTTGAAGGAAACCCCACGAACTTTCGTGGGGTTTCTTTTTTATATTTGCCTCTATGACTACCGAACAACAAATTAAGCAACTTCGTGACGAATTAAGACAGCATAATTATAACTATTATGTATTAGATGAAGCTACCATTAGCGATTTTGAATTTGACCAAAAATTGAAGTTGCTTCAAAAATTAGAAGCCGAAAATCCACAGTTTTTTGATTCCAATTCTCCCACTCTTAGAGTAGGGGGAGAAGTAACCAAAAATTTTGAAACGGTTTCCCATAGATATAGAATGTATTCTCTAGATAATAGCTATTCTAAAGAAGATCTGGAAGACTGGGAAGTGAGAATTCAGAAAATGGTTGATGGCCCTGTAGAATATACTTGCGAGTTGAAATATGACGGCGCCTCAATGAGCCTTACTTATGAGAATGGGCAATTGGTAAAAGCAGTTACAAGGGGCGATGGGGTACAAGGAGATGATGTTACTACCAATGTAAAGACGATTAAATCGGTACCGCTTCAATTAAAAGGAGATTATCCCGATTCATTTGATATAAGAGGAGAAATTATTTTGCCTTTGGCAGGTTTTGCTAAAATGAATGAAGACCGATTGCAGGCAGGAGAAGAGTTGTATAGAAATCCGCGTAATACAGCTGCAGGAAGCCTAAAATTACAGGATAGTGCAGAAGTTGCAAAGCGCCCATTGGAATGTTTGCTCTACAGTTTAAAAGCAGATACCTTACCTTTTATAACACAATTTGAAGGTCTTGAAAAAGCGCGTCAATGGGGTTTTAAAGTTCCTAAAGAAGCTAAACTAGCCAAAAACATGGACGAGGTTTTGGAGTTTATTAATTATTGGGATATCCATCGTCACGATTTGCCCTATGAGATTGATGGTGTGGTAGTAAAGGTAAATAATTTGCAACAACAGGAAGAATTAGGATATACGGCAAAATCTCCTCGTTGGGCTATGGCATATAAATTTAAAGCAGCGCAGGTTACGACTACTTTAAATGAAATAACCTATCAAGTGGGTAGAACAGGAGCCATTACGCCCGTGGCAAATCTAGAGCCTGTAGAGTTGGCCGGAACTATAGTAAAAAGAGCTTCTCTGCACAATGCCGACCAAATTGCAAAATTAGATATTAGGGAAGGAGATACGGTATATGTTGAAAAAGGAGGGGAAATTATCCCTAAAATAATAGCCGTAGAATTTAGTAAAAGACCTATAAACTCTCATCCTACGCAATACATCACGCATTGCCCTGAATGTAAAACAGAACTCATTAGAAATGAAGGAGAAGCACAACATTATTGTCCAAATTTTGAGAGTTGTCCTCCTCAAATTATAGGAAGAATACAGCACTACATTTCAAGAAAAGCCATGGATATTGAAGGTCTTGGAGGGGAAACGGTGGCGCTATTGGTTACTAACGGATTAATTAAAAATTATGCAGATTTATACGAGCTAACAGAGGCGCAAATAATTCCGCTGGAACGAATGGCTGAAAAAAGTGCCGAAAATTTAATTAACGGAATAGAAGCTTCCAAACAAGTCCCTTTTGAACGAGTGTTATTTGCCCTTGGGATTCGTTACGTGGGAGAAACTGTTGCCAAAAAATTGGCTAAACACTTTAAAACTATTGACGCTATATCAAATACCTCTTTTGAAGAGCTTATTTCAGTGGATGAAATTGGCGACCGAATTGCCGAAAGTGTGATTTCTTTTTTTGCTTCCGAAGAAAACGATGATATTATTCAAAGATTAAAAAGTTATGGGGTACAATTAGAAATTTCTGCAGAAAAATTAGCCAATCAAACCGATAAATTGGACGGAAAGATTTTTGTGGTTTCGGGTGTTTTCACAAAAGTTTCCCGTGATGAGCTTAAAAAATTAATAGAAGACAACGGCGGAAAAGTATCCAGTAGTATTTCTGCAAAAACTAATTATGTTGTTGCAGGCGATAATATGGGGCCCAGTAAAAAAGAAAAAGCCGAAAAATTAGGTGTTGCCATAATTTCGGAAGATGATTTTCTTAAAATGATTGCGTAAAATTGAATTTTTTTCCTCTTTAAAATTGTAATTTTGCCTCGAATCTAAAAGCAAAAATGTTTGAGAATTTTAAAAAGAGAGCTTTACAGAAAAACACAGAAAGAAACCTTATAAATAGGGATACTTCACAAATAAACTCGAAGTTAAAAACCCTTGGTTTTTTGGTAGATGAAATGGTTTTTCAAGAGTTTGATAAGCTTTTCGATTTTTCAAAAGCTTTTGGGTTACAGCCTAAAGATGTGAAAGTTTTTTCGTTTTTAGAAGTAAAGAAAAAATTACCTACCCTTCAGCAAAATCAAATAAATAATAAAGATTTTAGTTGGAAGGGAGAAATTCAAAACCAAAATGCCAAAGAATTTTTAGAATGTGACTTTGATATTCTAGTAGGATTTTACAATGGGAAACACCCATTTTTAGATTTTATGATTTCAGAAAGTAAGGCAAAATTTAAGGTAGGCTTTAAGGATGCAGATCTGCGTTTGTACGATTTACTAATAGCAGTATCTACCAACGATTTAACTACTTTTACAAGCGAATTGAAAAAATATTTAACCCTTTTAAATAAAGTATAGATGAAAGCAATTATGGGTACTGGTGTGGCCTTAATTACACCTTTTAAAGAGGATTTTACAGTAGATGTGGAAGGGTTAAAGCGTGTGGTAAAATTTCAATTGGAAAATGGAATTGATTATATGGTGGTCCTAGGGACAACAGGAGAAAGTGTAACCCTTTCCAAAGAAGAAAAACAACTAGTTATAGATACTGTTGTTGAAGAAAATAATGGGAGACTTCCATTAGTACTAGGAATAGGTGGTAACGACACACAGGCTGTAATTCATGAATTGAAAACCAGAAACCTTTCTGCTTTTACAGCTATTCTTTCGGTCTCCCCTATGTATAACAAGCCTACTCAGGAAGGTATTTATCAGCATTTTGCAGCCATTTCTAAAGCCAGTCCTCTCCCTATTATTTTGTACAATGTGCCAGGAAGAACGGCGAGTAATATGCTTCCGGAAACTGTAATTCGTTTGGCGAAAGACTTTGAAAATATAGTGGCTATTAAAGAAGCAGCTGGAGATATGGTACAGGCCATGCGTATGATTGACGGCACCCCTGAAGATTTTTTGGTAATTTCTGGCGACGATATGATTGCATTACCTATGGTTTTGGCAGGAGGTGCCGGGGTTATTTCAGTAATAGGAGAGGGCTTCCCAAAAGAGTTTTCCGAAATGATTCGCTTGGGTCTTCAAAGAAAAGTAGATGAAGCCTATGCCATTCATTACAAAATAGCTCCTGCCATTGATTATATTTTTGCTGAAGGTAACCCTGCGGGAATTAAAGCAGTCTTTAAAGAATTGCACCTTTGTGGCGATACACTAAGACTACCATTGGTTGGGATTAGCGAAGGATTGCAGGCTAAAATTACTGCTTTTGTTGCTTCTTTCTAAAATGAAATGATGTTGGTATCGTTAAACTTTTCAGAAAATGATTTTCAAGTCGTTTAGGAAACCATAATTTAGACCGCTAATTTAGTTTTTGTAATCACTTTAATTTCACTACTTTTGCACGATGTTTTTTAAAACAATGAAACAGAGCCTTTTATTTCTAAGTATTGCCGTTTTATTGGCTTCTTGTAGTTCGTATCAAAAACTACTGAGGTCTGATGATGTATCTAAGAAATATGCAGCTGCAGATTCACTCTATAAAATAGGAAAATTTAAAAAATCACTTGTGTTAATGGAGCAAATTGTTCCTGCCTTTAGAGGGAAGCCGCAAGCGGAACCACTTATGTTTCGCTATGCAAATACCTTTTATAATTTAGAAGATTTCTATCTCGCCGGATACCAATTTGAACGTTTCGTAATTTCTTATCCCAAGAGTGATAGCGTGGAAATAGCTTCATTTCGCTCTGCCAAAAGTTATTACGAATTATCCCCACGTTATTCATTAGATCAGAAAGATACCAATATTGCAATGGAAAAATTGCAAGGGTTTTTGGACAAATTCCCAAATTCTGAATACCGAAATGACGCCAATGCCATGGTGGTTGAATTGCGTGAAAAATTGGAAAAGAAAGATTTTGAAACGGCCAATCAATTCTTGCGAATTTCAGATTACAAAGCCGCTATAGAAAGTTTTGAAAATTTTATTATTGATCACCCCGGTTCAAAATATAGACAACAAGCTTTTTATGGAAGGGTGGAAGCATCCTATCTACTTGCTATTAACAGTGTTCCTTATTTGGTAGAAGAACGATTAAGGCAAACCAAAAAGCATTACGAAAGCTTTCTGAAATACTACAAAGAAGGAGATTTAAAATCTGATGCCGATGAGATCCTTCAAGATGTAGACAAAAGACTATTACAATTTACTACCGAGAATTAAAAAAAAAGCAAATACCTACCTTATGAACGATATCAAAAATTCAGATGCACCTATCAATACTACAACGATAGATAAAAACTTGCTAGACGAGAAAACAGGTAATATTTATGAAGCTATTTCTATTATCTCTAAAAGAGCTTCTCAAATTAATGGCGACATTAAAAAGGAACTTTTAGAAAAATTGGATGAGTTTGCTACCTATAATGATAGCCTTGAAGAAATTTTTGAAAATAAAGAGCAGATAGAGGTTTCTAAATTTTATGAAAGACTTCCAAAGCCTCACGCACTTGCTGTACAAGAGTGGATTGAGGATAAAATTTACTACCGAAATACTGCAGACGAAGTCATAGAAGAATAGCCTATGTCCATTTTAAGCGGTAAAAAAATACTACTCGGTGTTACCGCCGGTATTGCTGCTTATAAAAGTGCTTATTTAGTACGTTTATTAATTAAGAAAGGAGCCGAAGTAAGGGTTGTGATGACCCCTTCAGCAAAAGAATTTGTAACACCCTTAACACTTTCTACCCTTTCCAAAAACGAAGTACTTTCTACCTTTACAGACGAAGAAAATGAAAATGCCCAATGGAATAACCATGTAACGTTAGGCCTCTGGGCAGATTTTTTTATTATAGCTCCTGCTACAGCCAATACACTTTCCAAAATGGCTACAGGAAATAGCGATAACCTTTTGGTGGCTACTTATTTATCTGCCAAATGTCCTGTGTATTTTGCCCCTGCTATGGATTTGGATATGTATCAACATCCTTCTACTCACGAAACTTTTAATAAGTTAAAAAGCTTTGGTAATATTATTATTCCGGCTACGCATGGCGAACTTGCCAGTGGACTCATTGGGCAAGGACGCATGGCAGAACCGGAAGAAATAGTCTCTTTTATTGAAAATGATATTTTAAAAAAGACTCCACTTTACCGAAAAAAAATACTCATTACTGCAGGACCCACTTACGAAGCCTTAGACCCCGTAAGATTTATTGGAAATCACTCCAGTGGAAAAATGGGATACGCACTTGCTAACGTAGCGGCCTCTCTGGGAGCTGAAGTAACTTTAGTTTCTGGACCAAGCCATGAATCGGTACAATTTGAATCTATTAAATTGATCAAAATAATTTCGGCTAAACAAATGTATGATGAAGTACATAAGGTTTTTAGTACAAGTGACATTGCCATTTTAAGTGCTGCAGTGGCCGATTATCGGCCTAAAGAGGTAGCAAAACAAAAAATTAAAAAGAAGGAAGACCAGTTTAATTTAACTCTTGAGAAAACAGAAGATATTCTGGCTTCTCTTGGAAAAATAAAGAAGCAGCAATTTTTGGTAGGTTTTGCTCTTGAAACCGAAAATGAACTTGAAAATGCAAAAACTAAGCTTCTGAAAAAGAATTTAGATTTAATTGTATTAAATTCGCTGAACGATGCGGGAGTAGGTTTTGGCGCAAATACTAACAAAGTAACCCTTTTGAGCCCAAACAATAAAGTAGTGCCCTTTTCAGTTAAAGAAAAAGAACAAGTAGCAAAAGATATTTTACTTTACATTATAGAAACCATAGATGCGTAACATTTTTACTTTTTTATTGATTGTTTTTAGCCTTATTACATTGCAAGCCCAAGAGCTTAATGCTACCGTAACTATTGATGCCGAACAAACAGGGCAGCCCAACTATCAGGTTTTTAGAACACTTAAAGATCAACTTACCGACTTCCTTAATAATACTACCTGGACCAATCGGGAGTTTTTAACCCAAGAGCGCATTGATTGTAATTTTACCTTAATTATTACCAGTTTCGAATCTACCAACTTTTCGGGTTCCTTGCAGGTACAATCTTCAAGAACAACCTTCAATTCTATTTATGATTCGCCCATTTATAATTATAATGATAAGCAGTTTAATTTTGAGTATTCCGAATTTCAACCCTTAGTCTTTAATATTAATACGTTCGATTCCAACTTGGTTTCAGTATTGGCGTACCATGTGTATACCATTATTGGGTTGGATGCAGATACGTTTGCACCCAATGGAGGGGACGAATTTTTTACTACGGCAAAACAAATTGTGAACAACGCCGCTTCCAGTAGGTTTGCTGGCTGGAAAGCTACGGATGGAACGCAATCTCGGTATCGTTATAATGATGCCATTATTTCTAATGTCTATCAAGAATACAGAGATGCTCTTTATACCTATCATCGTCAAGGACTTGATAAAATGGAAAGTAATACCAGAGAAGGAAAGTTAAAAATTATTGATGCCATTGCCAAATTGAAAAATGTTAATGACCGAAGACCTAACTCCTACTTATTGAGAACTTTTTTTGACGCAAAAGCAGACGAAATTTCCAGCATTTTTTCGGGTGGGCCACAGGTAGATATTAATACGTTGGTGGAGCACTTAAACCGAATTGCTCCCACACGCCGTAGCAACTGGAGTTCTATAAAATTATAATCGCTTTTCTTGCTAAAATTGTAAATCTCCCTTACTTTAGGGATGGTACTTTAGTTTAAAATAAATCAATCATTGTTAGCAAGTCTTTCCATAAAAAACTATGCACTCATTAAGGATATTCGGGTAGATTTTAACTCGGGTCTTACTATTGTTACGGGTGAAACAGGTGCAGGAAAATCTATTTTATTGGATGCGCTTTCATTGGTTTTGGGAAAACGGGCCGATGTAAAAGTAGTTCGAGATCCTTCAGAAAAATGTATTATTGAGGCTGAGTTTCACATCGCTTACTACAATCTTAAAGAACTTTTTGCAGCATTGGATTTGGATTATGAAGATCAAACCTTTTTGCGAAGAGAAATCCTTCCCAACGGAAAAACAAGAGCTTTTGTAAATGATACTCCCGCATCCCTTCAACAATTGCAAGACTTGGGTGGTTTTTTAATCGATATACACAGCCAGTTTGACACCCAAAGTCTTTTTTCCGAAGCCTACCAATTGGAAGTTATTGATACCCTAGCAGGAAACGAAAGCTATCTTCAAACCTACAATTTAGAGTTAAAAGAATACCAGGTTCTTTCAGAAACTCTGAAAACACTTGAATTTAAAAAGCAAAATCTCACAAAAGATTGGGATTACAACCAGTTTCTATATGAAGAATTAAGGCAGGCTAATCTTTCTAAAATAGACCAGGTTGCTTTGGAAGAAAGCTATGAAAAGTTAACTAATTCTGAAGCAATTAAAGAAGTACTCGCCCAGAGCAGGCAACTTATTTCAGAAGATACCATAGGTTCCCTTAGTACCCTAACCGAAATAAGAACACAACTTTCGAAAATTAAAACTTTTGCAAAATCGTACGAAGACCTTTGGGATCGGATTAACTCCTTGCATATTGAACTGGCAGATATTTCAGAAGAAATTCAAGATGCTTTTGAAAATTTGGAAGCACAACCTGAATTGCTGCAAGAAATCCATGAAAGGCTTCAAAACCTTTACCGATTGCAACAAAAGCATCAGGTAAATTCGGTGGAAGCATTGCAAAAAATAGAAGAAGATCTTTCAGCAAAAGTAGCCGATTTCGAAACCATAGACGCTACTATTTCCGAAGCAAAGGCTAAAAAAGCAGCTGTAGAGGGCAGTTTGAATGAACTTGCTGAAAAACTCCACTATGAACGGAAAAAAGTATTTCCAAAAGTAAAAGAACAGCTAGGATTTTATTTAAAAGATCTGGGGATGCCCAATGCACAATTTGTATTCGATTTAAGAAAAGTAGACTTTTTCAGAAAAGACGGTACAGACGAATTACAGTTATTATTTAATGCAAACAAAGGAGTGGCAGCCGGCCCTATTCAAAAAATTGCATCAGGAGGAGAGTTGAGTAGGGTTATGCTTTCTTTAAAGGCTGTAATCGCAGGATTTAAAAACCTTCCTACCATTGTTTTTGATGAAATTGATACGGGTGTGTCTGGAGAAATTGCCCATAAAATGGCGCTTATTATGGTGCAAATGAGTAAAAAAGGACAATTGATAAGTATTACCCATTTACCTCAAATAGCGGCCAAAGGGGAACACCACAAAAAAGTTTTTAAGGTGGAAGGCGAAGAAAAAACTGTTACACAAATCAAAGAACTCACTGCGGAAGAACGTATTGTGGAAATAGCACAAATGATAGGTGGAAGCATGGTGAGTGAATCGGCTTTAGCGCATGCAAAACAATTATTGAATTAATGTATATTTACAAACTCACTAAACAACATTATCATGGCCTATAACTTATTAAAAGGAAAAAAAGGAATCATTTTTGGGGCGCTAGACGAAAATTCTATTGCATGGAAAACTGCCGAGAGAGTGCATGAGGAGGGAGGTTCAATAGTATTAACCAATGCTCCCATTGCCATGCGAATGGGGCAAATTAATCAGTTGGCCTCAACAACCGGCTCCCAGATTGTTCCGGCAGATGCTACCAATCTTGAAGACCTTGAAAATCTGGTGGATAAAGCTATGGAACTTTTAGGTGGAAAATTAGATTTTGTATTACATTCTATCGGAATGTCGGTGAATGTTAGAAAAGGAAATCATTACACCAATCAGAATTACGACTGGACCCATAAAGGATGGGATGTTTCTGCGTTATCTTTTCATAAAACAATGCAGGTTTTATATAAAAAAGACGCTATGAACGAATGGGGGAGCATTGTGGCATTAACTTATATGGCAGCACAACGCGTATTTCCTGATTATAACGACATGGCAGACAACAAAGCATATCTGGAATCTATAGCCAGAAGTTTTGGCTATTTCTTCGGAAGAGATAAAAAAGTGCGTGTCAATACCATTTCACAATCTCCTACACCAACTACGGCAGGACAAGGAGTAAAAGGATTTGACGGTTTTATTGCTTATGCTGAAAAAATGTCTCCTTTAGGCAATGCTACAGCACTAGATTGTGCCAATTATACAGTATCCCTATTTAGTGACTTAACCAAAAGGGTAACCTTACAAAATTTATACAATGATGGAGGTTTTTCAAACATGGGAGTTAGCGATGCAGTAATGGAGGGATTTGTTAAATAATTTCGATATGATTATTCGTAAAAAGAACCAGCGAGATAGCTGGTTTTTTTGTTTTTAATCGATAAAACTTAACCATTTTGAATAAAAAAAAATTCTTGTATGAAAAATCTTTTGCAGTTCTCTTTTTTTTGAATATTTTTATTGCTTATTAACTAATCTATTAATATAAATTATGAAAAAATTTACTTTATTAATTGCAATGCTCTTATGCTTTGTGGCTTTTGGCCAAAAGTCGAGTGCGCCCACGGTAGAGTACCCTACTAAAGCGACTTCAAAAGCTGAGAAAAAACAAGTTACAAATCAACAAAAGCAACCTTATGCAAGCTTTAATGATGTTCCTGAGCAAGTTTTTGCCGGAATAAAAGAGAAAGCGGATGCAAAAAAACAAGAAGCTCAAAAGTCTCGTAATGCTATCCGAGCAAATCAACCTTATGAGAGTCTTACCAGTATGCCTGCAGCTACTATAGAAGCAATAAATTCTAGAAAAGCTTCTGCGAAAGCAAAAAAGGTTGTAGCAGCTCTTAAATCGACTACCATAAATAGAACAGCAAATTCTTCTGAATATGCTGATGCTTCAAACGTAGTCTTAGGTACTCAAACCGTTACCTATGAGGCTTCTAATTTTAATGGATATTCTTACAGAAACTCAGGCAATACTAGAATGCCTGAATTAGCTTATTCTAGCGGTCCTTACTTTGGAATTGCTGGTACGCCAGATGTAAGTTTGTTAGAAGATACTTCACTTGGAATGGGTACTTACGGTTCAAATGCAAATACTGGTGCTAATTTCAGAATGGCAGATGATATTGTTCTTTCTGATGATTACGACATCACCTCAATGGTATTTTATGCTTATCAAACAGGTGCTCCAACCGCTCCAGCTTCTATCCAAGAGATTAATGTTCAAATTTGGGACGGAGATCCATCTGTAGGAGGAAGTTCAGTAATTTGGGGAGATCCTACTACAAATGTAATGTCTAGCAACACTTGGAGTGGGGCTTACAGACAATTAGAAAGTGCTCCCGGTGCAACTAACAGAGCTATTCAAGAAATAACTGTTAATGTTGCAGGTCTTTCTTTACCAGCAGGAACTTACTGGGTAGATTTTAGCTATGTAGGAGATGCAGGATTCTCAGGACCTTGGCAACCACCAGTAAATATTATAGGACAATCTACCACAGGTAATGCTATGCAATCTAATGCTGGAGTTTGGGGACCTCTTGTAGATATAGGAGCACAAGGTGTGCCAATTGATGTATATGGTGATTGTACCAGCTGTGGTGGTGGCGGTGGATGTGCTACTGGTGTTTACACAGACCGCGCAGCTTTTGATGCTGAAACAGGTGGTTTACCTGTTGAAGACTTAGCAGGTGGACCTTCGGCAATCACTCAATGTGGTGTTGTAATTAGCAATGCTGGGGACTCTTGTTATGCTGCGGGTGAAATCTTACCAGGTATTGAAATAACATCTAATAACTCAGCTGGTGGTCAAACAGTATATGTAGATCCAGGAGATGGATTTGGAAATACCATCCCAGTAGTAGGTTCTAACACCTTTGTGGATTATACCATCCTGAACTTCCCTAATAACGATGTTAATTCTTTTGGTTTTGATCTTATCACTCTCTTAGGAACAGGTCCTGTAGAGGTAAGAATTTTTGGTGTTGGAGGACAAATTGACACTCAAGTTGTAAACGCTACAAATCCAGAATCTTTCTGGGGTTATATTGCGGGTGAAACAGTTGTTAGTGTAGAAATAGAAGATTTATCAGGAGCTAACGTAGAGTTAGTTGGTATGATTGCCTTTGGAGAGTGTGCCGGAGGTGGTACAGGATGTACTGCTGGTACCTTTGGCGACAGACCCTCTTTTGAAGGAGCCTTTGGAGGTACTTTAATAGATGAAGATTTTACTGGTGGTCCTGGAGCTATTACTGCTTGTGATGGTCCTATCAATTCTGGAGGTAACAGCTGTTACCCAGCCGGTGAAATTGTAGATGGTATTGATATCCGCTCTTTAGTACCAACAGATCCTTTAAATGATACTGTTGTAATTCCAGATGGTGCCCTTGGTAACGTAGGAGTTTATGTAGGTCCTAACACCTTTGTGGACGTACTTGAAATCCAATTCCCTAATAATGATGTTAACTCTTTTGGTGTAGATATCATCATGCCTTTAGTAGGTTCTCCTACCAATGTTGATATCCGTATCTTTGGAACTGGAGGTCAAATTGATACTCAATCGGCTACTGTAACAGGGAATGCTACTCCGGTATTCTTTGGTTACATTGCTTCTGAAACAATTACACGAGTAGAAATAGAAGATCCTAATGGTGGTGGTGAGCTTATTGCTAATGCTTCCTTCGGTGAGTGTACCGGCGGTGGTGGCGGTGGTGGCTGTGGAGACATTACTTACGAGAACGTTTCTCCAACAGGTAATGGTGTTCCAGCACAAACCTTCCCAGATTTCCCAGACTTTGATTGTGAGGCTGTAGACGACGTAGTATTAGCAGGTCCAGATGCAGGACAATTATGTGCTGTTTCTGTAACAGGTACTTATACTGCTGGTGGTCTTCCCGCAGATCCAAATAATACAGTTGTTCTTACTGTTTATGATGATAACGCTGGCGAGCCAGGTTCTGTAATATTTACAGAAACTTTCCCAGGAAGTGTTGATGGTAACGCTGATGGTTCTTTCACTCTTGAACCAACAGGTGGCCCAACCTTTAACCCTGGAACCAGATATTGGATTAGTGTTAATGCAGTAATGGAATTTGGAACATCAGGTCA
Source organism: Flavobacteriaceae bacterium (assembly GCA_041392125.1). Taxonomy (GTDB): domain Bacteria; phylum Bacteroidota; class Bacteroidia; order Flavobacteriales; family Flavobacteriaceae; genus Halomarinibacterium. Next base: position 71,053 of record JAWKMR010000010.1, on the reverse strand, counting down.
ATGGTTCTGGAGTAGTGCTACAGATGGTAATGATGACCCTGCATTATGGCAAAACCCAGGTGGTGGATTTGGTGTAGGATGTACTACTTGGGGTGATTTCGCTACCTGTACTGTTGGTGGTGGACTTGGTCCAGATTTATTAATGGATGTTGACTTTGAAGTGGTTAATATAATTACCTATGATGATTGCGAAGGTGCTTTACCTATTAATTGTGGTGATTCTGTTATGGGAGATACCTTATCTGCGACTTTAGATCCAGTTACCGATTGTGATCCTGGAACTCCAGATGCTCCTGGTGTATGGTATAAGTTCGAGGATACTTCAGGATTACCTGGAACCGCTACTGCTTCTACTTGTAGTGGAAATACAGATTATGATACTCAAATTGCTGTTTATACAGGAGATTGTAATGGTGGTTTAGTTTGTTTAGCTACTAACGACGATTCTCCAAACTGTACTAACTTCCAATCTGAGGTTGAATTCCCTACCGATGGTAGTTCTACCTACTATATTATGGTTCACGGATGGAATAATAATACTGGTAACTTTGAATTAAGCTTATCTTGTGTATTGACTCCACCAGACAATGATATGATTGTTAATGCAATCGATATTGATCAATTCAATTGTCCTTATACTGATGAGGATGTAGCGATGCCAGCAGCAACTACTGAAAATGGTAACCCTACAGATTGTGATATTACTGGTGCAAATGGTGTTTGGTATAAGTTTACTGGACTTGGCGATGGCTTCATTACTGGAACTATAGCTAGCCCAGCTGGAACTTATGCAATTACATTCTATACCGCTCCTGATGAAACTTCAACAGAAGATGAATTGGTACTTGTTGACTATTTTGAAAACCAATGTGTATTACAACAAAACCAAGCAAGAATTCCTTATGTTGATGGTCAATCATACTATTGCTTCGTATTGAATACTGGAGGTGTTACAGATATAGAGTTTACTGAGTGTACTCTTGATGTGTCTTCAAATACTATTGAAGGATTCACTTTCTATCCAAACCCAGCTAATGATAGACTAAACCTTACATCTGTTGAAATGATTGAAAGCGTTGCTCTTTACAACATTTTAGGCCAAAAAGTAATTGACCTTGATGTTAATGCAACTAACTCTCAAATAGATGTTTCTAAATTATCTGTTGGTGCCTACATTATGAAGGTTTCTTCTAATGGACAAACAGGAACCTATAAGGTAATTAAAAAGTAATTTTTTCTAATTTATAATTTAAAGCCACTCCAATTTTCGGAGTGGCTTTTTTTATTGTGTATTTTTGTGGGTATGCAAGTATCCTTTTCCTTTATTATTCCTGTTTATAATCGCCCCGATGAAATACAAGAGTTACTTGATAGCTTTTTAAAAGTGGAAGGAAATTCTGAATTTGAAATTATTATTATTGAAGACGGTTCCAGCATATCCTCGCAGAGTATTGTTGAAACATTTATGTCGCAACTTAATATATCGTACTTTTTTAAATCAAATAGCGGGCCTGGTGATTCCAGAAATTATGGAATGCAACATGCTAATGGTAATTATTTCATTATACTAGACTCAGATTGCTTATTACCGTCTCACTATTTTGTTACGGTAAAAAAATATCTCTCCATAACATTTGTAGATTGTTTTGGTGGAGCAGATGCTGCTCATCCTTCTTTTACATCACTTCAAAAAGCTATTAATTATAGTATGACCTCTTTTCTTACCACGGGTGGTATTCGCGGTAAATCAAGAAGTGTTCAAAAATTTGAACCCAGAAGTTTTAATATGGGGATTTCAAAAAAAGCCTTTGAGGTAACAGGCGGTTTTTCCAAAATTCATCCGGGTGAAGACCCCGATTTGTCACATCGCATACTACAATCAGGATTTAAAACAACATTTATCCCTAATGCTTTTGTGTATCATAAGCGAAGAATTTCTTGGAAAAAATTCTATACACAAGTTAAGAAATTTGGTTTGGTAAGACCCATTTTAAATATCTGGCACCCGAAATCTCAAAAAATCACCTTTTGGTTTCCTAGCTTATTTGTTGTTTTTGTAGTGGTTTCAATACTACTTTCTTTGTTTGTAAACTATTTCTTTTTTATTCCTTTGCTTATTTATTTAGCACTTATTTTTGTAGACTGCAGTATTAAAAATAAAAATGTTTACGTAGGATTTTTATCAGTTATTGCAGTATTTGTGCAATTTTTTGGTTATGGAATGGCCTTTCTAAAATCTTCATTTTATCTAAAACTTTTAAAGAAAAACCCAAAGCAGCAATTTCCTCAGTTATTTTTTGATTAATTTTAGGGAATGGTGTCAGAAAATTCCAAAAATAAAAATCCTAAAATACGTTCGTTTTTTGTATTTCTTTTTTTAGCAACTCTTTTCTGGTTTCTAACGAAGTTTTCACAAGATACACAAGCAGTTTTAACTGCAAACATTGAATATGTTTCCGTTCCTAACACTATTGTAGTAGCTGATAATACGTTAAAAAAAATTAGTTTCGAGCTCGCAGGAAATGGCTTTCAATTGCTTTCTCATAAAATAAAAAAGACAACTTTAAAAATTGATCTTGAACAATATTATAAAGAAGGAGACAGTATCATTGTTATTCCTCTTCAGGAATTGCAAAAATTAAGTTCTAAACAATTGAATATTACCGAAATTAAGACTATTTCGGTTTCTGAATTAATCATTCATTTAGATAAAAATGCATCCAAAAAAGTACCTGTAGTACTTCGTTCTGAAATTTCTTTCAAGGATGGCTATTTTCAGCAAGGAGAAATTCAAATTATACCGGATTCTGTTTTAATTCGGGGCCCCTTGGAAGAGTTAGACACCATTAATCAAATAAGTACCAAGATTTTGAAAAAAAAGGAACTTTCTGAAAGTTTTGAGGAATCAGTTGCGTTAATTCCTATAAAAAATAAAAATCTTTCACTTTCTTCCTCCAGTGCTAAAATTACGATGAATGTTGAGGAGTTTTCGCAAATGAGGTTAGAAATACCATTGGAGGTAAAAAATGTTCCTGAAGAAATAAACCTAAAGTTATTTCCTGAGAAAATAGGAATTACGTTTGATGTTTCTTTGAAAGATTTCGGTTCTATACAAGCTGAGGATTTTGATGTGGTTTGCGATTTCTCTGAACGAATTGAGGAGGGAAGTTTTATGATTCCAAAATTGGTGCGTTTTCCGGACAATTTACAACACTTGGAGCTGGAAACAAAAAAAGTAGAGTTCTTAATATTTAAATAATTTTGAAAATAGTTGGACTTACCGGGGGCATAGGTAGTGGTAAAAGCACCGTGGCAGGCTTTTTCGAAACTCTTGGAGTGCCGGTTTATATTGCAGACATTGAAGGCAAAAGAATTACCAATACTTCTAAAGTAATTCGCAGAAAAATTATAGCGTTATTAGGAGAAAAATCTTTCACTGAAAATGGAATTAACAGTGCGTATGTGGCCGATAAAATATTTAACAATGCGGCGTTACTTTCCGAAGTAAATAAAATCATTCACCCCAAAGTAAGACAACATTTTACTCGTTGGGTAAAAAAACAAAAAGGGCCTTATTGTATAAAAGAAGCGGCTATTCTTTTTGAAAACGAAGGATATAAAGAGTGCGACTTAATGATTTTAGTTACAGCGCCCGAAGATATCCGTATCGAAAGAATTCTGAAACGAGATAAAACCACACAAAAAAACATTAAAGCCCGGATGAGCCATCAATGGCCGGACGAAAAAAAAATTCCCCTTTCAAACTTCATAATTTCAAATATCCATGTTGAGGATACAAAACGTCAAGTACTTCAAATACACCATCAAATTATAAAGGGTTAAATTTTTAAAAATTACATAGTTCTGTTAACATTTGGTTAAATGGAAAGAAATCTAAATGTTAAAATCTTAATTTTGAGATATGAACAAAAAGCTCTTTGCGCTTCTTATTGGTTCCATGTCTTTGTCTCTCTTAGGGATTATTTTTGTTCAAGGATATTGGATTAATAATGCTTATCAAGCAAAAGAAGATCAGTTTACACTTAGTGTTAGGCAAATTCTTATTGAAGTAGCAAAAAAAGTACAATTACAAGAAACGGAAAATTACTATAAATTATATAGCGGGCTTGTAGATAGTCTGGACGTTCCGGAAAATGTTAGTGTAAGTGAGCTTATTTACCGAATTGCCAATGAAAATAAAAACGAAACGGTTATTTTTTCAGATGGGATTATAGAAGAAGATTATAAACTTTCTTCATTTTTTTTGGATACTGAATTTGATAGTATTCAGTTCAAAAAAATTACCAATAAAAAGAAGACCACCAAAATAATTGGAAGACCCGATGGAAGTGGTTTTATTGAAGAAACAAAAATAGACTTCAATAGGATGCGTGATTTTGAGAAACGTCAGTTTGAAGAAGCTGTGAGTAATATTACCTCCAAAACACCCATTCACAATAGAGTATCTTCCAAAGATCTTGAAAAAATTATTGCCGAAGAAGCAAGAGAAAGAGGAATTAAATCAAAATTTGAATTTGCGGTTTATAGCAATGAATTAGCCACAAAAATTCGCTCCACCGATTTTAAATTGGATCCGGTGAGTACCTATGGAGTCCCTTTGTTTGTAAATGATACTTTTAAAACAAATTACCAACTTTATGTAAATTTTTCAGACAAAGGTAAAGAAGTATTAAACTCCATATTAGGGATGGCATTACTGTCACTAGCCTTTACAGGAGTTATCATTTTAGCTTATTCAAACGCATTGAAACAACTTTTTAAACAACGACAGATTTCTCAAATTAAAACCGATTTCATCAATAACATGACCCACGAGTTTAAAACCCCTATTGCTACAATTAATTTGGCTTTAGATGCGTTAAAGAATCCGAAGGTTGCAGAGAATAAAGAATTTATTGAACGCTATTTGAAAATGATTCGCGAAGAGAATAGACGGATGCATGCCCAGGTAGAAAATGTTTTACGCATTTCAAAACTTGAAAAGAATGAACTAGACCTTCCCAAAGCACGTATCAAATTGCACGATATAGTAGAAGATGCCATTACCCATGTAAGTTTGATTATTGAAGATAGGGGAGGCTATGTGAAAACAAATTTTGAAGCAATGAAATCTTCTGTCTTGGGGAACGACTTACACCTTACCAATGTGGTGGTTAATATTTTAGACAATGCCATTAAATATTCTGAAGGAGAGCCTAAAATAGATATTCATACCGAAAATGTAAAAAACACCATTTTACTTACCATAAAAGATCAAGGTATGGGAATGAGTAAAAATGTACAAAAGAAAATATTTGAAAAATTCTATCGCGAACACACCGGCGATGTTCACAATGTAAAGGGACATGGACTTGGTCTTTCATACGTTAAAAAAATATTGGAAGACCATAACGCCGAAATATTCGTAGATAGTGAGAAGGGAAAGGGAAGTACCTTCACCATTAAAATGCACTTAATATCTTAAAATATGGAAACTGTAAACAAAAAAATTCTATTAGTTGAAGATGACCCAAACTTCGGAACCGTTTTAAAAGATTACTTGACCATGCATGATTATGCGGTAACTCATGCCAAAAATGGAATGGAAGGTTTCGAAAAATTTAAAAAAGATGACTACGATCTTTGTATTCTCGATGTCATGATGCCCTATAAAGATGGGTTTACATTGGCAAAAGAGATAAGAGAAAAAAATCAGGATGTGCCTATTATTTTTCTCACAGCGAAAGCCCTCAAGGAAGATGTTATTAAAGGCTACAAAGTAGGAGCCGATGATTACCTTAATAAACCTTTTGACAGTGAGGTATTACTCATGAAAATTAAAGCCATTGTGCAGCGCAAAGCAACCGATTCTATTGCAGATAGTAAACAATTCGATTTTACTATTGGTAACTTTCAGCTTAACTCGAAGCTTCGATTTCTTACCTATAAAGGAGAATCTCCTATTAAACTTTCTCCCAAAGAGAACGATTTGCTTCGCCTTCTGGCATTACATAAAAACGATTTAATGCCCCGCGAATTAGCCCTCACCAAAATTTGGAGAGATGATAATTATTTCACTTCCCGAAGTATGGACGTGTACATTGCAAAACTCCGAAAATACCTAAGCAAAGATGACGATGTTGAAATTATCAACATTCATGGGGAAGGTTTCCGCTTGGTGGTAAAAAGCGAGGTAGACCTTTAAAATTTTTAAAGTATTAAGTGAAGAAAGCCCTTCCCTTTATCGGGAGAGGGCTTTTTTTATAAAAGTTGTAATTTCTGAAACGGGTTTGTCATAATCAAACCAGATAATATCCGGGTTTTTTTTAAACCATGTAAGTTGTCTTTTGGAAAATCTTCGGGTATTCTTTTTAATTTCTGAAATGGCTTCTTCCAGTGTTGTAGTTCCATCAAAATAATTAAAAAGTTCTCGATACCCCACCGTTTGTAAGGCATTCAGTTCCTTAAAACGAAACAATCCTTGTGCTTCTTCCAACAATCCTTCTTGCATCATTAAATCTACTCTTTCATTTATTCGGGAATAAACAACCTCACGATCTGCTTGAAGACCAATATAAAGTGTTTGAAATGCCCTGTTACTTTTTTTCTTTTTTCTGAAATTGGAAAAAGGCATTCCACTTCCTCTATATACTTCCAATGCTCGTATTACCCGCTGATGGTTGTGAATATCTACCTCATGATAGTAAATTGGATCTACCTTTTTTAACTCTTCTTGAAGCGGTACTATTCCATTTTTCTCAAATTCGGCAATTAGTTTTTTGCGTATCGTTTCTGAGATTTCAGGAAAGTTATCCAGCCCGTTAACCACGGCATCTACATACAAGCCCGAACCTCCTACCATAATCACGATGGAATGTTTTTTGAAAAGATGATTAAGTAATTCCATAGCATCCCGTTCAAAATCACCCACGCTGTAATTTTCAAAAATGCTTTTGTTTTGAATAAAATGATGTTTGGCAGCTACTAATTCTTTTTCCGAAGGCACTGCAGTACCAATGGTCATTTCTTTGTAAAATTGTCGGGAATCTGCCGAAATTATTTCAGTAGAAAAAGCTTTTGCCAATGCAATGGAAAGCCTTGTTTTACCTATTGCTGTAGGGCCTACAATGCAGATTAAAAAAGGGCTTTCAAAAGACATTAGCTATCTTCTGTGTTTAGTCTTTCACCACAATTATAGCAAAAATCGGCATCGTCTCGGTGCTTAGAAGCATTACAATTGGGGCATGATTGAGTATTTACGTGCACGTAATTTGAGTCTTTACTGCGAGTATATTCTGCACTTACAATACCGGTGGGTACGGCAATAATTCCGTAACCTAAAATCATGATAATGGTCGCTAAAAATTGCCCAATTGGGGTTGCAGGAGCAATATCGCCAAAGCCAACCGTGGTAAGGGTTACAATACACCAATACACACTTCTTGGGATGCTTGTAAAGCCGTTTTCTTCTCCTTCTATGAGATACATTAATGTTCCGGCAATAACAGCGGTAATAAGTACAGCAAAAAGAAAAACCAGAATTTTCGCACGACTTTGTAGCAAGGCAATTTTTAATTTGTTCGATTCGCCTATGTAGCGCGTAATTTTAAGAATTCTGAAAACCCGAAGCAATCGTAATGCTCTTACAGTAAGTAAATAGTTGCTTCCTGCCAAAATAAAGGATAGATACAAAGGGATGGTTGAGAGTAAATCTATAATTCCATAAAAACTGAAAATATAATTCCAAGGTTTTTTTACTGAAATGATTCGTAATATATATTCTATAGAAAAGAAAATGGTAATGACCCACTCTCCAATATAAAGTAAATCATATGTCCTAGGCGCAAGACCTCTTACACTTTCAATCATTACAAAAATGATACTTAACAGAATAAGAATCAATAAAACTATATCGAACAATTTCCCGGAAGGAGTGTCTGCTTCATAGATAATGTCGTGTATTCTTTTGCGCCAAGCACTATACGCTTTTGCCATGAGATGAGCCTCTTTTGTGATCTAAAAATACGTAAGTTTCCTTAATCTACCGTATCTGGAGTTAAATTTACAATTTTAAGCACTTTGTTTTTCCGAAGATACGACTGGATAATATGCTGCGAGTCTCTATTGTCTTGCATGGGAGTAATAATGCTTTTTAGAACCTCAGGATTGTTGATTTGGTAGTTTAAGTTGAAGAAACCAAAGCCAATATATTTTCCGTTTTCAATTAAAATGGCAGATCGCTCATCAATATCTCTCCCTCTATCAATAATTAGCATATGTTTATTGGCATAGCTATTATTTTGTAAAAAGGCTTTTACGCGTTCATTGTATTCATTTGCAGGTTCTTTCTCTATACAGGCTCCATAGCATTCTTTAATGCTATGCAAGAAACAACTTGTTTTAGTTTCATAAAGGCCTGTCAATTTCTGACAAAGCTGGTGTTGCTCGGTGATACGATAGAGAGAAGATTTTGCTTGCTGGTAGTTGGTAAACGTAGTAATGGCCTTTTTTCGGCTATCGGCCTTTTCAATTTTTAAATTAATATATCCCTTTTCATCTAGAAAGGAAGATAGTTGATATTGAAACAAGCTTCGGCGTAACGATCTGTTGTAGATAGGTTTGTTGCGTTTTATCTCTTCACTTTCCTTTAATAGGGCAATAAGCTCGCTTCCTGTTTTTTCGTAAGTGACTTCTGCAACTTCCAGTTGTATTTTTTTCGATTTACGATTATCATTCGTAAAATGCTGAATGATTCTTTTTTTTATGTTTTTACTCTTCCCAATGTAGATGATGGAGCCATCGCTTCGGTGCATATAATAGACTCCCGTTTCAGTAGGAGCGTGCTCAATAAGATCTAAAAGTTTTGGTTCTAATTGACGCTTTGGATCCTTCCGAACCATTTTTTGAATGATTTCTTTGGAAGTGTCTTTTACTAATAATAATTTAAACAAACTCACTGTAGCCATGGCGTCTCCTTGGGCACGATGCCGATCGCTAATAGGAATTCCCAGGGATCGGGTTAACTTCCCTAAGCTGTAGGACTCTTTTCCCGGAATTAATTTTTTGGCAAGTTCTACGGTACAAATGGTATCTCTCTCAAAGGGGTATCCCAGTCGGTCAAACTCGGTAGTTAAGATTCTATTGTCAAATTGGGCATTATGGGCTACTACAATACATCCCTCGGTGATTTCAATAATTCGTTTGGCAACTTCATAAAACTTAGGAGCATTGCGAAGCATTTCATTGTTGATTCCCGTAAGATTTACTACAAAAGGCTGAATGTTTCGTTCGGGATTAATAAGACTACAAAATTGGTCTACAATGGTATGTCCATCAAATTTATAAATAGCAATTTCGGTAATTCCCTCTTCGTTGTATTTTCCCCCCGTGGTTTCTATGTCTAAAATGGCGTACAAGAATAAATTTCTAATGTGTAATGATTAATGTCAAATTTTTATTATATCCTAAATCTCAACTTCCAGCATCCAACTAATAATTTCGTTCTCCAAAAATAGCACTTCCCACACGAATCATAGTACTCCCCTGAGCAATTGCTAAGGGATAGTCACCACTCATTCCCATAGAAAGTATGGAAAATTGAAAGGTGTTTTTATGTTTTTCGAAAAAGGTTTTCAGTGTTGAAAATTCAGCCGTTAATTGGTTTTCATCTTCAGTAAATGTAGCCATTCCCATGAGTCCTATAATTTTTACTTGAGTAAGTTTTTTTAATGCTGGGGAAGTTAATAAAGATAGCGCGTCTTCTTCGGTCATTCCAAATTTACTATCCTCTTCCGCAATTTTAATTTGAAGCAAACAGGAAATAATTCTATTATATTTTTCAGCTTGTTTGTGTATTTCTTTCAGTAGTTTTAAGCTATCCACCGCATGAATTAAGGACACAAAAGGAGCCATATACTTTACCTTATTGGTTTGTACATGGCCAATCATATGCCATTCAATATCTTTGGGAAGTTGCTCCCATTTTTCAAACATTTCCTGAATTTTATTCTCTCCAAAAACACGTTGTCCGGCTTTATATGCTTCCAAAATATCGGAAACAGGTTTCGTTTTGGAAACGGCTACTAATGTAACGTAGTCCGGTAAGGTATTTTTTAGAAGGAATATATTTTCTGAAATATTCATTACATGCTTAATGTCTAATGTTTAAGGTTTAATCATTTCTTCAATGGAACAATCCAACATTCTAATAATCCAATTATCCAACCTACTAAATTAAAATTCATAAATAGTAACACCACTCCTTAGCTTTGGCTCAATATAGGTGCTCTTGGGAGGCATTGTCAATCCTTCATTAGCAACTTGTTTCATTTCCTCTATCGTAATGGGAACCAATCCAAACCCCACTTTAAATTCACCGGAATCTACTTGCGATTTTACATAGGCCAAATCTCTTTTTCCATGGGAATAAGAAATTCGGTTATCGTTTCGGGCATCTTCAATCCCTAAAATAGGTTTCAAAACAGCGGTATATAAAATATAGGTGTCTAATGCTTCCAACGCATTTTTGAAATTGTAATTGTCTTTTCTTAAATAAAGGGAATAAAAATCGCCATCCAAATACATGCTAAAATGATGCTTTTTGGAAGGTTTATAATAGTCTATCCCACGTTTATCTATTCGGAAAACGGTATCTAACTTAATTAAAAACTCTTCTTTGCTAAGCCCGTTTAAATCTTTTACCAAGCGGTTGAATTCAAAAATTTTCAGTTCACTTTCCGGAATGAGATAGCTCATAAAAAAGTTATACGATTCCTTTCCGGAAGGATTTTTTTCTTGTTGCTGAAACTCTTTTGCCAATAAATATGAAGAGGCAGAACGATGGTGCCCGTCGGCAATATAAAGGGCTGTCATCTCACCAAAGATGGATTCAATCTGCTGAAGTAATGCTGCGTCTGCTACATTCCAAACATAGTGGGTGTCGCGATACGTGGTGGTAAACTCGTATTCGGCGCGTGTTTCCATCACTTTTTTTATAAGTTGGGTTAATTTTGAATTATCGGGATAGGTAAGGAGTACGGCTTCAGCATTAAAGCCCACAGTTTTTAGATATTCTTTAAAAAGTACTTCCTTTTCAGCAAGGGTATCCTCGTGCTTTTTAATGATGTCTTTTTCGTAATCTTCTATACTTGCTGCGGCGACAATCCCGTGGAAGACATTTTCTTCCCGATTGACAATTTTATAGACATAAAAACTGGGTTGTGCCTCTTGCATAAAAATACCATCTTCCTTAAATTCCTGGTAACGATTTTTAACCAGTTGATAGCGTTCTACACCCGAAATCTCTTTTTGGTATTTAAACCCCGGATTTACAATCTGTAAAAACGAAAAGGGATTGTCTCTCAATCTGGCTTCCAGTTGTTCTTGCGTATAACTCTCATAAGAACGAGAGGCAAGTAAACTAACCTTATCTCGTGTGGGACGTATGGCTTTAAAAGGAAAGATTTTGGGCATTTTATAAAAACATCTTCGCTACGTTCTCTGCTTTTCTGCTTTCACTATAATCGTAAAAACCTTCACCACTTTTTATTCCTAGTTTTCCTGCCATGACCATATTCACCAATAGTGGGCATGGGGCATATTTTGGGTTTTTAAAGCCGTCGTACATCACTTTTAAGATGGAATGACAAACGTCCAAACCAATAAAATCAGCCAATTGTAGCGGTCCCATAGGGTGTGCCATTCCTAACTTCATTACCGTGTCAATTTCATGTACTCTAGCCACACCATTGTATAGGGTTTCAATGGCCTCATTAATCATGGGCATTAAAATACGGTTGGCAACAAACCCTGGGTAATCATTTACTTCCACTGGTACTTTATTCAACTTTTTTGAAATTTCTTCCACCGTTTTATAGGTTTCAGTACTAGTGTTGTAGCCTTTTATGATTTCTACCAATTTCATAATAGGTACAGGATTCATGAAGTGCATGCCTATTACCATATCGGGACGAGAAGTAACAGCCGCTATTTGAGTAATAGAAATAGAGGACGTGTTGGTAGCTAAAATGGTATCCTCCGGACAAAATTTATCAAGATCTTTGAAAATCTTTAGCTTTAAATCTACATTTTCAGTAGCTGCTTCAATGACCAAACTAGCATATTCCACCCCTTCTTCAAGATGGGTAAATGTGGTTATGTTTTTAAGGGTGTTCTCTTTTTCACTTTCCGTAATGGTTTCTTTAGCGACCATTCTGTCCAAATTTTTGGTAATGGTTTCCATCCCTTTATCGAGCGAAGCTTGTGAAATATCAATTAATTGTACTTTGTAATTATATTGGGCGAAGGTGTGGGCAATGCCATTGCCCATGGTTCCTGCACCAATAACAGCTACATTTTTCATAAAGTTAAAGTTTTTTAAAATTTTTAATTACTTGAAGTGCAACCCTTAGTGCCTCCGTAGCTTGTTCAAGGGTTACTTTTGGAGAAGTGTTATTTTCAATAGCATCGGCAAAGGCTTCTAATTCCTCCAAAATGGCATTGTTTGGGGTTATTTTTGGGTTATCGAAATAAATCTGTTTCTTTTTTCCCTCGGCATTAGTTAAAATCATGGCAAAATCATCGGCGACTTTGGGTGCATTTTTCATTTTTACCACTTCTACTTTTTTATCTAAAAAATCCACCGAAATGTAGGCATCCCTTTGAAAAAATCGTGCTTTTCGCATTTTCTTCATCGAAATTCTACTGGCTGTTAAATTGGCCACACACCCGTTTTCAAACTCAATACGAGCGTTGGCAATATCGGGCGTTTCAGAGATGACCGAAACACCACTGGCGGTGACACTTTTTACGTTGCTTTTCACCACACTTAAAATAGCATCAATGTCATGAATCATTAAATCTAAAACCACCGGGACATCGGTTCCTCGGGGATTGAACTCTGCCAATCGGTGTGCTTCAATAAACATCGGCTTATCGAACATATCCTTAACCGCCATAAATGCAGGATTAAAACGCTCCACGTGCCCCACTTGACCTTTTACGCCATGGGTTTTTGCTAAAGCAAGAAGCGCTTCGGCTTCTTCCACTGTTTGAGTGATAGGTTTTTCAATAAACAAATGTTTTCCTGCCTCAACGACCTTTTTTGCACAATCGAAATGATAGATAGTAGGTGTTACTACATCTATCATATCGCAAGCATTAATGAGCGACTCCATAGAAGGAAAACTTTTATAACCAAGTTCTTCTTCAATTTGTTTTGCCGAAGCAGTATCGGCATCATAAAAACCTACCAATTCATATTTTGAAGATTGATCAAGCAACTTTAAATGAATTTTTCCGAGGTGACCGGCACCTAAAACGCCTGCTTTTAGCATGGGAAGTATTTTTTTCAAAGATACTTTTTTTGAAATAAAATTACGAAGGAACGCTTTCAAAATACCATTGGGTTTTAGTAGTTTTGTTTTGAATCCTTAGCTATGCAACAACCTACTCTTGAAACTCCTCGTTTGCGCATACGAGAAATGCGACTGACCGATTTGGACGGAATGTTTGCCTTGGACAGTAATCCTAATGTACATCGGTATTTGGGAAATAATCCTGTTAAGACTAAAGCCGAAGCACTTGAAATGATTAAGAGTGTCTTAAAGCAATATGAAACATTAGGGATAGGTCGTTGGGTTATGGAAGAAAAAGAGTCTAATCTATTGGTAGGCTGGACAGGATTCAAGCTGAATATTGAACCCCTTTTTGGTCACAGTCATTTTTTGGATATAGGATATCGGTTACGTGAAGAATTTTGGGGAAAGGGATATGCCTATGAATCTGCAGTAGCCTGTATGAATTATGCGGTTGAAAACCTTGATTTTGATATAATAAACGCCATGGCAATGACCAGTAATGAAGCATCAGTAAACATTTTGCAAAATAAATTAGGAATGCGAGAATTGGGTATTTTTGAAGGACATGGAGCACCTTGCTATTTTTTTGAAATTACAAAAGCTGAATGGCTTGCACGAATGTTTAATGTATAACAATTAATGAATATTTTTGTTAAATCCATCACCCATTACCTAGAACCCAAAACCCGTAATGAAAGATACGTTTACTCATAAAGGTTTACGAAAAAAGTTGGTTGATACGCTTCGTAAAAAAGGAATAACCAACGAGGCGGTACTAGAAGGTATTGGAAAAATACCCAGACACTGGTTTATGGATAGTGGTTTTGTGGATCATGCCTATGTAGACAAAGCGTTTCCTATTGCAGCAGAGCAAACCATTTCGCAACCTTATACAGTTGCAAAACAAACAGAATTATTAGAAGTTACAAAAGGGGACACAGTACTAGAAATAGGAACCGGAAGCGGTTACCAAAGTGCTGTTTTATTGGAAATGGGAGTAACCGTATTTACTATTGAACGCCAAAATGAATTGTTTAAAAAAACCAGTTTGTTTTTACCCAAAATAGGGTACCGCCCCAAAAAAATGGTTTTTGGCGATGGATATAAAGGATTACCGGAATTTGCACCCTATAATGGTATTGTTGTTACTGCAGGGGCTCCTTTTGTGCCAAAACCATTATTAGCTCAACTAAAAATTGGAGGGAAACTGGTTATCCCAGTGGGTGAAGATGTACAACTTATGACCGTGTTTACACGAACATCCACCTCACATTTTGAAAAAACGGAACACGGTGAGTTTCGATTTGTGCCTTTGCTTGAGGATAAGAATTGAAAAAGAACTCTATTTATACGTATAAATTAAATCATACGAAGAAGATTCATCAACCGACAATGCACTAACGGAGGCACTTACGGGGTATTTATCACTTCCATAAGTATAATCAAACTGTACTTCGTATTTAGTAATTCCACTATCATCCTTAAAAATCATGGAACGGATATTATTGTTTGGAAATAGATTACGGGCCTTAATAATGGAGGGATCGGTAATACCGAAATTTAAATCCACCATATCTAAAACGGCAATACCACCGGCAGCTTTTAAGGTATAAAAATAAGGGTTTGGGTTTGCATCATACACAATTGTCCCTGTTAACAACTCACTTCCATAACCATCTTCATATACTTTTATCTTTATAGGATTTGAATTATCATCATATTCCAACACCTGTCCGGTTTCAAAGGCATCGTAAGGTGCCTGATACAACTCACTCATATTAAAAGTTTCATTGGAATCGTTAATGGAGCTTAAATTGTTTGATGAATCGTAGTTAAAAAAAGTAGTCGCATTCCCATCGGTAATACTAGTTACTCTATTTCCTTCTCCATAATTAATGGTTATGGAAGAATTACCATTTACATTGTCAAGTACCTGTAATCTTTTTACATATTTCTCTGCAACATTTCCATTCACCTCATTGAATTCGTCTTCTGTAGATTTTGAACAACTTAAGGTTAATACAATAATAAAAAGTAAAGCAATTTTTTTCATAATTATTAAATTAATGCAAAGTGCCCAAAAGTAACTAAATAAAAATAACTTAATTGAAATATAGTATTATTTTTAGGATTCTTTTAAAGGGTTTAAAAGCTATTTTTCAGCAACCACTTCGACCATTAAAGGACAGCAAATACTAGCTCCGGGATTTTTTTCTAAAACGGCAAGGTCTTTTAAGGCGAAAGAAACATCGTTTTTTTGCAGATAACCAGTTTCAATCAATCTTGGAAAAAAACTTTCATAAAATGATTTGGGCCATTGCCATACTAAATCATTCACGGTAGCTATTTTGTGCATGGTACGAATATGGGTAACAGGCATTCCCAATGTATTGAAAATACTAGGTAATTCTCGGCCAATATTAATATTAGAACCCATATCACTAAAACTTTGGTAGGCTGCTTTTATAGCTTTTGAAAGATGCGGAAGATTAGGCTCAATTTGATGAGTGGACCAGTCATAATACTCATGAATAACCATTTTACCTCCCGGTTTTAGAGCGTTATATATTTTTTTAAGGATTTCTTCCGGATTTGGAATCCAAGCCAAAGCCCATCGACAATACATTCCGTCTAAGCTGTTAGGCACTAACTGTAAGTCGTTAAAATCGATACAAATAGCTTCAATAGGTAAATGATCTTTGGCAGCAATTTCCGAAAGGTGCTGGATAAATGCTTCCGATTTATCGACACCTATCACCTTGCCTGAAGACCCTACAATGTAGCCTAATTCTTTAGTGCAAAAACCTGGGCCACAACCTAAGTCCAAGAGTGTTTGTCCTGCGTTAAAATGGGCTAAATTCCAACCGTGATGAGCTTCACTGGCCCAGACCTGATGTTGAATCCCCAGCCTGTGTAATTCTATTTGATCGGTTCCTAAGATATAAGCATTGTATTCTGACATTATACTTGCGTTAAATTTGAAAGTAGATTAATAATTTACATACACATCCCCAATAAATGGATCCGGGTAATCGGGGTCATTTAATACCAATACATAAAAATAAGTACCTACAGGAACCACTTTGTTTTGTTGTAAAATACCTCTGTTGGGGATTGCATCCCATAGTCCTTCTTCATTCCCGCCTTCATAAATTAAATTTCCTTCACGACTATAAATTTTTAGGTTGAAGTTTGGGAATACATCCAGGATATAGAAAATTTTGAAGACATCATTTAACCCATCCCCATTAGGCGAAATGCCATCCGGAATCATAGGAGGACATTTTTCTACAATAAGCTGAAAAGAACTGGTAGTAAAACAAATTTCATTTTCCAATCGGACAAAAATGGATTGTGGATTGCTGGTATTTTCAAATTCTCCCGGGTTTTGAATGGGATTGGTATTAAGGGTAGCTTCTTCTAATGAAGTAAAAAATTGAACCGTTCCTTCTGTATTAGCAGTAATAGTATTAAGTAACTCTTCATTTAATAAATTAAAAATAGCGGTTTCAAAACCCAAATCGCATTCCGTAAGATCGGGTAATTTTGAAATGGCCGGAATAGTTCCAAAAGAAACCAAAAGTTGAAATTCGTTATTAAACTCGTTTAATTCCTCAACGCTACCTATACCTACCCCATTATCATCTGCCACAGCAAGTAAAGTAAATTGGTTCGGAATACTTTCGGGCAGGTCAACTTCTAAAATACCGGGTTCACTACCTCCAATTGCGATGTCATTTTGTGTAGTTGATTGTGCAATAAGCGTAGCATTGGCATAAAATGCAATAGCAGTACCGGAAGGAAGTAGTGCAGTGCCTAAGGTATTATAAACTGTATATTCAATGAGTAAATCGCGTTGTCTACATGCATAGATTTCATTGTCGATAGTGACAGTAGCATCGGGAAGGGGGCAATTAATAACTTCTACCTGAAAACGATCCATTACAAAACAATCCGGATTGGATACCCGAATCCAAATTTCCTGAGGGTTAATAAGATTTTGAAAGCTTTCCGGATTTTGAATCGGGTTTTGATCTGCCAAAGCATCCTCTTCCGTAAGATGATAAGTAATAGTATTTATAGGATTTATTTGTGAAGTGGCTTCAGTTAGGTCGAAAATTTCTTCTCCTACAACATCACAGAGTTCTAAATTATGCAACCCAACAATTTCTGGATTCACCAGTAAGTGAATTTCTTCTGAATCTTCATTATTATCTTCTCTTGTTTCCTTTACTTCGTCAAAAGGGTCTGCGAAGGCTCTTAATGTAAAATCGGCAGGAACTCCCTGAGGAATGCTTAATAGTATGGTACCACTTTCTTGTTCTCCAATATCTAAATCTACTGTAGTTTCAACTAAATCTATTAATGTATTGTTAGCATAAAAACCCAATTTTGTTCCGCTGGGTAAGATATCGGTGCTATTAATATTGTAAATGGTATAGTCTATAGTTATATCTCTGTTATCACATTCGGGCTCATAGAGAATAGAGTCCATTGTTACGGTAGCATCTGGCAATTGTGTATTAAGAACCGTAATGATATTATTGATAATAACTAAATCTCTTCCAGAGGTAAGCTGTATTAATGCACTTTGATCACCAATTTGAATATTGTTTTCAATATCATAAAAATCAATATCCATATTATAAAGTTGGTCACTTTCTGTAAAACTATTGGTACTATTAAAAGCATTATCTGCAGGGTTTAAGGGAGGGTTACTTATTATGTTTTGATTGACACGCAATGTTTCGTTTACGGCAATACTTAAATCCCCTTCCCAGGCTAAAAAGCCTATTTTTGCACCAGTATTATCTATTACATTAAGACTGTTAAGTTCAATATTTAGAGTTTGATTAAGAGCAGAAACTGCTTCAAAACCATCAAAAACATTTACTTGATTTAAAGTAAGTGAAGCATCCTCATAAACTACCGTAATTGCCCATCCTCCAAAGTTGGTTGTATTTCCTGGTAAACTGCAATAAATATCTGGAGTTAAGTCTGGTTCAAAATTAGAAAGGGTATAGGTACCATTTCCGATGGTATTAACAAGTTCTGTAATATCTGCAAATCCACCGGCATAAAAATTATTTATATTTAGTTGAAAAAGAAAGGTGCGCTCTGCGGTAATGTCAATTCCATTAAGTGTTACATTAGGGTCTCCTTGCCCAGATCCTGCCCAATATAAATAGGCTGCTACAAGTTGTTGGTCTACTTGTAATTGAAATTCTGCACTACTTTCCGGAAGAATTTCACATGCACCCTTTGGTCCACTATTTTCGCTAAGGTTTAAAGTGTTTCCAAAAGCTAAATAATCATATCTTCCATTAAATTGCTGAAATAGCTGAATATCCTGTGAAAATAAATTCAAAGGAAAATAAAAGCATAAAACAACTAGTAAAAATTTACCCATAGCAACATTTGTTAGCTAAAGATACAATTTTTTAAGACTACATTTTAAGAGAAGAAATGATGTTTTATAAATCGCGTTTTCTTAAAATGGCATAGCTACCGTATATGAAAATACAAGTCCAAACAGTACATATTAAAATGGCACTTAACGGAACATCGTAGCTTTTTTGTATTTCTTCACCTACTTGGTTAGCAATGCTTTGTATGGCTCCCAATCTGGAAAAGGGCTCTACAATAAGGTCGGACATCGCATTCAATGGAAGGAAGTTGTATACAGAGTCGAACAAATTAACATTAGTTCTTACTTTTATATACTGAAAAAGAATGGCGATAAGCCCTTCAATAACCTGCCACAATCCCAAAAATCCTAAGGCAAAAGCCGATTTCTTCACCCAAATACCTAAAAACATACAAAAACTGAAGAAACATACCAGTTTTAGGAAATAGGCAAACATATATTCTAAATCACTGAAAACGATTCCAAGTTCTGTATAGTCTGAAAAGAACAGCCCTAAAATCATGGTTACCACAAATAAGAAAACTGTAGAAATAACCGAAAACAAGAGTACGGCCAAAAATTTTGAAGTAACAAATTCCTTTTTGCTCAATCCGTCAATTAAGTTTTGCTTCAGCGTACGGTAGCTATATTCGTTGGAGACAATAGAAACAATAACCACGGCAAAAAATATTTTCAACCAAGCGGCTACCCAAGTATTAAAATGCCAAATAAAAGGGAAGTTAAAGATGCCTTGGTCTGCCACTCGAAATTTTACACCTCCAAAATCAAATTCGATGGAAACTATAAAAGCAATAAAACAGATTAATGAAAAATATAAAATTGATATCGTCTTTGCAGAACGATTGTATCGTAACTTTTGTAATTCTATGTTGAGTAATCGAAGCATGGTGGTTAGTTGTTTTGGGTCAATTGCAGGAATTTTTCTTCAAGGCTCTCTTTCTTCATTTCCAAACGGGATAACACAATGCCTTTTTCAAATAATTTTTGGTTTACCACCGCGGCATCAATAGGCTCGTTGAGGTACGCTATAAAAAAATTTCCTTCTTCTTTAATGGTGCCAAAGGCTTTCATTTCGGTAAGGGCTTGCTGCAACCCACTTTTATTGGGGCTTTCCAGAAGAACAAATCCGTGGGTGGCGTTCATTCCATCTACGCTTCCTGTGTAGAGGCTGGCACCTTTACGTAAAATAACCACATGGCTACACACTTTTTCTACTTCGTCCAGTAAGTGCGAAGCCAATAAAATAGTAGTCCCTTGGCTGGCAATGAGTTTTATAATCTCTCGTATTTGATGAATTCCCTGCGGGTCGAGACCGTTGGTAGGTTCATCAAGAATCAATATTTCAGGATCGTTTAGCAATGCCGAAGCAATCGCCAAGCGTTGCTTCATCCCCAAAGAAAAGGTTTGAAACTTGCTATCCTTACGGTCTAAAAGACCTACCAACTCTAACTTTTCATAGATTTTTTCTTCAGAAACCTCTTTTATTTTGCACACCAATTGCAGGTTTTGTACCGCCGTCATATACGGGTAAAAGTTAGGACGCTCAATAATAGCGCCTACCTTTTTTAAGGCATTGTGGGTGGTATCGCTGCCATCGAACCAATGAAAATTGCCCGAAGATTTATTTACCACATTCAGCACTACACCCAAGGTGGTAGATTTACCGCTGCCATTAGGGCCTAAAATACCGTATACATTTCCCTTTTCAATAGTGAAGGAAAGGTTATTCACGGCAGTAATAGGACCAAAATTTTTAGTAAGATTGTTTATGGTTAAGATAGGATGCACAAAAATGGTTTTTGTTGATTAGCTACTTGTAAGACGAAGCTACACCATTTCTGTTACATTTTGGGTCTTTAAATAAACAAAGTAGGGCAAACACCCAATGTGTTTCGGAGATTGAATTAATTTTTTTAACCTACGACTTCTGCTCCTTATTAAAATACACAAGGTAGTAATACATCTGCCGCTCCTCGTCCCAACCCTTTTCTACAAACTTCTCGGCGCTTTCGGGGTTAATAAAATCCATTTTAATCTGAATGTTGGTATCAAGGTTAATCGTGTTTTTTATCTTTTTACGCGCCGCCGTTACCGCCGTATTGGCAATAGGAAAGGTGCTTACATCCTCAATACTGTACTTGGGTGCTTTTTCGGTTTTGTAATGGCGAAACTCTGGGATAAGGTCTGGGTTGTCAATCACCTCATTCATAAAAGCGGTTTCTTCAAACATGTCGTTTTTCGCAAAGTGATTTACCGCTCTGTTCATAAACATGACCTCTTCCTTTTTGTCTTCGGCAGGAAAAACCACATCCTTCGCAAAGTCTTGACAGAATTTTAAATACTTTTTGGTATAGAAATTATCATCCGCAAAGGCATCTACCCCCAAAAAGCTTTCCAGCCAATAACGGGCATCGTAACGGTTGCTATCTACGGAAAGAACCTTGTAACCTTCTTCTTTTTTAGTGTTAAAAATAAGCGCGCCCTTATCCAATCTGTTTAAGTTAATCCCTTGCTGCAAAATAGCATCTAACTGATGTTCCTTTTCAGAAAACTGAAGAAAATCTTGCTTCAACTCACTTTTAAAAATACCTACCGCATCTACTTTTTCATTGTCTATTTGTAGGTTTTCCAGGTACGCTATATATACCTCACCACTTTTAATATGTGGGTGCATGGATTGGTCGAACAAGTAATTGGTAATTTTTTTACTTACCTCGTGTACCTGCTCTGGCGAATCAAAAATTTGCGAAACCAAGTTGTACAATTCGTGAAACTCCAAGTCAGCTTCGTGGTCAAAATGAAAGTAATTTTCTTCTTTATCCCGAAACGGTTTTAAGAAAAAATCCTTTAAAAGTGGCGTAATTTCGTCATCCATTTTATAAGGTTGCGCCGAAAGAAACAGGGTTTCATTTCTACTTTTGTTCCCTACTCTGTGAATGGATAATGAGGTGATATGGGTGTTGTATAGGTTAATCATAGTTTATAAGTATTCCCCCTTTTGAAGGGGGTTAGGGGGATGTTTTAATTCCAATTTTCGTCAAAATCTAGATTGTCGTAATCTTCCGGATCTAATCCAAATTCGTCATCAAGGTCATCATCGTCAAGTTCTTCGCCAATAAATTCGTTATCGGGTGCATCTTCAGGAATATGTCCGTGAGCAAACAGTAAATTAGGGTAGGTTTTTCCTTCTTCGTGTTCCGCAATTTCAGCCAATTCCACTAAAAAAGTCCACATATTAAAGAAGTCGTACACATAAATCATTTTAGTTTGGTCTTCATGCAGGATATCTTCTAGGAAAGTTTCATTCATTGTGGGTAAACCTCCTTCGTCACTCATATCGAACAATGCATATTCTTGGCCTTGCTCCCAAAGGTCGTTACTCATATAAAAAGAAGCCATTTCTTGTCCTCCAAAACCGAAGGCTTGGGTAATTGCATTGTGGAAGTCTTCCAAAGAAGCAGCATCTTCTATTTCGATATCTCGAAACACGTCTTCTTGTGTGTCTAAGATGATTCTAAAACGATAAATCATGTTGAAAAATTTAGGACTGCAAAGATAGGATTATTAATCCTTATTTACTGAATCGATGTAGCGTAAATGTCATGGTTGCTAAAAGAAAAAAGGCAACTACTTGGTGTGTAATTCCTAACCAAACGGGAACCTGCAATATCAAGGTGAAAACACCTAAAATAAACTGAATCAAAACTAAAATCACCAAGCTATTAATTCCTTTCTTTTGAAGTGAAGTCAATTGCAATTTGTGACTTTTCCATGCAATCAAAAAGATAATAGCGACCACTACATAAGCAAGATAACGATGTACAAACTGCACGCCACTTTTTCCTTCTACAAAGTTTTTCCACACAGGGTTTTGTTCAATATAAACGGTTTCGTGCATGAGCTTTCCTTCGCTCATAAACGGCCAATGATTATGAATCCATCCCGCATCCAAACCGGCTACAAAAGCACCCCATATAATTTGAAGTAATAAAATACCCAATCCCCAACGAATTAAGTTTCGGAAAGGCTTATAGATTTCTTTTTTAGTTGGATACATTAAATCCAAAGCTACCCATAACGTATATGCGAAGGTGATGAAGGCGGTGGTGAGGTGCATGGCCAGTCTGTAATGACTTACATCGGGTCTATCTACCAAGCCACTTTTTACCATATACCAACCCAAAAATCCTTGAAAACCACCTAGGAATAGTAAAACAATAGCTTTTTTAACAGTGGGTTTTGAAAGTTGTTTTTTAAGTAAGAAATACAAAAAAGGGAAAATAAAAACTAACCCTATCATTCTCCCTATAAATCGGTGAATCCACTCCCAAAAGTAAATGTCTTTAAACTCCTCCAACGTCATTTGGTGGTTAATCTTTTGGTATTCTGGATATTGTTTGTAAAGATCAAAAGCTTCATTCCAAGCAACATCATTCATAGGAGGAAGCGTTCCTGAAATTAGTTTATAGTTAGAAATAGACAATCCGGAGTGGGTAAGGCGTGTAATTCCGCCAACGACTACCATAATGAAAATTAAAAAACACCCTGTTAAAAGCCAGTAGATTACCTTTTTGTTGTCTTTCATTTGTTGTCTGGTCGAGCGCAGTCGAGACCTAAAAATTAAATTCTAAAAACCTCTCGACTGCGCTCGAGGGGACACCTTTTTAGCATTTGTCACTTTGAGTCTTTTTTCAACCCTATTTCTTTTGCTTTTTTGAACATAAATTCTTTTGCAGCTTCATACTCATTAGGGATTTCTCCTTCCAAAATGGCTTCCTTTATCGCATCTTTTATGATTCCAATTTCTCGTGAAGGCTTTAAATGAAATGTTTCCATAATTTCTTCACCGGAAATTGGGGGTTGAAAGTTTCGAATATGGTCACGTGCTTCCACTTCCACCATTTTTTCACGTACCAACTTAAAATTATTGTGATATTTTTTGAAGCGTTTTGGGTTTTTGGTCGTAATATCTGCTTCGCAAAGGGTCATTAAATCATCTACGTAGTCACCTGCGTCAAAAATGAGTCTACGTACAGCACTATCGGTAACATCGGTTGCCAACACAATAGGGCGGGAGCTCATTAACACCATTTTCTGAACAAACTTCATCTTTTCATTCAATGGCATTTTTAATCTTTTAAAAAGCTTAAACACCATTTTCGATCCTACAAACTCGTGACCATGAAAAGTCCAGCCATTTTTTTTGTCAAAGCGTTTGGTAGGTGCTTTTCCAATATCGTGTAGCAATGCAGCCCAGCGCAACCAAAGATCATCGGTAGTTTTCGCAATATTATCGACCACTTCCAGCGTGTGCCAAAAGTTGTCTTTATGAAGTTGTCCTTCTTTTTCTTCAATGCCTTGTAGGGCTACTAATTCCGGAAAAATGTAAGGTAATAATCCTGTTTTATGCAATAGCGTGAAACCTATAGAAGGCTTTTCAGCCAAGAGTATTTTGTGAATTTCGTCAACGATGCGTTCTTCGGAAATTATCTTGATGCGTTTTGCATTTCTTGAAATAGCTTCTAAAGATTCAGCTTCAATTTCAAAATGAAGTTGTGTAGCAAACCGAATGGCACGAAGCATTCGCAATGGGTCATCACTATACGTAATATCCGGGTCTAGTGGGGTTTTAATTCGTTTTTCGGAAAGGTCTTTTAAACCATTAAATGGGTCAATTAATTGTCCAAAATTGGTTTCGTTTATACTAATGGCCAATGCATTAATGGTAAAATCTCTCCGGTTTTGGTCGTCTTCCAACGTACCATTTTCTACGGAAGGATTTCTGCTGTTTTCTTCATACGATTCTTTACGAGCTCCTACGAATTCTAATTCTAAATCGGCAGTTTTTAGCATCGCCGTACCGTAGTTTTTAAACACCGAAACTTTAGGTTTCCCGGGGAGTAAGTTCGATACCTCTTTGGCTAATTCAATTCCGCTTCCCACAGCAACAAAATCGATATCCTTTGCAGTGCCTCTTTTCAAAAGGTAATCACGCACAAAACCACCAATTACATATGTTTCCAATCCCAAATTAGATGCAGCTTTGGAAACGGTTTTGAAAATAGGGTGGTCTAATGCGTTTTTTAAAAACTGCGATTCTTGCATTTTAGGGTCTAATTACCGTCACCGTACCATCGTTTTTTAACTTAATAATGCTAGAAGGTTTTACGGATTTTTTATTTTGATGCAAATTTACGACATAGTCCACGCCTTCCAAAATTAGCGAACTTATTTCTTTAAAGTTTGAGGGTGTTTTTTCGCCACTTATATTGGCGGAAGTAGAGACCAAAGGGCGCTTAAGTTTTTGTATTAATTTTTTGCAGAAATCATCTTGAACCACACGTATGGCAAGAGAGTTATCGTCTGCCACTAAGTTTTCAGCCACACGGATGGGGTTGTCATAAATAATTGTTGTGGGATTTACAGCGTATTTTAAAATATCGTAGGCTACTTCCGGAACTTCCTCTACATATTGATTGAGCATTTTAAAGTCGGATACCAAACAAATCATCGATTTGCTTTCGGCTCTCTTTTTTAAACTAAAAATAGCGTCAATAGCATCTGCATGGGTAGCATCGCAGCCAATACCCCAAACGGTATCGGTGGGATATAAAATGATGCCGCCGCGTTTTAAAATAGTAAGTGCTTTTTCAATTTCTTCGTTCATAACAATGATTTATAAACTTCAATATATTTTTTAGCGGCTTCATCCCAGTTAAATTTCGCTGCTTGTTTTTTGAGTTCGGTTTCAAATAACGCTGTATTACTTTCAAATTTTTGCATACTTTTTTCTAGTATTTCTGCCATCACTTTTGGGCTAAAATCGTCCCAATAAAAAGCATATTCACCCCCTATTTCAGGTAACGAAGTTTTATTGGCAAGAAAGACTGGTGTTCCAAAACTCATTGCTTCAATAGGAGGTAAGCCAAATCCTTCTCGTATAGATGGGAATACAAAAGCGGTACAATTTTTTAAATGGTATTGTTTTTCTTCTTCACTTATTCTTCCCAAAAGAGTAACTTTTTCCTGTAATTGTAATTTCTTTATGGTTTCTTCAACTCGGTTACCGTATGAGCGGTCTTTGTTCCCAGCAATAATAAGTTTATAATTTTTTAAATACGGCATCATTTCAACAAGCTTATGGAAATTTTTACGCTCAAAAAAATCGCCTATGGAAAATAGATAAGGACCTTGTGTTTCAAAAGAAGGCTTGTATTGCGATATATCTAATTTGATGTTTGATGGATTGCCATTATGAATGATATATTCGGGAACATTTGGAACATCAAAATATTGATGTGTTACTTTTTTTGCATATTCTGAAATATAGGTAATCGCATGGCTTCTATTTAATTTATTAATAAAAGTCTTGTTTCTAGGGTGCGAAAGGTCATTAGAAATCTCTTCCACAAAGTTAACGTCATGGATAGTAAGTACATACGGAATATTATAATAGGGTTCTGTCTTGGTATTTTGATTTACAGAATGCCAGATATCATATTTTTTTCTTATTGAAGCGAAACGATAGCGTGTAAACCCATAGTAAAATCGATATTTAAAATAATTTCCAAAATGCGTAATCAATTCTTTTTTATTATTAGTATGGGCTATAAACTGTAAATCAGTTTCTTTTGAATTATATAATCCTTTTAATAAATGAAGGTTAAATTGCCCAAAACCTGAATATTGATTTTGAATGTTATGTGTTTCTAAAAATATTTTTTTCATTCTTAGTCAATTTTTCGATACAATAACCACAGTTTAACATACCGGTTAAATACTGAGTATGAATTAATATAGGCAAGAATTAACCCTTCTTTTCCGTCTAAAATACCTAACCTAAGAATATACTGATGCCAAAAACGGTACCATGGGCGAAATATAAAATGGGATACGTTAGGACGCTTCTTTTTTTCGAATAACATCTGCGCCTGTAGTTTGCTATAGCGATTTAATTTTCCGGTATAATCATCAAAACTTTTATATGTATGATGTGGCACGCGTGTTTTTAATTTTTCTGTAGTACCTGTTATATCAAGTGTTTCGTGCACCAAGTTTCCGTTATATTTGGCACAATCTTTTTTGAATAAACGAATGACCCAATCGGTTTGAAAACCACTGTATTTTATCTTTTTACCCATAAAATACAATTGTCTTCTTATAAAATAGGCATCGGCCTTTGGGTTATGAAGGGTTTCAAGGATTTCTTTTTTTACTTCGGGGGTTATTTCTTCATCCGGATCAAAAAATAGAATCCAATCGTTATTCGCTTTTGAAATAGCAAAGTTTTTTTGAGCAGAAAAATTATCGAAAGCCCTTTCAAAAACGGTTACTTTTTCAAACTGCTTAGCAATGGTTACCGTTTCGTCGCTGCTAAAGGAATCCACAATAATAATTTCATCCACAAAGTCAAGACTTTTTAGAAACGCATTTAGTACCGTTGCTTCATTTAAAGTTATGGATAGAGCAGTAATTTTTGGCTTCACCTTTTTTGTTAAAAAACTTCGGTAAAGATACTAATTTTAGTTAATGGCTTTGGGAGCAAGCGAAACACTTTTAAAGAAAATAATGTAATTTTGTACTATAATTTCACGGATTTGCGAAAGATTCTTTTTTCTGAAACGTATAGAAATCGAAGCGATTCTATCATTGAATTAGTTGATAACTTTCAGCAAATAGAAGGGATTAATATTGGTGATGGCGATAGAAATACCATCATGGCATTTCAAATGGAAGGATTGCTACTTAATGTCAAGTCTTTTAAGATCCCAAATCTTATAAATAAAATTATTTACCGATTTTTTCGAAAGTCAAAAGCACAGCGCTCCTTTGAAAATGCCACACGTTTATTAGAGTATGGCATGGGTACCCCCAATCCTATTGCCTTTTTAGAATTTTATAAAGGACCTTTTTTCGATAAAAGTTTTTATGTAAGCGAACAGCTTAACATCGATTTTACATTTCGCGAGCTTATACACAATCCGACGGTTAGTAGAAGGGAAGAAATAATTAGAAAATTCACAAAATTTACTTTTCAGCTTCATGAGCATGGGGTGCTGTTTAAAGATCATTCCCCGGGGAATACGCTTATAAAAATGGATGGGGATACTATTAAGTTTTATTTGGTAGATTTAAATAGAATGGAATTTAAAAGCCTTTCTTTTGAAGAACGAATTAAAAACTTTTGCCGTTTAACCCCTTTAAAAGATATGGTAGAAATGATGAGCGCAGAGTATGCAAAACTTATTCATGTGCCTTATGATGAAGTCTTTACAAAAATGTGGAAGGAGACCGAAAAATTTCAAAATAAATTTCATCGAAAGCGAAGGTTGAAAAAACAACTTTTATTTTGGAGAAAATAATTTAATGTAAGCTGATTTAATTTATGCGAATTTGTATTACACGCTCATCACGGAACGCATATTCTGAAACCTTTATTAGAGACCAGATTAAAGGTTTTGAAGAATTAACCGAAGTAGTTAGCATACACAGTGGAAGGTTTCCCGAGCGTAGAGAGGACGGTACATTAATTAGCCCCAAATTATTTTGGATACTACATAAGAGCACAAAATGGTTTTTGGGAAGAAATAATTTTTTTAGCAATTATGGAATGAGAAAATTCCTAAAAGAAAAAAATATAGACGTGGTTTTATCTAATTATGGAATTTCTGCTTCACACATGGTGCCCGTTTGCAAAACCCTGAAAATTCCTCTCTTGGTAATTTTTCATGGACATGATGCTACAGATAAAAAGATTCTAAAGAACTATAAAAAAAAATATCAAAAATTATTTGAGTATGCCTCTTTTATAATCCCTGTTTCGGAAGATATGAAAAAGAGACTCATTGCAGAAGGAGCCAATCCTAATAAAGTTAAGGTGGTTCCTTGCGGGGTAGATATTTTAAAATTTAACTCCGATAACAATAATTATAAGAACACCAACTTTATAGCAGTAGGAAGGTTTACACCCAAAAAAGGACCGTTACATACGCTCATGGCTTTTAAGGAAGTAAACCAAAAATGTCCAGATTCTACGCTTACTATGGTAGGAAGTAAAGAGGGTCTTTTTTCAAAATGTGAAGATTTCGTAAAAGAACATAAATTAGAGAATTCGGTCATATTTACAGGGGTACTGAAACAAGAGGAAATAGCAAAATTAATGAACAAATCACAAGCTTTTGTACAACATTCTATTACGGCGCCTAATGGCGATATGGAGGGAACTCCTGTAAGTATCATGGAAGCTAGTGCTTCCGGGTTGCCGGTGGTAAGTACCTTACATGGAGGTATTAAGGATGCTGTTGTTCACGGTTCCACAGGGTTTTTGGTAGAAGAAAAGGATGAAAAGACTATGGCAGATTATATGGTTTTACTCTTTGAAGCACCCGATCTTGCAAAAACAATGGGCGAAAACGGTCGTTTACACATCCAAAATAATTATCAACAAGAACAGCAAATTAAAAAACTTTTTACTCTTGCTGAAGAATCTTTGAAAATGTAAGCAAAGTTTTTTAATACCCCATATTTTTCAGGTAATCCCTAAGTTTGGGAATAATTCTTTGGGGAGTAAGTTTTTTATATAGTTCTAACGCTACCTTTTTAAATTCTTTTGGGTACTTGTTAACGTATATTTCTGGTTCAAAATCTAATAAGTGTACCGAAACATTATTTTTTCCATCTTCAAACATATTCCATGCTTTCGTATCTACCCAAGGTGAAAAAATGGTAAATGTCGGAATCTCTAGAGCCTTAGCCATATTAACCGCACCCCCCTCATTACCTATAAGCAAATTACAAAGGGAAAGCACTTTTAAAAACTCTCGAAGCCCCTTTCCGTAAATATCAAAAAAGATATGTTCTTTACTGAAATTATTTGTGAACGCCAGTATTTTTTTGGCATCTTCTAATTGGTTGGGAATATAATTGAATAAAATCTGAGCTTGGGTAATGCGAACAGTTTCATCAATTAGTTTTGCCATATACTCAAATGGCATCGATTTTTTTAAAGAACTTCCTAAAACTGAAAACATGATGATGGGCTTATTAAAATCAATCCCTTGCGCTATTAAGTATTTCTTAGCTTCTTCTTTTTCACTTGGAGTAAGGTATATGGCTGGTTTTATAATATGTTCTTTTATTCCAGCTTCCGGAATTAATAAACGAAGCCTGTCTTCTAAGGCATTTCCGGCATTTGTATAAACAACTGAAGATCTTTTTACAGTTTCAGTATAAAATATTTTTGAATACCATTTTTTATAAGAGATACGTTTTTTTGCTTTGCTAAAAAAAGTGATAAGTATGCTTTCTGTTTTTCCATAAGCATCTACCACCAAATCATATTTTTCTAATTTAATTTTATTTAAAAACCTTAAAAAGGCTTTTTTACTTCTCTTTTGCTGAGGTTCAAAAATTATAAATTGATCAATGAAGGGATTGTTTTCAACAACAGGAAGGCAATTTTTATGGATGGAATAATGGATTTTGGCAGCAGGATATTTTTTTTTTAACCATTCACAAAGAATAGATGACAGTAATACATCACCAATCATTTTTTGTTGTATTACCAGTATTTTTTTCATACCAAAAGCTACTTAGTTTGTAAATGTACTTATTTATTTAAATTATCTTTGCAAATCATGGAATCACCGCAAATTTCTGTAATTATAAGTACCTATAACGCAATTGCTTGGTTAGAAAAAGTAATTTGGGGATATATGGCGCAAGAGTTTAAAAATTTTGAATTAGTTATTGCAGATGATGGCTCTACGGAAGAAACGGCCCAATTAATTAAAAAATACCAATCCCTTTCATCGTTTCCAATCGTTCATGTGTGGCAGGAAGATGAAGGATTCCAAAAGTCTCGTATTTTGAATAAAGCATTAGTGGCTTGCAACACTGAATATGTAGTTATGAGTGATGGTGACTGTATACCTAGAAAAGACTTTTTAAAACATCATTTTGATAAAAAAGAAGAGGGCTACTTTCTATCCGGCGGTTATTTTATGCTTCCTTTGGATATTTCAAAAAGAATCACCCAAGAAGATATTGTTAGCGGAAACTGTTTTGATGTTTCTTGGTTAAAAGAAAATGGATTAAAACATTCTTTTAAAAATAATAAGCTTAACGCCGGTACTACAAAAGCTAAAATTTTAAACGCCATTACCCCAACGAATGCAAGTTGGAATGGTCATAATGCTTCCGGTTGGAAAAAAGATATTGTATCTGTAAATGGTTTTGATGAAAGAATGCAATATGGCGGGCAAGATCGCGAACTGGGAGAGCGACTTATGAATAAAGGAATTAAAAGCAAACAAATTCGATATAGTGCCATTTGTATTCATTTAGACCATCCAAGGGGCTATAAAAATGAAGCCTCCATAAATAAAAACAAAGCCATTAGGAAAAGTACCCGGGATGAAAAAAAAATATGGACTCCGTTTGGAATTAAAAAGGAATAATTTTTTACACTATTAGTTACACCGCCACATCATATTCCCTTAGTGCATCATTTAAAGAAGTTTTTTTATCGGTAGTTTCTTTACGTTTTCCAATAATTAAGGCACACGGTACTTGATATTCTCCCGCCGGGAATTTTTTAGTATAACTCCCTGGAATAACCACCGAGCGAGCGGGCACATACCCTTTCATTTCAACAGGAGTATCTCCTGTTACGTCAATAATTTTTGTTGAGGCGGTGAGTACCACATTAGCACCCAGCACCGCTTCTTTTTCCACCCGAACACCTTCAACCACAATACAACGTGAACCTATAAAAGCATTGTCTTCAATAATTACAGGGGCAGCTTGTAACGGCTCTAATACCCCACCAATTCCCACACCACCACTTAGATGTACATTTTTTCCTATTTGTGCGCAGCTTCCCACGGTTGCCCAAGTATCTACCATGGTGCCCTCATCTACGTAGGCACCAATGTTTACATAGCTTGGCATCATAATCACCCCTTTACTAATGTACGCACCATGACGGGCCACTGCGTGAGGCACTACCCGTATTCCTTTGGCTTCGTAGCCTCGTTTTAAGGGGATTTTATCGTGATATTCAAAGATGCCTACTTCATGCGTTTCCATTTTTTGGATGGGAAAATATAGCACCACTCCTTTTTTTACCCATTCGTTTACTTGCCATCCATTTGGGGTAGGTTCTGCACAACGTAGGGTGCCTTCATCGCATAATTGTACCACCTCTCTAATAGCTGCAATGGTTTCAAGATTTTGAAGTAGGGAGCGGTCTTCCCAAGCATTTTCGATAAGTTGTCGAAGTTTGTTCATTTTAATGTTTTGTTTTTCTCCCCTTGAGGGGAGACACAGAGGGGTGTTTATTGTTATTTTTCAAAAATAATGATTTTTTACATCCCCCTAGCCCCCTTCAAAGGGGGAATTTATTAAATATTTTATCTTTTTGGTTTACTATTTCTGAATATCCTATTTTTGCACCCTGTATGGGAAGAATTATGGCTTTGGATTATGGTACAAAACGTACCGGAATTGCGGTAACCGATGAGTTACAGCTCATTGCTTCAGGGTTAACGACGGTAGAAACAAAGGAACTTTTTCCGTTTTTAAAACACTATTTTGAAACTGAAAAAGTAACTTTAGTATTAGTGGGTGAGCCCAAACAAAAAGACGGAAGCCATTCCGAAATAGAAGTGGAAATTCAGAAATTTTTAACCCAATTTTCTGAAACATTTCCTTCACTTTCAGTACAAAGAAGAGACGAACGTTTTACCAGCAAAATGGCTTTTCAAACCATGATAGACAGCGGATTGAAAAAAAAACAACGTCAAAATAAAGCATTAATAGACGAAATTAGTGCAACCATTATTTTACAAGATTATTTGTCAAGTAATAAGGTTTAAGGAATAATGAATAATTTGAAAGAAAGAGATTTAAAGCTTCGTTCAAAATCATTTGCACATAATTGTGTAAAATTGGCACTCTCTCTACCAAAAAATTATTTGGGAAACCATATAAGTAACCAACTTATTAGGTGTGCTACTTCGGTTGCTGCAAATTATAGAGCTTCATCTTTAGCACAAACAAAGAAAAGTTTTATTGCAAAAATGAGTATTGTTATTGAAGAAGCAGATGAATGCATTTTTTGGATAGAATTTTTACAAGAAGAGAATTTTTTAAAAAATATAGAATATATCCCAGTTTTAAAAGAAGCGAAAGAATTAACAGCAATTTTTATAGCTTCCAGAATAACCGCAGAAAAATCAAATAAAAGAAACGATTAGACAATAATCATTATTCATTCAACATTCAAAATGATATATCCAATTATAGCCTATGGCGATCCCGTTTTAAGAATAAAAGGAAAGGAAATAGACAAGGACTATCCTAAGTTGGATACGTTACTTGAAGACATGTTCGAAACCATGTATGCCTCTTCCGGAATTGGTCTCGCGGCACCACAAATTGGCTTGCCCATTCGATTGTTTATTGTAGATGCTTCCCCCTTTGAAGATGACGAAGATTTAACCGAAGAAGAAAGATCCTTTTTAAAAGATTTTAAGCGGGTTTTTATCAATGCCCAAATGGTGGAAGAGACCGGCGACGAGTGGGTGTTTAACGAAGGTTGTTTAAGTATTCCCGATGTACGTGAAGACGTTTTCAGAAAAGATACCATTACTATTGAATATCTTGACGAAAACTTTACAAAAAAAACAGAAACTATCAACGGAATTGCTGCACGTATTATTCAGCATGAGTACGACCACATTGAAGGAATTTTATTTACCGATAAACTTTCTGCACTAAAAAAGCGTTTATTGAAAAGTAAATTGGCAAATATTTCAAAAGGAAATGTAAAAGTAGATTACCGAATGAAATTTCCGCTTGCTAAAAAGAAGCGTTAAACATTTGGAAAATTACAGATAACCAAAGATATTTGCCCGCTTAAAATTGAAACGTATTTATGAGCTTAGAAAAAATCTTATCTATTTCCGGAAAACCCGGTTTATTTGAATTAAAAACCCAAACCCGCACAGGAATTTTAGCCGAATCCTTATTGGACGGCAAAAAAGTAACGGTAAGTGCTCGTCAAAATGTGAGTTTACTTTCGGAAATTGCCATTTACACCCTTTCTGAAGAAGTGCCTTTACGCGAAGTTTTTAAAAAAATTGCCGAAAAAGAAAATGGGGGAGAAGCCATAAGCCATAAGGCGTCTAAAGATGAGTTGGAAGAATATTTCTTCAACATTCTTCCAGATTATGACGAAGATCGTGTGTATGCCAGCGATATTAAAAAAGTGGTACAATGGTATAATCTTTTGAAAAAACATGGAATTACCAATTTTTCTGAAACTGAAAGCGATACTTCCGAAGAAGAATAAGGTTCATAACTTTTCAATAAAATATAGTCCAAAAATCTTCACCTGTGTGAAGATTTTTTAGTTTTAGGGCTATGAATTCCAGAGAACAACAATTACAAGCATTCAACCGTCTGCTTACCATTATGGACGAGTTGCGAGCACAATGCCCTTGGGACAAAAAGCAAACCATGCAAACCCTTCGTCATCTCACTATTGAAGAGACTTACGAACTAGGTGATGCCATCTTAGATAATAATTTGGATGAAGTGAAAAAGGAGTTGGGCGATTTACTGTTGCATATTGTTTTTTATGCTAAAATTGGAAGTGAAACCAACGATTTTGACATGGCCGATGTAGCCAA
Organism: Flavobacteriaceae bacterium; assembly: GCA_041392125.1. Classification (GTDB taxonomy): domain Bacteria; phylum Bacteroidota; class Bacteroidia; order Flavobacteriales; family Flavobacteriaceae; genus Halomarinibacterium. Next base: position 36,572 of record JAWKMR010000010.1, on the reverse strand, counting down.
CGATATTTGTGAAAAACTCATTTCGCGTCACCCACATATTTATGGCGATGTAGTAGTGGCCAATGAAGAAGAAGTAAAGCAAAATTGGGAAAATTTAAAACTGAAAGAAGGAAAAAAAAGTGTGTTGGAGGGAGTGCCAAAATCATTACCTGCGTTGGTAAAAGCTAACCGGATTCAAGATAAAGTAGCCGGTGTAGGTTTTGATTGGGAAGAACCGCAACAAGTATTTGAAAAGCTGAAAGAAGAGCTGGAAGAGTTACAACACGAAGTAAACGAAGGCAACGCTGAAGCCATAGAACAGGAGTTTGGAGATGTTTTATTCTCCATGATTAACTATGCTCGTTTTTTAAAAGTAGATCCCGAAAATGCCTTGGAACGCACCAATAAAAAATTCATAAAAAGGTTTCAATACTTAGAATCTAAAGCTAAGGAAACTGGAAAAACCTTGAAAGAAATGACCCTTGCCGAAATGGATGTGTTTTGGGAAGAAGCAAAAAAAATCTGAGTGTCTCCACTCAGATTTTTTATTAATCATTTTTGAAATTTCGAAGGGTTTTTAATTTTTCCTTCCAAGTTCCTAACTCTTCTTTTTGTTTTTTGATGTTTTTATAAACTTCCTTCACCAAGGGATTATTTTCATCTACATGTTGGAAGAATCCTAAATTATTTTCTAATTGAAGAATTTCACTTCGTATTTCTGAGATTTTTTTCGAGATAAAGAATTCTTCATTCTGCAATTTACGCTCATCTTCTTGCGAAGCCATGGCGTTCAATTTATTTTCAAAACGAATCATTTCTACTTCTTGTTTGTTCAATTTCAGTTTCGCAAAATGACTGTCCAGTAGTTTATTAAAGTTTTGGTCAATGCCCTTTTTGTTGAAAGGAACACGACCAATATTTTTCCATTGGTTAATTTTTTCTCTCAGTGCCGAAAGGTCTTCGTCATTGTTACCACTTAAAGTAAAGGATTCTACTTGTTTTAAAAGTGTTTCCTTCTTTTCAAGATTTGCCAGTTCTTCTTCGTTGGCCTTATTTTTATTGGCGTGAAGCCTATCAAAGTAATAATTACATGCGCTTTTGAATTGCTTCCAAATTTTATCACTATCCTTTTTAGGAACATGGCCAATTTGCTTCCAATCCATTTGAATTTTCTTCATCAAAGGCGTTACGGCTTCAAAATCGTCACCGTCTTTGTTTTCTTCAGCTATTTTTATTAACTCCAGCTTTTTTGAAAGATTTTCATACTGCTCTTTTTTCTGATTTTTATAAAAATCATTTTTACTGTGGTTAAAGGCTCGTGCAGCGTTTTTAAAAGCGGTCCAGCTTTCTTTGTTTTTATCTTTGGGTACTTTACCGGTTTCAAAATAGGTGTCTCGTAACTCTTGCACCATTTTCATGGCATTTTGCCAAGCTTTGTGGTTTGCCTTTGTATTTTGAGTTATTTCTTCAATTTTTTGAACGAGCTCCTTTTTTACCTCATAATTTTTTTCGAACTCGGCTTCTAACTCATGTAAATGTGCTAGGCGCTTGTCATGGATTACTTTTGTGGCAGCACTAAATTTGTCCCAAACTTCATCTCGATATTCTTTAGCGACCGGGCCAATATCTTCTTTCCACATTTTATGGAGCATCTGTAATTCTCTAAAGGCTTTACTTAAATCTTGCTCCTGAGCTAATTCTTCAGCGCGACCAATAATTTTTAGTTTTTGTTCGAGGTTATGTTTAAAGTCTAAGTCACGAAACTCTCGATTGAGGTGTAAAAAATCGTAAAAATTTTCTACGTGATGGTGATAGGTATTCCAAACAGTATTGTATTTATCTCGAGGAATAGCTCCGGAAACATGCCATTTTTCCTGAATTTCTTTGAAATGTTTATACGTGGAGTTAATGTTTTCCTCTACATTTAAAAGTCCTTTAAGCTCTTCAATAAGTTCCAGCCTTTTAGAAAGATTTTCCTGAAGGTCTCGTTTTAAATTTTTGTAATAGTTATTACGCTTTTCTTTATAATCGAAATAGAGTGAATTAAATTCTTTTTTTAAAGGGGTGGTATATTGAAAGTCTATAATGTTTCCACCTTCGGCTAAAAACTCTTCCTTTTTTTCCTCTAAATCTTCATTAAACTTGGCGTTGAATTCTGTTTTAATTTCTTCAACGGCATTTTTTATAGATTGAATGGGTTTTTCTTTCAACAGCTTTTGGAAAGCTGCTATTAATTCTTTTTTCGATAGAGCGTGGTAATCCAACGCTTCTTCTTCAGTGTCTTCCTCGTTTTCTTCGTCTTCGTTTTCTTCGTCTAAATCATCAACATCGTCGTCTTCCGAAGTTTGATTGTCTTCAAGATTTTTAGGAGGTAGTTTTTTTTCAGAGGCGGCATCGATTGCTTCTAACGCTTCTGCCTTTTCACTATTTTCTGAAAGGACCTTTTCTGTCTCCTCTTGAGGGTTTTCTTCCGAATTTTTTTTACTAATTTCTTCTGAAGGATTGTTTTCTTCTACATTATTGTCTGACATTTTTTTCAATGTTTAGGGTCTAACAAATTTTTATGGTTGAAAGATACTAACAACTGCCCACACTGCAAAGGAAGTGACCCGTTTTTGGGTTTTTTTATGATTTCCAGATAGCCCAGGACTTGTTGGCTTGATGTTCCAGCATGGTAAGTCCGTTACAAACTTTGGCTCCGACAGCAAATCCTCTTTTAAGGAATTCGGTTTGGGGAGGATTGTAAATAAGGTCGTATAAAAGATGTTGCTTTGTTAGTAAGTGGTAAGGAATTTGAGGAAATGCCTCAATATTTGGGAAGGTTCCCACAGGAGTACAATTAATAATTAGTAAGTGCTTATTTATTATTTCACTAGTAAGCTCTGCGTAGGTAATTGTTTCGGGACTTTTGGTTCTGGAAACTACCAAATATTCAAACAGAAAAGCATCTAACACGTATTTTATGGCTTTGGAAGCTCCTCCGGTTCCTAAAATTAATGCTGTTTTTTGCTCAAAGGGGATGAAAGGCTCTAATGATTTTGCAAAACCGTAATGGTCTGTATTATATCCTACAAGTTCTCCACTTTTAGTAACTTTTACGGTGTTTACGGCGCCAATTTTTTGTGCTTCATTGTCAAGTCTATCCAGAAAGGGAATAATACTTTCTTTGTACGGAATGGTTACATTGAATCCTTTTAGCTTATGGGTTTTGTTGATTAACTCAGGAAAATCATCAATACAATTAATATCAAAGTTTTCGTACGTATCATTTCTTTTTTCAGCTTCAAATTTGTGAGTAAAGTACCCCTTTGAAAAAGAATACGAAATATTTTTACCTAACAGTCCGTATGTTGCCATTCTTTTTTTGTGATTTATTGTATCGTTCTAAACTTACTACAATGACTATTCCTATAAGGATAAAGAAAGCTGCCCAAAAAGTTTCTAATGAAAATTCTGAAGGAATATACCTGTCAAAATCTTTAATAATTTCCCGACCTTCGGCGTCAATTTTAATATTTCCAAGAGCATCAGTTTCAAACTCTTTATTTTTCCAAGGCCAAACAACCCCTAAAGAGCCTCCAATAAAACCAATAATAACGGCATTGGTGGCTTTTTTAAAATGTTTCAAAACATATGCTAATACATGCGATAATGACACTAGCCCTGCTAAAGAACCTAAGGAAAAAACCAGTAAAATTTTCAGTAATTCTACTCGTTCCGTATTATCCACAAAGCTAAAATCCCATTGAAAAACATCGGTGATGGTATAAAAAAGGGCATTGACAGAATCTACCAACAACAGCACATAGTTTCCTATCAAGATAAGAATAAAAGAGCCTGAAAGTCCGGGAAGTGTCATTCCGGAGACACTAATCATACCACAAAAAAAGACAAAAAGGAGGTTGGTGTTTTCTTTGGCTGGTTCCAAAAAGCTAATGGCAATCCCTACCATAATTCCAGCTATAACGTAAGCGAGATACTTTCTATTCCAAGTACCAAAGTCTTTTGAAATATAGTAAATTGATCCAATAATCATCCCAAAGAAAGCACTCCAAACGTACAGCTCGTAGTGAACGATTAAATAATCTAAGATTTTAGATACGCTGAAATAGCTTATCACCATTCCTAAAATTAAAAGCCCTAAAAATCGCCCGTTGATGTATTGAAAAAAACTTTTAAATCGTCCGTTTAAAAGTAATGCAAATGCTTTTCGGTTTACCTTTTGGAGTGAATAAATAAATTCTTCATAAAATCCGGCCACATAGGCAACAATCCCTCCTGAAACCCCTGGCACTTTATTGGCAGCACCCATTGCCAGCCCTTTAAGAACCAGCCATAGTCTATCACTCAAATTTCGTGTGCTGCTCATACCTTTTCTTTTTTACGATGCGCAAATTTTTCGAGTAAGAAAATGGTAAAAAAACCAATGAAAACAAATAGGATTGCAAATAGTAGCTGTGGGTCTATAGCATCATTAATATTAGAATATTGAAAAGGGCCAATACTTTTTTCCACAGCGATTTTATAAGATTCGAAATCTTGATTATTCTGTTGAAATACGGTAAGGGTTCCTAATGGTGAAACTTCGGAAAAAGGGACAATTTTTCCCAGTTCTTTTGAATATACCGAAACGGTTTGTTTCCACGGCCAAATTTTATTCAAAGATCCTACAATAAACCCTGTAAGTAAAGCCAGGGTTGTATTTTCATAATGCTTAAAAAGCCATTTTAATACGTGACTAAAACTTAAAATTCCAATGAAAGCACCCCCTGCAAAAATGGCCACCCGTTTCAAATCAAAATCATGCAAGGCATCGCTAAGTGTTTTATAAGCTCCTAATATCACTAATATAAAAGACCCTGAAATACCCGGTAAAATCATAGCGCAGATAGCTAAAGCACCTGCAAAAAAAAGAAAATAGGGGCTTTCATTAGTGCCCAAAGAGGGTAATGTGGTGATGTAATACGCAATAACAGTTCCTAAAATTAAACTCACCAGCGTAGAAATTTGCCATTTTTTTATTTGCTTTCCCACATAGAAAATACTCGCTATAATAAGTCCAAAAAAGAAAGACCAAATAAGCACAGGATGGTATTCAATAAGGTATTTTGCCAGACGCATGAAGGAAACAAAACTGATGAGAATTCCAGAAAGTAGTGCAACTAAGAAATTGGCATTGGCTTTTTTCCAGAAAGCTTTTACTCCTTCATTTTTAAGGGTTTTAAATAATGAAAGATTAATATTGCTAATCGTGGTAACTAACTCTTCATAAATCCCCGAAATAAATGCAATGGTTCCTCCTGAGACTCCGGGTACGGCATCGGCAGCTCCCATAGCAATTCCTTTTAAGGTTATTAGAAAATATTGAGAAAAATTTCGGGAATGCATATTGATGATAATTCAGATTCCCAAAATTAAGAATTTAAACCGAAGGTTTTTGGTGATTTTCAATTAATTGTTTTACACTTTGCGTATGAAAAACAGAAGGAAATAGCTCTTCAATAATTAAGGCATAATCTTCATCCAAGTCTAAGGCGTTTTTTAAATGAAAAACTCCTTTGTTGTGTTCCATAACGGTATAGAATAATCCGGCCAAACGATATTCAATTTCAGCATTTTCGGGATAAAATTCTTTGGCTTGAAATAAATTATTGATGGCCGCATCATATTCTCCCAGTTTCAGTAAAATATCACATCGAGAAAGCCAAGTGTCCATTTCATAATTACCCAGTTCAATGGTCTTTCGGTAGCCATGCTCTGCTTCTTCAAACAATTGTAATTGCTTGTTAATTTTTGCGTACCGTTGCCAATAGAGCACATTTTCATTATCGATATTGAGTGCTTTTTCGATGTAGTAAAGGGCTTTCTGAAAATTCCGTTTTCTGAAATAAAAATCGGTAATGGCAATCCATGCTTTATCTAACAACGCATCTTCTTCGATGCATTTATTGTAAAACTGAAGCGCCATTTCACTATTGTTCATCTTTTCATAACATTTCCCAATGCGTAATAGTGCAAAAGAAGTAGGGTCGTCTAGGCCTAGCGTAATAGTATAACTCTCAATGGCTCTGTCAAATTCTTTTAATTTTTCCAGCGTTTTTCCTTTTTCCAGATAAGCACCAATAAAACGGTCATCACTTATAATAGCAAAATCGAAAGCAGCCAATGCTTTTTTATACTCTTTAAGGGCGTAATATTGTTTCCCCACTTGGTGCCAAGCTACTTCGCAATACGGATTTTTGTTTAAAAAATCGTTGAGGTAATCGATAGCTTCCTCGTTTTGATCTAAAAATTCAAAACAATATATAATATTATATAGGGCAGAGTAATCTTCTTCATCCTGCTCCAAGCATTTCATAAAATAGTACTTGGCATTTTCGTAATCTTCAATAAAAAGATACTCCATTCCTAATAAGGAAAGGACATCGCACTCGTCTTCGGTAATTTCGAGTGCTTTTTCAAGAAGTTTAATGGCGTTTTGGTGATCATCTCTTCTTGAAAAAATATTTGCTTTTTGAATGTAAATTTCTTCGTTGGATTGTTCTAAAAGATAGAGTTCGTCCAGTAACTGCTCTGCTATTTCCAGCTTGTTCTCAAAAATATACATCTCCACTCTAAAAAGCTTTAGATTGGTAGAGGTGGGATGTTGCTCCAAGCCCAATTTTGTTGCTTTTTTGGCGAGGGCAATCTTTCCGTTTTCGAGGTAGTAATGAATGATTTCCTCAAACTCTTCAGAGTCGAAGAAATAGACATCATTCGTTTTTAACATGGACTCGAATCGGGTAAGTGAGAAGTTGTTATGCTCGTTAGGGCTTAGTTGCATACGCAGGGGTTAACTATTCTTCTAATTAAATATACTAATGATAGTAGCAAATCAATTGCCGTGCCCTTTTTGTTGTTAACAGGATTATCAACAAATTAAATTTTGCTGTAAATGGCTGTATAATAGATGTTTTAGAGAATTATTGAGATACAAAGGTGTCTAAAATATCCGTCAAAATGGCGCATCCTTTTGTAATTTCATCTTCTGAAATTGTCAAGGGAGGGGTAATTCGTATGGCTTTTCCTTCAAAAAGGAGCCAAAAGAGGATGAGTCCTTGCTCTTTCGTTTTTAAAATTATTTCGGTGGCCATTTCAGCAGATTCAACAATCACTGCTAACATTAGCCCTTTTCCACGAACTTCTTTTATTAAAGGGTGTTTTAATAATTTTCTGAAGTGTTGTTCTTTTTCCAAAACATCCTTCATTAACGAAGTTTGCGTAATTTCTTTGAGCGTTGCCAAAGCGGCAGCAGCAATGACAGGGTTTCCACCAAAAGTAGTAATATGACCTAGTTTGGGGTTGTCTTTTAATGCCGCCATCAATTCATGAGAAGCCGTAAAAGCACCTATGGGCAAGCCGCCACCCATTCCTTTGCCCATCACTAAAATATCCGGAATTACCTCAAAATGCTGAAATCCAAAAAGTGCCCCTGTACGTCCAAAACCAGGTTGAATTTCATCCAAAATAAGTAAGGCCCCCATTTCTTCACATCGCTTTTTTACTTTTTTTAAATAATTCTTTTCAGGAAGAATAAAACCAGCTCCTCCTTGAATGGTTTCCAAAATGACTCCCGCAGTTTTAGAGGTAATTTTTTTTAAATCTTCAAGATTATTAAAATGGATAGGGTGACAATCGGGAATTAACGGCTCAAAGGGTTTTTTACGCTCCTCATAGTCCATCACACTCATACTACCCATGGTATTTCCGTGATATGCATGGTGTGCAAAGAGAATTTCGGTACGCCCGGTAGCTTTTCGAGCCAACTTTAAGGAAGCTTCAATGGCCTCGGTTCCACTATTTACTAGATACGTTGTATTTAAGGAAGGAGGTAGGTGAGAAGCCAATAATTTGGAAAGTTCCACAGCAGGCTGCTGGGCATATTCGCCATAGACCATGACATGAGCATACTTATCTATTTGTTCCTTAACCGCTTTCACTACCGCTGGATGACAATGCCCCAAACTACATGCCGAAACACCTGCTACAAAGTCTAAATGCGCCTTGCCAGAGGTATCATAAATATAACTTCCTTTCGCATGAGAAACCTCCATACCTAAGGGATGTGGTGTGGTTTGCGTTTGATATTTTAAGAAGTCTTCGAGCATAACATCCCCCTATCCCCCTTCAAAGGGGGAATTAATTTGTTTTTCATTTTGCTGCTCTAAAGAGTCTGACTTTTGAGTTCTGAATTTAGGATCATCCTCACGATTTTGTAAATCTTTGGGCTTTAACTTAGAAGCTTCGGGTAGGATGATTTCTTCTTCGTTAATTTCTTCAAAAAATTCGCCTTCGTCTTCGGGTAATGGAATTCCTTGAATTTTTGGGAGTATGGGTGCTGGTTTTCCTTTAAATAGATCCTGCTTGGTTAACAACCGTTCCTCGCCACGCCAAATAAAACCTTTCAAAAGCCTTACGTTTTCAGGAAACTGAGAAGGAGGATACACTTTTCCGGGGACTTTCTTTAAAAATCGAATCCCTATAATTTTCTGATTTTCGAGATATAATTGAATGGAACTGGAGGTATTGTTGTTAATGCCTACCAATTCTTCTTTATCATTTCTGGAATAAAAGATGACTTCGGTATTTTTAATAATATTTACAGTATCCAGCTGGTTTTTAGTGAACAATCCAATAAGTCGTTCTCCTTTTACCTGATTGTACCCGGCACTGTCTTTTTGCACCAAAAAAGCATTATTAAACACTTTTAAGGTATCCAATTCATCGGTAAGTTTGTTATTTAATAAATGAATGGTATCGCCCGTCATTTGGTTTTCACCGCTCCAAAGAATGGGTTCTCGAAGCATTTTAGTAATGCCCAGTTTTTCATTTATATAAATGGAATCACACTTCCCACTGGTAGGGGCTTCGCCTTCAAGGCCTTGTTTAAACATTCTGGCACGGAAAAAACCTTTAATGATTCTATTTTCGGGTTTTCCGGTAACCCGAAGCGTATCTGCATGCACATATACCGAATCGTTTTCCTGAAGGGTTACCGCTACCGCTCTTTTGGTAATAAATACGGAATCCTGATCCCGAAAAACTTCAGCATAATGCCCACGAATAATACTTTTATTGAGGGTATCCAATACTTTAATATTGTTGGTGGCAGAAGCAAAACCGGTATTTCTGTTGAAGAAAATACTGTCGCCGTAAAGAATACGATTATTGTAATCAACCCTGGAATTTTTTACAAAATGTCCAATATTGGTTCGTGTATTATAAAATCCTCTTTCACAATAGACCGTACTGGTCTCGCTCACAATTTTAGATTCGCCATAGAGGTAAGCGCCGCCACTTTCCGAATAAAAATCGAGTTGGGGAGAGGTTACCGTATATTTTGGGTTTACAATTTTTACTTCCGATAGGAATTGATATTTTTTTGTTTCAGCATAGTATCGACCTATTCTACTGGTTAATACACTTGCTGTGTCTCGAACAGTTCCTCCGGTACGATAGTACGCTTGCTGTTTGAGACGGTCAAAATAAAGGGTATCTGTAGTAAGGGTTGTTTTGGGTTCGGTGAGAGTTACATTACCGGCTGCAAAGGCAAAGGAGGTATTCCCATTATACTCTCCATAATTACTGGTCATACTTACCGTATCTCCTTGAGAGATACGCACTTTTCCGTAGGCTTTTACAAAATTGTCTTTAAAATAAACAAAGGCTTGGTCGCACCACATTTCTACCCCTTCGTGAATAATATAGACCTGCCCTGCTTCATCACGAGTGTAGATAAGCGCTTCCGGGAATTCGGGCTTTTTTTCAAAATAGCCTGATTTTACGGATACTTTGGTAGTTTTAGTAGTGTCTATAATTTTTACTTGGGCATGCGAAAAACTTCCAACTAAGAGTATTAAGAAAATGAATATTTTGACTGAGGTCTTCAATATCAAGTAGGTTTACTTTGATTTTTAGGAACTAGCACTCCTTTTTTTCGCTATCCATATATCCTGGGGTTTCCAATTACCTTGAGGCTTTTGGACAATATGTTCTAAAATTTCAAAATCCTTCAAAAGTTGTTCCATAAACCCGACAGGTTGAAATGCAGAATAAGTCCTATGTCCTTCTTTTACTTTTCCTCTAACGATAATTGAATCATTTTGATACTTAGCCAGTTCTGACTTTGTGAGTATTGTTTTAAAATTATCACCCTGGGTAGTAATATAGAGTATTCCTTGAGGTTTTAAAATTCTTTTTAACTCTTGAATCCACTCATAATGTTGTTTTTCAGAAAGATGTGTTAACACGGATAGGCTATAAATAATGTCAAAAAAGTCATTTTTATAAGGTAAGGAAGCCTTAAGCGTATTCAGGTTAAACTGAATATTCGGTAAATTTTCAGAATTCCAGGTGATTGATTTTTTATTATAGTCAGTTCCATAAAATGTACAGTTTTGAGTAGCTATTTTTGGAAAATGCCTTATGATTCTTGCCGGACCACAACCCCAATCTAAGATGGATACATCTTTAAGTTCTTTATGTTTTTTTAAATGATGAGCAATATACTCGGCTTCTTTAAATCCTTCGTGGTAGTATTTATCGTAGTTTAATTGAAACGATTCATACATTAAGTAATCCGGAGGTAACGGAATAGAAGGGTTTTCAGCTTTGAATAGCGTATTGGCCTTTTTACTTTTTATTCGCATTAAATGATACCGAAGTAAATCTGCAAAATAAATAAGATTAAAATTTCTTAATACTCCAGAAAAAGTGCTTTTTAAGCCCATCTTTTTTAAATGAAAAATTTATCTGTGAATGGTCTGTGTTCTATCCGGGCCCACCGAAACAATTTTGATGGGCACTTCTAGTTCGGTTTCCAAAAATGCAATATAATTATTCAAGGCTTTTGGAAACTGAGAGACATTGGTCATTTTGGTTAAATCTTCTTTCCAACCTGCCATTTCGCTGTAGATAGGGGTTACATTTTCTTCTTCAATAGTGTAGGGTAAATGTGTAATTGTTTCGCCTTTGTATTTATAAGCGGTACATACTTTTAACGTATCAAAACCACTCAACACATCTCCTTTCATCATCATGAGTTGAGTAACACCATTTACTTGCACGGCATACTTTAAAGCAATCAAATCCAACCAACCACAACGTCTTGGTCTGCCCGTGGTAGCACCAAACTCATTACCCACACGCCCCATGGTTTTTCCATACTCGTCAAACAATTCGGTAGGGAAAGGGCCACTTCCTACTCGGGTAGCATAGGCTTTAAAAATACCCATGACTTCTTTAATAGCATTGGGAGCTACTCCCAAACCGGTACAAGCTCCTGCAGCAGTTGTGTTTGAGGAAGTTACGTAAGGGTAGGTTCCAAAATCGATATCTAATAAAGAACCCTGAGCTCCTTCAGCGAGTATAGACTTGCCAGCTTTTTGCGCTTGGTATAAATACTCTTCACTATCAATAAAGGTAAGCTCTTTTAAAGTTTCTACCGCTTTAAAGAATTCGGTTTCCAGCTCTTTTAAATCGTATTGTATGTCTACATTATAGAAATCGATCATTGCTTCGTGTTTGTTTGCCAAAGCGCGATAGCGATCTTTCCAATCGCTTAATTCGGTATCTCCTACACGAATTCCATTACGGCCGGTTTTATCCATATAGGTAGGACCAATTCCTTTTAAAGTGGAACCTATTTTTGCTTTTCCTTTGGAAGCTTCGCTGGCCGCATCCAGTAAGCGATGGGTGGGTAAAATGAGGTGGGCCTTACGAGAAATAAGGAGTTTCTTTTTGAAATCGATATTGAATTTTAATAAATTCTCAAGCTCTTTTTTGAAAATAACCGGGTCAATCACAACCCCATTTCCTACCACATTTACGGCGTTTTCATGGAAGATTCCACTTGGGATGGTATGTAGCACATGTTTTATACCATCAAACTCCAGTGTGTGTCCTGCATTAGGACCTCCTTGAAAACGAGCAATAATGTCGTAATTTTTGGTAAGTACATCAACAATTTTTCCTTTTCCTTCGTCTCCCCACTGGAGGCCCAAGAGTAAATCTACTGCCATAAGTTCTTTTTATTTTTCGGTGGATTTTCGTTTTCCGTAGAAATACAATGAATGTTTGGTTATTTCAATATCGAATACTTCTTCGATGGTTTTTTTAATAGTTTGAATACGAGGATCACAAAATTCAATCACTTCACCGTTGGAAAGAATAACATGATCATGCTGTTTATCGAAATACGATTTTTCGTAATGTGCTTGATTTTGACCAAATTGATGTTTCCTTGCCAAACCGCATTCCAGGAGCAATTCAATAGTATTGTATAAAGTGGCACGGCTTACGCGATACTTTTTGTTTTTCATATTGATGTATAAAGACTCAATATCAAAATGGTCGTTGTGCTCGTAAATTTCTTGAAGTATAGCAAAACGTTCAGGCGTTTTTCGATGCCCCTTTTGTTCTAAAAAATCGGTAAAAACTTGTTTTACGATGGCTTGATTATTTATCTCGCTTTGCGTGCTCATAGTGATGGGGCAAATTTAGGTATTTTAGGCACGAGTAACTTTATCAATACCATTTATTTTTTTGATGTTTTTAACCAAGTTATCAAGGATGGCTTTGTTTTTCACAACCACGACTATTTTTCCGGTAAACGTACCACCATCGGTATCAAAATGTACACTTTTCATGTCAATATGAAGGTTGTTTGAAATAACTTTTGTCACACTGTTTACCAATCCAATAGTGTCTATTCCGGAAATTAGAAGATTGGCTTTAAAATCTTGCTGGGTAGAATCAATCCATTTTGCCGAAATAATACGGTATTCGTAATTACTCTGCATTTGTATGGCATTAGGGCAATTCTTTTTATGCACTTTAATGCCTTCGTTAATGGTTATAAACCCAAAAACCTCATCTCCGGGAATGGGGTTACAGCATTTTGATAATTTATACTCCAATTGTTCTTCTTCTTTTCCAAAGACCAACTGGTCGTATTTAATAGTTAGTTCTTCTTTATTAAGTTCTTCTGAAGGACTGGGTTTTCTAATTCTGTTCTTGAAAAAAGTAACAAAAGCATTGCTACGGGAGGCTGCAAAATCTTTGAGCATCTGGTTATCTATAATTCCTGCGCCTACCCGATAAAACAAGTCTAAGCTTGTTTTTAATTTAAAATAGACCACCAATTGATTTACCGTTTTTTCGTCTAAAGAAATTTTAAGCGATTTTAGCTTTCTTGTTAAAACCACTTTACCTTCTGTGGCTAATTGCTTCTGCTCGTCTTTAAGGGATGATTTAATTTTTGAAATTGCCCTTCCCGTAGTTACATAGTTTAACCAGTTGGCTGAGGGTTTCGATTTTTCCGAAGTGATGACTTCCACTTGGTCGCCACTTTTCAAGATGTGGCTCAATGGGGTTAATTTACTATTTACCTTGGCCCCACGGGTATGGAGCCCTACTTCGGTGTGAACGTGAAAGGCAAAATCGAGAGCGGTAGCACCTTTGGGTAACGAATACAAGTCGCCTTTGGGAGAGAAAACAAAAATTTCCTTAGCATACAAATTCAATTTAAATTCCTCAACAAAATCTACAGCACTCACTTCAGCATTTTCAAGGGTTTCTTGTAATTTATTTAGCCAAGCATCCAGTCCGGCCTCCTCTTTTTCTTTGTTTTTGTATTTGTAATGCGCTGCGTAGCCTTTTTCAGCAATTTCATTCATTCTTTGGCTACGTATTTGTACTTCTACCCAACGACCTTTGGGACCCATAACGGTAATATGCAGTGCTTCGTACCCGGTAGATTTTGGAGACGAAATCCAATCGCGAAGTCGGGTAGGGTTGGGCCTAAAATGATCGGTTACAATGGAATAGATTTTCCAAGCGAGAAATTTTTCGTCTTCAGGGGAATTACATTTGTATATAATTCGAACTGCAAACTTGTCGTATACTTCATCAAAAGAAACCGATTGTGCAATCATTTTTCTTCGTATCGAAAAAATAGATTTAGGCCTTCCTTTGATTTCATATTGTAAGTTTTCATCATCCAGCGAATCCCGAATCACCTTTGAAAAGGCTTCAATATAGGCATCCTGCTCTTCTTTACTTTCCTTTATTTTGCTTAAAATATCGTTGTACACATCGGGCTCGGTATATTTTAAACCCAGATCCTCCAATTCGGTTTTAATATTATACAATCCTATTCTGTGCGCTAACGGGGCGTAGATATACAGCGTTTCTGAAGCTATTTTTACTTGTTTGTCGGGACGCATAGCATCCATCGTTTGCATGTTGTGGAGTCTATCGGCTATTTTTATGATGATAACCCTAATATCTTCGTTCAGGGTCAATAACATTTTTCGGAAGTTTTCTGCCTGAAGCGATACATCGCTTTGGTATTCCAGCGCCGAAATTTTGGTAAGCCCATCTACAATTCGAGCTACGGTTTCACCAAACATTTGCTCAATATCGGCAAGGGTGTATGGAGTGTCTTCTACCACATCGTGAAGCAATGCTGCGGCAATGGCAGTAGCATCCAACCCTATTTGCGAAGCTACAATTTTTGCCACGGCAATAGGGTGAAAAATATAGGCTTCACCACTTTTGCGGCGTTGCTCTTTATGTGCATCTACCGCAACATCGAACGCAGAGCGTATCAGTTTTTTATCGGCTGCAGAAAGCACTCGATAGCTTATTTTTAAAAGCTCTTTATACTGTTTAGCAATGGCTGCATTTTCCTTTTCTAGGAGATCTTCTGTCATACACTAAAAGTACAACTTTGGTAGGAATTTTACAATGACCCGTGTTTAATGTTTGATGAATAATTTTGTTTAAAGTTGGATGCTGGAAGTTGGAAGTTGGAAGACAGAAGACAGAAGACAGAAGACAGAAGACAGAAGACAGAAGCAAGACCCAAGACCCAAGACCTATAACCTCACTAAGACTCCTTTACGCTTTACAATGTTTTTATAGTCCCACTGAATGGTTTTCGATTTTTCCAGCCAGCGGTGTACATCGTTTTTATCGATCTCTGAAAGGTCGTTGTAAAAAACAGAAGCATCTTTAAACTTTTCACCAAGAACATTTAGGTTTTCTTCTTCAAAACTGGCCCCACTCCAAAACATAAGTCGGATTCCTTTTTTCTGTTTACTATACCCTACAATAGGATTTCCGTCCAGAAACCAAACAGGATGTCCATGCCAAATTTTAGACTCGGCTTCAATAAGGTTTTCAGAAATGAGCTCTTGTAAAGCGTTACAAATGGCTTGGTATTCTGGGGTTTGAGAGGTGTTGTACGAAATGATATCAATCATATAAACTGAAATTTAGTTTTCATTTTTAAGATTCCTAAACCGCTGCAATAGCGTAGGATGCGAATAATGCATAAACACATAGGCAGGATGGGGTGTAAGGTTGCTTAAACTGTTTTTTGACAATTTTTTCAACGCTGCAATCAATGGAGCGGGGGCAAAGGTGTTTTTGGCATAATCATCGGCTTGGTATTCAAACTTTCGGGAAAGGAGATTCATCGCTAAACCGGTAATTTCAGAAATAGGCGTGTATAAAATACCGAAGGCAATTAACCCAATATGAAAGGAGGGTGTTGTTACGCCCAACGCTTCCGAAAAAATAGGCATCCCTACAAAAAGGGATAACAACCAAAAGGTAACTCCCATAGTTAGGGTAGAAGCAACTAGATTGTAAATAATGTGTTTGCGTTTGTAATGACCTACCTCATGCGCCAATACGGCGACTATTTCGTCCTCTTCCAAATCGTTAATTAAAGTATCGTATAAGGTGATGCGTTTCTCTCTTCCGAAGCCGGAAAAATAGGCATTGGCTTTGGTACTGCGTTTGGAGCCATCTATAACAAAAATATTTTGGAGACTAAATCCTACCTTTTTGGCATATGCTTCAATTTTTAAACGCAAGGGACCTTCTTCTAAGGGCGTTTGTTTATTGAATAGCGGTACAATAAGTCTCGCATAAAATAGATTTAAAAATACTGAAAAGACAATCACAATACCCCACGCATAGAGCCAGAAATTGGCTCCTGTGGTTTGATAGAACCAAATAATGAGCGACAAAATACCTCCTCCTAAAATAGCTCCCATGAGCCAGCCTTTTAGTTTGTCTAAGAAAAATGTTTTCAGTGTCGTTTTATTAAAACCGTATTTTTCTTCAATCACAAAGGTGCTATAATACGAAAAGGGGGTAGTTAAAATATCGTTTGCCAGCAGTATTATTCCGAAGAAAATAAGGGCAATAATTATCGTATTTTCAGAAAAGGAACGTGCGATTTTATCCACAAATTCAAATCCGCCAAAAAAGAAAAAAAGTAATGTTGCTACAAATGAAATGGAGGATGTAAGCAACCCAAATTTGTAATTCTCTTTTTTATAGCGTTGAGATTTTTGATATTCTTTCTCATCATAAACGTCACTTAGTTCTGGAGGAATAACATCCTTAAAATGGTTGGCATTAAGAGCATCCAGAATTTTATCAATCAAGAAATTGAATACTAAAATCCCAATAATGATATAAAACAAGGTGATAGCGGTCATAAATTGTTCTTAAATACTGCTAAAGTTTGCTAAAATAAAGCAACACTTAAGCAAGTTCCTTATCTTAAGGACAAATATAATGTTATGAAAACAAAACTTTTTGGACTCTTTTTTTTAGTTACCAGTGTATTATTAACAGGTTGCCATAATAAAGATGATGATGGTAACAATACGGCTACTCTTAATGGAACTTGGCATATGCGTAACGTTATGGGTGGCTTCGTAGGTGTTGATATTGATTTTGACAGAAATGTAGTGGTTTGGATTTTTAACGATAGTACACAAATACTTTCGGTGGAAAACAACGTGGACACTTCAGACACTAATTATCCTTTTTCAGGTTTACCTACCGGAACTTATGCTTTTGAGGTAATAAATATGGACGGAACCCTAGTATTACAAATTGAAGGGGCCGATCAAGGCGAATATATAGTTACAGCAACAACACTAACTATTGACGACCGTCCGGCCGATGGCTATTTACGAACTTTTGAAAAGTAAACCCTATTGAAAATTTCGCTGTCGCTTTGCTTCAAAAATAAGGATGCCAGCTGCTACAGATACATTCATAGAGTCTATTTCACCTTGCATAGGGATAATGATATTTTGCGTGCTGTTATCAAGCCATTGTTGAGACAATCCATCTGCTTCGGTACCCACTACAATGGCAGTAGGCTGGGTAAAATTACACGTATGATAAGGAACTGACGCTTGCAATGCGGCACAGTAAATGTCCATATTGTTATTTTTTAAAAAAGCAATAATTTCTGAAGTACTTCCCGTAGCAATCCTATTCGTGAAAACACAACCCACACTACTACGTATAATATTAGGATTGTACATATCGGTTTTAGGATTGGCTATTATCACTGCACCAACTTTGGCAGCATCGGCCGTACGAAGCAGAGCACCAATATTTCCCGGTTTTTCGGGTGCTTCTGCGACTAAAATCAGCGGATTTTTAGACTGAATTTGTAATGCTGAAAGTTGTAAATCTTTAGATTTTACAAGTGCTATTACCCCTTCCGTAGTAGTTCGATAGGCTATTTTTTCATACACTTCTTTAGAAACTTCAATGATTTCAAAAGATGTTTTACTATTTTTTTGAATTTTTAAGAGCCCTGCTTCCGAAAGAATTTCAGTACAAAACAATAACGTAGTAATTTCATAACCCCCTTTTAACGCCAAGCTAATTTCCCGTTGGCCCTCCACCACAAAAAGCCCATGCTTTTTTCGCTCGCGAGATTTCTCAGAAAGCAAAATCACTTGCTTGATGAATGAATTTTGAAGGCTGGAGATGTGTTTGTGCATAAAAATTGTTTTATTGTAATGTAACCCCGCCTTCTTTCTCTTTAGACACAAAATGATAGTTTACTATAGATTTAGTTTCTTCATGAGTGTTTGAAAGTACCTGAAAAGAAGTATATTTTTCCTTCGGAACCAAAATTTCTAACTCCCAATCGGGTTGTGTTTGCGTGACTTTGATTGTCGTTTTCCCTTCCTTTTTTGAAAAATAGACGGAAATTTCATTGTTGCCTACAAGTACATTTTCTAAAGAAGCTTCATTCCATTCGGTTGGCATTTGTGGAGAAATTACTACTCTTTTATGAACTGCATCGGGTTGTATTCCAAAGAATTGTTCTACAATGGGAACAGCATAACTATAGATATTCCAGGCTTGCGTCATCATGCCGTAATCGGGCGATACTTCATACATACTTCCCGGTAGGGCATAGCTAAAAGTTCGGGTCATTCGTTTTAAGTAATTTAGTGCCTGATCGGGCCTTCCGTAGTTGTTTTCTGCTACAATTTGAACTCCCGTAGGCAAGGTCATTACCGCTCCGGTATAGGAGAAAATTTTACTTCCTTTAAAGCTTCCTTCATCACTTCCGGCAGAGGCATCGCGGTCAATTCCTGTGACAAACATTCCAAAAGGATTGGCAAATTTTTCAGCAGTAGTTAATCCTTTAATGGCTTTGTCTGCAGGTGCAATCCCAACTTCCATTGGGGTATTGACTACCCAATTATGGTGAACTACAAAAGGCCTCGCTTCTTTGGATGGATTTTTTAGAATGGCCTCACGGGTTTGTTTTAATTCTTCTACTGCCCACGGCTTGTTAAGCGTGTCAGCACGAACAATAGCATCTTCAATTAAGCGCAGTGCTTGCTCATCGGTGCCAATAAAATCGGCATAACTGTTAAATTCTTCGCTCCAAAATTCACTATTAAGTTTGCCTTCCAATTGCCCTGCCAGTAACTGGTATTGTCTGGCCTTTCTTCCTTCGCCCAGTTCCAAGGCAATATTGGAAGCATCTGCAAATGCTTTTTGGGTATAGGCAGCCACATCAATCATTTCGCTATTCAATCCGTGTATTTCCATCATTCCAAAACCATCCGGAAACAAATTTTTATTGGCATCGTTTTCTTTCAATAACCAGTTCAACCCTTTTTCTATGGTTGGGAAGTATTTTTGTAGAAACTCTTTATCACCATTCCATTGATAGATTTTCCAAATTAAAGACACAAACTGTGGTGTTTCATTAATGTTGCCCGGATTGAATACGGCACCGTTGGTACTCATTTCATGAATAATTCTTCCATTACCATTTACTGCATTTGACACACTATCCAGTAATTGTATGGTATTGTAAACGGCATCGGTTTGCCCAATAGCCATATACCCTTGCAGTGCATATTCACTATCTACTCCAAACCACCATGGATAGTCCGGAATACCTGCTGTAATCCCTGAACCTATTTCGGGAACAGTTCTAATTAGCCAATCGCAGTTGTATTTAAGCCATTCAAAGGTTTGGTTAATAGTTGCATCTGGCGTAGTAAGTTTTGTTTTATTAGCCAGCAATTCGTGTCTATTTCTCTTTTCTGAAAGATAGGTGGGCCAATTGTTTTGAAGGTCTTGATAAGTAGTTAATGCTTCAGCTTCAGAAGTGTAGGAGCCTGCAATAAAATAAGTAATAGTAGTTATTCCTTCAGAAGAGAGGCTAAGCTTAGTTTCAATAGCATTTCGGGTGGTATTATCTGAAGTTTTCTCTCCATGTAAAGGAGTATTTTTTCTTTTTTCAGCACCAAAAATGGTAAACCAATTATTTAAACTATCTTTTACTATCCATGTTTGATGGTTTTCATTCCAAGTAGCCATATCTTTACTATCGGTCATTTGGGTTCTTTCTCCCAGCCAGGTAGGCCGAAGATCACTAATTCCGGTAAAGTTTATTTTTAGGTTTTCCGAAGAATTATTTTTAAAAATTAACTGAACCACCATTCCTTCTTTCCCGTCGGGGACAAACTGCCAGCGTTCTATCTCTATCCCTTTTTCTTTCCAATTAAAATTGTGTTTGTTTGCATACGGGTAGTTTGTAAATTGGGTTGCGTTGTTTAGTTTGAAAGTTTCATTTTCGATTGAAAGTGAAATTTCAAACCCATCCATTAACTTAATAGGATGATTCCAAATACCGCCCATCTCGTCTTTTACATGCCATCCCAAAGGGGGAAAAGAGCCATCTTGATGCCCAACCATATACACGCGGTCTCCTGCAGTCACCATGGGAGATTTGAGGTACTCGGTTTTTCCTTTTATAGCAGGAGAACCCTTTATGAGTTCTGAAAAATTTATAGATTTCGAATTCGAGCAACTTATCATTAGGCTTAGTAGAAAAGCGGAAAGGAAGAACTTCATAAGGGATGAATTTTAACAAGAGCTAAGATAAAAAAAACAGCCCTTTTACGGACTGTTTTTAAAAATTGAGGAGTCTGTCTTTTAGTTTTGACCAAACTTTCCGGCATAACGTTTCCAAAGGTTTGTTTGATACGTTTCCAACGAAATTTCTCTTCCGTCTATAAAGGCGTGGGAAATTACATTGGTTCGCATATCTAAGGCGTCACCTTCAGAAATAAACAGCGTGGCGCTTTTACCTGCTTCCAAAGTACCGTAATTAGCATCTATCCCTAATACTTTGGCTGTATTCGAAGTAATTAGTTTTAGCGCTTCTTCTTTGTCCATTCCTTGCCCAGCAACCTGCCCTGCATAAAATGGAAGATTACGAGTATTCATTCGTTCCATTTGTCCACGGGCATTTAGACTAACGGTTAATCCACCATCTGTTAAGAGTTTCGGGAGTTTATACGGTAAATCGTAATCGTCATCGTCTCTATCCGGAGTGGAGTGAACTCTATCCACAATTACCGGAATATTGTGTTGTTTTAAAAATGGAATAATCTTGTAAGCTTCATACCCACCTACTAAAACAATTTTTTGAATTCCGGCTTCCTTGCAGGCAGTAACGCCATCAATAATTTCTTTTTCCCCTTGCGCATAGAGATAAGCAGTTTGAGCGCCGGTAAAAAGACCTTGCATAGCTTCAAATCCTTCATTTTTACTTACTGAAGTAGTTTTTGAATAGGCTTTTGCATTAGCAACATACATTTTGAAAGCATCGGTATCTTTTTCGTAATCCTTATTAGGTTTCCAACCTCGCTCTTCACCCATCCACCAACGCCCTCGGCGATAGGTATTGGACCAATATACATGAATACCATCATCTACTTTTACAACGGCATCTTCCCAGTTCCAGGCATCTAATTGTACTACCGATGAAGTTCCCGAAATACCACCTCCCTGCGGAGTAATTTGCGCTAAAAGCACCCCATTGGGACGCATACTTTCGACCACTTTACTTTCGGCATTATACGCAATAAGGCTGCGAATATTGGGAATAAAGTCTCCAATTTCATCATCGTCACTAGTAGCCCGAACAGCATCAATTTCTACCAATCCCAAGGATGAAACCGGCGCTATGATTCCCGGATAAATATGTTTTCCGTTGGTATTTATCATTTTTCCTTCTTTACGGGTTGCTCCTTGTCCTACCTCTGTAATTTTTCCGTTTTCGAAAATGATATAACCATTTTCAATCACAGTTCCATTACCAATATGGAGGGTGGCCCCCGATAAAATAATGGTTTCCGATTGAGCCGGAGCAGGAGTTTGTTGAGCCCAAACATGAAGCCCAATACTTATAATAGTAGCTAAAAGTATGTTTTTAATGATTTTCATAATTGGCTTAGTTTAGGGTTTCACATTCAAAATCGATTCGGTCTTTTTTCATAGGTTCTCGGGTTTTACCACCTCCCGATTTTTCAGAAAGCATCATTTTTATCAATGTATTTTTTTCAGCTTTAATGGCTTCTCTTTTGGCTTTATCGGTTTCCAAATCGAAATACACAGTACCATCAACAATTGTTTTTTCAGCTTTTGCGTAAATGGAAAGCGGATGGTCTGTCCACAACACCAAATCAGCATCTTTCCCTTCTTTAATACTTCCGGTACGGTTATCTAAGTGTAACAGTTTTGCCGGATTAATGGTGACCATTTTCCACGCTTCTTCTTCGCTCATGCCACCATACTTTATGGTTTTTGCCGCTTCTTGATTTAATCTACGAGACATTTCATCATCGTCACTGTTTATGGCAGTTGTAACACCAGCTCGGGTCATAATAGCTGCATTATAAGGGATGGCATCATTTACTTCATACTTGTAGGCCCACCAATCACTAAACGTAGAACCGCCTACACCATGCGCAGCCATTTTATCGGCTACTTTATATCCTTCCAGAATATGGGTAAAGGTGTTTACTTTAAAGTTGAATTTTTCTGCCACCTTCATCAGCATATTAATTTCACTTTGAACATAGCTATGGCAACTTATATATCGTTCGCCATTTAGAATTTCGGCAAGGACTTCCATTTCTTCATCGTAGCGATAGGGTTTTCCACTTTTCTTTAAAGCATCATATTCTTTAGCTCTGTTAAAATAGTTTACATACAATTGCTCTACGCCCATACGAGTTTGCGGAAAACGATTAAAACTTTGCCAATTGCTTTGTTTTACGTTTTCTCCCAAAGCAAATTTGATGAACTTAGGGCTATTTTTATAAACTAGACCATCGGCTTCTTCACCCCATTTTAATTTAATAATTGCCGAACGACCACCAATAGGGTTTGCCGAGCCATGTAAAATTTGAACACTGGTAACACCTCCGGCTAGATTTCGGTAAATATTAATGTCTTCGGAATTTATCACATCTTCAATTTTAACTTCTGCAGAAGAATTTTGTCCTCCTTCATTGATACTCAAAGCTGCGATATGTGAATGTTCATCGATAATTCCGGCAGTAAGATGTTTTCCTGTGGCATCAATAACAATAGCTCCGGAAGCACTTAGATTTTTGCCTACCCTTTCAATTTTTCCATTTTTCACTAACACATCGGTGTTTTCCAAAATACCTGTATCCTCACTGGTCCAAACCGTTGCATTTTTGAATAACATCGTTTGTGGTTTAGGCTTTGCAGTATTACCGTAACCCACATTGGGGTAGGTAAGGGGGACAATTTCCGGGAGGGTGTTTTCTTCTTTTTTATCTTTTTCAGCTTCTTTAGCATCGCCAGTTCTTACGGCTGTAAAAGTAGTTTCGACCCCGTTGGGCAATACTAATTTTCCATTAAAATTAGCTCCGGAGGATGGAATTAACCCCGTGGCGCGGTTAAGCTCTTTTGTATCGTCTTCAAATGAAAAAGTGACCCAATTATTGTCATAACTAATTTTTGAAGTTCGTTTAATTGTGTCTTGTTTTACTTCAATTTTTGGTTTTGAAAGGTCACCCGAAAGGGTCATCTCGTAATTTTTTCCACCGGCAGAAAGGGCATAAACACCGCGAATATCTTTTTGGTCCTTATCGTTAATCACATGTTTTTTTCCTTGCACCCAGTTTTCGTAAAGCGTTGTCTCTTTATCAAAAATATCTCCGGATGTAATTAAAAAGTTAGCCCATTTACCGGCTTCCAGTGTTCCTAAGGAACTATTTTGTCCTAAGAGTGAAGCAGGAACCGTAGTTAAGGCTTCCAATGCTTTTGTTTTATTGAAACCATAATCAATGGCTTTTTGAAGATTTTTTGAAAACTCCGAAACTTTGTCCAATTGAAAAGTTGTTAAGGCGAAAGTAATGTTATTGTCAGTGAGTACTTTTGGGTTTTGCGGCGCTTGATTCCATTCGCGCATATCGGCCAAATCAATATATTTTGCAAAATATGGGTTGCTTACATCATACGCTGCCGGAAAATTGATAGGGATAATATATTTCGCATTAGTTTGTTTTATGCTTTCAATGGCTTCGTATTCATCGCCGCCACCAACAATCACATAATTTAGGTTGAATTGGTCTGCAATTTTATCGGCTCTAAGGTCGTTTCCTTTGTTTCCAGCTTCAAAAAAGGAAGTCCGGCTTTTATTTTCAATCATAGCTTCTAAAGAGCGATCCTTGGTTTTGCTATTTCCTTTGGCGTACCAATCCATATCGCTGTACATTTGTTTAAGCAATGCGATAGCTCCCATGAGTGAAGAAGGATACGACTGGTTACTGGTAACACTTTTTTCAAACGAAAAAAATTGTCCGGACTGGTCGTTTAAAATCCGGGTAGCATCTCCCGCTTCGTCATTTAGGGCTACTAAAACCCCGGTGCCACGGGCAATACCGTCCATAAGGTGGGTATTAACAACCCCAAAACCCAACTTTCGTAATTCTTCGGCATCTTTTCCGGCATATTTAAAACTGCCAATCCCTTTTTGTTCGGCCAAAATATGGTCATTCCAGTAAAATCCTTCGCGGGAAGCATCATATTGTGGTGATCTTCCCCCTCCCTGTCTTTTGGGTTTTTCAATTCCGAAGTTGGTATAGCTATCAATAAAAGAAGGATATACATATTTTCCGTCTAAATCGATAATGATGCAATTTTTAGGAATGGTAACAGTGCTTCCTGACGCCACTACTTTCCCGTTTTGAATAAGAAGGGTACCATTTTTAATGAGTTGTGTAGGAGAAACATACAGCGTGGCATTAGTAAAAGCAACATAATTATTGTTTTCTTCTTTTACACCGTCATTTTTGGGGAAATAATCCTGGGCGTTTGCCATTCCAATAAAAAGGAGCAGCAAACTTAAAATGCGTATTTTTTTCATCTGAAAAGGGTTGGTTAAATAACTTTTTAAAGATAGTAATGTAGATTTAATTTCTTTTAAAAAGACACTTCTTTAACAAGATGTTAAGAGAAATCAAAGTGGCTTGTCTTCAAAATAATTGACCACTAAGGCTACCATGTAACTATAGCTTTCAATACCCTTACTTTGGTTATTGGCTTTTAAAAATTGATCCCAAAAAGCTTTTGAAATGGCTTCGAAAGGATTTTTATACGATAACCAAAACTCTCGCATTTCACGATAGCTTTCAAGTATTCCAAAATTTACCGTTGGTAAAATTTCTTCATAGGCAGCCATGTCTCTACGGGCCAATTCATTAAGGCAATAACGCAATGCAAAAATATACCCGGTATATTGAATGTATGGGTCTTTGTTATGTAAGGTGGCTAAAGTGGCAATAAAATTGGCTTCATTTTCGGCAGCGTAACCAATTTGATGCGCTTGTTCATGACAGGCTACTACCGGAAATTTATAACTTTTTATAAGCCTGTTTACTTGTGCTTCGCCGGTAAAAGGGTTGTAATAGCCACTATATCCCATATACGTTAGACCCAAACTCCAACCACTTTTTTTAATACTGGTAGGCGAATAGCTTAAGTTAGGATACTCTTTTTCAAGACTTTGATACCCTTGAATAGATTTTTCAAAAATTTCTTTTTGTGTATAAGGTAAGTCTATTTTTGTGCTATCACTAAACCCTAACGATCGATGTATTTCGTTGCTTTTTTCAATGAGTCGCTGGGTAGTAATCAGGAGTTCTTCCGTAGTGTAATCATTGTTTAGTTCCAGCGTTTTATGTAAAGCGGGGCGTAAATAATTAAGACCCCAAACCAAATTAAAAACAGCATAAGCAATAGAGAGTGTAGCAACAATATCCACAAAAAACCAAACGGGTTCTTTGGTAAGTCTTTTGAAGTTTTTTACTAGCCAACGTATCGCTAAAAGTGTAATGATGATATAAAAAATATCTCCTATAGAAAAGGGAATCCACCCAAAAATATAGCGTAATATCTTCGAAATGTATGGGTAAATACCTTGACTGTAATAGGCTTCAATGAATTCGGGAAAATTTCTAAGGACTCGTAATGCAATAATCTGAACAACCAATGTAGCGGCTAATAGTAATCGTGTTCTTTTTTGCATTTTCAAACATACAAAGAAATCTTTAACCTATAATTTTCTAAAACAAGAATATGAAGTACTTTTGAAGTCTTCTTAAAATTTATGCCATGAACGAAGCCATTAGAAATTTAGAACCTAAAGAAGTTTGGAATCATTTTGCCGACTTAAACGCAGTGCCTCGCGCTTCTAAAAAGGAAGAAAAAGTGATTCAGTTTATGAAAGACTTTGGAAAAAAATTAAGTCTGGAAACCATGGAAGATGCTGTGGGTAATGTCATTATAAGAAAGCCTGCCACCCCGGGAATGGAACACCGAAAACCCATAGTCATGCAATCGCACTTAGACATGGTGCATCAAAAAAATAATGATACCAATTTCAATTTTGATACCCAAGGCATTGAAATGATAGTAGATGGCGATTGGGTTCGCGCCAAGGGGACTACCTTGGGAGCCGACAACGGCCTCGGCGTAGCTACGATTATGGCAATTTTGGAAAGCACTACCATTGCACATCCTGAGCTGGAGGCATTGTTTACTATAGATGAGGAAACCGGAATGACCGGTGCTATGGGATTAAAAGGAGGTATGCTGAAAGGTGAAATATTATTGAATCTCGATACCGAAGAGGACGACGAAATAGGAGTGGGTTGTGCCGGAGGTGTTGATGTAACTGCACAAGGTAGCTACCAACAGGTAAATCCTGCTATTAATGCAGAGGGTTATAAAATTATTTTGAAAGGATTGCAAGGAGGACATAGTGGTATGGATATTCATAAAGGGTTGGGGAATGCCAATAAATTAATGAATAGAATTTTACAAGCGACCTTAAATTATATTGAAATTGGAGAAGTTAAAGGGGGTAGCTTACGCAATGCCATTCCTAGAGAAAGTGAAGTAATTGTAGCAGTTTCTTCTGAAGATCGGGAAGACTTTCACGATGCATTTAAAACTATAAAAGAGAAAATTAGCAACGAATACACTCTTTTAGAGCCTACACTTTCTATTGCATTAGAAGAAACAAAACATCCCAAAAAAGTGATGAGTAGTGAGGATGCCGTAAAACTGGTCAATGCAGTATATGGAGCGCACAATGGTGTTTTCAGAATGAGCCCTGCTATTGAAGGGTTGGTGGAGACTTCTAATAATGTGGCTAAAATTTTAGTAGAAGATGGACATATAAAAATAGATTGCTTAACACGTTCTTCGGTGGAGTCTTCCAAAGAAGATTTGGCATTCGCATTAAAAGCAGTGTTCAATTTATCGGGCTATGAGGTAACCTTTAAAGGGGAGTACCCTGGCTGGGCACCCAATATGCAAAGCCCTATTTTGAAAGTCATGGAACAAATTTATGAAACAATGAATGGTGAAAAAGCCCACGTAGCGGCTTGTCACGCAGGTTTAGAGTGTGGTATTTTAGGTCAAAATTATCCAAACATGGATATGATCTCTTTTGGCCCTACCATTAAAGGAGCACATTCTCCCGATGAACGCGCCAGTATTTCTTCGATGCAAAAATTTTGGAAATTCGTTAAGGAAATTCTAAAAGAAATACCAACGAAATAAAAAAAGCCGCTCAAAAGAGCGGCTTTTTTTTTAAGTCAATTTTACTATTCTTTTAATCCTACCAATTCCAATTCAAACATTAGATCGGTATCCGGCGGAACAATGACTTGCCCTGTTCTTGGGTCTCTTAATCCTTGTGCTCCATAACCTAAATGAGAAGGAATGAAAACAGTTATTTTATCACCCACACTCATTTGTAGGAGGCCTTCTTTAAAACCTGCAATCAATTGTGCATTTTGACTGTACTGTGCAAGGGTAGGACCGTATTGATTAGAGTCTGCTCTACGGTGATCAAAAGCATTGTACTTTCTAGCCACTTCTTCAGAACTGGTATCTAATAGTCTACCGTCGGCAAAATAGCCATTATAATTAATTAAAATATTACTTCCATCGGCAGGCTTCATTCCTTTCCCTTTGTGATTCCAATAAATTTGTAATCCGGAAGGTAATGTTTCGGCTTGATTTTTCAATGCATCCATAGCCGCTACTGTGGAAGCAGCAATTTTTAGCATTTCGGCTTCTTTTTCTTTCTGAATTGCTTCCATTTTTTCCATTTCGACAGTAAACGAAGGAGCGGTTATTTCTTTGGAAATTATATTTACTTGTTGAATAATCACCGGATCAACAGGTTTGTCGCCAGGCTTACTGGTAGCTACCGAACCGATGGAATCCACCACTTCCTGACCTAATACAATCTCTCCAAAAACCGAATGTTTTCCATCCAACCATGGAGTGTCTTTTAAGGTAATAAAAAACTGACTTCCGTTAGTACCTGGACCTGAATTTGCCATAGACAAAATTCCTTTTTTACTGTGTTTTAGGGCATCGTTAAATTCATCCGGAAATTTGTAGCCGGGGTTTCCGGAACCAGTTCCAAGGGGATCACCACCTTGAATCATGAAATCTTTAATGATACGATGAAATGTTAATCCGTTGAAAAATGGTTTGCCTTTGTAAATAGAATCTACCAACGGGTGGGTTCCTTGCGAAAGTTCTATAAAATTGGCTACGGTAAGCGGTGTTTCTTCATAAAATTTGGCAACAAAGGTTCCTTTGTTGGTCACAAACTCTGCATACAAACCTTTTTCCAAATTTGGGTATTTTGATTTGCAAGAAGTAAGTGTGGTAGTTGCGATTAGCAAAATTACTAATAGTGTTCTCATTGTATTTAATTGTTTTCTGTTGAATTTATTGATTTTAAAGTAACGGTACTTTGCACAGGTATATTGGTGCCGAGTTTATTTTCAATGCCGTAGTAGCCATAGGCTTTGTGGGAAGGAAATAGAAACGTAATAGTTTCTCCTTCTTTCATCAGTTTAATTCCGTCACGCAATCCGGAAATAAGCGCTTGGTTGGTTTGGTCTACTTTGTAATTTTGAATTCCGGTTTCGGTTTCTGAAAGGATGGTGTCTCCATTAAGGTGTTTAATATTATAGGTAAAAACAACATCGTCTCCGAATTCCGGTTTGTTGGTTGCTAAGGTATCTTGAACATTGTAGTAATACCAAAAACCACTTTCTGAAGCGATGTATTTTTTGGTACTGTCTTGTTCCATTAATGCTTCTATGATACCTTCTTCTTCTTCAATTAATTTTTTATTTCGCTCCACCGATTCACTAATAAAAGATCCTGAACTTGTTTTTATGGGCCTTCGAGCTTCCGGGCTTTTACAAGATACAATGCAAAGCAATGTAGAAACAATTAGAAAATTACGAAACATGATTTAGGGCGTTTTTGTATTGGGGCAATATACTAATAAATTCAGTTACAGTGGCTGTTAAACTTTTTTCACTCTTCCCTCCGGCGGCATTAGTATGGCCACCTCCGTTGTAATGATTTCGGGAAAATTCATTCACCGAAAAATTGCCCTTACTGCGAAGCGATATTTTTGTAATTCCTTCTTGTTTGTTTTCAATAAAAATGACAGCAAAAACAATTCCTTCAATAGAAAGCGGATAATTTACAAAACCTTCTGTATCTCCTTTTTTGAAATTATGCTGGTCTAACTCTTGTTGCGAAAGGGTAATATAAGCTGTTTTATACTCCGGAAGGATAATTAAATTATTAAGTGCAACCCCCAAAAGTTTCATTCTGTCCGGGCTGTTGGTGTCGTAAATGTTCTGATGTATTTCGCTATTGTTAGCACCGCATTCTATTAAATGAGCTATTACTTTATGTGTGGTAGCTGAAGTAGAAGGAAACCGAAAAGAACCGGTATCGGTCATAATCCCGGTGTATAAATTGGTAGCAATTTCTGAAGTTATTTCAGTATTTCCCCCTAGATTCTGAATAAAATGATACACCATTTCGCAGGTAGAGCTCATGGTTACATCACTATACGTAGCAACCGCAAAGTCATCGGGTTGTTGGTGGTGATCTATCATAACAAAATCGCCAGTAAATTGTTCTAAAATTTCGGTGAGCCCTCCGGTGCGATTAAGTGCATTAAAGTCTAAAGTGAATATAATCTCGGTTTCGGAGATAATAGAAATCGTTTCTTCTGAAAGTTTTTCAAAATTCAGAATCGTATCACAACCGGGCAACCATTTTAAAAAATCGGGAAAGTCATTAGGCATAACAACGGTTGCTTGGTGCCCTCTGTTCCGAAGAAAAAATGAAAGCCCTAAACAAGAACCCACGGCATCCCCATCGGGATTTTTGTGGCCAACAATAACAATTTTTTTTGGCTTTTCCAGTAAACGTTCAACCGTTTTAAGGGTGGTTACCTCCATAGCTTGCGAAGATACAAATTCTTACAACACTGCGAAGATAATGTCTTATTCGTAAAGGAACTATTAAAGAATGGTTAATGACTTGTTTTTGCATGATAAAAGAGTATTTTTGCACCAAATTTTGAAACATACTCATGAGAACAGACAGAACATTTACTATGTTAAAGCCCGATAGCGTTGAAAAAGGAAACATTGGGCCTATTTTAGAAAAAATTACTTCGGCAGGTTTTAAAATTGCCGCTATGAAGCTAACCCAAATGACAAAGGCAGATGCCGAAGCTTTTTATGCAGTGCACAAAGCACGTCCTTTCTTTGGAGAATTGGTAGCATATATGACTCGTGGACCCATTGTGGCTGCGGTTTTAGAAAAAGAAAATGCAGTAGAGGATTTCCGTACTTTAATCGGGGCAACAAATCCGGCTGAAGCTGCTGAAGGTACAATCCGTAAATTATATGCCGCTTCTATTGGAGAAAATGCAGTACACGGAAGTGATAGTGATGAAAATGCTGAGATTGAAAGTCAGTTCCACTTTGCCGGAAGAGAGATTTTTTAATACCCCTCAGTCTTTCAGACAGCTCCCCTAATCTAGGGGAGCGAAGATTACCGTAATACTAACTTTTTGATAAGTTCTTTCGCTAAGGCTTCGTTAAGAAGCCTTATTATTTTTTCCTTTCCGTAACTCAATTCTTCTCTTAATACTGAAGAACTTAACTGCACATACAGCGTTTCACCTTCCAGAACCACTTGTGTTGTATATTTTGAAATGACATCGCCCATGACTTCATGCCAGGCCTCTTCTGCAGAGACTTTATTTAATCCTTTTTCCAGCTTTCCTGTGGAAATAAAATCTTTCAGAATATCGCCTAACGCTTGATGTTCTGCTTGCCTTTTTGCCATGGGTTATAGGGTAAACATTTTATAACTTTGGTGTACTTCTTTAATTACATTTTCGGTCCGCTCGGCGTGCGTATCGGTAATAAATAATTGTCCAAAATTTTGGGTATCTACCAGTGAGATAATTTGCGAAACACGTTCCTCATCCAATTTATCAAAAATATCGTCCAATAACAAAATAGGGGTAACCTTACTTTGCTGCTTTATAAAATCGAATTGCGCCAACTTTAGCGCAATAAGAAACGATTTTTGTTGTCCTTGCGAACCAAATTTTTTGATGGGATGCCCTTCAATTTCAAAATGAAGATCGTCTTTATGAACCCCAACAGTAGTGTATTGAATGGCCCTGTCTTTTGAAAGATTTATATCCAATTGCAATTTTAAATCGCCTTCCTGCAAATGACTGGTATATACCAAATTTACTTGCTCGTTTCCTTTGCTTATAGATTCATACCGTTGCAAAAAAATAGGTTGAAAATCTTTTAGGAATGCTTCTCTTTTCTTGAAAATTTCTGCTCCGTACACATCTAATTGGGTGTTATAAATCTCGAGGGTGTCTTTATCGAATGTAGAATTAACAGCAAAGTATTTTAATAGCGAATTTCGTTGTGCTAACACTTTATTGTATTTAATTAAAGCTTTTAAATAGTTGGCATCGCTTTGCGAAATAACCCCATCGATAAATTTTCTGCGGGTTTCACTTCCCTCTATAATTAAATCTCGATCGCTGGGAGAAATTATTACCAAAGGCAAAAAGCCAATGTGTTCACTAAATTTTTCATACACCTTGCCATTCCGTTTAATTATTTTTTTTTGCCCTCTTTTGGTGCTCACTACAATTTTTTCATGAGCATCATTTTTATCATAAAGCCCTTCAATCACAAAAAAATCTTCGCCGTGTTTTATATTCTGAAGGGTAATAGGATTAAAATAACTTTTTCCGAAGGAAAGGTGGTAAATAGCATCCAACACATTTGTTTTTCCTACTCCGTTTAACCCTACAAAACAATTAATTTTTGGGTCGAACTCGAAGTTTTGCGATTCGAAATTTTTGTAATTTAAAATGGATAATTTTTGTAAAATCATCAATAGCAATGTGTTAGCTTATTTTTTATGGCTTCTTAAAGAATTTGAAGGAAACACTTTTAGGTATCCGCAAAATATTGATTTTTCCCTTTTTAATTGTAATAAAAATTATATTTTTGCCCCTCAATAAATTCATAGTATGGCAACCTACAAGAAAAGAGGCTATAAGCCCAAAACAAAGGCAGAAAAAGAAGAACTTTTAGAAGATGGAAGTACTACCGCAGAGGTTTTTAATACCCTTGACCAAACCGCTTCGAGAACCGAAGCTTGGGTAGAGAAAAATCAGAAGATTATTTTTGGTGTGGTAGGTGCCGTGGCCATTGGCGTTTTAGGGTATATTTTATATCAAAAATTTGTTCAGGAACCCAACCAACTAGAAGCAGTGAGCGAAGTGTATCAAGCCAATTCATATTATGAGCAGGCGGTAAATGCTACGACTGCTAAAGATTCTTTATACAATTTAGCCCTTAATGGAAATGCAGGTAAATACGGTTTATTAGATATTGCCGATAAATACAGTGGGACACCTACCGGAAATATTGCTAATTACCAAGCCGGAATGGCGTATTTAAACACCTACAAATACCAAGAAGCGATTAACTATCTGGATAAATTTTCAACCGATGATCCCTTGTTGGGCCCTTTGGCTAAAGGCGGAATAGGCGATGCTTTTGTGCAATTAAATCAGCCGGAAGAAGCCTATAAATATTATAAGCAAGCCGTTACTATGAGTGGTAATGACATGACCACTCCTCGCTTTTTATTAAAAGCAGGGATTACTGCATTAAACCTTGGAAAAGCTGGGGAAGCTTACGATTTCTTCAATAGAATTACCGAAGAATACAAAGACGCCACAGAAGCTGCTCAAGCTAAAATTTACAAAGGGCAAGCAGAGGCTATGAAATAGTTTTTAGACAAAAGACCGCTACGCTTTTAGAGAAAAGATAAGAGACAGATTTATAAAATTGTAGCTTTTAAAATTCTTTAAAATGGCAACATCAAACAAAAATTTATCTACCTACGATATAACAACCATCCCAAACGCGAAAGACTTTCGGTTTGGGATGGTTGTTTCAGAATGGAATGAAACCATCACTAATGGGATGTTTCAAGGAGCATTTGATGCTATTTTGGATTGTGGAGGCATCAAAGAAAATATTGTGCGCTGGAATGTGCCCGGAAGTTTTGAACTTATTTACGGTTGTAAAAAAATGGCAGAAAGCTTTGATATGCTGGATGCTATTATTGCTATAGGGAGCGTTATTCAAGGCGAAACCAAACACTTCGATTTTGTATGCGAAGGGGTCACCCAAGGCATTAAAGATTTAAATTTACAACAAGATATCCCGGTTATTTTTTGTGTCCTTACGGATAATACTCTTCAGCAAGCCATCGACCGTAGTGGTGGAAAACACGGTAATAAAGGCACCGAAGCTGCCATTGCGGCCATTAAAATGGCACAGCTTCGGAAAGAAGCCAAGTTTTGATTTTTGATGTTAGATTGAAATTTTAAAGTTTTAAAATCTAAAATTCATCAACCTGAAATCCTTTTCCTTTGTTAACAATTTTTAAGAAGGGTTTCACGGCATTGTTTTTGTTTTTCCCTAACTTTGAAAACAGTACCATTATGATCAAGTTCACACTCATAAAAAGATTAAAAACGAATAATCGTTTTAACTACACTCCTCGTTACTATCAAGGGAAGGATGATGCAAATCCTAAGGACTTTTCCACCAAGATGGATATGTATTTTGAAACCTACAATAAAAATGATTTTGGGGGGCAATGGCGAGAAGCACGTCTTGAAAAGCGTAATCGAAACAATGTAGAATTCAACAAAACAGTGCTTATTATTGCCGGTATTTTAGTGCTAGTGTTTTTATGGATCATCGATTTTGATCTAAGCATTTTTACTCAATAACATTCCATGGCCGACATTATCCAGCTATTACCCGATCATGTGGCCAACCAAATTGCCGCAGGAGAAGTAGTACAACGTCCTGCCTCGGTAGTGAAGGAATTGTTGGAAAATGCCATAGATGCTGATGCAACCAGTATCACACTGGTGCTAAAAGATGCAGGAAAAACTCTGGTACAAGTGATTGATAACGGCAAAGGAATGAGCATTACCGATGCCCGACTTTGCTTTGAACGCCATGCTACTTCCAAAATAAAAACAGCTGACGATTTATTCAATCTACACACCAAAGGATTTCGTGGGGAAGCATTGGCCTCCATTGCAGCTATTGCTCACGTGGAATTGAAAACAAAAACAGAAGTTGCAGAAACCGGAACCAAAATAGAAATAGAAGGGAGTAAAGTGATTTCGCAAGAAATGGTGGTGACCCCCCAAGGCACTACGATTTCAGTAAAGAATCTTTTTTATAACATTCCGGCACGACGCAATTTTTTAAAAAGTAATCCTGTGGAGACCCGTCATATTATTGACGAATTTCACAGAGTAGCCTTAGCGCATCCGCAAGTTTCGTTTGAAATGATTCACAACGGGAGTAATGTATTCAGCCTTCCTTCCAGTAATCTAAGGCAGCGAATTGTAGCTATTTTTGGAGGCAAAACCAATGAAAAATTGGTACCCGTTTCAGAAAAAACCGATATTGTAACCGTTAACGGATTTGTATTAAAGCCCGAATTTGCACGTAAGAGCAGGGGAGAGCAGTTCTTTTTTGTGAACCATCGATTTATAAAAAGCGCGTACTTGCACCATGCCGTTGTTTCTGCTTTTGAAGGTTTAATTAAGACTGAAAATCATCCCGGGTATTTTTTGTATTTAGAAGTAGATCCTCACGCCATTGATATTAACATTCATCCCACCAAAACCGAAATTAAGTTTGAAGATGAACATGCTATTTATGCTATGCTTCGCGCTTCGGTAAAACATAGTTTAGGACAATTTAGTATTGCTCCGGTAATCGATTTTAATAGAGATGCTGGTTTTGATACGCCTTATGAATATTCCAAAAAAGATCCTGTATTGCCTACGGTAGCAGTAGATAAAGATTTTAATCCCTTTCAAAAGGAAGCTAGACAGACAGCTATTTCATCTTCTTTTAAAAAACAAAAAGCCCCGCCATGGGAGTCATTGTATGTGGGTTTGGAGGATGAATTTGTTTCAGGAAGTGGCCATGCTATTGAAAATGTGGAGGTAGAAAGTGACGAAGTTACGGGAACATTGTTTGAAGGAAATACGCAACATACAGGAAACACTACGTTTCAAATTCAAAATAAATATATTGTAAGCGCCATTAAAAGTGGTCTGCTTGTCGTTCATCAAAACTTGGCGCATCAACGGGTATTGTACGAAGAATTTTTAAAAAATATTACCTTACGCCAAGCGGTAAGTCAACAGTTGTTGTTTCCTATTTTGGTTTCTTTTTCAACATCGAAAGTAGGCTTGTTACTATCTTTAAAAGAACAATTGGAAGATACTGGTTTTGTTTTTTCAGAAATACAAGATGAAGGGATAGAAATAAGCGGCATCCCGGCCGGGATTTTGGAGCGAGATATAGAAACAATTTTGCATCAACTTATTGTCGATATTGAAGCTGAAGTCCCCGAAGTCGGATTTTGCCAAAATGATGTTATGGCAAAATCCTTAGCCAAAAGTATGGCAATAAAAACTGGAGTTTTTTTGGAAACAGAAGCTCAAGAACATTTAATTCATCAGTTATTTGCCTGTAAAGAACCGCACGTATCACCGGATAATCGCCCTATTTTTATCACTATGGAAATGAGCGATTTTGATAAAAAATTTAGGTAATGGGAAGAATCACCGAAACAGTTAAGGTTTTAATTATTTGCAATGTCTTATTTTTTGTTGGAAAACTTTCTATGCCAGATGTTGCAGATAGACTATTTGCATTACATTATCCCGAAAATCCTAATTTTCAGATTTGGCAGATAGTTACCCATATGTTTATGCATGGAGGCTTTGGTCATATACTTTTTAATATGTTCGGGTTATACATGTTTGGTTCTCCATTAGAAGCTCGTTGGGGACGCAATAAGTTTTTGTTTTTTTATTTTTCAGCGGGATTGGGAGCAGCCTTGATTCATTCTTTAGTTAGCTATTTTCAATTTCATTCGCTATTTGAAAGCTATATTTCCACAGGTCTTACAAGTACTGAGGTATTTAATTTGATGAATGAAGTTTTGCAAAAATCAGGTGTCAGTACAGATGGTTATATTACCATGAACATGCCAAATAACTTGACTATAGAATCATTATTTGAAATGACAGGAATATACAACGGACAAGCCGTAGGCGCTTCGGGTGCTATATATGGAGTTTTGGTTGCTTTTGGTATGATGTATCCTAATGTTGAGTTAATGCTTATCTTTTTTCCGGTACCTATAAAGGCAAAATATTTCATTCCTGTGTTGCTTCTGTTGGATCTTTTCAGTGGACTTACTGGTTTTTCTGTATTCGGGCAAAATATTGCTAATTGGGCACATTTGGGAGGTGCTCTGTTCGGATTTATTATGGCTTACTACTGGAAAAAGAATAGTTTTAACGACCACCGTTGGAATTAAATGACGCAGGGAAGTCTTTCATATCAATTTAAAACGGC
>JAWKMR010000009.1:0-161374 GCA_041392125.1 Flavobacteriaceae bacterium | reverse complement strand
AGCGGGATCTAAAGAAGAAATATTACTATGCTCGTTATAGCGAAAAACAAGATGGTCTTTGTTATTATCTATGGAATTACTACAAGAAATAAAACAAAAGTAGACACAAACCGCTGATAAAAAGAAAGTTAAAGATTGCTTTTGTATTTGCATAGGTTTTATGGATACAATTATAGTTTGTATTTTTGCGTCCTCGTTTGCTAAAATACAAGAATGAACGCTACAAAAAAAGCAGCATTTTATACTTTGGGTTGTAAACTTAATTTTAGTGAAACTTCTACCATTGCTCGAAGTTTTACAGAAGAAGGTTTTAACCGTGTAGACTTTTCTGAAAAGGCAGATGTATATGTTATCAACACTTGTAGTGTTACAGAAAATGCCGATAAACGCTTTAAAACTATCGTAAAAGAAGCGTTAAAGGCAAATAATGAAGCATTTATTGTGGCGGTAGGTTGTTATGCACAATTAAAACCACAAGAGTTGGCAGATGTTCATGGGGTTGACTTGGTTTTAGGAGCTACCGAAAAATTTAAAGTTACCAGTTACATCAACGATTTATTGAGTCAACCAGAGCGAAGCCGGGGAGTGGGCGAAGTACACTCCTGCGAAATAGATGAAGCCGATTTTTATGTAGGTTCCTATTCCATTGGAGACCGAACCCGTGCTTTTTTGAAGGTGCAAGATGGGTGCGATTATAAATGTACCTATTGTACCATTCCATTGGCACGAGGAATTTCGCGAAGCGATACTTTAGAAAATGTGTTGAAAAATGCTGCTGAAATTTCGGCACAAAACATTAAAGAAATTGTACTTACCGGTGTTAATATTGGCGACTACGGTAAAGGAGAATTCGGGAACAAAAAGCATGAACATACTTTTTTTGAATTGTGTGAAGCTTTAGATAAAGTAGAAGGGATTGAACGACTTCGTATTTCGTCTATTGAGCCCAATTTGTTGAAAAACGAAACCATCGAGTTTGTGGCAAATTCCAAAACTTTTGTGCCTCATTTTCATATTCCTTTGCAAAGTGGGAGTAACGATTTACTGAAACTCATGCGTCGTCGCTACTTGCGAGAATTGTACGTGGAACGTGTTGCCAAAATTAAAGAAGTAATGCCCCATGCCTGTATTGGGGTAGATGTTATTGTAGGATTTCCGGGCGAGACGGAAGAACGATTTTTGGAGACCTACAATTTCTTAAACCAATTAGATATTTCCTATTTACACGTCTTCACCTATTCCGAAAGAGATAATACGGTAGCTGCTGAAATGCAGGGCGTAGTACCTCAAAAAGTACGTGCTAAAAGAAGTAAAATGCTACGGGGACTTTCCGTAAAAAAGCGAAGAGCCTTTTATGAAAGTCAGTTAGGTACTACTAGAACCGTTTTATTTGAAGGTGAAAACAAAGAAGGATACATTCACGGATTTACCGAAAATTACATAAAAGTGAAAGCCCCGTGGAATCCGGAATTAGTAAATACGCTTCATCAAGTAATACTTACCAAAATTGATGAAGATGGTTTGGTGCGGTTTGAGTTTATTGTAAAAAAAGTGCTGGTTTAAATATTAATTCCCACAGGAAGCAACTCTTTATATTGCCGCCTGTTTTTACGTAAAAAACCAACAATTTCAGGACTTGTTGGCATTAAGCTGATGCCTCTTTTTTTTATTTCTTCAAATACGGCTTTAATAAAAATATCCCGAAATCCTTGCTCTTCCATATCGGCCGGCATATCGTATTTTGTCAGAAAAATTTTGCGGTCTTGTAGTGCATATTCAATACGAGCCATATTGTCGCCTACTTCAAGTTCAAATTGTCTTAAAAATTCATTGTCGGTAATAGCTACATCTTCAATCATGGTGGGGAGTTTTTAATTCATCGGTACTTCTATTAGCAATACTTTGGTGTTTTTAGTAACAGAAAATGAGATTTCGTAGGTATCCCAAATTCCGATAGCGTCTCTATCTTTCAAAATTTCATCTGCCACAGAAACTTGCCCTTCAATAACCATGAAGTAAATTCCGTGCCCCTGTTTTTTTAGGGTATAGCTTGTTTCAATAGCTTCCGTAAATTCTCCCAGATTGAAATATGCCTGTTGGTGTACCCAGAGTTCATTTTCATTTGCCTCATTTTTGGGTTTTACCACAGTGCTAATCTCGTTAGGTTTCATAAGTGATGCAATCTTTTTTTGGTCGTAACGAGGGGCTACATTTTCTTCTTCAGGAAATACCCAAATTTGAAAAAGTTTTAGCGGTTCTTTAGCACTGGCGTTTAGCTCACTATGTTCAACACCACTTCCGGCACTCATTACTTGTATATCGCCAGCAGCAACAATTCCCTCGTTTCCCATAGAGTCTTTATGCTTTACTGCGCCAAATTGAGGAATGGTTATAATTTCCATATTTTGATGGGGATGTCTTCCAAAACCCATGGCGGGAGCCACAATGTCTTCATTTAAAACGCGAAGCAATCCAAACTGCAAGCGTTGTGGGTCAAAATAATTCGCAAAGCTAAAAGAATATTTTGCCTGAAGCCATCCATAATCGGCTTTTCCACGGGTGGATGCAGGGTGAAAAATCTTTTTCATTGCTTTAAAATAGGAATAGTATCTTTACATGGTAAAGTTACAAATTTTATCCCTTTTTTGTGTTAAAAGGACTGTTAAAGCATTTTTCATGAATAAAACCCACGTCTATTTTGTACCAGGGTTGGCAGCAGGTAAAGAAATTTTTAAAAATATAAGCTTGCCTGAAAATGCCTATGAACTCCACATTATAGAATGGTTACACCCTCAAAAAAAGGAATCACTTTCTGAGTATGCTAAGCGGATGGCTTCTTTTGTAACCGAAGAAAGTTCAGTCCTTATCGGAGTTTCTTTTGGAGGGGTGATGGTACAAGAAATGGCAGCTTTTCTGAAGCTAAAAAAACTCATCATCGTCTCAAGTGTTAAATGCCGAACAGAACTTCCGAAGCGATTTACCGTTGCAAAATTTACCAGAGCCTATAAATTACTGCCTACAGGCTTGGTCTCTACGATAGGAACTCTTTCAAAATTTGCGATAGGTCCAAGAAGTAAAAAGCGTTTAAAATTGTATGATGAATACCTTTCAGTAAAGGATAAGGTGTATTTAGATTGGGCCATTGAAAACATGATTCATTGGAACCGAAAAGAGCCTTCAAAAGAAGTATATCATATTCATGGAGATTTAGACCCTGTTTTTCCTATTAAGAACATAAAAAATGTCATCACACTGGAACATGGAAGCCATATTATGATTTTAGACAAAGGCAGTAAAGTAAGTAAATTAGTGCAAAATATTATTGAAAACAGCTAGTTGACCGTTGGCTATTTTTTATCTTTAAAGAAAATTTGAATTATGACTATCTTATCAAAAATAGGTTTAGGAACGGTACTTCTGGGTGTTTTTGCGTTGTGCACCAATGCAGCCCAGGAGCCTAAAGACACAGTGGGTGATTCTGAAGTAAAAACTATTGAGAAACACAATCATGGCTACAACGTCTATGCATTACCAATTCCAGAGAAAA
Source organism: Flavobacteriaceae bacterium (assembly GCA_041392125.1). Taxonomy (GTDB): domain Bacteria; phylum Bacteroidota; class Bacteroidia; order Flavobacteriales; family Flavobacteriaceae; genus Halomarinibacterium. Next base: position 157,827 of record JAWKMR010000009.1, on the reverse strand, counting down.
TGGATTTTGCCGGGGAAGAGGTGCCACTGGACGATCCCGATATTCGCGAGCGATTGGACAGGGAATTATTAGTAAATACCTACTGGCAATCTAACGCTTTGTTAATTTTTAAGCGAGCACATAAATATTTTCCCGTAATAGAACCACTTCTCGAAAAATATGGCATCCCGGATGATTTTAAATATTTAGCAGTAGCCGAAAGTGCTCTGGAGAACAATAGCTCTCCGGCCGGAGCCGCAGGATTCTGGCATTTTATGAAAGGTACAGGGAAAGAATACGGACTTGAAATTAATGAGTATGTAGATGAACGTTATAATCTAGAAATGGCTACCAAAGTGGCCGCAGATTATTTAAAAGCCTCAAAAAAGAAATTTGGGACTTGGACCATGGCGGCAGCGGCTTACAATGCCGGAAACGGAGGAATGAACAATCAAGTAGTACGCCAAAAAGTAACGAATTACTATGATTTACTTTTGAATGCTGAAACCAGCCGATATGTGTTCAGAATTTTGGCATTTAAAGAGATTTTAAGCAATCCTAAGAAATATGGATTCAATTTTGAAGAAAAAGATTTATACAAAGACATACCCTCTTTTAAAGTGAAGGTAGATACTGCTGTTACTGATTTCGCAGATTTTGCAAAGAAATTTGAAATCAATTATAAAATATTAAAAATACACAATCCTTGGCTTAGAGATACCTATCTTAAAAATTCGAGTGGGAAAGTGTATTATATTGAAATTCCCGAAAAAGGATATTATAAAAAAAGTGAATAGAATGAGTGTTCAAATAGTAGTTTCTTTAATAGCCATTGGAGTTTTGGCAGGAATATTCAGTGGTTTTATGGGCGTAGGCGGAGGCGTCGTCATGATTCCTTTACTGATGCTTTTTTTGCAGTACGATCAACATCAGGCGCAAGGAATGAGTTTGGCAGTGTTGGCATTGCCTGTTACTTTTATTGCGGCATATACCTATCATAAATCAGGGTATCCGGTAGATTGGAAATATGCCTTGCTAATTGCCTTCTTTTTTGTGATAGGGGGATTTTTGGGATCTAAGATTGCTGTTAAGATTGATCAAGCAGCGCTTAAAAAAATATTTGCTGTAGTCTTGGTTTTGGCAGCAGTTAAGTTATTTTTTTCGAAATAATTGCTATTGGCTACTTTGCAAAAGTGAAACGCCGCTTGAAAAGGCTTGAAAATTAGCATTGTAGGAATTGTTGTATGCTTCACTGTAATGATGTAGAAAGTTTCGCCTTACATCCAGTATTCTCTTATCCCTTGCGATTAAAAAAGAAGTTGGAAAACCTAAAGTATGTTTCATACACCGAATTACAAAATCATTTTTGTTTTCCTTTTCATCCACATACAGAATATTAATTTTTGAATTGAAATCCTTTTTTAATTTCCGAATTTGTTTCTTAGGTCCCCAAAACAGAATCACGAAATCAATTTCTTTGCTATAGGTATCTACAATATCATTAAGTGCGGGGATTTCTCCAATACCCGGTGTACACCAAGTGGCATAGGTAATTAAATAGATAGGTTTCTCAAATTCGTGGAGTGTAATTTTTTTTCCGCTGAATTTTCGAACATCAAACTTATCAATGTAGGTGTTTTTTACAACATTATTAATCAGGGAGTCGAATAAAAACTGAGCTCTTTCCAAGTCATTTTTAACGTAGGCTCTTTTGGCATTAACCCTATATTTTCGTATGTTTTTTTCAATAGCATCCGAAAAATAGTTTTTAGGCTCAAAATCTTGAGCAAGGGAAGCTAGTGAGGTTAGTAGAAATAGGGTAAGTAGTAATTTACCCATAGGCACTAGATTTGGTTAGCGTTACAAATGTAGTAATGCGAATTCAAAAAAAGAGAAAAATTCAATTTTTTTTCCCTTAGAATACTGAAATTCAATTAGCGATACCTCCCTCCTTTACCAGCTCTTCCATATTGTTGTCTTGGGATGTTTGCTTTCTTCATTTGCTGTTGCATCATCTTTATTTGCTCTCCCAACATATTGTGTTTATCCAATTTTTTGGCTTCAGCTAGTAGCGTTTCGGCTTCTCTTTTTCGGTTTTTTGTCATGGCTACACCGGCAAGGTTCAATTTTACCATAGCCATATCGGCACTCATACTCAGTCCTAATTTCTCTGCTTTTCTGAAATATTTTTCGGCTTCATTCATATTGGTTTGTGAAACCATTAAACCATTTAAATAATTATAATACCCTTGTTGTTTGGTGACCAAGGCTCCTTCAGGATTTTTAATTTTATCTAACCATTTTTTGGCGCCAGGAAAATCTTGCTTTCGCAATCTCAAAAAAGCCAGTAAAATCATTTCATTTTTGAAGTATAAGAACACAAAAACGAGCGAAAGTAAGAAGTACATAATCCCGTTTCCAATGTTTCCTTCCACAAATTGCCAAACAGAAAGTCCTAAAATGAGGGCGGTAAGGACTAATTTTATATTTTTATTGAACATGAATCTTTTATATTTGAATAGGCTGGCAAAGGTACTAAAAACAATCAAAAATATTTTTACTTTAGGGTTTGTGGAAGTAAAAAATGATTGTATATTTGCACCCGACTTTAAGAAAAGGTCTTAGAGCAGGAAAATTTCAGAAGATTTAACCTAATTTACAATGAGCAAGAGAACATTTCAGCCATCAAAAAGAAAAAGAAGAAACAAGCACGGTTTTATGGAGCGTATGGCGTCTGTAAACGGTCGTAAAGTTTTGGCTGCCCGTAGAGCTAAAGGAAGAAAAAAATTAACGGTATCTTCAGAACCTCGTCACAAAAAATAATGTTAATAACTTATACATAAAAAAGGTGTTGTTTATAAACAACACCTTTTTTTTATACCCTTACGAATCGTACTTTTAAAAACTGAAAAAAGAAAAACAAAAATGCCCAAAAACAAAGATTTAAAATCCATTTTAATTATTGGTTCAGGCCCTATCATTATTGGGCAAGCGTGTGAATTTGATTATTCAGGATCGCAAGCCTTGCGTTCCCTTAGAGAAGATGGTATTGAAACGGTTTTAATAAATTCGAACCCTGCCACTATTATGACTGACCCGTCTATGGCAGATCATGTGTATCTTTTACCTTTAACTACAAAATCTATTGTCAAGATTTTAAAAGAACACCCTCAAATTGATGCCGTATTGCCTACTATGGGAGGACAAACTGCCTTAAATCTTTGTATAGAAGCAGACGAAAAAGGAATTTGGGAGGATTTTAATGTAAAAATTATTGGGGTAGATATTAATGCCATTAATATTACTGAAGACAGAGAGCAATTTCGGAATTTGATGGAGAAAATTGGAATTCCAATGGCTCCACAAGCTACTGCAAATTCCTATCTTAAAGGAAAGGAAATTGCACAGGAGTTTGGTTTTCCTCTGGTTATTCGATCTTCTTTTACCCTGGGTGGTGCGGGAGCTTCCATTGTGTATAAAGCTGAAGATTTTGACAGACTCTTAAAACACGGTCTCGAAGTTTCTCCAATTCACGAAGTCATGATTGACAAGGCAATGATGGGCTGGAAGGAATATGAGTTAGAGCTACTGCGGGATAATAACGACAATGTGGTTATTATCTGTACTATCGAAAATATGGATCCTATGGGTATTCACACCGGAGACTCTATTACGGTAGCACCTGCTATGACCTTGAGTGATGTCACCTTTCAGCGAATGCGTGATATGGCCATAAAAATGATGAGAAAAATAGGAAACTTTGCAGGGGGATGTAATGTTCAGTTTGCAGTAAGTCCGGACGAAAAGGAAGATATCATTGCCATTGAAATTAATCCGCGGGTTTCCCGATCTTCTGCCTTGGCTTCTAAAGCAACAGGGTATCCCATTGCAAAAATTGCTGCTAAGCTGGCTATTGGGTATCAATTAGACGAATTAAGTAACCAAATTACAAAATCTACTTCGGCATTATTTGAACCTACTTTAGATTACGTAATAGTTAAAATACCGCGTTGGAACTTCGATAAATTTGAAGGAGCCGACCGTACGTTGGGGCTTCAAATGAAGGCAGTAGGAGAAGTTATGGGGATTGGGCGTTCCTTTCAGGAAGCATTGCATAAAGCCACACAATCGCTTGAAATTAAACGCAATGGTCTGGGTGCAGACGGTAAGAGTTACACAAACTACGACCAAATTATAGATAAACTAACCCACGCCAGTTGGGATCGGGTTTTTGTGATTTACGATGCTATTCAGATGGGAATTCCGTTGAGTAGAATTCACGAAATTACCAAAATAGATATGTGGTTTCTTCGTCAATACGAAGAATTGTATCTACTGGAAAAAGAAATTTCTAAATTCACTTTAGACACTCTTCCGCGAGAATTATTGCTGGAAGCTAAGCAAAAGGGGTATGGTGATAGACAGATTGCCCATATGCTGAAATGTTTGGAAAGCCAAGTATATAAAAAGCGCGAAGAACTCAATATCCAACGGGTGTATAAGCTGGTAGATACGTGTGCTGCCGAATTTAAAGCGCAAACACCTTACTATTATTCTACCTTTGAAAATGAAGTGCTTACTAAAGATGGAAAACAATATTCGGAAAATGATAGCGAAGTAACTGATAGAAAGAAAATCATTGTTTTGGGTTCAGGCCCTAACCGAATTGGTCAAGGAATTGAATTTGATTATTGTTGTGTTCACGGGGTATTAGCAGCCGCAGAGTGTGGTTATGAAACCATTATGATTAACTGTAACCCCGAAACTGTTTCAACTGATTTTGACGTAGCCGATAAACTCTATTTTGAACCCGTTTTTTGGGAGCACATCTATGATATTATTCGCCACGAAAAACCAGAAGGAGTCATTGTTCAGCTGGGTGGGCAAACGGCTTTAAAATTAGCTGAAAAGTTAGATCGCTACGGCATTAAGATTATGGGAACTACCTTTCAATCACTAGATTTAGCCGAAGATAGAGGAAGTTTTTCCACACTCTTAAAAGAAAATAATATTCCTTACCCAGAATTTGGTACTGCCGAAACAACCGAAGAAGCATTGGCTTTAGCAGACCACTTAGATTTTCCTTTATTGATTAGACCATCCTATGTATTGGGAGGCCAAGGAATGAAGATTGTAATAAACAAACGAGAATTGGAAGAACATGTGGTAGATTTATTACGTAAAATCCCCAACAATAAATTATTGCTTGATCATTACCTTGATGGCGCTATTGAAGCAGAAGCCGATGCCATTTGTGACGGTGAAAATGTATACATCATTGGTATTATGGAGCATATTGAGCCTTGCGGTGTGCATTCGGGAGATTCTAATGCAACGTTGCCTCCATTCAATTTAGGAGATTTAATACTTCAGCAGATAAAAGATCATACCAAAAAGATTGCTTTAGCATTAAACACAGTAGGCTTAATAAACATACAATTTGCCATTAAAGATGACAACGTTTATATTATAGAAGCCAATCCTCGTGCTTCCAGAACGGTCCCTTTTATTGCCAAAGCCTATGGTGAACCTTATGTAAATTATGCCACAAAGGTAATGCTGGGTGATAAGAAGATAAGCGACTTTAGATTTGACCCTAAATTAGAAGGATATGCTATAAAACAACCCGTGTTTAGTTTTAATAAATTTCCGAATGTGGATAAAAAATTAGGACCGGAAATGAAAAGTACCGGAGAGAGCATCTTGTTTATAGATAACTTAAAAGAAGATGAGTTTTATGAATTGTATTCCAGACGTAAAATGTATTTGAATAAGTAACTTGTTTGTTATCAATAAAATAGAATATTAAACCTCATAAAAATGAGGTTTTTTTATTTTTTAGGGTAGGGTAAAAAATAATGAAACTGTTTAATGAACAAATAGCGTAATTAAACAACAAAATGTCATTAAAAAAAATCTTTCTTTTAAGCTTTATCGTGGTTGCCACGAGTTGTTCTAAACATACACTAGATGATGTTATGGAGCCAGTGCAAGAAACTCCAGAACTGGTCACTTTTCAGGATGTAAAGTTTGTGTTCGACAATGTGTGCCAACAATGTCACATTAATCCTCCACTAAATGGAGCTCCCATGCCTTTAATCTCTTTTGAAAATGTAAAAGAAGCAGTACTCAACAGAAATTTACTTTCTAGAATAAGTGCCAATGAAGGCGATCCATTTTTAATGCCTTTTGGGGGGCCTAGACTTCCACAAAGCAGTATCGATTTAATATTTCAGTGGGAGGAAGACGGTTTACTTGAAAATTAAACAACATGAGAAAAATACTTTATTTAATGATTTTTTTGGGTGTCTCGGCAGCGGCACAAGAAAAATATAGCACTAAAAACGGGGCTATTATTTTTGAAGCTTCCGTGCCATCTTTTGAAGAGGTGAAGGCAAAAAACGAGCAGGTAAGCGCTATTTTGAATAGTGAAACTGGTGAATTTGCATCACTCGCTTTAATCAACGGATTTCGATTTAAAGTAGCTTTAATGGAAGAGCATTTTAATGAAAATTATATGGAATCCTCACAATTTCCTAAAGCGGTGGTAAAAGGGACATTGGAAAATTTTTCAATTTCTAATATTACTTCAGAAAAGAAAAAATTTAAATTGAAAGGGTCTATAACCGTGCACGGCGTAACAAAACCCTTGGAGACATCTGTAACGCTTTTCAAAAGTGGTGATATATTAAAATTTGAGAGTGATTTTGTGTTGCAACCAGCCGATTTTAACATCGAAATCCCCAAAATTGTGAGTAATAAAATTGCAGATAAAGTAAATGTTAGTGTACAATATTCGCTATTAAAATAGTATATCTATGAAAAAGAGAAGTTTACTAATAGCGTTTTTGGTGATTGTAGCAGGTGCTTATGCGGGGTATAAGTACCTCTACAAGAGCCATAGAAATATTGAAGCAGAGACTGCGGCAGTAAATATATCGGCAATAGAGTTAGTGACAATGTTTAAAGAAGGGAAAACTGAAAATATTTTAAATAAAACAATAATTGTTTCCGGCACTATTACTGAAATGGATGCACAATCTGTAATCCTTGATGATATGGCACAATGTGTATTTGAAAAACTCCCGGAAAACCTCCAGCTACAAGATAAAGTTTCCATCAAAGGTCGTTGCATAGGCTTCGATGACCTTTTTGAACAAGCTAAACTAGACCAATGCTCACTAACCAAACAACCATGAAAAAAATTTACATTTTAGTATTACTGTTTCCTCTTTTTGTTTTCGCACAAGACGATTTACTAAATGAACTAGAAGAAGGTGTGGATACAAACACCACTGTTTCTGCCGCTTTTAAAGGTTTAAAAGTAGTCAATTTTGAATCGACAAAACTTGCCGGAAAAAAAGATTTATTTTTTATTGTATCCCACAGATTTGGAAGTGTTAAATACGCCTTCGATGATTTTTTTGGTTTGGATAATGCCGTTACCCAAATAAAGTTTGTCTACGGCATTACCGATGCAATTAATGTAGGTGTGGCGAGAAGTTCTTTTCAAAAAAAGTACGGTATTCATGCGAAGTATCGTTTAATGCAACAAACAAGTGATGGATTCCCTTTTACTTTGGTGGGTTATAACTTAGTAACTATAAACACTGCTTTAGATAAAGATGTATTGCCCAAATTAGAATTTGGGGATCGGATAAATTATGTAACACAACTGCTTATTTCAAGAAAATTTTCCGAAGACTTTTCGCTCCTTCTGGCTCCCACTTATGTACACGAAAATTTAGCTACTCGAAGTTTTGTTGAAACAAGCAGTGGTGAATTTTCTTCTTTTGATGAAAAAAACAATCAAATCGTTTTTGGTTTGGGCGGAAGGTATAAATTAACTAAACGATGGAGTGTGAATATGGATTACGGAATCCATGCCAATAGAAATAGTAATTCTAACTTTAAAAATCCGTTATCCATTGGAGTAGATTTAGAAACCGGAGGGCATGTATTCCAAATGCATTTTACCAATGCACAGGCTATGTTTGAAGACGGGTTTATCCATGGACAAGGAGATTGGGGCGATGGCGATTTCTTTTTTGGATTTAACTTGAGCAGAGTATTTTAAACAATCACTTAAAACACAATTTGTATATTTATAAACCAACATATTAAAATTAACCTTAAAATTTTTTACAATGAAAAAAGTTACTTTATTATTTATGGCACTTTTAACAACCCTTTTTGTGAGTGCGCAAACTGAACACTTTATTGATTGGTCTACTGGAGTAGGGGCAGCAGGTTCTATTACCATTGAAGTGGGTGACACCGTTACTTGGACTTGGGCAGATGCTTTACCTCACTCAGTAACAAGTGATGCAGGTGCAACCGAAACATTCGATAGTGGTATTATAACAGGTTTGGGAACTACCTTTTCATATACCTTTAATCTTCCTGGAACAAACCCTTATGGATGTGATGTGCATTCAGGGATGACCGGAGTCATTACCGTGGAGCAAGTGGCAGGCGTGGAAGATAATTTTGCATTAAGTGTAAATCACTTTCCAAATCCGGTAGTCGAAAAATTAAGCGTAACTTCTGAATATTCATTCACTGCATATGAGATTTATGATGTTTTAGGTAAAAAAGTGGCAGCACAAGGACTTGAAGGAACTAACGTGAGCATCGATATGTCGCAGTTAAAATCGGGTGTTTATTTTGTGACGGTTGCTTCTAACGATTTGCAAAAAACATTTAAAGTAGTGAAGAAGTAAGTTTTAGTTTTTACTTATTATTTAAAAAGGAGGTTGAAAAAAATTCAGCCTTTTTTTTATTCGTCTTCTTCTGCTCTTTTTAAAAGCTTTTGGTCAATGTTTTTGCTGGCTTTGGCTCCTAATTTTTTTAATTTCTCCACTCTATTAATCAAGTTTCCTCTACCGGTAAGTTTTTTCATAGCCGTTTCGTAAGTCCCTTGTACCGTTCCAATTTGTTTTCCCACCTTAATGAGCTCATCGGTTAAACTCGTAAAACTATCATACAATGCTCCCGCTTGTGTGGCAATTTCCAAGGCATTTTGTTGTTGTTTTTCATTATTCCACATACTGTCTATAGTACGTAAGGTGGCCAACAGCGTAGTAGGAGTAACAATCACAATATTTTTTTCAAAAGCCCAATTATATAAGTTGGAATCTTGGTTTACCGCAACAGCAAAGGCGGGTTCTATGGGAACAAAAAGCAACACAAAATCGGGACTTTCAATTTTATAAATGTCTTGATAATTTTTAGCACTTAATTGTTCAATATGTTTTTTTAAAGAATGAATGTGCTCTTTTAAAAATTGGGATTTAGTGGTGTCATCATCTTCATTTACAAAACGTTCATAGGCCACTAAGGATACCTTCGAGTCGATAATCATTTTTTTGTTATCGGGTAAATGCAGTACCACATCGGGGAGCACTCTTTTACCTTCTTCGTTGGTGAAACTATTTTGAACAAAGTATTCTCTATCTTTTTCTAAACCACTTTTTTCAAGGACTCGTTCTAACACCAATTCGCCCCAATTTCCTTGTAATTTACTATCGCCTTTTAGTGCTTTGGTAAGATTGGTTGCCTCCTTACTCATTTGTTCGTTGAGTTCTTTTAGACCAATTATTTGTTGACGAAGCATCGCGTGACGATCGATGCTTTCTTTATGGGTATCTTCCACACGTTTTTCAAAAGTGGAAATTTTTTCCTGAAGGGGTTTTAATATTAAATCGAGGTTTTCTTTGTTCTGTTTCGTAAATTTTTCAGATTTAGTATCGAGAATTTTATTGGCCAGATTTTCAAATTCGGTGGTAAATTTTTCCTGTAATTTTTCCAGTTCGTCTTTTTGTTCTAAAAGCTTTCGTTCCAAGTGATCATTTTGAGCATTTCGCTTTACCAATTCGGTATTCAAAAAATCTTTTTCTTTTCTAATGCCCTCTCGTTCGTCTATGGTATGCTGAAAACGTTCCTGCAGTTTTTCTTCTTGATCTTTTAATTGTTCAATACGTTCTTCCAGCTTTCCTGTTTGTGTTTTGTTACGCAATTGTGCAATTAAATTACCCACATAGGCCCCTGCCAATGCCGAAATGGCTCCAATAAGAAAGACAATAAATGTTTCGCTCATAACTAATTATTAATTAATATTTGGTTAAGCTTTGAGATATTCTTTTGTAAACGACCTTTTATTTAGACCTCTGCAAAATCTAATACTCGCTTTGCGAGTAAAGATACTTAATCCTTGATTGAAAACCGACCGGTTTTTAGGTCAAAATGAATAGTATCTTCCGGGAAAAGAGCCTTAAACTTTCCTTCTTCGATGAGTTTACAAGGTTGGTCGAAATAGCAATTCGTTTCAGTTAAGACTAGCATTTTATCACTTAGTTGAATCGCCAAATCAATCTCGTGTGTTGAAAAAAGAATGGTTTTTTGGGTTTCTTGGGTGAGTTTTTTCAGCAGTTTTAATACGGAAGCTCTGTGATATAAGTCTAAATGTGTGGTGGGTTCGTCTAGAATTATAATAGGTGTATCCTGTGCCAGCGCACGTGCAATGGCCACTCTTTGCATTTGGCCGTCACTTAATTCGAAACACTTTTGCTGTGCTATTTTTTGTGTGTCGGTAGTTTCTAAGGCCCAATGTATTTTTTCAGAATCAGTTGAGGTCAATTTCCCTATCCAATTGGTGTAGGGCTGTCGTCCCAGCGAAACAAATTCTAACACCGAAAGATTTTTGGAAGTTAGGGCTTCGGTAAGTACTACGCTTAATAGCGATGCTAAGTCAAGAGGGTGATAGCTTGAAATATTTTTATTGAAAATAGAAACACTTCCGGAAATCTGTTTTTGAATTCCAGTAAGTGTTCGTAACAACGTAGATTTTCCTATTCCGTTGGCACCCACCAATCCCACAAGTTCTCCTTTTTGTAATTGAAATGAAAGATGCGCTGCCACAACAGTTTTTTCCTTTTTATGGGAATAGCCAATAGAAAGATTTTCAGCAATAAGGACGTTATGTTGGCTTTCCGAATGCATCTAAAACAATAATTTCTTTTTTCGAACCAATAACCAAATCACTATCGGTGCTCCTACTAAAGAGGTAATAGCATTAATAGGTAGCGTATATTCACTAAATGGAATTTGCGCAATGCTATCGCAAATAAGCATAATAATAGCGCCTAACAAAAGTACTCCAGGCAGTAATACTCTATGATTGGAAGTAGTAATCCATTGTCTCGTAATGTGTGGAACTGCTAACCCAATAAAGGCAATGGGGCCTGCAAACGCAGTGATAGCACCTGCCAAAATACTAGTTGAAAAGATGATGAGTAGGGTAGTGCGTTTTAATCGAACCCCCAAACTCCGTGCATAATTTTCACCCAATAACAACGCATTTAACGATTTTACGGAAAGAAATGCAATGAGTAATCCTACCATTACACAAAGTGCTAAAATGAAAACACTATTCCAAGATTGATTGCCCAAACTTCCGAAGGACCAAAAAACATACTGCTGTAATTTTTCAGCATTACTGAAATAGGATAACACCGCCACCACAGCCGAGGTAACACTTCCAAACATGAGCCCAATGATTAATATTGCCATGGTATCTTTTACGCGAAAGGTAACTGCCAAAACGGCTAATAATACCAAAAAACTTCCTAAGGCGGAAGCAATAACCAAACTCCATTCGCTTACTAAAACATTGGCAGAAAAACCTCCTAAAGCTCCTGCCCCTAAAATTAAAAAAGCCACTCCTAAACTGGCACCACTACTTAATCCTAATACAAAAGGCCCTGCCAAAGGATTTCTAAAAAGGGTTTGCATGAGCAATCCGGCAACACCTAATCCGCTGCCTACTACCATAGCAGTAATAGCTTTAGGAATTCGGTACTGAAAAAGAATATACTCCCACGAGGATTTTGAAGCTTCGCCACCAAAAAAACTGGTAAAAATATCTTTTAGAGGAATAGCTACCGACCCTAAGCTAATATTCACAAAAAAGAAAATTACTGCTAAAATGAATAATAACAGAAAGGCTTTTTTATAAGATTTTTGGGTTTCCATTAGTGCAAAGGTGCAAAAAAGAATAATTCATAGTCCGGTAATACCTCGGGGTGTAGAATTTTAATCATATCTTTAAGCACCAAATCGGGACGATTGGGCGCTAACTCATAATAAATAATACCCCCAGTTACCCCTTTTTTGGTAGTAAAACTGAAGATCTTTTTTTCTTTGAAAGCCTTAAATTCTTGATATACCGAATGTGCATCTATCATTTGTTGATAGCCTGTAAATTGGCTGGGACCTATCCAATAATCGGCGTTTTGGGCTTTTTCCAAAACTGTTTCTAAATTTAATGAAAGACTACCCGTGCCATCGCTGTCTTTCCACAGATAGGCTCCGTTGGCATCGGCAATAAACTGTGCCGCCCAACTATCACCCTGTGGTAAATACCAAACATCTTTAAACATAGCACCACTTAGTACTGTAGGAGAAGTGGTTGCTTTGTAAGCCAACGATTTTGCTTCGTTGTACTCTTTTTCAATAGTAGAAAAAATGCTGTCGGCTTCTTTTTCTTTCCCAAAGAGGACTCCAAAAAACTTAATCCATTCAGCTTTTCCTAGGGGATGCGTTTCGGTCCAATCGGCATTATACAACACAGGAATCCCCGTTTTTTGAATGGTAGCAACCGTTTTGTTATGTCCTTCCACAGCGAAGGTAACTACCGCTTCAGGCGCTAAATCTATAAGAACTTCGGTGTTGATGTCTTCATTTTTTCCTAATTCAGTAATTTTTTTAGCATCTATTAAGGCTCTTGTTTTTTCGGAAGAAATGTATTCTAAATTTGGAAAGCCAATCAGCTTGTTTTCTACCTCAAGCATTTCCAACGAGGGAATGTGGGTGGTAGAGGTTACTACAATAGTTTCCAACGGTACTTCTACTACAGCAGTTACCTTTTCAGTATTGGGAAGTGTTGTTCCTTTTTCAACTAAAGCATAGGAAAAAGTTTCTTTTGAGCCCGGCCACGGATTCTTTACCGTAAGGATTTTATAGGTTTCAAAATTTTGTATTGTAAACCCTTCGGCATAGGTAACTTCAGTATTTGCAAAAGCTATTTCTTTTGGTTTTTCGATAGTTTCTTTACACGAAAAGAGGAATGTAATAGCAAGTATGAGGAATATATTTTTTAGCATCCTCAAAAATAAAGGAATTTATAGTGTAGGTACAAACTATAAAAATGTATTTTTGCTGCGATTATTGGTTTTTCCGTTATTGATAACGGAAAATGAAAAGGGAATTTGGTGCAAAACCAAAGCTGTTCCCGCAACTGTAAGCCGTTTCGAGACCATCGAAATAGCGCTCTTCTTTCAACCACTGTTCAATATTGAATGGGAAGGTAAGCGCGAGAGGCAAGCCAGGAGACCTGCCAGTTTTCAAATAGTTGTCAAACTTTCGGGATAAAGGTTTGGTCCTTCGACTACGCTCAGGATGAAAAGATATTGCTGGCGAGTTTAAGTATCTTTTTCTTTTTCCGTTTTAAACTTTTTTAAAATGAGAATTACATTATTATTTCTAATAACCCTATTATGGGGTTACACATCGCTGTTTTCACAACAACAAACGTATTTAGATACCATTCAAAAACTGGATGAGGTGTATATAGACACCAAAATTTCCATCAACAGAAAACATAGCGGTAAAATGGTCACAGTGATTTCAGAAGAAACCCTTCAGCAGAATCAAGGAAAATCGGTAGCTCAAGTATTGAATGAAGTTGCAGGTTTTGAGATAAACGGAAGTAACAGCAACAATGGGCAAAATCTCGGATATTTTGTACGAGGGGGTAAAAACAGGCAAGTAGCTATTGTGATAGATGGGGTGCCTGTTAACGATGCCTCCCACATCTCTAACGAGTTTGATTTGCGGTTGTTGTCTGTGGCAAACATTGAAAAGATTGAAATATTGAAAGGGGCTTCCAGTGTGCTCTACGGAAGTGGTGCCGCTACGGCTGTAATTAGTATTACTACTAAAAAGGCAAGTAAAAAACCTATTTCAGTAACCACGACCAGTATTTTTGGTACCGATAAAAGCGCCGAAGATTCCAAGTATGTGATGGAAAGTATTGCCAATGCTGTAAGCCTAAGTGGTACCGTTGGGAAATTCTTTTACCAAGCCGATGCGAATCACAACTATAGCGATGGACTTTCGGCTATTGCGGCTCCTAAAGGAACAGAACCTTTTGAGGAAGATACCTTTAACAATTTTAATGCGAAGTTGAACTTGGGTTTCAATATTACCAAAGATATTACTATGAGCCAGTTTGTAGTAATCGATAAACTGTCTGCAGGTTTTGATGACTTTAGTTACACCGATGCTAATTATACCAACACAACGGAACAATTCCGTACAGGAGGGCATTTTCAGTGGAAATTTAACAAAGGGGTGTATGTGTTTAATGATAACTACAGTATGGTAAAACGTGAAGTAAGCTCGTCCTTTCCTGCTAAATACGATTCAAGAACCTATAATTTTGACAATTATCTACAATATAATGTAGTGCCAGAACTTAAGACGATTGTAGGTTTGGGAGGAAATTTTAGCAAGATGAATAGTTTTACGATTCCGTTTGGGGAAATCAATTTTGCCCAAGATGTGAATGAAGACACGGCGAAATTCAATTACTTCGACCCGTATCTAAATGTATTATATACTTCGTCTTTTGGATTGAATGTAAACGCAGGAGCTAGAATGAATATGCATAGCTTGTACGGCAACCATTTTGTGTATCAGGTAAATCCTTCCTATTACATCCCTATAGACAACTGGGGGTTGAAGCTATTAGGAAGCTATAGCACGGCATACATTACCCCATCTTTATATCAAATATACGACCCTATTTATGGTAATGAGGAGTTGCAACCCGAAGAAAACACTACGCTTGAAGGTGGTTTTGAAATTACTAAAGGGAATAATTTTAGATTGAGTGCTGTCTATTTTCAGCGGAAAGAAGAGAACTTTGTCGATTTTGTATTGGTAGATCCGGACTTTTTTTTGTACCAATATCAAAATACGGATACTTCTTTTGAAATCAGTGGGGTAGAAGTAGAGATTGCCACCAAACCATTAAAAAAACTTTCAATTCAAGCAAATTATACCTTAACCAAGGCTGACGAAGCCTTAACCCTACGTATTCCAGAACACAAAGCCAATGCTAGTGTAACCTATAATCCCAATACCAAAGCTAGACTGGGAATTAGTTTTCAATATGTAGGAGAGCGCGAGGATAGTTTTTTTAACCCCGATACGTTTGAAAGCGAAACCATTGCATTAAACAGTTACAGCTTAGTGCATTTAAACGCGAGTTATAGAGTAACCCAAAACCTGCAACTATTAGTAGGTGTAGATAATATTTTTAATACCGAGTTTGAAGAGCTCTACCGTTACCAAACCAAAGGGCGTAATGTACGTATTGGGTTTGGGTTACAGTTTTAATTCCTTATGTATATTTCAGACTTTGCTTTTAGATTTCTTAAATGTGATAGGTTATTATTTTTCTAAAAACATTATTTGATAGTTTGGCAACCCCGCTTTACTTTCTCCTACAATTTCCAACTGTTGATTACGAAGCGGTGCCGGGGCAGGAATACCCGTAATATCGGCAATAGCAGCCGCTAATAAAGGTTCGTTAACGTCGCCCAAGGTGCCTAAGTTGCTGTAATCTTCGGCAAGTTCAATATCGGGCACCAATCCATCTACATAATCGGTATTTCCATTGGCATTGGCGGTTTTAAAAACTAAGGGTAACATAGCATAGGTATGCCCTAAATTGGCCCCACTACGACCAAAGTTGGGAGAGTCATACATTAAGAAGGAAGCTTGAAATTTTCCGGTGGTATTTACGCCTATTTGTATTACGTCTATGTAAGGAGCCAGACCATTTATTACCAATTCACTTGCCGAAGCAGTACGTGAGGTGGTGAGTACATATACTCTGTTAAGGTTAAGACTGTTAATGCTTTCGCCTGCATTTTCAAAATTACTTACAAAGGTGCCGTTTTCAGCATATTCAACTTGGCGGTCTGCATTCCATTGTTCACTATAAAATACTTCTCCGGTATTTTGTCCTGTAATCATACTTGCCAAATAGGTTGCGGTACGTACAGACCCCCCGCCATTGTAGCGTAGGTCTAATACTAAATCGGTAATACCGGCTGCTTTAAATTGCCCAAAGACACTGTTAAGTTGAGAATCAAATTCATTTGTAAAGCCATTGTACATAAGATAGCCAATTTTTTGCCCGTTAATTTCAAAAGTCTGTGTAGTATGGATAGGGTTTTCGGTAACTTGGCCTTTTAAAAGTGCTATATTTTCTCCCGTTGGGGTTACGGTTTGCCCATCAAAAGTAGCTAACCCAATAGTGTAAGTGTCTGGACTTAATAAATCAATATAATTACTTTCGGTAATTTGCTGTCCGTCTATGGTATTAAATATATCGCCCCGCTGTAGTCCTTTATTAGCGGCATCGGTATTGGGTAAAACATAGCGAACATAGCCAAATACATTTCCATTTTGCTCAGGATACCTTACTAAACCATACTCCATCCCATTAGTAAGGGTAATTCCGGAAAGGGCATTTTCTAGTTCAATATAATCATCTACTAAAATGCTAAAACGATCTTGAGATGATTTTAAGTAGCTAAAAAAGTCTTCCGGTGTTGGGTAAGCGTTTAAAAAGTTGTTATACTCGGAATCGTTGGCAAAATAGTCATTTGCCAACTCGGGGGTGTCCGCTTTGTAGAGGTAGAAAAAATTGAGTCCGCGGTAAATAAAATCATTAATTTCTGAAACCGAGGAAGAAATAATTTCATCATCCTGATCTTTAAAACACGAAGTAAAAAGCGGTAAAACGAATAATAAAAGTAGAAAGTAGGTCTTTTTCACAGCACTTATATTTTTATTGTATTATTTTACAAACCTCTAAAATAGGGACATTATTGTGTACTTCAATATAAATGTAACAAAAATTATCGTCATTCGTCATAAAGAAAGAACGGCATAAAAAATGCTAAACACTAACCACTATGAACCAGAATGAATTTACCAAATTGGTACTCCCTTTTAAGGACAAGCTGTACCGTATGGCAAAACGATTGTTGGTTTCCAGTGAAGAAGCTGAAGATGCTGTTCAGGAAGTTTTTTTGAAATTATGGAAAGGGAAACAAAGTATTAAAAACTATAAAAACCCCGAAGCGTTTGCAATGACGATGACTAAAAATTATTGTCTGGACCGGTTAAAGTCGAAACAAGCGAGTAACTTAAAAATTGTACATAGTAACTATCAACACAGTGATAATTTACAGCGTACAGTCGAGTTGAATGACGGAGTATCTATGGTTTTTAAAATTATGGAAACCCTGCCATCCACACAACGAATGGTCTTACAGCTGCGCGATGTGGAGCAATTTGAATTTCACGAAATTTCTGAAATGTTAGATATTAACGAAACTGCCATTCGGGTAAATTTATCAAGAGCTCGTAAAGCGGTGAGAGAAGAACTTTTAAAACAATACAACTATGGAATTAGCTAATATTGAAAAACTGCTGGATGCCTATTTTGAAGGCACCACTTCCTTGGCGGAAGAAGCTACGTTGAAAAATTATTTTTCTTCCGGCAAAGTAGCCCCACATTTGCAGGGATACATTGCTATGTTTGAAGGTTTTTCTGAAGCTAAAAAGGAACGTTTGGAAAAGGAAATTATCGTTCTTCAAACTCCCAAAAGCACCTCTTTCAGGAATTGGAGTATTGCTGCTTCCGTGGTAGTTTTATTAGGAATTTCAAGTTTTTGGTATTTTAACAACAACTCAAAAAACTTAACCGCAGAACAAGAAGAAGCACTTATGGCTTACAACCAAGCCAAAGAAACTATGTTATTACTTTCTGAAAGCTTAAACAAAGGCACTTCTAAAGTGAGCTATATTGACGAATTTACCGAAAACACAGCAACCATCAATATTATCAATCAATTTAACGAATCAAAAAATTTAATTTTAAAATAACCCCTTACTTAAATACACAAAAAATGAAAAAAGCACTTTTTATACTAGCACTACTTTTAGCTCCCTTAGCGAGTTTTTCACAGTCCGGTTTCTTCGACAGTTTTGAAGACGAAAAGGATGTAACCTCGGTCATTGTAACCAAGAATATGTTTAAACTTTTGGCAGAGATAGACATTGAGTCTAAAGATAAAGAGGTACGAGACTATATGGAAATGGTGAACAACCTCGATAACATTAAAATTTTTATTACCGAAAATAAAGAAGTAGGTGGCCGCATGAAGACTTCGGTGGAAAAATACTTGAATACTGCAAAAGGCTTGAACGAACTAATGCGTGTAAAAGACGATGGCAAAAACATTAAGTTTTATTCCAAGCCCGGAAAAAGTGAAAGCTTTGTAAGTGAGTTACTTATGTTTCTTGAAGGCGATGTAGATGGAAAAGACGGCACTATTATTATGAGCATTACAGGGAATATAGATTTGAAACAAATTTCAAAACTGACTAAGGACTTGAAAGTTCCCGGAAGCGAAGAATTAAAAAACATTGAAAACAAAAAAGGATAACCCATGGCACTTTTAAAATATGCAACTGTACTCATTATCACCGCACTTAGTTTACTAAGTTGCGACAGCGGAAAATCATTACAACGATATTTGGTAGATAAGCAAGATGACGATCGATTCCTGAAAGTGGATATCGCCACGAGTTTATTCCAAACCAATGAAAACAGTTTCTCGGAAGAAGAAAAAGAGATTCTTAAGACCATCAAGAAGATTAATGTGGTAGCCTATCCCTTAAAAAATGGAAACACTTCAGAATATGAGAGTGAAAAAGGAATTGTAAAAGAAATTATTGATCAGGAAAAATACAAAACCTTAGGCTCCGTGAAATCTAACGGGATGCACATGACCATGAAGTATTTAGGAGAAGAAACGGCCATAGACGAGGTTATTGTATTTGCGAGTAGTTCCGAAAAAGGCTTCGGAATATTTAGACTACTTTGCGACGATATGCGCCCCGACCAGGCTTTAAAATTAATGAAGACGATGGAGCGAGGCGATTTGGATCTTTCCAAAATGTCTGGCATAGGAGATGTTTTTTCTGCTATGAATTAATTAATTTTTCGAATAAAAAAACCCCGCATTGCGGGGCTTTTTTTAAATACCAGTATAATTACTGGGGGAAATCTGTCGCATTTCTGCCTTAATAGCTTCTGAAACATCCAATGTTTCAATAAAATTTGAAATGGATGTTTGTGTAACGGTCTCATTAGTTCGTGTTAAACCTTTTAGAGCTTCATAAGGATTTGGGTAACCTTCCCTACGTAAAATAGTTTGTAATGCTTCTGCCACTACAGCCCAGTTGTTTTCAAGATCTTCGGCAAACTTAGCTTCATTTAGTAATAACTTGTTCAATCCTTTTAGTGTGGATTGAAATCCAATAAGGGTATGTCCTAATGGCACTCCTATGTTACGTAGCACTGTGCTATCGGTTAAGTCGCGTTGCAGACGACTAATAGGTAATTTCGCAGCTAAATGTTCAAACAAAGCATTGGCAATCCCTAAATTTCCCTCACTGTTTTCAAAATCTATGGGATTTACTTTGTGCGGCATGGCGCTGGAACCAATTTCCCCTTGTTTAATTTTCTGTTTAAAATAGTCCATAGAGACGTAGGTCCAAATGTCGCGATCCAAATCGATAAGGATGTTATTGATTCTTTTCAATCCGTCAAACAAAGCCGCCATGTGGTCGTAGTGCTCAATTTGCGTAGTAGGGAAGGAGTGATGAAGTCCTAATTTTTCTTGCACAAATTGGGTTCCAAATGCTTTCCAATCAATATGCGGATACGCCACATGGTGTGCGTTAAAGTTTCCGGTAGCACCTCCAAATTTGGCGGCACTTTTTACATCATTCAATAAATCCAGTTGCTCTTCAAGCCGTACTACAAAGACTTCAATTTCTTTTCCAAGGCGCGTTGGAGAAGCCGGTTGCCCGTGTGTTCTCGCTAACATAGGAATCTTTTCCCACTCGGTTGCTAACGCCTTTAGTTTGTCTTTTACTTCGAAAAACAACGGAATATAAACTTCGTTCATCGCATCTTTAAGCGATAAAGGAATGGATGTGTTGTTAATATCCTGCGAGGTTAGCCCAAAATGTATAAATTCTTTGTATTGTTGAATTCCTAGTGCATCAAACTGTTCTTTGATAAAGTATTCCACGGCTTTTACGTCGTGGTTGGTTACTTTTTCAATTTCTTTCACTTTTAGAGCATCTTCGGTAGAAAAATCTTGATAGAGTTTTTGTAGCTTCGGAAAAAAGGAAGTATTAAAACTTTTCAGTTGTGGTAAAGGCAATTCAACCAAGGCAATAAAGTATTCTATTTCTATTAAAACACGATATTTTATGAGTGCTTCTTCCGAAAAAAAGGGGACTAATGTTGCTGTTTTGGAAGCATATCTTCCGTCGATAGGTGAAATGGCTTGCAATGCTTTAATAGACATACGTTCAATTTAAAAAGCAAAGATACCATTTCAAAAACTTTTGGGGAATGAACCCTTTGCAATTTTGTCAAGTATCTTTTTCCCACGAGATTGGTACCCGGCGCTACGGGTGTGGATGTTTTGTTCAATAATAGTTTTTAATTCTGAATGTATCCAATCTTTTTCGGTGCCTAATTCATATAAACAACTCATCGCTCTCACTTCGCACGCAACCTTCTGGTTTGTAATAAGCCAATCGAAACAAACCTCAACCAATATTTCTTTATAGGTTTCAGAAAATAACTGTTGAAGTGTTTTGTCTCCTTTTTTATAATATTGATGACAAAGAAGCTCACAAATATGCGATAGAGGACGCACCGAAGAATCTTCTTTTACGGAACCTAAATGCGAAAAAAAGTAATCGAGATGGGGAAAAAGTAGTTCTAATTTTTCCATACAAACAAACTCCAAAGTCCAATTGGCTTTATGGGAGAGCTCTTTGTCATTTTTAAAACAAAAGTGAAGCAGTTCTTCTATTGTTTCAGGATGTTTCAAAACCCACATGGCCGCTTTTTTTCGGCTAAAGCGAGCAGCATTGGTATATTGGAGTTGTTGTTCAAGTTCGCTCATCGTAATTTTTTAATATCTGAAATCGCTTTAGGAACTCCTGTAGTAGCATTTTCAGCATATACACGAATTCGCTCCGAAGGTTTAATAGCAGGATTTGGATCTATAAAATAGATTATTGCATGAGGTTTTGCATACTGTAGTAAACTGGCTGCCGGATACACCTGCATAGAAGTTCCCACAATCATAATTATATCGGAAGCCTCGACCAGATTAATAGCTACATCCATCATAGGTACCGCTTCCCCAAACCAAACAATGTGTGGCCTTAATTGATGTCCGTTTTCACAAAAATCGCCTACCAAAATATCTTTTTTCCAGGCTCGTACCGAAGTTTCCGTTACTACATTTCGTGCTTTTAATAATTCGCCATGCAAATGAACAATTCGACTACTTCCGGCACGTTCATGCAAGTCGTCTACATTTTGGGTAATAATGACCACTTCATGGGTGTTTTCCAGTTTTGCTAATGCATTGTGGGCTTCATTTGGGGAAACCTCCAATAATTGCCTTCTGCGTTGGTTATAAAAATCAAGGACCAATGCAGGATTTTTTGCAAATCCTTGGGGGGAAGCAACTTCCATGACATCATGGCCTTCCCAAAGCCCATTGCTGTCTCTAAAA
The DNA here is from genome assembly GCA_041392125.1 of Flavobacteriaceae bacterium. Taxonomy (GTDB): domain Bacteria; phylum Bacteroidota; class Bacteroidia; order Flavobacteriales; family Flavobacteriaceae; genus Halomarinibacterium. The sequence goes on along the minus strand of JAWKMR010000009.1, from coordinate 136,090 downwards.
GTTTTAAGGCCACTTTCGGCACTTATTCCGGCTCCCGTTAAGACAGCGATTTTCATTTTATTATTTTTTATAAAAATATAAAATTCCCCCTTTGAAGGGGGTTAGGGGGATGTTTTTTAATTTTTTTAAATTGCAATCTTTTATGGACTTACAACTTTTTGAATATTTACAAACCTATCTCACCGAACGCAGAAAAGAGCTCTTTAAAGAAGTGCTGAATATGCGCACAAAGCATTTTGCTGTGGTTACCGAAGATGTCTATCAATTACACAATACCAGTGCCGTGATGCGTAGTTGCGATGTTTTTGGAATACAGGATTTGCATGTGATTGAAGAACGTTTTGGAAAACGAGTAGATAAAGAAATTGCTATGGGTGCCCAAAAGTGGGTAGATATTTATCGCCACCAAAATGCTGTTGACTGTATGAAAACGCTTCGAGCAAATGGGTACCAAATTATTGCAACCACTCCACATGATAACTCAACCCTGTTGCACGAGTTTGATGTGGCAAAAAAAAGTGCTTTTTTCTTCGGAACGGAGAAACTGGGGGTGAGTGAAGAAGTTATGCAACAAGCCGATGGTTTTTTAAAAATACCCATGTATGGTTTTACTGAAAGTTTGAATATTTCGGTATCGGCAGCCATCATTTTACAGGAAGTGGTAACCCGTATGCGAATAGAAAAGGTGGCTTGGCAACTTTCAGCAGAAGAAAAGTTAGCAATGGAGTTTAAATGGACACAGAATAGTATAAAAAGTGTAGATAAGATAAAGGAACGCTATTACAATCAAAAAAAAGTGTAATTTAGAGAACAACTAAAAATTCCTCACCATGATGATTATTCTTTACATTCTTGCAATTCTTATTTTATTGATTGTCGTATTGTCCGCCATTGCTCCTAAAAAGTACGATGTAAGTCGTAGCATGATAATTAACAGACCCATTGGCGATGTTTTTCAGTATATTAAATATGTAAAAAACCAAGATTTTTGGGGCCCCTGGAATCAGCGTGACCCGGGTATGAAAAAAAGCTATACGGGGGAAGACGGTACAGTTGGCTTTGTATCAGCTTGGGAAAGTGACCATAAACAAGTTGGCTCCGGTGAACAGGAAATTACCAATATTGTTGAAAATGTAAAAATGGAAACTGAATTGCGATTTCTAAAACCTTGGAAATCGGTTAGTAACGGATATATCGACGTATTTGAAGATAAAAATAATACCACCAGAGTAGTTTGGGGTTTTCATGGAACCCACAAAGCCCCTATGAATATTATGATGCTGTTTTTTAATATGGACAAAGCGGTAGGGAAAGATTTTGAAGAAGGATTAGCTAGCCTGAAAGCAATTCTCGAGAAATAATTTTAAATACAAATAATGAAGCATAATCCTTTTGCCTGGGTTGAAATCCCTGTAAATAATATGAACCGAGCTGTTGCTTTTTATGAAAATGTATTTCAAGTAAGCCTGCAACAAATGGATTTTGGGGGATTACTCATGGCGTGGTTTCCCAATGCAGGATCAGAAGCTCCCGGAGCTACCGGAACTTTAATAAAGCAAGAAAGTTACATTCCAAGTAAGGAGGGGGCCCTTGTCTATTTCTATAGTGAAAATCTTCAAACAGAATTAGATAGAGTAGAGGCCGCTGGCGGGAAAATTTACCAACCTAAAACAGAAATTTCCCCTGAGCATGGGTATATGGGTGTGTTTATCGATTCGGAAGGCAACCGAGTGGCACTGCATTCAATGAAATAATGATTTATTGAGATAATTAGAAAATAATTTAATTTTTTTACCCAATACCCAACAACCGCTCCTTGCAAATCGTTTTCGCTACTCATAATATCAATAAATTTAAAGAAGTACAAATACTACTTCCAAAATATATATATTTATTGAGTCTTACCGATATAGGCTGCCATGAAGACATTCCCGAAACGGCTGAAACCATTGAAGAAAATGCGATACTTAAGGCAGAATATGTGAAAAATAAGTACGGCTACGATTGCTTTGCAGACGATACGGGACTAGAAGTTAAAGCACTCAACGGAGCTCCGGGAGTGTACAGTGCCCGTTATGCCGGAGAGGCTAAAAATGCTGAGGATAACATCCGAAAATTGTTACAAAAAATGGAGGGTAAAGAAGACCGAACAGCCCGCTTTAAAACTGCCATTGCATTAACGCTTTCAGGAAGACAAACCTTATTTTTGGGAATTTGCGAAGGTACTATTATCGATGTGCCTCGCGGAGAAAAAGGGTTTGGCTACGATTCTATTTTTCAACCAAAAGGCTATCACGAAACATTTGCAGAAATGTCTCTTACACAAAAAAGCGAGATAGGGCATCGCGGGAAAGCCATGCGGGAGTTAATAGAATACCTTTCCTTAAATAATTCATAACAAGCATGGTATTTCATATTTAAAATCTATCTTTGCGCCCAATTCCTCAGGGTGAGGAAGTGTTGCGGTTGAAGCATAAGGTATTACTAGTCGTTTGCTTCCCATCAACACACTAACTAGTAAACAATTTTATGACTACATTTCAATCGTTAGGATTGGAGGAACAATTCCTTCAAGCCATTGCCGACTTGGGGTTTGAAACTCCCAGCGAAGTTCAAGAAAAAACCATTCCCTTACTTTTAGAAAACGAAACCGATATGGTTTCGCTGGCCCAAACGGGTACCGGAAAAACAGCCGCTTTTGGTTTTCCCATGCTTCAAAAAATTACTGTGGATAGCCGTACCACACAAGGTTTAATCCTTTCGCCAACACGCGAATTGTGTTTGCAGATTACTTCCGAATTAAAACTTTACGGAAAATACTTAAAAGGCTTAAACGTAGTAGCTATTTATGGTGGTGCCAGTATTACTGAACAAGCCAATCAGATTAAAAAAGGAGCGCAAATTATTGTAGCAACCCCCGGAAGGATGAAAGACATGATTGGCCGTAGAATGATCGATATTTCTAAAATAGAATATTGTGTTCTCGACGAAGCCGATGAAATGCTGAATATGGGGTTTTATGAAGACATTACCGAAATCCTTTCGCATTCTCCAGAAGATAAGTGTACATGGTTGTTTAGTGCCACCATGCCTAAAGAAGTAGCGGCCATTGCCAAAAACTTTATGCACAAACCTATTGAAGTTACCGTAGGAACTAAAAATGTGGGTGCCGATACTGTTACTCACGAGTTTTACATGGTAAATGCCAAAGATCGATACCAAGCGTTAAAGCGATTGGCCGATGCGAATCCGGATATCTTTTCTGTGGTGTTTTGTCGAACTAAGCGAGACACCCAAAAAGTAGCCGAAATGCTCATTGAAGATGGCTATAATGCCGCTGCTTTACATGGCGATTTAAGTCAGAATCAACGGGACTTGGTCATGAAATCCTTCCGTAACCGTCAAATACAAATGTTAGTGGCGACTGATGTGGCTGCTCGCGGAATTGACGTAGAAGATATTACTCACGTAATTAATTATCAGCTTCCCGATGAAATTGAAACCTACACACACCGTAGCGGACGTACCGGACGAGCCGGAAAAAAAGGGGTTTCTATGGTTATTATTTCTAAAAGTGAAATAAAAAAGATTAAGGCCATTGAAAAGATTATTCAAAAGTCATTTATTCAGAAAGAGATTCCTTCCGGGATGGAAATTTGCGAAAAACAATTGTTTCATCTGGCTAATAACATAAAAGATACCGAAATCAATCACGATATTGATCCTTACCTTCCTAAGATTCACGAAGTTTTAGAAAAATTTTCGAAGGAAGAATTAATTAAAAAAGTCTTTTCGGTAGAATTTACTCGGTTTTATAATTACTACAAAAAAGCCAAAGATTTGAATGTTGATGGAGGGAGTAGAGTATACGATGCCGATAATGCTGAAAAATTTTCTGGTGAAAGTACCCGTTTCTTTATCAATCTAGGAAGAAAAGACGGCTTGCAATGGATGGATTTAAAAGATATGGTACGTGAAATTACACAGTTAGGTAAAGACGAAGTATTTCACGTTGATACCATGGATACCTTTTCTTTTTTCAATACTAGTGAAGCCCATACCGAAAAAGTTTTGGAAGCGTTTAATGGCGTAGAGTTTAACAACCGGAAAGTAGATATTGAAGTTTCTAAAGATCGCGGCGGACGTAGACCCAGAGGAGGTAAAGAGCGGGAAAATGGAAGAGATAGAGGAAGAGATAGAGGAAGAGGAGAAGGCCGAAAAAAGGGAGGATTTGACAAGAAAGGTAAATTTAGAGGCGATGATCGAAATAAGCAAGGTAATGATGACCGACCTCAATTTAAAGGGAAAAATAGAAAAAAAGAAGATCGACCAAAGACAACAGGAACAGGAGGTAAACGCCGGAGAAGAATGTAAATCTTATATAAATTAGTACCTTAACGAAACTTTGGCAAGAAGTTAGTGTCTAAAAATGTACTTTTGTTTTTGAAAATACTATGAAAAACCTACTACTGCTATTCTTTCTATCGCTATGTTCAATGCTTGTCTTTTCTCAAGACGCAGAAGAAATTCACGGAGTTGTAGTTAATGATGCTACCGATGAGGCTCTGGAAAATGTGAATATCGTAAACCTAAATCAGGTTCGGGGAACCTCTTCCGGAAAAGAAGGAAAATTTACCATAAAAGCGGCCGTTAACGATACATTGTATTTTTCGTATTTAGGATTTAAATCCATACGGGTTCGTGTTACCAACGACTGGCTAAGATATGGTGATATTAAAGTAAAAATGACTGAATTAGGTATCGCTTTGGAAGAGGTGGTTATTCGTCCGGTTCAACTTACCGGGTACGTTGAGGTAGATGCCAAAATTATTCCTATATACGATAATTATCGCTACCGAATTGCCGGTTTGGGGGGTGGTTATGAAGGTGGTAAAAGCCAACCGGGTGCTATATCCAAAGTGTTAAGTTCGGTATTTAACCCTGCCGATTTCTTGTATAATGTCTTCGGAAAGCGCCCCAAGCAGATGCGGAAGCTCCGTAAAATGAAAGAGGACGATGAAATTCGGAACTTGCTTCAATCAAAATTTGACAGGGAAACCTTGATGGCAGTCCTTCAGCTGGAACGAGTAGATATTGATGAAATATTAAATAATTGCAGCTATTCCGAAGATTTCATCCGTACGGCCAATGATCTTCAAATTTTAGACGCTATTAGTGAATGTTATGAAGAATATCGGGTCCTGAATAGGGATAAAGGATAAGCTAAATTTTCTACTTTTGCTGTATGTCCGAAATTATTGTAAAACAGCGCACCTATTTCAATACCCATAAAACAAAGGAATACTCCTTTAGAATTCAGCAATTAAAAAAGCTTGAAAACACTATAGAGCAAAATGAAACATTGCTTTGTGAAGCCATTTATAAAGATTTCAAAAAGTCTTCTTTTGAAACAAGAGCCACAGAATTTGAATTAATTTATAAGGAAATCCGCTTGGCTCTAAAACAGCTAAAACATTGGAGTAGCCCCAAGAGAGTAAGCACTAATTTGATCAATTTTCCGGCCAAAAGTTATATAGTCCCACAACCCTTGGGAGTATGTTTAGTTATAGGCGCTTGGAACTATCCCTACCAATTGTCCCTCAGCCCTGTGGTGTCTGCTATTGCTGCCGGGAATACCGTCATTTTAAAACCCAGTGAATTGCCTTTAGAGACATCAAAGGCAATGAAAATGCTTATTTCAGAAAATTTTGACGAAGCTTTTTTTGCTATTGTTGAAGGTGGTGTAGCAGAGACCACCGAACTTTTAAAACAAAAACTTGATAAAATATTCTTTACCGGAAGTAGTCCTGTTGGGAAAATTGTGTATAAAGCCGCTGCTGAAAATCTTACCCCGGTAACGCTTGAATTGGGAGGAAAATGTCCCACTTTTGTAACGGCTGCGGCCAACATTAAAATGACTGCCAAGCGATTAATTTGGGGAAAGTTTTTAAATGCGGGACAAACCTGTATTGCTCCGGATTATGTTTTGGTTCACCAAGCTGTTGAAAAGCAATTTTTGGAGGCCTGTAAAGCTGAAATTGAAAAAGCAAACTATGCTTTTGAAAATGATAATTACGTTCAAATTATTAATGAAAAAAATTTTCGGCGTTTGGTTGGGCTTATTGATACTGATAAAATTTATTTTGGAGGCAATTATGATGCTTCACAACGTTACATTCATCCGACCATACTTCATAAAGTGAGTTTTGAAGATGATTGCATGCAAGATGAAATTTTTGGACCCATTCTTCCGGTTATTTCCTATCAAAATCTTTCCGAAGCAATCCTACATGTACAGCAGTTACCCAAACCCTTGTCTTGTTATGTTTTTTCTGAAAATGTTTCTGAAAGGAAAAAAATTGTAAGAGAAGTTACTTTTGGTTGTGGTGCTATTAATGATGTGGTCATGCATATTACTAATCCTTATTTTGGCTTTGGGGGAGTGGGTGAAAGTGGTATGGGGAGTTATCATGGAGAAGCCGGCTTTAAGGCTTTTAGTCATTTTAAAAGTATTTTGCATAAGCCGAATTGGCTTGAGTTGCCTTTAAAATATTCGCCTTTGAACAAAACGAAATTAAGGTGGATTAAACAATTTTTTAGATGGTAAAATAGTAGTATCTTCCAATTGTTAAATACTTCAGTATTATGAAAAAACTTTCCTTCTTTATTTTGGTGTTTATTTTCCAATTTTCACAAGCACAATCTCGATTTTTGCCTACACCCGATCCTTCCCATTATCCGGAGAGAAGTGTTGTAAGTACTATTGTTGCAAATGTGGCTTACCAAGGCTATGATGAAGCTCAAGCCTATTTTGGTGAGGGTGAATACGAAATTTTTCTAGATTTGGTCAACGGTGTTTTAGACCAACCTATTATTGTATTGGATGGTTTTGATCCGGGAGATGGACGTGATATAGGTGCTTTATATGCTAGTTTAAGCTTTGATGGCGATAATTTGGCAGATATTCTTAGAGCCGAAGGATACGATATTGTTATATTAAATGCCCCTCAATATACCACCGACGGGAAAGATATTGATGGTGGGGGAGATTATATCCAACGAAATGGCTTAGTACTGGCAGCATTAATTGAAGAAATCAATGCCCAAAAAGTTGGGGATGCAGAATTAGTAATCTTAGGTCCCAGTATGGGAGGTTTAATTGCCCGATATGGTTTAGCGTATATGGAGGCCAATAGCATTCCTCATGAAACAAGACTCTATATTTCCTTCGATTCGCCCCATAGAGGCGCTAATATTCCTATCAGTCTTCAGTATTTAATTAATTATTTTGCGCAACAAAATGGCGATCCACAAGCTTTGGCAATAATTGATGGTGTATTAAATTCTCCGGCAGCAAAGGAAATGTTAATAGACCATTATTCTGCCCATTTACTAAATGGCTCTCCTTTTGAGCAAGACCCTAGTAAATTATTACCTGCCGGTGCCGAAGGTTTTCGAGATGCTTTTCAAACCGAATTGGATGTGTTAGGATTTCCACAAGAGGTGCGTAATGTAACCATGATTAATGGCAATGGTGATGGGATTGGTACAGGCCTTCCGGGTGCTGAAATTGTAAACACTAATCTTGTTATAGATGCCCTAACCAGTGTGGATGTTGCATTATATTTTACCCCTGAAGCTAACCAGACCAATACGGTAACAGATCTTACAGCGTATTTTATTGGTATTCCTATAGGTAGTTATAGTACTCAAGCGCAGCAACCTGTTGAGACAGATGGGGTAGATGCGTCTCCCGGTGGTACGGGAAGCATTGCTGATGCTCTAGGTGATGGGGGTGGTAATCCGGTATTAGAGCAATTTATTGCAGCGTTACAACAAGATTTATATTCGTTTATACCCACGATGAGTTCCTTAGCAATAGATAATCCGGATTGGTTTGCAACGCCAACTTTAGGAGATTCCCCTTTTGTAAATACGTATATTCCTGCTGAAAATGAACCTCACGTCACAGTCACTGCTGAAAGTGCTGCATGGGCATTAAATGAAATTAGATTGCCCTTGGGTATTGCTGAAAATACTATTGAATTGGGAGTTTCGTTAGTTGAAAATCCTGTAAAAGATATTATTCGGTTACGTATTTCTCCAACCTTTCAAGCATCACACTTCACAATGGGTATTTATACTTTAACAGGAGAAAAAGTAATGGAGCAGGTATTTAAACAACCTCATAATGTGGTAGAAATTGCGCATACACTTTCCGCTGGAATATATTTACTGAAATTAGAAACTTTGGAAAATATGTTAACATTAAAAATGATGGTGAATTAAAGACTATTTGTACTTTTAGTAGTAGCAAATTCTGTTTTATGAAGACCATAACTACCTTTCTATTGTTTTTGGTTTGTGGCATTAGCTTTTCTCAAAGCCAAGAAGAAATGAACCAAGAAGCCTATAGCAATTATCAAAGAGCCGATACCGAGCTTAACCAAGTTTACCAGCAAATTTTAAAGGAGTACCAGCATGACACCCTTTTTATTGAAAAATTGAAAGAAGTACAACGCCTTTGGGTAGGCTATCGCGATGCACAAGTACTTATGAAATATCCTTATGAGAATAAAGGGAGTGAGTATGGCGATGTGTTCCCCATGTGTGTATCTTATTACCTCCAAGAACTAACCCAGTATCGAACTGAAGATTTGCGCTTGTGGTTACAAGGTGTTGAGGAAGGAGATGTGTGTAGTGGCTCGGTAAAAATTAATTAGTAATAGTTCAATTCTTTTAAATTCTTATTTTAGATATGTCCCTAAGCCAAATTACAAGGCGTAATTTACGTATATCGAAAATCTGTTTTTTGCCTCAACATCACCACCAAATAGATTTTGAGAAAGAGGTAGTGTATAACTTGCTCCCACAATAAATTTATTCACAACCATTTCGGTACCTATGGAAGAGTTAATAATGTTTCCATGGGTATTAGCCAATGTTTCATTATATTGTTCAATAAGGTCGTACACATCACCACTAATTCCTAAAAAAGGCAATATATTAGTCTTTGTTCCTGGAAATGTATAAAAAGCATTTGCCGAATAACTAAATTGATTTCCAAACCTATACTGGTTTTTATTTTCTCCTTTCACATAATAAGTAGCAAGGGTATTAAGACCAAATCTATCTAAAGCCATATTATAACCTACCGAAAAAATACCGTCAAAACTACCCGTACCTACTTGAAAACCGGGATTTACTCTGTCGGTAAGCGCTTGCTCAAACTCCCCTGTAGGTAATTTTACACCCAACCCGAACTGAACACTATGTGGTGATTTTGGAACAATCGTATCATTTACTTCTACCTTCATTTTTGGGGTTGCAGTAGAATCTACAAATGTTGCAGAATTCTCTTTCACTTTTTTCTTCTTAAACTGAAGTTTATACCAACCTATTACCGAAATATCCCCCAAACCATTAATATGCTCATTACCATCTATTAATTTCCGCCTTAAATCTTGATAAGGAACGGTGGCGGTAATATAAAAGTTTTTGTATACAGGAACTTGTGTCCATAACTGAAAAGTGCTAAATTGCTCTTCACTTTTTGGAGAGTTCGAAAAAATACCACTTTTAGATTCAAAGTTTTGATAGATATAACGAGCTCCAACAAAATTGGAGTTATTTAAAGTGCCAAATCCAGTGCTTCCACTACCTGTCGTACAACCACAAAGATCGCAGTCTTCCACAAGATAAAGTGATTTTATACAAATAGGGCGTGGGTTTTCTGTGGCAGATGCTGCTATCGATACCCAAACTACAACACCTAAAAGGAGTTTATTAAAATTCTGAAAAACGTTCATCGGTTAAAAATTCATTATCTGTTAATGTTTTAAGAAAAGCGATGAGGCTTTCCTTTTCGTAATTTGAAAGGGTAATGCCAAGCGTACCATCGGGTCTTGTAAATATGGGGTCTACGTTGCCATTATTTACCATCCCGGAGTTGTAAAAGTTCAACACCGCCTCTAAAGTAGCAAAACGCCCATCATGCATATATGGGAAGCTTTTTTCTACATTGCGAAGGCTGGGTACTTTAAACTTGTACAAATCGTCCGGATTTTCAAAAATTAAATAACGGCCTTTGTCATCTAGTTGTGGGTTTATGGGCAAACCATTGTTCCGGTAACTTTGGTCGGTAAACAAATCGGTAGCATGGCAGGTAGCGCATTTGTTTTGAAAGGTCGCCAACCCGTCTTGCTCTATAACGGTTAGTGAAACTCCTTCCTCGTTGCGTACGTACTTGTCGTATTTTGAATTAGACGAAGTCATCATAATCATAAACTGAGACAAGGCTTTCAGCATATTTTCACTATTGACTTCTCCATCTTCAAAAGCACGTTTAAAGTGATTTCTATAGTCGGCGTCGGCACTTAGTTTTGCTACCACATTATTTAAAGTTTCTCCCATTTCCAATTCACTGGTAAGTGGGATTATAGGTTGTAAATCTAGGTGGGAGGCAGATCCATTCCACATAAATTCACTTTGAAATGCCATATTTTGAATGGGTTGTGAATTTCGGAAACCAATACCTCCATTAACTCCGTGGCTAAGTGTATGCCCATGATGTGTAAAGGCAAAGGCCTGTTCATGACAAAATGCACAAGGAATAGCATCGTTTGCCGAAAGACGGCCCTCGTAAAAAAGTTTTTTCCCTAGTTCAAACCCTTCTTGGGTAACCGGGTTGTTGTTTAGATTGTATTGAATAGCAGGAAAATTGGACGGAATTGTAACTGTTAAAGGAACTGGAGCATACTTTGCTACCTCATCATCTTTGTTACAGCCCAAAATAGTGACTACAATACAAAATAGTAAGTATTTTGTTTTCATTTTACTATTTTTTAATAACCCAAAGTACATACTTGTACTTTGGGTTATTAACAGATTTACTATTCGTTGTGAACGTGGTGTACTTCAAACATTCCCTTCATATTATTAGCAATTACCGGAGTTGTATTGGCATCGGTATGTACTTGGCTGTATCCATTATCAAAACTTACTGAAGTTTGTCCGTCAAAAATTTTCAGAATATCTGCCTCAACATGAATTTCAGGTTCTTTATCCATACGTACTTTAGCACTATTAGGTAAGGTTAGGGTAACTTCTCGATAATTATCTAAAGAAGATCCTACACTTCCCATATGAATATTCAGTGCTTCATCTGTAGCAGTAGTGCTGGAGTAGGTTCCGTCAAGGCGAACAAATCTAAACCCGGTAGCCCAAGTCCACATCATTCCTGCGGCTTCAGCTTCATCCAAAAAAGCACCTTGACCTTCTGCGCCAAGGGCGTATCGTTCTTGATCAATTCCTATTCCGAAGGTAATACTTGTATAATCTGCTGCTGCAACATTGTTTAAAGTAATCCAAACTTCACCGGCATTGTTTGCATTGGCTTCATCAACAATAAATACATTATCTGCCGAAGGATACATAAAGGTATTTCCGTTAGTATCTGTTACTCGTATATTACTAATAATGTAGCGTAGGGTTTCTAGTTTGAATGACTCGCCACTTGATTTGTCATAACTGGTGCCAAAAATAAAATCTTGGTCGCCCACGCCGTTATCAAATTTTACGACAAGGTTACCTGTTTGACCTGTTAAATCTTCACCATCGTCATCTTTTTTACAAGAGAGTACCGCAATAGATAGCATGACAATGAATGCCCATTTATAATGTTTCATTTTTTTTGAATTTAAATTATGTTATAAAATAGTCAGGGTTTTGTAAGGAAAATACCCTAAAACCTTTGTAAAAACCAAGAAGTTATGCGGTAGTAATAGGTGGTTTTAACAGGCTGTTGCCTAGTAAATATGCGTAGTTATTAAAATAGGGTGTAGTTAATTTTTTTGGAAGATTACTAAAATGGTTATTGTTGAAATTGTACGCACTATAGGGCGAAAAAAATACCGGATAAAAAATATCGAGCAAGGCTATACTATTGTGCTCTTTCGTTTCTTGTGTTGGATTATTTTTTTGAAGCTGTTGCGCCAAATAACACTTACCATTACATTTTAGTTCAGGTTTCTCTTTGTTGACACAGTAATTTTCTATTATATAATCTATATTGAGTTCATAATAGAGTAACTGTGAAAGATAAAAAGCCGGACGAAGGGTCAACGTCAAAAAGAAGAAAATAACAAGAATCTTTTTCAATTTTAGCTTTTTAGCAAATATACATAAAAACGATGTTAAAAAAACACTCATTAGTATTTAACAAAGCTGTTAAAATTGTAGTATTTTAACCTCAATTCTTTCAAAAAAAATGAATACACCTTACCACATTCCTACCCAAACCCGAATAGGTCATGTACACCTTAAAGTATCCAATATTCAGCGTGCATTGGATTTTTATTGCGGTGTGTTGGGGTTTGAACTAACCACCATGTATGGAGAAGATGCTGCCTTTATTTCGGCGGGAGGGTATCATCATCACATTGGGTTAAATACATGGTATAGTAAAAATGCACTGCCGTCAAATACCCAATCGGTGGGTTTGTTTCATACCGCTATTCTGTATCCTACCCGAAAAGACTTAGCAGCTATTTTACAACGTTTACGCGAAATTCATTATCCATTAACAGGGGCTGCCGATCATGGTGTTTCGGAAGCATTGTATTTAGACGACCCAGATAAAAATGGGGTAGAGTTATATTGGGATAAACCTCAGGATATTTGGCCAAAAAACCCGAACGGTTCTTTGGAGATGTATACCAGACCCTTGGATTTAGATAACCTGCTTCAAGAGCTTTCTTAAAAAATAAAAATGAATTTATTACCGATGATGGTAGGGTTCATTCCGCAAAATGGTAAACCCGCGGTACAATTGTTCCACAAAAAATAACCGCACCATCTGGTGGCTAAACGTCATTGAGGAAAGGGATATTTTTTCCTGTGCTTTAGTATAAACAGTATCACTAAATCCGTAAGGGCCGCCAATAGCAAACACTAAGTTTTTAAGTCCGCTGTTCATTTTTTTCTGAAGGTAGCTTGCAAAAGTAACAGAGGTATATTGTTTCCCTTTTTCATCCAGAAGTACCAACACATCGCCGGGTTGCAAGCGTTTCAAGATTTCTTCTCCTTCACTTTCTTTTTGTTGTGCTTCCGTTAGGTTTTTGGCATTTTTGATATCGGGAATTACTTCAAAGCTTAAAGGAATGTAATGGGATAGCCTTTTGGTGTAATCTTCCAGTAAATTCTGAAGATTAGAATTATCTGTTTTTCCGATGACCAGTACTGTAATTTTCATTTTTTAAAAACCGTTTTCCTTTAAAGAGGTAATGGTATATTGCTTCCAACAGTCTAAAATACCAATAATCTAAAATACCACTCTTCCAACCATCCAAATTTAGTATTTTAGCATAAATTGTACATGCCATGATTTCCAAAAAACAATTTCAAAAAGAAATAGACTTAATTATTGCCAATGCCATACGTGAAGATGTGGGTAGTGGCGATCATAGTTCTTTGGCGTGTATTCCTGAAGAGGCTCAGGGTACGGCTAAGCTTTTGGTAAAAGATAAAGGAATTATAGCCGGGGTTGAATTTGCCAAACAAGTATTCGATTTTGTGGATCATGCATTGGAGGTTGAAGTTAAAATTCAAGATGGAAGTCCAGTTCAATATGGTGATGTGGTATTTTATGTTTCCGGAAGCAGCCAATCTATTCTAAAAGCCGAACGTTTAGTACTTAACGCCATGCAACGTATGAGTGCCATAGCTACCAAAACTAACGAATATGTGAAATTGTTGGAAGGCACCAAAACGAAGATTTTGGACACTCGTAAAACTACTCCCGGGATTCGTGCTTTAGAGAAGTGGGCTGTAAAAATAGGAGGAGGGGAAAACCATCGTTTTGCCTTATACGATATGATTATGCTGAAAGATAATCACAACGATTTTTGCGGCGGAATTACGAAAGCCATTCAGAAAACCAAAGCCTATTTGGCCCAAAATAAATTGGATTTAAAAATTATTGTAGAAGCACGAAATCTTACTGAAATTGAAGAAATTTTGAAAAGTGAAGGCGTGTATCGAATTTTGATTGATAATTTTAATTATGAGGACACCAAAAAGGCGGTGGAAATGATTAATCATACATGCCTTACCGAATCCAGCGGCGGCATTACTCTTGATACAGCAAGAAAATATGCAGATTGTGGGGTAGATTATATATCTAGTGGGGCATTAACACATTCGGTTCACAATATGGATTTAAGTTTAAAAGCGGTAAAATGAGTGCCGAAATAGAGGAGAAACTTAAAAAAATTCCAATTGTACGGAATATTGTAAAGCTATTACAGCGAATAAAACTTCCCGGTTTTGGAAACTTTTCATTATACGATTTACTTGAAACCTATACGCTTGGGATTATTAAAGGAACTTTTTCCTCCAGAGCCAGTTCTATAGCCTATAGTTTTTTCATGGCTATATTCCCTTTTTTGTTATTTATTCTGAATGTTATTCCTTACATACGCGTTGAAAATTTTCAGGCGCGATTTCTTACTTTTATTAATGATTTACTCCCTCCACAAACACATGAGTTCTTTTACCCGGTAATAGAGGATATTGCTTTAAACCCACGTAGTAGCCTATTGTCGGTCACCTTTTTTCTAACCTTATTCCTCACCGCCAATGGTGTAAATGCTATTTTTAGTGCTTTTGAATATTCGGTGTATGTTACAATAAACAGAGGTTTTTTTAGGCAGTATTCCATTTCTTTATTAGTTGCCATTTTTTTAGCAATTATACTTTTGGTAACCGTGGGAGCAATTCTTTACGGAGAATATCTTGTGAATTTTTTAAAAGCAGACGAATTTATTAGTAACGATATTTTCTGGATTAATATACTACAGTTTTTTCTCTTTGCATTGATGCTCTATATCGTAGTGGCTACGTTGTATCATTTTGGTGTTAAGGAGGGAAGGGAAACCAGCTTTTTCTCTATTGGGGCTTTAGTTACGACACTCCTCTTTTTGTTGACCACCTATTTTTTTGGAGTCTATATCAATAACTTTTCTCAATATAACGAGTTGTATGGCTCTATAGGAGCCTTGTTAATTATGATGGTCTATATCTGGATTAACTCTAATTTACTGCTACTAGGTTTTGAGTTGAATGTTTCGCTCCAACGGTTGAAAGAAAATGTAAATGAGTTGGATTGAACTATCCTCCACAATTTAATGCTTCTATTTCTTGTAGAATGTCTACCGAAGTTGGTAAAATATGAACCGGACTTAAAAGTAGGCACAGATTGTCAATAATACCCACACCGTCGTATTGGTAAGTTTCCGAATCGGTAAAGCGATCTGTAACATTTTTGAACATCTGTTTCCAATCGTCTATTAACGGATCATGATCTGCGTTCAATAACACAGGGACTAGCTGCTTTTCCCAAACAACTTCTTTTTCTTCATGGGATTTATTGTACAAAGGTTCCGGACAATACATGATGGTTGTCGAAAAAGCGAGAACAGTTGCCTGTGCTGTGAGCATGTCAGTTTTCTTTTTACAATTTGAATTTGGCGTATTTTCAACTTCATCCACAAGGTTAAAATAGCCATTAAGGTATACTACCATCAAAAAGATACAACCTGCATCGCCTTTAAATTTCTCTTTTGCCTCACCAAACTTAGCTAAGTTTTCATTGAACAATTTTATCCAGTTTTCAGCTTCTTCATTATTTTTGGTTGTTGAAGGAGATTTTTCATTATTCGAATTTTTCTCACGATCCGGATTCTCTCTATCTTTTTTCTCTTCATTTTGCTTATTACCTTCTTCCAGCGCTTTCATAATATCTATTTGCCCATGCGCAGAATACATACTAAAAAAGGAAAAGAGTATTATAGTGAGGAATTTTGCTTTCATAATGACGGTGTTTTAGTGAGGGTTGAATAATATATTAAAGAAAGCTATTTAAGTATTTGATTTACACTAAAGTACATTAATTTTCTTTCGAAACCTTATATTTGTTTATAAATCTTTCTATTGGCTCGTTGCTATGCCAATACCCTTTTATATTTTTATGAGGTGTATTTCATTGATGTTATTCTCCCAATTCCTTTACGACAAGCCTTTACCTATAGCGTAAATAGGGAGGAAGCTGCTTTTATAAAACCCGGGATGAGGGTTGCTGTTCCGTTTGGAAAATCAAAAATTTACACTGCTATTGTGTATGCCGTTCATCAAAACGACCCTCCGGCATACGAAACTAAATCTATAGACCAAATTCTAGACGAATCTCCCATCGTTAATCTAACTCAGTTAAAACATTGGGAATGGATGGCGGGCTATTATATGTGTACTTTGGGTGAAGTTATTAAAGCGGCGTTGCCAAGTGCCTTTTTATTGGAGAGCGAGACTATTATTTCGTTACGTAAGGAAGTTGAAGTAGATGAAACTATGCTTAACGATGATGAATTTGTCGTTTTTGAGGCCTTGCAAAATCAGTCCTCGTTGCATATTAATGACGTTCGGAACATTTTAGACCGAAAACATGTGGTGGGCATTATTCAAAAATTATTAGAAAAAGGAATTGTGATGGTTCAGGAAGAAGTTTTTGAACAATACCAACCCAAACTGAAACGATATCTCAAATTAAAACCACCCTTTACTGAAGAAGAACCTTTAAAAAAATTATTAGACGAACTGTCCCGAGCCCCAAAACAACGCGATGTTTTAATGACCTTGTTTATGTTACAGGCTTCAGAAAAGAATGTAGAATCGGTGCTGCTTCAAAAGAAATCAGGGGGTACTGCTTCAATTATAAAAGCATTAATAGATAAAGGAATTTTAGAAGAATACTTTCTTCAAAAAGACCGGGTAGAATATACCGGCGAAGCTCCTTCAAAAGTGAAATCTTTAAGCCCTGCACAACAAAAAGCGTATGAAGAAATTCAGCAAACGTTTTCTGAAAAAGAAATAACGGTATTGCACGGGGTTACGGCGAGTGGTAAAACTGAAATCTATGTAAAATTGATAGAGGGGTTCCTAGAAACCGGAAAACAGATTCTCTATATTCTCCCTGAAATTGCATTAACAACGCAGCTTATTTCCAGGCTTCAGCAGTACTTCGGAAAAAAAGTAGCGGTATATCATTCCAAATATTCCAACAATGAACGGGTGGAAGTTTGGCAGCAGGTGTATCAGCAAAAATCTAAAGCACAAATAGTTATTGGCGCTCGATCTGCCTTGTTTTTACCTTTTCAAAAATTAGGATTAGTGATTGTAGATGAAGAGCACGAGCACTCTTTTAAGCAATACAGCCCGGCACCACGCTATCATGCCCGTGATGCGGTGCTGGTTTTGGCACAATTGCATCAAGCAAAAGTGCTGCTGGGATCTGCGACACCCTCTTTGGAAAGTTATTACAATGCCTTGGAAGGAAAATACGGTTTAGTTGTATTAAAAGAACGATATGGGAATGTACTGCCTCCGGAAATAGAACTGGTAGATATTAGAGACCAATTGAAGCGAAAAAAAATGACGGGGCACTTTAGTGAGCGTTTGCTGGAGGAGATGGAGGATGCATTACAAAACAAAGAACAGGTAATCCTTTTTCAAAACCGAAGAGGCTATTCGCCCATAGTGGAATGCACTACCTGTGGTGTTTCACCTCAATGCCCTAATTGCGATGTGAGCCTAACCTACCATCAGCATAAAGATCAATTGCGTTGTCATTATTGCGGCTATCATATGGCAATGCTTATTTCCTGCCTTGCTTGTGGAAATGAAACTTTAGATAGTAAGGGGTTTGGTACTGAACAAATTGAAGAGGAGTTAAAAGAATTGTTTCCTACCCATAGCATCGCTCGAATGGACCAGGATACAACTAAAGCTAAACATGCTTATGCCAAACTAATTGAGCGTATGGAGAATAAAGAAATTGATATTTTGGTAGGCACCCAGATGCTTGCCAAAGGCTTAGATTTTAGAGATGTAAGTTTGGTGGGGGTGATGAATGCCGATAATTTGTTGAACTTTCCCGATTTTAGAGCTCACGAACGTAGTTTTCAACTCTTGCAACAAGTAGCGGGTAGGGCCGGGAGAACTCAAAAGCGAGGGAAAGTATTGATACAGAGTTATAACCCTCAACACCAAATTTTGCAGCAAGTAAGTACTCACGATTATGAGTCTATGTACAAGGAACAAAGTGAAGAACGGTATCAATTTCATTATCCTCCGCATTATCGACTCATTAAAATAACGGTAAAGCATCGCAATTTTTCTACCATGGAAAAAGCCTCCGGTTGGTTTGCCGAGGTACTTAAAATGGCATTAAAAGAACATGTGTTAGGGCCGGTGAGTCCGCCGGTGGCACGAATACGAAATGAATTTATCACCCATATTTTAGTAAAAATTCCTAAGGAAAACTCCCTTTCAAAAACCAAGGGGTATATTGCCAAAGTACAACAGCGGTTTTTGGCACTAAAAGAGTTTTCAAGCGTGAAATTAATAGTGGATGTAGATAATTATTAAGTTATTTTAGGGTTGCAGCTAAGGCTTCTACCAATTCAGATTTTCGGTTCCTACTTAAAGGAAGTTGCTCTTTTTCGAGTTCAATAACCTTGCTATTGTATTTTTCAACCTTGTCGAGATTCACAATATACGATTTGTGAATACGAAGAAAACGCTCTTTAGGAAGTAAGTTTTCAAAGGCCTTCATGGTCGATAAAACCACCAGAGCGTCGTGTTCTGTAACCAGTTTTACGTAATCGCCTAAGGCTTCAATGTAACGGAGTTCATTCAAAAATACTTTTCGTTTTTTCAGGTTGCTTTTCACAAAAATGAAGTCCTCATCGTCAAAGCCTTCTTCATTCTTCATTTTGTAATTAATAATCGCTTTATGTACCGCATTTAAAAAACGGTCTTTAGAAATAGGCTTACGCAGATAGTCTACCGCATCATAATCAAAAGCTTTGAAAGCATATTTGGTCTTTCCGGTGACAAAAATAATTTGGGGTTTATTGGTTAGGTCATCCAATAAATCAAACCCGGAAAGAATGGGCATTTCAATATCTAGGAATATCAGGTCAATTTCGGTGGTGGCCAATCCCATTTTGGCTTCAATGGCATTATTGTATTCTGCTACCAAATCTAGGGAGGGATGGTTTTCAATAAGTTTTACAATGGAAAGTCTTTGCAGTGTTGAGTCGTCAACGATCGCACATTTTAACATCAATTTTTCCATGAATGTAAGGTTTAGGCAGTACAATGATATATAAAAAATCGATGAACTGCAACTTTTTTATGCGTTTACCCTTAAAATTTAGCACTTTAACTATTTGTGTAGGAATTTATTTAATAGTGAGGAGAGTGTTTGTTAATTCTAAATAAAATAGTATTTTTGCACGCTCTTGGCAAGGTGCTGAGAATTAATAAAATAAATTTTATGAATCATTACGAAACTGTTTTCATCTTGAATCCCGTTTTATCTGAAGACCAGATAAAGGAAACAGTTAAGAAATTTGAAGATTTTCTTGTTTCTAAAGGTGCAAAGATGATATCCAAAGAAAATTGGGGGCTTAAAAAATTAGCGTATCCAATTCAACACAAAAAAAGTGGTTTTTACCATCTTTTTGAGTACACCGTTCCCGGTGAAGCTATTTCCGACCTTGAGGTTGAGTTTAAAAGAGACGAACGCGTGATGCGTTTTCTATCGGTAAAATTAGACAAGCACGCCATTGCTTGGGCTGAAAAAAGAAGAACCCGTAACAAAAAACAAACTGCCTAAGATATGTCTACTATAGAACAACAAGCAAAAGGAAAGAAGGACGGAGAGATTAGATATCTTACGCCTTTAAACATTGAAACATCAAAGAACAAAAAATACTGTCGATTCAAAAAATCGGGTATTAAGTATATTGATTACAAAGATCCGGATTTCTTATTGAAATTTGTAAACGAGCAGGGAAAAATCCTTCCTCGAAGACTTACAGGAACGTCTCTTAAATACCAACGTAAAGTGGCTGTAGCTATTAAAAGAGCACGTCATTTGGCCTTAATGCCTTACGTATCCGATTTATTAAAATAAAAAGCAGAAGATATTATGGAACTTATATTGAAAAAAGACGTTGAAAACGTAGGTTTTGCAGACGATGTAGTGACTGTAAAAAATGGCTACGGAAGAAACTACCTTATTCCTCAAGGGTTTGCTATTTTAGCAACTCCTTCTGCTAAAAAAGTATTGGCAGAAACCCTAAAGCAACGTGCCCACAAGGAAAAGAAATTGGTGGATGACGCTCAAAAACAAGCCAACAAATTAAACGGTCTTGAAATAAAAATTGCCGCTAAAACCGGTGAAGGTGATAAATTGTTTGGTTCTGTGAGTAACGCAGACCTTACTGAAGCTCTTGCCAAAGAAGGTGTGGAAATTGACAAGAAGTTTATTTCTATTGCCGGAGGTTTAATCAAGCGTACCGGAAAATATGAGGCCACTATCCGTTTTCATAGAGATGTGGTTGCTAATTTGTCTTTTGACGTAGTAGCTGAAGCGAAGTAATTCGATGTTAGATAGCTTTTAAAAATCCCGCCATTGGCGGGATTTTTTTATTTCATTTTTAATTATTTCCTTTTTTCTTAGCGTTCAACAACGACACATATACCCCGGCAGCTAGGGAAAGGATAATAAAGGTAAGTGAAAACCATTCTGGAATTTCTACCCAAGAAGTAGCCATCAGTTTTAGCCCTACAAATATTAAAATAGCAAATACACTGTACTTTAAGTAGCTGAACTTTTCCAACATATTGGCTAAAAAGAAATACAAGGAACGAAGCCCCATAATAGCAAATATGTTAGAGCTAAATACAATAAAAGGATCGGTAGTGACCGCAAAAATAGCCGGAATACTATCGAGTGCGAAGAGCAGGTCTGTAAACTCGATGGTAATTAAAGCGCCAAAGAGAGCTGTAAAAACTTTCTTTCCGTTTACGCAGGTTGTGAATTTTCCTTCATCAATAATTTTGGTAAAACGAAATATTTTAGAGAGTCCTTTAGGCTCATGAACTTCCTCGTGTTCGGCTTCCTTTTTCAACATTTTAAAAGCGGTAAACAACAAGAACAACCCAAAAACAATACTCATTTGGTGGAACTTATTAATGAGGATAATTCCCAAGCTAATGAGGATTCCTCTAAAAACAAGCGCTCCTAAAATCCCTAAAAAGAGCAATTTATGTTGGTATTTACCCGGAACTTTAAAGGAGGTGAAAATTACCGCAATTACAAATAAATTGTCGACACTTAACGAAAGCTCAATAATATATCCGGTAAGATAGCTTATCCAAGCTTTGGTGGGCGTTATATTATTAGGATTAGCTACCCATCCTTGCTGAAAAAACCAATACAATGCACCCGAAAAAAGCAACGCATTAATAACAAAAAACAGGGTTTCGTATAAAGCTTTTTTAGAGGTAGGGGTGGTTCCTTTTTTATGAAGTACAAAAAAATCGAAAGTAAGCAGTAACAGCACATAGGCTATTAAAACAATCCATGGGACATAGTGCTGAGGCATAGGTAAAGATACTAATTATCCGCCAAATCCTTCTCCGTCAAAATCACCGTCTCCGCCATTATTTCTATTTCGTTGCCGTTCTTTTTTCTGATTAAAACGATAGGTAAATGAAAGGGTAAATTGCCGCTCCCGCCACTGAAATTCATTATCACTTACAAAGGAATCGGTGGTGGTTAAAGATCTTCTTTTTCTCGTATTGAACAAATCACTTACATTAAAGCCAATAGTTGCATTGTCATTAATGATGTCTTTGCTCAGTGCCACATCTACCGAAAGGATTCCTTCATTTTCCGTTTGTGCATTATTGTCCGGCCCGCGATAAAACACATTGGTTTGCCAATCAATTTTGGTAGGTAAGGTCACTTTGGCACTTCCGCGGGTAAACCAACTGGTGTTTTTAGCACCGTAATCGATACCGTTAAATTCGCCTTTGGTTTCAAACTGAAAGAAATTAAAACTGCTGTTAAGACGTAACCATTTTTCAGGATTATAAAGAACTCCGGCTTCAAAACCAATACGTGTATTGGTCGATAAATTGATAGGAATGGTTCTGATAATAGGAATTCCATTGGGGGTTACTTGCCCGGTTTCTTCCTGAACCCGCTCAAAAGCATCGGTTTCGTATTGATAATAGATAGAAGTAGTTAGGGTCAATTTTTTCCATCTATTTAAATACCCTATATCAAAAGCATTGGCATAGGCAGGATTTAAATCCGGATTTCCTTGAAATACATTGGCTTCGCTGGATCGGGAAGGGAAGGGGTTAATAAACCAACTTCTTGGGCGGTTAATTCTTCGGTTGTAGCCTAACGTAATATTTTCTTTTTCAGAAAGCTCGTAGACTAAATTTACCGTAGGAAATAAACCTAAAAAATTCTTATCAAAATTGATGTTTAAAACATTATTATTAGCTGAAACGTCGGTAGCAGTAACTTCTCCTTTTAATAGGGTATTTTCTAATCGAAGTCCTAAAAGGAATGAAAACTTACCATATTTATTACCGTATTGGCTATAGAGTGCGTGTACATTTTGAGTAAAGTCGAACACATTGGAAAGGCTATCGTTTTGTACAAAAGCACCCCCGGCAACTAGTTGTTCTTCCAGTAGATAATCGGTAATTGTATTTTGTAACGAACTTCGAAATCCTGCTTCAAATTGTGCGTTTTCACCTATAGGCAAGACATAATCTGCCTGTGCTAAATATTCTGTTTGGTCTTCAATTTGGGTGATGTTTTCAGAAGGTAATAATTCGTTTTCAGGGAAGTTATTGAATTCTTCAATCAATGATTTTTGTGTTTCCGAACCTTTTTCCCATTGTAGGTCAACCGTAAGTTTATGTCCGCTGGTATTAAAATCGTTGACATAATTTAATGAAAGCTGATAATTTTCATCGTCTTCGGTTTGGTCTTCCGTTCTGTTTCGTGAAACCGCTAAGTCCCGGTTGATATCAAACTCATGGGTAAGATTGGTCGTAATGTCATTATCGTCACTCATTCTATAAAATCCGGAGGCTGTAATAGAGGAACGATCGGTGATAAAATACTCCATCCCCAGATTGGTATTAAATCCTTGCCGTTTCCTATTAATATCGCGAGTTTCATTCACAAACGGGTTTTCAATTTGATCGCTGAAGTACCTATTCTCAAAATTGGCATTTCCGGGGTTTTCGTTATAGCGAATACCGGTAGTATTAAAAATGTTGAATTTGTTGGTACGAACATTAAAATTGGTTGTGGCACTGCTTCCTAACGGATAATTGAAACTCGTTTGAAGCGACCCGTTTAAGCCCAAGGTTTTCTCTTTCTTTAGAATGATATTCAAAATTCCGGCGGTTCCTTCAGCATCGTATCTTGCAGAAGGCGAAGTAATTACTTCTACCCGTTCAATAGCCTCGGCAGGAAGCTGTCGTAGTGCATCGGTATCACCAAATCCGGCAATGGCAGAAGGCTTTCCATTAATTAAAATTCGAACGTTTTCATTGCCGCGCAGGGCAATGGTGCCGTCTACATCTACCGTTACCGAAGGCACATTATTTAAGGCGTCACTCACGGTAGCCCCGCTGGTAGTAAGGTCTTTACCAATATTATATACTTTTTTATCGAGCCGTATTTGTACCTCGGTGGTTTCGGCACGCACCACGACTTCGTCTAAACTTTCACTATCCAAAGCCAGGGATTGTGTGGGTAGCGTAGTGTTTTTGAATAAACGTTGATTATTGAGTACTTTGGTTTTGTAAGATATAAACTCAAACTGAATGGTATATACCCCGGCTTTGATGTCAATACTGTAGTTTCCCTTTTCATCGGTAATTCCTCCGCCCATGATGGTGCCGGAAGCATCTTTGAAAGCTACCGTGGCATACTCAAGCGGTAGATTAGAACCTTCTTCAAGGACTTTCCCCGATATGCTAACTTCCTGAGAGGAACCGTTTTGTTGTGAAAATGTAACAAAATTTAAGAGTAAAAAGAGGGCAAATAGTCGTGGTTTCATGGTGTGTTTTTCCATTCGACTACGAAAATAGCCCACCGTTTAAGCTAAGTTTGCCAATATTCTGTTAATGTTTGATTGAATTTTGTTAAGGGCTTTACGAATACGTTTCGGAGAGAATTTTTTGTGTTTCTGAAAGCGATTTAAAGACTTCGAATGTTTTGCCTTGCGTGCGTTGTGCGCCCATGGCATTCCCAAATTGGGCTGCCTTGATAAAGTCTGTTGGATTGTCCAGTAAACTGAAGGCAATCCCGCCGGCAAAAGAGTCGCCACAGCCTGTCGTGTCGATGACTGTTTGTACCGGAACTGAGGGTACTAATTGTTGCTGCAAAGTACCGTTTTCAAGCGTATAGACCATGGTCCCTCGCGAATCGAGGGTAACATAGAGTGCCTTTAAGCCATGTTTTAAACAATACTCAGCGAATTTAGGGAGTTGTTCCGGGGCAATTTCTTCATTATTCTGTAAATCTTCCAGGGTGTATTCATTCTGAAACCAGCTACAATTGGCTTCTTCCAGGTTCATTTTTAGCACATCGATATAGGGAAGCCATAAATCGCGATCTACCCAAAACTTGGTCACCCGTTGGCCACGAACCGTAAGTGCTGTGGTGGGGCCATGGGCATCAAATACAATTGAGGCGTTGCTGTTTTCTTTGATGTAAATGAGCGTTTCCAGTGGGACTTCAAAATCGGTAACGGGGACGCACACAAAAACGCTACAGTGGAGTAGGGGTTTCACATCTGCAGGCATGATAGGCTTCATAAAGGCTGTTTGGGTTTCAATACGTTTGTTTTGGTCTACAAACTTCAGCTGGATCACGTCTCCCTGATCGGCTTCGGAAGAGATGTATTTGGTATGGATATTTTTATAGGGTGCAAAAAGGGCTTTGATGCTGGCTTCATCCTGCTTACGAATGTGCGTTACCGGATAAATGGTGCCGGCGTCTTCCAACAAATTGGAGATGGCGATGGCCGTATGGGTGGCACAACCATATTTTTGAATGATTTCGTTGTTATGCGTAATAATATAATCTCGTGGAATAGGCCCTAAAACGGCAACGTTATGTTTGGTCATTTATATGTCATGGTTGAAGTAAACAAGAAAACTACAAAAAAGTTAGCATTTTGCGATACAAGTGGCTATAAAATTATACTTCCACTCCTAATTTCTGTAATTCTGTTCTCAGATTTTGGGCTGAGGTAAAGTGAATGCCTTGAATCCCTACCACTCGGGAACCCTCCACATTTTTAAGGCTGTCGTCAATAAAAACGGCTTCGTGAGGGAGAATCTCATAACGGGAAAGGAGCAATTCATAGATTTCTTTGTGGGGTTTTCGCATGCCTTCATCGCCGCTTACCAAAATCCCTTCGAACCATTGTAACCAAGGAAACTTTTGTAAGGCAATAGGGAAGGTTTCTCCACTCCAGTTGGTGAGTGCATAGACTCTGTACTTGGGGTTGTTTACCACTCGTTCCAATATTTCCAGCGTGTCTTCGTGAGTATGGCCCAGCATTTCTTCCCAACGGCCGTAGTACATCCGTATCAAGGCTTCATGTTCGGGGAACATGGCCACGCGATCTTCGGTGGCTTGGGCAAGAGGGTAGCCGGCGTCTTGGTTCATATTCCAGTCCCAGGCACAGATTTCGTTAAGAAACCACTCCATTTTTTCACGGTTGCCACGGAATTCTTTTAAAAATACATACTCCGGATTCCAATCGATAAGTACGCCGCCGAGGTCGAAGATGATGGTTTTGATGGTTTGCATGGTTGTTTTTGGTAAAGATACTGAAAAGATGGGTCAAGGGTGAAGGGTAATGGGTAAAGAGAATTTTAAGAACCATCATCCGGCACCTTTTTCCATTCACCTTTCGCTTGCGCCACCGTCGATCACTGAAATTCCTTCCAGCTTAAAATTCAAAATTATTCGACTAAATTATTCCCCCTTTGAAGGGGGTTAGGGGGATGTTTTACTTGTTCAAGCAACGAGTAACCGGAGTCGAATCGTAGGGACGGGTTTCCTACTATTCACGATTCACTATTTACGATTCACCCATCACCTTTGACCTTTTACCTTCAGACGAAGTAAACACGGAGTAGTGACGCCTTTAATACGACTTAAACACGGAGTAAACACGACTTTAATACGGCTTTAATACGGAGTAGTAGCTTTTTTCTGTTTTTTTTCCATTTCCGTTTTATCTGTTCATTTTGCCTTGATGCACAAGCGAGTGCAACTAATTAGTTGCACGAAGGTTGCGAGCGAAGCTCAACCAAAAAATCAAGAAGGAATTAAGGTGATTTTTGGCTACGCCAAAACCGCGGCTGTCGCTATCGCTGCATGCTTTCTTTTTGCTTCGCAAAACGCACTTCCGCTTGCGCCACCGTCTATCACTGAAATTCCTTCGGGTTTCTATTTAATATTATAATTCTCATTTAAAAGAAAAAAGAAGGTTCAGGCTACGGGATCCCAGAGTCGAATCGAAAGGGGGTTTTTTAATACTTAGTAGGATTTCGCCACCGTCTATCACTGAAATTCCTTCCAGCTTAAAATTCAAAATTATTCGACTAAATTATTCCCCCTTTGAAGAGGGTTAGGGGGATGTTTTACTTGTTCAAGCAACGAGTAACCGGAGTCGAATCGTAGGGATGGGTTTCCTACTATTCACGATTCACTATTTACGATTCACCCATCACCTTTCACCTTTCACCTTCCGCTTGCCACCGTCGATCACTGAAATTCCTTCCAGCTTAAAATTCAAAATTATTCGACTAAATTATTCCCCCTTTGAAGGGGGGTAGGGGGATGTTTTACTTGTTCAGGCAACGAGTAACCGAAGTCGAAACGTAGGGACGAGTTTCCTACTATTCACCATTCACGATTCACTATTTATGACTTACAATTCACCCTTCACCCATCACCCATCACCTTTCACCTTTCACCTTCCGCTTGCCACCGTCTATCACTGAAATTCCTTCGTTAGATTCCTATCAACAATCAGCAATCAACAATCAGCTATCAAGCATTGTCTTTCACCCATCACCCTCATGTGGGACATGGTGGGGACATGGTGGGGAGAACTAAGAAATATTTTCGGACAAAAATGGCAAAAACGGTCGTTTTCGGCAAAAAACGGCCTTTTCGGCAAAAACGATCGTAAACGGCGCTTGCCTGTTGCGGGTTTAAAAAAGGCAGGCTATGTTTACCTTTTAAAACCTAAAATGATGTTATGTACAAATGTAAAATAAAACAAGAAGGAACCCGCCACGGTGGCGCTTTTACCGGAAAGATAGGCTCCACATTGGTGAAAGCAAAATGGGGTAGTAAGTGTGATTGTGTTAACGAACTTTTAATCTCTTTTGGGTGGTTGGGGGATAGTTAAAATAAAATGAAATGAGGTTTTTGTAAATGTTTATTACTTAATATTGAATTGTACTAATTAGTTAATCCTAAATATAAAACGCAAATAAAGAATAGTATAGCTAGTCCAATTCCACCCGCTTTTACATTTTTATATTTTTCCAAGTCCTTATCAGTACGCTCTGCCTTATCCAGTTGTTTCCAATTTAATTTGTAAATAAAAACAAACCTTATCAAGCGTCCAAAAAAAGGTAAAAATCCCATAGTTTAGATTTATAATTAGTTTTGTTTATGTAAGTGTTCTATTTTTGATTTGAACAATTTGCAGCTACCTAAAGGTGGTAATTACGGAGCGATACACTATCAACCAAGAATAAACTTTGATAGTATTACTAAGCAAAATTTAACAGTTGTTTTTATCTGCTTATTTGAAAAGTTTGTCTTCAATTTGTTTCAAGTTTTTATTCACGAAGAACATATCAGGTTCATTTTTAATTGCTCTTACTCGTATTTCAAAATTTGGGTCTTCTATGTTTTGGTTATCAAAAAGAATAAGTCCTATACCAAACTGTCTGCATAATGTATCAAGTCTTGTTATGTCCTCAATTTGTGAATTGTTCGGAACAACAATATATGATTTATGAGAAAATATTCTGTAAGCACAAGCTTGTCCAAACGCTGTGATAAGTCCATTCGTGTCGGTCTTAATTTCGCCAACAATTATTTCAGTTGGAAACTGAATAATGTCACTTCTTTTAGACTCTCTAACACCAATCACGTCTGGTGTTCCCCATTTGTCTTTAAAAATATTTCCACCAAGCCCAATTGCATTTGTGCATTCTTCAAGCTCGTTTACTAACCAGTCTGCAAATGGCTGATAAAAATCTTCTTCCTTAATAGTCTTTTTCTTTGAAGTTTTTGGCAATGTATTTGTTGGCTGTTCGTCTGGCTGAGTTGCAACATTTTCTTTAAACTTTAATAATCTAAAAACACCTCTGTCGGGTTTATAAATTTTTTCAGGATATGTAGCTTCTAAATCCCAAGTAGCACCACTAATTGTATTCGGATTGAATGAACTATTTACTTTTAAAATTTCTCTTTTCAAGTCTGAATATCTAATTCCTTCTGGTCTATCCGCCAATGTTTGAAGAGCAATTTGTCTAATTTGTTCTGTTATTGATATACTTTTTGCCATTTTTTTTGTTGTTTTTTGTCATGCTACAACGGTCCGGGCTATCCCCAGGCGGCGACTAGCGGCTGATTCGGCTGAGCTTCAGCAGCGCAGCGTGCTAATCGGAGAGCCGTCGGAGCTGCATACGGTTGTTTATCAGTTAAATATAAGTTTTTTCTTTTCTTAAAATACTCAATTAGTAAAATATCGCCATAAACATTATGTGTTGTTGTAGCCAGTTATTTTTTTTTCCATTTTTTCTCCTTATGAGAATTGAAATATGTCATTTTACCTATGTTTGATGTAAATACACTTAAAAATAAACCTCCAAAGATTAAGAATACAAAAATTTGACATATTACAATTAGTTTACCATGATATAAAATTGAATCTATTTCTCCGAATCCTATTGGAGAGAACGAAACAAAACTAAAATAGATGATGTCAATATCTTTTACTAGATCTCCTGGAAATATTTTATAATTAATATTGAAATAAGAATATATGACAGCAAACTCTAAAATAACTTCAACGTAATTTATAAAAAGTAAGACTACAGATCTTTTATAGCTGATAGGTTGAGCATAAACATCAGAAAGAAATATTAAACTAGTTAAATAAATAACGGTTTCGAGTAATATATAAATGGCAATTATAACTACAATTATATTGTTAGTAATATCTAAATAGAAAAATAGTACTGGAAGTATTAGCTTTATTATAACATAAAACTCGACCATAATTTTTCTACCAAGTAAGCCAAACAAACCGGATAATTGTCTTAGATATAAAGCAGGGAAAGCAAATTGTATGACTACAAGAAAGAGTCTCAATACTCTTTCTATACCAAAATCTTTATAAACATCATTATTCCAAACACGCTTTATATTCTTAATCTGATTCTTTATTGCGGGTTTTAGCTTGTGTTCAGACTTATAACTTCCTAAAATCAATTTTTTAATCATAGTCTAAATAATTAGCTATAACGGTCCGGGCTATGATTTCGGCGGGGCTGGTGGCGACCCCGTGGCTTCGCCGTAGGCGAAAAGTCGGAGTGTGGAGCCACGTCGAAATATAGTCAGATGGTTTATAATTTTAAAAGTAGGAAAAACAATTTATTTATTCAGCTTCCCCGCTGGATTATAGTCATTGTTGGCTGTAGTTATTTTAGAAGGGAAGACCTATAATTTCAAGACTCAAGTCTCTAGATAGTTTTTCCCTTAGTAATTTTTCTAATCTTTTATCCTCTTTAATTATCAAAGCTATTTTTTTATAGTTTGAATAGATTTTATAATAATTAAAGTTTTCAATCTGTAAAGCTTTGTTTATTTCTAAAATTTCATTTTTGAATTCTAATTCTTTATCGTCAACTTTTGGCCAAATAAAGTCAAAGTCTTTATTCTCCAATGATAAAATGAAATCTGGATTTAGAATTGTATTCATACAGAGCTGAATCACTTTTTTTAGTTCGGGTTCTGTAATATCATAATTATTTTTAAATCTAATATTGTCTGTAAATTGGTCAACAAAAAACTCAACTAATATTTCATTTTGCTTAAATAAAACATCATCAAAGCCGTTATCTTGTATCACATTTTTACCAACAGCTACAAGCATTTCATTCATTCTTTTTGATATACTTTTTAATTCAGAAACTGAATCAAGAATTTTTTCATCTTCTTTATTATCCTGAAGTTGTTGTAAGTACAAGTAGAGCATACCAGCAATTTGATTGCCTAAATATCCTTCAATATCTTCTACTTTTTCAAATGTCTTTATGGCTATTCCTTTGATTAAGTTAATAAACCTAAAAACATTAATATCATCTACGTGAGCGAATTTGAAGTTGTTTTCTTTGTCAAAAAAGGCTTTATTTTTATTGTAGGTATGGAATTCAGCATAAACATTTTTTTCAACAAATATGAATATCGGAATATTAAGTTTTTGAGCAGTTTCAAATTCCTTTCTTGTTATTGATACGTATTCATTATTGTAAGATTGTTTTTTCTCTTCAATGTTTTCTCCGGATATTATAGAACCATATCTTCCTCCAATTATTAATACCATCATATGGCATAATTTAACTTCGTTATAACAAGATATGTCAAGAGGTTTATTGTGTTCAAAAACAACATTGTCGCTCTCAAACAAGACTGGTTCGAAATAGTAATTTTCGATAAACCTTTCAAGTCTTTCTCTTACGTGCTTTAAATCAAAATATGTTGAACTTAAAAATATTCTTGGTTTCATTCTTTGTGTTGTTTTTAATTACAGCCAACTCGTTATATGCTAATTTTTATGATGGTTTTACTGTATGTTAAAAGAGGATAAACTCTGTTTTATTTCTTTCTAAAGATACAAAAAACTACAACCCCATCGCCGTTTTTAAATAGTACATCCCGCCGTTCTTAGGGTCGTTTAATCCGGCATTAATAAAGGTAAACATGGCCGCATAGGCATCAAAATTGGTATCGCCATCCAGTGGTGCCGTGGCGGCTGTAGGGTAGGAGCAGGTAAAGGCATGTAAGGTGCCTGTGGAGCCTGCCGTAATCCCCATCGCCGGGTTGGCCAAAGTGGTGACTTGGTAGGCCGTATACACCAACTCATTTTTGCCCTCGGGATAACTCCAGGTGGCCGGAGTGCTGTATAGTGGAGTGGCTTCAAAAATCTGCAAGTCCGGCGTGGTGATGCAGTACTCGGTAAGTTTTAAATTTACGCATAAGGGATCGGGATAACCAAACAAACTGGCTATATCAATGCCCACATTCGCTCCGCCCGTGGGTTGGGTAATGGACGATACATTGTCAAACGCTACAATGTTAAAACCTTGGTCCTGGTTGTTGAGTTGTAATGAACGCACCAATTGCGCCACGGCGGCATTGTCTACCGAACCGCCATCGGCCAAACGTACCGTGACATTAGAAGCCAGGTCCTGTAAGGCCATCCCATTCAGGTCCATATAGGCAACCGTATTGTTTTGCAGGCTAAAGCTAAGGGCATCGTCCTCGAACAGATACGAAAGGTCGAACAAACCCGTAATATGCTCACTGGCCCCAAAGCCCGAAGCAGCACTGGAAGCGGCGGCAGCGGTCATCACAGGGACACTGTCGTTGGCGAGAGGTAGGGTGACCGTTTCGGCATATTGTGGAGGAGTGGATACCACATAATCGGAGGTGTAGCCCAGGTTAAAAGTACTCGCCTGGGTATTGGGTTGTAGGGCCGCAAAGAAAGGGGAAGCAACATAGCTTGAAGTATTCGGGATACTGGAAAAGGTGGCAGGGGTTACATCGGGGGGTCGTGCCGTGGTGCAGGAAGAACCCGAGTCGCCGTTGAGGATGGGCGTATCGGGCGAAAGGCACGCCTGATAATAGTTGTGGTTTTTCCAAACGGTATCGTCCCGATTCAGCACCACCGCATTGGTTAACAACGAAGAGGCCAACAATAGGTTTTTATCGGCTGCCCATGACTGATGCGGGTCGCTTAGCAGGGTAGTCCCCAAATTGTAATCTTTATAGACCAGACTTTCTACCAACAATTTCCAAAGGGTTCCCCCGGTATAGTTGGTATTGGTGTAGTAATCGAACACACATTCCAGGTAGATGCCGTCCGGTTCATCGTCGCAGGCGGTTACGGCATCAAAGAGGTTTCGTTGTTTTCCGATCCATCCGGTAGAGGGCCAGGTGCTGTATGCATTGGGTGCCTGGATATCGTTCACAAAGTCTTGAGAGTAAAAGAGCATAGTACTAAACCAGCTTCCGCCCGAGTTGGAGGAAACGGTGCCTACGTTGGCAAAGGCATCGATTAGGGTGTATTGGCCGTTATTCAATAGTGAAATCACCCAAGCCGAATGTGCGGTATGGGCTCTCCACCCCCCTCCTGCAAAGGCTACGTGCACTTGCGAGGTGGTTTCGGCGTCCACAGAGGTGGACGCTTTATTAGTGGAAGGATTTTTGCATCCTGCAAACAGCAGCAGGAATAGGCTCACAGTGCTTAGGACTGCAAGCGTTCGGGAAAAGCGAATGGTGTTCATAGTCGGACTCTTTATGATACCCGAAAGTAGCTGAAAATAAGCGATTTGTCACTACGTACTTATACGTAAATTAAAGTTCGCTGCTTTTTTCTCCCTGCCCGGTCATCATGAGATAGGCTTTTAGGAACCCGTCTAAATCACCATCCAGCACGGCATCGGTATTGCCCGTTTCGTGTTGGGTGCGCACGTCTTTAATGAGTTTGTAGGGGTGAAGTACGTAATTGCGTATCTGGCTACCCCATTCAATCGCCATTTTCCCGGCTTCAATCTCATCGCGTTGGGCTTGTTGTTTACGAAGTTCAATCTCATACAACTGCGACTTTAGCATTTGCATGGCCTTTTCCCGGTTTTCCAATTGAGATCGGGTTTCACTATTGTGAATAATAATGCCGCTGGGGTGGTGGGTTAAAATGGCTTTGGTTTCCACCTTATTCACATTTTGCCCCCCGGCACCGCTACTACGGGCAAAATCCCAGGAAATATCGGCAGGGTTAATGTCTATTTCAATACTATCGTCGGCTAAGGGATAGACATAGACACTGGCAAAGCTGGTATGGCGTTTGGCATTACTATCAAAAGGGGAAATACGTACCAAACGGTGTACCCCGTTTTCCCCTTTTAACCAACCAAAAGCAAACTCACCTTCAATTTCGAGGGTTACCGTTTTTACTCCTGCCACATCTCCTGCTTGAAAATTGAGTTCTTTTACTTTGTAGTCGTTCTTTTCGGCCCACATAAGGTACATACGCATGAGCATACTGGCCCAGTCGCAGCTTTCGGTACCGCCGGCCCCTGCGGTGATTTGCAACACGGCAGAAAGGTCATCGCCTTCGCTGCTGAGCATATTTCGGAATTCGAGCGCTTCTGTAGCCTCTTCCGCCTTGTTAAAAGCCGCATCCACTTGCTCCGGGGTGCCTTCGCCTTCTTTAAAAAATTCAAAGAGAATTTCGGCTTCTTCAGTTAAGGAAGTTGCTTTTTCGTAGTCTTCCACCCATTTTTTTAGGGTGCGGAGTTGTTTCATAAAGGCCTCAGCCTCTTGGGGTTTGTTCCAGAAATTGGGATCGAAGGTTTTTTCCTCGTCGTTGGCGATGGTTATTTTTTTACCATCTACGTCAAAGATACCTCCTTAACGCATCCAGGCGATTTCTAAGATCTTTTAGTTGATCGGTAGTGGTCATATAGGAATTTGATATTTATGCAAAAATAGGATTATCGCTTTAATCCGAAACACTTTCAAAGAAATTTAATAGATTTAACCCGTAAAATATTGGGAGGCAACTTTATGAGAAAACTTTTTTTACTGCTTATTTTTTTCTTCGGAATACATACTGGCTATACACAATTTTTGGAAGGAAAGAAAAATCTACAAACATTTACCGGGTTCTTTACTTTTTACTACGCTGAAGATGAAGGAAGTATCTTCTTGGAGATTCCCAAATCGAAACTGGACAAAGAGTTTTTGTATGTGCATTCCTTACGTACCGGATTAGGCTCTAATGATATTGGGCTGGATCGCGGACAGTTGGGCGGAGGAGACGTGGTGAAGTTTCTGAAAAGCGGAAACAAGATTCTATTATTGCAACCTAATGTAAATTATCGTGCGAATACCGATAATGTGCTTGAAAAGCGTTCCATAGAAGAAGCTTTTGCTCGTTCGGTATTGTTCGGTTTTGAAATAAAAGAAACTAAAAATGATATTTATTTAGTGGATTTATCTCCTTTTTTAATGGAAGATGCCCATCAGGTTGCGCAAACCCTTAAGCAAAACAAACAGGGTACCTATAAGCTGGAAAAATCCCGAAATACGATCTGGATGGAGCGCACCAAGGCTTTTCCGAAGAATGTGGAGTTTGAAAGCTTGTTAACCTATGTCGGAGATTCGGAAGGTTGGAATTTACGCAGTGTGGCCCCTAATCCGCAAAGTATTTCTGTGATACAGCACCATAGTTTTGTGGAACTTCCCGAAGCAGGCTACCAACCCCGTGAGTTTGACCCTCGCTGTGGATCGTATCCTATGAGTTACATGGATTATGCAACCCCCGTTCAGGAAGCTATTACAAAACAATTTATTACGCGCCATCGTTTGGAGAAGAAAGATCCCACGGCTGCTGTAAGTGAAGCAAAGGAGCCTATTATTTATTATTTAGATCCCGGAGCTCCGGAACCGGTGCGTTCGGCATTACTGGAAGGAGCCCGTTGGTGGAATCAAGCGTTTGAAGCTATAGGTTACAAAGATGCCTTTCAGGTGAAATTACTCCCTGAAGACGCAGACCCTATGGATGTGCGTTACAATGTGATACAATGGGTGCATCGTTCTACCAGAGGTTGGAGTTATGGCAGTACCATTAATGACCCCCGAACCGGTGAAATTATTAAAGGGCATGTGAGTTTGGGAAGTTTGCGGATTCGTCAGGATTTTATGATTGCACAAGCATTGCTGAATAAACCTTTTGCGGTTTCTGATGAGGCCTATGCACCCATGCTGGAAATGGCCTTGGCTCGTATTCGGCAATTGTCTGCTCACGAAGTGGGGCACACGTTGGGGTTTTCGCATAATTTTGCAGCCAGCACCAACAACAGAGCGAGCGTTATGGATTATCCGCATCCCACATTGGCATTGATACAGGGACAAATAGATTTAAAAAATGCGTATGCGGTTGGAATAGGTGAGTGGGACAAGGTTACCGTTGCGTATAGTTATGGTGATGCTCCCAACGGAGATGAAAACACCTACTTAAAAGCCCTTTTGGAAGGCGCTTTTGCCAATGGCTTACGGTATATTACTGATAGTGATGCGCGCGCAACGGGAGGTGCTCATGGCAAAGCCCATTTATGGGATAACGGGGCGAGTGCTTCGGATGAATTGGAAACTATTTTGAAGATACGGGAAGTAGCCATTCGTAATTTTTCGGAGGATAATATTCGCACCGGAGAGCCGTATACTGTGTTAGAAGATGTATTTGCACCGTTGTATTTTTTACACCGTTACCAAACTGAAGCTTCGGTTAAACTGATAGGAGGAATGGATTATGATTACCTGGTTAAGGGCTATGCCGGGAAACAACATGACTACCTCCCCAAATTTGAACAGCAAAAAGCATTGACTTCGGTTTTAAAAACACTTTCAGCGAAACAACTCGCCATTCCGGAAGCACAGCTGCTATTGTTTCCGCCGCGAGCCTTTGGTTACGGAAGAACTCGTGAATCGTTTAAAAGTGATATGGGGGTGGCATTTGATGCGCTGGGTGCAGCAGCTACGGCCAGTGATATGACTCTTAGTTTGTTATTGCATCCTCAACGAACCAATCGATTAATTCAACAAAAAGCCCTTCAGCCTACTAATTTAGGATTTGAGGAAGTCTTGGAAAATTTAACAGACGCTATTTTTGCTGCCGAAACTAATTCGGCTTATGAAAAAGAAGTACAGCACATGATTCAGTATCAAACCCTTCAGCAATTATTTGTTTTGTCTTTACATAAAGATGCGCTACCCCAGGTAAAAGGATTGTGTTTGGAAACCATTGATGAAATTGCCTCCAAATTAAAAAAGGAAAAATCTTCTTTTGCAAAACAACTATTGGTTGAAATAGCTATTTTTGAAGATGACCCGGATGATTTTAAACAAACCGAAGTTCCCAAAATACCCGATGGTAGTCCCATAGGAAGTTTTCAATGTGATACCGGATTTTAAGAACTTCTTTACGTACCTTAGCACTACAAAATTAATACCTCACCTATGAAAAGACTGTTACTTTTAGGATGTCTCTTGACGATGACTTTGAGTTTTTCTCAAAATGATGAAGCTTATGTAGATCAATTAACCCGGGAGTTTACCAACAAATTGCAAGAGCGAGAAATTCCCTCTTACATGGCTACCAAGCATTATTGTTCGGGAAGAATTGAAATGTTTCTTATTGATGGAAAAATGTGTACTACGCGAGACACCTATTATGAAGTGTATATTTTTTGGGAAGAGGCCGATGGTACTCCTTTTGTTAAGAAAATAGATAATTGTGGGCTCTATCAATCTATAGAACTTCCTAACAATGAAGTTCTATACCTTGCTTTTGAAAACCTTTCTACCATAGAAAACGAAGAAGTAAAACCATATAAATCCGAAACCTATACCGGGAAACCCGAACTTAGAAAAGAAGTGCAGCCTTGTTTCAGAAGTCTTAGTTTTAAAAGTTCGGAGGATGTTGTGACAAAAAGTTTTAATTTGTTTGATATTAGTAATGATAGCGACGGAAAAAATTTGAATTACGATTATAATCATGCGTTAAGCTTAGTCATTGTTAGCAATTTTGCAGACGAGACCCTTCAAAAACTTACCTTCACCAGACAATAATTTTTTTCAGTGATTATAGATTTACGAAGCGATACCGTAACCAAACCTACCCAAGGGATGTTGGAGGCTATGTATCACGCCCACGTAGGTGATGACGTATATAAAGAAGACCCAACAGTAAATGCTTTGGAAGTGCGAGTAGCCGCTATGTTTGGCGCAGAACAAGCGCTATTTTTTCCTACGGGCAGTATGGCCAATCAAGCTGCGATAAAACTACACACCCAGCCCGGAGAACAACTCATTTGCCATGAATGGGCGCACGTATATAACTATGAAGGAGGGGGAGTTTCTTTTAATAGCGGCGTTTCTTGTAAACTTATTGGAGGCGAAAGAGGAATGATTTCTGCCAGCGATGTGGAACGTGCTATCAATCCACCCGATTTTTATCATAGTCCGTTAACCTCTTTGGTATGTATTGAAAATACCACCAATAAAGGAGGCGGTGCCTGTTATGATATTGAAACCCTCAAAGAAATAAAACACGTTTGCGAAACCCATGGCTTGAAATATCATCTTGATGGCGCTCGTTTGTGGAATGCCATTATTGAAAAAAAGGAAGACCCCAAGCAATATGGAGCGTTGTTCGATACTATTTCGCTGTGTTTTAGTAAAGGATTGGGAACCCCTTTAGGGACGGTCTTGATTGGCACTAAAGACGCTATGAAAAATGCCATGCGGGTGCGTAAAGTTTTGGGCGGAGGAATGCGTCAGGTAGGGTATATAGCTGCTGCCGGATTATATGCCCTAGACCATCATTTAGAGCAATTGAAAGAGGATCATACAAGAGCGAAAGAAATTGCAGAAACCCTTTCAAACCTAGATTATATAGCTAAAGTAGAACCCACCGAAACTAATATTGTTATCTTTTATCTAAAGGAATCAGTTTCAGAACAAGCATTTCTAAAAGGTTTAGAAGGGAAAGGTGTAAAGATAAGCAGTATGGGGCAAGGGAAACTTCGTATCGTAACTCATTTGGATTATACCAGCGAAATGCACCAATTACTTTTAGGTATTCTTCAAAACTACCCGGCATAAAAAAAGCCCCACCGGTGGGACTTTTTTTTGAATAACAAACATTTATTCTACTTCTTTAACCTCGGCTCCGGGGGCATTTTTTTGTACAGATGCAATTCCGTTTTTCATTCCGGCTTCGTCAGCATACATTTGGCTACTACCTACAATTTGTCCGTTAGTAGATTTTAAATTGAAGTGAAACTTGCCATTTTTAGCAGTTTTAGTTTCCCAGGCATTCTCATTCCCGGCATTTTTCTTAACAGATTCGATACCATTTAAAGCAGAAGCCTTTGAGGCATACATCTGGCTGGATAAAATAACCTGACCATTTCCAGCTTTTAAAACAAAGTGATATTGGTCTCCACTTTTCTTTAATTCAAACATATTTTAGGTTTTAGGATTACACATTAGGTTTACTGCTTAAATATCGAACTTTTTTTCAATTTAAGCAACCTATTTTGAGGGAGATTAACAATTTCTATTTAAACAAATCCAATCCCGGAATGTTTGGCATTCCCTCTTTTGCTACTGCTGCTATTTCGGTTTCATGAATTTTAGTTGCTTTTTCAATGGCCTTATTCAGTGTAAGTATGAGATAATCTTCCAGTTGCTCTTTGTCTTTTAAAAGTTCATCATTAATTGAGATTGTCTTAATTTCCCGATTTGCAGTTATAGTAATATGGATTAGCTCATCGGTACTTTTTTCGTCAATCAATACCGTATTGAGGCGCTGTTTTGTAGCTTCCACTTTGGCTTGGGTTTCTTTTAGCTTGCCCATCATTCCCATAATATCTCCAAACATAATTTTCAATTTTAATTAGTTACAACAAATTTACTACTTTAGGGTATTAAAACATCGTTGTTATCAAATGAAAATTTATCCCCATATTTTGTTGATAAGCCTTATTTTTGCGGCTTCGTGTAAAAATTCAGAATCGTCAAAAAGTACTATGAATATTCCACCTCCAAAAGTAGATAAGAAAGAAAAGCATCTCGAGATTCACGGCGATGTTCGTATTGACAATTATTATTGGTTAAACGATCGAGAAAATGAAGAAGTAATTGACTATTTGGAACGAGAGAACGACTATTATAACAAGATTACAGCCCATACTAAAGACTTTCAGAATGTATTGTTTGAAGAGATGAAAGGCCGCATTAAAGAAGACGATGCTTCTGTCCCTTACTTCTATAATGGGTATTACTATATTACACGTTACGAAACCGGAAAAGATTACCCCATTCACTCCCGAAAAAAAGGCGCTCTGGACGCCCAAGAAGAAATCTTATTTAATGTGAACGATATGGCGCAAGACTATGCCTATTATAGTTTGCGGGGCGTTACGGTAAGTCCGGACAACAAATGGGCCACTTTTGGCGTAGATACCTTAAGCCGAAGAAAATACACTCTTTTTATAAAGAATCTGGAGACGGGTGAAATTTTGAAAGACGAAATCCCGAATACTACCGGAAGTGCCACTTGGGCCAATGATAATAAAACAATATTCTACACTCGTAAAGACGAGCAAACCCTTAGGGCCGACCGTATTTACCGACATATTGTGGGGACGAATCCCGAAACAGATGTTTTGGTCTTTACGGAAACCGACGAAACCTTCGATACTTTTGTCTATAAATCTAAATCGGAAAAATTTTTAGTCATTGGCAGTACGAGTACGTTAACTTCTGAATATCAAATACTGGATGCCAATACTCCCTTAGGAACATTTAAAATCTTTCAACCCCGTGTTCCGGGAATGGAATATACCATTTCTCATTTTGAAAATAATTTTTACATCGTTACCAATAAAGACGAAGCGACCAATTTCAAATTGATGAAAACGCCTCAAAATAACACTTCTATGGACCACTGGGAAGATGTTATTGGACACCGAAAGGATGTGTTGTTGGAGGATATCGATATTTTTAAAGAATATCTGGTGGTGAGTGAGCGCAGTAACGGATTGAATAAAATTCGTATTAAACGCTGGGATGGAACTGCAGATTATTACCTTCCTTTCGACAATGAAACCTATACTGCGTATCCCTTTCAGAATATTGAATTTGATACCAACATCCTTCGTTATAATTACAATTCATTAACCACACCGGCTTCTGTGATTGATTTTAATATGGAAACGCAGGAAAAAGAGGTTAAGAAAGAAACCGAAGTGCTGGGCGGAAAATTCAAAAAAGAAAACTACGAGTCAAAGCGAATTTGGGCCACTGCCACCGATGGAACAAAAATCCCCATCTCTATGGTATATCGCAAAGGAATTAAACTTGACGGGAACAACCCATTGCTTTTATATGGGTATGGATCCTACGGAATTATTGTGGATCCTTCCTTTTCCAGTACCCGATTAAGTCTCTTAGACCGCGGATTTATTTTTGCCATTGCCCATATTCGGGGGAGCGAATATTTAGGAAGGGAATGGTACGAAAACGGAAAGCTTTTCAAAAAGAAAAATACGTTTACCGATTTTATCGATGCTTCCCGGTTTTTAATTGCTGAAAACTATACCTCGTCGGAGCATTTGTATGCATTAGGAGGTTCGGCTGGGGGATTATTGATGGGAGCCATTGTAAATATGGCTCCGGAATTATACCATGGGGTAGTAGCGGCAGTACCTTTTGTAGATGTAGTAACGACCATGCTGGATGACACCATCCCATTAACTACCGGTGAATATGACGAATGGGGAAATCCTAATGAAAAAGATTATTACGACTATATGAAATCGTATTCTCCCTACGATAATGTAGTGGCAAAATCCTACCCCAATATGTTAGTGACCACAGGGTTGCATGATTCGCAAGTACAATATTGGGAACCTGCAAAATGGGTGGCTAAACTTCGCGAATTGAAGACAGACACCCATATTCTTATTATGCATACCAATATGGATGCGGGGCATGGTGGGGCTTCCGGACGGTTCGAATCGCTTAAGGAAATCGCTATGGATTATGCTTTTTTACTTGATTTGGAAGGAATTAAAGACTAATTAAAAAAATTGCTGTAACTTTGTGCGGTTTTAGAGATGAGTTTTTCTCATACAGCTAATTAAACAATCTATATGAAGAACATTCAAGCCCACGAGAATGTGTTGGAATTAATTGGTAATACACCACTAATTAAACTCAATCATATTACTTCAGGAATGAAAGGTAATTTCTACGGTAAAGTAGAAGCGTTTAATCCCGGGCATTCTGCCAAAGATAGAATAGCACTTTATATTATTACAGAAGCCGAAAAGCAAGGCATTTTAAAACCCGGCGATACCATTATTGAAACAACGAGTGGTAATACCGGTTTTAGTATTGCTATGGTAAGCATTTTGAAAGGCTACAAATGTATCTTGGCTGTATCTTCAAAATCTTCCGCAGATAAGATTGATATGTTAAAGGCGATGGGAGCAGAGGTTCACGTATGTCCCGCTCACGTTCCTGCCGAAGATCCCCGTTCATATTATGAAGTAGCAAAAAGATTACATCAGGATACTCCGGGCTCTATTTACATTAATCAATATTTTAATCAACTTAATATAGATGCTCATTACTATTCTACCGGGCCGGAAATATGGAAACAAACCGCCGGACAAATTACACATTTGGTAGCTTGTAGTGGAACCGGTGGAACTATTTCAGGAACCGCAAAATATTTAAAAGAACAAAATCCTAATATTCAAGTTTTAGGAATTGATGCTTACGGGTCGGTGATACAAAAATACCACGAAACCCGTGAGTTTGATAAAGATGAAATTTACCCGTATCGTATTGAAGGATTGGGTAAAAACTTAATTCCTACCGCTACCGATTTTGATTGTATCGATCGTTTTATGAAAGTAACCGACGAAGATAGCGCCCACACTGCCCGTGAGTTAGCCATAAAAGAAGGTCTTTTCTTAGGTTATACCAGTGGCGCTGCCATGCAGGGGATTAAACAATTTAATGATGAAGGAATTTTCAATGAAAACAGTGTGGTAGTGGTCATTTTCCCGGACCACGGTTCTCGCTATATGAGTAAAGTCTATAACGATCAATGGATGGAACAACAGGGCTTTATGGATGCCACCAAGGAAAATCAAAAGGCCATTACATACGTTAAGTAAGAAACCTAACAAGCTTCCAAAACCGCTTTATTAAAAAGCGGTTTTTTTATACAAGTCTTTCTTGTAAAGAAACTTGCTATCATCTTGAAAATAACTATTTTTGCAACTTATTCTAACCTTTAACTGTTGATGAGAGATTTATTCGACAAAATTTATAAAGACAAAGGTCCGTTAGGAAAATGGGCCGAACAAGCGGAAGGCTATTTTGTATTCCCAAAGCTGGAAGGAGAGATTTCAAACCGAATGAAATTCCAAGGAAAAGAAGTGATTACCTGGAGTATTAATGATTATTTGGGATTGGCAAATCACCCTGAAGTACGTAAAGCCGATGCCGAAGCCGGAATTAAATATGGCTCTGCCTACCCTATGGGGGCGCGAATGATGAGCGGCCACACCGATCTTCACGAAAAACTTCAAAAAGAATTAGCCGCTTTTGTACAAAAAGAAGCTGCTTATTTGCTAAACTTTGGGTATCAAGGTATGGTTTCTACCATTGATGCTTTAGTTTCTAAAGATGATGTTATTGTATACGATGTTGATGCGCACGCTTGTATTATAGATGGAGTACGCTTGCATTTAGGGCAACGTTTTACCTATAAGCACAATGACATGGAAAGCATCGAGAAAAACTTGATGCGTGCCGAAAAAGTAGCTGAAAAAACCGGAGGGGGAATTTTGTTGATTTCTGAAGGTGTTTTTGGAATGCGTGGCGAGCAAGGGAAACTGAAAGAAATAGTTGCTTTAAAGAAAAAATACAATTTCAGATTTTTTGTGGACGATGCTCACGGCTTTGGAACGCTTGGTAAGACAGGTGCCGGAGCAGGAGAGGAGCAAGGTGTACAAGACGAAATTGATGTGTATTTTGCGACGTTTGCTAAGTCTATGGCAAGTACGGGGGCCTTTATTGCTGCCGATGAGGAGATTATCAATTATTTAAAATATAATTTACGTTCGCAGATGTTTGCCAAATCGTTGCAAATGCAATTGGTAGAAGGAGCTTTGAAACGTCTCGATATGATACGCACAATGCCGGAGCTTAAAAATAAACTTTGGGAAAACGTAAATGCCTTACAAGGTGGTTTGCGTGAACGTGGGTTCGATTTAGGAACAACACAAAGTTGTGTGACTCCGGTATATTTAAAAGGAAGTATTCCTGAAGCCATGGCATTGGTAAAAGACTTGCGTGAAAATCACGGTGTTTTCTGCTCTATCGTGGTGTATCCGGTAATTCCTAAAGGACTCATTTTATTACGTTTAATTCCAACGGCTTCACATACCCAACAAGATATTGAAGATACGTTAAATGCGTTCTCGGCTATTAGAGAGCGATTGGAAAACGGAACTTACAAACGTCTTTCTGCGGCAGTAGCTGCGGCTATGGGAGAGTAAAAAAACTGAATTCTCAGTTCGAGCGTAGTTAAGAACTAAATAAATAGAAACCACCTTTTAAAGGTGGTTTTTTTATATGTTTTTCCTAAACGTACTCCGTTCTTTATGCTGTATTGGCTCGTAGTCTTTCCAAAGCTGTTGTACGGCAGTGTTTTCTTTTAGCTCCGGATTGGTTTCTACTTTGTCGATTCCTTTACTGTTAAAGAGAAGCTGCATTTCTTCAAAAATAATAGCCGTAACTCCTTTTCCTTGATATTCGGGGTCTATTCCAATTAAATAAAATGCCGCACGGTCATTTTTACGTTGTGCTTGCCATAAATAATACCAGCCAAAGGGGAACAGACTTCCATTTGCTTTTTTAAGGGCTTTGGTAAACGAGGGCATCACGACCGAAAAAGCAATCAATTTTCCTGTTTTATCTTTGATACACGTAATATAATCGGGATGAATAAAATTAAAGTATTTCTCTTTGTAATAATCTATTTGGTATTGTTGAATAGGAACAAACGTTTGTAGTGTATTATAGGTTTTATTCAGCAAATCGAACATTTCATCTACATAAGGTAAAATCTCTTTTTTGTTCTTAAATCGAATAACAGACAGCTCGTACCGTTGTTTTATAATTCCGGAAAACTTAGCTACTTTTTCTTTAATAGAGGGAGGAATACTTAATTTAAACTCTACCCAAGTGGCTTGTTTCTCCCAGCCTAATTGTTCAAAATGTTGTGCATAATAGGGGTGATGGTACCAGGTAATCATGGTATTCATCTCTTCGAAGCCTTTTGTTAAAATACCGGCTTTTTCCATGTTGGAGAACCCTACGGGGCCTTCGGCGTATTCAAGGTTGTGGGCTTTTCCTATTTCAAAAACTTTGTTTAAAAGTGCTTCAGATACTTTGATGTCGTCCACAACATCAAACCAGCCAAAACGAACTTTCTTTTTCCCGATTTCAGTAACCTCCAAATGATTAATAATTACAGCAATCCTTCCAACAGGCTTTCCCTCTTTTTTTGCTACATAATAATGTGCTTCCGCATTTTTAAAAACGGGGTTTTTTTCTTTATCCAATGTTTCCATCTCATCTTTTATAAGTGGCGGAACCCAATACGGATTGGTTTTATATAACTGAAAGGGGAAGGTTACAAATTCTTTCAGTTGTTGTGGTGTTTCTACTGGTAAAATTTCGATCATACGCAAATTAAACTATATTCCATCATTAGTATCTCCTTCAACATCTTCAATTTCAAAACTATCTTTTCGCTTTTTCTTGTTCTTTTTCTTTTCCTTTAGTGCTTTCTTAATTGCCTTGTTTTTATCTTTTTCGGCACGTTTTAATTCTCTTCCTGCTTTTCCTTTTTCTTCCAAAAATTCATCTTTAGCGTGCATATCCAATCGGTAGGCAACACCTACTCTTCCGTAGAAAACAGAAGGGGTGTCTTTTAATCCTTTAGTTAACGATAAATCTACATGTAAATCCTGATTAATTAAGGCGGCAGCTCCCGCACGGATTAACTGATCTGAATAGAAATCGCTTTTAAATCCCTGATTCTCCACAAAAATGGAAAAAAATCGGTTG
Organism: Flavobacteriaceae bacterium; assembly: GCA_041392125.1. GTDB lineage: Bacteria > Bacteroidota > Bacteroidia > Flavobacteriales > Flavobacteriaceae > Halomarinibacterium. Next base: position 91,092 of record JAWKMR010000009.1, on the reverse strand, counting down.
GTCGCATGGGTTAAGGTAACAATATAGCCGTAGGTAGGGAAGTCGGTCGTAATTCTATCGGCAAAAATATTGGTTACTAATACCAAGCTCCCTACAAAATTATTTTGGGTTGAAAGCACCACTTTTGGACTTATGGTAGTTTTATCTACAAATGGTACGAAGGGATTATCTGCAAAATCGAAATTGGCTCCGGCATAGACTGAAACTGCCGGAATTAAATCGGCCCACTGAATGCGGTTATTGGCTTTCCAACTATACAGATTTGGGCCTTCCAAGTCTCGTTTGCGGTAGGGGTCGTAGATGAGGTATTTTGCCCCTAGCGTATTGCTTTTAAAATTTGAAAAGGGTTCTACTGTTGCGGTCCCTTCGGTATAGGTTATTTTATTACGTTGGAAAGACCCCATGAGGCTTATTTCTAACTCTTCTTTATAAATTCCGTAGCGAATGCTATAATCCCAATTAAAAATACCCGTTTCAGTAGTTAAAAGATTATGTTTTTCTTTTCCCAGCGTAATACCGCTCTCAAACTGTAGCACTTTTTTTCCTACCGCAAAAGCCCCTTGCGAACCCCCGGGTTGGTTGGTATTAATCATATCGGTGTATTGGGAAAAAGTAAAAAAAGGAATTAAAAAAAAGAATGAAAGAAGTAAACGCATAGCGATTCGGTTTAAGCCAAAGATATAAGTTTTATCATTTATTTAATAGTTGAAAAGGTACTTTTTATAATGCATTATGTACTTTTGATTACTGATAGATAAATGACAGTAGTATGACTTTCTTAAAAACGATATTAATTCTTCTTTTGGTATATTTTGGGGTAAAGATTCTCCTTCAATTGGCAAAACCCTACTTGTTGCGTTATTTGGCAAAAAAAGTGAATCAACGCTTTGAAAATGCTTTTGGACAAAGCCCTTTTAATGCTCAAGCTTCGCAGGCAGAGCAGGCTTCTGCTAATTATAAATCTTCTTCTTCAAATCCTACTTCAAAGAAAAAAGTAGGAGAGTATATTGATTTTGAAGAGATAGAGTAGCGGGTAAATTATGTAAAGTTTTTCTTCGGCTTCGCATAATTTTTTATAATTTCCCCAAGTACTTAAAAATCCTTTTATGGCTTTTAATTTTAAGCGATTTATTCCGCATTTGGTGGTTATTGTTTTATTTATTGTTGCCTCTTTGGCGTATTTCAGTCCTGTGCTTAAAGGGAAAACCCTTTTTCAAAGTGATATTGTGCAATACACCGGAATGGCCAAACAGCAAAATGATTTCCGAAAACAAACAGGGGAAGAAACGTATTGGACTAACAGCGCTTTTGGCGGAATGCCCACCTATCAGTTAGGGGCTCAATATCCACATAATTACATCAAAAAAATAGACTCGGCACTTCGGTTTTTACCCCGTCCGGCAGATTATCTATTCCTCTATTTTATAGGAATTTATATACTCTTCATGGTTATGAAGGTAGATTATAAACTTGCTTTTTTAGGGGCCTTAGCCTTTGGTTTTTCTACTTATCTTATTATCATTTTAGGGGTTGGGCACAATGCAAAAGCCCATGCCATTGCCTATATGCCTTTTGTTTTAAGTGGAATTATTCTCACGTTTAAAGGAAAGTATTTACAAGGATTTTTGCTTACCACCCTTGCTATGGGCTTAGAGTTGGTGGCCAATCACTTTCAAATGACCTACTATTTATTGTTAATGGTGGTTTGTTTGGGAATAGCCTATCTCATAGATGCTTATAAAAAGAAGCTGTTACCACATTATTTTAAAGCTGTTGGGGTTATGGTTTTCGCTGTGATTTTGGCATTAGGTCTAAATGCCACCAATTTATTAGCTACCAAGGAATATGCCGATACTTCTACGCGAGGAAAAAGTGAATTGACAATTAATCCCGATGGCTCTCAAAAGGTTTCAAAAAACGGATTAGATTATGAATACATTACTGAATATAGCTACGGAATAGCAGAAAGCTTTAACCTGTTTATTCCACGTTTTATGGGAGGTGGAACATCAGAAGCTTTTCCCGAAGATTCCAAAACCATAGATGAATTATTAAAAATGGGGGCTACTCGTGAAGAAGCCACCCAAATACTGAATCAAATTCCTATGTATTGGGGAAAACAACCCATTGTTGCAGCACCCGCCTATATTGGTGCCGTTATCTTGTTTTTAGCTGTTTTGGCGTTGTTTCTCATTCGGGGTCGATTTAAATGGTGGGCCGTTTCTGCCATCGTATTGAGTTTGTTTTTGTCTTGGGGCGATAACTTTAAATTTTTAACCGAGTTTTTTATTAATTACATTCCGTTGTACAATAAGTTTCGGGCGGTTTCTTCCATTCAAGTAATTATAGAATTACTAATTCCGGTACTAGCGATAGTAGGATTGCATCAATTTTTTAAAGGCGTTCATTCCAAAGAAAAAAAGAAAAAAGCGTTGCTGTATACCACCTATATTGTGGGTGGACTTTCCCTTCTTTTTTTGATAGGTAAATCGGTACTATTCAATTTTTCAAGTCCTTACGATTCCTATTTCATTGATGAAATGGGGATGGAATTTGTAGATGCCATTCGTGCCGACAGAAAAGCACTTTTTACCACAGATGCTATAAGAACTTTTGCTTTTGTACTACTTACTGCGAGTGTTTTGTGGCTTGTTTATTCTGAAAAACTAAAGGAAAAGTTGGCGATTGGATTGCTGGCTTTATTGATTGTAATAGATTTAGTGGGGGTGGATAGAAGGTATGTAAATAACGATGATTTTGTTTCCAAAAGAGTGATGGAACAACCTTTTCAAGTTACTAATGCAGATCAAGATATTGAAAAAGACACAGGTTATTTTAGGGTGTATGATGCCACAACCAATGCTTTTAGTAGTGGTCGAGCCAGTTATTTTTATAATGCCTTGGGCGGGTATCATGCCGCAAAGCCCAGACGCATCAACGATATTAATGACTTCTATCTGGATCAAGGAAATATAAACATCCTGAACATGATGAATGTAAAATATATTTTAGTTCCCGATAAAAAAGGAGGTATTGCTGCGCAAGAAAACCCCTATGTAAATGGTCCTGCTTGGTTTGTTGAAAATGTGCTGCCTGCCAATAACAGCAACGAAGAAATTTTGCACTTAGATAGTTTAGATACCAAGAAAACTGCTGTTATCTATAAAGATTTTTTAGCTGAAATCCCTGCAAAAGACATTGTACGAGACTCCACGGCAACAATTGATATTACTGAACATAAGCCCAATAAATTGGTGTATGAAACCGCTACAAAGACAGACCAATTGGCCATTTTTTCGGAAGTATATTATCCAAAAGGATGGAATGCTTATATCGATGGGAAACCGGCTCCCTATTTTAGAGCCAATTATGTCTTGCGGGCGATGGTGATTCCCGCAGGAATACATACCGTAGAATTTAAATTTGAACCCGAAGTAATTGCTACCGGAACTACGTTTGGGCTGCTAAGTTTTGGAGTATTTGTTTTAATAGCTATTGGAGGATTTTTTAATGAATGGCGGAAGGGAAAAGCTCTAAAACCATCGTAAGATGAAAAAGGTGCTTATAGTCTGCTACTATTGGCCACCTGCCGGAGGGCCCGGAGTTCAACGGTGGTTAAAATTTGTAAAATATTTCCGTGATTTTGGGATAGAACCTATCGTTTTTGTTCCGAAAAATCCTCATTATCCAATCACTGATGACAGCTTGTTGGCTGAAATTCCTAAGGATATAGAAATTATTCACCATCCCATAAAAGAACCTTACAAATACGCAAAACTCCTTTCAAAAGCGAAAACAAAAAAAATAAGTAGTGGCATTATTGATGAAAAAAAACCTTCGGTTATTGAAAAATTGTTATTGTATGCACGAGGTAATTTATTTATTCCCGATGCACGGATTGGTTGGGTAGCACCTTCCGTTACTTTTTTGGAACAATACCTTTCAAAGAATAGTGATATTGAAACCATGGTTACAACAGGCCCTCCACATAGTCTTCATCTTATTGGAATGGAATTAAAATCTAAACTACCGATACAATGGATTGCCGATTTCCGTGACCCTTGGACTACCATTCATTATCATAAGTCACTTAAATTAAGTAAAATAGCTCAAAAAAAACATGAAAAATTAGAAAGAAAAGTACTTCAAGCAGCTGATGCTATTGTGGTTACCAGTCCTACCACTCAGAGAGATTTTCAGCAATTGACACAAAAACCTGTTTCGTTAATTACCAACGGATTTGATGTTGCCGAAAGTATCTCCAAAACAATAGATTCCAAATTTAGTTTGGTACATATAGGGTCCTTGTTGAGCAATCGAAATCCTGAAAATTTATGGAAGGTTCTTTCAGAACTGACTCATGAAGTGGAAGGCTTCAAAGAAGATTTGGAGTTAAAACTAGTAGGACTGGTTGCTCAGGAAGTAAAGCAAAGTATTCTGCAATATGACCTTTCAGAAAATTTAAATTTAAAAGGTTATGTCTCTCATGAAGAGGCCATTTTATTTCAGAATACTGCACAACTGTTATTACTTATTGAAATGAACAAGACCGAGACTAGTGCTATCATCCCTGGAAAACTTTTTGAGTATTTACGTTCAAATCGCCCCATACTAGCCTTTGGACCAGAAGGAAGCGATGTGAAAGAAATTTTAAATGAAACCCATGCCGGGGATTATTTTTCGTATACTGAATACGATTTTTTAAAAGCGAAAATAAGCGATTTATATACTCACTTTAAATTGGGAGTTGTCGTTTCAAAAACTCAAAATATAGATTGTTATAGCCGTAGGTCGTTGACACAAAACATGGCTGATTTACTAAAATCTGTATAAAGACGAAGCCCCTGCTTTGGCAAAATGCTTCGGCAAGGGCTTCTCACTAACCAACCAAAAAATTGTTATCCTCGACCTCTTTTCTGAACGGTTCCTCTTTTAGATGAACTTGAGGTACTTCCGGATGTTTTAGAAACACGCGAGTTAGAATTTGAACTTCTATTCGTTGTTGTTTTTCTTTCACTTACCGCAGGCCTTGTATTATTAACCTTTGGTTTGCTCTTAGAGGGAGCTCCTCTATTTACCGTGGGACGACTGCTGTTGCTTTCCTTTTCTACCTTTGGACGAGAATTAGTGGTTGTAACAGGCTTCCCTTTTGTGGTAATAGGTTTTTCTCGAATTACCGATGTTGGTCGCCCTTTGCTATTTTCATTTGCTACGTTTGGACGCGTATTTGTAGTAACAGGTCTTCCTTTTACAGTATTCCCATTATTACTAGGTCTTCCCATAATAGCATAATCGTTTCTGTCTTTAGTATCCTTATTATATCTAGCGGCGGTATTTCGTCTATTTGGATTGTAATCTTTGTTTGAAGCATATCTACCATCTTTGTAGTGAACTCTACTTCCTACACGTGCAAAATCTCTTCTTCCATTGGTATAGTTTTTATACCCTCTATAGTGGTCTCTATGATAGGTATAGGCATAGCGATAAGGAGTATAATATCTTCGATAAGGATAGTCATATACAATACAATGGCTATAAAATGGTCTTGCGTAGTAGACATGCCAAGGACGATATACATAGGTAGTGTACCAAGGGCTTATATAGCCGGTGCAGTGTGAAAAATAACCATAATTATTATAATATACGTGTAATCCACCTACGCGAACAATACGTCTGTTAGTATAGCGAATTTCTACGCTACCTGCTTGTACTATGCGGCCAAATTCATCATAAAAAATAGGAACTTCTTCCACCTGAATCACAGCACCATAGTCATCGTACTGTACATAGGCATCATAATTGTATCCTGAATTATAGGAGATGTTTACATTAGGAGTATTAATGCTAACATTTACATTGCTTCCGTGAGAGGGTCCTACGTATACAAAGTCGAATTGACCATCTGGGAATACCGAAAATTCCACACCACCTTCTACAAAAATGTAGGATTGGCCATTGTAGTTTCCGTCATAATGATTGTTGTTTTCGCTGTTGGCGTTTACTGAAAAGGCCACTGCGAATAAACTAAGTACGAGTGCTGTTACGTTTTTCATAATCTTAATTTTTAAGGGTTGTACTTGCATTTTTATTTTGGTTGCTGTGTACATAATTCAAATAACCAACGACCGTGCCAAAATTGAAAACCCTTGATTTTGCTGTTGTTTGGATAGGAAGCATTTTTTAAAAAGAAAAACCCGCCGAACTTTTGTGAGTAACGACGGGTAATTCAAAAAAACTAACCAACCAAAAAACTATATTTTACTTTAAGCAGTTGCAGTGAACGTTAACTAAAACTGCAACTACTATTCAATAAGCAATTGGTGTGCCAAAGTTTTTTGGAAGTATTAAATGTTTCTTAAATTTAATCGTATTTATTTTACAATAAATGTGTCAGACTTTAATCGTTCTCCATCTGAAAACACCTGATAAAAGTATAGACCCGAGTGATACTTTGAAGCCTCAATAGTGTAATAATTTTCAATAACGGATTCTTCCAAAATTAATCTTCCCGATACATCATAAATTTTAAGAAGATCAATTTTTGCTTCTTCAGGGAACTTTAAAACGGAAGTTTGCGTAACGGGGTTAGGGTAGAGTTTGATGCCTGATATTATAAAATCTTCAGTAGAGACTATCCCAATGCAAACATTAAAATTATTGAAGTAGTAGGTAATATCATTGGTGCTAAAACAAGTAAGTTTATGAGATATTTCCCAAAAAGTGAAACCCCAGAAAGGATAAAACCCGGATAAACTTCCTATCCCTTCTATCCACGTTTCTACTACTTTTCCATACATGGATAATTCCATCACAATTCTATCTTCATCAGCAATGAATTCCTCTGATTTGCTGGATACAACTAGAGGTTCATTATAACAACCACAATCACCATAAGATGCACAGTAATTTGGGGGGTATTCGTCAAAGAAAGTAATTTCATCACCTACTTCTAAATTAAAATCATAAAGCATTATTTCTGAATCATCACTTATAGAATACCCATACATGACTCCATTTTCCTCTCTAAATCTACAATCAACATTTGTATTTAAGTAATAATAGGTTTGATTGTTGATGACTTCAGTTCCAGAAATACCAAGTGTAGAATAATAAGTTTGATTACCAAGAGCGTCATATGCCCGTATTGACCAAGAGTTCCCCTCTTGTAACATGGGAATATATTCCTGTGAAAAGGTAAAAGCAGAGAGAAAAAGTGCTAAAAAAGAAATAATAGTTTTCATAACTCCCCAGTTTATGGTTTCTATAAAGCTAATAAATCTTTTCTTTTAAATAGCTGGCAGTGAACGATTTTTTGTTTTTAATTACTTCTTCAGGATTGCCTTGGACAAGTACTTCGCCTCCTTTTTCACCGCCTTCCATACCTAAATCAATAATGTGGTCTGCACATTTTATTAAATCTAAATTATGTTCTACAACAATTACTGTGTGACCTTTATCTAATAGTGCATAAAAGGAGGCCAACAACTTTTGAATGTCATGAAAATGTAAGCCTGTGGTAGGTTCATCAAAAATAAAGAGGGCTTTGTCTTTTGTTTCTCCTTTAATTAAAAAAGAAGCTAATTTAATACGTTGGGCTTCTCCGCCCGAAAGAGTGGATGAGCTTTGTCCCAATTGTACATAGCCCAAACCAACATCTTGAAGTGGCTGAAGTTTGTTGGTAATTTTCGTTTCATTATGTAGTGCAAAGAACGCAATGGCGTCATCTACAGTCATAGACAACACATCGTGGATGTTCTTGTCGTGAAATTGTACTTCCAGCACTTCTTTTTTAAAACGCTTGCCACCACAAGTATCACACTCTAAGTGTACATCGGCCATAAATTGCATCTCAATAGTTACTTCGCCCTCTCCTTTGCAGGTTTCACAGCGACCGCCATCTACATTAAAACTGAAATGCTTGGCTTGATACCCACGAATGTCACTTAATTTTTGGGATGCAAATAAATTGCGAATGTCATCGTAGGCTTTAATATAGGTCACCGGATTGGATCTGCTGGAACGACCAATAGGATTTTGATCGATAAACTCGACGCTTTTAATGCTACTGAAGTTGCCTTTTAATTCTGAAAATTGCCCGGGTTTTTCTCCGTACCCGCCAATTTCCCGAAGTAGGGCAGGGTAGAGTATTTTTTTTACTAAAGTACTTTTTCCACTTCCCGATACTCCCGTAACGGCAGTAAATACTCCTAAAGGGAAGCGTACATCAATATTTTTTAGATTGTTTTGTCGTGCACCGATGATTTCTATACTTTGTTTTGAGGTTCTTCTCTTTTTAGGAACTTCAATTTGTAAAGCGCCATTAAGGTATTTTGCTGTAAGGGAATTACTTTTCAGAATTTCTTCAAAAGTCCCTTCTGCAACAATTTCGCCGCCAAAAGTCCCTGCTTCGGGTCCAATATCGATAATAGCATCGGCGGCTTTCATAATTTCTTCATCATGCTCAACCACAATCACGGTATTTCCCAAATCCCGAAGTGATTTCAATACCCCAATAAGCCGTTCGGTATCTTTTGGATGTAGCCCAATACTAGGTTCGTCGAGAATATACATGGAGCCTACCAAACTACTTCCCAGCGAGGTGGCTAAATTGATGCGTTGTGATTCGCCTCCGGAAAGGGTATTGCTTTTTCGGTTTAAGGTGAGATAACTCAAGCCTACATCCATTAAAAACCGAAGTCGGTTATTAATTTCAATAAGTAAGCGTTTGGCTACTTTTTGTTCGTAGTCGTTTAGCTGAATATTTCTGAAAAAATCGGCTACTTGATCCAGAGGAAGTTCTACTAATTCGGGTAATGACTTTCCGTTGATTTTTACATAACTGGCTTCGGGGCGTAGTCTTTTTCCTTTGCAAGTACTGCATTTTGTTTTCCCACGATAGCGTGAAAGCATCACCCTATTTTGAATTTTATAGCTCTTCGATTCCAGAAAAGCAAAGAAATCATTCAGTCCTTCAAAATATTGATTCCCTTCCCAAACCAATTTTTGTTGCTCTTCAGTAAGCTGAAACCAGGGCTTATGAATAGGAAAATCAAATTTATAAGCATTGTTTACCAAAGTATCACGGTACCAGCCCATACTTTCTCCCCGCCAAGGAAAGATGGCATTTTCATAAATAGACAAGCCTGTATTAGGAATCACCAAATCCTCATCAATCCCAATCACATCCCCATAACCTTCACACGTTGGGCAGGCTCCGTAGGGATTATTAAAACTGAATAAATGCACATTGGGTTCCAAGAACGTAATTCCGTCAGCTTCAAATCGGTTGTTAAATTCTTTTATTGTTCCATCGGAAAGATGTTCAATAGATAATTCTCCTTTACCTTCAAAAAAAGCAATGGAAACTGCATCGGCCAAACGATTATAAAAATCTTCATCATTTTTGGTTATTACCCTGTCGATAACTAATTGTATGTCCTTCGGAAAAGAGTTTCCTTTTAACTCGTCCATACGAATTACTTTTCCTTCTATTTTTACCCTTGCATACCCCTGTTGAGCCAGCGTTTGCAATTTATTTTCCATAGTTCTTCCTTCTTCCAAATGGATGGGAGCGAGGAGAAGCAATTTTTCTTCTTCCGGAAGGGTTTTAATATATTCCACCACATCGGTCACGGTATCTTTTTTTACTATTGTATTGGAAACCGGAGAGTATGTTTTCCCAATGCGGGTATAGAGCAATTTTAAATAATCGTAAATTTCAGTAGAGGTTCCCACGGTAGAGCGCGGATTGGTGGCATTCACTTTTTGCTCAATGGCAATAGCAGGAGCAATTCCTTTAATAGCATCTACTTTAGGTTTGTCAAGTCTCCCTAAAAATTGTCGTGCATAGGAAGATAAACTTTCTACATAGCGACGCTGTCCTTCGGCATAAAGCGTGTCAAAAGCCAAACTAGATTTTCCACTACCCGAAAGCCCCGTAATTACTACTAGTTTATTCCTAGGAATGGCAACCGTAATATTTTTTAGGTTATGAAGTTTTGCCCCCTGGATGAGGATATTTTTTTTTAAATCTGTAGTAGTTTCTGCCAAAAGGGTGTGGAGTTTTTTGCAATTTTTGCAAAGATACTATTTAAGAAGGAGAAAAATAAAGGACTTTATCACAAAGATGCTACCAACGATTTCTACTACTTACTATTGTATTTATTGAGGTTTTTTAACAGTAAAAGAAGAACTTTAACACATATATTTCCGAAAAAACCTACTTTTTTTTGTTTTTGTAAAATCTTTGTTGTTATATTTACCTCCAGTAACACAAAATCGTTGCCTATAGCATACCATTACTTTTAAATAAACAGAATCACTAGACAACCAAAAACCAAATAGTTGTTTATTTATTAAAAAGTATGGATATGAAACAAAGCACAAGTTGTGATGCGCTATTGGTTAGCGATTACATTAAAGGTAACGAAGCTGCACTGTGTGAATTAATCACCCGCCACAAAGACAAAGTTTTTCGTTTTATCTACTCTAAAGTGTATGATAAAGACGTTGCCGAAGATATATTTCAAGACACCTTTATTAAAGTGATAAAAACCCTCAAGCGGGGTGCTTATAATGAAGAGGGAAAATTTTTACCTTGGGTAATGCGTATTGCCCACAATTTGGTGATTGATTACTTCCGAAAAAATAACCGTATGCCCAAGTTCGAGAATAATGATGACTTTAATATCTTTTCGGTATTGAGTGATGGTGCATTAAATGCCGAAAAACAAATCATTAAAGGACAGGTGGAAGAAGATGTTCGAAAACTCATTGAAGAACTTCCCGAAGACCAAAAAGAAGTATTAATGATGCGTATGTACCGCAATATGAGTTTTAAGGAAATTAGTGAGCAAACCGGTGTGAGTATTAATACCGCTTTGGGAAGGATGCGTTATGCGCTCATTAATATGCGTAAAATAATTGAAAAACATAACATTATCTTGACCAATTAAACAATAAAGTACAAACCCCTGCGTTGTATTGTAACATTAACCTCAAAACAGCGCTCTATGGCAAACTTGTACTCTGAAACTTCACGTGCGGAACGCGTGAATGAAAACTTAGTTCCAAAAGCAGAGACCATAAAGTTTTTGCTGGATTACTCGAAGGCTTTAAGTGTTATAGATTATAATAAATTGAAGTTTGAAGCACTTCTAAACTAAACTTTGGAAAGACCCCGGAACCCGATTGTTTCCGGGGTTTTTTTATACATTCCTGCGAAGGCAGGAATCTTTATTATTTTTTTATTCTATAATATTCTTCAATCACACTTTTTCTTCCAATCGTTTTTGTAATGATATCTTTTTCCAAATCCCAACCCCTAGCAGGGGAGTATTGACGTCCATACCAGATAATTTGTAAATGAAGTTCATTCCATAAATCTTTTGGAAATAGTCGTTTGGCATCTTTTTCGGTTTGTACCACATTTTTTCCATTGCTTAATCCCCAACGATACATCAAGCGGTGAATGTGGGTATCCACCGGAAAGGCCGGAACTCCAAATGCTTGCGACATGACTACACTTGCCGTTTTGTGCCCTACAGCAGGCAGCGCTTCCAAAGCTTCAAAGTCGGCGGGAACTTGACCGTTATGTTTGTCAATGAGAATTTCTGAAAGACCATGAATCCCTTTACTTTTCATAGGTGACAGGCCAACCGGTTTTATAATCTCTCGTATTTCTTCTACACTTAATTTCACCATATCGTAGGGATTATCGGCTACAGCAAATAGGAGGGGAGTAATTTGGTTAACTCGCACATCGGTACTTTGGGCAGAAAGTAAAACAGCAATTAATAAAGTGTAGGGGTCTTTGTGGTTTAACGGAATAGGAATTTGAGGATAGATTTCTTTTAACGTAGTTATAACAAATACAACCTTTTCCTTTTTTGTCATTTTGTGTAATTTTGAAATATAAAGTTTAAACAAAAATTAATTTAGTCATATACAAAAATACATAAATGAAAACACTAAAAGCAGGAGACAAAGCTCCCAATTTTTCAGCTAAAGATCAAGATGGAAATACCATTATTCTTAATGACTACAAAGGTAAAAAGCTAGTAGTTTTCTTTTATCCGCAGGCCAACACCCCCACATGTACTGTAGAGGCTTGTAATTTAAGAGACCATTACAAAGATTTACAAGATGCAGGATATGAAATTTTAGGTGTAAGCGCCGATAGTGAAAAGAAACAGGGAAATTTCAAAAAGAAATTTAATTTTCCGTATCCTTTATTAGCGGATGTGGAAAAAGAAGTCATCCATGCGTTTGGTGTTTGGGGGCCCAAAAAATTTATGGGACGTTTATTTGATAGTATTCACCGTATCACCTTTATTATCAATGAAAATGGAATTATTGAAAGAGTGATTGATGATGTAAAAAGCAAAGAACACGCAATGCAGATTTTGGCTAATTCGTAACTTCTTTTTCAGAATTTGAGTGACAATTGAAGAGCTCTTTTTCTTTTATAAGTTTGGCTACACCTTCAGGAAGCATTTCTTCCCAACCCGATTCATTGTTTTCAATCTTTTTAAGGACTTCGCGTGAAAACACGCCAAGGATATCGGGATTGTACCCCTTTATATCTACTAATTTTCCGTTGTATTTAAAGAATTTATACAATTCTTTCATACGTGGGTGAACCTTTAGATTATCACTGTTGATAAGCTCTCCGGTATCAGGGTCGAGCATGGGGTACAGGTATACTTTTAAATCTTTGAAAAATAATTTTCCGAAGGCTTCCAAAATACCACCGCTTAAATGACGATAATATTTTTCGTCAAAAATATCCACCAAATTGTTGACTCCCATCGTCAACCCCATTCTTGCACGGGTATAGTTTGAAAAATATTCTACCAGTTTGTAATATTCTTTAAAATTGGAAATCATCACTGTTTGTCCTAACGAACACAGCAAACGTGCACGATCCATAAAGTCTTGTTCGTCAATTTCTCCTTCGGCACGTAGGTTGGAAAGGGTAATTTCAAAAATGACCAAGGTATTTTCAGGATCTACTTTGTTTTCATTCAAAAACATTTGTAACGATCTTTCGTACATGTCCATATTCACTTTGGTCACCGGACGGAAACTTCCGCGCAAAGCCAAAACATTCTTTTTATAAAGAATACGAGCCGGAAGAATGTTGTTGCCATCGGGTCCGAAAATAACCGCTTCGGTCATTTCATTTTTAATGAGCTGAAGACTCATTAAACGGTTATCAACCGCTTCAAATTTGGGTCCCGAAAAATTGATAGTATCAATCTCAATTTTGTCTTTATCGATATGGTCATACAAATAACGAAGCAACTTTTTGGGTTGATCGTGTTTGTAAAAAGCCCCATAAATAAGGTTTACACCAAGAATTCCCAGCGTTTGTTGTTGTAGTACCGCTTCGGTTTCTTTAAAGCGGATGTGTAATACAATTTCGCTATATTCTTCTTTGGGGTCAGTTTGAAAGCGAATACCTACCCAACCATGCCCTAGATATTGTTTTGCAAAATCGATGGTCGCCACTGTGTTGGCATACGAAAAAAACATTTTATTAGGATGCTTGTCACGAACTATCCGCTCTTCAATAAGCTTTATTTCGTGAGAAAGCATGCGTTTTAAACGTGCTTCGGTTACGTAACGCCCGTCTGGCTCGATACCATAAATCGCATCGCTGAAATCTTTATCGTAGGCAGACATAGTTTTGGCAATAGTCCCGGAGGCACCGCCCGCTCTAAAAAAATTGCGTACCGTTTCCTGGCCGGCACCTATTTCAGCAAAAGTACCGTAAATGTTTTCGTTTAAATTAATTCTTAAGGCCTTGTCCTTAATAGAAGGAATGGTCTCAAAATTCTTGTCGCCGGGGATAATTTCTGGCATAGCAATTTTATTTTGATAATCTTATACAAAGGTAGTAAATACCATAGGGTAACAAAAAAAATACTGTTATTTTTGTGTCAATGAAACGACCCCTCACGGTTACATTTTTAGGTACAGGAACTTCACAAGGAATTCCTGTTATTGGTAGTTCGCATCCTGTTTGTTTAAGTAACGATAGTAAAGATAAAAGATTGCGTGTTTCGGTACTACTTCAATGGGGAGACTATCAATATGTCATTGATTGCGGGCCCGATTTTAGGCAACAAATGCTTCGTGAAAACGTTCAGTACCTAAATGGTGTGATGTTAACTCATGAACATAATGACCATGTAGCCGGAATTGACGATATACGCCCTTTTAATTTTAGGCAAGGAGAACTTCCATTTTATGCTGAAAAAAGAGTTTTTAGTGCCATAAAACAACGATTTCCGTATGTCTTTGAAACCGTTAATAAATACCCCGGAGCCCCCACTATTAAAGAAGTGGAGATTACAAAAGAGCATCCTTTTGAGTTAGGAGGGAAGACAATTATTGCGGTAGAGGCAATGCATGCCAATTTACCTGTTTTGGGTTTCAGAATTGATGATTTTGCCTATATGACCGATGTAAAGACCATTTCTGAAATGGAAAAACAAAAATTAAAAGGTTTAAAAGTTTTGGTTATTAATGCTTTACGAGAAAAGCCCCATGAATCGCACTTAAATGTTGAAGAAGCCATACAAATAATTGACGAACTTAAACCTGAAACCACCTATTTTACACATATTAGCCACTTAATGGGTTTTCATGAAGAAGTGGAAGCAACGCTTCCTAAAAATATTCATTTAGCGTATGATACCCTTAAAATCTCTATCTAACTATGAAGTCTAAAATTTTCATGTATCTCTTTTTATTTGCTGTTTTATTACTTCTTTTTCAATACATGAATTCAACATCGATTTTTGAATCGCAAGAACATAAAATTAGCTTGCTTACCACTAAACTTTCCACAAGTACCGATTCTATTGCAAAACTAAATGAACGTGTTGCAGACCTTAATTATTTTACCTTGCAAGGCAACGACAATGCCATGACGTATTTAGAAAATTTAGGATTGGATGCCGCTTTGGTAGAACAAACTATATCGGATGCTATTATTGAAAAAAACCTTCAAAAAGGAGGTAATCCGCTTATTCCATTGGAAGGTATGGAGGGTGAAATGCGGGTTAATAAAATAAAGTTTTTAAATCACCGCTGGATACTTACCGATTTTAGTGATGGAAAATATTGGGGAGAAATGATTTTGGAATATTTCTACAATGATAAAATGGAATTAGAGTTAACACCCATTTCGTCAGTTTTGTATCCAAATTAAGAGTGTTTCTTTAGCCATTCTTTTAATTCTTGAAAATTTTGGGGTGAAACACCATGCCCTACAGGGTATTCTGAATAATGACAATTAATATGGAGACTTTGAAGCAATGGTTTCGTATTTCTTGCCCAGTCCACCGGAATGACTTGATCTACACTCCCATGGGAGCTATATACATTAAGACCATTGAAGTTGTTTTTTGTATATCCTTCTTTTAAAATATCTTTATTGATATACCCACTTAAGCCAATAACGTTTTTTATTTTCTCAGGGTAACTAAGGGCTACCGCAAAACTTAATATAGTTCCTTGGCTAAATCCCAATAAAGTGATATTATTTTTATCGATAGGATATACCGAAATAATTTCATCGATAACTTTAATAATCAACTCTCTAGATTCAATAGCTTGCGTTTCATCACTCCATTTACCTTGAGGAGCATCAAAATAAATATGGTACCAAGCATTTCCATAAGGTATTAAAGTATGGGGTGCTTTTAAAGAGATGATGGCGTATTCCTTTGGCAATTCAGAAGCAAAAGAAAAAAGATCGTTTTCATCGCTTCCATAGCCGTGGAGCATAATTATTAGAGGTGCTTGTTCAGATAGTGAACTTTCGCGATAGTTGTGCTGTAGGGAAAGTTGTTGTGACATTTCAAAAAAAAAGATGCCGTAAAACTACGGCATCCTACTACCATTAAAAAAGTTTTTATCCTATTCCTTTAAACCAATTTTGGAATTGTTCTCCCAAAACAGGAATTGGCTTTTTCTCTCCCTGAATAGCACCAATAAATGCTAAAATCCAAAGGACAAATAACCCAAGTGAAAATATCCATCCCACATACGGAACTCCGGAAAAAGCAAGGGCCATATTAATTACCCATACAATAAGCCAAAGAATCATAAGACCCAATGCTTGTCTTACATGAAATGCCCCATGTTCTGTTTTGTTTCCATTGTGCATTACCAGTGCAATTACCCAGCCAATAAGCCAAAGATAGGCAACGATACCAACGGTTTTTCCGTTATCTGAAGTTGTTTCTGACATAATTTTTTAAAATTTAGGTTAGTGAATGACTATCTAAAGATAGCATTTCTATCCCAAAAATATAAACCATTGTTGAAATTTTTCACTTACAAGGGGTATTGCCTTCTTTTTCCCTAAAAGCGCCATCATTAAAGAAAATAGCCACATGACAACAGTAGTCCAATAAAAATAAAAACCGATAGTATAATTTTGTAAGGCTACCGCTATAAAGAGTAGCAATACTAAACCAAACATATTTTTAATATGCCAAAGTACAAATGCGTCCTTTTTTTCCTTGTTAAGTAATATAGCAATAAGAAGACCTATAAAAGTAAGGTAAGCTATTAGTGCGTTTATTTTTGGGTTACTATTATTCATTGACAACCCATTGGTTATTATTGAATATGCCATATACATTTCCTTTCATGGGCTGATTTAGCATAGCCGCATTTTTTGAAGCGGAAAGAATGGAATCTTGCGTGAAAATCCAAGTGGGCTCTGGGTTAAATAATGTAAGGTTAGCTGTGGCTCCTTCTTCAATGGTAGATATAGGTAGGCCAAACGTACTTTTAAGTCGTGTAAGTGCCAAAATCGCAGTTTCAAGATCAACTACTCCTAATAGTGCCCCAAAACAACTTTCCAAACCTATACTTCCAAAGAGAGCATAGTCAAACTCGGTGCGTTTGTGTTCCACATCAATAGGGTTGTGGTCACTCGTAACACTGTCTATAGTTCCTTCTTTTAAACCTTTCA
This sequence comes from Flavobacteriaceae bacterium, assembly GCA_041392125.1. Lineage (GTDB taxonomy): Bacteria > Bacteroidota > Bacteroidia > Flavobacteriales > Flavobacteriaceae > Halomarinibacterium. The sequence continues at coordinate 74,096 of JAWKMR010000009.1, read as the reverse complement.
GTAATGCTTTACGGTCTTTTTCGGTACGCAAGGGAGGCATAAGCTTATAATCCGTATCAAAAGTTTCCAGAAGATCATCTGTTAAACACAAGTGATTAATAGATACACTACAAGTTACTTGTAATCCTTTCTTTTTGGCTTCTTTTATTAGTTGTACCGAAGCTGCAGTAGAAATGGTAGGAATGTGTAACCTGCCACCGGCATATTCCAGCAGGTACAAATCTCTTGCAATTTGGAGCTCTTCCGATAATGCCGGAATTCCTTTAAGTCCCAGTTTTGTGGCATTAACCTCCTCATTGACCATTCCGTTTTTGGCAATGGATGTTTCCAAGGGGAATGATTGTACCAAGCCGTTAAAGTTTTCAACATACTGAAGAGCTATTTTGAGTAAATTGGCATTGGTGATTGGTTTTTGATAATCATAGAAACTTACCGCTCCTTCATTTTGCATATCAAAAAGTTCGGCGAGATCTACTCCTTCACTACCGTTGGTTAAAGCTCCCACAGGGTATACATCTACCGGACTATTGATTGCTTTCGATTTTAGAAATTTGATATCCGATTTCGAATCTGACACTGGTTTTGTATTTGCATTTACTGCCACGGCTGTAAATCCGCTGCGGGCAGCTACTTTAAGTCCATTATCCAGTGTTTCACGTTCTTCAAAACCGGGTTCTCCAAAAGACACACTACTGTCGAACCAGCCTTGGGAAATATGTAAGTTTTTTAGTGAAATTGTTTTAGCAGAGGCTTCGGTAATGGAAGCGGCTATTTTTTTTATAATTCCCTTTTCAATAAGAACATCCCTTTTCTTTGTGTGGTACTTGCTGCTGGGGTCAACAATGATGGCGGATTTCAATAAAATCTTCATTTAAAGAATTTTAGGATAAACATTTCAATTACAAGGAACAACACTGCAAAAATAACAAACCATTTCCAAAATTGAGTAGTATTATTTTCTTCAGCTAAAGTATTAAATACCTCTGAAACCGATGAAAAGGTTTCTGCACCTTCCCAATCTTCAACAGTTGCATAATTAAGGATACTTTCGGTTCGAGGATAATTATAGCTAATGCTTTGTATTGATAGGTCGTTGTGATAGATTCCGTAATTTCCGCTTTTTGTGGGTTCCGTTTCTGTAGTAATTGCTACACTGTTTGCCTTTGTTTGCTGAAGTGGAATAAAACTAGAGACACTATCTTTTAGGGTAATAATTTCATCTTGTGTAAGCTTTAAAGGGATGGCAAACTCATTGCGTTTTCCAACTTCCAAATATAATTTTGGCAATGATAAGCTTTGTTGCGCCATGGCAATAAGTGTGGGAACAATAAGGGGGGAGGTCTTGAAGTTTGAATTTTCCGAATTAAATGCTGTAGTAGCTAAATAATGACTGTTGGATTGTAATAAAAATGGTTTATCATCTTCAAACGATATCACTTTGGAAGCGTTTGAAGTAACTAAAAAAAGGGATTTTACTGTTGGAAATTGAAAGTTGGTAACCTGTTTTTCAAAAACATCAGTATATAAAGGGTGCGAAAAGTTAATTTTTGCAATTTTCTTTTCCGAAGTGACTACATCGCCCAAAATGGTTCCCATTTGCAACTCATTAAGAAGGGGTTGGTAGCTATTACGATCCATTTCATTATTGGGAATAATGAAGATACTTCCTCCACCATCGCTAAACAATTTTAAAACAGAAACAAGCGAGGCCGGAATAGTTTTAAGTTCGTTTAAAATAATAAAATTTTGTTCTGGAATAATACTGTAATTTAATTGATTGTAGGTTTGCTGCGTGTAAGTATAATTTTCGTTATCAAAAAGCTTTCTCAAAAAATCCTGATTGGCTTCATTGATGGAAAGGACTTTAATTTTATTTTTTTCATTACTACTGAAAAACAATGAGTTATCGTAACTAAGCAATCCGTCATTAATCTGCACCTCTCCCATATAACGATGGGTGTTTTCAATGTCAAAAAGCACTTCGGAAGTATTTTTTTCTGAAAAATCAACTGCCGTCTTTGCCATTAGTTTTCCGTCGTTTAATAGGGAAACAGCAACCGTTTCAGACACTTCACCTGTTTTTGAAACACTAACTTTTAAAGTAATACCCGTAGCGTTTTGCGAAGTAATAAACACAGTGTCAATTGCTATGTTTGCTGCTACCACAGGTTTGGTTTGCACTAAACGTACTTGATAGGAAGAATCTAGTACAGGAAATGTTCCGTTTTGCTGAAAGTCTGATATTAGAATCAATTGTTTATCGGCAGTAGTCCTTTTTGAAAATAGTTGCGAAGCTTTTAATTTTATATCCTCCAGGCTTAACTGTTTTGAAGTATAATCTATAGAAAGCACTTCATTTTTGAAGTCGGTTTGAGATACATTTTTCTTGGTTTCGGTATTCGTAAACCAGCTCATTTTTGCATCCCCTTGAATATTTTCATACAGATCTTGCAAAACATTTTTAAGCATAGGGCCATTGCTGCCTTTAGCTTCCATACTAAAAGAGTTGTCAATATAAAGGACTGTTTCTTTTTCGGAATTAAGTGCTTTTTTGGAAGCCGTAAAGGGTTGCGCAAAGGCTAAAATGACGCAGGATAAAGCAAAAAGACGCATCAAAAGAGTGAGCCATTTTTTAAGTCTTGAGCTTTTGCGGGTTTGCAGTGTTGCTTTTTTTAGAAAGGCAACATTCGTAAACTCTATTTTCTGAAACCGTCGAAGTTGAAAAAGATGAACAAAAATAGGAATGAGTAGTAAGAGGAGGGCATAAAGAATTTCGGGGTGTTTAAACAGCATTCCAAATTTTATTTGCCAAATATAAACATAGATTTTAAATATGTCCTTTTTCTTGCAGCAAAGAATAAAAAAAGCCTTCAAAACTGAAGGCTTTTAACAAAGTAGGTCTTTATTTAATTACAAACTTCAAAGCCCATAGCCCAACTGTTTCCACCTATAGGACTTCCATTACCCCAAGCGGTTTCTGTTTGACCTGAAGAGGTATTAGTAACCACTGCATGAACAGCTATATAAACACATTCGCCCGGTGCCAGTGTTACGGTAGTATAAGAAACGGTAGTTTCTTCGTTATGTGTGTTACTGTATGGAAAATGTCCAATCTGTGGATTTCCGTTATTGTTGGTAGGTAGATCTCCAATATCACCAACATATAAATGAGTTTCATTAATAACCCAGTCCCCATCGGTAGTATAGGTTACCACTACAAACCCATCTACAAGGGTTACTGTTACATTACCTGAAACTATATTTTGCCCTGCAATAAGGAAATCGCTGTACAGTTCTGTTGGATCATCATTAATACCATCGTCAATTTGTGGAAGCTCAAAGTTTGCCGTAGTTGGTGTTTGCGAATTGGGCTCTTGTTCTTTCGAACAGCTTAACATTAATAAAGTAGTTAAGAAAAGGAAAGTAATTTTTGATTTCATAAGTAGAATTTTGGAGTTAATAGACCCAAATATAAACAAAAATCGTTTAAATGTAATATTTTTCCGACAAAATGCATTTAATTTATTTTAAATGTTAAATTATTAGAAATTATTAAACCTTATTTTAGTCAGTATTGATACTATTTTTTTCAAAACACATCAGAGACATAAGTTTTTTAGAGATACTTGGTTTTAATAAAAAAAGCCCTCTCACAGAGGGCTTTTACATTGGGGGCAAAAAAGAGATTATAAGCTGCTTAGGTCATAATAAAAATACATGGCCCAGGAATTGCCTCCGTATGGTTCTCCATCTCCCCAAGCTGTCTCGCTTCCACCATTTACACCATCTACTTTAGCATGAGCAGCAATACAGCCTGAAGGTTCCAGCGAAGCTAAATCGAACGCATAGGTTACACTCCACGTATTAACAGGGTGATTTCCACTATAAGGAAATTGGCCTATTAAAGGATTCCCCGGATTATTTGCCGGTCTTTCTTCGCAAGACCCTATATATAAATGAGTTTCATCAATAGTCCACTCTGGTGTTGTTAAATAAGTAATAAATAGTTGTGTCCCATCGGTCCATAATTCTACTGTTCCGGCGACTGTGTGTTGCCCTGCAATTAAATCTGTTACAGTAGTTCCCTGACCAATTTCTCCAGACCTTCTTCCATTTTCAGAAGTAATGCTAGGCTTTAAATTATTATAGGATTCAGGAGTAATTTCTGTTTCTTTTGAACAACTAAAGAAAGTAATGAGCGTAAATAAAAAAATAATTTTTTTCATGATATAAGTTTTAAATGTTTACATCATATACGCAGAAATGTAGGAAAAGGATTTCAAAAAGTTTAAAAACTTTCAAAAACACCTAATCCAAATAAGGCAAAGTCATATTTTACAGGGTCTTGTGAATCCAAATTACGTATGGAAAAATCCAGCTCTTTAAGTGCTTTTGCATCATTCTGTTTTCTTTTTAATAGTAGTAATTTTCTAGCTATGTTACCACTATGCACATCTAAAGGGCAGGACAGTTGACTTGGCTTTAGGCTTTTCCAAATACCGAAGTCCACACCACGGTTATCGTTGCGAACCATCCAACGCAGGTACATATTAATTCGTTTTGCTGCGGAATTTTTTAAAGGGTCGCTCACATGCTTTTGTGTTCTGGGTAAGTGGGGGAGTTCAAAAAACTTGTTTTTAAACTCCGAAATCGACTTTTGCAGGCAGTCCTTTTCCGCATGTTTTGAAAATACAGCTTCTAATCCGCTGTGCGCTATATAAATGTGTTTAAGTGCTTTAATAAAATAGGTAAAATCTTCGCCGTTGAAGGTTCGGTGGACAAAATTTTGAAGTGATTCTAAATCATTTTCAGTATGATGCAACACAAAATCATGGGGAGCATTTTCTAGCAGTTGCATCATCTTTTTTGCATTGGTAATAATGCTTTTTCGGTTACCCCAAGCAATGGAAGCTGTTAAAAACCCTGCAATTTCAATATCTTCTTTTTTTGAAAATTGATGAGGCACCTGAATAGGATCCGTTTCAATAAACCTCGGCTGATTGTATAAAGCGGCTTTTTCATCGAGAAATTCCTTCAGCTCACTTTGTTTCATCCCCCGGTAATTATCTTCCCATCCTGCATCACTAGTTTTCTGTCGGCCATTTCGGCTAAATCTTCATTGTGGGTAACAATAACAAAGGTTTGCCCAAACTCATCTCGTAATTTAAAAAATAGCTGGTGTAAATTTTCGGCACTTTCCGTATCGAGATTTCCGCTGGGCTCATCAGCTAAAATGATGGCAGGGTTATTCATTAATGCTCTTGCTACGGCAACGCGTTGCTGCTCACCTCCCGAAAGTTCGTTGGGTTTATGGGTTTCTCTATGAGACAAGCCTAAAAAATTCAACAATTCTTTGGCTCTTTTTTCCGCTTCCGTTTTTGAGGTATTTTTTATGAAAGCAGGAATACACACATTTTCAAGCGCCGTAAATTCGGGTAATAGTTGATGAAACTGAAAGATAAACCCCAAATTAGAGTTTCTGAATTTTGCGATTGATTTTCTATTTAAATCTGAAATAGAAACACCGTCAATTTCCAAAGTACCTTCCGAAAAAGTGTCTAAGGTCCCTAATATTTGAAGTAGGGTTGTTTTACCGGCTCCGGATGCACCTACAATAGAAACAATTTCTCCTTTTTTTATGGATAAATCAACACCTTTTAAAACGTGTAACGAATCGAAATATTTGTGAATGTTTTTGGCTAAAATCATTAATTAAATTTACTGTGTGAAATTAGCACATTCACTTGGAACGCACAAGGCGGCTTGTTAAGAGTTTTTTCTGAAAAGGTTTTTAATGTTGTTATAATCTATAAAGTAAACCATTCGGAGTGAAAACACGTGCTCTATAGGTTGGTCGAATAAGGTGTTGAGACTTTCAAAATAGTTAGACGTAGATTCAGAATTTGCGTTAAATAATGTATTCCTGTATAGGGCTGTTAACTGACTACCGGGTGCAAATTGCCAAGTGTATCGAAAATCGAGATTCCAAGTATTAAAATTGATATTTGGGTTATCAATATCAGCCACGTGAATATTATTGTCTGTGGTTAATGTTCCGTCTTCATTCAATGTAAAAAGTAAATCATCATACGTAACGGTGGACCAATAATTTCGAAAGGTAAGCGAAAGTGCATGAAACGGATTAAAATTATAATTTCCAGAAATACTATTCGTAATGGTATTTTGGTCTCTTTGTCCAAAAATGATGGCATCATCTACATTATCCACAAAACCTCGACTTCCGGTGCCTATTTCAGCATAAAAGGAGTAGGTTATGTTAAATTTGTCCGTAAAACGCATTCTGGGGTCAAAGCCAAACCAATAGTAAAGCAAATCCCGCTCGGGGTCGAAGAGTGTTACACCGCCGCCATATAGCGAAGTAGCAAACTTTTTAGCATAATTAGTATTCATATAATAATTAACGCGAAATTCGTTTTTAAACGTAAAGAAATAACCATCTTTTCTTGGTTCAAAATAATCGTGCTGCTTACCTATACTGTAATTGATATTAAAATTATACTCCCAAAGTTTTTTACTTTGAGCGTAAATATCGAACCCTACATTATTACCTGTATAGGTATTTGGGTCAAACAGCATTTCGTATTCAAGCCAAGTATAAACACTAAAGTTGTTCCAGGTTTTGGTTGGCTCAAAAATTCTATATGAAAAATACGAATTGAAATTATTATAATTGTTTCTGAAGGAAATACCTAAGTCATTGATATTGTAATTCTTATCGGCTTGAACATTGGAGATTCCAAATCGGTATTTACCGCTTACTTTTTGAAATTCTAAAAGAGAGCTGAAACCTGTTTGTGTATCTGTTATTAGGTTTAAACTACTCAATTTTATATTTCCGTTTACATTCCACTTATTCGCTTTGTCGGTAATATCAAAGAGGGCAGCAGTAACATTAGCATCTCTAAAACCACCTTCTCTTAAAACACTGGTGTTAATAAGACTTATAGAAGAATTTTTGTTGAATTGTTGGTCTACTACCATAATATTGTAATTGGTAAAAGGCTCCACCACTTCTTCACGTATTTCGCCTGAATTAATATTTTTTATGGTAGCTGAAGTTTTTTCAGTAATGGCATTAAAAAAACCGATGCCAAGACCCTGTTTGGTTCGACCAGAAACTTTAACGGCATTTAAAACTTTCACATTATTAGGGTAATCAATCACTTCTTCTGTCTCTGAATCAATCTCGGGATAGGTAGATGGATTACTTCCTATTCGCCGAGAATAAAAAAGATTGCCTTTATTGAATAGATCCACACCTTCGGTAAAAAATTGGCGTTGTTCTGAAAAAGTTTGTTCAAATGGCCCCAAGTTTAGCCGAACATTGTCAAATCCGGCCTGACTAAAATCCGGAATTAAGGTAGCATCCAGTGTAAAATTTTCAGTAATACCATATTTTACATCCATGCCCACGCTGTAATCGTCCGTAGTTTCACCATCAAAAGTTCTTACCAAAGTAGAAGCAAAAGGGTAAAAACTTAAGCGAGTGGGGGGAGAGATATTTTGTATTCCATTTAAAACCCCATGATAAAGGCCAATATTTCCTTTGGTTCTGTCTATTGGATTCCAAGAGTATTGCGAATTATCGGTTCTAAAACGGCGATGAAATTGTAACCCCCATGTTTGCACTTCTTGGTTGGCAAAGCGAAGGTTGGCATAAGGAATTTTCATTTCAACAATCCATCCGTCTGCTACAATTTGCACACTACTATCCCAAACGCCATTCCAACCAAAATCTTCCCCAATACTAGGGTTTGCAAGGGCATCAGCTTGAGTCCCGGAGCTAAAAACGAAAAATTCGGTATCGTTTTGAGCGTCGTTATTCGGGTTTAAAATAACTCCAAAGAAATCAGATTGGCCAAAATTATCGCGACTGGTAAATTGTTTCATGATATCTTCCGGCTTATCGTGCAGGTAGGCACCTACATAAATTGCATTGTCATCATATACCATTTTTACGATCGTTTTTTGGTGTTCTTTTTCAGTCGCACCCATTTCAGGTCTGAATTGTGTAAAATCTTTGGCTTCTTCGGCATTTTTCCATGCTTCATCATCCAAATTTCCATCTATTTTTGGAGCTTGTGAAGTTCTGTTTATGGTAATTGATTTTTTTTCTTGAGAATAGCTATTGGTAATGATACAGAAGGTAATAAGAAGGTTGATTAGTTTCATTGATTGATGACTTTGTTTACTAAAGACAGTCGCAAAATGCAATTGTTACAATTGAAAGAATTTACTTTTGTCTTTAGAAAGGGTGTTTTACAAATTAGTAGAAACAGCCACTTATTAGTTGATTGATAAACAAAACTAATGTATCTGTAAAGTAAGAGTATTAATGAAAAGTTAAAAACAATCTCATTTTAGTTAATACATAAATTAAATTGCATATTCGATAAAAATTATTGCTAAAAATTTAAGTCAGAAATTTTATGGGGTCTTATAACTATTTTGAAGAGTATAATGAATCGGTAACCGACGATTTAAAGAATAATTACACTAAAATTTTAAAAGGAATAGGAGAGGATATAGATAGAGAGGGGATTGTTAAAACACCGGAAAGGGCGGCCAAAGCCATGCAGTTTTTAACCTCGGGCCATTGCCAAAATCCTGCCGAAATTCTTAAAAGTGCCATGTTTGCTGAAAGTTATAATGACATGGTTATTGTTAAGGACATAGAATTGTATTCCTTATGCGAGCACCACATATTGCCTTTTTTTGGGAAAGCCCATATAGCCTATATTCCTAACGGGTATATTGTTGGGTTAAGTAAAATTCCACGGGTGGTTGATGTTTTTGCACGTAGATTGCAAGTACAAGAGCGACTTACGCACGATATCTTGGAATGTATTAATGATACACTAAAACCAAAAGGGGTTGCCGTAGTTATTGAAGCAAGCCATATGTGTATGATGATGCGCGGGGTGCAAAAACAAAATAGTGTCACGACAACGTCCGGATTTAGAGGACAATTTGAAAAAATTGAAACAAGAAATGAATTTTTGAAACTAATAGGAACAGACCTTACCTAAACTTGGTATGTTTATTGTAAAATGATTTACAACAAAATCTTAGAAAATGAGAAAGAATAAATTCAAGTTATTACGACAAGGCCTATTGTATGATGCTATTGGTTTTGCCTCTATGTTTATTCCAATAGCAGGGTGGGTGTTTGACCTATTTTGGGCTCCTTTTGCAGCCAAAAAGATGAGTGATATGTACGATGGTACTACCGGTAAAATTGCAGCTGTCATTGTTTTTATAGAAGAAATTTTACCATTCGATTTTGTACCAACTTTTACCTTAATGTGGATTTATACCTATGTTTTCAGTTCAGAAACCAAACCTACGCCTCAAACTATTGAAGTAAAAATAAACGAATAAAAAAGCCCCATTTGGGGCTTTTTTTATAGTGTAAATCCAAGATTTAAATTAATACTTCTCCCCGGGTTTAGTATTCCGTCTGGTTTTAACCTTGAAAGATGTGGGATGTATTTTTCATCCAAAAGGTTGGTAATAGTCACGCTGTAATTGATTCCTAATTTACTAAATTTCAGTTGAGAGCCCAATCCTAAACTTAGTAAATTGTATCCTTTTGTAGGTGTTTCAAAATCGCCTATGTTGTTTTGATCGAACGTGTTTTCATAGGTTACAAAACCATACGATTTTTTCATCACTTTTCCGTCTTTAAGTTCAAATCGCAACGTATTTTTTAACGTATTTGCAGGAATAAAAGGTAAATACCCTCCCTCATTAAGTTTTCCGGTAACAGTTTCAAAACTACTTTCCCAATGCAGCCAATCTAGTGGATGTGGGTGCAAGTGAAATCCTATTTCCCCACCATAAAGATTGGCTTTTAATTGTACATATTCAAAAACGGGGGTTTCTTCAATAATATCCCCTGTAGGATTAATAAAAATATAATTATTGATAACATTCATAAAACCATTGGCAAAGACTTCAAAATGCTCGCTTCGGTATTCCAAAGCAACATCGGTTTGAAAACTCTGTTCGTTTTTTAAGTTGGGATTTCCAATTTCGTATCTAAAAGTACCTTCGTGTACGCCTCGCGATGTTAATTCGGCAAGATTGGGTGCTCTAAATCCACTGGCCACATTGACTCGAGCAATGAGCTTCTTTGAAATATCATACTTAATACCCAAGGCGCCATTAAAACTGTTGAAATCTCTATCCAAAGAAGGGATAAAATCTTCATCGCCTACATTCCTTGCAGCTTCGGTGGTAATTTTTCGCCTATCAAAACGAAGTCCTCCCTGAAAATCCCAAGCATCTAAATGAAAGTGTGTGGTAGCAAAAATCCCAAAATCTGTTTTTTCAGCATTCGGAATTAAAAGCTCCTCCCCAAAATTTTCATTTTTTTGAAACATCCCCTGAAAACCCGCAATGGTAGTAAATTTACCCATTTCCGCAAGGTGGTATTTAACATCGTAGGTTAATGTAGAAAGCTTCATATGTAGCGCTGGCTCATTCGGACTTTCTTCAAATTCTTTTCGGTCATTAAAGAGATATCCGGCTTTAATTTCGAAGTTAGAACGATTCATGAAAATTTTATTCTCCCAGCTTAACACTTGATTTTCAATTTCCTGGAATGGCAGTAATAATTTTTTGGAGGTATTTTGAATTTCAATTTCTTCAGGAATCCCTATGTTTGATTGATTAAAATTATACCTAAGCGTGGATTTTAGTTTTTTATGTTGAAACTGGACACCCGTTTTAAAATCGGTTTCATTAAAGCGGGTGTTACTCACACGGTAATCATCTCCGGTTTTATAATCTGAAAACGCTGCATGAGTCCCTCTTGCTGTAAACTTTAATTTTTCTGCAGAAGTTTTAAACCCTACTGTCGTGGTAAATCCTTCGGTGTTTGAAAAATAAGTAGTGTTAGCAGCAGCCGAGGATTTTCCGGTTTGTTCAAATTTTTCAGGATTTAAATACAGCACTCCACCAATGGCATCGCTACCATATAACAACGAAGCTGGACCCTTAATAACTTCTACGCTTTCAATTCCTTCGCCATTAATTCCAAGTCCGTGTTCGTCACCAAACTGTTGATTTTCCAATCTAACCCCTTGCGTGAAAGTTAGAACCCTGTTAGAACTTAAACCTCTAATAACGGGTTTTCCGATTCCATTTCCGGTGCTTAAGGTGGAAACCCCTGCAATATTAGAAATTCCCTGGGCCAAATTAACAGCACCACTTTTTGAAATAGCCTCCGTGGTAACCCTTTCTACTTTCATCACATTTTCGCTTTGTAGTTGATGAAATGGGGTTGAAATGATTACTTCTTCCATTTCAATAGCGCTTTCTTTTAAAATAACATCTTTAATGATAGTATCTTCGGCGGAAAAATCTACTTTAAACGATAGTGTTTCGTATCCTAAAGCCGATATTATTACCGAATGAATTCCTTTAGGGATATCTAAAATTGAATAGTGACCATCTATAGTACTTAAGGTTCCTTTTTCAATTTTTGGAAGGTAAATGGTAGCTGTAATAGGCTGGTTATTTTCATCTTTTACACTTCCGCTGAGTGTGGTTTGAGAAAATATAGGTAAAGGTGCCCATAGGACGAGGCACATAATTATAAATAATTTCATAAAAACTTAATTTTTAATTGATTAAATTGAATTATATAAATAAAAAATTAAGAGTTTACAGGAGGTCCTCTTTTATGAAATTGAGAAGGTTTTTGAGATAAAAAGGGTATTGTATAGTACTCAGTTTTTGGAACAGAAATTTTATGAGCTGTTACTGAAGAAGTACTAAAAGGAATAAAATGAAAAGAACTAAAATGAAAATCTTGAATATGGCATTGATGCTCTTTTTCGTGAAAGTGATTGGAGTAATCCCCACAAAACTTATGTTCATGCGTTTCAAATACGTGTGAAAGCTGGACTAGCGACGGAAAGAGTAGGGTAAGACTTAAAAATAAGCTTAACGAAATAACTAGTATGTTTTTTTTCTGAAAAAACATTAATTATTTAAAAATAAATCCAAGACCGAAATGTCGGAGCATTTTTTTTACAAATTGTTTAAAAAAGGTAAATTCTCCAAATAACCACCCTATAATAACTAACAAAGCCATATAAATAGGTAGGATAATAATGAATTTAATTGGCCAGTATAATAATGGGTGTAAGTTTTTTGAAACTCCAAGTAACTCGGCAAATGGGCCTGAAAATTTTGCAGCAGTACTACCTGTAATTGCAAATACAACGAAAATGACAAAAACTCTCCAGTTAGTATCAACTCCCCATCTTGCCTTTAATCGGTCAATAAAACTAGTATTTCTCTCTGCCACCTATAAATTTTTGATTGTATTTTTGTTGAAAGTACACAAAGTAGTTGTAAAGCAAATAGTTAACCTCGTATCCGTAATCTATATTTAAACTATAATTTATTTCTTGTTGATATAGTAAGGGGTCAAACTGTTGTGGATTGTGAACGCGATTATTATATTGTAGTACAAACTGCTGATTTCTACTTTCTAAAAATGATTGCCCGTAATAGCCTTGAGGCGGTTGCGTAGCCAACCAATTATTAAACCCGGGTTCAATAATCATAATTTCGTACTCAAGGGAGTCATTCTTAATTCGAAGGGTGTCGTTTGCAGAAGTATTTTGTTTCTCTTTGGAAGAAGAATAACCACTTTTACAACTTGCAAAACCTATAATTGTGATAAGTATTAAGATGAAATATTTCATAGCGGATTAATTTATCAAAAATAAGAAATAACTTTCGCTATAATGCAATTTTAACGGTGTTTAACAAAAAAAGCTCTTTCATTTGAAAGAGCTTTTTTTGTATTTGTATTTTTTATCTTTTACCGAAAAGACCTCCTAATAATCCTCCTAAACCACTTTTCTTTTTCCCGCCGCTTAAAACCATTCCGGCTAAGTCGTCGATAATGCTTCCATCATTATTCCCGTCTAGGATAGACTCAATAAGGCTTTGCTGTTTTTGTTGAGTTTTTCCACCTCCCAATAGACCTCCTAATAAACCTCCAAGGGCATCGGGTGATTGTACATTTTGTTGGCGTTGTTGTTTTCCTAAATACCCTAAAATAATTGGTGCAGCAATTTGAAGAATGTTCATAACGGATTGGGAGTCCATACCAGATTTTTGAGAAAGAGCGCTAGCTACATTTCCTTGTGATCCACCCAAAACATGTCCCAAAATTCCCATTCCATCTTGTTTCACCTCTTCATTAACTCCTCCTCCAAAAAGACCTCCAAGGTTATCTAAAATACTTCCGTCATGTTTGCTATTTAAAGCACCCATTAAACCTGCGGCTCCTTCCGAAGTCGTGGCATTTCGTTTCATGGCTCCCATTAATACCGGTAATGCCATTTGCAAAACCTTTGCCGTTTTATCTGCCGGCTGGTTAGTTTCATTACTTACGCCACTCACTATCTGGCGGCCCATATCGCTATTTAATAAATCTAAAATTCCAGACATAATTAGTTAATTTAGGTTTTAAATAAAGGTACAAAAACTATTTAAGAATAGTAATAATTTGTGCGGCTAACTCTTCTCCGATGCGATCCTGTGCTTCTAAAGTAGCTGCCCCAATGTGGGGACTCAATGAAACGTTACTGTTCATTAATACTTTTATGGCAGGTGTGGGTTCATTTTCAAAAACATCCAAAGCTGCAAAGGACAACTTTTTACTTTCTAAAGCATCTATTAATGCAACCTCATCAACCACCCCACCACGTGCAGCATTTACAATGGCAGCACCGCTTTTCATTTGTGATATTTGAGAAGCACCAATAACGTATTCTTTTTGGGCCGGGACGTGTAATGAAATAAAATCACTTTCAGCTAAAAGTGAATCCAGGGATTGCGTTTTTAATGGAAAGCTTAGTGTTTGTCCGTCGTAAAAATTTAAAATAACTTCCGCAGTTTCCACATAACTATCACTATATATTACCTTCATACCACAACCCAGCGCAATTTTGGCCACTTCACGACCTATGCGTCCAAAACCAATAATTCCTATGGTTTTCCCGCGAAGTTCTTTTCCTTTTGCGTAATTTTTTTTGAGGGTGTTAAACTGCGAATCACCATCCAATGGCATATTGCGATTGCTATCATACAAAAAGCGAACCCCACCAAAAAGATGCGCAAAAACTAACTCTGCCACCGAGGCAGAGGAGGCTGCCGGAGTATTTATAACTTGTAGTCCTTTTTCACGAGCATAGGCAACATCAATATTATCCATACCAACACCGCCACGGCCAATAATTTTAATACTTGGACAATGGTCGATAATATCCTTGCGAACTTGGGTAGCGCTGCGCACCAAAATAACATCTATTTTGTGTTCGTTGATATAGTTTACCAGTTGTTCTTGGGCAACTTTGGTTGTTATTACTTCAATCCCTGCTGCTTCCAAAGCAGTAATGCCGCTTTGTGAAATTCCGTCGTTTGCTAATACTTTCATAAGTTATGATTTTCTTTCAAATTCCTTCATGGCTTCTACAAGCACTTGCACACTTTCTATCGGCATGGCGTTGTAAATAGAGGCTCGATAACCACCTACACTGCGGTGACCATTAATACCACTAATACCGGCTGCTTTCCAAAATCCATCAAATAATTCCTGATTGGCACCTTCGGTTAAATTGAAGGTTACATTCATTTTAGACCGATCTTCTTTCTCGGCGAAGCCAACAAAAAGTGGATTTCTGTCAATTTCCGAATAGAGAATTTCAGCTTTTTGGGTATTTGTTTTTTCAATGGCAGCGACACCGCCTAAATTTTTCAGCCACTCAAGCGTAAGCATGGAAACATAGACCGCAAAAACGGAAGGAGTGTTATACATACTTTCTGAAGCAATATGGGTTTTATAATCCATCATCGAGGGAATGGTTCTTTCTATTTTCCCTAAGATTTCTTCTTTTACAACAACCAGTGTTGTTCCTGCCGGGCCCATATTTTTTTGAGCGCCAGCATAGATTAAGTCAAATTTTGAGAAATCCAGCACTCTAGAAAAAATATCACTACTCATGTCGCAAACTACAGGAATTTTCGAAGTCGGAAAGTGGTTGAGTTGTGTACCAAAAATGGTGTTATTACTGGTGCAGTGAAAATAATCTGCATCTTCAGGAATGCTGAAGTTTTTTGGAATATAATTGAAATTTTTATCCTTTGAAGAAGCTACTTCAACAATCTCTCCAAACAATTTTGCTTCTTTAAGCGCTTTTGAAGACCATGTACCGGTGTTTAAATAGGCCGCTTTTTTGTTTAATAAATTATACGCGACCATTAAAAATTGAGTACTGGCACCGCCTTGAAGAAATAAGGCTTTGTACCCTTTATTTTGAAGATTTAGGTGCTCTAAAGCCAATTCACATGCAGTATCCATAACCGCAATAAAATCTTTACTTCGGTGGGATATTTCGAGAATGGATAAATTTGAATTATTAAAATTTAAAATAGCATCGGCAGACTTTTTAAAAACTTCTTGTGGTAAAATAGAAGGGCCTGCACTAAAATTATGTTTTTTCACAGTACTGATTTTTACGGTGCAAAGGTGTAAAATCTCGAGGTAATTACAGTTAATTTAAGGACAAATTATTAAGAGGATTTCAACAAAGTAAGGTAAATTTTAATCGAAAACCTTTTCGATTTACGGTCTCAAAAAATTTTAGAGGGTTGCCAAAAATTTTAAGGTATCAACGCCGTCTGCATACTCCCAAAGCTGAGGCGATTGACTTTTTCCGAAGTGAACTTCTCCCTCAATTCCTGAATCTGACACGATACATTGAATAGTTTCGCGGTTTTGGGTAAGGCTGTTTTTAAGGTTTTCAAAATTTGTATAATATTCATAAAAAACTACTGAAATAGGAGAGGATAACGCTGGGTCTTCTTTCAGTAAAAGAAATTCGTTGTCCAACAAATTTACACCACCCATTAAATAAACGGCCTTGTTGTAATCGTAATTATTCATGTATTTGTCATGATGAATTACTTCCTTTTGAGAGAACATGGATTTAAAAAAGAGCTCGAAATTATATCCTTTAGGTACATATAGTTTTGAAACATTCCTGCAACCTAACCCGAAATAGCTAAAAATGTCTTCGGACAAACCTTCCAACTGTGAAACTGTTTCGGTTCCTGTAAGTACGGCAACACTATTTCGGTTTTTGCGAATAATATTAGGATACTTTCCAAAGTAATGTTCAAAATAAAGAGCTGTATTATTGCTTCCGGTTGCGATCACAGCATCAAAACGTTCCAGTTTATTTTCTGTAAATTCGATATAGTTTTTAAATTCGGGTTCCATTTCAATCAGTTTTTCAGAAAGAAAGGGGAGTAAAATTTTATCGTTTGATGAAAGTTTTGCAAGGACTTTATTTCCTGAAACCAACACCGCAATAAAATCATGAAAGCCAACCAAAGGAATATTTCCTGCCATAATCACGGCGATGGTTTTTGGTGCTTTTTCTGAAAATGTATAAGTCTTTAGCCAAGTGATTATATTTTCTTCTGAAAGTACCTCGCTCCAATTTTTTAATGCAAAGCATATATTTTCAATAGTAAACCACCGATTGTGATTTTGAGACCTAATTAAATGCTGAAAATAGGGAGAATTTTCAGAAGCTATATCCTTCAAAAAATACCCTAATTTGCTAAAAGCGTTAATTCTTTGTTGTAATTGCATGCTTTGTTTGGAGTTGCCCTAAATAGACATTAAATTTGCAGCAAAGTTAGAAAAAGAAATCCTACTATGGCTATTATCATTACCGACGAATGCATTAATTGCGGAGCTTGTGAGCCGGAGTGTCCCAATACGGCTATTTATGAAGGAGCAGACGATTGGCGTTATTCAGACGGGACAAATCTAAAGGGATCTGTTATTTTACCCAACGGAAATGCGGTGAATGCCGATGAAACCCAAGAGCCTATTAGCGATGAAATTTACTACATAGTACCCGATAAATGTACCGAATGCAAAGGCTTTCACGAAGAGCCTCAATGTGCTGCGGTATGTCCTGTAGATTGTTGTATTCCGGATGATTCGCATGTGGAATCCGAAGACGTACTTTTAGGCAAACAACGTTTTATGCACGGCGAATAATTATTCGTATTTGGCATCGTTTATTTCTATCCAATACCCATCAGGATCCTGAATGTATACCTGTTGTACACCATCCGGGCGTAGTGCAATTTGATTTTTATTTCCTATCCAATCCCAAAAAGTAATTTCTTTAGCTTTTAGATATGACACAAAGGTGTCGATTGAAGCTACGTGAACCGAAAAATGATTGGCTTTATGGGTTTTGATATCTAAATCTTCAATCTGTATTAAATGCAATTGAAGGTTGCCTTCTAGTGAAAACCATTTTATTAAGGGATTGTCAACGGGAGTGTTAATAGGGCTCAGTTGAAGGACATTTTTGTAAAAATCGACACTAATCTCAATATTTCGAACGGCTAAAGCATGGTGATCAAATGCAGCAATTACTTCTTGTGATTGTATGTTTTTTGAAAATGCAACTAGAAACACAATAAGAATGCACTTTTTCATTAATTGTCTTTTTTAAGTTTTGCCATTCCTTTACTACGTTTTTCCAGTTTTTTTCTGTTTTCCTCCATGGCTTTTAATTGCGCTTGGCGTTGCTCCTCCAAGATTTTCTTTTCAGCTTCGGCTTTGGCTTTTTCGGCTTCAATGGAGGCTTTAAGGGCTTCTTCTTGACGTTTTTTTTCAGCTTCAATGAGGGCTTCATTTTGTGCGTCAATAGTGGCCTCGTCTGTTACAACTTCTTTTTCGGTATCTTTTTTAGTAGCTTCATTAAACTCTTGATTTTCTTGTTCGTCATCTGCAACAATAACAGCCCCTGTTTCTTTGTCAACTTCTTTTACTTCTTTTACAACAACATTGCTTCCTTCTTTCGTAATTACTTTTTTTACCGTAGTTTCTTCTTTAATGGTTTTATTTTCCTGACTTTTTGCTATAAAAACAAATGAAAATAGGGTAAGAAAAAGGAGTAATTTTTTTGCTTTCATGAGATTTGAATTTAGTTATTCTATAAAAATACATATTTCAAATGACCTTTGTTGAAAAGAATAGTCAAAAATATTTCATCTCTCACTAAAAATGTATCTTTGCCGCGCTTAAATAAAATTCAAAATATACATGAAGGCAGGAATTGTAGGCTTACCCAATGTAGGGAAATCAACATTATTTAATTGTTTATCAAATGCAAAAGCACAAAGTGCAAATTTTCCCTTTTGTACTATTGAACCTAATATTGGGGTTGTAAATGTACCAGATCATCGTTTATTAAAATTAGAAGAATTGGTAAAACCAGAAAGAGTAGTTCCGGCTACGGTAGAAATTGTGGATATTGCAGGCTTAGTAAAAGGAGCCAGTAAAGGGGAAGGTTTGGGCAATCAATTTTTGGGAAATATTCGCGAAACCGATGCCATTTTGCATGTATTGCGCTGTTTTGATAATGACAATATTGTTCACGTGGATGGAAACGTGAATCCCATTAGAGATAAGGAAACCATAGACATTGAGTTGCAATTAAAGGATCTGGAAACTGTAGATAAAAAACTCGATAAAATTGCAAGGGCAGCAAAAACAGGTAATAAGGAGGCGCAGAAAGAACAACTTGTGCTAGAAAAAATCAAGAAAGGGCTTGAATCAGGTGTTTCAATAAGAGCTATTGAAATTTCCTCCGAAGAAAGAGAAGAATATGTAAAACCACTTCAATTTATTACCGACAAACCCGTAATGTATGTTTGTAATGTAGATGAGGGATCAGCAGCAACAGGGAATGCTTATGTTGAACAAGTAAAAGCCGCAGTAGCTGGTGAAAATGCTGAAGTATTGGTTTTGGCTGTAGGGACTGAAGCTGATATAACCGAATTAGAAACCTACGAAGAGCGACAACTATTTTTGGAGGATTTAGGGCTGGAAGAAGCAGGTTCGGCTAAACTGATTCGAGGCGCCTACAAATTATTGAATCTTCAAACCTATTTTACAGCAGGAGTAAAGGAAGTAAGGGCTTGGACCATTCCCGTGGGGGCTACAGCGCCACAAGCAGCAGGAGTTATTCATACCGATTTTGAAAAAGGGTTTATTCGTGCCGAAGTGATAAATTACAATGACTATGTTACCTACGGAAGCGAAGTAAAAGTAAAGGAAGCAGGAAAAATGGGTGTGGAAGGAAAGGAATATATTGTAAAAGATGGTGACGTGATGCACTTTCGATTTAACGTATAAAAAAAGCGACTTTTAAAGTCGCTTTTTTTTAAGGTTAAGTATTTTTATAATTCTTCGAAGCTTTCGGCCATGTGTTTAAATGTCTCTTTGTAGGTGTTCTCATTTGCACTTAAAGTCCAAGTCATCATCATATACAGGGTTTCTTTGCCTTCAATGAAAGTCATCAGATAAAAGATATCAAAATCAATATCAGGAACCCTTCCCACAAACTCAACTTGTTGCGCATCTAATCCATTTATTTTTATATTTTGGGGTTCACCCATACGGTTGACTTTCATCCCATCGGTAAAAAAATTCATTTGAATGGTTTCGTAATTTTTGGCTGGAGACTTACTATCATCGTAATCTTCAATTTCTTTAAAAGTATCGATAAAATCTTGCTTAGGCTCTTCAATAACGGCAAGGTAGGTTTCTTTGTAAATATTTTGAAACTGCATGGAGGCGTCTTGATTAAGACCCGAAGTGGCGGTCATATATTTAGGAACCTCTAATTGGTATAAATCCAGCGCAGACTCAGTTCTGTAATCTTCATTTTTTCCTTTACCTAAACAGGAAATAAATAGGAAAGTTATAATGAAAGCAGGAATAACAATATAAATTTTTTTCATATCTAAAAAAGATTGTTTTTAAAAGTTTGAAGATAGCTAATTCCGCAGTATTAAAAAAACGTGAAGCCCTATTTTCTTAACAATTTCGGCACTATTTTGTTAATTACTTTAATGGCATTCGGTTTTAATTTTTATCTCGAAATTCTATATTAGCCACACTTAGAATCTACCCTTATGGCCGAAACTCAATATACCGAGGATAATATACGTTCTCTCGATTGGAAGGAGCATATCCGTATGCGCCCAGGGATGTATATTGGGAAATTAGGAGATGGTTCTTCTCCTGATGATGGTATTTATATTCTTCTGAAAGAAGTTATTGACAACTGCATTGATGAATTTGTGATGGGTGCCGGTAAAACCATTGAAATCCGAATTAAGGATAAAGAAGTAAAAGTTCGCGATTTTGGGAGGGGTATCCCGCTGGGAAAAGTAGTAGATGTAGTATCTCGTATGAATACTGGTGGTAAATACGATAGCCGCGCCTTTAAAAAATCGGTAGGATTAAATGGGGTAGGAACCAAAGCAGTAAATGCGCTCTCTTCCTTTTTTAAAGTAGAATCGGTACGAGACAATCAGTTAAAAACTGCCGAATTTTCAAAAGGGGAGCTTACCCTGGATGGGGTATTGGAGGATACTACAAAACGAAAAGGAACCAAAGTTGAATTTGTTCCGGATGAAGAAATTTTTAAAAACTACAAATTTCGTACGGAATACGTTTCCAAAATGCTTAAAAACTATGTCTATCTCAATCCGGGATTAACCATAGATTTTAATGGTGAAAAGTATATTTCTGAAAACGGTTTAAAAGATTTGCTGGAGGATAATATGTCGCAGGAAGACATGGTATATCCTATAATTCATCTTCGAGGCGAGGATATAGAAGTAGCACTTACCCATAGTAAAACGCAATATAGTGAAGAGTACCATAGCTTTGTTAATGGGCAAAACACCACACAAGGCGGTACTCATTTAAATGCTTTTCGGGAAGCAGTGGTAAAGACCATACGGGAGTTCTACGGAAAAAATTACGAAGCCAGTGATGTGCGTAAATCTATCGTGTCTGCCGTAAGTGTAAAAGTGATGGAGCCTGTTTTTGAAAGTCAGACCAAAACCAAATTGGGTTCTACCGATATGGGTGGCGATCTTCCTACGGTACGAACGTTTATTAACGATTTCATAAAAACCCAGCTCGATAATTACTTACATAAAAACCCTGAAACGGCAGAGCAGTTGCAGCGAAAAATCATGCAGGCCGAACGGGAGCGGAAAGAACTTTCCGGAATTCGAAAATTAGCCAAAGACCGAGCAAAAAAAGCAAATCTACATAATAAAAAATTGCGTGATTGCCGAGTACATTTAGGCGATTTAAAAAATGAGCGTAATTTGGAATCTACCCTTTTTATTACCGAGGGCGACTCGGCCAGCGGGAGTATTACCAAAAGCAGGGATGTGAATACTCAAGCGGTATTTAGCTTAAAAGGGAAACCCTTAAATAGCTACGGTCTCAGTAAGAAAATTGTGTATGAAAATGAAGAATTTAATTTGCTCCAGTCTGCACTGAATATTGAAGAATCTATGGAAGACCTTCGGTATAACAATATTGTCATTGCTACCGATGCCGATGTGGACGGTATGCACATACGCTTGTTGTTAATTACCTTTTTTCTTCAATTTTTTCCTGAATTAATTAAGGAAGGGCATTTGTATATTCTTCAGACGCCATTATTCCGAGTACGAAATAAAAAGGAAACCATTTATTGCTATTCCGAAGAAGAGCGCATGAACGCCATCGAAAAGTTAAAACCTAAACCCGAAATTACCCGTTTCAAAGGATTGGGCGAAATTTCTCCGGATGAGTTTTCACATTTTATTGGGGACGACATCCGCTTAGAGCCGGTGATGCTAGACAAAGCAATGAGTATTGAAGAGCTGCTTAGTTTTTATATGGGCAAAAACACGCCGGACCGGCAAGAATTTATCATTGAAAATTTAAAGGTAGAACTGGATAAAGTGGAGGAGTAATTGATGAGCGACGAACTAGAACATAACGACGAACTTTCTTCTACTCCCGACTATTTAGGAGAACATGAAGACACCAGCGGTGATACCATTACCAAGGTAACGGGTATGTACCGTGAGTGGTTTTTGGATTATGCCAGTTATGTGATACTAGAGCGTGCAGTACCTGCCATTGAAGACGGTTTTAAGCCGGTACAGCGTCGCATCATGCATTCCTTAAAAGAATTAGACGATGGGCGTTACAATAAAGTGGCCAATATTGTAGGGCATACCATGCAATACCACCCACACGGCGATGCCAGTATTGGCGATGCTATGGTGCAGATTGGACAAAAAGACTTACTCATTGACACCCAAGGAAACTGGGGGAATATTTATACGGGAGACAGCGCCGCAGCACCACGATATATTGAAGCAAGACTTTCGAAATTTGCGTTGGATGTGGTTTTTAATCCTAAAATCACCGATTGGCAAGCTTCCTACGACGGAAGAAAAAAAGAGCCTATTAATTTGCCCGTGATGTTTCCGTTGCTTTTGGCGCAAGGTGCAGAAGGTATTGCCGTTGGGCTCTCTACCAAAATTCTTCCGCATAATTTTGTGGAACTCATCGAAGCCTCCATAAAACATTTAGAAGGTAAAAAATTTAAGTTGTTTCCCGATTTTCCTACAGGTGGTATTGTGGATGTTACTGCTTACAACGACGGACTTCGAGGAGGGAAAATTAGGAGTAGGGCTTCTATAAGTCAACTGGATAAAAGTACGTTGGTCATTACAGAAATTCCTTTCGGAACCAACACGTCTAGCCTTATCGATTCTATTTTGAAAGCCAATGAAAAAGGAAAGATAAAAATTAAGAAAATAGAAGATAACACGGCGGCACAAGTAGAAATTTTGATTCATTTACCGCCCGGTATTTCCCCAGATAAAACCATTGATGCGCTTTTTGCTTTTACAGGATGTGAAACGTCTATTTCTCCTTTAGGATGTGTTATTGAAGACAACAAGCCCTTGTTTATTGGGGTTTCTGAAATGTTGCAACGCTCTACCGACAGGACGGTGCAATTGCTGAAACGCGAACTGGAGTTTCAATTGGATGAGTTGGAAGAGCAGTGGCACTTTGCTTCGTTGGAACGAATTTTTATTGAAAACCGAATTTATCGCGACATTGAAGAAGAAGAAACTTGGGAGGGCGTTATTTCAGCTATTGATAAAGGTTTACAGCCTCATATTCAGCATTTAAAACGTCCGGTAACCGAAGAAGATATTGTTCGCTTAACGGA
Organism: Flavobacteriaceae bacterium; assembly: GCA_041392125.1. Classification (GTDB taxonomy): domain Bacteria; phylum Bacteroidota; class Bacteroidia; order Flavobacteriales; family Flavobacteriaceae; genus Halomarinibacterium. The sequence continues at coordinate 50,907 of JAWKMR010000009.1, read as the reverse complement.
AATTCGAATCAAACGTATTTCAAAATTCGATATAGATAAGGCACAGCAAAAAATTGATTCGCTGGAAGACAATATTGCTCAAATAAAACACCATTTGGATAACCTGATTGCGTATGCGATTGATTATTTCAAAAGACTGAAAAAAGACTACGGAGAAGGAAGGGAACGCAAAAGTGAAATTAGAATCTTTGATGATATTGAAGCTACCAAAGTAGTGATTCGAAACACAAAACTGTATGTAAACAGGGAAGAAGGTTTTGTGGGAATGGGTCTAAAACGTGATGAATATGTTACCGATTGCAGCGATATTGATGATATTATCGTGTTTACTGAAGATGGTAAAATGATGGTGGCCAAAGTAAGTGATAAAACTTTTGTGGGTAAAGGGATTATTCACGTGGCGGTCTTTAAAAAGAAGGATAAACGCACCATTTACAATTTAATTTACAAAGACGGTACCCGTGGCGCTACCTATGTGAAACGTTTTGCGGTAACCGGGATTACCAGAGATAGAGAATACGATCTTACATCGGGCAGTGCAGGCTCAAAAGTATTGTATTTCACTGCCAATCCTAATGGTGAAGCCGAGGTGGTTACGGTATTATTACGCCAATCGGGTAGTATCAAAAAGCTGAAATGGGATCTTGATTTTGCCGATATTCTGGTAAAAGGACGCGATTCTAAAGGAAACATTGTAACCAAATATGCGGTAAAACGCATTGAACTGAAAGAAAAAGGACTTTCCACCTTAAAACCTCGAAAAATTTGGTTTGACGATACTGTACAGCGACTCAATGTAGATGGAAGAGGGGAGCTTTTGGGGGAATTTACCAACGAAGACCGAATTTTAATTGTAAAACAAAATGGAATTGTAAAGACAGCCATACCTGAACTTACCATGCATTTTGATGACGATATGATTGTGTTGGAAAAGTGGGAACCCAAAAAACCGCTTTCGGTAATTTATTGGGAAGGCGAAAAAGAACTATTTTATGTGAAACGATTTTTAATAGATTCCCCGGATAAGGAAGAATTGATTATTACGGATCACCCCAAATCCTATCTCGAAAAAATATTTACCGATTACCGACCCATGGCGGAGGTAGTTTTTGTAAAAGACCGTGGTAAAGACCGAAAAGACAATCTGGAAGTAAATTTAGAAGAGTTTATTTCGGTAAAGGGAATAACCGCTATGGGCAATCAACTTACCAAAGAAAAGGTGTTGGAAATAAATCCCATGGAATCATTACCTTATTCACCACCTGAGCCCGTACCTACAGAAGAAATGGAGGTTATAGATGAAGAGGATCTTAGCGAGGAAGATATGGAGGATGCTGTTGAAAATTCTCAAAATGAACATGCTACAAAAGAGGATGTGCCTCCGCAAATGGATGAAGAAGGGCAAACTAGTTTGTTTTAGCAGTTAGGGTAAAAAGGGATTGATTTAGAGCCACAAAATCCTCAATAACTTTGAAAAAATTAAGAATATCTTCCCTTTCATTTTGAGAATTAATAGTCACCAAACGGATAAATTCTTCTCCATTAAATGTTCCATAGCCTACCAAAAGTTGTGATTGTTCGTATAATTCTCGACACAGATCTCGAGCGGAAATTCCTTTATAATTGAAACAAACTGAGATAGAATCTTTAAAACTATAAAGGGTATAATCTGCGTGACTTTCTACATAATTTCGAGCAATTTCAGCCAATTCAAATTGCTTATCTACAATAGCTTCCAATCCAATAGTGCCTACACTTTTCCAGAGCGTCCAAAATTTTAAAGCGTCGTTTCTTCGTCCACATTGCAAGGAAGTTTTACCTGGGTTAAAATCATCTTCATCGGTTTGGTACAAATACTCCGCTTCATTGGCAAACGATTGATACAAGTATTTTTTGTCATTTACATGCAGTAAGGAACAGGTAAGGGGAGTGCCAATCATTTTATGGGCATTAAAGCTGAAAGAATCCACTTTTTCAATTCCATCAATTAAATGCTTGTATTTTTTACTGAAAAGCACCGAACCGCAATAGGCCCCATCTACGTGGAGCCAAATATCAAATTGTTTACAAATCTCTACCAAAGGGGGAATAGCATCAAAGGCGCCAAGTACTGTAGTTCCGGCAGTGGCATTTACCATGGTAGGTGTATAGCCATTATGAATATCTTCTTTAATAGTTTCCATGAGTTTTGAAGCAATCATAGCTCCTTTTTCATCTACCGGAATATAGCGTACCTGCTCTCTACCTATTCCTGAAAAAGAAGCATTTTTTGGGATACTATAATGCGATTCTGTGGAAGTGTAAACCGTCATTTTTTGAGTAATTCCTTTTTTACGAATGGCTGTATTTTTGAAATCCCGAGCCATGAGCATCGCCATAAAATTAGTCATAGAACCACCTGCGGCAATTGTTCCCCCACTGGTTGTATCCCAACCCAATAGTGCATTTACTTTTTCTATAATTGCCTTTTCCACACCTATTTGTACCCCGGCTGCTTTGTAGGTGTACATACTATTGTTAAGTAATACGGAAAGTAGGTCTCCCAAAACCGCTTTGTCGTTTCTTCCACCAAATAACTGATTGAAAAAGGCATGGGTTGCTGTTTTTGGGGTTTTAGCAATTAAATCTTTCAACGAACGCACAAAATCTTCCTCCAAAAGCGGATTTTCTTGTAATGAAATATCCAATGTTTCGAACAAATCTTCCGAAGCAATAAATGGAGCAACCGGGCTGTTTTGTTCTTCAGCCAAGAGCATCATTGCAATTTCTTGGAAAAGTGTAAGCGTTTTTTGCATAATGGGGTACAATTTGAAGCAACCAAAAATAAAAAAGCCTCGTGTATTTATTTTTACGTAAACTTTTTCAATTTTTGTAAAACTAACTTTAATTCTTTAAAAGAAAAAAAGTATTACAATTAACTTATGGATTTTATATATACCCTTAATTCTTTACTTTCTCTACTGGAAGAAACTCCTATTAAAGGGTATCCTGCCATTATGAAATCTATGTCTTTACCTCCGGAGGAATTTTCACCTTATGAAAATTGGAAAAAAGAAGGGTATACACGTAATTGTATTGCAAGAAATTCCCGTTTTGAACTTGTACTTTTATGTTGGAATGCAGGAGATGCAACTCCCATTCATGATCATGATGGGCAAAAATGCTGGGTGTATCAAGTAAAAGGCAGTATAAGTGAAAAACGCTATGAGTATGCAAATGAGCAATTAATAGAGAGATTATGTACTACGCTAGAACCTGGTAAATTGACCTATATGGATGATACCATGGGTTTTCATTCTCTGGTAAATGATAGTGCAGAAAGAGCGACAACATTACATGTGTACATGAATCCTATTGATTCTTGTGGATATTTTTGTGAAGAAGAAAAAGTTTTTAAGAAGAAAACGCTTTATTACGACACTTTTGTTTCCAAAAAGGAAGTTGCTAGTTAACCTTTGTAGCGGTACCTCTTTTCTTTTGGGTTTGCCCCACTATATTGTAATCGAATGTATACTGGTTACCGGCAGTATGCATAATTCGCATATGAACTGCTTTTTGCTCCGCCATATTTTTTGGATGTAGTTTTTTTACAATGTATTCACAATCATTAATCCAACGAATACTTGAAGTGTCCGCTTTTCCGCGGAAATAGTCAATTTCAATAGTATCGTTTCGTACAAAAGTAGTGGTTTCCATTTCGGTACCCACTAATGTTTCAAAAGTGAAAGTTCCTGTTTTGAAATCGGCACAATTCTTTTCTTTGGAAGTGCAAGAAATACCGGTCATTACTAATAAAAATAATAAATATATCGTTATTTTCATGGAGTGCAAGTTCTGAAAAATAAAGCGAAAATTAGCTATTCGTATGACTGAAAACTTCCGTCTTTGTAAAAAATTATGATGCGTTCAATATCGCTTTTGTTGGAACTTATTTTGTGTTCTGCGATTGGAGGGTTAAACAGGGGGGATTCTTTTTGAGTTTTTGAATTTTCTTCAGCTGAAGGTAAAATAAATTTTTCCTCGTTTGGTACGCTAGCAGGGAAGGAGCCTTTTCCATTAACAAGCCAGTATAATTCTACTTCAGGAAATTCGTGTAACACCTTTAAAATAAATTCTAAACTAGGTTTATTTCTGCCAGATAATAAATGGGAAATAGTAGAACGATTAAAATCTAATTTATCTGAAAAAGCAGTGGCAGATAAACTGTAAAAATCCAGAATCTTTTGAAGTCTTTTCGCAAAATCTTGACTGTTTATCATTGTAATTTTACAATTTATCACTTTCGGTGTTACAAATGTAAATAATGTGACTCATTAAAACTAAATCCTTTGTTTTTTCTTTCATAAAATATAAACTATTGCTTTACAAAAAGATATATAATTAACTGAAAACAAATAATTTGATTTAAAAATTTTAATTTTGTTAATTAGCAATATTTCAAAAAGACTATTTTGTTTACAGATGTACGCAAATTGTTTGGTTTAACGTGTTTACAAAAGTAAACAATGCTTTATTTACCTTTGTAAACATGATTCCATTTTCAGAAATTGAAACCTGTTTCTCAGATCATTTTGAAACCCGATTAAAGGGACGATATATTTGTCTAAGCCACATAAAGCCGATGCTTTCAGAATATGAAAAATTAGGATTAGTTGAGGTAGTTGGGTATTCTGAAAAAGGACAGGAAATAAAACTGATACAAATTGGCAATGGTCCAAAAAAAATAGTAGCCTGGTCCCAGATGCACGGAAATGAATCGACTACAACTAAAGCTATCTTCGATTTTTTAAAATTTCTGACACAAGATTCTCAATTTAAAACTGCTGTAGATTTTTTTAAAAATAGTTTTACTTTTTGCGTTATTCCCATACTAAATCCCGATGGTGCCAGTGTTTACAGCCGGGAAAATGCCAATGGGGTAGATTTAAACAGAGACGCGGCTAATTTAACACAAAAGGAGAGTAGGGTTTTGCGAAAGATTTTTAACAACTTTAAGCCCGATATGTGTCTCAATCTTCACGATCAACGAACCATATACAGCCTTCCCAATGGCAAACCTGCGACACTTTCATTTCTCTCACCGGCTGCAGATGTAAATCTTTCGGTAACAAATGCCAGAAAAAATGCCATGCTTGCCATTGCAAGAATGAATCAGGTTATGCAAAAATTGATACCGGGGCAAGTTGGCCGATACGATGATGCTTTTAATAGTAATTGTGTGGGTGATACATTTCAATCTTTAGGAGTTCCTACTATTTTGTTTGAGGCGGGGCACTATCCGTTAGACTATGAACGAGAAATTACACGTAAATATATTTTTTATTCGCTTTTAACATTATTTAATTTGATTGAAGTTGAAGATGAAAACGATGTTTCTTATCAAGATTACTTTTCAATCCCTGAAAATGAAAAGAATTTTAGCGATGTTATTTTACGGAATGCGCTCTTAGCTCAGAAAAAAGTAGATATTGTAATTCAGTTTCAAGAAAAATTGATTGATGCGCAAATAAGCTTTATTCCTGTAATAGATGAAATTGTGTCTAATACCTCAAAAAAGGGACATAAAGAAATCAATTTAGAAGAAAATGAAATATTGATAAATTCTCACGAAAACGTTTTCGTTAATGAGGAAATTGCAACTATTTCATATAAAATTCTACAAAAACCGATTTTTTTATAAAAAATACTGAATTTTTCGAAATGTTTCTATGTATTTTTGTAATCTAATATAATTAGCCATGGCAAAATTTAAATTGGACGAAACGGATCACAAAATTCTGGATCAACTTATTGAGAATACACGTACCCCTTTCACAGACATAGCTAAAAGCCTTGATATTTCAGCCGGAACGGTTCATGTGCGGGTTAAAAAAATGGAAGAATCCGGAATTATTATAGGTTCTTCTCTAACGCTCGATTATGAAAAATTAGGATATTCTTTTATTGCATATGTTGGTGTTTTTCTACATAAAACTTCACAAACTCAATTTGTTTTAGAGCGTATTTATGATATACCCTATGTAACGGTAGCCCACGTTACTACTGGAAAATTCAATATCTTTTGTAAAATACGTGCCAGGGATACAAGCCATGCGAAAGAGATAATTTACAGTATTGATGATATAGAAGGCGTTACTAGAACCGAAACCATGATTTCTTTGGAAGAAAGCATAAATGATAAAAAGCGATTGATGCATACTATTTTTATGAATATATAATTATGATTTCTGAAATTTCTCCAGATGAATATGCTCCTTTTTATGAAGGATACATAATAAAATCCGATGGAATACCTTTGATTGAGGGGTTAAAAATCGGGTTGCAAAATACCTCTCGTTTTCTAAATGAATTTCCCAAAAATAAATGGGAGTTTAGGTATGTTGAAGGAAAATGGACGCCTAAGGAAATATTGTTACATCTTATAGATGCAGAAAGAGTCTTTGGGTATAGAGCGTTGCTTATTGTGCGATCTGAATTACCTGAAATTAGAGGGTTTGATCAAGATGAATTTGTGCTTAACAGCCACGCTAATGATAGAACAATTGCAAGTTTGCTTTCAGAATATATCCAAGTTAGAAATTCTACGATTTCATTATTTGAAAGCTTTTCTGAGGAATCATTATTACGTTTTGGAAAGGCAAATGGTTCACAGGTATCTGCACGAGCTATAGGAAGAATTATTATAGGGCACGAAATACATCATATCACAATTCTGAAAGAACGATATCTTTAATCTTCTTCGTCCTCATCTTCTTCATCACCATCTTCTTCTTCATAATTGAAATCATCCTCTTCATCCTCACCATCCTCTTCTTCAGAGGTATTATTCTTGTGCTTTTTTTCATTTCCCTCATCTTCGCCAGAAGTTTCAGCATCTTCATCTAAGTCTAAATCAGGGTCGATGGAGTCCTTTTCCGGTAGTTCGCTAATGGGTTCGGTAAACTCATCTTCATTATAGTCATCCTCATCAAAATTTGCCATAGAAACTTCTAAACGGGCACTAACTTTTACAAGATAGACAGTATCATCAGTTTTTACCTCTACACAATCTACCCATTCATTTTTGGCATTTTTAAAGCTAATAATGTGGTTATCATCATATCCATCGGGGTATTTCTCTACCAAAAGAGATAGGATTTCGGGAGTTAATTTTTTATAGTCAACAATAATTCGCTTCATCGTTTTGGGGTGGTTGGAATGGTTTCAAATATAAAACAAGTTTTTATTTAGCAATACATTTTTCATAAAATTTGAATGCTTTTTCAATGATTTCATTAGAAACAATACAATTTATTTTGGGTGTTCCAATATCTTCCAAAAGTACAAATTGAATAATTCCATGGGTATTTTTCTTGTCGAAAATTAACAATTTAATAATCTCTTTAATGTCTTCTGAATTGAAATGTATTTTAGGAAATAGGGCCGTTATTTTTTCTGAAATTTCAAATAATTTTTCTTTTGGGAAACCTAAAAGCTCAGACGATATATAGGTTTCTAATAACAACCCGATGGCAATGGCTTCCCCGTGTAAAAGTGTAGTTTTTTTTGAGTTTTCCAAACAGAAGGATTCAATTGCATGGCCTAAAGTATGTCCATAATTTAACGTTTTTCGAAGTCCTTTTTCGGTAGGATCTTCGGTTACAATTTGATGTTTAATTTGGACGGATTCCCACACAAGTTTTTCGCATAAAATGGAGTTTTCAATAGTAAACGCCCATGCTTCGTTTAAATACAATTCTGATGAAATCAATCCGTGTTTTATAATTTCAGCTATTCCGGAGGTTACGTGATTTATAGGAAGGGTTTTTAGAAAATCGGTATCAATAATAACAGCTAAAGGTTCTTTAATAATTCCAATCTGGTTTTTCAAAATGCCCAGATCAACACCATTTTTTCCACCCACCGAAGCATCTACCATGGCCAATAACGAAGTGGGAATATTGATAAATGAAATTCCTCTTTGAAAGGTCCCTGCCACAAACCCACCTAAATCGGTTACAACACCACCGCCAAGGTTAATGACTAAACTTTGCCTATCAGCACCAAATTGCGATAACTGGTTCCATACATAAAGACAGGTTTCAATAGTTTTGTATTGCTCACCCGCTGGAATGCTAATAATTTTAGCGTCTTTTAGTGTAGTTTTTTTTAAGAAATAAGGAAGACAATGCTTTTCTGTGTGAGGATCTACAATGATAAACAGTTTCGAAAAATTTGAATTTTCAATAATATTTGATAGAAATTCCCAGCTACCTTCATTGCAAACAATAGTACTGGTTTTTGAAGCTATCTTTTTCATAGTAAAACAAATTGTCTTTTTGTGATTTCAAATCTAACTATATTTGTGTTTTAAATTCTATTATGACCACAAAACGTTTGTTTGATAATACCGAAATCGCATTTAAACTTAAAAGTGATGCACAGTTAGAACGTGCTTATTTTCTTTTTAAAATGATCGCCAATGAACCATTAGTGAAGATTGGTACTGCTGTAACTAAGTTTGCACTTAATGTTCATTTGCCGGTAGAGGGTCTTATTCGATCTACGGTTTTTGATCATTTTTGTGGAGGAGTTAATGAAAAAGATTGTTTGCCGGTAGTAGATAATTTAATGGAGGCAGGGGTGTATTCGGTTTTAGACTATTCTGTGGAAGGAAAAGAAGAAGAAAATCAATTTGATGCTACTACCGAAAAGGTTTTGGAACTCACACGTTTTGCAGAAAAAAAACCAGCGATGCCATTTTCGGTATTTAAACCCACAGGTTTGGGTAGGTTTAAGATTTGGCAAAAACTAACTGAAGACAAATCTCTTTCAAGTGAAGAATCTGCAGAGTGGGACCGAATTATTAAACGATACGAAGCTATTTGTTTCGAAGCCCACTCCAGGAACATTAAATTGTTAATAGACGGGGAAGAAACTTGGATGCAAGATGCTGCAGATGATTTGTGCGAGGTAATGATGGAGCGTTACAACAAAGAAAAAGCAGTAGTCTTCAACACCTTACAATGTTACCGATGGGATCGATTGGATTATTTAAAGGAAATTCACCAAAGAGCAAAAGCAAAAGGATATAAGTTAGGGTTTAAAGTGGTGCGGGGAGCCTATATGGAAAAAGAGCATGATAGGGCAGAGGAGAAAAGTTATCCTACTCCTATTTGTGCTAATAAACAAGCTACCGATATTCATTTTAATAATGTGGTGCAGTATATTTTGGAAAATTTAGAAGATATTTCGCTTTTTCTCGGTTCTCATAATGAAGAAAGCAGCTACTTGGCTATGGAGATGATGGAAACTTTGGGTATTGCAAACAACGACCCTAAAGTCTGGTTTGGGCAATTGTATGGGATGAGTGATCATATAAGTTATAATCTTGCTGAAGCGGGGTATAATGTTGCAAAATATATACCATTTGGTCCGGTAAAGGATGTTATGCCATATTTAATAAGAAGAGCCGAAGAAAACACTTCGGTTGCAGGGCAGACCAGCCGAGAATTAGAATTACTTAAAAAGGAGCGAAGTAGGAGAGGGCTTTAGGAAAAATGAAACCAGCCCCGTTTTTATAACTCCCCAGTTATCTTAGACGATTAGTTCGAGGCTGGTTTTTTATTTGTTTGGTAAAAATCCAAAATTATTTCATTACAAACAATCGTTCCTAATCGCAATTAATGAATCTGTAAGTGACAATTCTTGAATTGTAAGCATCGTTTCCATTCTATACCGCTATTTATCAGTGTATTGTAAGTAATGTCCCTTTTTTTGATATAAAATATAAATTACAATTAGTAATTTGCAGTATCACATTTAAACGGGGGAGTGGTATGCGTTACATTTATGCCTTCTTTTTTTGTTTCTTTTTCTTAACGGGATTTTCGCAATCCCCATCTCAAAGTTATTTGGATGAGTTGGAGTATGAGGCACTTTTAAATTTATTTAATGAATTTGAATACGATTCTCTTTCTCAAGAAAAAATTGCACGTACCTATTTAAACCGTGCCCGAAAGGAAGGAGATACTGTAAAAATAGCGCGTGGCTATGACCGCTTGGCACGGGCATTCTCTCCGTTAACCAATATTAAATATGCCGATAGTTTGATTGAATATACTAAGGAGTGGGATCATATTACTTATCCAGGCATGGGATATATTTTAAAAGCTAAAGGTTATGGGAGCCTACAAAATTTAAAGAAAGAATTTGATTATTATAAATTAGCATACCAATATTCATCAAGAAAAAATAATATCAGCCAAAAAGTATATACTTTGAGTATTTTAGTATTATATAGAGCAACTTGGGGTAATAAGCTAGAGGCATTAAAATGGCAACACCAATTGAATAAATTATTGGAAGATCCTGATTATATAAAAAAAACAGAGAAAGAAACTAGAAAGGAATATCGTTACAATAATGATAATATATATATAGAACAGAAATTAAATACAAATTTTTCATATATCTATGCTTTATTAAAAAACAATCAATTTGATTCTTCAAAAATAATAATTAAAAAATATTATAATGATCTTAACAATTATAATGATTTTAATAAAGAGATACATCATGATAAAATTTTGGATTTGGCAATGGAAGTTGAATTTTTTTCTAGAAACTATAGAAAATCTCTTGAATATAGGGATTCAATAATTTCAAAAAATAATAGGTTGTCTCCTTATGATTTAAAAAGAACTCTCTTGTTTGGAGGTCTTTCTAAAATTAAGCTAAATATGATTAATGATGGAATTTCTGATTTAAAAAAGGCCGATTCTATATATAATATTCATTGTAAATTATTTGATTATTTTGACAAAAGATTTTTATACGAAACTCTAATTAATTATACAGACGATATAAACAAAAAATTATATTACAACAAAATCATCTTTTCTATTGATAGTACTATTAAGATAAATTATCAATATGTTGAGCCAGAGATGATTAATAAATTTGAAACTCCTGAGCTTTTAAATGAAAAAGAAAATGAGATTTTTGCTTTAAAAAATTCTAACCAACAATCCCATACTCTTTTATATATTACTTTAACAACCTTGGGAGTTGCTTCTCTATTTGCTGCCTATTTTTACAGAAGACAACGATTGTATAAAAAAAGGTTTCAGTCTTTACTGGACATACATGATCTAGATAATAACCCAAACGCATTGGAAAGAAATGCATTAGAGGGAATTTCAATTGAAATAGTAAAAGACATTCAAGATAAACTATTAGCGTTTGAACTAAAGAAGACGTATCTCAAAAACGATATTACACTTCAAAGCTTAGCAAAAATATTTGAAACAAATGCAAATTATCTATCTCGCGTTATAAATTCAACCACTCAAAAGAATTTTTCACAATACCTTAATGAATTGCGTATAAATTATGCTGTGGAGGCCATCCGTTTTAACCCTGAATTTAAAAAATATACTATTGATGCCATCGCAAAAGAATGTGGGTATAATAGTGGGACTTCTTTTTCAAGAGTCTTTTACAAGCAAACAGGCATTTATCCTTCCTATTATATTGAAAATCTCTCCAAAATTACTCCTGAATCTGTAAATCAGTAAATAAAGCTTTATTATTACAATTTTCAACGGTAATTTTCAAGCTATTTTGGGAAATTTCTCCCTGAATTTTATAGATTTTACAAGAATCTAATTGTGTATTGCTTTCTGAAAAAAGCACCGTCCCATCAGTTAATATTTGTGATATAGCAGCAGTATCCAGTTGAATTTCTAGGAGTTTTTGTAATACTTCAGGCTGGACAACTCTTTTTTTAGATCGAATACTTTTTAAGGTACGAGCTTCCGGGCCATAATCACATGAAGCTTTTTTTCCGCCTAAAAAAAAGAACAAAATGAGTATTCCTATTGTAAATCCGCCAAAATAATATAGAAATCGTTTAAAAAGACTCAAGATTAAAAAATTAGAAGATTGCTGTCGCTATGAGGGAGATTAAACCAATTCCCAACGGCTTGATTGGTTAATATTCCACGGTAAAAATACAAACCATTTCTTAATCCCTGATTAAATCGTAAAGCATTTTCAATGCCGCCACATTCTGCAATCTCTAGTAAATAAGGTGTAAAAATATTACTAATAGCGATAGAAGCTGTTTTGGGATATTTAGATGGAATATTAGGGACTCCATAATGAATAACCCCATGCTTTACAAAGGTTGGCTTATCATGTGAGGTCATTTCGGAAGTTTCAAAACAACCTCCCATATCAATACTTACATCCATAATAATGGCCCCTTTTTTCATATTTTCTACCATGGTTTCTGTCACTACTACCGGAGACCGATTGCTGCCACGAAGTGCTCCTATGGCAACATCGCATCTTCGCAATGCCTTTAGTAAATATTTTGGCTGTAATGTGCAAGTAAAAATAGGCTGTCCAGCTACTAGTTGTAAATTTCGAAGTCGAGGGATAGAACTATCAAAGACCTTTACATTGGCACCTAATCCTAATGCAGATCTTACTGCGAATTGTCCCACGGTACCTGCACCAATTACCACTACTTCGAGCGGGGGAACACCACTTAAATTTCCAAATAGTAAACCATTGCTATTTTTGCCATAGGCCATCAATTCCGCCGCAATAAGGACAGAAGCCGTACCTGCTAATTCACTTAATGCTTTAACTGCCGGATAGGAACCATCTTCATCTTTAATAAATTCGAATGCCAAAGCAGTGATTTTCTTTTTGGAGAGTTGATCGAAATATTCTTTCTTTTGGGTTTTAAGCTGAAGAGCAGAAATGAGTAGAGTTTTGGGTTGAATCCATGAAATTTCTTCTGGAGTAGGGGGTTCTACTTTCAAGATAATAGGGCAGCCAAATATTTTTTGGGTATCATGGGTAAGTTCAGCTCCGGCTTCAGTATAATCGATATCCTGAAATCCTGCTTCTTCACCGGCCCCTTTTTCAATCAACACCTTATTTCCTTGCCCCACCAAGGCAGCTACGGCATCCGGGGTTAAGCAAATGCGTTTTTCCTGAAAATGGGTTTCCTTGGGTATCCCAATATATAGATTTGCTTTATTTCTGCTAATTTCCAGAGTTTCTTCTTGAGGAATCAATTGGGCTTTGGTAAAAGGGGAAGAAGGGCTTGCCATAAGAAGTTGAAATTGCTTACACCAAGTTACTAATAAAATTTAAGAGTAAAAAAAGGATTATTGGAATAAATCTTTGATTTGTTGCCAAACAGATCTGTTTTGACCAAGCTCTTCTTCAAAAGATTTTAAGTCATTTCCTCTTACTTTTGCAAAAAGTTTAGCTCTTATAAGGTATACTGCAGGAACTAAAATTAGCATTAAGGGAACTATGTAGTATAGCTCTAGTTCATCTAGGTTGTTACTTTCATTAATAACTCCCCAGAGTTGAAAAGAATACATTGCAATAGGAACTAATATAATCCAGTGCCACCAATCCCGGCAAGTAAAAAACCATAATAACAAAAGATAAAGTGGAATTAATTTACCTGTAAAATACCAAGCAAATGAGTACCAATCAGGGAATGAGGTGTGTAAAGTGAATAGAGAAGTTTCCCAAACTTGAGAAGTTGGGAAACTTTTATATGAATAAAATAAAAATGGTGAAATAGCAATTAATAAAACAATTATTCCACCAAAAGCAAGTGATTTACTAGCCGTTTTGGAGTGGTTTGAGGTTTTTATCGACTTGTTGGTCGGTTTGTCCATCATTTACGTTTTCCGGCGTGCAAGAAACAAATAAAGCGGCACCAAATACTGCAAGGATTAATAGATATTTAAGTTTCATAATACTAGGTTTTCTTGTGAGGTTTATATTACAAACCTATCACGAAAAAAAACAAGTATTTCAAATAGTTTAGTGGTAATTTGTAAAGTTTGGCTTTACTCAAAAATCATGATTCTTTTTAATGTTTTAAAAGAATTAATTTACTAAACATACCTATATAGTTTTGTCGTTGTTTATTTCACGGGCACTATTTCTATGGTTCTGCTTCCGTTTGTGTTTTTGGTTAATTTTATTTTAGTAATTTCTTCAGGTAATAAATCACTGCTTATTTTTTCAGGCCATTCAATTAGTTTCCAGTAGTCTGTCTTGAAGTAATCCTCAATCCCAATATCTAAAACTTCAATGTCGTCTTTTATCCTATAAAAATCAAAATGATACAATTTTCCTTCATGAGTTACATATTCATTCACTATAGAAAAGGTGGGGCTACTGATAGTCTCTTTTATCCCAAGCTTATCTGCTAATGCTTTCACTAAAGTTGTTTTACCAACCCCCATTTCACCATAAAATAATAGCGTTTTTGTGTCCACTTGAGCAAGTAACATTGAAGCAACATCAGCTAAATCTGCAAGTGTATACGTATGTTTCATGATTCAAGGGCTAGACAAATATATATTTTTTTTCGATTAGCGGTCATAAAAATCGATAAAAATTGATATTAGGTGTAAATTCTTACAAAAAAATTATTTTGGAATCAATGTAGAAAAAGGAATTAACATTTCTTCCAAGGAAACCCCTCCATGTTGATATGTATTTCTATAATAACTTACATAGTGGTTGTAGTTGTTTGGATAAGCAAAGAATAGATCTCCTTTAGCAAAAATAAAAGAACTACTCATATTTATAGAGGGTAGGTACACAGACCTAGGATCTTTGATAGCTAATACTTCTTTATCTTCATAGGAAAGACTCCTTCCGGTTTTATAACGTAAATTCAAGCTGGTGTTTTTGTCACCTATAACCTTTGAAGGGTTTTTTACATTGATAGTTCCGTGGTCTGTAGTAATAATGAGTTTAAAACCAGCCTGTGCTGCTTGCTGAATAAGCTCCATTAATGGAGAATTTCGAAACCAACTTTTCGTAAGAGACCGATATGATTTATCATTGGATGCTAACTCCTTTATTACTTCCATTTCAGTTTTAGCATGAGAAAGCATATCTACAAAGTTATAAACCACTACTGTAAGATCATCATTTTTAAGTGATTTGAAATTTTCAGATAGCTTTTTACCTTGTTTTAAACTTGAAATTTTGTTGTAACTCCATTTTATATTAAGTCCAAGTCGCTTTAATTGCGCTGCCAAAAATTCTTCTTCGTATAGATTTTTACCACCTTCATCGGTATCATTCAACCAATAGTTGGGAAATAGCTTTTCCATTTCGCTGGGCATTAATCCCGAAAAAATTGCATTACGTGCATATTGTGTAGCAGTGGGTAAAATACTATAAAAAATCTCTTCATTAGTCTTTTTATAAAAGCTTGATAGCATAGGTTCAAATGCTTTCCATTGGTCATACCGAAGATTATCAATAACCACTAATAGAGTGGGAGTGTTTTTAATCTGTGGAATCACTTTTTCTCTGAAGAGTGTGTGAGACATAATAGGGGCTTCGTCATTACCATTAAACCAACTAGTGTAATTTTTCTCAATAAATTTGCAAAATTGAATGTTTGCTTCGGTTTTTTGACTTTCCAAAATTTCAATCATGCTGGTGTCTTCAATTTCCTCCAGCTCCAATTCCCAATAGACCAACTTTTGATACAAATCTGCCCATTCTTTTGGAGAATTTACCATAGACATGTCCATTGAAATTTTTCTGAATTCTTGCTGGTAGCTGGAAGTAGTCTTTTGTGAAACAAGCCTAGAATGATCCAAATTTTTCTTCAGACTATGAAGAATTTGATTAGGATTGACAGGTTTGATAAGATAATCTGCAATTTTTGAACCAATGGCTTCTTCCATAATGTGCTCCTCTTCACTTTTGGTAATCATAATAACAGGAATAGAGTCTTTAATCTCTTTAATTTCGGCAAGTGTTTCAAGCCCAGTAAGTCCGGGCATATTTTCGTCAAGGAAAATGATATCAAAATTTTCTTTATGAATTTCTTCTAAAGCTTCAGAACCACTTTGGGCTGTAGTAACTTTATAATTTCTATTTTCAAGAAATAAAATATGTGGTTTTAATAAGTCTATTTCGTCATCTACCCAGAGTACTTTTATCTCGCTCATATATGTATATTTGTGAAGTTTTGTTTGTTACAGATTCCGCTTGTTCATCTATATAACAACAAAAATGGTATTGTAGTATTTTAAAACGAAGGTAGTACTATTAATTTAAAGTTAAAATTTGATAAGAAACAACAAACTTAAAATTGTTAACGACCCTATTTACGGTTTTATCACAATTCCTAGTGAATTGGTTTACAATCTTATAGAGCATCCTTATTTTCAGCGATTGCGAAGAATTTCACAAATGGGGATGTCTTACCTTGTTTATCCGGGAGCCCATCATACAAGATTTCATCACGCTTTAGGAGCCATGTTTTTAATGCAGCGGGCGATTCAAGTGCTGCGATCAAAGGGGGTTGAAATTTCAGAAATAGAAGCGCAAGATCTATATATAGCCATTTTATTACATGATATTGGCCATGGCCCTTTTTCTCATGCGTTAGAAAATAGTATTGTTGAAGGCATTAGTCATGAAGAACTTTCCTTCCTTTTTATGAATCTTCTCAATGAAGAATTTGATGGAAAATTGGAAGGAGCCATTAAAATTTTTAAAAAGGAATGCCCTCGAAAGTTTATGTATCAATTAGTTTCAGGTCAGTTAGATATGGATCGATTAGATTATTTGCGAAGGGATAGTTTTTATACTGGTGTTACTGAAGGGAATGTAAGTTCGCAGCGACTTATAGCCATGTTAGATGTTCATAACGACTCACTTGTGGTGGAAGAAAAGGGGATTTACTCGGTTGAAAAATTTATTGTAGCAAGACGATTTATGTACTGGCAGGTATATTTGCATAAAACATCACTTGCAGCGGAGCAATTAGTATTGGGTGTTTTGAAAAGAGCTAAGTATCTCTCCATGAGAGGGGAAAATTTACCTGCAAGTGAAGCACTTTCGTATTTCCTGAATAAGAAATTTTGTAAAACAGATTTTTCTTCCGAAACACTTGCCATATTTGCAAGACTGGATGATACCGATATTTTAGCCGCATTAAAAGCTTGGGAACATCACCAAGATGTTGTTTTATCAAGTATTTCTAAAATGCTATTGTATAGAAAACTTTTAAAAATTAAAATTAGCAATCAGCCTTTTTCCGAAGAAAAATTAAAGGAAAAAAAAATAGAATACATGGATAAACACAACCTTTCTGAAGAAGAAGCATCTTATTTTGTGTTTACCGGCGAAATATCTAATCAAGCCTACCGAATGGACAAAGAAAATATTTTTCTTTTAAAAAAGAATGGGAAGCTGAAGGACGTAGCAAAAGCAAGTGACCAACTTAATATTGAGGCACTTTCAAAAACAGTAGTAAAACATTATCTGTGTTATCCTAAGATAGATTAACACGGCTTTTTTTATATTTGCACTCATATTCATAAAAATGAACTTTACAGCCAACCAAATAGCAGGCATTTTGGAAGGAACCGTAGAAGGAGATGGGGATGTTGAGGTTTCAAAACTTGCAAAAATTGAAGAAGGAACCCAAGGGAGCCTTACTTTTTTGGCAAACCCTAAATACAAACCATTTATCTATACCACACAAGCTTCAATTACGATTGTAAGTAATGATTTTGTGGTTGAAAATCCTATTAAAACAACCCTTATTCGAGTGGAGGATGCCTATAAATCTTTCTCAAAACTCTTAGAATATTACAACCAAGTTAAAATGAATAAAACAGGGGTAGAACAACCTGTTTATATTTCGGAAACAGCCGCTTACGGTGAAAATATTTATATCGGGGCTTTTGTGTACATTGGTGATAATGTGAAAATTGGAGACAATGTGAAAATTTACCCTAATGTATATATTGGTGATAATGTTACGTTAGGTAATCATGTTATTGTTTTTGCCGGAGCAAAAATATATTCTGAAACAAGCATTGGTAATAACTCTGTAATTCATAGTGGCGCCATTATAGGTGCCGACGGATTTGGTTTTTCTCCCAATGAAAAAGGCGAGTATATTAAAGTGCCTCAAACCGGGAATGTTATTATTGAAGACAATGTAGATATTGGCGCAGGAACAACCATTGATAGAGCTACCTTAGGTTCAACAATTCTTCGAAAAGGGGTAAAACTTGATAATCAAATTCAAATTGCACATAATGTAGAAATCGGTAAAAATACTGTAATCGCAGCGCAAACGGGCATTGCTGGGTCCACTAAAATTGGTGAAAATTGTATGATCGGTGGACAAGTGGGTATTGTGGGACACATTACTATTGGGAACAATGTTCGTATTCAAGCACAAAGTGGCATTGGACGTAATGTAAAAGATAATGAAGTGTTGCAAGGATCTCCGGCATTAAATTATGGCGATTATAATAAAAGTTATGTTCATTTTAAAAACCTTCCCAAAATTGTGGAGCGAATTCATTCTTTTGAGAAA
Organism: Flavobacteriaceae bacterium; assembly: GCA_041392125.1. Classification (GTDB taxonomy): domain Bacteria; phylum Bacteroidota; class Bacteroidia; order Flavobacteriales; family Flavobacteriaceae; genus Halomarinibacterium. Next base: position 32,513 of record JAWKMR010000009.1, on the reverse strand, counting down.
AAATTAGAAAAAGAATAACCTCATGGCAAAACAACGTACTATAAATAAAGAAATTTCGCTAACCGGAGTAGGGTTGCATACCGGAAAAGAAGTAACTATTACGTTTAAGCCTGCTGCACAAAATTATGGGTACGCTTTTGTTAGGGTTGATCTTGAAGGACATCCTGTAATTGAAGCAGATGCGAACTATGTAGTGAATACTCAACGAGGTACCAACCTTGAAAAATTGGGAGTTAAAATCCAAACCTCAGAGCATGTTTTGGCTGCTTTGGTTGGAATGGAAGTAGATAATTGCATTATTGAATTAAACGCCTCCGAACCTCCTATTATGGATGGTTCTTCAAAATATTTTGTAGAGGCAATTGAAAAGGCTGGGATTACCGAACAAGATGCCGAAAGAGAGGAGTTTGTAGTGGAAGAAGTTATCTCCTTTTTGGATGAAGAATCCGGAAGTGAAATTACTGTTATTCCTGCCAACGAGTATCAGGTAACCACAATGGTCGATTTTGGAACCAAGATTTTAGGAACTCAAAATGCTTCTTTAAAACACATTTCTGATTTTAAAGATGAAATAGCGGATTCCAGAACGTTTAGTTTTCTCCACGAAATTGAAATGCTCTTGGAACATGGCCTCATAAAAGGTGGAGATTTAAACAATGCAATTGTTTATGTGGATAAAGAGCTTTCCCAGCAAACCATGGAAAAGCTTCGCCATGCCTTTAAAAAAGATAAAATCTCAGTAAAACCGAATGGAATATTAGATAACCTAACATTGCATCATCCCAATGAAGCCGCTAGACACAAACTGCTAGACGTTATTGGAGATTTAGCTTTAGTTGGTACCCGAATAAAGGGAAAAGTGATAGCCAATAAGCCGGGACACTATGTAAATACACAGTTTGCAAAAAAGCTTTCAAAAATCATTAAAAATGAAAAGCGTAATTATATCCCGAAAGTAGATTTGAATGCAACCCCCGTAAAGGATATTAACCAAATTATGGCAATGTTGCCTCATCGACCTCCTTTTTTATTGGTTGATAAAATTTTAGAACTTTCTGAAAACCATGTTATTGGAATAAAGAATGTCACCATGAATGAGCCTTTTTTTGTGGGGCATTTTCCGGGTGCTCCTGTAATGCCTGGGGTTTTACAAATAGAAGCGATGGCTCAAACAGGAGGTATTTTAGTTTTAAGTACTGTTCCAGATCCGGAAAATTATCTCACTTACCTGCTTAAAATAGACAATGTCAGATATAAACAGCAAGTTGTCCCCGGCGATACATTAATTTTTAAATTAGATCTAGTTGCTCCTATTCGAAGGGGGCTATGTCAAATGATAGGTCGTGCATATGCTAACGGAAAACTTGTTTCAGAGGCTGAAATTATGGCGCAAATTGTTAAAACAAAAAATATCGAATGAATCAACCCTTAGCATACGTACATCCCGGGGCAAAAATTGCCAAAAATGTGGTGATAGAACCCTTCACTACCATTCATAACAATGTAGTTATTGGTGAAGGAACCTGGATAGGCTCTAATGTTACCATTATGGAAGGAGCAAGAATTGGTAAAAATTGCAACATTTTTCCCGGTGCTGTAATTTCTGCCATTCCGCAGGATTTAAAATTTCAGGATGAAGAAACCACAGCAGAGATTGGTGATAATACAACCATTAGAGAATATGTTACCATCAATAGAGGTACTGTAGACCGAGGAAAAACCGTAGTTGGAAATAATTGTTTAATTATGGCTTATTGCCATATCGCACACGATTGTATTGTGGGTGATTACTGTATTTTTTCCAATAACAGTACTTTGGCAGGGCATATTACCGTAGGAGATTATGTAGTTTTGGCCGGAATGACCGCCGTGCATCAATTTTGTATGGTTGGAAGCCACGCTTTTGTTACCGGAGGATCTCTCGTAAGAAAAGATGTACCCCCTTATGTAAAAGCGGCAAGAGAGCCTCTTTCTTATGTTGGAATTAACTCTATTGGATTACGCAGAAGAGGTTTCGATCCCGGGAAAATAAGCGAGATTCAAAATATTTATAGAATACTTTATCAAAAGAATTATAACAATACCCAAGCTTCTCAAATTATTGAAGCCGAAATGGAAGCAACTCCCGAACGAGATGAAATCCTCCAATTCATAAAAAACTCAAAACGTGGAATCATGAAAGGGTATTTTCAGAATTAAATCATTCATTACTTATAAATCATAAAATGGCGAGTACATCAGATATTAGAAAAGGATTGTGCATTCGATACAATCATGACATTTACAAAATCATTGAATTTTTACACGTAAAACCGGGAAAAGGTCCTGCTTTTGTAAGAACTAAGTTGAAAAGTGTTACCTCAGGAAAAGTAATAGATAATACCTTTTCCTCAGGGCACAAAATTGAAGACGTTCGTGTGGAGACACATAAATTTCAGTATTTATATAATGAAGGAAGCACCTATCATTTTATGAATACCGAAGATTACTCTCAAATACAATTGCAAGAAGGCGCACTCGATAGACCCGATTTATTGAAAGAAGGAGAAGTCGTTACCGTAATTATTAATGCGGAAGACCAAATGCCACTTTCAGTTGAAATGCCTGCTCATGTAATTCTTGAAGTAACGGCTACCGAACCGGGTGTAAGAGGAAATACCGCAACCAATGCTACAAAACCCGCTACCGTTGAAACTGGAGCACAAGTCAATGTTCCTTTGTTTATTAACGAAGGCGATAAAATACGAATCGACACAGAAAAAGGGCAGTACCAAGAACGAATGAAAGACTAATTTTTCAGCGTTAAAATATAAATCCCATCCCAATCTTTTTTGCGGTGGGATTTTTTTATATTTGGTATTCAAAATTTTCAGATGAAATTTTCAAAACCACAAACCCTAGAAAACATTGCTCGTATCATTGACTGTGATTACAAAGGGGATGCAGATTTTCCAGTGTTGGGAATGAATGAAATACACGTGGTACAGCCCGGGGATATTGTGTTTGTGGATCACCCTAAATATTACGATAAAGCACTTCAGTCATTAGCAACCATTATCCTTATTAATAAAGAAGTGGATTGCCCAAAGGGGAAAGCATTGTTAATTTCAGAAGATCCTTTTCGTGATTTCAACAAATTAACAGAGTATTTCCGCCCTTTTGAACAAGCAAGAGCCGTTATTGCAGACTCTGCCAAGATTGGTAAAAACACCGTCATTCAACCCAATGTATTTATAGGAAATCATGTAAGTATCGGGGATGATTGTCTTATTCATCCTAATGTCATTATTTACGATCATACGGTAATTGGTAATAATGTAACAATCCACGCAGGAACGGTTTTGGGAGCAGACGCTTTTTACTATAAAAACCGTCCCGAAAAGTTTGACAAATTAATTAGTGGAGGGAATGTTGTAATAGCGGATAATGTAGATATTGGAGCACTGTGTACCATAGACAAAGGGGTTAGTGCTTCTACTATTATTGGTGAAGGAACCAAAATTGACAACCAAGTACATGTTGGCCATGATTCAGTCATAGGGAAACGCTGTTTAATTGCCTCCCAAGTGGGTATTGCCGGATGTGTACTTATTGAAGATTTTGTAACAATCTGGGGACAGGTTGGAATTACAAGCGGTATTACCATTGGTGAAAAAGCTATTATTTCGGCACAAAGTGGTGTAAGCAAATCGTTGGAAGCCAATAAATCGTATTTTGGAACACCAGCTGATGAATTCCGAAAAAAATACAAAGAAATTGCCTCTATTCGATTAATACCGGACATTATTGAAAAACTTGATAAATTAACATGAGTAAGACCGCCAAAGAGATTGTTCGTAATTTCTACCTCTCGAATATCCTGAAAGACAAATCTGTTCTTAAAAAATTTTTCCACCCGGAATTGGTTCTCATTTGGAATAGTAGTGACGGACTTTCCATTAAAAATTATGAGGATATCGTTCTCTTTTTTGATGAAATTAGAAAAACCTACACCGGTTTACGAGTGGAAGTGAGTCATTTGCTTCAGGATGATACCCATGTGACCATTCGGTATAAGTATTATGTAAAAACCTTTGAAAACCCCGATGAAGAATTGGGAATAGCCCACTTTATTGCTATTTGGGAAGTGAAGGATGAAAAATTGTATCGAGGATATCAAGTAAGTCAGCCGGTAACAGATAAGGACGATACAAACGAATCTTACCATAAAGTAAAGGTGTAATTCCTTTTTTTAAAATAGTCAAAAAACTACCTTTGCACTTTAAAATATAAAAAGCAAATAACGCCATGAGTGTTTTAGTCAATAAAAATTCAAAAATTATAGTTCAAGGCTTTACAGGCAGTGAAGGAACATTCCATGCAGGTCAGATGATTGAATATGGAACTAATGTAGTAGGAGGGGTCACTCCCGGAAAAGGAGGACAAACCCATCTTGATAGACCCGTTTTCAATACTGTTGCCGAGGCAGTTGCTAAGGCAGGAGCAGATACGAGTATCATTTTTGTGCCACCCGCTTTTGCCGCAGACGCTATTATGGAAGCTGCCGAAGCCGGCATTAAAGTAATTATAACTATTACTGAAGGGATTCCTGTAGCCGATATGATTAAAGCTTCGGCTTATGTAAAAGATAGAGACTGTAGACTCATTGGTCCTAACTGTCCGGGTGTAATTACTCCGGAAGAAGCCAAAGTAGGTATCATGCCTGGTTTTGTTTTCAAAAAAGGAAAAGTGGGAATTGTTTCAAAATCCGGAACCCTTACCTATGAAGCAGCAGACCAAGTGGTGAAACAAGGTCTCGGGATTACTACCGCCATTGGTATTGGAGGAGATCCAATTATTGGTACCACAACCAAAGAAGCTGTAGAAATGTTAATTAATGACCCGGAAACAGAAGCCGTGGTAATGATTGGTGAGATTGGTGGTCAATTGGAGGCCGATGCCGCAAATTGGTATAAAAACAGCGGAAGTAAAAAGCCTATTGTAGGCTTTATTGCCGGCGAAACAGCTCCCGCTGGTCGTACCATGGGGCACGCCGGAGCCATAGTAGGAGGGAGCGATGATACTGCTCAAGCTAAGAAAAAAATTATGCGAGCCTGTGGAATTCACGTGGTGGATTCCCCAGCCGAAATTGGAAAAAAAGTAGCTGAAGTTTTAGGATAAGTACATTTTTATAAATTGAAGAGCCTTGCAAATAGCAAGGCTTTTTTTATGACAAAGCCGAAGCGTTTTCCTATATTTGAAACTCAACAGAAAATAATAACACAATGAAATTATTGCAAGGAAAAACAGCTATTATTACGGGTGGAAGTCGTGGTATTGGAAAAGGTATTGTAGAAATTTTTGCCAAACATGGTGCCAATGTAGCTTTTACATATAATTCTTCGGCTGAGGCTGCGGAAGCTCTGGCTAGTGAAGTTTCTAAAGAAGGAATAAAAGCAAAAGCCTATAAAAGTGATGCTTCTAACTACGATGAATCTCAAAAATTAGCAGAACAGGTTTTAGAGGATTTTGGATCTATCGATATTCTCATCAATAATGCAGGTATTACAAAAGATAACCTTTTAATGCGTATTTCTGAAGAAGATTTTGATAAAGTAATTGAGGTAAACCTGAAATCTGTTTTTAATATGACTAAAGCTGTACAGCGCGCCATGCTTAAACAGCGAAGTGGTTCCATCATTAATATGAGTTCGGTGGTAGGCGTTAAAGGAAATGCAGGGCAAACCAACTACGCTGCTTCCAAAGCCGGAATCCTTGGGTTTACCAAATCGGTAGCATTAGAATTAGGCTCTCGAAATATTCGTTGCAATGCCATTGCCCCAGGTTTTATAGAAACCGAAATGACCGGAAAATTAGATGAAGCTACCGTGCAAGGATGGCGCGATGCCATTCCTTTAAAACGAGGTGGTACTCCTGAAGACATTGCCAATGCGTGTGTATATCTAGCCAGTGACTTGTCTGCCTATGTAACCGGACAAGTATTAAATGTAGATGGGGGTATGCTTACATAGCCCTAACAAACTTGTAATTTGACAGCACAAACCGTACTTTATATCATTATTGCAGGGGTCGTAGCGTTTGCATTAGCCTTGTATATGTATGCCTATAAAACAAAATATAGTATTAGGCATCGATGGTTGTTTGGTTCCTTGCGTTTTTTTACCCTTTTTGCCCTTTTCCTATTGTTAATTAATCCCAAATTTAAAAGTGAGAGCTTTTCTATTGAAAAACCGAACCTTTCTGTTTTAGTAGATAATTCGGCATCAATTAAAGCTTTGGGGCAAGAAAACATATCAAGTCAATGGGTGGAAAACCTGAAAACAGACAAAGCGCTTAACGATAAATTTGAGGTTCGTTTTTTTACCTTCGGAAAAGATTTTGCTGAAATGGATTCGTTGCCTTTTTCAGAAAAGCAAACTAATATTGATAAGGCACTTAAGGCTACCGAAGGACTTTTTAAAAATTCCATTTCCCCTAGCGTTTTACTTACCGATGGTAACCAAACTTTTGGGAATGATTACGAATTTTCCAGTCGTAATATGTCGCATCCCATTTACCCAATAATTTTAGGAGATTCTACGCAATATGTCGATTTAAAATTAGAACAATTAAATACCAATAAATATTCTTTTTTAAAAAATGAGTTTCCTGTCGAAGCTCTTTTGGTGTATAATGGGAAAGAAGCAGTTAACTCTCGTTTTACCATTGCACAGGCGGGAAGTGTTTTGTTTTCTGAAATAATCAACTTTTCAGAAATTAACAATACTAAAACAGTAACCACTTCATTACCCTCAACCAAAGTGGGATTGCAGCGTTATACCGCTACTATAGAACCCCTTTCCGAAGAAAAAAATAAAACTAATAATAGTAAGGTTTTTGGCGTGGAAGTCATTGATCAAGCCACTAAAGTGATGCTTGTTAGCAGCATTAAACATCCAGATCTTGGAGCTATTAAAAAGAGCATAGAAACTAATGAACAAAGGCAAGTTACCTTTGTATCGCCAGAGGATGCTACCGGCCTGCTTAATGATTATCAGCTCGTTATTTTATATCAACCTGACCGAAGTTTTATGTCGGTATTTTCAGAAATTGAAAAATTAAAGAAAAACACATTCACCATTACCGGCCTGCAAACCGATTGGAATTTCTTGAATTCTGCCCAGCCGTATTTCAACAAAGAAAGCTCCAATACCCGAGAGGATGTTTTAGGCAATTTAAATTTGAACTACGGAAGTTATGCTTTGGAAGATATTGGTTTTTCAAACTTTCCGCCATTGCAAACCGAATTTGGAGAATTAAGTATTAAAGTGCCTTATGAAGTGCTTTTAAATCAAAACATTAACGGATTTTCAACCGGGAGTCCTTTGTTTGCCTCTATGGAAATAAATGGTGTTCGTAATGCAATTTTTGATGGGGAGGGACTTTGGAAATGGAGAGCCAACAGCTATTTAAAAAACGAAAATTTTGAAGATTTTGACACCTTTTTCGGGAAAATGGTGCAGTATTTAGCGTCTAATAAAAGTAGAACTCGACTCGAAGTAACTCATGAAACTTTTTATTATAATAACAACCCCATTGTAGTTTCAGCACAATATTTTGATAAAAGCTTTGTGTTCGATAATCGTGCTCAATTGGAAATTACTGTCATTCATTCTGAAACAAAAGAACAGAACATTTTTCCACTATTACTTAAAAATAATTATTACGAAGTAGATTTAAATTCTTTACCACAGGGCGATTACAGCTTTACGGTTTCGGTAAAAGGAGAAGCAGTTTATAGAAGCGGTAATTTTACCATTTTAGACTTTCAGGTGGAAAATCAATTTCTAAATGCTAATGTAACAAAGTTGAAGCGTGTGGCTACTAATACGGGTGGTACAGCCTATTTTTCAGATAATTTTCAAGACTTGAAAGAAGCATTACTCAACAATGAGTCCTTTGTAGCTACCGAAAAAAGCCAGAAAAAAATAGTACCTTTAATTGATTGGAAATATCTTTTAGCATTGATAGCACTCTTGCTTTCTGCCGAATGGATTATTCGAAAATATAACGGATTAATATAAAATTTTAAAAGAAGATAATATGGACAAGTTACCTAAAGTTGGAATATTTAGTATTATAATTATTATTGTTTTAGTGATTGTTTTGGCAAAATCTGCGGTAACCATTGGCTCCGGTGAAGCAGGTGTTTTATACAAAACTTTTGGAGGAGGAGTGGTAACCGATGAACCACCCCTTGGAGAAGGGTTTCATGTGGTGGCTCCTTGGAATAAAGTGATTGTTTATGAAGTACGTCAGCAAGAATTATTTGAGCAAATGAAAGTTCTTTCAAGTAACGGACTAGAAATACAAATTGATGCTTCCGCATGGTTCTTACCGGTGTATGATGACTTAGGAAAACTACATCAAACACTTGGTGAAAATTACTTACAAAGAGTTATTCAGCCTGCCATTCGTAGTGCAGCTCGTAGTGTTGTGGGACGCTATACACCTGAGCAATTGTACAGCAGTAAACGTGATGTAATACAAGATGAAATATTTGCTGAAACAAAGAAAATACTAGACAATCAGTATGTGCAATTAAATGAAGTATTGGTACGTGACGTCACTTTACCACCTACCATCAAAGATGCCATTGAGCGTAAGTTGAAGCAAGAACAAGAATCATTGGAGTACGAATTTAGACTGGTCACGGCTGCCAAAGAAGCCGAAAAAGTAATTATTGAAGCACAGGGAAAGGCAGATGCCAACCGAATTTTAAGTGCTTCGCTAACAGATAAAATTCTTCAGGATAAAGGTATTGAAGCTACTTTAAAATTGGCAGAATCTCCCAATGCTAAAGTTGTTGTTGTGGGTTCCGGCGATAGTGGATTGCCTATTATTTTAGGGAATAATTAGAAAACTGTGAAAATTATTATCATCAACGGACCCAACCTTAACTTGCTGGGAAAGCGAGAGAAGCATATTTATGGCGATTTTACTTTTGAAGAGTTTTACCAAACCTTAAAAGAAAAATACCCACAGGTAACGCTTTCGTATTTTCAATCGAATGTAGAAGGAGAGCTGATAAATAAAATACAGGAAGTTGGTTTCTCTTATGATGGCATTATTTTGAATGCTGCTGCTTATACACATACTTCCGTGGGAATAGGAGACGCAGTAAAAGCAATTGAAACTCCAGTAGTAGAAGTACACATATCAAACACCTTTGCGCGGGAGGAGTTTAGGCACCATTCGCATATTTCAGCAGGTGCAAAAGGCGTAATATTAGGCTTCGGATTGCAAAGCTATGAGCTTGCCTTGCAGAGTTTTATTTCATAAAAAAAAGCCGCTTTAAAACGGCTTTTTAAATTTTATAAATGAATCACTTCTCCGTAAGCGTCTGCTACCGCTTCCATCACCGCTTCACTCATGGTTGGGTGCGGGTGAATTGCTTTTAGTACTTCATGTCCTGTTGTTTCCAGTTTTCGTGCAACAACGGCTTCAGCAATCATATCGGTAACACCTGCACCAATCATATGGCAACCTAACCATTCGCCATATTTGGCATCAAAAATGACTTTTACAAAACCATCTTTTGCACCAGAGGCACTGGCTTTACCACTGGCAGAAAAGGGAAACTTACCCACTTTCAATTCGTAGCCTTTTTCTTTGGCTTGCTTTTCAGTTAATCCAACGCTCGCAATTTCAGGAGATGTATAAGTACATCCGGGAATATTTCCGTAGTCAATGGCTTCTACATGCATTCCTGCAATTTTTTCGACACAGGTAATCCCTTCGGCAGAGGCAACGTGTGCTAAGGCAGGACCGGGGACCACATCGCCAATGGCATAATAGCCAGGGATGTTCGTTTGGTACCAATCGTTTACCATAATCTTACCTTTGTCGGTCACAATACCCACATCTTCTAAACCTATATTTTCTATGTTGGCGGCAATACCTACGGCTGAAAGCACAATATCGGCTTCTAAAGTTTCTTCTCCTTTTTGGGTTTTAACCTTAGCTTTTACCCCTTTTCCGGAAGTATCCACGCTTTCTAGTGAAGCGTTTGTCATGACATTGATACCGTTCTTTTTGAATATTTTTTCGAATTGCTTGGAGACTTCCTCGTCTTCCAAAGGAACCAAATTGGGTAAATATTCTACGATAGTTACTTCGGTACCCATACTGTTGTAGAAATTTGAAAACTCTACCCCAATAGCACCACTACCCACAACAATCATTTTTTTAGGTTGTTCTTTCAGCGTCATGGCTTCTCGATAGCCGATGACTTTTTTACCGTCTTGCTTCAATGAAGGTAATTCACGGGATCGAGCACCGGTAGCAATAATGATATGATTGGCTGTATATTCTTTTCCTTCTACATCTACCTTTTTCCCGGGTTTTACTTTTCCGAAGCCTTCAATAACATCAATCTTGTTCTTTTTCATTAAAAACTGAACTCCTTTACTCATCCCCTCAGCAACACCACGACTTCGTTGTACCACTTTGCTGAAATCCTTATCAAATTCTTTAACAGTAAGTCCGTAGTCTTCCGCATGTTTCAAATAGTCAAAAACCTGCGCACTTTTCAGAAGGGCTTTGGTAGGAATACATCCCCAGTTAAGGCAAACGCCGCCTAAACTTTCCTTTTCAACAATGGCAGTTTTAAACCCTAATTGTGAAGCTCTAATAGCTGTTACATAGCCTCCGGGGCCACTTCCAAGAACAATAATATCGTATTTACTCATGAGTGAATGTTATCGTGATTTTGAAGTAGCGAATTTACGAAATGTATCTATAACAATAAAGGTTCGTTTTAAAAAGATAAGCCTGATTGCTTTTAGGGAATGAGGCTTTTCAAATTTTATTGAAAAAAATTATTTTTCTGAAGGGATAAATTGTAACGCTGCGCCATTAATACAATGCCTTTTTCCGGTAGTTTCTCTGGGACCGTCGTCAAATACGTGACCCAAGTGCCCACCACAAACCGCACAGTGTTCTTCAGTACGCGCATAGCCAATTTTATAATCGGTGGAGAAGGCAACATTGCCTTTTATTTCCTGATCAAAACTGGGCCATCCGGTACCGCTATCAAATTTATGGGTACTTAAGAATAGGGGAGTATTACAGGCAGCACAAGCATAGGTGCCTTTTTCTTTGTTGAAATTTAATTCGCTGGTAAAAGCTCTTTCGGTGCCTTCTTGACGAAGGACATGATACTGTAAATCGGTGAGTTGGGCTTTCCATTCTGCCTCTGTTTTAGAGACAGCAAAGGTTTTTTCTTTCTTTTCACTTTGTGCTTTAGAGTTACAACCTATTAGTAGCAACGCTATGACGGCAAAAACAATTTTTTTCATATATATATATTTAGTTTCCAATAAATTCTACCTGAGCAGAATTTTCCAATTGTTCCATGGTGAGGTTGGCATTTCCATACTCTGCCGGAACGATGGCAATTCGGAATGTTTGGTCGTTTGTAAATCCAGAACCTAACTCATTACCTATTAAATTTCCATCAATAGTAATAAGGACATCTACAAAAGTGTAGTTAAAAACGTATTGAATTATTAAACCGTTATCCAGAAAAAAGTTTTGTGGTATTGGCCCCCAAATGTCTAACCCTCCCTCGGTTCCTTCATATCGATATACCAAAATCACATCACTTTCATAAACTTCTATATTTGATGGAATTTGTATCAATGGAGCTTGATAAAAAGGCGATCCATTATTCGGAAAATATTGAAAATCAACAGTTCTTTCAAACACCTGTCCTAAAATATTGATGCCATCGAGGCCATCTTGCCCGGGAGGACCTTGTGGGCCTTCACACGCAGTTAAAAACATGGTAATGATAATAAGTGGAAGAATGATTCCTTTTTTCATAATAATTATTTTTTAGTTTATTGAGCTAACGCAAAAGCCATTCCAAAGTTGTTTTAAAAATTAAGGGAAGTTAGGAACAGTATTTGTAAATATCGCTATATTTAACATCAAATATTGTTACCATGAAAAAAATCATTTTTGTTTTTGGAATTCTTCTTTTCCTTTCGTGCAGCACCAATCCTTTTACTGGGAAACAAACATTAGCTATGGTGCCAAATTCACAAATTTTCCCGATGGCCTTTCAACAATATGACCAGTTTTTAGCAGAAAATAAAGTTGTAAAGGGAACCACAGATGCTCAAATGGTAAAAAGTGTTGGTCAAAAAATTGCTGTGGCTGCGGAGCGTTGGTTAAATGCCAATGGGTATGCCGGATATTTAAAGGACTATCAGTGGGATTATAATTTGGTAGATAGCCCCGATGTAAATGCTTGGTGTATGCCGGGGGGTAAAATTGTTGTATACACCGGTATTTTGCCTATTACACAAAATGAAGCCGGTTTAGCTGCTGTGATGGGACATGAGGTCGCGCACGCACTCTCTAATCATGGACAGCAACGGATGAGTGAATCTCAACTTTTGGCTATAGGTTCAGTTGCTGGAAATGTAGCATTAAGTAAAGATCCAAAAAACCAACAGATTTTTAATCAAGCTTATGGTGTTGGGGCTACCTTAGGAGTTATACTGCCTTTTAGTCGTAAGCATGAGACGGAAGCAGACCGAATAGGATTACATCTTATGGCCATTGCAGGCTATGATCCTATTGTCGCTGCAGAGCTTTGGCAACGTATGAAGGCAAATTCAGGAGGACAGGCTCCACCAGAATTTTTAAGCACACACCCATCTAGTGATACCCGTATTGCGAATATTACCTCGTGGGTAGCAGATGCTAAAGAAGAGGCAAAAAAATATGGAGTAACTACATTTAAAAAATAACTTTAATGTATTTAAAAGCTGCACTAATTGAGCAGCTTTTTTCTTTTTAAACTATGGCTAACTTACCAAAAGGGAGTACTAAACTTCTCAATGCTTGGGCTTTTTACGACTGGGCAAATTCAGTCTATACACTAACGATTGCATCGTCTATTTTTCCTATATTTTACTCGGCGTTATTTATTTCTGAAATAAAAACGGTAAGTGCCTTTGGGTTCGAGTTTAAAAGTACGGCACTCATTACTTTTGTTACGGCATTTACATTTTTGGTAGTTGCATTTACTTCTCCTATTTTATCCGGAATTGCAGATTATGTAGGGAATAAAAAGAATTTTATGCGATTCTTTTGTTATGTGGGCGGATTAGGTTGTATTGGGCTGTATTGGTTTAGTTTGGATCACATTTATCTTAGTATTTTATTCTATTTTATGGGATTGATAGGATATTGGGGAAGTTTGGTTTTTTATAATTCCTACCTTCCCGATATTGCTTTTGAAGAACAACAAGACAGAATAAGTGCCAAAGGATTTTCAATGGGCTATTTTGGAAGCGTTATTTTACTACTTATTAACTTAGGGATGGTGATGAGTCAAGAAGATGGTGCCGCCAAAATGCAAATGATGCGCTATTCTTTCATCACTGTTGGAGTGTGGTGGATATTGTTTAGTCAGTATTCATTTCACTATTTGCCCAAGGGAACTTCCTCCGGGCACAAAGTAACCCGTAAAGTCATTTTTAATGGTTTGCGCGAATTACAACAAGTGTGGAAGCAATTAAAAAACAACCTAATTCTAAAACGCTATTTAAATGCTTTTTTTGTGTTTAGTATGGCGGTACAAACCATTATGCTTATTGCGGTGTATTTTGGAGAGGAAGAAATAGCATGGGGTAGTGATGATGCTAAAACTTTTGGGTTAATTATAAGTATTTTGGTAATCCAAATTGTAGCCGTGGGTGGAGCCGTGTTAACCTCCAGAGCTTCAGCAAAATTTGGAAACATTAAAACCTTAATTTTTATTAACTTTATTTGGATGGCACTTTGCTTTTACGCCTATTTTATGATTACCCCCATCCAATTTTATATTGCTGCCTTTTGCGTTGGTTTTGTCATGGGAGGAATACAATCTTTGGCACGTTCAACATATTCAAAACTATTACCACAAACCGAAGACACTACCTCCTTTTTCAGCTTTTACGATGTTGCTGAAAAAATCGGAATCGTTATAGGCATGGGAATTTTTGCCAGTATCGACCAATTTACCGGAAGTATGCGAAATGCAATTCTATTTTTATTCATATTTTTCCTTATCGGTATCATTTTACTATTCAGAGTTCCAAGAAAAAAAGAAGATTAAACAATTTTTACTTATGTTTGCGTTACATACCTATGCGAATTAACTTACGAAACCCTATGAAAAAAGCGATTATCTTAAACTGGATGCTATTTGCCCTACTGGCATTGAGTTTTTCAAGTTGTACCAACGAAACACTGGAAGGACAATTTATTACCGATGACGGAAATGGTCAAAATAATGGAGTATTTACCTGTTTGGTAGACGGAGCCAATTTTGAGGCAACTTCTATCTCGGCAACGCTTACCGATGGCTTTTTAGCTATTAAAGCGATTGACGCTAATGGAAATTCGGTGCTTCTTGGGGTTACAGATGTAGGCTTATGTACGTATGATTTATCCTTGATTACAAATTCGGCCAATTATTTGCTGGTTAATCAAAACAGTAATCCATTCTCTTCTTTTAGTGGTTCTGGAGGTTCCGGAGTCGCTGAGATTTTGAATTTTGACCCAGATTTACTTTCTGTTTCCGGGACATTTCAATTTATTGGAATTAGACAAGGAACAGCCGGTTTTGAAACAGTTACCATTACGAATGGGTCTTTTTCCGATGTGACTTTCGAATTAATAAGCGGTGACGCAACTCTAAACGATTGTGATACCGGTGGCGGCGGAGGAAATGTTGATCCTGATGCTAATTTCTTTGCAAATATTGATGGAGAAGAATTTATAGACGAAACTATAGAAGTGATTAGAACAGTAGTTTTTGAAACTCCTATGATTAACATAAAAGCAACTGCAGCTAACGGAGCTCAAATGCGTATAGACATCCCTGAAAACATTGGCGGCACGGGAACTTATGAATTCCCTCCGGCAGACATGCCAATTTCAAACGGAACCTTACTTTTTGCTAGTTATAATGATGCCATGACAGGAGAATCATACACGTCTATTCCTACAACTGGAACCATTACTTTTACTGAGTTTGGTGCTCAAACCGGAAAATTAACAGCCACTTTCTCTTTTTCTGCACAAGATCCGATTTCGGGGGGTACTATTCTTGAAATTACTGACGGAACTTTTACTGTTGATTATATTGAAAACAGTGGCGGCGTAGAGAATACTTTCTCTGCCGATATTGATGGAGAAACGTATACACACGATTCACTAGAAATAACCCAAAGTCCTTTCAACGGGCAAACAATTGTAACTATTACAACCATTGATTCTGTTTCCAATAGAAGCGTGACCATTTCATTCCCAATAGATATTGAAGCTGGAATGTATGAAATGGCTCCTTTCCTGGATTTGGGAGATGAAAAAGTAGGTATTGTAAATCCAAATATTGGGAGTTCTATTTTATTCAAGTCAAACCCTGGAATATTATATATAAATAGCTACGAGCAAAGCAGTGGAATTATAGAAGGAGAATTTAGCTTTTCAGCAGTAGACCCGCTAGGTAATGACCCAACAGTATATGAAGTTACCAATGGAGCATTTGTTGTCTCTATTCAATAAAACCGATTTAAAAGTTGGCCATTAAAAGAGGTGCTTTGAGCTGAAAATAAAGTATGTGATACGGCATAACGGATGTGAAAATACTTTTTGAAAAGAATTCAATTTTTCAAAATATATCATTTTAAAATCAACAACCATCCGTTATGACTACTCGCAGAAAATTTATTCAGCAGGCAACGGTTGCTGCCACAGGTAGTATTCTATTGCCAACCCCTTCTTTCGGAAGTATTTTCACCCCAAAAGAAACTTCAGTAATAATTATTGGTGCAGGCTTTGCAGGACTTGCAGCAGCATACAAGTTAAAACAACGCAATATCAATTGCATTGTTTTGGAAAGCCGATCGCGTATAGGAGGACGTGTTTTCTCACACTCCATAGATTCAAATCTTGTTATTGAATTGGGAGCCGAGTGGGTAGGAAATTCGCATACTCGTATTCAGGAATTATGTGGTGAGTTGGGTTTGGAACTACAAAATAATCAGTTTGATACACACTTAATTTATAAAGGCCAATACGCTCCGGCAGGTACTTGGGATTACAGTGAAAACTGGAACAAAACCATGACTCGTTTATTAGAAAATTATGCCCATCTTTCTGAAAATGAAAAACTGATTCTAGACAAGATGGACTGGTGGCGTTATCTGGTAAATAATGGTTGCGATGGCCGTGATTTGGATATTAGAGAGCTTCTTGACAGTACTGATTTTGGTGAAAGCATCCGGCAAGTATCTTCTTTTGCTGCTTTAGCCGAATACGCTGAAAGTAGTGAAAAAAATGAAATGGACCTTAAAATTAAAGGAGGTAATGGAATGCTTGCAGAACGTCTTGCTGAAAAGATTGGAAAAGAAAAAATAGTATTAAAGCATACCGTTACTAAAATTGTACAAGAGGGTAGTACCGTAAAAGTTTATTGTGATAACGGACAATTTTTTGAAGCAGACAAGCTAATTTGTACCATTCCAACTTTTGCAATGCGCAAAATTGATTGGCAACCGGGGTTGCCTGAAGAGAAGATGAATGCGATTAATGAACTCCAATACGCCCGAATTAATAAGCATGCGTTAGTGTTTAATGAACGTTTTTGGAAAGACGAAAGCTTTGATATGGTAACAGATCAAAGTCCACATTATTTTTATCATGCTACCAAAAATCAAAAATCTACTAAAGGGGTGCTTATTTCGTACACTATTGGTGAAAAAGCGGCAGTTGTTGCGAATCAGAGTGATGTATGGAACGCAAAAGCCATTGCCGAAACACTCAACCCTCATTTCGGAAATGTGACGAGTAAATTAAGTAGTCAAACTAATTATTATTGGGGTAATGACAACTATTCAAAAGGGGCCTATGCAATGTATGGTAAGGATCAGTGGTTTAGAGTGATGCCAATTTTGAAAGAGCCATTTATACATACCCATTTTGCCGGAGAGCATTTGGCAGATTGGCAGGGGTTTATGGAAGGAGCCATCAATACAGGTGAAGAAGCCGCAGAAATGGTGTAGATTGTAAATTACTTTAATAACATTTACCCATTGTAATACTTACTATTCCAAATGGCAGTGTTAAAGTTTTTACCTTTGGCAAAACCGTAAAACAACACAATTCCTGCTACCGCTTTAAACATAAACAGAAACATAAGTAGGTATTCTGTTTGGGTTACCGGATTTTTTGTAAAAGCTTGCATAGGCGTTATGGCGGTTAGTATTATACTCAGAAAGAACAGAGTAATAACAAGATTTTCAAAGGTTTTGTAAGGCCACATTAACCACTTTCGTAGTGGATGTAAGTCGTTGCCCCATTTATGAATTAAATAATAATAGTTGTTTCCCATGGGGGCAAAAAGCAACGGGTCGTCTGCATTTTCAAGTTTTAAGAGTTTAGCAGGAGCCATAATTTTTAAATTATGAAGACTTGTTCGATGCCCTTTTTCAATAGCTCTAATTTTTGAGATGGCTTCTTCAGGAATGGGACCTTTAAAAAAATGTGTATCTAAAAACCGAAGGCGATAATCAACACAAATTTTTTCGATATCTGTAATGTGAAAAATATGTTGTTTTTCTAGCAAATGAAACTGAAAGTTATTAATAGAATGATCTCCTTTTTCAAAAAGCCCCTCCATGATTACCGCTCTTTCTTTAGAATTTTCTTCAAGAATTTTATGCACTTCAGAAATAAGAGAATCAATAGAAGTTCTTCTATTGCGGCTTCTTTTTAATTGAGTTTCAATATTCGTTTTGGGTAGCATTTAACTTTTTTCTAAAAGTAATTACTAAATCCAAATACTACAATATTTTAACAATGCACCGCTCTTTTTTCGCTTTCTATCGTAAAGAAGCTCCAAAATCACTTTCAAATTTTTGCTGAAGCTTAGTCATGATTTTATCAATCTGCTTATCGGTAAGAGTTTTCTTTTCATCTTGAAGGGTAAAGCTTAGGGCATAGCTTTTTTTGCCATGGGGAAGATTTTTACCCGTGTAAACATCAAATAACGAGACTTCTTTAAGCAATTCCTTTTCTGTTTGAAAAGCAGCTTCTTTAAGGCTTCCAAAGCGCACATCAGTATCTAATAATAATGCAAAATCCCGTTTTACTTTTGGGAATTTTGGAATAGAAGCTACTTTAATATTTACTTCTGAAATTTCATGCAAAATGGTATCCCATCGAAAATCCACATAAAAAACTTCCTCTTCGATTCCGAAATCTTTTGTTATTTTTTTTGAAACAATTCCAAGCTCTGCTAAAAGCTTTTTCCCTTTTTGGATGGAAATTCCTTCAGAAAAAAGGTCATTTTTTAAATCATTTTCCACATAATTATCAATTCCCAAACCTTGAAGTAGTGAGGTTACCACTCCTTTTGTATAAAAGAACGTAGTTTTTTGGGGAGAGGAAGTCCAGTTATCTTTGGTTTTATTTCCTGAAACTAATAACGATAAATGTTTGTGTTCTTCTCTGTTATTAGGATATTGATGATAGGTTTTTCCGAATTCAAATAATTTTATAGCATCAATTTTCCGGTTTAAATTAAATGCCATAGAATCTAATCCGCCAAAAAGCATAGACTGGCGTAGGATTTCCAAATCCTTGCTCAATGGATTAAGCATTTTTACGTGATGTGCTTCCTGTATTGTGTTGGTCTGCTTGTAAAAGGCTTCATTGGTAAGTGAGTTGTTCAGCATTTCATGAAACCCTAATGCTATTAATTGTCCTGCAACCTTATCCTGTATTTTATAATCTTCTA
This sequence comes from Flavobacteriaceae bacterium, assembly GCA_041392125.1. Taxonomy (GTDB): domain Bacteria; phylum Bacteroidota; class Bacteroidia; order Flavobacteriales; family Flavobacteriaceae; genus Halomarinibacterium. The sequence continues at coordinate 13,672 of JAWKMR010000009.1, read as the reverse complement.
CTTTTTTAACAGAGGCCATAGAGGCATTAAGTTTAATAGAAGTTTTAATTTTATTGTACCCATACACTCGAAGCACTTCTTCAATCACATCGGCTTCACGAGTAACATCATTTCGATAGGCCGGAATAGTGATACCTATTCCAGTTTCAGTAACATTATTTATTTTTATTTCCAGCGAGGTTAAAATCTGCTTTATGGTTTCTTTAGGAATTTCTTCGCCAATCAGTTTGGCGGTATTTTCAAAACTTAAAAACACCTGATGATCTTTGATTTTCTTAGGATAAATATCTACAATATCACTGCTTATTTCACCACCTGCAATTTCTTCTATCATGATGGCGGCAACCATTAATGCATATTCTGTAATATTTGGATCAATACCACGTTCAAAACGGAAAGAGGCATCGGTGTTTAATCCGTGTCTTTTGGCTGTTTTCCGAATACTTATGGGATTGAAATAAGCACTTTCCAAAAAAATACTGGTGGTAGTTTTTGTGACCCCACTTTCCATACCGCCAAAAACACCGGCAATACACATAGGACTTTCTGCATTGCAAATCATAAGATCTTCAGCATTCAATTTTCTGTTAACTCCATCAAGTGTTACAAAAGAAGTCCCTTCAGGAAGGGTTTTTACCACAACTTTTCCGCCGTCAATTTTACTGGCATCAAAAGCATGAAGCGGTTGTCCTAATTCGTGCAAAATATAATTGGTAATATCTACCACATTATTGATGGGCGAAAGTCCGATGGCTTTTAATCGATTCTGAAGCCAAGTAGGAGAGTCTTCTATTTTTAATCCATTAACGGTAAGTCCGCAGTAGCGTGGTGCTAATTCGGGATTCTCTACCGAAACTTCAATTTTTAGAGCACGGTTAGCGACATGAAAACTGCTGGTAGAGGGAGTAATTAATTCTAAAGCAATATTTTTTTGCAAGAACCCGGCTCGTAAATCTCTTGCTACACCCCAATGGCTCATCGCATCGGCACGATTAGGTGTTAAACCAATTTCAAAAACAGCATCATTCTCAATTCCCATGACCTCTGCAAGGGGAGTTCCTATTTTTATTGCAGCATCCAGTACCATAATTCCTTCGTGGCTGTTTCCCAGATGTAATTCGTCTTCGGCACAAATCATTCCCTGGCTTTCTTCACCGCGTATTTTTCCTTTTTTAATTTCCCAAGGTTTTCCTTGTGCATCGTATAGTGTAGTGCCAATAGTAGCAACCGGGACTTTCTGACCTACAGCAACATTGGGTGCTCCGCAAACAATTTGTAAAGGTGCTTTTTCTCCCACATCCACCTTGGTTAGTTTTAATCTATCGGCGTTGGGGTGTGGAATACATTCTAAAACATGACCTACAACAACACCTTGCAGCCCTCCCGGAACCGAAACAAAGGCATCAACACCCTCTACTTCAAGCCCTAAATTGGTAAGGAGTTCTGCTACTTCATCGGGCTTTTGATTAATTTTTATAAATTGTTTTAGCCAGTTGTATGAAATCTTCATTGTGTGTGTTCACTTTAAAAGCAGCAAAGATACGTTTTCGATTTTTTTGAACTACTCCTCATAACGAAAAAATTGCTTTTTTTGGTAGGGAAAAATTCTTTTTAACTGTTATAAGAGTAATCAGGCAAAATAGTTTGATTATTTGTTTGGTTGTTTAGTTAGCTGTTGAGCATACCTCCAGATTTTTCAATATGAAAATATGGGGGTATGTTTTTTATTACTAGCGATAATGTTGTAAATTTGATTTTCATAACCTAACTGATACATTATGAAAATTATCTCAAAACTATTATTTGCTTTTTTGTTGGTAACAGTATTGTCTTGTAGAGATACTGCCAAAGAAGAAGCTGAATTAAACGCAACTCTTGAAGAGGTTGAAGCTATAGACCAAGAATTGGAAAGCATTTCCAATGAAGTTGAAACAAACGCTCAAGAACTGGAGGAAACTCTTGAAGAACTTGACAGTCTTTAAATTATGATAAATTTAAACAATACTACAATGAAAAATAACATATTAAAATTCGTTTTGGCATTCTTTCTGGTTTTTGGAATGGCGAATACACAAGCTCAGGATAAAGCTACTGAAATTAAAAAAGAAACTCCTAAAGCCAAAAATGAAATTGAAAAAGTAAAAGATCAAAAAAGTGATTTTGATGATAAAGTAGATGCAAAAGGGGGGACATTTACGGATGCTGCGAGCACTATGAAAGGAAAACCTGGCCAAGAAAAAGGGAATGCTTCTAAAGAAAATATGGATGAGATGCGAAAGCTTCGTCTTGAGTATTCAGAAAAACTAAAAGCCACAAAAGACCCTAAAGAGCAGGCAGCTATAAAAGCTGAAATGGAAGAGAAAATGGAAAAGATTAAAAAAACAAATCCTCCTGTTGCCGCTGAGACAGTGACAAATACTTCCAGCGATGAAAACAAAGGAGGAGGAACCAAACCTATGGAAAAACCTAAAGTAACTCCTAATGTTACGAAGGGGAAACCCACAGTTGCCATGAAAGATGAGAAGATTGCTACTGCCAAAGAAAAAATTGAAAAAGAACGTAACGATCTTGCAGTTAAAAAAGAAATGTTGGTAAAGGCTAATGCCAAAATTGAAGATGCTAGAGCCCGATTGGCAAAAGAAAAAGAAGAAGGTAATTTAACCAAAGGTGATATTATCTCAAAAGAAGCAAAAATCAATGCTGCAGAGGCAAAAGTAAAGCGACTGGAAGCTGCCATTAAAGCTGCAGAAACCAAATATGATGAAAAAGAATCGAAGCTTTCCGATTTTTCTAAAGATCAAAAACAATAGTTTAAAATAATCTTTTATAAAAAAGCCCCCAAGTGTTCAACTCTTGGGGGCTTTTTTATAAGTTTAGCATTAATTATTTTAGCCAGCCTTTAGTTATCGCTTTAGTACAATACCATACTAGAAAAATACCGATGATAATTACCATAACCGGCATAATCATGCCGCCCGGGCCGTACACATCCATAGCTCCACTAATAAATAAATTATAGATCATTTGAACTATAATTCCTAAAAGAGAGATAAGAAACACAGTTTTAGCCAATTTCTTTCTTAAAAGCATGAGAATTGCTCCTAAAACACCTCCCCAAACAGCAATGGCAAAGGCAGAAGTTGCCCAAACAGGAATGTCATTATACAATGCTCTTTCGGCTTCTGGAAGCATCTCTAAAGCTTCTGGGGACATCATTTGTTGACCAATGTAGGCCATAGCTCCCATACCGTTCCAGATAAGAGCAATAACAGCAATTACCCAAAATAGGGCAGAGGGTTTGTTGGTTGTTGTCATATTTTTTTGGTTTTAAGTTGTTTCAATCTAAATGTACAAAAAAAATTAAATACTATATTTAAGCTAAATTTTAGACTATGACCGCAATAATTCCTACTTCTGTTTTTACTTTTTTAAAAGACTTAAAAGCAAACAATCATAGGGATTGGATGCAAGCAAATAAAAAGATTTATCAAGAGAATGAAAACGCATTAAAAAAATTCTATCTGGAAATAGAAAAAGGGCTTAATGAAAAAGACCAGATTGAAACCCTTAAAATATTTAGAATTAACAGAGATATTCGTTTTAGCAACGACAAAACCCCATATAATGTGCATCGAAGCGTAAGTTTTATTAGGGCAGGAGAACATAGAAGAGGAGGGTATTATTTACGTATTGAGCCGGGAAACACTATGATGGCCGGTGGATTTTTTGAGCCTAATCCTTCGGATTTGCTTAAAATTCGCAAAGAGTTTGAAATGGATGCCGCTCCCATAAGGAAAATTTTAACCAATAGCGATTTTCAAAAAGCATTTGGAGGATTCAATCAAGAGTACAAAGTAAAAACGGCCCCTAAAGGATTCAGTAAAGAAGATCCCAATATTGATTTAATTCAATTAAAAAGTTTTTTCGTTACCCATAAGTTTACAGACAAAGAGGTAATTGCACCGGATTTTAAGGAAAATCTTCTGCATCATTATCGTTTACTGCGGCCGTATTTCGATTATATGAGCGAAGTGCTTACTACCGACTTAAACGGCGTTTCCCTAATATAAATCTGCATATTCCAGCAGTTGGATATTACTTTTAAGTCTGTCTTTTACAATATCCATCATTCGCTTATTCAAAGCAGAAGAATTTTGAATATATCGTTCGTACTCTTCCATAGTGAACTGGCCAATGATAATACCCTTTAAAGAATTTCTGAATTTCATGTCTTTGTGAATAGCATTTTCAATGTAATCTAATCGCTTTTCAATAGAAAGATCGTAAAATACATTTTTATGCTTTGCGACATAATTTTTGAAAACAGCCAATAACAAATCATTCTGAAGTTTTGTTACTGGACGGAGGGTTTGGTTTTGAAAAATTTCATCGGAAGACATTCCGGGCAAAATTTTTGCTGAAATAATGGTGGGGCGAAGACTTAGCAGTACTTCATCTCTGGTTTCCATAGTGGTGTGTTTTAATAAAATTATAAAAATTGAACCCAATACGAAACCCATACCACTTTAGTTGTAAACAAATCTTTCAACAAAAAAACCCTGTCGTTTTTGGACAGGGTTCTCTGCATTTAGAGTACTTTAGGTTTTCTTTAAAAAATCCTCCTTAATTTGAATAGTGGGCTTTTCTAAATTATTTTTATCGAGAAAATCGTTGAATTTTTTCCCTTCCTTGTCTTTTATCGCTTGAAATTTACGCTTGGCATTTTCAAATTCTTCCGAAATGAGTTTGAAATTTTGTTTTTGTGCTCCCGAAACTTGATCGTAACTGGAGGCCACATTCGCATATAATTCACCCATTTTTTCGCGCAATTCCGGCTCTGCTGAAGCTACATAATTGTCGCCCGTAGTAATAACCAATTCTTTCCGAAGCACTTCAAGGGCATCGTACAACTTCTGAGCATCTTTTTTGCCTTTTGGGTTATTCTCTACAACCCATTGGGCTGTTTTTTGGGTTTCACCCAGTTCGTGAACCATAAATGCCAAATCTTCCACCATGGTAAAAAGCGTGTTCGTTAATGCCTCTTGTTCTTTGCGTTCTTCCAACGTAGCTAGGGAAGTTTCATCATAGTTTAACTCAATCACTTGCTCGTAGGTTTCTTTTCCTTTGGTTAAAACCACTTTATATTTTCCTGCAGGAACACGTTTTGGAGTAAAACCGGCAAAAGATAATGTTTTTGCTTCAGCCATTTTAGGTGCTGCCGAATTGAAGTTCCAGGTAACAACGTTAATTCCTTTCGATTTTCCGGGAGACAAAGAAGTCACTTTATTACCCTGCATGTCCTGTATTTCCAATTCCATTTTTCCGAAAGTATGCCGCTTCTTTAAATAATAACTTATTCGGGCTGCAGTAGACCGATTAGGGCCCACAAATTGGGTTTCACCCCCAAAATTTCCTGAAAATCCACTTTGCTCAATCATGGTGAAGGGTTTTGTTTCAAAAAAAGCAACATCTTTTAACAGGGTTTCCTGATTTAATTGACGCAAGGGACTAATATCGTCAAGTATAATGACGCCACGCCCATGAGTTCCCATAACCAAATCGTTAGTGGCTTTTTGAAGGTCTATAAAATGAACGGCAACCGACGGCATATTATTGGTAAATTTTGACCAGTTTTTTCCTCCGTCAATGGTTACGTAAAGACCCAATTCGGTTCCCAAAAACAATAAATCTTTATTTACGTAATCTTCCTGAATGTTTCGAACAAATGCATTGGTTTCAATATCTTCAGAAATAATAGAGGTCCATGTCTTTCCAAAATCGGTTGTCTTTAAAGCGTAAGGTTTAAAATCGCCACGTGTGTGACCATCAAAAACCGCATAGGCAGTTCCTTTTCCATGAACGCTGGCTTCAATATGGTAGACCCACGTGTTCGAGGGTATTCCGGTTAAATTAGGGGTAACATTTGTCCAAGTTTTTCCACCATTGAAAGTTACTTGTACATTACCATCGTCGGTTCCTACCCAAATAATATTTTCATCCAATGGAGATTCAGCAATGGTAAAAATAGTAGTATGGTTTTCGGCACCACTATTATCCATCGATAAGCCTCCGGAGGCCACTTGATTTTGCTTATTAGGGTCGTTGGTGGTTAAATCGGGAGAAATAATGGCCCAGGTATCTCCCATATCATCACTTTTATGGAGGAATTGGCTTCCCATATAAAACCGATCCGGTTGATGGTTACTAATAGCCATAGGAGCATTCCAGTTAAAGCGTAGCTTGGGTTTCCCCGTTTCTTCCAGAGGCTGTATGGTTTTGGTTTTGTTTTTATCTACGTCGTAACGCCATACATTATCGGCTCCTTGCATTTCTGAATAAATGATATTTTTAGTAGGATGTTTCAATACTCTGAAACCATCGCCATAGCCCACACTATTCCAATCTCTGGCTTCAATTCCGCCAGGAGAAGAAGAGGGACCATACCAACTCCCATTATCTTGAAGACCTCCATAAATATTATATGGGGTTTCATTATCCACACTTATTTGATAGAATTGTGAGAGGGGTAAATTTTCACAAATTTCGAAGGTAGTACCTCCATTCCACGAACGATAAAAACCACCATCGGTAGCACAATACATGATATCACTTTCCGAATTGTGGAACGTAATGTCATGGATATCACTGTGCATATTTCCTAAATCCTTAAAGGTTTTACCCCCATCCCTACTAATAGAACCACTTAATCCTCCTTTTACAATAATATCCGGATTTCGGGGGTCAATAGAAATGCGAGAAAAATAAAAAGGACGTACCGTTAATCCAAAGTCATTATTTAAATGTTGCCAAGTAACTCCGGAGTTATTAGATCGCCATAAGCCGTTGGTTGATTTTTCACCGGTTTCTATAACGGCATATAAAACAGTGCTATCACTGGGAGCCAGTGCAATACCTATTCTTCCTAGTGTTCCCTCCGGAAGACCGTTTTTAATTTTATTCCATGTTTTTCCGGAGTCTGTAGATTTATAGATGCCACTATTTATACCACCTGAATTAAAACTCCAGGCGGTCCTTCGGAATTCCCACATTGAAGCATAGAGAATATTCGGGTTATTGGGGTCAATAATTACATCACTGGCTCCGGTTGCCGGATTGATGTACAAAACTTTAGCCCAACTGTTTCCTCCATCGGTAGATTTATATACCCCACGCACGTCACTATCACTCCATAAAGCACCTAAAACCCCCACGTAAATTTCATTGGTATTTTGGGGATTAATGACTATGGAGGCAATACGTTCACTATTTTTGAATCCCGTTATTTCTTTCCATGTGCTACCGCCATCATTAGATTTATAAAGTCCATTACCAATGGATACCGAGTTACGGGTCCAGGTTTCTCCCGTACCTACCCAAATAGTATTGTCCGGATCTTTTGGGTCTAAGGTTACCACCCCGATCGATTGCACATAGTCGTCAAAAATGGGAGAAAAAGTAGCACCACCATCTATCGACTTCCAAACGCCTCCACCGGCAGCACCAATGTAAATAATTCGGGAATTGGTAGGGTGCATTTCTATGTCATTAATACGACCACTCATAAGGGCAGGGCCAATTTGCCGTGCTTGTAAATCACCAAAAAGTTCTTTTCCTTTTAATATAATTTCTTGTGAAAAGCCATCAGAAATGAAAAAAGCCAATGTTAATGCAGCAATTAAAATGTTTTTCATAAGGTTGTTTTTTTTGTTAAAAAAAATCCCTGTCAAGCAGGGATTTCATAAAATGTAGTTTGGTTTATTTTTTTTCTTCCGAAGCACCTTCAGTTACAGGAAATTTAAAGATAGCATTGTCTATTTCCATATTAATGGTCACCTTGGTTATTGTAATTTGTTGCCCTCCGGGTTGTCCTTTGACTCCTTCCATAATGGAATAAGGGAAGTAAAGCCCATCTACTTCTTGGTAATCACTTAGTGTGGTTTGTCCCACCATTCCTGCAGCTGGCCCAGATTTAATTTCTTTTTCTACTACAATGGGAACAAAATTTTCTTTATCAAAATAATGAAATGAAATATCCTGTTCTTCTTTTCCATCAACCATAATAGGTTCTTTTACCAATTTTATTTTATAGGTTTCAGTCCCTTCAATAGTTTCGGTCCCAATCAACTCAACAGTATATCCCTTTGCTTTATAATCAATAAAGGCATCGGGGAAGTCATTGAGGTCATTTTTAAAATTTTCAGTGGATTCGGTATCGCTTTTTTCAGCCTGCATGGTCATTTGGTTTGTGGACCAAAGCGTTTCTCCATCGTAGACGTTTTGATAAAAATTCTGTCCTTGAAAATTGGCTTTTGCCATGGTTAGACCATCGGTGGTTTGAATCATTTCAATAGGAATTTCCATACCTTGAATATTAATGTTCCCTTCAAACTTGATGGCTTTTATGGATTTCCATTGGTCAAGTCCGCCGGTATTTTCAAAATAATTATTGATAATCTCATCGGCTGTTTGCGCATGAGAAAAAGCACTGGTTATTGCTAATAGGAGCGTAAGAACCCAAAATTGAATTTTTTTCATAGATTTTAGTTTAATGATATTGTAAAAATAAGTATCTGTAAGTGAATATTTGTTACAGGATTCCTAATTTTTCTTTGAAAATAGGTTTCAAAAAAGGTATCTTTAAAAAAAACTTTTATGGATTTCGGGAAAGTAGATGATCCCTCTAAAATTGACTTTGTACTACCTCCGGATCATCCGGATACCAAAGGGTATTTGAATAAAACAAAAAAGAACCAACCGCTGCAGGTATATGTGGGTTGTGCCAAATGGAATAGAACTGATTTAAAAGGATTTTATCCTCGTGGAACTAAAGATGAACTGGCCTACTACAGCACCCAGTTTAATTCCATTGAATTGAATGCCACTTTTTACAGAATTTTTCCTGCCGAAACCTTTGCGGGGTGGTATGAAAAGACTCCTCCGGATTTTCGGTTTTTTCCAAAATTCTTTCAGGGCATTAGTCATATAAAACGTTTGGCAAACTGCGAAGAAATTTTACAAGAATATTTACTGCAAGCTTCCAATTTGAAGGAAAAGCTGGAAATGCCCTTTGTCCAACTCCCCGATAATTTTGGACCTAAAAATATAGATCGAATAGAACCTTTTTTCAGAATGTTACCCAAAGACATTAAACCTGCGATTGAATTTAGACATACGCAATGGTTTAATGATGAATCTGTTGCAAATGAATTGTATAGTATATTAGAAAAGCACCAAATTACCAATGTCATTGTCGATACCGCAGGAAGAAGAGATTTGCTACATATGAGAATGACAACGCCTACCGCTTTTATACGTTATAATGGTGCCAATCATCCCACCGATTATGACCGTTTGGATGCTTGGGTAGATAGGCTGGAAGAGTGGGTCTCACTTGGATTACAAAACATTTATTTTTTTGTACATCAAAATGTGGAAAAGGCTTCACCATTGCTTTCGGCACATTTTATAAAAAAAATGAACGAACGATTTAGCTTGGATTTACAGATTCCTAAAATGGATAACCCCAATACTTTATTCTAATGAAATTTCATACAAGAAAATGGGTAAAACCCGAAGATTTAAATCCTAACGGAACGTTATTTGGAGGGCGTTTACTGGAATGGATTGATGAAGAAGCGGCTATGTACACAATTATTCAATTAGAGAATCCGGGTATTGTGACTAAGTTTATGAGTGAAATAAATTTTAAAAGCTCTGCCCAAAAAGGAGACATTGTGGAGATAGGAATAACCGTTACTAATTTTGGAAAGACATCTATTACACTAAGTTGCGAAGTAAGAAACAAAATGACGCATGAAACCATTATTACCATCGATAAAATTATCATGGTAAATCTCGATAAAAATGGAAATCCCTCTCCACATGGAAAAACAAAAATAGAGTATGTAAAAGATCGGCTTAACAAAGCCGAGGCGGAGGATGAAGATTAAACTTTTAATCCCTCCACATCTTTCCCAGAGGGAATTTCGAACAACTCCAAGCCAAAATAGGGGATAGCTGCAATGAGATGGTCAAAAATATCGGCTTGTATATGCTCGTAATTTTCCCAACGTTTATCGTGGCTAAAACAGAAAATTTCAACAGGAATTCCTCTATCGGTTGGGGCCAAATGGCGCACCATTAAAAATAATTCTTTGTTAATAGCAGGATTTTCGTGTAAAAAAGCATCGGCATATTTTCTGAAAACACCCAGATTAGTTTGATTTCTTCCGTTAATAAGTAGCGATTTATCAACTTCATGGGTTGTGTTATAGCGAGCAACATCTTTTTCACGATGTTCTAAATAGGGCTTAATAAGTTCAATTTTTTCAAGACGTTCAATATCTTCAGAAGAAAGAAACTTCACCGAATTTTGTTTTATGAAGAGGGCTCTTTTGATGCGTCTGCCTTCCGATTCTTGCATGCCCCTCCAATTCTGAAAGGAATCGGCAATTAAGCTATAGGTAGGGATCGTGGTATAGGTATTGTCGAAGTTTTGAACACGAACTGTAGCCAAATTTATTTCAGTAACATAACCATCGGCTCCATACTTACTGAATGTAATCCAGTCGCCAATTCGTACAATGTCATTTACCGAAACCTGAATGCTCGCCACAAAACCTAAAATGGTGTCTCTAAATATGAGCAGCAACACTGCCGACGCAGCCCCTAAGGAAGCTAAGCTTTCTATGCTAAATCCGGTAATAAAATTGATAATAAAGAAAATAGCTCCTCCCCATGCAAAAATCATCAAAACTTGCTGATAACTTTCCAGTGGTTTATCATTAAAGTTTTCGTTGCTTTCTCTTAAATAGTTTTTTGTAGTCCTTAAAATACTTCTGAAAATATATACTGAAAGAATAACTAGAATTATTTTCGCTATTGTTAAGGTTAATCTTTGGGTTTTTGGGTATTCATTAAAAACAATAGGAATAAGGTACCACAATAAAAACCAAGGGGCAAGATGTGCCACAAACCGTGGAAAATTACTTTTTACCAGAAAATCATCAAAAGTAGTTTTGGTTTTATTGCTAAAGGTTTTAAAAACTTGTACAATAATAGTGCGGGTAATATAGTCGAGAATAACTATAATGATTAGTCCAACAAGGGCAACAACAATAGTATTGATAAGTGTTGACCAAAAGTCTGTCATGCCTTGTTCATAAAGGTAATCCCTCAGCATATTGGCATAATAAAGTATCTCTTTCTTATTCATTTAAATATTTTCTTTCTACATAAAATGGTCCAAAGGGAAGAACAGAGCATAAAATAACCACACCAAATGTACTTGCAGGCCAATTCAGTTTTTCTTTCATAAAAAAGGCTGCTACCAGATAGATAATAAAAAGAACCCCGTGCAGCATTCCAACTACAGAAACCATTTGCGGAAAATCCCAAAAATATTTTAGAGGCATAGCAACACCTAAAAGAAGTAAAAATGAGATTGCTTCAAGCGTACTTATGAGTTTAAATTGGGGGATTGAAATATCCATTTTCAAAAATTTCTGCAAAGATACACATTGTTGCCACCGCCATAGTATTTTAACGCTTTTTTAATCACAGGGAAGCGGCTCGTTTAAAATAGGGAAGTGGTAGTTTTTCTGAAAACTGAAATGCCACCATTCGGTACGTATCGGCTGAAAACCAAACTTTTTCATTCCTTCAAAAAGTAACTTGCGATGATTCAGAATTTCTTCCGAAAAATTGAAATTATCAATATGTGCTGCTTTTCCAAAAAAATCATAATCGCTACCCATGTCTACATAGCAGCCTTCTTCAGTTACCAAAGTAATATCTACTGCTGCGGCTCTATTGTGGATAGAGCCAACGCCATAAGGGTTCCCAACATAAGCCGAATTAGGGACTTTTTTCCACATCATTTTTTGAATATCTAAAGGACGATAACAATCGTAAATTTTTATTTTATAACCCTTCTCACAAAAATATTCGTTCGCTTCGTTTAATGCTTTAGCAACTTCGGCTTGCAATAGGCATTTGGCACAAGGATATAACGTTTCCCCCATAAAATTTTGGGGAGTTGCATAGCGTATTTCAAAATCGAATGAAGAGGGTAAAGATAGAATATCCACCAACGAATTTTGACCGGGGCAAGGGAACGCTAGATAGAAAAACCAAAGACTAAAAAGCCAAACTTTCATTTTGTTAGATACAGCTATAATACTCAAAGATACATTATCTTTGAAAAAAAATAACCTATGGAAAATTTACGGGGAAAAGTGGCACTTATTACGGGCGGCACCAAAGGAATAGGCTTCGGAATTGCCGAAGCTTTGCTAAAAGAGGGAGTTCATGTAGCTATTACCGGAAGAAGTCAAAGCACCATACGGGAAGCACTGGTAGCATTAAATGCGCATGGAAATGATGCTGTGTATGCCATTGGTATCGAGGCCGATGTACGAAACTTTGAAAGCCAAAAAGAAGCAACAAAGCAAGTGATAGAAGAGTTTGGTAAAATTGATATTGTTATCGCTAATGCCGGCTTAGGCTATTTTGTTCCGGTTCATGAACTAACTGTTACACAATGGAACGAAACCATTGAAACCAATCTCTCTGGAGCCTTTTTTACGCTGAAGGCTACCGTAGATGAATTGAAAAAAACCAAAGGATATTATATGACCATTTCAAGTTTGGCTGGAACTAATTTTTTTGCCAGCGGTAGTGCTTATAATGCCAGTAAATTTGGTTTAACTGGTTTTACCCAAGCAGCGATGTTAGATTTACGCCCTTTCGGAATAAAAGTAACAACCATCATGCCGGGTTCTGTAGCGACAGAGTTTAATGGCCGTACCCCTACAAAAGAGGATGCTTGGAAAATTCAGCAGGAAGATATCGGGCAAATAGTGGTTGACTTACTAAAAATGAATCCGCGTACATTGCCAAGCAAAATTGAAGTACGTCCCAGTTTTCCGAATTCAGGGAATTAAGGAAGATTAAAAGAGAGGCTTATTTCTCTTCTGAAATAAAAATTAAATTACAATCACCAAATAACCCCTGTGGTTTTTTGAAATAAAAAAACAGCTCCGAAGAGCTGTTTCACAAAGCGGGCAAAGTATGGATTAGTTTGCGCTAAGTAGTGCCAAAAATTTATCAAGGTTTGGCAAAATAACAATTCGGGTTCTTCTATTTTTAGAACGCCCTTCTTTGGTTTCGTTTTCAGTAAGTGGTTGGTAGCTACTTCTTCCGGCGGCAATCAGTTTAGTAGGATCTACTCCAAAGTCTTCCTGAAGTTTTCTAATTACTGCCGTAGATCGTTCTACACTTAACTCCCAGTTATCCTTAATATACGCTCCGGGCTTTACAGTTTGTGCATCGGTATGACCTTCAATGAGTACTTCCATAGCAGGTTCGCTGTTAATGACATCTGCCAAGCGTTGTAAAATGCCATTTGCTTTGGGGTTTATTTTATAGCTTCCCGAGTTAAATAATAACTTATCCGAAATAGTGATCATCACCACAGTTTCATCAATAGCAACACTAATATCATCGTCCGCACCTTCTGTTGTTAGGGTAGTATCCAGATTTTTCTTAAAATTATAGGATACAATAAGGTTCATAGAATCCTGTAAGGTCTTTGCATTAGCCAATTCATTCTGGTCTACATTAGCTAAGGCTTGTTTCATTTGGGCTTTGTCTTTATTAGACAGTACCACAT
>JAWKMR010000008.1:22500-170819 GCA_041392125.1 Flavobacteriaceae bacterium | reverse complement strand
GGCGCCATACGTTATAATGGTTACATCATTTCCCTCTTTTAAAAGAGAAGCCTTTCCGAACGGAATGGTGTAATACTGAGTAGGCACCTCTTGTCGCACACTTCTGTAAAGAGCTTTGTGCTCAAAATACATGACGGGATTTGGATCTTCAATAGCGGTTGCTAAAAGCCCTTTGGCATCTACCGGGAACGCAGGATAGACGACTTTTAAACCCGGTGTATGAGTAAACCATGCTTCGTTGGTTTGACTATGAAATGGGCCTGCCCCTACTCCTGCGCCACAAGGCATACGAACCACCACATCTGCCTTTTGAGCCCAACGATAATGCGATTTTGCTAAATAATTAACAATAGGATTAAAACCGGAAGTTACAAAATCGGCAAATTGCATTTCCACCACACTTTTAAATCCATTAATGGAGAGCCCCATTGCTGCTGAAAGAATAGCCGATTCGCATATAGGTGTATTTCGAACCCTTTCCTTTCCAAAAATATCAACAAAGCCTTCAGTGATTTTAAATACGCCTCCATATTCGGCAATATCCTGCCCCATAATAACTAAATTATGGTGACGTTCCATGGCTTGTTTTAGCCCTTCAGAAACAGCGTCTACAAATCGTAATTCCTTGGTTTCTGAATTTTGTTTAACTTCCTGATATATAAAAGGATGAAAAACATCGTTTAATTCTTCACTTTCAGAAGAGGTAATCTTTTCTTCCGCAAAGGCACTATCTAAATGTGCATTAATTTCCTTAAGGATTTCTTCTTTTGCGACCACCTCCATTTCATCAGTTAAAATACCTTCAGCTTTTAGAAAGTTACTATAATTTTCTAAAGGATCTTTGGCAGCCCAAGCATCCATCAATTCCTGTGGAACGTATTTGGTACCGCTGGCCTCCTCATGCCCCCGCATTCTAAAGGTTTTAAATTCCACAAAAACAGGGTGTGGGTTTTTGCGCATGCTATCGGTAATAGTTTTCAATTTTGAATAGACTTCAAGAATATTATTTCCGTCCAGAATATGGGCTTCCATTCCGTAGCCTTTGGCACGGTCTGCAAGATGTTCGCAATTATATTGTTCTTTGGTAGGTGTTGATAGTCCGTAGCCATTATTTTCAATGCAAAAAAGCACGGGCAAGTCCCAAACTGAAGCTACATTAAGCGCCTCATGAATATCTCCTTCACTGGTTCCTCCTTCTCCGGTAAACACAGCACAAATTTGATTGTTTTTCTTTAGTAAATTTCCCAGTGCAATACCGTCTGCCACCCCAAATTGAGGGCCCAAATGAGAAATCATTCCTACAATATTAAATTCTTGAGTACCAAAGTGAAAACTTCGGTCTCTGCCTTTGGTAAATCCGCTAGCTTTTCCCTGCCACTGCGAAAATAAGCGAGATAACGGAATCTCTCGTCCTGTAAAAACGGCCAAATTTCGATGCATGGGAAGGATGTATTCATCTTTATCCAAAACAGCAGTTACACCTACCGAGATCGCTTCTTGACCAATACCGCTAAACCATTTAGATATTTTTCCTTGCCGCAAAAGAATGAGCATTTTTTCCTCAATCATTCGCGGTTTCAACATTAATTTATAAAGTGATAGGAGTGTGTGGTTATCTATCCCCTCTCGTATATAGGTAAATTGAATATCTAAATTTTGCTTGGTACTCATAAAGGCATTTTAATGCCTCAAAAGTAGAAAAATTCCTATTCAAGATGAGTATAAAAATCTATTTACTTCTTGATTATTTTCTTTTGAATGACGTTTTTTTTACCCTCAGTTACTATGGCATAATAAACACCAATTGGATAGCGAGAAAAATCAATTGAAATTGAAGCACCACTAGCTTTCGTTTCTGATAATAGTTTTCCGTAAATATCAAAAATTTGAATCTCTTTCTCTGATAAACTTTCTGAATAAAAAGTTAATCGGTTATTGACTGGATTTGGAAATATCGTGAAGTTTGCTTTTGAATAATCTGAAATTCCTAATTTATCACATTCTTCTTGGGTTTCAACATATGTCGTTGTAGGATCTTTAAATATCCAGTTGCTTGAACTATATTGACTATCATCAACAAAAACACAGCCTAGAAAATCATTATTAGCTATAAAAAAACTATTGCTATCTATATGGGTATTATTCCCATTTCTTAAATCTAAAGAAAGCAATAAATTATAGCCTAAATGTACAGACTCAAGTTGTGTATTATGAGATAAATCTAATTCTATGAGTAAATTGTTTCTCAAATATACTTTTCGCAATGTAGGATTGTTTGTAAGGTTCAAAAATAAAATTTCGGTATGATCAATATATATCTCCTCTAATGATTTACACTGGCTTACATTAACAATAGAAACATTGGTGTAAGAGCAGTCCAAATAACGAAGTGCAGTATTGTATTGTAAATCTATAGTAGTTATTGGATTAGCCCGGCAATCCAGCCCGATAATATTAATGAAAGCCTCTATTCCGCTTAAATCAGTAATTAGAGGATTAATATCTGTTAAGTTCATAAGTCCGTCAAAAGATTTGGCCTCGGCTAACTGTATTTCCCCATCATTGTTCAAATCTATTACTGGGTCGTGATTCAACAACTTTTCTTTAAATAAAGAATCTGGAAATTCAACAATTTGACTATATGATTTAACAAAAGCAAAAAATAGCAACAGAAAAACACAAAATAGTTTCATAAAATTATTTTTTGATAGTTAGTTATATATGAAAATTACAACTTTTAGATATTTATTAAAAGAAAAAATTCTCTTCATTTATAAATTCTATCTCGATTTAATTAAAAAAAAGTTAGTTCATATTTGGTATATTTGCCTAAAGAAAAATAACACCCATGAATACTATTCCTAGTGTCGATTTAGCTGATTTTCTTTCAGAAGATCCCAATAGAAAGCAAAAATTTGTTAATGAAATAGGTAAAGCTTATGAAGAGATTGGTTTTGTTTCATTAAAGAATCATTTTTTAAGCGATGCCCTGGTAGATTCACTTTACAAAGAAGTAAAAAGCTTTTTTGCACTTCCGGAAGATACAAAACGGGCTTATGAAATAGAAGGTCTTGGCGGGCAAAGAGGCTATGTTTCCTTCGGAAAAGAACATGCCAAAGGAAAAAAAGAAGGAGATTTAAAAGAGTTTTGGCATTTTGGGCAGGAGCCGAGTACCGATGCAAACCTTCCGGATGAATATCCGGAGAATGTACAGGTAACCGAGCTTCCCAATTTTAATAAAACAGGGATGGAAGCCTATCGTATGCTAGAGAAAACAGGGGTTTATGTGCTTCGGGCATTAGCATTATACATTGGTCTTGATGAGTTCTATTTTGACTATTGGGCGACCAATGGCAACAGCATTCTACGACCCATTCACTACCCTCCTATTACCGAAGAACCCAAGGGCGCTGTACGCGCCGGAGCCCATGGAGATATTAATTTAATTACCTTACTTATGGGAGCTTCCACAGGAGGTTTACAAGTTTTACGAAATGACGGTGTTTGGATTGATGCCATACCTGAAGAAGATGAATTGGTGATTAATGTTGGGGACATGCTGGAAAGGCATACCAATAATAAATTACGCTCTACCATTCACCGAGTTGTGAATCCACCCAGAGAGCAATGGGGTACACCTCGGTATTCCATCCCTTTCTTTATGCATCCCAGAAGTGATATGAAATTAAATTGCCTGGAGGAATGTATTGATGCTAATCACCCAAAGTCATTTGAAGATATTACTGCCGGAGAATTTTTACACCAACGCTTGGTGGAGATTGGCTTAATTAAAAAATAAGTTTTGGATTTTAAAGACCAACTTAAACACTTATTTCCAGATCACGTTCCTTCGGAAGAGTCTGTAAGCGAAGAACCTTCCAACATTTGGTTACAGGACGAACCACTTATTTGTAAGTATGAAAAGCGAAAAGGAAAACCGATTACTATTATTGAAGGATATACCGGTGCGGATAGTGATTTTAAACAATTAGCGAAAGAAATTAAGCAATTACTTAGTGTGGGTGGAAGTTTCAAGAATGAGCAAATTATCATTCAAGGCGACTATCGTGATGCCATTATGAAATTTCTTCAAAAAAAAGGTTTTAAAACCAAGCGAGTGGGCGGATGAAACTAGCATCTTCAGAATTAATTTTGAATCCAGACGGTAGTATTTATCATCTTCACTTAAAACCCGGAGAGGTAGCCGATACTGTCATAACTGTAGGAGACCAAGATCGCGTAGAACAAGTATCGAAGTATTTTGACACGATTGAAGTTAGGGCGCAACATAGGGAATTTAAAACTCATACCGGCACATTAAACGGCAAAAGAATTACAGTAATTTCCACAGGAATAGGCCCCGACAATATAGATATTGTTCTTAACGAACTAGATGCCTTAGTGAATATAAACTTCGAAACTCGAAAGATTCAACCTAAAAAAAAGTCGTTAACTATTGTTAGAGTAGGAACTTCAGGAGGATTACAACCAGAAGTATCTATTGATAGTTTTATTGCGAGTGCATTAGGGATAGGCTTCGATAATTTACTCCATTTTTATGGTAATACGGAATCTATTTTTGAAGAGAAGTTATCGCAAGCATTTGTAAAACACACCCTATGGAACCCTAACAATGCGCAACCCTATGCCGTAAAAGCCGAACCTGATTTGTTAACCCTTTTTACTTCCAATGACACCATTTTAAAAGGAATAACGGCAACTAACGTGGGGTTTTATGGCCCCCAAGGGCGTGTGTTGCGAATACCGTTACACGATGCTACTATAAATGAAAAAATAGCTTCATTTACGTATGAAGGTAACAAAATTACCAACCTCGAAATGGAAACAGCCGCTATGTATGGAATGGCCAAGTTATTAGGACATAAAGCCATTTCGTTGAATGCCCTTCTAGCAAATCGTAGTTTAGGAACTTTTAGCGAAAATCCTTCAGAAACTATTGAAAAACTCATTATGTATACGCTTAAAATTCTTACCCAATGAAGCATTTTAAAATAGGGGGTGTTCCGGAACATTTTAATTTACCTTGGTATTTAACCCTGAAGAATAAAGAATACCAAAAAGCAGGAATCGAGTTGCGTTGGATAGATTATTATGGTGGTACCGGGCAAATGAGTAAGGCCTTGCGTGAAAAAGAAATTGATATGGCGGTCATTCTCACCGAAGGAATTATCCGTGATATTATTCAAGGGAATGACTGTAAAATTGTACAATGCTTTGTAAAATCGCCCCTTATTTGGGGGATTCACGTGGCTAATAATTCCACCTATAAAAACGTTTCGGACCTTAAAGGAACAAAAGCTGCCATTAGCCGCTATGGAAGTGGGTCTCATCTCATGGCGTTTGTAAATGCCGAAAATGAAGCTTGGGATTTAGAAAAAGATTTAGACTTTACACTGGTTAAAAATCTGGAAGGTGCTTTAGAAGGATTGCCTCAAGGCAACGGCGATTATTTTATGTGGGAAAAATTTACCACCAAACCCTACGTGGATAATGGTATTTTTCGCTTGGTGGGAGAATGTCTTACCCCTTGGCCTTGTTTTGTAATTGCGGTACGTACGGAAGTTTTAGAAAAAGATGCTGAAGCGATACAAACTATTTTAAATATCATTAATACAACAACTCTAGATTTCAAGAATATCCCTTCCATAGATGTTACATTAGCACATAGATATCAACAAAAATTAGAAGATGTTCAATTATGGCTTTCTTTAACGGAATGGGGACAGGAAAACCTTACTGAAAATCAAGTGAATAAAGTTCAAAATACGCTGAAAGACCTTAACTTAATTGAAGAAAAGGTGCCGGCTTCAAAAATTTTATATTTTTTTTAAGAATTACGCAACCCAAAACTTAATCCTGCATCTTACTAAAGTAATTTAAATTTTATGGTAACTTTTTTAATTGTTTTGGGGGCTCTTTTAGTTACAAATTTTTTATTGTTACAATTTAGTTGTAACGATACTGCTGAAGCAGAACTTCCCGAAGAAGAATAGTTTTTCTTACCAATCTATTGGTTTTTTTCCTTGTTTTACAAGATAATCGTTGGTTTTACTGAAATGCTTATTTCCAAACCACATGCCTCTATTGGCACTTAATGGCGAAGGATGTCCACTACTTAAAACAAGATGTTTCGTCTTGTCTATTTTCTCCCCTTTCTTTTTGGCATAGCCTCCCCATAATAAAAATACTACTCCTTCCCTACTTTCTGAAAGTTTTGAAATAATTGCATCTGTAAATTGTTCCCAACCTTTATTTTGATGGCTTCCTGCTTGGTGCGCCCTTACCGTTAAAGTAGCATTTAACAACAATACCCCTTGATTGGCCCAACGTTTCAAATTACCATTGTTTGGAATGGGAATTTTCAAATCGGTTTCAATTTCTTTAAAAATGTTAATGAGTGATGGAGGTTGTGCTATTCCTTCCGGTACCGAAAAGCATAATCCGTGCGCCTGTCCGGGACCATGATACGGGTCTTGCCCAATGATAACTACTTTCACATCAGAAAAAGGAGTGTGTTCAAACGCTGAAAAAATAACCCCTCCTTTTGGATAGCATGTATATTTTTGGTATTCCGATTTTACAAAATCGATTAGATTTTTAAAATACGGTTTCTCAAATTCTTTACTTAATTCTTGTTGCCAAGAGGGCTCTATTTTTACCGTCATTATTTGTATTTTTGTTTGTCATGCGAGTATTCATTCCTCTGAATAAAAATACCAATTATAATTAGCTTTTCAGTGATAAAAATTCATAAAAACACACTAAAAGACTTAGAGTTTCCAACAGTTTTGGGACAAGTTTCGGTAGCTTGTATTACCGAAATGGGCAAAGCGAAAGTCATGGAAATCTCCCCTTTTTCTTTGGAAGAAGATATCCTCCCGGAATTGTATCGGGTGAAGGAATTTACCGCTTCGTTCGACAATGATAACCGTATCCCCAATCACGGATTTGAGTCTATTGCAAAAGAAATTCAATTACTTAGTATTGAAAATAGCAGTATTGACGAAGCAGGTTTTAGACGAATTCTTTCAGTTTCTGAAACCACCAAAGCCTTGCTTGCCTTTTTCAAAAAATACGAAGAATTTTACAGTTATTTACAGCATTACGCAAGTACCATTACATATACTTCGCTCATTTCTGAAGCTATTCAAAAAGTGTTGGATAAATATGGACAAGTGAGAGACGATGCTTCTCCGGTACTTTTCGATATTCGGAAACAATTACAGCGCGTAAAATCTCAAGTTAATTCTTCTTTTGTAAAAGCATTAAGCCAATATTCGCAAGCCGATTATTTGGATGAAATACGCGAATCGGTCATGGAAAACCGACGTGTTTTGGCAGTAAAAGCCATGCATCGAAAAAAAGTTAGAGGAGCCGTTTTGGGGCAATCTAAAACGGGAAGCATTATTTATATAGAACCACAGGAAACTCTCGATTATACCAATGAGTTAAGCAATTTGTACTATGAAGAAACGGAAGAAATAAAACGTATTTTAAAAGCACTTACAGTTTATATACGTCCCTACAAACCTTTGTTAGTGAGTTATCAGGATTATTTAGTTCAAATTGATGTCTGGCATGCAAAAGCCAAATATGCCCTTGATATTCATGGCGTTTTACCGCTGTTGTCTAAAGACCGACGACTCAATTTACTTAAAGCCTTTCATCCTCTTTTGTTGCAATCTAACAAAAAGCAGAAAAAGAAAACCTTTCCACAGTCTATTACGCTGCACTCTGAAAATAGAATTATTGTCATTTCCGGACCCAATGCAGGAGGGAAAAGTATTACACTTAAAACGGTTGGATTGTTGCAATTAATGTTTCAAAGTGGCTTATTGATTCCTGTAGACCCCTATAGCGAAATTTGTCTTTTTGAACGAATTTTAACCGACATTGGCGACAATCAATCTATTGAAAATCATTTAAGCACCTATAGCTATCGGTTAAAACAAATGAATCAATTTCTGAAAAGTTGTAATAAAAATACCCTTTTTTTGATTGATGAATTTGGTACCGGAAGCGATCCCGAGTTAGGAGGAGCCCTTGCGGAAACTTTTTTGGAAGTATTTTATGAGCGGGAAGCCTTCGGAATTATTACCACTCACTATTCCAATTTAAAACTATTGGCTAATGAGTTACCCCATGCTACCAATGCCAATATGCAGTTTGACAGCCGAAGTTTGGAGCCCTTATTTCATCTTCATTTAGGAGAAGCCGGAAGCTCTTTTACGTTTGAAGTAGCCCAAAAAAATGGCATTCCGTATAGTTTAATCAACAAAGCAAAAAAGAAAATTGAACGAGGAAAAGTCCGTTTTGATAAAACCATTGCCAATCTTCAGAAAGAACGATCGGAACTTAGAAAAACTTCAGCATCTTTAAAAACAGAAGAAGAAAAAGCCAAAGAAGAAAGTAGACAATTAGAACAAACCAATGCTAAGATTCAGCAAAAATTGGAAAGCTATCAGGAGTTGTTCGATAGCAATCAAAAGCTAATTGCGCTCGGAAAGCGATTTGATGTACTTTCTGAAAAGTATTTCAACAATAAAAACAAACGGGAGTTGATAGATGAGTTATTTAAATTAGTGCTTCAGGAAAATACAAAGCGCAAAAAAATAGCTCCCAAAGAAAAAAAGGTGGAAAAACTGAAAGAACAAAGGGTGTTAAAAGAGGTGGAACGAAAAGTAGAAGGAATACGCAAGCGCAAAAAGAAAGAAAAAGAAGACGCTACAAAACTACCTCCCCCACCACCGAAAGTTCCTTTAAAAATTGGCGACAAAGTACGCATGATAGATGGCAAAGCTATTGGTACTATTGACGCTATTGAAAAGAAAAAGGCCATTGTTAATTATGGAATATTTACGACCAACGTAAACCTTTCAGAATTGGAGAAAGTGTAATGGAAACAAAAACACATAAAATTATTTTATTCGACGGGGTATGTAACCTCTGTAACAGTTCGGTGAATTTTGTGATACGGCACGACTCAAAAAATCATTTCAAATTTACAGCACTGCAAAGTGATATAGGGCAAAAATTAATTTCAAAGTATGGAATCGATACTTCAAAAACTGATTCAATTATCCTTATAGACAACGAAAAAGCCTATGTAAAATCTACTGCGGCCCTTCGTATTGCAAAATATTTAAATCGAGGTTATCCAATGCTTTTTGGATGTATCATTTTCCCAACATTTCTTCGAAATTGGGTGTACGATTATATTGCCAAAAACCGCTACCAATGGTATGGAAAGAAAGATAGTTGTATGATTCCCACTCCCGAATTGAAAAGCAAATTTTTATAATAATTATAGTATCTTTGCGCCATCAAACTAACCAAATAGGTTTTCATGGCTTTACAAGAAGAATTAAAAACCCAAGGCGACTTCCTGTTTAGATACAGAAGTTTTTTACCCCTAATTATTTTAGTAGTTGGCTTAGCCGTTTTTACCTATTTCAAACTAAATCCTGAAGAATACAATGAATTTCTTTATACTGAAACTTACAAGTATATTTGTTTAGGAGTAAGCTTATTAGGGTTCTTTATTCGTGTATTTACCATTGGTTATGCAGCAGAAAACACTTCGGGAAGAAACACTCATGAAGGCCAAATTGCTGACGAAATAAATACCACTGGTATTTACTCCACAGTGAGGCATCCCCTGTATTTAGGGAACTTTTTTATGTGGTTGGGAATCGCCATGCTAACAGCCTCATTTTGGTTTTTAGTCACTTTTGTGTTCTTTTATTATTCCTATTATTACTTGCGCATTTGTTTTGCTGAAGAGGCCTTCTTGCGTACTAAGTTTGAACATGCTTATGTGGAATATTCCAAAAAGGTTCCCCCTTTTTTTCCAAGTTTTAAAAATTATACCCCTTCCAAAAGAAAATTTAATCTGCGAAAAGTAATTCGTCAGGAAAAAAACGGTATTGCTGCTATTTTTCTACTCTTTTGGGTGTTTGAAATAATTGGAGACTATATCGTTACTCGCAAGTTTGAACTATCCATGGACTTTTGGTTTTATGGAGGAATTATTGCTTCGGCAGTCTATCTTATTTTAAAAGTATTGAAAAAAAGAAAGTTGATTTAATACGCTTTATTTTAAATTCTCAAGGATAAAATCGATAGTTTTATTTTCGTTATTGTTAGTGTCAAAGGCGAAGTTTTTATAGGGGTTTTCAGAAATCATTCCCCAGCTTTTCCACTTTTCAATAAGATTTGTATGCGAAATATTAACCTTTCCGGAGAGCAATACATTTAAATCTTCTCCTTTTTTATAATAATTGTACACTTTTTTCAACCCGGTGAGATAGGTGTAATCTTTGGTAAATCCTCCACCTCTGTATGCGCGCAAGCAGATATTGTAGGCCTCTTCCCTATTCAGCTTGTATTGATTGTGTAATAAATCGAAAGCTTCCCGGAATTCCAGTCCATTTAAAAGACTGTCTGCCGCTAGTACCCGATAGGAAAGTTCTTTTAAACGGTAGAGTGTTAAACACCCACTCATGTATTCACTAAAAACAGCCAATCCCTCCTGTGTTTCCACATTTTTAGGAAACCCATTATGAAATATTTTCAACGAGTGACTCATCCCATTAAAAGTAGTCACCATGTGTACTCCAATTTCGTGATTAGCGAGTACTTTTAACTGATTGGCACTAAACCGATGGTTTTTCTTTAAAACTAAGGTTTGCGAATTATTTTGTACCATGGCTGCCGCCGAAATTTTGTTCGAAAGTTTTACGTGATACTGAAATTTGAACTTCTTTGAAAACTCGATGAAATAATTTTGTGCTTCTTCCACATTAAAAACAGGGAACATTTCTTGATTGTATTTTTCATCTTTAAAATGAAGAATAAACCTAGCGTTGGCTACATCTTTATCGGTAGGAGTGCCGAAAGATTTAAGTGCGTTGAAATAAAACCGTTTGCCTTTCCCGATGGTTTCAATGCACTGAATCAACCCCGAATAATCATAAATTACATCTCTGTAAAAGTTACGAGTCTCTTCATCTTTAATAGCGTCGATATCTTGAGAAAATAATGCCTGCTGTAATTTATGGGCATTAAAATCAATCTTCTTATATTTAAAATTGGGGTTTACATTGTAACGGGATGCAAAAAAGTGTTTCTTTTCCTGTTCAATATTAATAGGGTTAATATAATCAAGCAGTTCTATTTTTTGAACCAAACGGTGTAACTCTGCATCAATCCTGAAAAGATTTGGATACGTAACTTTAAAATCTTCGGCAGTAATCATATTAATTTCTGTGCGCTAAGTAAAAGGCTTCGGCGTGTTGCGGAATTTTGTCTCTTAATTGTTTTTCTATAGCTGAAACTACTTCAGGAAACAGTACTTGGTTGAGTTCGTCGCAATAGATTTTTTTAAACTCTGTTGCCAAAACTAAGGTATTCTGAAAGTTTTGAGTAATAAATTTTAAGAAATATCCATTCCCTTGAAACGTGTCATTCATTTTTGAAGTAGCTTCAATGTGATGTGGTAATTGTAATTCAGAAAGGGAAACCCTCCATTGTTCTACCAATTTTCCGAAGCGTTCATTATCAATATTTGCGGTCCCCAGATTAATGACGGGTACTTCCCTATCCCATCGTTTCCAATTATAACTGTGCATATCATAGACCACCACCACTCCAAATTTTTCTTCCAGTTTGGCAATTAGAGTACTCACCACACGATAAAATTGATAATGTTTTTGCAGGCTTTTGTCTTGTTGCTCCTTTGGCAACGGGCTTTTCCAAAGTTTTTTTCCCCAAGCATCTTCATAAATGGCATTGTCCGGGTCTCTATTTAAATCATACTCAAACCGACTGTCGCAGCCTGCAAGTACTATGGGGTGCGATTTTACAAATTCTTTAGTACAGGGATCTTCTTCATACCAGCGATCGTATTCGGTATGCAAACAATTGTCCCATAATTCTCTTCGGAATTGATGACCATCATGAACCGCCCCACAAACATAATGGACATATTTTTCAATTTTCAATGTAAACGAATAATCTTCTGCTACCGCTTCAAAAAGTTCCTCTTTATCAATCTTTGCAATTATTTTTTCTATAGAAAGTCGTTCCATATTTTCTGTATATACCTAATCCTACTAAGCTTCATCTACATGCTTTCGCAATTTTTTCCTTCGTTCAAAAGCATTCACCCTTTGCAAGACCTTATCTTCTACAAAATCGATAATCTTTTCTTGGATACGGGTTTTATATACTCGATTCATATAAGTAATTCCGCCGGGGGACATGACATTCACCTCAACAAGAATTCCGTTAATCACATCAATTCCCACAAAATAGAGTCCGTCTTTTACCAATTTAGGGCCTATGCGACGACATAATTCTTTTTCCTGAGTCGTCAAAGTATGCTTTTCCACATGCCCTCCTGCACTAACATTAGAGCGGTGATCTTCCTCTCCGGGTACGCGCCGCATAGCACCAATGGGTTTTCCGTTTAACAACAAAATGCGCACGTCTCCTTGGTCTGCTCCCTCAATATAATCCTGAAGAATGACATAATTGGTCGTACCATCTTTATTGTCTATATAAAAATCTAATAAGGAGTTGATACTTTTCATGGCACTTTTCTCCAAAAGAATTACCCCGGAACCACCATAACCATTCAAAGGTTTTAAAATCATCTTATCCGGTCCTTCTTTAATGATTTTCTTTAAGTACTCTTTGTTTTTGGTTACGTGTGTCTTCGGAATAATTTTATTGTCTTCGTTTTCAAAAACAGCGGTATATAATTTATTATTGGCTCTACGAATTCCGTCCAGATCGTTCATAATAAATACATCATCTTTTACGCTATCCAGAAAGTTGAGCATGATCATATCCAACGGCGGATTGCTTCGTAGTACAATAACATCAAATCCTGCTAAGGGTAGCATTTCATCGTAAAATTCGGTTTTGGCGTGAAAGGATTTTAAGGAATTGGGTATTTTCTCTTTTCGGGTCACACAACGGCAAAAAGCAAACGCTACACTGTCGCGAATGGTTAAATTGGCCGGCGTGGTAATAGCCATTCCGTGTCCTCTTTTTACAAATTCGTGAATCATGGCTAGGGTACTATCATCTTCAGGATTCATTTCCTGCCAAGGATACATAATGAAGCAAACATTCATAATGGGTGGTTTAGAAAATAAATATACTAATTCTTATAGAATAGTATAAACTACTATTTAGGGATGAAAACTTATTGAGTCGTATAATTATCATCCCAATTCTTTACGTGTGGATCCCCTAATTTTCCTTGGCTCTTTGCCACCATCATAGAAACTGTGGCATCTCCTGTAACATTTACTACGGTTCGACACATATCGAGGGGTCTGTCCACGGCAAAGATTAGAGCTAATCCTGCTTCAGGAATACCTGCTTGTGCCAATACTATCACCAGCATGACCATGCCTGCTCCGGGAACAGCTGCAGAACCAATTGAAGCTAAGGTAGCTGTCACAATAATTCCTAATTGGGCGCCCAAGGAGAGATCCATTCCGAAAGCTTGAGCAATAAAAACAGCTGCTACTGCTTGATATAAACTAGTTCCGTCCATATTAATGGTTGCTCCTATGGGTAATACAAAACTGGTTACTTCCTTTTTAACTCCTAAATGTTCTTCTACTCGCTCCATGGTAACTGGCAATGTTGCTGCACTACTACTCGTAGAAAAAGCTAAAAGCTGTGCAGGAGCCATACCGTTGAGGAAAAATTTTGGTGATTTTTTGGTAAAAACCCAGACTAAAAGTAAGTACACCCCAATCATTAAAATTAGTCCTATTACCACGCTTAGCGCGTACATCCCTAAAGCTGCAAAGAGATCTGCACTTGGGGCTTCTACAACTAATGCAGCTAACAATGCAAAGACCCCATAGGGAGCAGCCAGCATAATGAGATCAATCATTTTTAGTATCACTTCATTAAAGCCATCAAAGAAATCTTTTACCGGTTTTGCTGTTTTTTCAGGAATGAGAATAAGACCAATTCCAAAGAAAATGGCAAAGAAAATAACTTGTAACATATTTTTATTGTTGGCTGAAGCACCAATAATATTATCAGGCACAATATCTACTAAAGCCTGCAGAGGTCCTGCTTCCTTCTGTTTAGCAGCTTGTTCCTGTCGCATAGCAGCTTCACCACCATAAGCTTCTACTAATTCGTTACGAGTATCTTCCGATATACTGCTGCCGGGTTGGATGATATTTACAATCATAAGTCCAATAGAAACCGCTAAAACAGTTGTGATTACATAAGTTGTAATGGTTCTTAATCCCATTTTGGAAAGGCTAGAAATATCTTTTAAATCGGAGACTCCTTTAATAAGGGAGGCCAAAATAAGCGGTACAGCTATTAGTTTCAGTGCATTAATAAATAAGGTTCCAAAAGGTTTTACCCAATCTCCAATAAATCCGGGGCCCCAAGAAAAAGTGTTTAGAACAAGGGCCACCACCACCCCTAATACCATTCCTAAAAGAATTTGCCAGTGTAATGCTAATTTCTTCATATATAGAATTTTAAATTTTTGAAATTTTATTCAGTAAGTAAAAGTCGGCCAACACCAAAGCAGCCATAGCTTCTACAATAGGAACCGCACGGGGAACTACACAGGGATCGTGTCTGCCTTTTCCTTGCATTGCTAAGGTATTACCCTTTGCGTCTATGGTTTCTTGCTCCTGCATAAGGGTAGCCACGGGTTTAAAAGCCACGGTAAAATAAATATCTTCCCCATTACTAATACCCCCTTGTACTCCACCGCTATAATTGGTTTGAGTACTGCCGTCCGCATTAAATAAATCGTTATGTTCACTCCCTTTTAACTGAGTGCCTGCAAAACCACTTCCGTATTCAAATCCTTTTACAGCATTAATGGAAAGCATGGCTTTTCCCAGTTGGGCATGCAATTTATCGAATACTGGTTCTCCCAGACCCATGGGTACGTTTTGTATCACACAAGTTACTTTACCGCCAACGGTATCCCCTTCCTTTCGAACTTGTTTAATATAGCTTTCCATTTTTACGGACATAATACGATCGGGACATCGTACTGGATTGTTTTCAATTTCTGAAAAGTCCAATGTTTTATAGTCGCTATCTAATTGTAGTGTTCCGACTGCAGAAACATAGGCTGTAATCTTAATTTTAGACAATAACTGCTTAGCAATAGCTCCTGCTGCAACCCTACAAGCGGTTTCCCTTGCGGAAGAACGCCCCCCGCCTCGGTAATCTCGAATGCCATATTTTTTATCGTAGGTACGGTCGGCATGAGAGGGGCGGTACACGTCTTTTATGTGGCTGTAATCATTCGATTTTTGATTGGTATTCTCGATCACAAAGCCAATAGGTGTTCCGGTCGTTTTTCCCTCAAAAATTCCGGAAAGAAAAGTAACTTTATCTTCTTCTTTCCGCTGAGTAACAATAGCCGATTGTCCCGGTTTACGACGTTGCATTTCGTCCTCTATGGCTTCAAAATTCAAGGATAGTCCTGCCGGGCATCCTTCAATAATACCTCCTATCACATTACCGTGCGATTCACCAAAAGTGGTTAGTTTAAATAAGGTTCCAAAGGTGTTTCCAGCCATAGACAAAAAAGTGTTTCTATTTTCCGTAAATATACAGAAACAAAAAGGAACGGTGTTGGTAATATTTTTGAAACACTTCATCCAATTCCATAAACATTTTATAATCAATGCGTAATATTGGCGTAATACAGAAGTTGCTTTGTTTTAAGTTCTTTGCATTAGAATATACCTACTTGAAACGTAAGCTTGATATTGTTGTCCTGTCCGATATCCACTTGGGAACCTATGGTTGCCATGCAAAAGAATTACTCCATTATTTAAATTCGGTAAAGCCCAAGAAGCTTATTTTAAACGGAGATATTTTTGATATCTGGCAATTCCGAAAGCGATATTTTCCTAAATCACATTTGCTGGTCATAAAAAAGATATTTGCGCTGGCTGCAAAAGGAACCAAAGTATATTATATTACCGGAAACCACGACGAAAAGTTGCGCCGTTTTAGCGATACTAAAATGGGAAATATTTATATTCTCGATAAGCTAGTACTTAATCTTGATGGAAAAAAGGCCTGGTTTTTTCACGGCGATGTATTTGATGCATCTATACAACATACAAAATGGGTCGCCAAAATGGGGGGTTGGGGGTACGATTTGCTTATTCTCTTTAACCGCTTTATTAATATTATTTTGGTGAAACTTGGGCGTGAAAAATACTCTCTTTCCAAAAAGATTAAGAATAGTGTAAAGGGGGCAGTAAAATTTATTAGTGATTTTGAAGCTACGGCGACTGAACTTGCTATTGAAAATGAATTTGATTATGTGGTCTGTGGACATATTCACCAACCGGAAATTCGAAAAGTTACAACGGTTAAAGGAGAAACAACTTATTTGAATAGTGGAGATTGGATTGAAAATTTAACGGCACTTGAGTACCACCACGAAAAATGGAGGCTTCATTATTATTCTAATGAACGAACACAAGTTATTTTAGAAGAATCAGATGCTGATGTTTTAGATGTGTTGCCTAACATGCTTTCGGCATTTAGTAAGTTCTAATACAGCTTTAAAAGTAAAGCCCAGTTTAAGTCTAAGGTATATTTGGAGTTTGAGATTTTTTTAGGTATTGTGTTCTTGGTGGTTTGAATAAAGGTGTCATTAATATGAAGTCTTCAATCTTTCTTTATTTGATTTTGCATCAAAAAAATTTACACCAAAGCCCTTCGCAGCACCGTTACCGGATGCACGGCTACCCTACCTGTTCCGTCTTTGATCTGGTGACGGCAACTGGTGCCATTGGCCACGATCACAATCTCTTCGGAAGCCTTTCGAATGGCAGGGAGTAGTTTTAACTCTGCAATTTGCATGCTTACCGCATAGTGTTCCTGCTCGTACCCAAAGCTCCCTGCCATCCCGCAACAGCCCGAGGGGATTAAAGTAGGGGTGTAATTTACAGGCAGGTTCAGCACATCAAAGGTTACTTTTTGGTTGCTTAGTGCCTTCTGATGGCAGTGTACATGCACTTTTAACGTTAGGGGTTCTTGGGTAAAGTGTTGGGGTCCTATCCTACCCGCTTGGGTTTCTTGCGCTAAAAACTCCTCTATTAACAGGCTATACTTCGCAATCTTTTGAGCGGCAACAACATCGCTTGCCAGCCGCAAGTATTCATCCCGAAAACCTAATATGGCCGAGGGTTCTATTCCCAATAAGGGGGTGTGTTCATTTACTTGCTGTGCTAAGTGGGCAATATTAACATCTATTTCTTGCTTGGCCTCCTTTAAAAAGCCTTTGCTTAACAAGGCACGGGCACTGTTTAAGGTTGTTACCAGCGCTACATCGTAACCTAAACCGCGGAGTAATTGGTAGGCATCCTCCGCAATGTCTGCTTCCAGATAGTTACTAAACTCATCTACCAGCAATACCACACTTTTATTTTGTTTAACTACCTGGTATTGTTTTGGTTGAAATGCCTTATCAAAACTTTTAGTAGAAATTAAAGGCAAGCTTCGTTGGGGAGCTATCCCACTGTATTTTTTTATGAATGCACTAGTGAGAGAGTTCTTAAACAGGAAATTTGCCAATCGGGGGTATTCTGCTGCTTGCCGGGTATGGTAACTGCTTTTTCCTAACAACCGTGTGGCTCTTGATGGTTTTTGCTGTAATTGTTGCTGGTACAGCACCTCCATTTTAGCGGTGGCCATATCTACATTACTGGGGCACTCACTAGCACAGGCTTTACAACCCACACATAAGGCAAAGGCTTCCTGTACGGCTTGAGCGGTATAGTCTATAGAGCCCGATTCTTGACCTAATAATTCTCGCAATACATTAGCACGACCTCGGGTAGTGTCTTTCTCATTTCGAGTAGCGTGATAACTGGGGCAAAGCATGCCACTACTTTGCTCCGTTTTACGGCAATCGGCACTCCCATTACATTTTTCGGAAAGGCGCAAGAGTCCCTGCGAATCATCAAAATTTAGGAATGTTTTGGGTTGCGGGTTTGCATTAAGAGTATGAGTACGCAGACTTGCATCCATGGGCCAGGCATCGGTAATCTTGCCGGGGTTAAAGAGATTGTGAGGGTCAAAGGTGTTTTTAATGCGTCTAAGTAAGGTATAATTAGCCTCTCCTATCTGGCTTTTCAGGAATTCGGCGCGTACAATACCATCGCCATGCTCTCCCGAAAGCGATCCCCCATAACGTTTTACCAAGGCCGCCACTTGGGTAGTAATTTCCCGAAAGAGGGCTACGTCGCTTTCTTTTTTGAGATTCAGTATAGGGCGCAAATGCAATTCTCCTGCCCCTGCATGGGCGTAGTACACGGCTTCCTGACCAAAATCCTGCATCAATTTACTGAAATCGGCAATATAGGCCGGTAGATCCTCCAGTGTTACGGCGGTATCCTCAATACAGGCTACGGCTTTACGGTCGCCTACCATATTCCCAAGTAGCCCCAACCCTGCTTTCCGTAGCTCTAGCGCCATGGTAATTTCTTCTCCTCGTAATACGGTTTGGGTATCGCTAAAACCACTTTCAGAAAGGCGTTGTTGCAGTTGTCTAATTTGTGTTTCCAGTCCTTCTGGCGTAGCATCCCGAAGTTCTAGCAAAAGCACCGCCTTAGGAGTGCCTTCAATAAAGAAGCGATAGGGCTGATACATGGCATTCTTTTCGGTACAGCCCAGAATGACATCGTCCATCAATTCGCAAGTGTACAAGTGGTGCTGCATAGCCACCACAACATCCTGCATACAGGCATTCATGCTGCTGTACTGGGTAGCCATCATGGCGGTGTGTGGCGGAGGAAGGTCGTCTAACTGGAGTGTAATTTCTGTGGTAAAGGCAAGGGTTCCCTCGCTGCCGCAGAGGAGCTTACAGAGATTAAAAGGGTTGTTGTTGGCCTTATCAAATACGTTGGAATCCAGCAAGGCATCTATGGCATAGCCCGTATTTCTACGATGAATACTCGCCTTGGGAAACTCCTTTTGTATTTCTTGCTGTACTGCTTCAGGAGTCAGTGATTCATAGAGTTCCTTATAAATTCGCCCTTCAAACGAGTCTTGACGGGTTTTTTCTTGCAGTGCTTCTGAAGAAAGTGCTGAAAAGGTTACCACTTCCCCA
Organism: Flavobacteriaceae bacterium; assembly: GCA_041392125.1. Taxonomy (GTDB): domain Bacteria; phylum Bacteroidota; class Bacteroidia; order Flavobacteriales; family Flavobacteriaceae; genus Halomarinibacterium. The sequence continues at coordinate 151,651 of JAWKMR010000008.1, read as the reverse complement.
TTCGAGAGTATTGTTTTTAGCGATAGCACTTTATCTCGGGTAACGCCATACCGTATAGAGGTAGTACCACTACTGTTATTACCTACCATTCCCCCGATCATACATCGGTTGCTGGTAGAGGTGTTGGGGGCAAAAAAAAGTCCGTAAGGCGCTAAATAGGAATTTAACTCGTCGCGGATTACTCCGGGTTGCACAGTAACGGTTTTCTTTTCGGTATTTACAGAACCTATTTGAGTAAAGTATCGGGACACATCCACTACAATCCCCTCGCCTACACACTGCCCTGCCAAAGATGTACCTGCCGTTCTTGGAATGATGGAGGTTTTTTGCTCCTTGGCAAATTGTAATAATTGCTGAATGGCTTTCTCGGTCTTTGGAAAAGCTACTGCCAAGGGTAGCTTTCGATACACCGAAGCATCGGTAGCATACAATTGCAAATGAAGACTGTCGAAGTGAAAATCGCCTTCGAAAGTTTCTGAAAAAAGGGTTAATGCGTGAGTCATACGGTACTTTGTAAAAATAGCAAAGACTTTTAACTTCTTTAACAAATGTTTGTAAATTGCACTAATAATCTTATTAGAACGTTAACAAATTTGGGTTGCTGAAAAGCTACCTTTGTACTATAACTAAAACAAACTTTTTATGAAACAGATCATTTTTACTGTAATTGCCCTAGTGGCTATTACTTTTAGTGCCCACTCCCAGCGAATTGCCAAGAACGCTATAGGTATACGTTTTGGAGATAGTGATGGATTTGGTACTGAAATAAGTTACCAAAGAGGTCTCTTTGAAAACAACCGTTTAGAATTTGATTTAGGATGGCGTTCCAATGATGTTTTTGACGCCTATCGCCTCACGGGTCTTTACCAATGGGTTTGGACTTTAGACGGTAATTTTAATTGGTATGTAGGTGCAGGTGGTGGTGTGGCTCAAGTAAATTTTGATGATAATTTTAATGGTTTTGCAGATGACAGTGAGACCTATCTCTACGGGGCCGGAGATATTGGAATTGAGTATAATTTTGAAATACCGCTTCTTATATCATTAGACTTTAGACCCGAATTTGGATTTGGGAGCTATAATGATGATTTAGATTTGGATATTGCTTTGGGTATTCGATACCAATTCTAATATTCCGACTACTATATTCTTGAAACCCTGCCTTTTGGCGGGGTTTTTAATTTTAAAAATAGGGTAAATCCCCCTTTTACAAACCACTTGTTTTTGGCACCTTTATACCAATAAAGCCATTACTCAATGAAAACGCACTACATCGATATTCATTGTCATCCTTCCCTAAAACCTTACAGCAAGAGTTTTAAATACGAGCCTCCCAAGCAAAATGCACTGAATGCAGGACGCAAGAACTCCATTTGGTTGTACAATCCGCCCAACGGCCTCGAAAAGTTTATCAACCGAATTGCCACACTAACCAAGTTTTCACAAACCGATATGACCGCCTTAGCCAAGGCCAATACCGAAATAGTGATTGTAAGCCTCTACCCTTTTGAAAAGCATTTTTTAAGCAAGCGTGTATGGGGATGGAAAGGACTTACCGATGCGTTGGTAAATTTGGCTGCTAGTATTAGCCAGAAGCGTATTGACCATGTACTTTCTCATTCCAGTTATTTTGAAGATTTGCTGGATGAATATCGTTACTACTTACAGTTGCACAATCAGGTACAGAAAATAGACGGGGTAATCTATACCTACCGCATTGTAAAGAGCTTTGCTGAAATACAACAACACCTTGCTATCAATACCCCCACCAAAAAAATTATTAACGTTATCCTTTCCATAGAAGGTGGGCACTGTTTTAACACCGGTTTAAAGATGGATATAGATACAGCAAAACCTGAGGAAGTAAAAGCAAACGTATTGGCCATAAAACAATGGGAACACCCGCCTCTTTTTATCACCTTGGCACATCATTTTTATAACGAATTGGCCGGACACGCCCGTAGTATAGGTATTAAAGTCTTGCAGGAAAACCAAAACCGAGGGCTTGATACAGGAATTACCCCCTTGGGCTTTGAGGTTATTAAACTATTGCTTGACAACACTAACGGAAGGCGCCTCCCTATTGATGTAAAACATTTAAGTCTGGCTTCTCGAAAGGCCTATTACGAACTATTGGATACCCACTATGCCAACGAGCGCATACCAATCCTTGCCAGCCATGGCGGGGTAACGGCACACCGCTCTATCCTTACCCCTAATGTTACCGATTACCCCCATAAAACCCAATGGTTTAGTAACATAGACATCAACTTTTATGATGATGAACTTATTCGTATTGCTAAAAGTAACGGGTTATTTGGCATCCAATTGGATGAACGCCGTATAGGCAGTAAGAAAGCTATTTCAGAGTCGAAACAATGGTTTCCAAACAAGCGTAAACAACTGCACAAAAAAGCATTGTTGGTGTGGCGGCAAGTGGAATATATTGCAGAAGTATTGGATGCTGCCGGTTTGTATTGTTGGGGGATTCAAAGTATTGGTAGTGATTTTGACGGAATTGTAGATCCTATCAATGGTCTTTGGACGGCAGAAAACATACGAGATTTAGGAGAGGAAATGCTACATCACGCCCATGTGTATTTAAAAGAACATTCGGCATCCCTTCAGTCTTTCAATAGAATTACTCCCGAAATGATTGTGGAAGCCGTGCTTAGGGATAATGCCTTTCAGTTTATAAAGCTAAACTTTTAGGAAACAGCGGTAACCGTTAATGCTTTTTCATAGACCGCTTCATACAAGGGGACAATATGAGAAGTTTGGAATTTTGTAGCAGTCAGTCTGGCTTGTTTTTTAAATTTGGCCAACGTAGCTTCATCTTTCAAAATGGCCAAGGCGTGAGCGGCCATTCCTTCGGTGTCGCCTATTTCATTTAAATACCCACTTACCCCATGTTCGTTTACTTCCGGAAGTCCGCCAGTATTGGTAGAAACAACCGGAACACCGCTTGCCATAGCTTCTAAGGCAGAGAGCCCAAAGCTTTCTTTTTCTGAAGGCAATAAAAATAGATCGGTAAAGCACAAAATTTTGTTGACCTCGTCGCTATTCCCCAGAAAAAGGACTTTATCGGCAATGCCTAATTGTGCACATAAGGCTTCGGCTCCCTCCTTTTCCGGCCCTTCTCCCACCATAATGAGTTTTGCGGGTATGGCTTGTTGTATTTTATAAAACACGGTAATAACATCCATAATTCGCTTTACAGGACGCAGGTTACTCACGTGGGTAATAATACGCTCGTGTTCTTTGGCCATCATACCACGCTGGCAATCGGTAAATATATTTTGATGTTTTTCTAAATCAATAAAATTGGGTACAACATCGATATCTTTATGAATATCGAACAACCGAAGCGTGTCTTTTTTTAAACTTTCGGAAACCGAAGTAACCGCATCACTTTTATTAATACTGAAGGTAACGGCAGGTTTGTAAAATGGGTGATTTCCTACCAACGTAATGTCGGTTCCGTGCAAGGTAGTGACCATCGGGATTTTAATACCCACCTCTTCCAGCATTTTTTTTGCCATATATCCCGCATAGGCATGGGGAATGGCATAATGAACATGCAATACATCCAGCTGGTGTTCTTTTACCACGGTTACCAGTTTACTGGATAAAGCCAATTCGTATGGCTGATATTGAAACAAAGGATATTGAGGGACCATGACTTCGTGAAAGTGAATTTGATGTGATAAAAGTTCTAGTCGTACCGGTTGTTTATAAGTTATAAAATGTACTTCATAGCCTTTTTCGGCCAACGCAATCCCTAACTCTGTTGCTACCACACCACTACCTCCAAAGGTAGGATAACATACCATTCCTATTTTCATGGGTCTTCCTTTTATTTTTCTATCGCTTGGTAAATCGCTTCCTGGATACGACTTCGCAAATCACTACTTATTAACATTCTGTTTTCTGCATCAGGATAGGTGCGGTTTGATAAAAACACGTACACGATTTCCTCTTCCGGGTCTGCCCAGGTAAATGTGCCTGTAAATCCGCTGTGTCCAAAACTCGTTAGCGATACACAGCCACAGGTGGGGCCACTCTCACCTAGCTGAGGTTTGTCGAAACCAACGCCTCTCCTTACATTTTGTTTACAAAAATAACAGGTGTTAAAAGCATCTATAGTTTCTGCTTTTATAAAACGCTTGCCTCCATATACTCCTTTCCACAGGTACATTTGCATGATTTTGGCAACGTCGTTCGCATTTCCAAATAAGCCTGCATGGCCGCTTACACCTCCCAGCATAGCAGCTCCTTGGTCATGGACGTAGCCGTGAACTTTTTGCATTCGGAAGTTATTATCTTCTTCGGTGGGCATGATATTGTTTAGCGAAAATTTTTCAGCAGGCAGATAGGTGGTGTAATTGGCGCCTAAAGATTCGTAGAAGTCCCGTTGTACCAAATCTTCCAATTTACCACCGAAAAATTGTTCCAGATATTTTTTCAGCAAATAATAGGGTAAGTCGCTATACTTATACCCTTTGTTGCTTCTAAGATCGCTGTCTTTTATTCTTCCGTAAATACTGTCTATATAATCCTTCCGCATGTACATTTCATGGGCTACTTTTACACTAAAGTTATCCTCTTTTGTTCTGGAATAATACTTTGTAGCAGGCCCTCCCGTTACGGTATCCATTGTTTTCGTATAGAAAGGAATCCAAGCTTGGAGTCCGGCCACGTGAGACAACATTTCTTTGAGCGTAATGTTCTTTTTATTGGAGTTCTTAAAATCGGGTAGCATTTCGGATAGCTTGGTGTCCATAGTTACCGCCTTTCGATCATAGAGTTCCATCACCATAGGCAGTGCGGCCAAAATTTTGGTCATAGAAGCTAAGTCGTAGATATCCTCATCCTGCACTTTGTATAATTTATCTTGGGTGTGGTATCCAAAGTTTTTGCTGTACACTATTTTTCCTTTACGGGCCACCAAGACCTGTGCTCCCGGGTACATGCCTGCCCAATACCCATGCGTTGCTAGGGTGTCAATCTTCTTTAGTTTTGTACTGTTAAGACCTACGCTTTCCGGAGAGCCGTATTGTAAGCGTTGAATATAAGGGGTGTATACCGAGGTATGAACCGGAAATTCTTCGCCAATAGAAACCGGCAGCGTTCCCTTTCCTTCTCGGGCACCAAAAATAAGTTGTGCCGAAAGTTGCTGGGAAATATCGCTGTTTTGATAAGAAACGATAATTCCTTCAAAGTTTTCAAAGGTTTTAATATCCAACAAGGCGTAAGGACGTGTAAATATATCCAGGATGACCTTGTTGGTTCGGGCAATTTCATACATCCAAACTAATTCTTTTTCGTCAATTTTATAAGGTTTCCAAGGGTGATCATTCGACTTGTGAAATCCCATGATTACATAGTCATACCTTTTTAACTTTTGAATATAATCCTCTAAATCATTGGCTTTTATCCAGTCTATTTTAGTGTATTTATTTAAATATTTTTGAAACACTTCTCCAGAGTCGTCTCCAAAATTGACATACGCAATTTTCTTTTTCTGGAGGTTTTTGATGGGGAGCATTTCTTCCTTATTTTTAATAACAGTAATGGCGCTTTCCATGGCTTTTTCATACAAGGCGTCATCTTCAGGGGTGTGCAACTCTTCCACCAAGTTTTCAATTTGTACAGGTTTATAGTGGTACAATCCTGCTTTGTATTTCGCCATCAGTATTTTTTTTACTGAATGCTGCAAGCGTTCTTCTGTAATGGTTCCTTCGGTATAGGCTTTCATAAGAAGCAATTGCGACTTCGGCACGTCTTCGGAAATAAGCAGTACGTCATTTCCCGCTAGAAATGCTGCTAAATCAATTTCGCCGGGCTCCTTAAAATTTGCTGCTCCCTTCATATTGAGCGCATCGGTAAAAATAAGCCCTTTAAAACCTAGTTCCTGAGTTAATAAATTGGTTACAATTTCTTTGGAAATTGAAGAAGGATAGCCTGTTTCCGGGATTAACTCCGGAATATTTAAATGGGCAATCATGACACTGCTAAGTCCTTTTTCGATAAGGTATTTATACGGATAGAGCTCTAAAGAGTCCATTCGTTCCTTATTGAAAAGCAAGGTGGGCAAGGTTTTGTGGGAATCGGCATCGGTATCTCCGTGCCCCGGGAAATGTTTTGCATTGGCTAATACCCCGGTGCTTTGCATTCCTTCCATAAATGCCAATGCTTTTTGGGTAACATTTTCACGATCCTCTCCAAAAGACCGGTTTCCAATAATGGGATTGTTGGGGTTGGTGTTGATATCTACTACGGGAGCAAAGTTAAAATGAACTCCTAAACGCTTACAATGCGCACCAATTCTTTTTCCAACGTCTTTTATAATTGAATTATCATTTATAGCACCAAGTGTCATGTTCCAGGGATAGGCAAAGGTAGAATCGAGACGCATGGCCAATCCCCACTCTGCATCCATGCCTATTAAAAGCGGTGTTTTGGAAAGTGATTGAAACTCGTTATTGAGTTTTGCCTGCCGAATGGGGCCTCCCTTGGAAAAGATAATTCCGCCGATGGCATTTTCTGAAATTAAGGATTTTACTTTGTCAATTTTAGCGTTTGAATCACTTGAAAAAACATCGACCATAAACAATTGCCCTACTTTTTCCTGAAGGGTCATTGCTTGATAGATACTATCCACCCATTTTTGTTGGTTTTCAGCATCCTTTTGAACCCTAAGCGGGTTGTTTTGTTGGCCAAAAGTGAGGCTAAAGCAAAATAAAAAAAAGGAGGTTATACTAAAACGATTCATAAAAAGCAGGTAGCAAAAATTATGCTAAAAACCGACTATGCCAGCTGTCTTTTGCAGGTACTTCCCAATGCTCTAAATATTCAGCTTTGGTATTTACCAAATTATTAAAAACGATTGTGTTTCCGGAGACGGAACGATTCTTTGCCATTTTTTTAAACTCCAGTAAGGGTTTATAGGCAATGTATTCGCCGTGATAAAAAGTGACATTCATTTTGTCCAGCAAATCTACCCCTAATTTCTTTTCAAGAGATTGAATAAAATGAACGGAAGCATCAATACTACAGCCAGAAGCAGAAGCATTTTCCTGATTCAAACCAATCACGATAAAACGGTGGTATTTTATTTCAAAGCCTGCTTCCAATTCAGCTCCGTGGGCAGTCCATTGTTCCAAAAAAGCTCGAGTTTGTTCTTCCATGAGATTCACCTCGTTATCGGTCAACTTTCGGTTGGCTTGGTACACCCAAATTCTGGATTCGTCCGGGAGGTTTTCAAAATGAGTAAGCATATTATAAATCTGAAGCGTTAGCAATCATTTCAGCGATATCTAGTACTTGTACTGAATCTTCTTTGTGTTTCGCCTTTACGCCATCTGTGAGCATCGTATTACAAAATGGGCAGCCTGCAGCTATTAATGAAGGTTGTGTTTCCAGTGCTTCCTCGGTTCGTTCTACATTAATGTCTTTATCGCCTTTTTCAGGCTCTTTAAACATTTGCGCACCACCAGCACCACAGCACAATCCACGAGTTTTACAGCGTTTCATTTCTACCAATTCTACTTCCAATTTTTGAAGTAATTCGCGAGGAGCTTCATATTCATTATTGGCTCTACCCAGATAACAAGGATCGTGAAAAGTAATACGCTTGCCCTTAAATTTACCGCCTTCTACTCTCAACCTGCCTTCTTCCATTAGACTTTTTAAAAATTGGGTATGGTGCATTACTTCGTAAGTACCCCCTAATTCGGGATATTCATTTTTTAAAGTGTTGAAGCAATGTGGACAGGTAGTGACAATTTTTTGTATTTCGTAGCCATTGAGTACTTGAATATTCATCATGGCCTGCATTTGGAACAGGAACTCATTTCCAGCACGTTTTGCCGGGTCGCCGGTACAGCTCTCTTCAGTTCCTAAGACGGCAAATTCAACCCCAGCTGCATTCAATAATTTAGCGAAAGCTTTGGTGATTTTTTTAGCACGATCATCAAAACTACCGGCACAGCCTACCCAAAAGAGGACTTCAGGCTGTTTGCCTTGTGCCAAATATTCGATCATTGTAGGGACTTTAAGTGCTTCGCTCATAATTAGTTACTCTTTAAAAACCTGAATAGTTACTTTTTTATCTACCAAATCGGTAAACTTCCCTTTGTAGCGAGTTGCTTTCACCAAATGGTTATCAATCCAGTGATAATTACCCCCTCGGGGTTTTCCCATTAACATGGAATGGTATTTAAACCCGTGTTTTGCCAGCCAGGCTTCAGTGACTTCACGGTGAGCTTCGGTACGGGAGGTAAAAAAACAAATTACATGCCCTTCGTCGTACCATTTATTAAGCGTAACTAAAGCATCGGGATATACTTGTGCCGTGGCCATCCGTTCCGGTTCCTCATTGGGAATATCGTCACAAATGGTACCATCAATATCTATTAAATAGTTTTTAATTCCCTTTGGAAGTACTGGGCTAACGTGTGCTCCAGCTTCTACTTTTTCGTGTAATAATTTTTCAACTTCGTCTTTGTTCATCTTCGTGTATTCAACTAATTCGTTTATTCATTTATCCAATTCGCCCGGTCCATTTGGTTAAAGGGCCAGGGCGCTGCATTATTTTCTATATTGGTCATAGTAACATTCAATTCATTGGGTGCAGCCGATTGTTCCATGACCAGATATTGCCGCATCGACATGATAATGGATAGAGGATCAATACTCACCGGGCAAGCCTCCACACAGGCATTACAGGTAGTACAAGCCCATAATTCTTCACGGGAGATATAATCGTCTAACAATTGCTTGCCGTCGGGTTCAAAATCACCCTTTTTATCCATTAATTTCCCTACTTCCTCCAATCGGTCTCGGGTATCCATCATAATTTTTCTGGGAGACAATTTTTTTCCTGTTTGATTGGCCGGGCACTCGCTGGTACAACGACCACATTCGGTACAGGTATAAGCATTTAATAATTGCGTGGTGGTAAGATCCATGACATCACTAGCGCCAAACTTGGCGGGTGTTTCTGCTCCTTCCGGCGGGGCGGCATAAGGGTCTGCGGAAGGATCCATCATCAATTTTACCTCGTTGGTTACAGCTTCCAGATTTTTAAATTTACCCTTGGGTTGCACACTTCCGAAGTACACATTGGGAAAAGCCAGAATAATATGCAAATGCTTGCTGAAGTAGAGGTAATTCAAGAATATTAAAATTCCTATAATATGCAACCACCAAGCTGTTCTTTCAATAATATGAAGCGTTCCTTCGTCGGTACTGCTAAACCATCCGGCGATGTATTTCGAAACGATATTCCCGTTATTCATTTCCTGAAAATGTACATCGGTAGCATTCATAACGAGGAAAAGGGTCATGAGTATCATTTCAAAATACAAAATGAAGTTTCCATCATTTTTAGGCCATCCTTGCATTTCGGGATTCCAGAAACGCTTCAGTTTCAGTATGTTTCTGCGAAGCCAAAACACAATTACGGAAACAAAAACCAAAATGGCTAAAATTTCAAAAGAAGCAATTAAAAATCCATAGAACCCTCCCAAAGAAGAAAAAATACGATGAGTTCCAAAAATACCATCGATAATAATTTCGAGCACTTCTATATTAATGATGATAAATCCCAGATAAACAATAATATGTAACAGGCCCGGGATAGGTCTTACTACCATTTTAGATTGACCCAAAGCAATTCGAAGGACATTGTTCCATCGTTGTCCCTTATTGTCGGAAGCATCCACAGGTTGTCCTAATTTTATATTTCGAATAATTTTACGAATGTTCTTGGTGAAATAACCAATTCCAATTGTTAAAACCAATACGAATAGTATGTTAGGAAGGTATTGCATTATTGTTCAGGGTCTGTAGGTGGATCGTATTCTTTTCCTTTTTTTCCGAATAGCGAAAAATGCACATACCGTTTGGGATTAAGCTTCATATCCTGCAGCAATTGTTCTAATTGTCGTGAGGCACCTTCCAGATTATTGTATAGTTTTTCGTCCTTCAGCAATTTTCCAACACTCCCCTCTCCACTTTCGATTTGGGAAGCAATAGCGTTAAACTTAGATATAGTGCCTTGCAATTCTTTCATCATTTTTCCGGTTTCCATTTCCGCTAAGGAATCAGACAGGCGTGCAAAATTTTGAGTAGCGGTGTCTAAGTTGGTGAAAGTATTGTTGAGTTTATCTTTATTAGACGCCAATAAAGAGTTCATAGTAGACGCAGCTCCATTAAAAGAGGTCATTGTGCTATTTAACTTCGCGATACTCTCACGTAAATTCGCTTTGGTTTGGTTATCCATTACCTGATCCAGATCGCCTAATACTGAATCGAGTTTTATTAAAGTAGAACTGATACTTCTTTCGAGGGGGTCGAATTTTTCCAGCAACCCATCCACCATTCCGGGATCTATTTGTCCTTTGAGAGTGTCATTGGGCTGCGCCATTTCCTGAGAACTATAATCGGGGATAATACCTAGATTGTTTCCGCTAATAAACCCGCTACTGTAAATTTTTACAATGCTTGATTTTGAAAACTGAAAATCTTTTTCAATTTCAAACTTTACAATCACTTTTCCCCCTTTATTATTAGCCAGGTATATTTCTTTTACCTTCCCAACTTTTAAGCCATTAACTGTTACCGGCGCTGTAGGCGCCAGCCCTCCCACATTGTTATAGGCTACATAAAATTCGCGGGGTTTATTAAAAAGTTCGGTGCCTTTTAAAAAATTATAACCCAAAATGAAGAGTAAGATGGATACAATGGCAAAAATTCCGGTTTTTACTTCTCTCGACAGCTTCAAATGTTAGTTTTTTATGGTTAGTGACAAATTTAGAAATAAATATGCTAAGGGCAGGTTAAATTTTCCTGAAATGGGTGTACTTAATCATTGATCTTCGGTTTTAAGTATTTCAGATAGTTTTATTTTTTCTCCTTCTTTAAAGGCAACAATAAAGGCTGAAGGATATCCCTTTTCCTGCGCATAGGTTTTTAATAATTGAATTTTATTATAGTCTGAAGTGTCCCCGTAATAGTATTTATAAAGATTCCCTTCTTTGTTTCGGCTCACATCCTCTAAGCCTCTAAAATTTTGTGATTTTGTTTCCAATTTTTTGCTGCTTGCGGCAAGCTGGACTTTAAAAACAATGCCATCGTACATTTTTTCTTCAGTGGTTTCTATGGCTTCGTTAATTTCTTCTTTCGTAATAATAGGGTTTTGGGCATTATTGGTGGCCAAAGCTATATTTTTGCGATACGAAATAATACCATTGGCTATTTCTTGAGCCATTTCTTTTCTTCCTTTTTTTGAATTAACATAACTACCTTCAGTATTGTGTGTTAAAAACCCTAATTCGATAAGCACACTGGGCATATACGAACTATGCAATACCCAAAATGGCGCCGATTTTACACTACGGTCTTTTCGTTTTAAGTTATTTACAAAGTTATTTTGAATGAGCCCTGCCAGCATAATACTTTGGTCCAGATATTCTTCCTGCATGAGGGATAACCCTATAAGTGATTCGGGAGCATTGGGATTAAACCCTGCGTACTTTTCTTCGTAATTATCTTCTAGAAAAATAACCTCATTCTCTTTTTTTGCGGTTTCCAAGTTTTTACCGGATTTATCAACTCCCATGACAAAGGTTTCAGCTCCATAGGCTTGTGTATTGTGAGAGTTGCAATGGATAGATACAAATAAATCGGCATCGGCTCGGTTGGCAATAGGGCCTCGCTCATACAACTCAATAAAAACATCAGTTTTACGAGTATAAATAACTTTAAAGCCCGGTTCTTTTTCCAAAAGGGTACCTACTTGTAACACCACGTCTAAAACAATGTCTTTTTCTACAAAACCATTTCCCTTATTGCCTGGATCTTTGCCTCCATGTCCGGCATCGAGTACCACCACAAATGGTTTTTGGGCAGGATTATTGATGGTGGAAAAAGAGAAGAAACCCAGTATTCCTAAAAAAAGTAAGAGAATAAATAATCGTTTCGTTTGCATAGTATTATAACGACCTGTGAAATTTGATATTTTTAAAATTTTAGTATTTGAAAAACAAGCCAAAAAATATGTGTAATTTTGGGATTCAAAAACTAAGCCAATTTATGAAATAGACAGCTAGTTCCCGAACGATTTCTGGGAACTTATTAAAAAAGTTGTTTACAATAAAATCGACTGAAAGCATTGCAACATAAGCACCTCCTCTTTTACACCGCAACGTTAGTTCTGCTTTTTTGCAGTACGCTTTCATATTCGCAAGACCCGGTAAATCAGGGCTCCATTGTTATTCCTTCAAAAGAAGATTCTCTTTCCAAAAAACCCATCGATACCCTCACGGTAAATCCACTAACATTTACTGAAGTTGTAACTGATACCATTAAGAGCGATACGCTTAAGCCCAAAGAAGAAATCCTAAAAGATGTAGTAGAATATTATGGAGAAGATTATGTCTATTTAGACAAAAAAACCGGCAAGGTGTACATGTACAATAAAGCGTTTATTACTTATCAAACGTACCGTATTGATGCCGGATTAATTATTTTAGATTACAATAAAAATGAGGTTACCGCCAAAGGAATAGACAGCTCCGGGGTATACAGTCAAAAACCGGTATTTGTAGAAGGGGCTAACAAGGTAGAGCCCGATTCCATTCGTTTTAATTTTACCACCAAAAAAGCGATTGTCTATAATTCACGTACTTTTCAAAACGAAATGAATGTAATTTCGCAGATTACTAAAAAGGAAAATGATTCGGTCTACTATATGCGAAATATCAAGTTTACCACAGCAGAAGATATTGAAGATCCCGAATATTATTTTTACACACGAAAAGCCAAATTTGTACCACAGAAAAAAGTTGTTACCGGCTTGACCAATATGTATATTGCCAATGTCCCCACTCCTATTGGGCTTCCCTTTGCCTTTTTTCCACTTTCGGAAGATAGAACCTCGGGATTTTTACTTCCCAATATCGGGGAAAATAATAATCGTGGGTTTTTCCTGCAAAATGGCGGCTATTATTTTGCACTGAATGATTATGTAGATTTAACAATTTTGGGAGACTATTATACCAACGGCAGCTATGGTTTGCGTTTTGATAGTGATTATGCATTGCGGTATAAATTTCGTGGAAATGTAAGCTTTCGCTATGAAAATTTAATCAATAGTGAACGTGGTTTTCCAGATTTTACCCAAAGTGCTCTTTATAATATTCGCTGGAGTCATAGTCAAGATGCTAAGGTAAATCCCAGCTCTCGCTTTAGTGCTTCAGTAAACTTAGGAAGTAGTAAATATTTACAGCAATCTATTAACCAAACCAATAACGCAAGTCAGTTAGTAAATACTTTAAGCTCTTCCGTTTCGTATTCCAAAAGTTTTGAAACCGAACCTCAAATACAGTTCACCATTGCAGGAACACACAGCCAAAATACCCAAACGGAGACCATTAATATGTCATTGCCTAATTTTAATGGAAGCGTATCCCGTATTTTTCCTTTTGCGCCAAAATCGGGAGTTAAAAAAGGGGCTTTTCATAACATCAATTTGCAATATAACGTAACGGCCGAAAACCGAATACAAACCTCAGATTCTCTCTTCTTTAAAAAAGAAATGTTTGAAGGAGCCCAAATAGGAGCACGACATACCATACCTATTAGTACCAATTTTAAAGTTTTAAAATATTTGAGTTTATCGTTAAGTACCAATTATCAGGAAACTTGGGTAGGAAAAACCATTAGAAGAAGCTATGACGAAACAGCCAACGAAGGTGCTGGCGCAGAAATTCAAGATACTATTTCAGGGTTTGATAGCTACCGAACTTATGGATTTTCTACCGGATTAGGGACCACTATTTATGGTACTTTTAATTTTGGAAAAGATAAAAAAATTCAAGCCATTCGTCACGTGATGAGACCTTCTGTAAGCTATAGTATTAGTCCAGGATTTCGACAATATTATGAGGATTACACCATTGTATCTGCAGATCCCGAAGTAAATGATCAAGTGGTTGAATATTCCCGATTTGAGAACACTCTTTATGGAGCTCCGGGTAAGTTATATTCCAGCAGTATGAGCTTTGCATTAAGCAATACCTTAGAGGCGAAAGTTAGAGATAAAGATACTACTGCTGTCGACCCTAAAAAGCTGGTTCTCCTCAATAATTTAAACTTTTCCACAGGGTATAATTTTACAGCAGATTCGCTTAAATGGAGCAATCTACAGGTAACGGGAAGTATTCCAATTATAAAAAAACTGGATTTAAATTTTAATGGCACCTTAGACCCCTACGCTTTAGATAATTCAAACAGAAGAATAAATACATTTAATATTGAAAATGGTGGAAGTCTTTTTCGATTAACCAATGGAAACATTAGTTTTAATTATTCCTTCTCGAGTAAGGATTTCGAAAAAAAAGAGGAGGATTCAGAAGATTTCGATAGCGATACCTTCCGAAACGGTGGTCGTCCGGATGATCTTTTTGGAAATCCGGAGGAGTTTAACGATTTAAGCCCCACTCCTATTGATAAAAAAAATAAATCCGACGAAAAATCCTGGTATCAGTATGATATTCCCTGGGATTTACGATTGGCGTATACCCTTACCTACTCCAACAATCAGCGGCAAAATGAAATTTCCTCCCAGTCGATTATGATGAGTTCCAATTTTGAGCTTTCTCCCAAATGGAGTGTTCGACTTTCGTCCGGTTACGATCTAAAAAATAAAGGGATAACGCTTACACAATTAGGCTTTGTAAGAGATTTAGACAGCTGGACCATGCGCTTTAACTGGACCCCTATTGGTGCACGAAATACTTCCTGGAATTTCTTTATAGGAATTAAAGGAAGTATCTTGAAAGATATTAAATATGATAAACGACGTGAGGCTGATAGAAATCTTTAATTATTAATGTTTAAGGTATATATAAGAAATAAACAACGATGAAAAAAATAATCAACACTCCTAATGCCCCAGCTCCCATTGGCCCCTATAGTCAAGCAGTAATGAAAGGGAATATGCTGTTTACTTCCGGACAAATTGCTATTAACCCAAGAACAGGTTCTTTGGTCATGGATAGTATTGAAGCCGAAACAAAACAGGTTATGGAAAATTTGAAAGCCCTTTTAAGCAAAGCCGGAATGGATTTTTCACATGTTTTAAAAACATCCATTTTTTTAAGCGATATGAAAAACTTCGGAAAAGTAAATGAAGTGTATGCTACTTATTTTGATGAAGCAACAGCTCCGGCACGTGAAACGGTAGAGGTTGCCAATTTACCCAAATATGTGAATGTGGAAATATCGATGATTGCCTCTCTTTAAGGCATTTGTTGGTCTTCAGGCTTTAGCCCTTGATTTTCAAAATGCTTCTCAATATCATTGTCTTCAGGGATAATGGGTAATTCATTTTCAGTTTCAATAGTCAATTTTTTATTGAAAAGCTTTTTCATTAACTCGCTGAAGGTATCAAAATCTACGGAATACGAAACTCCAGCTCCTTGCTCAAAAATTTGATCCTCTCCAATAAATTGTAAATCGGCTTGACGGTTAAAGAAGTTAATACGTAAACTACCATCATCATTAACTAGCCATTGCACTTCAATATCTCCCGCTACGGAAGATTCGTTAGCACCGCCCACCGGGACAGCTACTTTACCATTAACTAATATTCGTTCTGAAATTTTCGTAGATAATTGGACTCCTACTTGATATTCTATTTGTTCGTTAAGAGAAGTTTGCCTTGTATTTATAGTAGGTAATACTTTAAATTTTGAATCATCTCCGGCAAAAATATCCGCAACTAATTTATTTACACGCTCTGTTAAGGTTCCTGCTATGGCATTTTGTCCTGCAGCTGCATCACTTTGGAAAGAACCGGTTGAAGCTAGAAAAATAGCCTGCGTTTGCCGCTGTTCTTTATCCCGTATTTTATCTTCAAGCTCCTCTCTTACAGCAGTTGAAACTCCCGGAAAACTCAATTGGAAATCCAAATCGGGTTGCATTATTTCGCCTGTAAGGTTTAAAAGAACATCTACATTCACAGTGCTATTTAAACTAGGATTATCCAGTAGCGCTGAGGGATTTACATTAGGCACAGTATATTTTGCGGTTAAATCCAAACGGGCTTTCGTAGGCTCTCCGTCCCAGGTAATATTACCTCCGGGAACCACATCTATGGTTTTGTCCACTAATCCGGCATATCTAAAATCATACTTCCCATCAATAATTAAGAAATCCCCCCACATTTTAAACTTTCCAAGGGTGTTAATTTCGATTAGTAAAATACCAGCCCCTCTTCCTCTTAAATTAGAATTATTTACCTGATCTACAAGGACTTCTACCTCGGCATTCTCGTTAATATCCAATTCAAAATTAAGGGAAAGCCCTTTAATCTCTTCTGAAACATAGGTTTCTCCGGCCAATCGTGCTTTCTTTTCTTCAGGAGAAATAAATCGAATAAAAGAATCGTCCCCGATGCTTGCTGCATCACTTATAGGAATTTTAAATTTAGTTCCTGCTTCGGTAGTTGCTACAACATCAATCACTAATTCGTCAATAGGTCCTGCAATTTTGGAAGTTCCACTTATAAATGCAGTTCCGTAGTACAATGCATCTTCATCTTTAGGAGTATCCAGCACTAAAAGTCGTATCGTTTCCATGTCAAAATCCAAAGCCCATTTGGAAAAATTGGAGTGGGTGACATTTCCTTCAAACTCCGCCACAGTTCCATATTTTGTGTCGGTTAAAAACGTAGGGCTAATTCTAAATTTATCTTTGCTTAAGAAAATGGAGGTATCGTCTTCAATATCAAAATCCACATTTAAATAGGGTATTTTTAAACCCGTTTCAAACAAATCTATTCGTCCGTTAATATCAGGCGATTTATAGTTTCCTTTCACTTTAGCATTTCCTGAGGCAAGACCGCGAAGGTTAGAAATTACATCCCCTCCAAAGGGACTGAAGGCTTTTAAGTTAAAATCGGACAGCGAAATATCAAGATCTATTATGGATTGATCCTCTCCCACATCTAATGTTCCAATAGCTTTAAAAGAATTTACCTGATCGTTGATAAGGCTTGATTCAATAGTGTATCTGGTAAGATTGGTATTTCCTTTAATATTCAATTCTAAATCGCCAAAATCGATGGTATTGAAATTTACATCTTCAATTACGACTGCAGCATCCGGATAAAAGGCTCCTCCCCGTTTCACAAAATCTAAATGCCCGTTAATTCGTCCTTTTAAATTAAGGCTGTCTATTTCGGGAGCAATTTTGCCTAAATCCACATCTGTAAATTGAAGTTTTACATCGGTAACGGTAGAGTCTTTTTTATATCCGGCCAATTGAATTAATTCGTTGTTATGACGAAGAGTAAGCGAATCCAACTTAATATCTCTAAAATTATCATCGAAGGTAATTTTATTCAAATTGTTGTTTTCCTTGTTCAAAAACCAATCATTACCTTTATAATTAATTTTGGAACGCTTAATACCAACTACGGAATTACCATCTTCATTAATAGTATGATATAACGAAAGGTTAAAAAGGTCGCTTTGATCTTTACCTCCCGCAAATTGCGATTGTATATATAGAGTATCATTAAGGGTTTTGTTAATGATATTTAGATCGACCAAGTTATAAGTGCCTGTATATAAAGAATCTACTGAAACATAGGCATTAAATAAAGGGTTATCGTTATCTAGTTTGATATTTACCTTTCCTAAGTAGTTTTTGTAAAGCAACAATTCCGGCGATTTGAAATCGAGTTTAAACTTAGATTCATCTGAAAAAACAGAACCTTTAATTCTAGTATTTTCACCCAATTGTAGCTGCGGTATAAAGACATCCACAATTTTATTGTAGACATCAAATTCATAATTAATGTATTGGTCCGGTGTTACCTGTTGCGGAATATAATTGGTATAAATACTTGCTATGGAATTTTGGAACAAATAAGGAATGTCTTCTATCAAAAATTTACCTCGTATTTTTCCACTAATGATATCCGGCGAATTAATTTCAATTGTTCGTTCTTCCTCATTAAAAGTAGATGTTACCGTAAAATCATCGAAGAAAAAGTCTTTGGCTTGAGTTTGATAAAAGGTTTCTGAAAATTGAATAGTCCCTACGGCATCATTAATAGTAGTTCCATCCATATCCATAATAATTTTTCCTGCAAAAACAGAAACGCTATCCCGAGTAAAAAGATTTAGTTTATTAAGCTCTGCATATTCAATATCGGCTTCAAAATCGTATTGATTAAACTTTTCAGAAATATCTATCAATCCATCAAAATTCATTTTAAGATTTGGGTCATTAATACTCAATTTACCATTGAATTTTGGGTTCTTCAAATTTCCTTCTACGATAATATTACGGTAGGTATAGTTTTCAAACTCAAAACTATCAATAGATCCTTGTACAAGGGTACTTATGGTTTTTGCCGTAAATCCTCGCCCATTAAAAGTAAGGTTTGCATTCATTTCCCCCAAGGAGGTGGTTTCTGCCATTTTGCCTAAATTAAATCGAGTAAGTTTGGCAGTTCCTTTGTAGTAGGCATTTTTAAAATCGGTAATATTTCCAAGTTCAATATTAGCATCGGCTTTTCCAATAGCCGTACTAATAGTGCTATTTGTTTTTAACTCGTCTCCTTTTATTTCACTATTACCGTTGAGCGAAAAATTGCCGAGTTTTTTTAATTCTACAGGTAAGTCTTTCCCTATAAGGTTTGGTAAAAATCTTCTTAAATCGAAATAATTAGTTGCAATGTAATGATTGGCTCCCTTAACGATATAAATTTCTTCGTTGAATAAATTTTGGAATGTAAAATCTCCTTTAAATTGAGAATTTCCGTAGCGTATATCTGCCTTGGTAAATGTAAAATCATTTAATATTCCATTAAAATAACCATCCATTTGAAGCGCTAAGTCTTCACCAAATTCGGGATAAATTTTATTTAAATCGTTAGTAGAAATACTAGTTTTATTGAAATCAAATTCCAAAAAGACTTTGTTCATGAAATCTCCCATACCCTCTTCAAAAGTTAGTTTCCCGGAGCCTTTAATTTTTGATTCCCCGGAATCCAAATAGAGATCCTTTAAAAACATTTCAGTTTCGGTGTATTTAAAATCAACGGAAGCGTCTTTTACTATAATCCCCCTGCTTTCAAAAAATGAAAGGGAGTTAATATTGGCAGTAATTTCAGGGCCATTAATTTGAAAATCTTGAGCTTCTAAATTCAATTTTTTAAAATTTACAGCTACCGGCTCTTCAATATTTTCATCCTTCACTCTTACATGAGTATTTATAAGAGAAACATCCCCTGCAAGCAATTGAAAAGGTTTCACCTCAATGGTATCGCCCGTATTAAACTTTTCTGCAAATATGGAAAGGTTATCTGTGGGCTCATCTTTGTAGGTTGTTACAAAAAGCGCTGTATTTTCCAACGCTAAAAAGCCAAAATCCAAATCACCATCCATCAATTTTTTAATGCTTAAAATATTGGTTTGGAGAATTTCGGTATAAATTAAAGTATCTTTATGATGATCTCGAATAAACACATTTCGTATATCCACTTCTCCTTTCCAATTAAGCCCCAGGCGTTCTATGGTAATATCGGTTCCGTAAGTTTCATTAAGACTTTCGGTAACTCTTTTGGCAATTTTGGTTTGTACGGCAGGAATGGACAAAATAATAACGAGTAATACCAGCAATGCCAGGAGAATCCATATAATGCGTTTAATTATTTTAAGAAGTTTTTTGATAACCCTTTAATGTTTTAATTTTACACCCAACAAATGTGCCTAAATTATAATGAAAAACAATACCTATATTCTTGGCATTGAATCTTCCTGCGATGACACTGCTGCTGCCGTTATCCATAACGGAGTGGTACTTTCTAATGTTGTAGCAGGGCAAAAAATACATGAAGAATATGGAGGTGTGGTTCCAGAATTAGCTTCACGTGCCCATCAACAAAATATTGTACCTGTGGTACACCAAGCATTGCGCAAAGCAAATATCGACAAAAAACAGCTAAGTGCCATAGCCTTTACACAAGGCCCGGGTTTAATGGGTTCTTTACTTGTAGGCTCCTCATTTTCAAAGTCTTTAGCGATGGGTTTGCAAATTCCACTAATAGCCGTTAACCATATGCAGGCTCATATTTTGGCGCATTTTATTATAGCAGAAGAGCAAACTGCCCCCTCCTTTCCTTTTATTGCTCTTACCATTAGTGGCGGACATACCCAAATTGTAAAGGTGAACGATTATTTTGATATGGAGATTTTGGGAGAAACCATAGATGATGCCGTGGGTGAGGCCTTCGATAAGTCGGCTAAAATTTTAGGACTTCCCTACCCGGGTGGACCGCTAATTGATAAATATGCGCAAAAAGGAAATCCTATGGCATATTCATTTACAAAACCTAAAGTAGGTGATTTAGAGTTTAGTTTTAGTGGGTTAAAAACGGCGGTTTTGTATTTTGTTGAGCGCGAAACAAAACAAAACCCAAATTTTATTTCAGAAAATATAGAAGATATCTGTGCCAGTATTCAGTTTACTATTGTTGATTATTTAATGGATAAACTGAAAAATGCCGTGGCAATTACCGGAATTAAAGAAATTGCCATTGGAGGTGGTGTCTCGGCAAATAGTGGTATTCGCAATGCATTAAAAGAAGCTGAAACCCTATATGGATGGAAAACATATGTACCTAGATTTGAATATTGTACCGACAATGCAGCGATGATTGCTATGGTGGGCGAATTGAAATTCAAAAAACATGAATTTTCTGAAAAAAATACGGTCGCGAAAGCAAGAATGAAATTTTAAGTCATGCCCCATACCGAAGAAATCCTAAAACGAATACGAATGGCCTTAAAGCCTTGGCAGAATGATATTGTTGAAAAGCGCATGTTTGGGGGCACTTGTTTTCTTTATAAAGGAAAAATGTGTGTAGGCGAAACCAAAGAAAGGCTTATGGTGCGGGTGCCTTCTGAAAAAATGGCTGCCTCGTTGGCTATGGAATATGTTGGTCCTATGAATTTTACAGGGAAGCCGATGAAGGAATTTATTTTTGTGACCGAAAAGGGTTTTGATACCGAAGAGAAATTACAACATTGGATAGAGATTGGGGTTGCTCATGCCAAAAGTAAGAGCCAATAATACATGAACTTATTCTACCAAAATAATCTTACAGAATCCTCCGAAAGTGTCATTTTTGACTCGGATGAAAGTCGTCATCTTCATAAAGTTTTGCGGTATCATTCGGGAGATACTATAACGATTACCAACGGAAAGGGTGGTGTATTTTCAGCTACTTTAATTGAAGTTAACCACAAACAATGTGTGGCAAAAATTACAGCATATAAAAAAGAAGCAGCGCTCCCATACCAATTGCACTTGGCGGTAGCTCCCACTAAAAATAATGATCGTTTTGAATGGTTTTTAGAAAAAGCCACTGAAATAGGTGTCACAGAAATTACCCCTATTATATGCGATCATAGTGAACGTAAAGTAGTAAAACTAGATCGATTTGAAAAAATCATTGAAAGCGCTATGAAACAATCGCTTAAAATGTACAAACCAACCTTACATCCGTTAACTTCCTTTGCAGAATTTACTAAACTTCAGTTGACCACAAACTCTAAAAAATATATAGCACATTGCGAAAATTCTGAAAAGATTCTTCTTAAAAATGCCTGCAGCCCTGCAGAGTCTTCCGTAATTCTTATAGGTCCGGAAGGTGATTTTTCCTACAAAGAAATTGAATTTGTAAAAAAAAACGATTTTATTCCTATTGGGCTAGGTGAAAGCCGTTTGCGTACCGAAACTGCTGCTGTTGTAGCGTGTTCTACTGTTTATAATATTAATTTGAAGTAACTTTAAGATTAAAAAAAGTGTTTTTTATCGATTAAATTTGGTATTTAATCGATATTTTATATCTTTCGGGCACCAAATCAAAGCTTAATTAGTTAGTTAACCTACTTACTGTGCTATGAATGCTATAAAAGTTAGCCCCCGAAAAAGTTCACAAACGGCACTTCCACCCATTGAAGAAGCCCCTTTAAAATTTCTTTCCCCAATGCAGCGAGAAAGATCAAGAAGGATAACAAAAGATTGGAAACTTTTTGCCTATCCACTGTTTGGTGAGATGATGGATAAAATTTAGTAAAAGTCTATCCTAAGCCATTTCAATTTTGTTATTTTTGAGGCATGAGATGGTTATTTATATTTTTTCTCTTTTTTACTTTTAAAAATGTTTGTGCGCAGGAATTGGCTGTGCTTAAATACAATGGCGGCGGTGATTGGTATAGTAACCCAACATCGTTACCCAATCTTATTAAATTTTGTAATCAACAAATCCATACTACTTTAAACGAAAAACCTCAGACAGTATCCCTTTTAGAGACCGAACTCTATAATTACCCTTTTATTCATATGACGGGTCATGGGAACGTTTTTTTTAGCAATGAGGAAGTTGAAAATCTTCGTGATTATTTACTAAGTGGCGGATTTCTTCATATTGACGATAACTATGGGATGGATCAATACATCCGAAAGGAACTGGCGAAATTATTTCCTAATGAAGATCTAAAAGAACTTCCCGGAGATCACCCTATATTTAATCAAAAATTTAAATTTTCGAAAGGTTTACCAAAAATCCATGAACATGATAATGGCAAGCCACAAGCCTTTGGTATTACCATTAGCGGGAGGCTTGTATTACTCTATACTTTTGAAAGTGATTTAGGGGATGGTTGGGAAAACCCGGAAGTGCATAACGATCCTGCCGAAGTACGTCTTAAAGCATTACAAATGGGAGCTAATATTATTCAGTACGTCTTTGAGCATTAAATAGATGCCATGAACAAAGCACTTTTACGGCCGGAAGTTCAAAAATTCATTTCAGAATTTACAGGCAGTGTTACCAAGCTTGCACTTAAGGGTTCTCCTTGGAAAGAAATATCCGTACAAGAATTACTTCAGCAAATAGAAGGGCAACAAAAAGGCAAAGAAAAACTGCCCACTTGGTTTAGTACTAAAAATATTTATTACCCTCCTAAAGTTAACATAGAGCAAACCTCATCTGAAATTGCTGCACAATATAAAGCTACTTTGGTACTTGGAAAAAGCTTGGCCGATATTACCGGCGGCTTTGGAGTAGATACTTATTTTCTTTCAGAAAAATTTAATGTGGTTCATCATTTTGAACAAAATAGTTCACTGTCTGCCATTGCAAAACATAACTTTGAGCAGTTGGGTAAAGGGAATGTCTCTTTTTTTTCAGAGGATGGTATCCATGGAATTCAAAACCAACAATATGATGTAATCTATGTAGACCCCTCGCGCCGCCATGCCACTAAAGGAAAAGTGTACTTTTTGAATGACTGCGAACCTAATTTAGTGGAATATCAAGAATATTTATTGGCTCATTGCGATATGTTGCTTGTGAAAACTGCACCCATGCTTGATGTTTCAGTAGGTTTAAGAGAATTATCCCATGTTTCTGAAATACATATTGTAGCGGTTCAAAATGAAGTAAAAGAATTGCTTTGGATACTTTCAAAAAATACAGTAGAAGCTATCCAAATAAGGACCATCAATTTTTTAAAGGAAACGACTGAAACATTCAATTTTTATTGGAAGAAAAATACTTGTTGCACTTTCAGTAAACCGCTTTCCTATTTGTTTGAACCCAATGCCGCCATCATGAAATCGGGTGGATTTGCAGCACTTTCTGAAGCTTTTAATCTTCCAAAACTTGCTGAACACAGCCATCTATTTACTAACAACTCCTATATCGAATTTCCCGGGCGAGTATTTAAAATTTTGGATGTTCTACCCTATTCAAAATCAGAAATGAAGCCATTTTTAAAAAGGAAGGCCAATATTAGCATCCGAAACTTCCCCGAAACAGTGGCGCAACTCCGAAAAAAATGGAAAATCCTTGAGGGTGGAGAAACCTACTTGTTTTTTACGACTTTAGAAAACAAAGAAAAAGTCGTACTGAAATGTGAAAAGGTATAAAATGGCTACGTTTTTTATTTTAGACTGAAAAACTCCTAACCGTGGATTAAATTTCCTAAAAGCCTTCCGCTTTGAAAATAGTTTAAACAAAAAAACGCTCAAGCGAGCTTGGTATCTTGAAGAAGAGATGAGTAGTTTAAGAAGGATTAAATTTCCTAAAAACGTTCCGTTTTGAAAATAGTTTAAACAAAAAAACGCTCAAGCGAGCTTGGCGTTTTTTTTTATTAAACTATTTATTCGTGATCGCGACAGGATTCGAACCTGTGACCGTCTGCTTAGAAGGCAGATGCTCTATCCAGCTGAGCTACGCGACCTTTGCGTAAATAAAAAAACCGAACTTTAAAAGTCCGGTTTTGTCGGGGTGGCAGGATTCGAACCTGCGACCTCCTGCTCCCAAAGCAGGCGCGATAACCGGGCTACGCTACACCCCGTGAATAACATTGCTGTATTTTCACAAATTGTTTGCGGAGAGACAGGGACTCGAACCCTGGCAACGGTTTCCCGTTGACAGATTAGCAATCTGCTCCATTACCACTCTGGCACCTCTCCAAATCAATGAACCCACATTTTTCAATGCGGATGCAAATGTAAATGTATCTACACAATAACACAAAAAAAAACGAGACGTTTTTTATATTTTTTTTTAGTTATCAGCTATTCAGGGTATTCAACCCGCAAATGAAAACTGTTTAGTAGCTTTTTCTTTAGAACTTTCTTGATACGTTCTATTTCTTTAAAGGTAATATTAGCATTAATAAATTGCCCATTTTCCATTTGACTGTTCACAATATTTTCAACAAATGAGTCAATTTTTGCAGCGGTGGGATCTTTTAAACTTTTGCTGGCAGCTTCTACGCTATCTGCCATCATTAATATAGCAGTTTCTTTAGAGAAAGGTTTTGGACCCGGATACTGAAAATCCCTTTTTTGAACTTCGGCGTTCATTTCTTCTTCCTTTTTATAGAAATAAAATACCAAACTGGTTCCGTGATGTGTTCTAATAAAATCGATAATTCTATCCGGAAGTTTATTTTTTCGTGCAATTTCAATTCCTTTAATAACGTGATCAATAATAATTTTTGCACTCTCCTTGGGTGAAAGTTCATTAAGGGGATTAATTTGATTTAGCTGATTCTCAGTAAAATTTGAGGGATTTACCATTTTGCCGATGTCATGATATAAAGCGCCTACTCTCGCCAACATAGAGTTAGCACCAATTTCATTGGCAGCTGCTTCAGCTAAATTGGCTACATTTAACGAATGATGAAAAGTTCCGGGCGCTCTATTAGACAGTTCTTTTAAAAGTGCCGAATTAGTATTACTTAATTCTAACAAGGATACTTCAGAAACTAAACCAAATATTTTTTCATAGATGTAAATTAGCGGAAAAGCAAAAAGAGTCACTAAACCGCATATAATAAAATAGATGAAATTTTCAAGTTCAATTTGCGCAACATTCCCCTCCTGAATAATAAAAAATGCAAAATATCCCAATATGTAGATAAAGGTAATTTGCCCAACTGAGATGAATAAATTGGCGCGTTTATACAATTCAGAAACCGTTAAGATAGTTACAATTCCTGCAATAATTTGAAGAAACATAAACTCGAAGCTATTAGGAACTATAAAACCCAATAACAGAATGGTTAGCACGTGAACAAACAAGCCTAAGCGCGCATCAAAAAAACTTTTCAAAATGATGGGTAAAATACATAACGGTATCATGTACACATAATTGGCATTGTATTTTACTACCAGTGTACTAACAAAAACCATAATAACCACATTAAAAAATATGAAGCTTACTTTAGTATTGTTGGCATAAATCTCAGGGCGGTATTTTTTCAGAAAAAGAAAGAGCATTATAAATACCAAAGATACCAGCATAGAATATCCAAAAACCAGCCAATAAAAATTATTTTGGCTCCACACTTGCGATTGAAATTGCTCTCGCAGCGAAACAAGCATTTGGTATTTATCGCCTTCAACGACCTCGCCTTTGGCTATTATACGAGCATCTTTTTCAACAATTCCTTTGTTGGGATTTATTTGACCAATAGCATTTTCAATAGTAGCTTCCGTTCGTTTTGGGTTATATTTTGTGTTTACTATCGCAATGTCGTGAATGAGCCTTTTCAGTAGTGGTAAAACGTCTTTATTTGCAGTGGACTTTTCTTCTATAAGCAAATCGATATTTCCCTTTTTGAAAAACTGGGAGAAAAGAATTTCACTCACCTCATTGCCCCGCTTTAAATAGACTAATCTATTATCATCATAGGAAACGTCGTCTGCCACTAAGCCTGTAGAATATATTTCATAAAGAATAATATCTCCAAGTTGTTGGGTCTGAAATTTGGAAGTTTGATAGAGGCTATCACTATAACTATTAGCTAAATTTGCTTTAAAAGCATTTACTACTTCCTCTTTTACTTGGGCCTCTAAATCAAAATAGGGTACGGCGGAAGCTCTTATTTCCTCTTTTTCTTTCTCAATAAATTCTTTGTCTTTTTTTATGGTGAAGTTAAAAGGAGCATATAAATTTTCATATTGCCACGGCTTTCCTTTCTGAAAATTATATTTAAACTGCCCCCCTTTTGGCAAAAGATAAATAACTAAAAGTGTGGAAAGAAAATATAAAAAAACCTTATAAATAAGTGATTGATTTCGGGTTAAGAAAGAAACAAGGTTTTTCATTTGTACTATTAGAAAAGTAAAGGTATGAATAAGCTTTCATTTATCCCAAGCAGTGATAGATTAACAAAAATATTTCATTTATAAATTGTACTTTTGCATCATAATTAAAAATAAGTATTATGACCAAAAAAGTTGTCATTGTAGCCGCAGCCAGAACTCCTATTGGAAGTTTTATGGGAAGCCTCTCCTCTCTCTCTGCTTCACAATTAGGTAGTATTGCCATTAAAGGTGCCTTAGAAAAAATACAATTGGATCCCTCCAAAGTTTCTGAAGTATATATGGGAAATGTGGTGCAAGCAGGTGTTGGTCAGGCTCCTGCAAGACAAGCTGCATTGGGGGCTGGAATTCCGGATACTGTTCCTTGTACTACCGTAAATAAAGTATGTGCTTCGGGCATGAAGGCCGTAATGCAAGCTGCTCAGTCGATTGCTTTGGGTGATGCCGAAATAATTGTAGCGGGTGGTATGGAAAGTATGAGTAATATTCCGCATTATGTACATATGAGAACGGGGACAAAATTTGGCCCTGCTACTCTGATTGACGGTATGCAAAAAGATGGACTGGTAGATGCCTACGATCAAAATGCCATGGGTGTCTGTGCCGATGCTTGCGCCGTAGAATATAACTTTTCAAGGGAAGATCAGGATGCATTTGCTATTCAGTCTTATAAAAGGTCTGAAAAGGCCTGGACAGAAGGAAAATTTACCAACGAAGTGGTTCCTGTTTCAATACCACAACGAAAAGGGGATCCAGTACTCATTTCAGAAGATGAAGAATTTAAAAATGTTTTTATCGATAAAATACCTTCGTTACGCCCTGCCTTTACTAAAGATGGTACCGTAACTGCAGCCAATGCATCTACGATTAATGATGGTGCCGGCGCTATGATATTAATGAGTGAGGAAAAAGCAGCTGAATTAGGGTTAAAACCACTTGCTTTTATTAAAAGTTATGCAGATGCAGCTCAAGAACCCAAATGGTTTACAACGGCTCCCGCAAAAGCACTCCCTAAGGCATTAGCCAAAGCAAATCTTACTCTTGAAGAGGTTGACTATTTTGAATTTAACGAAGCATTTTCAGTGGTGGGATTAGCCAACATGAAAATATTAGGACTAACTGATGCGAATGTCAACGTTAATGGTGGCGCTGTTTCTTTGGGACATCCGTTAGGTTGTAGCGGAGTACGTATTCTTATCACACTATTAAATGTGTTAGAGCAAAATAATGCTAAAATCGGTGCGGCAGCTATTTGTAATGGTGGCGGTGGTGCTTCGGCTATGATTATTGAACGCGTTTAAATTTCTGTAGTTTTATTGAATGAAATACGGCATCTGTCCTCTTAGTATTGTTCCATTACGACTAGAATCTTCAGATAAGAGTGAATTGGTTAGCCAAGTACTCTACGGAGAAATCTTTAAGGTTTTAGAAATTCAGAAAAAATGGAGTAAAATTCGTTTGGATTTCGATTCTTATGAAGGATGGATAGATAATAAGCAATACCAAATAATTACTTCGGAAGAATTCGATTCATTAAAAGCGCTTTCTCCTAAATATGCCATAGATTTGGTTGATTTTGTTGCCACTCAAAAAAAGCAACTGCTTACTATCCCAATAGGAAGTACTGTTCATCATTCAAATTTTTTACACAATACTTTTGAAGGCAGATGTGTTTCAGAAAAACAACCGAAGGAAAAACTTACTGAAACCGCTCTTGTATATTTAAACAGTCCCTATTTATGGGGAGGAAAAACTCCTTTTGGCATAGATTGCAGTGGGTTTACCCAAATGGTTTATAAGATTAATGGCTATGCGTTACTTCGTGATGCGAGTCAGCAAGCTACTCAAGGAGAAGTACTAAGCTTTATTGAGGAAAGTGAACCTGGTGATTTAGCTTTTTTTGATAATAATGAAGGGACTATTATTCATGTGGGTATTATATTAGCCGATAATTACATTATTCATTCTCACGGAAAAGTACGGATAGACAGAATTGATCATACGGGAATATTTAATGTAGACACAAAAATCTATTCACACAAACTACGGGTTATTAAAAAGATTGTATAAAAAAAGGCTTCCATTTCTGGAAGCCTTTTTTAAGTTTTTATTTGTATTAATTACCCTCAATTTCGGCAAGTTTTGCTTTTGCTGCTTTATACTTATCATCCATCCCCAATTGACTATAAAGGTTCATTAAGGTTCTAAAAACTTCAATATTTTCTGGAGCAGATTGTACGGCACCTTCTAAGTAAGGAAGTGCATCTTGATACATTTTATTTCTCTTTTCCTTCAATTCATCATATTTTAAATTATCGGCACGAGAGGTTCCTAAGCTGTTCATTTCTTCTACCAATTTTCCTTCATCTTGAAGAATTAGAGCCGCCATATTAATTTGTGCAAAAGAATAATCAGGTTTAATTTCTAAAGCTTTTAAATAATATTCTCTTGCTTTATCTTTTTGACCAATGGATGCAGAACTTACGCCAAGGTTATAATATAATTCTGGGTTATTGGGATCTGTTTTTATAACATCCGCCATAATCTTGTTATATTTTTCCATATCTCCCATCTTATAGGCAAGATCGGCTTCAGATCGCATTAAGTTAACATCGTCTGGATTTGCAGCACGAGCCTTATTCATAATAGCTAAAGCTTTTTCATTTTGCCCTTTATTCATATAAATCAGCGTGACTTTTTGAAGCATATCTCCTTCTACAGAGCTAGTTTTTTCGTCCTTGGGGTTTGTATAGTTGGCAAATTTCACCATATTATCACGCTCCTCTTTACTTGCAAATGCTACGGCTTGACCATTTTCAGGGTTAGTAGCTGAGTATTCCATGTGTATATTGGTAAAACCTTTATCAAGGAGTTGCTCATAATAGCCTAAGGCTGTATCATAATCCTTTCCGTTTACAGAATTACCGGCAGCATAGTAAAGGTAAGAGGTATCTTTTGGGCTAACCATATAGGCTTGATATAATTTTTGTGAAGCAGTTAAATAACTTTGTTTATTTTGGTCTTCAATGGCACTATTTACTAAAGCCACACGTAGCCTATCTACAGCGAGGGTAAGTCGTTCATCTTTATTTCCGCTTAACTCTTCGGCTTTTAAAAAAGCGGCTCCGGCATCTTTCATTTTTGCAAAATTTGAAGTTCCGGCAGTTCCCAAAGTGGTTTCACCTAACAAGGTGTAATAGTGTGCTTTTAGCATATTATCTGCAGTACCAAGCATTGGTTCTGCTTCCTTCAAATAGGCCATTGCTTCGTCATACTTTTGACTATCTACCGCTTTTTCTGCTTTTTTAATTTCCTTTTTTTGGGCAAATGCTACCGCAGAAATTAGTATGAGTCCTACAATAAATATTTGTTTTTTCATTTTTTAGTATTTAGTTTATTCGTTATTTTCAGTTTGTGCATCGGGTGTATCAATTGCTGTACCATTTTCGGAAGTATCTTCTGCTTCAACATCACTTTCATCTTCATCCTTCATCACTTTTGCCACAGCGGCAATGGAATCGTCTTCCCTCACTTTTATGAGGCGCACCCCTTGTGTGGCGCGTCCCATAACCCGTAAATCTGCAGCCTCCATTCTAATAGCAATTCCGGATTTGTTGATAATCATCAAATCATCATTATCGGTCACACTTTTTATGGCTACTAAATTACCTGTTTTTTCGGTAATGGAAATGGTTTTTACTCCTTTTCCACCTCGATTGGTAATTCGGTACACCGCTTCACCGTCTTCAGGGTCATCGATATAGGTGCGTTTTCCATATCCGTTTTCAGAAACTACAAGTACCGTTTCTTCTAAAGGATTTTCTATAGTCACCATCCCAATTACCTCATCATTTTTGTGAGCTAATGTTATCCCTCGAACTCCAGAAGCATTACGACCCATGGGGCGTGTTTTTGCTTCTTCAAAGCGAATGGCTTTACCAGAACGTAATGCTAGCATTACTTGGCTTTCACCGGTAGTTAAACGCGCTTCTAGTAATTCGTCATCATCTTTAATGGTAATAGCATTAATACCATTGGTTCTTGGGCGGGAATATTGTTCTAAGGAAGTTTTCTTTACCTGTCCCTGCTTGGTAGCCATAATTACATAATGACTGTTAATATAATCCTCGTCTTTTAAATCTTGCGTACAAATAAAGGCTTTTACTTTATCGTCTTGCTCAATATTAATAAGGTTTTGAATGGCTCTTCCTTTTGAAGTTTTACTTCCTTCAGGTATTTCGAAAACTCTCATCCAGAAGCACTTACCTTTTTGCGTAAAGAATAACATGTATTGGTGGTTAGTTCCCACAAAAAGATGTTCTAAGAAATCTTCATTTCTGGTAGCTGATGCTTTTTGCCCGACACCTCCTCTATTTTGAGTTTTGTATTCGGTTAATGATGTTCTTTTAATGTAACCCGCATGTGAAATCGTAATTACCACTTGCTCATCGGCAATCAAATCGGTAATACTTACATCACCACCGGCATATTCAATTTCGGAGCGTCGCTTATCACCAAACTTCTCTTTTATTTCTGAAAGCTCGGTTTTAATGATTTCCATTCGGCGTTCTTTTTTAGCCAGAATGTCTTTGTAATCTTCAATGGTTTTCATCAACTCTTCATATTCACTTCGTAGTTTATCCTGCTCCAGTCCTGTTAATTGACGTAAACGCATTTCAACTATCGCACGTGCCTGAATTTCAGAAAGACTGAAACGCTCCATCAACTTTTCACGTGCTTCGTCTGCATTGGCAGAAGCACGAATGAGTGCAATAACTTCGTCGATATTATCGGAAGCAATGATTAAACCTTCCAGAATATGTGCTCTTTCTTCCGCTTTACGAAGCAAATATTGAGTTCGACGCGTTACTACTTCGTGGCGATGTTCCACAAAATAGTGAATCAATTCCTTGAGGTTTAACATTTGTGGGCGTCCATTTACCAGTGCAATGTTATTGACACTAAAACTGGATTGAAGGGCTGTGTACTTATACAGCATATTCAATACGATGTTTGGAATAGCATCTCTTTTCAGAATATAAACCACACGCATTCCCTTTCGGTCCGACTCGTCCCGAATATTGGAAATCCCTTCAATTTTCTTTTCGTTTACCAAATCGGCTGTTTTTTTAATCATTTCAGCCTTGTTTACTTGATAAGGGATTTCTGTTACAATAATAGCTTCACGCCCTTCCACCTCTTCAAAATGGGCTTTTCCTCTTAGCACTACCCGCCCTCTACCGGTATGAAATGCCTCTCGAACTCCTTCATAACCATAAATAACACCTCCGGTTGGAAAATCGGGAGCTTTAATGTGCTTCATTAGCTCGTCAATTTCAATATCGTTATTATCGATATACGAAATGGTTCCATCAATTACTTCGGTAAGGTTATGAGGAGGCATATTGGTTGCCATACCTACAGCAATTCCTGATGCCCCGTTAATTAATAATCCCGGGACTTTGGTGGGCAGCACGGTAGGCTCTTGCAGTGTGTCATCGAAATTAAGTTGATGATCTACGGTTTCTTTATCAATATCGGCAAGCATTTCTTCTGAAATCTTTTGCATTCTTGCCTCGGTATAACGCATAGCGGCAGGGCTATCACCATCAATGGAACCAAAATTCCCTTGCCCATCTACCAACATGTACCGGAGGCTCCATTCCTGAGCCATACGCACCATGGCATCATACACAGAAGTATCCCCATGGGGATGATATTTTCCAAGGACTTCCCCTACAATTCTTGCCGATTTTTTATGAGCGGTATTCGCTCTAACCCCTAATTCGTGCATTCCAAAGAGTACCCTTCTGTGGACAGGTTTCATACCATCTCTCACATCGGGTAAAGCACGTGACACAATGACCGACATCGAATAATCGATGTAGGCAGATTTCATTTCATCTTCTATATTAATGGGTATTAATTTTTCGCCTTCAGCCATAAGTAGTTAACTGTATTTTTAAAGAATTAAACTAAGTGAGCAATATACAGCATTTTGTAGGTTTAGTAAGGCTTTTTGGCGGTTAAAAATCATATTTTTATTAACAAATTTTAGCTTGTAAACCGTTAATAACTATTGTAATTTAGTACTGAATTTTACAGCATTTTTATTTCCTTTACGACTAGGGATAGATCAATAAGGCACAAAATTTGCCGTTCACATGTATATTTTTAATAAATTTATACCCAAGGACCCCAATTTATGGATGATAATTTTTCACCAAGAGTTAAAGATGTGATTGCCTACAGCAAGGAAGAAGCTTTGCGGTTGGGTCACGATTTTATTGGTACCGAACACTTAATGCTTGGGCTATTACGGGATGGTAACGGAAAAGCAGTAACCATTCTCAACGCCCTTGATGTTGATTTAAATCACCTTCGCAGAAAAGTTGAAATTTTAAGCCCTGCGAATCCCAATGCAGCATTAGCCACAAACGATAAAAAGAATTTGCATTTAACAAGACAGGCCGAAAGAGCTTTGAAAACTACTTTTCTAGAAGCAAAACTATTTCAAAGTAATTCTATAAACACGGCCCATCTCCTATTATGCATATTGAGGAATGAAAATGACCCTACCACCAAATTGCTTCACAAAATGAAAGTAGATTATGATGGTGTAAAAGATCAATTTAAATCGATGATTACAAAAGACGAAGATTATATAGAACCCACGACTTCCGAATTTTCTAATGAAGATGAAGATGCTTCTGCAACTGATGGAGATAAAGACAATTTATTTGCAAGTAGTACAGGCGCTAAAGGCGCAAAGAAATCTAAAACCCCAGTTTTAGATAATTTTGGAAGGGATTTAACAGCACTTGCCGAAGAAGGTAAGCTTGACCCTGTTGTGGGAAGGGAAAATGAAATACAACGTGTCTCACAGATTCTTAGCCGTAGAAAGAAAAACAATCCATTGCTTATTGGTGAACCTGGTGTTGGTAAATCGGCCATTGCTGAAGGATTAGCACTTCGAATTATTCAACGAAAAGTATCTAGGATATTATACGATAAGCGTGTTGTTACTCTCGATTTAGCCAGCTTGGTCGCCGGTACCAAATACCGTGGGCAGTTTGAAGAACGGATGAAAGCCGTGATGAACGAGCTTGAAAAAAATGATGACATCATCTTATTTATTGATGAAATCCATACCATTGTTGGGGCTGGTGGTGCAACAGGCTCACTCGATGCCTCTAATATGTTTAAACCTGCTCTGGCGAGAGGTGAAATACAATGTATAGGAGCCACCACACTTGATGAGTACCGACAATATATTGAAAAAGATGGTGCGCTTGAAAGGCGTTTTCAGAAAGTATTGGTAGAGCCTACCTCCGTTGAGGAAACTATTGAAATTTTACACAATATTAAAGACAAATACGAATCGCATCACAATGTTACTTATACGGATGAAGCATTGGTAGCGTGTGTAAAGCTTACGAATAGATATATGACCGAGCGGTTTCTTCCCGATAAAGCTATTGACGCCCTTGATGAAGCTGGTTCGAGAGTACATATTACCAATATTAATGTTCCTGAAAAGATTTTAGCCATTGAATCGAAGTTGGAAGAAGTACGAGAGCAAAAAAATTCTGTAGTTAAAAAACAGAAATACGAAGAAGCTGCCAAATTGCGTGATGACGAAAAAAATCTTGAAAAGGAGCTTCTAAATGCTCAAGAAGCTTGGGAAACTGAATCGAAACTTCACCGAGAAAAAGTAGATGAAGAAAATGTAGCAGAAGTAGTTTCCATGATGACTGGAATTCCGGTAAACCGTATTGCACAAACCGAAAGCACCAAATTGGCTGCACTCCCAGATAGAATTAAGGGAAAAGTGATTGGCCAAGATGAAGCCGTTGCTAAAGTGGTGAAAGCCATACAAAGAAACCGTGCTGGACTTAAAGACCCCAATAAACCTATTGGTTCCTTTATTTTCTTAGGTCAAACTGGGGTGGGAAAAACACAATTGGCAAAAGTACTAGCCAGAGAGCTTTTTGACAGTGATAATGCTTTGGTTCGAATTGATATGAGTGAGTATATGGAAAAATTTGCTGTTTCCAGATTAATTGGTGCTCCTCCGGGATACGTAGGTTATGAAGAAGGCGGGCAGTTGACTGAAAAAATACGAAGAAAACCCTATGCTGTAGTATTGCTGGATGAGATTGAAAAGGCACATCCCGACGTGTTCAATATGTTACTCCAGGTATTGGATGACGGTTATTTAACAGATAGCTTAGGAAGAAAAATTGATTTCAGAAATACAATTATCATCATGACATCCAATATTGGGGCGAGAAAGCTTCAAGATTTTGGACAAGGAGTAGGTTTTGGAACTGCTGCTAAAAATAGTCAGATTGACTCTAACGCGAAAAGCGTTATTGAAAATGCGTTGAAAAAAACATTTGCCCCCGAATTTTTAAACAGGGTAGATGACGTAATGGTGTTTAACCCATTGGAAAGAGAGCATATTCATAAAATTATTGATATTGAACTAAATCAATTATTTGCTAGAATTTTAGATTTAGGATACACGCTTGAGTTAACAGATACGGCGAAGGATTATATTGCTAATAAAGGGTTTGATAAAGATTATGGTGCTAGACCATTAAAACGAGCGATTCAAAAATATATTGAAGATGCTCTTGCGGAAGAAATCATCAATTCA
Source organism: Flavobacteriaceae bacterium (assembly GCA_041392125.1). Lineage (GTDB taxonomy): Bacteria > Bacteroidota > Bacteroidia > Flavobacteriales > Flavobacteriaceae > Halomarinibacterium. The sequence continues at coordinate 116,277 of JAWKMR010000008.1, read as the reverse complement.
AACTTAAAAGAGGGAGACACTATTACCATGGATCTCGATGAAGCAAAAGATGAATTGACCATCAAAATCAAAAAACAAAAAAAGGCTACAGAATCGTAGCCTTTTTTCTTTTTAAAATTTCTTTGTATTTTTAAGTATAATTTCCAACTAATGAACCAATTATATGAATATGATTTTGGTATCATTGAAGTACACGATTTTTATGTAAAAGCAGTAATTTCAGAAGGAGTTACCATTGAAAAAGAAATAAGTACTTTAATTATTTCTATAGCAAATAAGCACTTCCCAAAGAAGCCCTTTGGGTACATTACACATCGTGTTCACTCCTATTCTGTAAATCCTATTGTTTATCTTGAAGTGGCTGAAATTGAAAATTTAGTTGGATTTGCAATTGTTTCTGAAAATCCTTCTAAGTTAGAAAATTCAAATTTTGAGAAATTTTTTATAAAAAAATCCACCAAAGCATTTACTACTTTAGACAAAGCAATACAGTGGGTAAAAGAGTTGGTTGAAAAGAAAATTGACGTTAGTTGAGATTCTTACGCACAAGATTCCAATTAAATTCCTTCACTAAAGTAATTCCACTAGAATTTCCTATCTCGTTGCCAAATTCTATAGAAGTAAAATAATCTTCTACACTAACGATTTTATTTTTCACCAAATAATCCATAAAAAAGGCAATATCGACTTCGCCTTTGCTTCTTGGTGTTTTTCTCACAAAAGCAACATAGGTCCAATCCTGATTAAATTTTGGATTTAACAAATGACCCACCAATACATCGTAAACCCCAAATGGAGTAATAATACTTTCTTTCTTTTTTCCGAAGGAAGTAAAGTTGAAATAATCCTCCCAAATCATTATTTCTGTGGTGATATTGGTATTATTATATTGTTGTTCTTTATTTACCAACCATAGATCAAACGCTAAATTGTATTTTTTAAACTTTACATGAGTTTCTACATCATAATTTACAGTAAGCTTCGACATTTCGGTAAGCTTAATCGGAAAATCCGGGTTTTTTTCTTTTTTTGAAAAAGGGTTGTTTCCTACCTGCAAGGCCGGATAGCCAATAACACCTCTCGCATTATTAGGTAATTGCCATTTCCATCCGTAATAGTCCCCTTTTTTAAAGGAGCATAGTTCTATAGAATCTGGGCTATTAAGTTTTCTTCTTCCCCATAAATTATTTTTTAGAAGGATTTCTCCAAAGCGTTTTTCTACTCCAAATTCACAGGTAGAATAGTCTGAATTGTTGACCAACTTTTGTGCTTGGTCTGAAGCATTGCTTACCATTTGTGGGTAGGTAACTTTTCTGTTTAAGGTTTTGCAGGAAGCTAATAGGGTGAGCAATAAAACTGCAATGGAAATCTTAAAGGAATTCCTATTCAAAAAAGAAGTGTTCGTCATATAACAAATTTTAAAGTAGTTAGCGTGCGGTTGTTTCTAATCGCTTTTACAAAATAAATGTTTTCTTGAAATAAGCTTTTATCTAAATTGATTTCGTTGGAACCGTTATTTAAAGCGGAAGTAATTTTTCTACCCTGAATATCAAAAACTTGTACTAATTGTACGGAAGACGTATTTATAAGCGTGACAAAATTTGAGGACGCAGGATTCAAAATAACGATATCTTTTCCTTCTTTTTTAACATCAAAAATACTAAGCATAGGAGAACAACTTTCAATAGAGTCTAAATTTGCATAGAAAGACTGTCCGTTTTTGAAAAAGCAACTTAAGTGCCCTACCCCATTAATATCGGGCTCACCTCCAGGCGCATTAATGATGGACAAGGATCCTAAACCTTCAATCCAAATAGCATTGTTATCGCTAATGGTGTTTGAAGGCGCTGGAGAAAAATAAAAATGGCGATACTCATTTCCATCTACCAAAGTCCGGAATCTAATGGAATCTAAAACAAAATCTCCCCCATCTTCAGGAAAAGGTGTGATAGGATTTTTCATGGAAAATATATCCCCTTCGGTTAATGAAAAATCATATAATAAATATTCTTCATTATTGGTTTCATTCACCTTTGTTAAAAATATTTGCTTGGCAGAAACATCCTCTCGAAGTAAAAAAGTGCGAGAAATGTAGTGGTATCCGTCTAAAATCTTATGTGTCTTATTATCAACTATAGTATCCCCATCGGTAAAATATATATCCGTAAGACAGCCAAAATAACAATTGGTAAAGTGCCATTCGTTTACTTGGTCTAAAAGCGGTACGTATTCTTGACTAATACACTTCCAATTGGTTATAAGTAATAATGGAATAATTAAAAACCGATTCATAATTCTTTTTAATTTATTCAAAAAGCAATTCGTTTTCAATAGTAAAACTTTCTATAAATAGCTGGGATTTTTTTATGTCTTCCGCCAGCCATCGATCTTTATCTACAAAGGGAATTTCTTTTTTATAACTTTCTAAAAAGCTTTCAATAAATGGGGATGATTTTTTAGGGCGTCTAAACTCTATGGCTTGAGAGGCATTCAGTAACTCAATGGAGAGAATGGTTTTCAAGTTTTGAATAATTTTGTAGCATTTTGTAGCAGCATTGGCTCCCATACTTACATGATCCTCCTGCCCGTTTGAAGAAACAATCGAATCTATAGATGCCGGAGTGGCTAACTGTTTATTTTGACTTACAATACTTGCTGCTGTATATTGTGGAATCATAAAACCACTTTGCAATCCGGGTTCGCTTACTAAGAAGGGAGGTAAATCCCGTTGTCCGGAGATTAATTGATATGTCCTACGTTCAGAAATATTTCCCAATTCTGCCATAGCAATCGAAAGGTAATCTAGCCCTAAAGCTAAAGGTTGTCCATGAAAGTTCCCCCCGGAAATAATAACATCTTCTTTTATAAAGATATTGGGATTATCGGTTACTGAATTAATTTCAGTTTTAAAAGTTTTATGTACAAAATAAAGAGTATCCTTTGTAGCTCCGTGTACTTGAGGCACGCATCTAAAAGAATAAGGATCCTGGACTTTTTTATCATCTGAGCGAGCTATTTCACTATCGTTCAAAAATTCAAGTATTTGCTCGGCAGTTTTAACTTGTCCTCGATGCGGCCTAACCATATGTACTAGAGGATTAAACGGACTCATATTACAATTAAAAGCGTCTAATGAAATAGCTGTAATAAGATCGCTCAAATAAGATAATTGATATCCTTTTAGTAAGCAATAAACGCCATAAGCACTCATAAACTGAGTTCCGTTAAGCAATGCCAAACCTTCTTTAGCTCCCAAATTAATCGGTTTCCAATTAAATTGTGAAAGCATTTTTTCAGAAGCCGTAATCGCTCCATTTACATAGACTTCCCCTTTTCCCAATAATGGTAATGAAAGATGTGCTAAGGGAGCCAAATCTCCGGAAGCACCCAGGCTTCCCTGTTCATAAACAACGGGCAAAATGTCATTATTGTAAAAATCTACTAAACGATTCACTGTCTCCAATTGCACTCCACTAAATCCATAACTCAAGGATTGTATTTTTAGCAAAAGCATCAGCTTTACAATTTCGTGAGGCACCAAATCTCCTGTTCCGCAAGCGTGCGACATGACCAAATTTTCTTGTAACTGTGAGAGCTTATCTGAAGGAATTTTAACATCGCATAATGATCCAAAACCGGTATTTATCCCGTAGATAGGTGTATCGTTTTCCTTGATTTTTCGTTGAAGATATTCGTGAGATTTTTTGATGTTTAATATGGCTTCTTCCGAAAGTTCTAACTTCAAATGATGATCCAAAATATTTTTAATGGTAGAAAGAGTTAAAATATCGGAACTTATATAATGGATGCTTTCCATAAAAAATTAGGTTGTTGGGCAAAAGTACAATTTAATGTGAAGGTTTTTATAAATTTGATGGAGCATTCAGCAAAAAAACTATTTTCGTAAGATAAACTATAAACCCATGAAACCACTATCATTTTTTTTAATTGTAATTGCATTTTTTTCCTGTAACCAAAAAGAGGAACAGGATTTTGTAAAATTTTCAGGAAAAATTATTAATAAAAATAGTGATTCTGTAAAAATACAAAGTAAAGACTATTCCAAAGCGATTTTTGTTAATGCTGATGGTACCTTTAGTGATACGCTTCATCTAAAACCAGGGATGTATTCCTTTAACGATGGTGTAGAAGGCACGCGACTTTTTCTGAAAAACGGATATAATTTATCGCTTTCTTTAGACACTGAAATGTTTGATGAAACCATTAAATATGAAGGCATCGGAGCTGAAAATAATAATTTTTTAGCCGAAAAATCATTACTCGAAGAGAAGCTATTAGATATTGATGTAGATCAAATGTCGCAAGAAAGTCTCACCATAAAACTTGCTGAAGTTGAAAAGGAACTCCATAATTTTATAAGCTCTAAAACAGCCTTAGATACTATGGTTATTAATAGTTCTAAGAAAAATATTGAATCTACTATTAAAGGGTATGGCGATTATTTAGGAGAATTAATTGCCTTACGAGTAAATCTTCCTGTAGGCGCTCCCTCCCCTGTTTTTGAAAACTATGAAAATCATTCAGGTGGCACTACAAGCCTTTCTGATTTAAAAGGAAAGTATGTCTATATGGATGTTTGGGCAACTTGGTGTGGTCCTTGCAAAGTGGAAATTCCGTTTTTAAAAGAAGTTGAAAAAGAGTTTCATGATAAGAATATTGAATTTGTAAGTATTTCTGTAGATAAGGCAAAGGATCATGAAAAATGGGTGACGATGGTAAACGATAAAGAATTAGGCGGAATTCAACTTTTTGCCGATAATAATTGGGATTCAAAGTTTGTAAAAGACTATTATATAAATGGTATCCCAAGATTTATTCTCATTGACCCAGATGGAAACATTGTGACTCCAGATGCGCCTAGACCTTCAAGCCCTAAATTGAAAGAAATGCTTGAAAATTTATTATAAAAAAAGAGCTCTTTAGGAGCTCTTTTTTTTAGGATTCATTTTCTTGTTGAGGATGTTCTTCCTTTTGGAATAACTCCAGAAAGGAACCCCCAATAGCGTCAATAATATCACTGGCTATTAAGGCTTCAAAACCTATTTCATTAGCCACAATATTCCCGGCGCTTCCATGTAAATAGATTCCAAAAACCGTAGCCACCAACGGGTTGTAATCTTGCGATAAGAGTCCGGCAATCATGCCGCTTAGCACATCCCCACTTCCCGCTGTAGCCATTCCCGGATTTCCGGTGGTATTGATATATAAATTTTCTCCATTAACAATAATTGAATGGGCTCCTTTTATTACAATAATGACTTCATGTTTTTTAGAAAACGCTTTGGTTTTTTCAATTTTCTCAAAATCATTTTTCCAGTTACCAACAAATCTTTGTAATTCTCCTTCATGGGGTGTTAAAATACTATTTTTAGGAAGTAATTTTAAAAGATTTTTATCTTTTGAAAGGCAATTAATAGCATCGGCATCAATAACGAAGGGTATATTTTTATGTTCAGAAAAGAAGGTTTTTAGTGCATTTTTCGTTTCATTATTTTGACCCATTCCCATTCCTACAGCAATCGCCGAAGGCTGAAAATCAATTTTAATGGCTGTGATAAAATCTTCAGAAGCATCAGCAATGGTCATTACCTCCGGCACCGATGTTTGTAAAATAGCATTTCCCCCTTCTGGAACAAATGCAGAGACTAAGCCTGCACCTACCCTCAAACTTGCTTTTGATGATAGTGCCACTGCTCCCATTTTTCCTTTACTTCCACCAATAATGAGTGCATGCCCATACGCCCCTTTATGCGAAAATTTTTCGCGCTGTTTGTAAAATTGTCTTGCTTGTGGTTTGTAAATAAGTTGTGCTAAAGGCTTAGTTGTATATAAATATTCCGGATCAAGGCCAATATCCAACACTTCAAAGTAAGGGACAAATCTTCCGGTTTCGGGGAGAAAAAAAGTGAGTTTTGGAGTCTGAAACGTTAATGTATGGTTCGCCTGGATTACTGCTTCAGCATCTAGTAAAGGTTCGTTGGCAGAAAGTCCGCTGGGAATATCTACAGAAAGCCGAAAGGCTTTTTGCCCATTCAAAAATTGAATAAGTGCCTTAATCCACCCTTCCGGTGGACGATTTAAGCCTATACCAAACAAACAATCAACAATAATATCATCCGGATGAATTTGTGGGAAATCTTCTTCCGAAGTCATTAAAATAGGCCACTTTTTGGTAATGCTTTTAACCCTATCGTAGTTTATTAAAAAACATTTGGAGCGCTTATCGGTAAAGTTGGCAATATAAATAGTAACGTTATAGCCACTTTCAATTAATAGTCTTCCAAGGGCAAGGCCATCTCCTCCATTATTTCCAATACCACAAAATATATGAATTGGCACCTGGGCTCCTTGCATACGTTGGTGTAACCAATTAAAGATTTGTGTAGCCGCTCTTTCCATTAAATCAACCGAAGTAATTCCTTGATTTTTACAGGTTAGCTCATCGGCATAGTAAAGTTGTTCCGAAGAAAAAATTTTCATTTAAAAAAGTTTTAGTGCAAGTTACTACCCTTGTTGAAAACAATCAAACATTTTAAACGTTCCCTTTTTTATAGTTTACTTACATTTGCCAAAAATTTCAAATAACACATGAAAAACACAGCACTAACCCACATTCATGAAAGTCTTGGAGCCAAAATGGTTCCATTTGCAGGTTTTACTATGCCCGTTTCTTATGAAGGAGTAAATGCCGAACACGAAACAGTTAGAAATAGTGTGGGAGTTTTTGATGTATCCCACATGGGAGAATTTTTAGTAACCGGCCCTAATGCATTGGCATTAATACAGAAAGTAACGAGTAACGATGCTTCTAAATTAATAGACTATCAAGCACAATACAGCTGTTTACCAAATGAAACGGGGGGTATTGTTGATGACTTGATTATATATAGATTGAATGCTGAAAAATGGGTCTTAGTGGTAAATGCTTCCAATATTGAAAAAGACTGGAACTGGATTAACAAACATAATACCATGGGAGCAGAACTTCGAAATTTATCTGATGATTACTCTCTATTAGCCATCCAAGGACCAAAGGCTGTGGAAGCGATGCAATCGTTAACTTCAGTTGATTTAAGTGCCATTAAATTTTATCACTTTACAGTAGCAGATTTTGCAGGCATTGAGCATGTTATGATTAGCGCTACAGGCTATACCGGCAGTGGTGGGTTCGAAATTTATTGTAAAAACAGTGAAGTGGAACATATATGGAACAAAGTTTTTGAAGCAGGAAAGTCCTTCGGAATTAAGCCCATAGGATTGGCTGCCAGAGATACCTTACGATTGGAAATGGGTTATTGTTTGTACGGAAATGACATTGATGATACCACATCACCTATTGAAGCCGGCTTAGGATGGATTACCAAGTTTACCAAAGATTTTATCAATGCAGAAAATCTTCAGAAAGAAAAGGAACATGGTCCAAAACGAAAACTTGTAGCATTCGAATTAAATGAACGGGGAATACCCAGACAAGGTTATGAAATTGTAGACGCTAACGGAGCGGTATTAGGAAGCGTTACTAGTGGTACTATGGCTCCCTCATTAAATAAAGGGATTGGTTTGGGTTATGTGTCTTCAGATTTTAGCCCAATCGGCACACAAGTTTTTATTCAAATACGAAAAAATGCTATCCCCGCGACCGTGGTAAAACTTCCTTTTTACAAAGCACAATAACCAATAAAACTGTTGTAGGATATATGCCGAATCGAATACTCATTTTGGGAGCCAGTGGTTTTATTGGTAACACGCTCTATAGAGAGCTCCTTCCCTATTTTGATGTGTTTGGGACCTATGCCACTCAGGAGCACTTGTTCAGTCAAAATCAAGTCTTCTTTCAATTTAAGGTGGAAGAAGATAGTCTGGAACCCATTTTAAAGGAGGTTCGTCCTGAAATCATTATTTCCTCCTTCAAAGGGGAAGCAAAAGCACAGTTAAAAGCTCACGAAACCGCTTGTAATTATCTTCTTGAAAACAACGCAAAATTATTGTATATTTCTTGTGCTTCGGTATTTGATGCTAAAGGAGATTTTCCTGCCTATGAAGCGGATACGGTTTCTACTGAAAGTGATCAGGGAAAATTAGCTTCTGCTATTGAAAAACTACTTAAAAATTTGCCCGAAAATAACAAAGTGATTGCTAGACTTCCTTTGGTATTAGGAATTAACTCCCCTACGATTATTCAGTTAAAACAGGCCATAAAGCATCATGCTACTTTTGAAGTATTCCCCAATTTAATTGTTAATGCTACGACTCAGAATAAATTGGCACAACAAATTCACTATATCATTAATAAAAATTTAAACGGAATTTTTCATTTGGCCAGCGAAGATGTGATTCATCACAATGAACTTTTTGAGGAGATTGCTAAAAAAATAAGTCATAAAAAACCTATCTTTAAAAATGTTTTCAGCAGTAATGACGATCGCTTTTTAGCCATTTTACAGAAAGAGAATCTGCTTCCCAAAAACTATCAAATTAGTATGGAGCAAGTAATTGAAGAAAGCACCCTAAAAGATGAAATTGAAACCCTAAAAACTTTTTAAAATGAAGTTACTTACTGAATTGCAAATCCGCGCCAGACTTAAAGAGCTAAATGGTTGGGAGTACAGCGATAATTCGCTGCAAACTTCTTTTGAATTTCCAAATTTTAAAGATGCCTTTAGTTTGATGACACGTATTGCCTTTGAAGCCGAAAAGTTGAACCACCACCCCAATTGGGCAAATACGTATAATTATCTGGAAATTAGTCTTTCAACACACGAAGTAGATGGTGTTACAGAAAAAGATTTTGAACTTGCCAAAATAATTGACGAGTTGACCGCATAAAACTTTGTGATACAAGCCATTTTTTTAAATTTGCAATCAAAATTATAGACTATGGGAAGAGCTTTTGAATTCAGAAAAGCAAGAAAAATGAAGCGTTGGTCTGCTATGTCCAAAGCTTTTACTCGTATTGGGAAAGACATTGTTATGGCTGTAAAAGAAGGCGGTCCGGACCCGGATGGTAATTCCAGATTGCGTGCTGTAATTCAGAATGCGAAGGCTGTGAACATGCCTAAGGATAATATTGAGCGTGCCATTAAAAGAGCTTCCGATAAGAACCAAGGAGATTTTAAAGAAGTGCTTTTTGAAGGTTACGCTCCTCACGGAATTGCCATTTTGGTAGAAACCGCTACCGATAATAACACCAGAACGGTAGCCAATATACGTTCTTACTTCAATAAATGCGATGGTAGCTTAGGCACCTCCGGTTCTGTGTCTTTTATGTTCGATCACGTGTGTAATTTTAGGATTCAATCGGGTGGAATGGATATGGAAGAGCTGGAATTGGAGTTGATTGATTTTGGGGTAGAAGAAATTTTTGAAGACGAAGACGGAATACTTATCTATGCGCCTTTTGAAAGTTTTGGATCCATTCAAAGTTATTTGGAAGAAAATAACCTCGAAATATTATCGTCCGGTTTTGAGCGAATTCCTCAAGTGACTAAAAAACTTACAGAAGAGCAAATCGCTGATGTGGAAAAACTTTTAGAAAAAATTGAAGAAGACGATGATGTTCAGAATGTTTATCATACGATGGATGAAGGAGAATAATATCTTTAATATTTCTTTCCTTTAACGCCGTCGTAAAAGCTACGTAACACAGGGACATCATTTTCAATAGTGTTTGCGGTGTAAAACGGCTTCCCTACTTTTACAGTTTTAGTTCCATAATCAAAAGCCACAGGAATGATAGGAACTTTGGCGCCTTCAGCTATATAGTAAAACCCTGTTTTCCAAGTGGCAACCTTTTTTCGAGTTCCTTCAGGAGCCATTGCCAATCGAAATTCATTTTTGCTTTTAAAAATATCGGCAATTGCTTCTACTTTATTTTGCCCGGAAGTTCTATCCAATGGAGTTCCTCCTGTCCATTTAAAATAATATGAAAAAGGCCAAATAAAAAGTTCTTTTTTTCCCAGCCAATGGATTTTTGTTTTTAAAATTCTTCGAGCATAGAGCCCTACAAAAAAGTCATGCCAACTAGTATGAGGCGCTACAATAACTACTGCTTTTTTTATGGAAGGGTCGAAATTGCCTTCAATTTTCCAGCCGAGAATTTTTTTGAAAAGAAAACTTGGTAATCCCATGTAGGGTTCAAAAATACTACATTTTAAGATATAGTGAGCGTAGCTTATCGCGCGTGGCTATACTTTCCCAATCGTCACCTAGTGCATTCTCCCAAAGGGGAACCAATCCTAGTGCAATATCAATCATTCCTTCCATTTGTGTTTCAGAAAGATTGCTACAAATACCCTTAGGTATTTCTATTTGGTGCTTCTGTACCATTTGCTTAAAAATTTGAACATCCTTTGGATAAAATTCTTCCAAATGATCAAAAACAATACAATTTCCTACACCGTGTTTTGTTCCCAAAACATAGGATAAACCATAACTCAGTGCATGTGCAACCCCAACTTGAGAATAGGCAATACTCATACCCCCGTGCCATGAGGCCATCATTAGTTTTTCTCGTGATTCTTGCTCGGTGAGGTTATTTTCTAAGAAAATTTGCAAGCACAGTTCGTAGGCTTTTTCTCCATAACTTTTACTGAATTCGTTTAGAAAAGTACCATTTAAAGATTCAACGCAATGAATAAAGCAATCCATTCCTGTATAAAACCACTGATTTTTTGGAACTCCAATGGTTAATTCCGGATCGAGAATCACTTGATCGTACGGAGTGAAATCGCTATTTAAACCTAGTTTTTTCTCTGGGCCGGTTAAAATAGCGGTACGAGATACTTCTGCCCCCGTTCCGGAAATAGTAGGGATCCCCACGTGATAGATTCCTTTGTTTTTAATTAAGTCCCAACCTTGGTAATCTGCGGCACTTCCCTTGTTGGTAAGCATTAATGAAACTGCTTTAGCAAGATCTAAAATACTTCCCCCTCCTATTCCAATAATACCTGAAGGCGCATAGGTAAACTCTGCTTTAATATTTTTGATGATAGTATCCACTTGCTCAGTTTTGGGCTCTTGTTCTGTAGAAACAAATAAAAGTTTGTCGTTAAAGCGAAGGTTCATTCTATCTATCAACTCCTTATTATTCTTAAAAACATCATCTACAATAAATATAAAAGGCGCTTTGTCTTTTCGTTCCGCAGAAATAATTGATGTTAATTGATCAAAACTCCCACAGCCAAAAACCACTTTTGGTACCATTGGAAAATTGCGATATTTATTATTGATAGATATCTTTTTGGTTTCCTTAAGCACTCGATTGGCTCTTACCAAATCTTCTGGGGTGTCTATTTCTATTCCTTGTGTATTTGAAATGGCCATCTTGATGTTTTTTCCGTATTCTAAATAGCGAATACATTCAATTTTTTCTGCTGCTTCCGTGCTACGCATAGGTAAATGATAAAAGTCCATTAATGCTTGCTTTCTAAAAGCATAAATTCCTTTATGCTTATAGTACTGAACGGCTACATTTTTATCTCTAGGGTACGGGATGGGAGATCGTGAAAAGTATAGGGCAAAGTTGTCTTTATCTACAACAACTTTCACTGCGTTAGGGTCGCTAATCTCTTTCCAATCATTTATTTCGGTCATGAGCGAAGCCAAATCAATTTTAGCGGCATCCGGACCATCAAACACTGATAGTACCTGCTCCAATCCCGATTTGCTTGTAAATGGCTCATCTCCCTGAACATTAACAACGATATCTACATCCATATGCTCCACGGCTTCGGCTATTCTGTCAGAACCACAATCGTGCTCTTTTTTACTCATAATTGCATTCCCGCCGGCAGCTACAATTTCGTCAAAAATAACTTGGCTATCGGTAACTACATATACTTCTTCAAACAGTTGGGTTTCTTTGGCTGCCTCGTAGGTTCTAACAATAACAGGTTTTCCTCCTAAATCTTGCATTAATTTTCCGGGAAATCTTGAAGCGCCGTAGCGCGCAGGAATCATAGCGATTATTCTCATTGTTGAGGTTAGAATTATTTGTAAGATGTATTCAAATTAAAATGGTTGCTTTCGTTAAGGTAAAGCTTTTAAAAGTTGCCAAAAATAAGAAGAATAGACTTTTATGAGCGCTTTTTCCGAAGCTTTTTATAAAATTTATAAATCAAATAAAAGATAAGTAGCACCAGAATAATTGCTAATGGTGCAAAAAGTATGGAAATAAGAGTCATTACAATTGAAAAGCCTGTTTCTGCAGTAGCTACTATAGGATTCGCAATTCCGCCTGTAGTAGCCGAAGAAGTTAGCCGAACGGCTGAAGTATTTCCTTTAATAACGGCGGCGGTTCCTCCTCCGGCAATAATCGCCAATGCCCAAGTAACCAACGGACTTAAATCACTTACAGTTGCTAGCATCACAGCAGTACCCGCAATACCCGCTAAAGGTACGGCAATAGTATCTAAAAGATTATCGACCCAAGGAATGTAGTATCCAAAAATCTCAATAAGCGTTGCGACAGATAAAGTAATTATTGCGGCAAGGCTCCCTACCCAAGCCCAACTTTCAGTGAGTGGAAACCAATCTAAATAACCAGCGAAACTTAGCACCAACAGTGGAAGAAAAACTCGAAACCCAACAGCAGCAGCTAGACCAATTCCTAAGAAAACACTGAAAATAATGTCACTAATCTCCATACAGCTAAGGTATAAAAAAATCGTCTTTAAAGCCTAACAGATATACCTTCTCCTTGGCTCTTGTAATGGCTGTATATAGCCATCGAAGGTATTCTTTATCTATTCCATTGGGTAGAAAAGGCTGTTCTACAAAAACGGTATTCCATTGCCCTCCTTGCGATTTGTGACAGGTAATTGCATAGGAAAATTTGATTTGAAGGGCATTAAAATAGGTATTGTTTTTAATGGATAAAAACCTTTTGTAGTTTGAAGTTACGTCTGCGTAATCTTTCTTCACTTCTTCATACAATCTATTAGAATCTTCATACGAAAGTGATGGCGTTTCTGAAGTAAGTGTATCCAGTAGCAAAACCGTTTCAAAGGGTTTCATTTTGGGGTAATCCACCATTTTCACTTCCACCTCGGCAAATTTAAATCCGTAGAGTTCTTTAAAAGCTTGAATTCTGAGAATTTCTATAATATCTCCATTAGCAATAAATCCCGCTTCCGAATCGGGTTTTACCCAAAAATAATTATTCTTCACGACCATGACATAATCCCCTACGGAAAGCTCTTCTTCCTGAAAGAGAATACGATTTCTAATTTGTTGATTATATAAATTGGCTCTTTTGTTTGAACGTACAATAATGACAGTTTCTTCATTTCCGTTTTGGGAATAGCTATTGCTTATAGCATCCATAATTTCCTGACCATCGGAGGGGCGAATAACTTCGGGGAAGTTTCGGCTTTCAAATTTAAAAGCATCATAGAAGCCATGCTCAATAGCCTCCCGAATTTTAGTGGCATTACTTAAAATTCCACTCTCCTGTTGTTGTCTTACTACTTCGTCTAATTCTATGGAAATAACTTCTTTTAGGTATTGATTTTGTAGCGTATCAGGATGTAACGCGGGGCTTATATCCAATTTTACAGGAGGTAGCTGGGCAGTATCTCCAATAAGGAGCAATTTGCATTGATGCCCGCTATACACATATTCTATGACATCGTCTAGTAGTGAGCCATTTTCAAAAAGTTTAGCATCGGAAGCTACATCGGAAATCATGGAAGCTTCATCTATCATGAAAATAGTGTTTCGGTGTTTATTGGGTTTTAAGGTAAAGGAGACCCCTCCTCCCTTTTCAGCTTTTGGGTAGTAAATTTTTTTATGAATGGTAAAAGCCTCTTTACTACTGTAATTACTAATAACCTTTGCGGCTCGTCCTGTAGGAGCCATGAGGATCGAGTTTTTTTTTGCTTTCCATAGATTTTTTACAAGCGTCCCTATTAAAGTTGTCTTGCCGGTTCCTGCATATCCTTTCAGTAAAAAAAGGGTATTTTTTTTTTCTTCAACAACAAACTTTGAAAGCAATTGTAGTGCTATGTCTTGCTTGGAGGTTACCGTATGGGGAAAATCGCTTTTCAGTAATCCATAAAATTGTGCAACGTCCATTATAAAATTGAAGAATTAAGAGGTAAATATAGGTAGGTTTTTTTCGGATTATACTTTTACCATTAAAAAAAAATTGTAGATTTGCTTAGCTTGTAATTATTAAATAACTCTTCAACTAATAAATATGATTTTAATCATTGTACTTAGCATCATTGTCATGGTAGGTTTTGCTATTTTGGTGGCAAAATTTGTGAATCCAAAATTCAACACTTTAATTTCAATTTTACTACTTGCCCTTTGTGGTTATCTTGGGTATCAGCTTTACAATTCCATTATTGGTCCTGTACATTTTAACAAAGTAAAGGAAGAGCGCTATGTAAAGGTCATTGCAAAATTAAAAGACATCAAAGCGGCACAACTTGCATACCAAGAACTTAACGGAAAGTTTTCCGGTAATTTTGATAGCTTAGTACAGTTCTTAGATACTGCCAAATTTGCTATTACCTCTCGAAGAGATACCAGCTATGCCGATGTTGCAAAAAATAAAGCATTTGGTCTCGATCCTATTAAAGGTGGATATTATATTGAAGATGTGATTATAGATACCCTTCGTTTTACAAGTATTAAAGATTCATTATACAAAAAAACAGATCGTTACAAAACGATGATGAACGTTCCTGATACTGATAAAACTTTTGAATTAAAAGCAGGAAAGATTGAGAAAAATGATGGCTCATATTCTGTTTTTGAAGCCAAAGTTTCAAAAGATGTTATTCTTGAAGGACTTGATAAAGATTTAATTGCTCAGGAAAAACAAGTAAACTCTGTAGATGGTGTAAATGGAGCCTTTATTAAAGTAGGTTCTATGGAAGATGTGAATACCAGTGGTAACTGGCCTAAATTATACGATTCTGCAAAAGACCAATAATACAAATACCAACCAAGCAAACCGATTGTCCGTTCAAGTAACTTTGTACGGACTTTCTTTTTTATTTCATTCTTCAGAAAGCAATACTCCTATTCTTATTGAAAAAGAGTTTGATACAGCATTAACCCCGGAAGAGCTTTTAGACGAAATGAAAAAGTTTTTTAATGAGCAGAACGAGCTTCCCAAAAAGATTGAAAATATAAGTGCTCTCTTCTCCTCTCCCTACTATACATTGGTTCCTTCCCCTTTGTTTGATGAAACCAAAGCAAGTGATTATTTAAAGTTTAATACAAAAATCCTTGCTCAGGATTTTGTTAGTTACGACGAAATAGAAAATCAAGATATTACTATAGTTTATATTCCTTTTGTGAATATTACCAACTATCTCTTCGAAAAATTCGGGAATTTTCAATACTACCATAGTGTGGGAGTTTTATTGCAATACTTTCTCAATAAAGAGAAATATTCCATAGAAACAAAAGTTTTTTTAAATGTTGAAAAAGATTGGTTCGATTGTATTATTCTTTCAGGCGGTAAAGTTCAATTGTGTAATAGCTATCCTTATAAATCACCGGAAGATTTTCTCTATTTCACCCTTTTTAATTTTGAACAACTTTCCATAAATCCAGATACCGTAAAAGTATTGTTATGTGGCCGGATTTCTGAAAAGGAACTTTTATTTGAATTTTTATACCGATACATACGAAACGTTTCCTTTATTGAAGATAACCTGCTGCCATTAGATAATGAGCCCAGCCATAAAAACATGGTTCTTAAAACCCTTTACTAATGCGGATTATTTCGGGTATTCATAAAGGAAGAAAGATCAATCCACCCAAAGGTTTACCGGTACGCCCTACCACCGATTTTGCCAAAGAAGGATTATTCAATATCCTTCGGAATAGAGTGTGGTTCAGCAGTATAAAAGCATTAGACCTCTTTGCAGGCACGGGAAATATAAGCTTTGAGTTAGCATCGAGAGGTGTTCCTAAAATTACCGCTGTAGATGCCGATTTTGGGTGTGTGAAATTCATTAAAAAAACTTCGGAAGAACTAACGCTCCCCATTACTACGCTTAAGATGGATGTATTCAAATATTTGGATTCTAAAAGTGAGCGTTTCGATGTAATTTTTGCAGACCCACCCTATCTATTTCAATTAGAAAAACTTCAGGAAATAATACAAAAGGTACAAGAAAACAACTTTTTACAAGAAGAAGGCTTTTTGGTATTGGAACATTCAAAATCTATCGATTTATCCCAAATTCCCGGCTTTACTGAAAGCAGAAAATACGGAGATTCTGCTTTTAGCTTCTTTACCCATTAATTTTTTATTTTTTTTCTACTTTAAATTGCTGATTTTAAGTAATTTTAATTCATATAACTTATGAAAGCCTTACACGAAATCGATCTTGATTTTGCCCATGTCAAATTGTATGACACGTATGTTATTTCATCTATAAAAGAGGGAGTGTCTCTTAAAAAAAAACAATTAAACGAACTCTTTGAAATTTTTAATCTTTATTACGAAAATACGCCCTTTGTTTCCATTGCCAATAGAGAGTTTGATTATAGTATTGATCCCAATCTGCTAAAAACCAAAAGCCATCCTTGTATTATTGGAATTGCGGTGGTTTGTTACAATAACCATTCAAGAGAGATGGCTCAATTTGAAAAAAAATTTTACCCCGGCCCTTTTGAAATTTTCGAAAATTTAAAAGATGCTGTTTCTTGGTCCAATCAATTAATCAAAGAAAATAAAAAAGCAGGTCTATAAGCCGGATTCTGTATCGCGCCAAAGCGTGACCCTTATCATTTATCTAGCCTACCCATTACTGGAAAGGTCTATCTGCCTACCCTCCTACATCGGGCGGGAACCCTCAAGCGTAGGTTTACGTGGCATTTCACCGCATAGAGTTTACCTGATTTCACTACAGCATAACCTGTACATTCTTTCTGTTGCACTTGTCCTATCCCGAGTACTCGGGACGACGGCTGTTAGCCGCTATGCTTCCCTATGGTGTCCGGACTTTCCTTTCCTAACAATTATTAGGAACGATAAGGCGACCTGCATCGGCAAAAGTACCCAAAATGTTAATAACTAACCGAAAATAGCGCATTAGTTTTTTAGAAAACAATCCGTAGCTTTTTATATTTGTTTTTCTTCTATGGAACATTTTATTGTATCTGCCCGAAAGTATCGTCCCTCATCATTTGCTAGTGTTGTAGGACAAGAAGCTATTACCAAGACTCTAGAAAATGCGATAGAAAACAATCACCTAGCGCAAGCGTTATTGTTTACGGGACCTCGAGGCGTTGGCAAGACTACTTGTGCACGTATTTTAGCAAAAAAAATTAATGACGATGGCACCCACAAAGAAGACGAAGACTTTGCTTTCAATATTTTTGAACTTGATGCCGCTTCCAATAATTCGGTAGATGATATCCGAAATCTTATAGATCAAGTTCGTATTCCGCCTCAAATAGGAAAATACAAAGTATATATTATAGACGAGGTGCATATGCTCTCTTCGGCAGCCTTTAATGCTTTTTTGAAAACGTTGGAAGAGCCTCCCAAACACGCTATTTTTATTTTAGCTACTACGGAAAAACATAAAATTATACCCACCATTTTATCGCGTTGTCAAATATTCGATTTTAAACGTATTACCGTAAACGACATTAAACAACAATTAGCCGAAGTTGCCAAAGCTGAAGGAATTGATGCCGAAGATGATGCGCTACATATAATTGCTCAAAAAGCCGACGGAGCGATGCGAGATGCGCTATCCATTTTTGATAGAGTGGTTAGCTTTTCTGGAAAAAAACTTACTCGGCAAGCTGTTACCGAAAATTTGAATGTTCTTGATTACACCTATTATTTTGAAATGACCCAATTGCTTTTGGAAAATAATCTTCCTGCGGCATTGGTTAGGTTCGATGAAATTTTGGCAAAAGGATTCGACGGGCATCATTTTATTGCAGGATTGGCATCTCATTTTAGAGATTTACTGGTGTGTAAAAACAAAGAAACCATAGATTTGTTGGAGGTGGGTGAGCAAGTAAAAGAGATGTATTTAAAACAATCGGAAGCTACCTCCCAGTCCTTTTTAATTGATGCCATAGATTTGGCAAATTCCACGGATTTAAAATATAAAAACAGTCGTAATCAACGCTTATTGGTAGAACTTTGTTTGCTGCAATTAGGGTCTCTTACGTTTGAGGCTGAAAAAAAAAAATCAGCCAGTAAGCCTTATGTAATTCCTCCTTCATATTTCAAAGTTAACCCAAAACCCGTTGCAATACCCACCGTTGAGCCTGTTCTGGAAATACCATCTACTGAACCGCAAATTTCTGAAATCGAAATAGTTGAAGAAATCCCAAGCTTACCCGAAATTATTGCAGAACGCAACGCACAAAAGGTTTCTGCTTTTTCATTAAAAAGTGTCCAAAAAAAACAAGCATTACAAAAAGTTTTAGCAGCGCAGGAACCTGATGATCATGAACTGCCGACGGAGGATTTTTCAGAAAAAGAATTTTTAGCGGTTTGGTATAGCTATTCCAAAAAATTGGAGGAGCAAGGAGAACATATCCTCCACTCCCACTTAACCATGGGAGTTCCCAGATTAGAGGGCAACCTTGTTCATTTAGTGTTTCCTAATAGTACGATTAAAGTAGAAGTAGAAAGGGCTAAGCACAAGCTGCTTTCGTATCTGCGTTCCCATTTAAATAATTATGAAATCGATCTTTCTATTGAAGTAAACGAAGAGGAAATAAAGCGATATGCTTACCAGCCCCATGAAAAATATGAATTGTTACGCGAAAAAAATCCGTTAATAGATACTTTAAGAAGTGAGTTTGATCTCGATATTTAATATGTATGAAAAAAGACGCAACACCCAAAGTAATGTTAGGGTTAAAATTACCCACCGACCCGCGATGGGTAAACATTGTTGAAAAAAACGTACAGGAAATCCTCACAGACCATGCTTATTGCGAACAAAAAGCTGCTTCAACGGCTATTTCACTCATTATTGGCTACCCCGAATATACCGAGCTTATTGCCGAAATGAGTTTACTTGCGCAAGAGGAAATGAGTCATTTTAAAATGGTACACGATAAAATAACCGAACGGGGTTGGCATTTAGGACGTGAACGAAAAGATTATTATGTAAACAAATTGATGACCTTTTTTCCAAAAGGAGGAAGCCGAAATACCAATCTTATTCACAGATTGCTCTATGCGGCGCTAATTGAAGCAAGAAGTTGTGAGCGATTTAGATTGTTGAGTGAAGAATTAGAGGATAAAAAGCTGGCCGATTTTTATAAAAAACTCATGATTAGCGAAGCCAATCACTATACTATGTTCTTAAATTTTGCTCGAAAATATGGAAACCGAAAAGAGGTAGATAAAAAATGGCAGGATTTGCTGGTTTTTGAAGCGCAAATCATGAAGGAACTAGGAAAAGAGGAAACCGTGCACGGCTAACTCGCTTCTTTTTTTTTGTTGTACAAACTTTTAATGATACCATCTGCTAATCCAATTTTAGGTACATAAATATTCTTCGCCTTACTCCATTTCATAGCCGAGAGATAAATACGTGTTGCCGGAATAATTACGTCTGCCCTATCGGCATTCATTTGCAGTTGATAAATACGTTCGTGATAAGTATAGGATTTTAGTTTTTCGTAATAATCGGTTAAGAAAAAATAACTTAAGGGGTCTCCTAATTTTTTTCCGCTGGAGGCGTAAATACTATTTATGTTTCCGCCAGAGCCAATAAGGCTTACTTTTTCATATTTATGCGTGTGCTCTTTTATCCATGCTTCTACTTCATTCCACATAGACTCACGAACCATATCGTTTAAAATACGTACCGTCCCCAATTGAAACGATTTTGATATTACATTTTTTCCATTGGAATACACAGTAAACTCAGTGCTTCCTCCTCCAACATCTACATAAAGGAATGTTTTGTCGGAGTCTATTAAATCTTGCAAATCGGTGGAAGCAATAAGCTCTGCTTCTACTGAGCCGTCAATAAGTTCTATTTGAATATCTGTTTCTTCTTTTATTTTGTTAACCATCTCTACTCCATTGCTTGCCTCTCGCATTGCTGATGTAGCACACGCTCTATATTTTAGAACATTATGATTCTTCATTAATAACTTAAAAGCGGTCATGGCATCTACCATCCTTAGGTAATTTCTTTCTGAAATTTTTCCGTCTAAAAATACATCGGCTCCTAAACGAATAGGTACTCGCACTAATGACGTTTTTTTGAAATGCGGGGGATTGTCTCCAAATTCGGTAACTGTCATGATTAGCAATCGAATCGCATTCGATCCAATGTCAATGGCAGCGTATTTTTCAATATTTAACAAATTAATTCAGCTTTTGTAGGTAATAATTATAAAGTTCTATTTGAGAGCGATGTGGGGTTTCATTGGTAACACGATGAGAGTTATCATTCTTTTCTGAAATAATACGGGCTTTTACATTGTCATTCCAACAGATATTGAACGTTTCCAGTAATTCATTCTGAATGTCCTCATCGTATATTGGGCAGGTAATCTCGACACGGGTATCTAAGTTTCGAGCCATAAAATCTGCCGAAGAAATGTAGTATTTCGGTTTTCCGGCATTTTCAAAAATATACAATCTGGGGTGTTCTAAAAACTTATCGACAATACTAATGGCTTCAATATTTTCACTTAGCCCATTTTTACCAGGAATTAAACAGCAAATCCCTCTCACAATAATTTGAATTTTAACTCCTGCTTGACTGGCCTTGTAAAGTTTGTCTATCATAGCATAATCCGACAGGCTGTTCAATTTCAACTTAATTCCGCTGGGAAGTCCCTTTTCTTGATTATGAATTTCATCTTCAATTAAGTGATACAAAGCATTTCTGGTATAATGAGGAGAAACAATTAAATGACTGTATTTTTTGATTTGATAATTTACTTCAAAAAAGGAGAAAACCTTGTTAATTTCCTTTCCAATTTTTTCACTCGCGGTAAAGAGCGTATAATCGGTATAAATTTTAGCTGTCGATTCATTAAAATTACCCGTACTAATAAACGAATACCGTTTTGGTTTCCCATCTTCCAGTCGTTCAATAACACAGGCCTTACAGTGCACTTTGAGTCCCTTTACCCCAAAAATTAACTTTACCCCTTCTTGTTGCATTTGTTCGGCATAATTAATATTGGCAACTTCATCAAAGCGAGCACGTAATTCGATTTGAACAGTAACATCTTTGCCGTTCTTAGCCGCATTAATTAAAGCACTGGCGATGTGCGATACTTCTGCCAGTCGATAAATGGTAATTTTAATAGATTGTACTTTAGGATCTAAAGCGGCCTCCCTCAAAAATTTCACTACATATCTAAAGGTGTGATAGGGTGCGTACAATAAAAAATCTTTTTTCGAAATTTTATCGAGAAGACTCCCCTGTATATTCATACCTGCAATGGGTAAGGGTTCGTTTACTTCGTAAAGTAGATCGGTACGGCCAAGATTTGGAAAGCTCATATAATCCCTTCGATTGTGATAGCGTCCTCCGGGAATAAGGCTGTCAATTTCATCTATCCCCATTTTGTCTAATAAATACGCTAGTGTATCCTTATGTATTTCGCTATCATACACAAAACGAACGGGGTCTCCCGAACTTCTGTTTGCAACACTTTTAGAAATTTTTTCAAGAAAACTTCTACTTAAATCACTATCAATATCCAATTCTGCATCACGGGTGATTTTTATCATATGTGCCGAAATGCTTTCATAATAAAAAATACTAAATATGTTTCCGAGGCAATGACGTATTAAGTCATCCAGAATGATAATATATTTTTTTCCGTTTTCTTCCGGAAGAACAATAAACCTGTTTACAAGCCTTGGAATTTCTATAAGCGCATAATTTATTTTGGATGGAAAGGTGGTGTCTTCGTCTTGCATCACCATACGAACAGCTAGATATGCTGCACTGTCTTTAAGCGCAGGGAATTCTTTATCTTCAGACAACATGATAGTCACCAAAGCAGGGCTTACTACGCGGATGAAATATTCCACAATAAATTTACTCTGTGCAGGTGATATTTCAGTTTCGTTAATAATATGAATCCCTTCTTTCTCAAGTTCTTTCTCTATTTCAGAAAGTATTTGCAGACTATTCTTTTGAAGCTTTATCACTATCTGTGTAATTTCTTCAAGAAGTTCGGTGGCTGAAATACCTCCTAATTCACTTCTTCCTACCTTTCCGGCTTCTACAATGCGCTTAATGGTAGCATAACGCACTTTAAAAAATTCATCCAAGTTATTTGAAAATATTCCTAAAAAACGCAGCCGCTCTAACAAGGGTACGGAAGGATCTTCTGCTTCTTGCAGTACCCTTGCGTTAAACTGAAGCCAACTAATATCTCTGTTGAAGTACCGCGATTGTATTTTCTTTAAAATAGTGCTTTGGTTCATTTTTTAAGATCTCTTGGAAAAATGGTTTTAATTGTTGTACCTCGGGATATTGCCTTCCATTGGGTTTCTTCAAAGTGTATTTCTACAAAACCGCAAGTAGGGACATTATCAATATAGATACTTCCCAGCATATTTGCTACCGAAGTAAATGCATGATTGTGGCCTACAATCATAATTATGTTATAGTTGTCGTCTAAGTTTTTTATAAGCTCGATTACTTTGTGACCACTGAAATCGTATAGATTGTGGCTCATTTCAAAGTTTACATCCGAAATTTCAAAGGCTTTTTTAAATTGAATGGCTGTTGTAGAGGCTCTTAAAGCATCGCTTGAAATTATCTTTTCCGGAGCCTTCAAGTTTTTTGAAGCATATTTTGAAACTAAAGCAACGTCCTTCTCTCCTCTTTTATTCAAAGGCCTTTTATGATCTATAACTTCATGCTCCCAAGAGGATTTTGCATGCCTAACCATATACAGTGTTTTCATTGGTAGTACTTTATCAAGTTTACGGTGCCAAGCGTTCTATAATCCAATCAACACCAATCAATTTATAACGAATGCGATCGTGTAATCTATTGGGTCGTCCTTGCCAAAATTCAAATTCTAAAGGTTTTACTAAATATCCACCCCAATCTTCCGGTTTTGGGACTTCTGTAGTTGCATATTTTTCTTCCAAATTTTTTAACTCTTCTTCTAAAACATTTCGATTTTTTACGACACTACTTTGGTTACTAACTAGGGCGCCTAACTGACTTCCTTTGGGGCGGGAAGCAAAATAATTGATAGCATCTTTCGTACTGGATTTTTCGGCAATGCCTTTTATAATTACCTGTCGTTCTATATTGGGCCAAAAAAAGGAAAGAGAAACTTTATTGTTTTTTTCAATCGATTTTCCCTTTTCACTAGAATAATTGGTGTAAAAATAGAAGCCGTTTTCATCGTATTTTTTCAAAAGGACTACACGTCCACGGGGAAAACCATCAAGTCCTACAGTGGTGAGCGTCATGGCGTTTACTTCATCCACTCCGCCGGAATCCACCACATTATAAAACCACGTACGAAATTGCTGAAATGGATTTTCATCTACAGAAGTCTCATCGAGGACTCCTTTTTTATAGTTTTTACGATAATCGTGCAGATTGTCTCGCATACATTCAATTGCTTGTTGCAAGGTACGAGTTTTAATGCGGTTGTAAAATAGCTTTTAATTTAAATTTGGGTTAAATAGTAGTATCAAACATTGTCTCGTCCTGAAAGTAATTTGTTAAGCAATACTATTTGGCCTAAATGATAGTAGCAATGCTCAATCATACCCTCAATATTTCGCAAATAAGATCCGTATTTTTCATCTACAAAGGGAGCTTTTAATTGAATATCGTCCAGTTTTTCAACTAATGTGGCGAAATTTTCAGAATCGCTCCAAAATCGATCTAAAAATGAATTCCATTGTTCTTGAGACGTCATAGGAGGAAAGTCAAAACTAAAAGCGTCTCTAATCTCGAGGGTACCTCCTTCCAACACCTTAGTAACACCGGCAATATAGTAATGGATGTGTTGTGAAAGTATTTCAATGCTATTTAAAGAGGCAATTTTTATCGACGCTTTTTCCAGTGATAGTTTTTCTAATTGGTCTTTATAATTGG
The DNA here is from genome assembly GCA_041392125.1 of Flavobacteriaceae bacterium. Classification (GTDB taxonomy): domain Bacteria; phylum Bacteroidota; class Bacteroidia; order Flavobacteriales; family Flavobacteriaceae; genus Halomarinibacterium. The sequence continues at coordinate 92,200 of JAWKMR010000008.1, read as the reverse complement.
TATTAGCCACCCATCTACCGTTCAGAAGTACTTCTCTAAATCGGTTTGCTAATTGCTGTGAAAGATTCATTTATAAAATATAAAACGAAAGTTAAGAAAAATGGAAGACTTTACCATCCTCTGCCAATTCCACATTTTGAAAAACCTGTTGAGCCTCTTCTTTAAAAGGGGTTAAACTTGAATACCTTCCGGAATAATGTCCTAAAATAAGTGTCCCAACTCTTGCTGCAAGAGCAATTTTCCCTGCTTGAGCGGCAGTACTGTGCATGGTTTTTTCACAAAGTTCTTCGTGGGTTTCCAAAAAAGTAGATTCATGATATAAAACAGTAGCTCCTGTAATTTGTGAAATAATCTCTGGGTAATACATCGTATCGCTACAATAAGCATAGCTTTTGGGTGGGTCCGGAGGAATTGTGACGGCATCATTTAAAATGATATTCCCTTCTCTATTTACCACATCTAAACCTTGCTTAAGTTTTGTAAAATAGCTTTGATCAATTTTTGATGCTACAGCAGCTTCTATATTTAGTTTTCGTTCTCCTGCTTTTTCTTGAAATAAGTACCCATTAGTATATACACGATGTTTCAGAGGAATTGTGGTTACGGAAAGACTGTTATCCTCAAAAATTAATTCCGGCTCATATTGTTCTAATTCGTGAAACAAAAGGGGAAAATTGGTCCAGCTGTTTCCTAATTTTAATTGAAGCGTAATGGCTTCTTTAATGCCTTTAGGGCCATAGACGTGGAGCTCAGCTTCCCTACCTAATAAACGGAAGGTAGAAATTAGACCTACCAATCCAAAAAAATGATCTCCGTGTAAGTGCGAAATAAAAATATGCTTGATTCGGGAAAATTTTATTGCATTTCGTCGCAACTGTATTTGTGTTCCTTCGCCACAATCAATTAAAAATAGATGTCCTTTGATTTCCAAAACCTGAGCGGTAGGGTTATGAAAAGCCCTTGGGGTAGCAGAATGACAGCCAAGAATGGTTAATTTCAAAAGAATGTTTTATTATTTTCGAAAATTAAAACCCTAAATCTCGTTCAATTTCTTCCATTTCAATGATGTCTTCGGCTTCTTGGAGCGTGGGTACAACAACCATTTCATCTGGAATATCGTCCGGGTTAATAGTGCTATTTACAATTACGAATGATTTTTTTTCTGCCCGGTGTTTCGTTGAAATAGGTATTAAAAGCAATAACTCCTCTAGTGTAATGTGGGTATACTTTAAAAGATCAATCACTACATTTATGCCTTTATAGTTTTTTAAAACTTCAGAAGAAATAAAGGGAACAAAGTCTGAAAAAGGACCTCTATCGTCTGCTAAGACCACAAAAGTGTCATGATTGCTAATCTTCATGGTGCTTAATTTTTGATGCCAATAAATAAATAACTGCCATTCGTATTGCCACACCGTTTTGCACCTGATCTAAAATAATAGATTGCTTACTGTCTGCAACGTCACTCGTAATCTCAACTCCTCTGTTAATTGGCCCTGGGTGCATCACAATTATCTCTTTGTTTAGCGAGTTTAATAGTTGCTTGGTAAGTCCGAATTGTTGGGCATATTCTCTGGTAGAAGGAAAATAGCTTATATCCATTCGTTCATTTTGAACACGAAGCATGTTTGCCACATCACACCATTCCAATGCGGTTCTTAAATTTCCTTCTACTTCTACCCCTAATTTAGTTATATATTTAGGAATAAGTGTTTTAGGACCACACACTTTAACCTTTGCTCCTAACTTTTGCAATGCAAAAATATTAGATAAAGCAACTCTGGAATGAAGAATGTCTCCCACAATAACTACTTTTTTTCCTGCTACATCACCCAATTTTTCTCGAATAGAAAAACAATCCAGCAATGCTTGGGTAGGATGTTCATGAGCACCATCCCCGGCATTCACAATACTAGCATTAATATGTTTTGACAGAAATATACCTGCACCGGCATTAGGATGTCGCATCACGACCATATCTACTTTCATAGAAAGAATATTATTCACCGTATCAATAAGTGTTTCCCCTTTTTTTACGGAAGAGGAAGCCGCAGAAAAGTTGATTACATCTGCAGAGAGACGTTTTTCTGCCAGTTCAAAAGAAAGTCTAGTACGAGTACTATTTTCAAAAAAGAGATTGGCAATGGTAATATCGCGAAGTGAAGGTACTTTTTTTATGGGCCGATTAATCACTTCTTTAAAATGGTCTGCAGTTTCGAAGATAAGTTGAATATCGTCTTCGGTAATGTATTTAATTCCTAGTAAGTGATTAACGCTTAGTTCGCTCATACTATCGTTCTACTAAATATACGGCATCTTCCCCATCGTTCTCCTTCCAGCACACTTTTACTTTTTCATTATTAATAGCATCTACCTGTCTTCCACGATAATCGGGTTGAATAGGTAAATGACGGCTAAATCTTCTGTCGATAAGGGTTAACAACTCTATCTCCAAAGGCCTTCCAAAGGATTGAATGGCTGTTAAAGCACTTCGAATGCTTCGCCCTGTGTATAAAACATCGTCAATAAATACTACCTTTTTATTTTCTACAATAAAGTCAATTTTGGTAGTATTTGCCTCGAGAGGTTTATCACTTCTTCTGAAATCGTCTCTGTAAAAGGTAATATCCAGATATCCTAACTTTATGTTTTGAATTTGATAATCTACTTCCAAAATCTTTTTTAAGCGTTCTGCCAAAAAAATTCCTCTTGGCTGAATGCCAATGAGTACGGTATTTTGAAAGGTATCGTGATTTTCAATTAATTGACAAGCCAAACGGTGGAGTGCGATGTTAATTTCAGTGGCGTTGAGTAGCACTTTTTGGCTCATAGAAATTTCTGAATCTTATTCAGAAGGCAAATTTAAAGGATTTATTTACAAAATTGGTAAAATCAGTAATGAAAATATATATTTAAAAATTATTCAATATAAGGAAATAGTGATTCAATATAGGCATTAGTAAGATTTTCTGGGTATTTCACTTCAATAAATCGATTAGATTGGGGCTCGTTATTAATGTATGTTTCTATTTCATTTATAAATAATGAATGTAGCTCTTGATAGCTTAATGGCTTTCCGGAATTCAATATTTCAATTGCTGTATTTACTCCTAAATAAGCAGAAGCTAGTCGTTGTTCTGGAGTTCCATGATGGGTTGGGTGATTAAAATTATAATCTCCGTTTGCATAGACATTGGCAAAATAAGATTCAATATTAGCCCAAGCATATTGTTTTGCTAACGCCATATAGAACCCAGAAAAAGCATCTGCTTCTAATTCTTGATAGTGTTTTTCATCATACCCCCAGTTATGATAAAATTGTGTTCTGTGTCCCCATTCATGTGCCAATATCCCTGCTACCGGTAATTCACCATATACAGAAATTGTATAATAAAACATGTGGTAGCCAAACATAATTTGACCTTGCGGTGATGCATATGCATTTTTATGATTTACACTAGGCTCATATAAAACATAAACATTTGCTGGTATTCCGTTAAAAAAATTACGTTGAATAATTACCTCTTCATTCATTTTTTGATCCCAATATGGATCGTTTAATGTAACCCCCAATGAACCTGAGTTAGAATAGCCTCCGAAATAACCAAGACAGCCATACATTTCTATGCAAGAGCCATCGTCTGTATCCGCTTCACTACTGTAGTTAAAACTGTTCAAATTTGTACATCCTTCTATAAGTGTTGGGTCTTCGTCATCACTTCCTTTGAATAAATCACAAGAAACTAATGCCACAAAACAAAAAAAGTAGAGAAGTATTTTTATTAATTTCATTGGTAAAATATTTTGTTTGAAGTTCAATTTAACAAAAATATTTTTCAAAAAAAAACCCTTCAAAATTGAAGGGCTTTTATAGGGTAAAATGGTGAGAAATTATTTCTTTTTCTTTCCTTCCATTTGGTCTTTAATCTCTTGAAGCTTGGCATTAGCATCCCCTAACGTTGGTTTTGCTTCTTCCGCTTGTTGCGCAGCAGCTTTAGCAGCTTGCTTTACAATTTTAGCTTCTTCTTCTTTATGAACAGACATGTGAGAAGCAACTACTTTCTTGAATTCTTTATTGAATTCAATAATTACAAATTCTGCTTCCTCCCCTTTCTTCAGTTCACTACCGTCTTCTTTTTCTAGATGACGCTTTGGAACAAAAGCACTAATGTCCTCGTTAAAGTTAATTACAGCTCCTTTATCCACCATTTCGTCAATGGTAGCAGTATGCTTAGTTCCTAAGGCAAATTCATCTTCGTATTTATCCCAAGGATTGTCGGTAGTTTGTTTGTGACCAAGACTTAATTTACGTCCTTCTACATCTAACTCAAGAACAACAACCTCTAGCTTATCGCCAATATTGGTAAATTCACTTGGGTGCTTAATTTTCTTGGTCCAAGAAAGATCGCTGATGTAGATTAATCCGTCAATTCCTTCTTCTAATTCCACAAAAACACCAAAGTTGGTGAAATTGCGAACAATTCCTTTATGCTTAGAGCCTACAGGATATTTTGACGTAATATCTGTCCATGGATCTGGCGTCATTTGCTTAATACCTAAGGACATTTTACGCTCTTCACGATCTAATGTTAATACTACAGCTTCAACTTCATCTCCTACGTTTACAAAATCTTGAGCACTACGCAAATGCGTTGACCAAGACATTTCACTTACGTGGATAAGCCCTTCCACTCCTTCAGCAACTTCAATAAAGGCACCGTAATCTGCAATAACTACTACTTTTCCTTTTACTTTATCGCCTACTTTTAATTCCTGTCCTAAAGCTTCCCATGGATGTGGGTTTAATTGCTTAAGACCTAATTGGATACGTGTTTTATCTTCATCAAAATCAAGGATAACCACGTTTAATTTTTGATCCAATTCTACAATCTCGTTGGGGTGATTGATACGTGACCACGAAAGATCGGTAATATGAATTAATCCGTCAACACCTCCAAGATCCACAAATACACCATATGAAGTAACATTTTTAACTACTCCTTCAAGAACCTGACCTTTTTCAAGTTGTCCAATGATTTCTTTTTTCTGTTCTTCGATATCAGCCTCAATAAGTGCTTTATGAGAAACTACTACGTTTTTAAATTCATGATTAATTTTCACAATCTTGAACTCCATAGTTTTACCTACGTATACATCGTAATCACGGATAGGCTTCACATCAATTTGTGATCCCGGTAAGAAGGCTTCAATACCAAACACATCTACAATCATACCTCCTTTGGTTCTGCATTTTACAAAACCGTTTACTACTGTACCTTCGTCGTGCGCTTTGTTAACACGATCCCACGCTTTAATGGTACGTGCTTTACGGTGCGAAAGAATTAATTGTCCGGTAGCGTCTTCACGTACGTCGATTAATACTTCTACTTTGTCTCCTACTTTCAAGTTTGGGTTGTAACGGAATTCGTTTAACGAAATTACTCCCTCGCTTTTGGCGTTGATATCTATAATAGCATCGCGGTCGGTTAAGTGAACTACTTCACCTACCACGACTTCATCGTCAAGACTATCAACAAAATTTTCGGCTACTAATTTTTCGAATTCTTTTAACTGCCCTTCGTCTACTTGGTCAATGCCTTCTTCGTAGTTATGCCAGTTAAAATCTTTAAGGAATTTTTCAGGATTTGCTTCTTTTGCAGATAGTTCCTGTTTTGGTTGGGTTGCTACTGTTTCTTCCACAACAGCTTCTTCTTTTTTTGCTTTTTCAGCCATTATAAATTAAATGCACACTAAAAGTAGTAAACTACTATGGTGCTTTGTATTCTATGCTCTTACTGAAAAGTGTTGCGGCGTTCCCATAGAAGGGTTTTTGTTTTTTTAGCTTATTCCTTTTTGTTTTCAGATAATGCCGCCAAAAAGGGTGGCAAAAATAGGGTTTTAGTTTTGATTTTCAAAGAGTTTTCTTTTTTGACAGATTATTTTCTTACCAATGAAAATTTTATATTTATAAAATAAATTCATTTCCCATGAAAACAGGAAGATTAGAAGCCTTTAGTGATGGTGTTTTAGCTATTATCATTACTATTATGGTTTTGGAATTAAAAGCCCCACACGAGGTGTCTATAGAAGCCTTGTTACACGAGTGGCCCATTTTTGCCAGCTACTTATTTAGTTTTATTTACCTCGGAATCTATTGGAATAACCATCACCATTTATTTCAAATTACCGAAAAAGTGAATGGGAAAATTCTTTGGGCAAATCTACACTTGCTATTTTGGCTATCCCTTATCCCCTTTACCACTTCTTGGTTGGGAGAAAACTACACTGAATCTTTAACGGTAGCACTCTATGGTTTAAACCTGCTACTTTGTGCAATAGCCTATTTTATTTTACAAGGGGCTATTCTGCAATTTCACGGTGATGATTTTATACTCAAAAAACAAATAGGGAAAGATATCAAAGGAAAAATGTCTCTTGTTTTATACATTTTAGGTTTATCGCTATCCTTTTTCAATAGCTGGATTGCCATAGGTTTCTATGTATTAGTTGCCATTATGTGGATTGTTCCCGACAAACGAATCGAAAAGAATATCTCCTAAATATTTTATATTACTTCTCATCTATTTTTTATTCAACTTTGTTAAATTTTGTTAAAATACTACTTTGTTATACATAGTACTGTAACATTTATTTTTAAGCATCGTCTATATAGTATCAATCATTCATCAAAAACGAACAATTAAAAAACAAAACAATGAGAACTTTAGACAGAAACACCTTAATCGAAAAACCAAAAACCTCTTTAGGATTTGTGTGGAATAGTAAAAGAAGATTTAGATAAATAGCTTTTAAAGACAACAAATTATGAATCCACTTTTAAAAAGCATTGAAATTATAAAGAGGGAAAGCAGACGTAGAGATTTACATTTTTTAAAAAGGATTTGTTTTCCAAGCGTCATTACAGGGCATTATAACTACCCCGAGCCCATTTCACTATAAAGCCTATAACAAAATGAAAACCACTCTTTTGAGTGGTTTTTTTATACCCTTCCGGCAATTCGATCTTTTGCTAATTGTAACAAAATATGAAACTGGTCTTCCTGATTGGTTTCGCTATTATCTATCACAATGGCATCCTTGGCTATTCTTAAGGGAGAATCTTTCCTATTAGAATCGATGTTATCTCTTTCCTTTACATTTTCCAATACTTCGACAAACGAAATTTGATCGCCTCGTTCTTTCAATTCGTAAAATCTTCTATTGGCACGAACTTCTGCTGAAGCTGTCATAAAAACCTTTAATTCGGCATTGGGAAAAACTACCGTAGTAATATCGCGTCCATCCATCACAATACCTCCCTCTTTGCCCATTTTCTGCTGTTGCTCGACTAATTTTTTTCGTACTTCAGAAACAGTTGCAATAGGGCTCACAAATTCAGAAACCTCCAATGTTCGTATCTGTTTTTCAACAAGTTCTCCATTCAAATACATTTGGGCTATTCCCTCTTCATTTTTTTTGAACTCCAATTGAATATTCGGTAGCGATGCTATTAACTTTTCTTTGTTGAAATGGGTTTCCGAGATAAAACCTTTCCGAAGGGCAAACAGAGTTATGGCTCGATACATTGCTCCTGAATCTACATAAAGGTATCCTAAATAATCTGCCAATTGTTTTGCCACGGTACTTTTACCTGTAGAAGAGTGACCGTCTATGGCAATGGTAATTTTCCGCATTATTGAAGATTAATATTGAGTCCGAAAAAGCTCGTAGCGGCTGCCGAATTATATTTAGAATACGCATAACTTAACCGAAGTTTGTTCAATTTAATTCCAAATCCCGCACTTAACCCGGCAAAAGAGCGCTGCTCTATAATTCGTAACTCTTCAGCACGGCGTAAGTTATACCCCAAACGCAAGTTAAATCCACTTTCCGGAAAAAGTTCAATCCCCACAATCATATGCCGGAAGGCATTGTCTATGAAAGTTATTTTTTCGGAAGTAGTATTTCCTTCTAGGTCTATTTCATCTCTATTGGGGTTAGCAAAAGCCACATTCCACGTTTGCATGTTTTCTAACGTAAAATGCCAGCGAATAGGAATATTTTGTAAGGTTTGCGAAATCCCTAAAACAACTTCGAAGGGTAATTTTTCGATAGTATTTTCATAGGGCTGTACTTGGGTTCCTAAGTTTCGGGCTACAGCAGTAATATGTAAATCCCAATCTTCGTACACATACATTACGGCAACGTCCAACGCCACTCCAAAAGAACTATACTGCTCCAGTTTTGAAGAAATGAATTTTACATTTCCACCTATATGAAAATTGGTAAAAGCAATATTTCTGGCATGTCCAAATGAAAGTGCTACTTCTCCTCCACCAAAAGTATCGGTTGGGTTTCCCTGTTCATCATAGCCATCAAACTTTCCGTAGTTAATGTAGGTAATCCCGGTGTGTAATACTTGGGTTCGCCTATCCCACAAATAGGCATAGGAAGCCGTTCCGTAGCTAACATCACCTATATAATTATTAAAATTTAAAGAAAGTTGATTATCCATTTCAGGATTGATGCTCGCAGGATTATACATACCTTGTGTGGGATCGTAATCATAATTGGTTACGACTTTACCTCCCAAAGCTACTTGCCGTGGTGAAATTCCCAAGTTTAAAAACTGATAGGTGGCTTTACCTCCTACTTGGGCAAAGGCAGTAACAACCAAAAAAAGGCATCCTAATAATGTAAATCTTCGAATCATTAACCTGGCAAACGTTCCTTGGAATTTTAACGAGTACAATGATAATTTATTTTCGGCGAGTAAAAAAGGATTGTATTCCTGCAGTTTGTTAAACTTACAGTTTTTTAGGGTTTTTTACTTTTTGCTTAGTAATAGCTACCTCAAGCACCTCACTCATTTCCTTTACATAATGAAAGGTTAGTCCTTTTAGATATTCCGCTTTAATTTCTTCAATATCTCTTTTATTGTCTTCACAAAGAACAATTTCCTTGATTCGCGCTCGTTTGGCTGCCAGTATTTTCTCTTTAATTCCTCCTACCGGCAATACTTTACCTCGTAGGGTAATTTCTCCGGTCATGGCCAGACTTTTCTTTACTTTTCGTTGGGTAAATAAGGAAACCAACGAAGTAAGCATCGTAATTCCGGCACTAGGGCCATCCTTTGGAGTGGCTCCCTCGGGTACGTGAATATGAATGTTATATTTTTCAAAAACATCCGGATCAATTCCTAATTGTTCGGTATGAGATTTTATATATTCTAAGGCAATGGTAGCCGATTCTTTCATCACGGTGCCAAGATTTCCAGTCATATTTAAAGCACCTTTTCCTTTTGATATGGCCGATTCAATAAACAGGATGTCTCCCCCTACTCGTGTCCAAGCAAGTCCCGTTACTACCCCGGCCACATCATTATTTTCATATTTATCTCGCTCCATTTTAGGAGCTCCCAGTACTTCAATTATCATTTCATTGGTGACTACAATATCATAATCCTCTTCCATGGCAATTTTCATGGCAGCGTGACGTACCATTTTGGCAATTTGCTTTTCCAACGTTCGTACTCCACTTTCACGGGTATACCCTTCCACAATCTTTTCTAACTGTGGTTTTCTAATAATTAGGTGTTTGTTGGATAGTCCGTGTTCTTTTAATTGCTTCGGAAGTAAATGTCTTTTGGCAATCTCTACTTTTTCTTCTATGGTATATCCCGAAACATCAATAATTTCCATTCTGTCACGTAAAGCGGGCTGAATCGTACTTAGACTATTAGAGGTTGCTATAAACATGACTTTGGAAAGATCGTATCCAAGCTCTAAGAAATTATCATAAAAAGCATTGTTTTGCTCAGGATCTAATACTTCTAGCATAGCTGAAGAAGGATCCCCCTGGCTTCCTACCGAAAGTTTGTCTATTTCATCCAGCACGAATACCGGATTACTGGTACCGGCTTTTTTGATGCTCTGTAAAATTCTACCGGGCATAGCGCCTATATACGTTTTACGATGTCCGCGGATTTCTGCTTCATCTCTTAATCCTCCTAAAGACATTCGTACATATTCTCGCCCTAAAGATTCCGCAATAGATTTTCCTAAAGAAGTCTTCCCAACGCCAGGTGGCCCATATAGACAAAGAATGGGCGATTTCATATCATTCCGGAGTTTTAAAACAGCGAGGTATTCAATAATGCGTTGTTTTACATCGTCCAAACCATAGTGGTCTCGGTCTAAAATTTTACGAGCCCTTTTTAAGTCGAATTTATCATTACTATATTGGTTCCAAGGTAATTCCAATAGTAAATCCAAATAATTACGCTGAATACTGAATTCTGCCACTTGCGGATTCATGCGTTGCAATTTGGAAATTTCCTTGTCAAAATGTTTTTTTACGTCTTCATTCCATTTTTTGGTTTTTCCTTTGGCCCGCATTTCTTCAATTTCGGCTTCATACGAAGAGCCGCCCAATTCTTCCTGAATGGTCTTCATTTGCTGCTGAAGGAAATACTCCCGTTGTTGTTTGGAAATATCACTTTCTACCTTAGATTGAATATCCATTCGAAGGGAAAGTTTTTGCAATTCAATATTTAAGAATTTCAAAGTTTCCAGAGCGCGTTCCTGAAGATCATTAATCTCTAACAACTTTTGCTTTTCAGTAACAGAAATATTGAGATTGGAACACACAAAATTGATAAGAAAAGGAACACTTTCAATATTTTTGATAGCAAAAGCAGCATCTGACGGGATATTAGGGCTGTCTTTAATAATATCGATAGCCAATTCCTTTATAGAATCCACCACTGCACTAAAATGTTTATCGTCTTTAGCAGGACGTGCTTCGGCGACATCTTTTATGGTAGCTGTTAAATAAGGTTCGGTAGTAACCAATTGGGATACTTCAAAACGTTTTTTTCCTTGAATAATTACCGTGGTATTACCATCTGGCATTTTAAGGACTTTCAGAATTCTGGCAACGGTTCCCACCGTATTAATATCTTCCAAACCCGGGTTTTCCTTCGTTTCATCTTTTTGAGAAACCACACCTACCACTTTGCTTCCTTTGTTGGTTTCGTTAATTAGTTTAATAGACTTATCCCTTCCGGCTGTAATGGGTATTACAACCCCCGGAAAAAGGACCGTGTTTTTTAGGGGTAAAATGGGCAATGTTTCCGGCAATTTTTCTTTTGCCATGGCATCTTCATCTTCCGGAGTCATCAATGGGATTAACTCTGCATCTTCTTTTATGTCTTGAAATGACAAACTGTCTATGGTTATCAATTTTGTTTTCGTCATAGTAATTTTTAAGACATTCTGTCGCAAATATAACATATGCAACGGTCTTATTAAGTAAATTAGTCTCGTTCTAACACGTTAAATGCAGGATATTCCCTCATTTAACTTAAATTCATTCCTCTATATAAGTCAATTGTTATGCCACCTCAAAAAAAAATGATAGAAAGTGTAACAATTGTTTATAAACCGTATCTCTATACTAAACATTTGTTTTTTTGGCACTAACCGATCAAAAAATAGAACCATTACTCGCTCTTTGTCAGAAGGGAAATCAATTGGCACAATTAGAAGTGTACAATCGTTACCATAAAGCCATGTACAATACTGCTTTGCGAATTATAAAGAATACCGCCGAAGCAGAGGACGTTATGCAGGAGTCATTTATTGCTGCTTTTAGCAAACTGGATACGTTTAAAGGTACTGCGACCTTTGGTTCTTGGTTAAAACGTATTGTGGTTAACAACAGTATCGTTCAAGCTAGAAAAAATCAACGATTTACAGATTTGCCAGAATATAGCCTTAAAGAAGAAGCTGAAGAAGACTATGGAATGGATAGTGAAGATTATGAATCCTTACAGATTACCAAATTGCGAAACTGTATGGAAACACTTCATGAAAGCTACCAAAATATTCTTACACTTCACTTTATTGAAGGGTATGATTATGAAGAGATTTGTGACATTCTTCAAATAAGTTATGCCAACTGTAGAACGATGATTTCCAGAGCCAAAGAAAGTTTAAGAACCAAATTAACTGTAAGCACATGAAAAGTCAAGACAACATAGAAAAATTGTTTGAAAAATTACAGGATTCCTTCAATACAGAAGAAACTCCGGTAGGTCATCAGCAACGTTTTTTGGAAAAATTAAAAGCACAACAACCCCAAAAGAAAGCGACCTCTTGGTGGAAACATTTATCTATTGCTGCTTCTGTACTTTTATTATTAGGAGTTGGCTTTTTCAGTCTAATGCCGGCGAAAGAAGCTGAAGGATTAGCTAGTGTTTCTTCCGAAATGGAAAAAACGCAATCCTTTTTTATAACAACCATCAATCAAGAAATCGAAACCTTAAAAAGCTTTCAGGATGAAGACACACAACATCTTGTTGAAGATGCCCTTAAAAGATTGGAGGTACTTGAACAAGATTATGAAAAACTAAAACTAGATTTAGTGGAAAGTGGAAACGATAAACGCGTAGTAGCGGCTATGATTGCCAACTTTCAAAACCGAATTGACATTTTAGAGCAAGTTTTCACCACTATGGAAGAAGTAAAAACATTAAAAGCAACCAAAAATGAAACACCTATACAAAATTTTTAATACAACTTATGGATTAGTTTCTAATCAATCCTATAGCCCCTTACGTATAAAAAAGTCAACTCTTATGAAGCAGTTAATCAATTTAGTAGTAGCAGCATTTCTTCTCCCTGCAATAGCTTTCGCTGGTGAAAAATACGGACCTGATGGGAAATATACGAAAGAGAAAACCCTCAAAAAAGAGTACTCGGTCAACGCCAATGCAGGGCTTACTGTGGATAACAGCTATGGAAATATAGATATCGTTACCTGGACAGAAAACCGAATTGTAATAGAAGTTTTAATTCGCACAAACGGAAATGACGAAGAACGGGTTCAGGAAAAATTAAATAATATTGATGTAGATTTTTCAGGAAGTGCCTCACAAGTAACCGCTAAAACTATTTTCAAAGATCGTAAAAACTCCTCCTGGAGTTGGTGGGGAAACAATAACAAAAATGTGCATATGGAGATAAACTACACCATAAAAATGCCCATTACCAATAGCGTTGATTTAAATAATGATTATGGCGGAATTACCCTAAATGAATTACAAGGTAATGCCAAAATTAACTGCGACTATGGGCAAGTCAATATTGGAAAGCTTCTGGCAGAGAACAATTCTTTGAACTTTGACTACACGAACAATTCTACCATTAATTATATGAAAAGTGGTAAAATTAATGCCGATTACTCAGGTTTTACATTAGAAAAAGTAGAAACACTGGATCTAAATGCTGATTATACCAATTCCGAAATTAATGATGTAGCGAGTATTAATTACAATAATGATTATGGCAAACTTCGTATAGGTAAAGTAGGAAAATTAGTGGGTCGAGGCGATTATATTCCACTTCGAATCGATGTACTTACAGGGAGTTTGAGCGTGAATACCGATTACGGTTCTGTAACGGTAGAAAAAATGAAATCCTCTGTAAAAGAGGTGACTATTAATTCAGATTACGCCGGAATTAAAATCTACTTTGAGAGTGATGCTAATTTCAATTTTTATGTTGATTTATCCTACGCAAATTTAAGTGGTGAGGATGATTTAGAAATTATGAAGACTTCAAAAGATTACTCCAGCAAAACCTACAGTGGGTACTACGGAAGAAAAGACTCTGGAAACACCATTAACATTAATTCAAACTATGGAGGGGTAACCCTTGAAAAACTCTAAAAAATGAAACCAATGAAAACTATTTTAAAATCTATTATTTGCACAGCCCTAGTATTTTCAGCAACACAAAGCCACGCACAATGGGGTAACAACAAAGTAGTGGGAGATGGAAATGTCACTACAAAAACAATAACTACAGGAAGTTATGATGAAATTAAGTTGGTGGGCTCTATGGATGTTCACTTAGTAAGTGGAAATGAAGGAAATATAACAGTTACAACTGATGACAACTTACACGAATACGTGGTGATTGAAGTAAAGGGAAATGAACTTATCATTAAAACTGAAAAGAATTATTACTTAAAAACCAAAAATGGTATTCACGTAACGGTTCCTTTTAAGGATATTTCGGAGGTAAGTCTTACCGGCTCCGGAGACATTGACACAAAGGATGTGATTAAAGCCGATAGACTGGAAGTTAATATAACCGGATCCGGCGATGTGAAATTAATGATTGATGCCATTACTGTTGAATCTGATGTAACCGGCTCAGGCGATATTACTTTGGAGGGTAAAACCGAAAATCTTAAAGTTACTGTTACTGGAAGCGGTGATTTTAAAGGTTTTGAATTACAATCCAATAGTACGGAAGTAAAAGTAAATGGTTCCGGAGATGCCCGGGTAGTTGCCAATAAAAGTCTAAATGCCAGAGTAAGTGGTTCCGGAGATATTACCTACAAAGGAAACCCCGAAAGAAGTGATACAAAAACTTCAGGGTCCGGAGATATTAGTTCTTTCTAGTAGTATGAAATAAAAAAGGCCAACAGAATTGTTGGCCTTTTTTATTGTTTTATAGAATATATTTAAACTCCTACCGAGTACATTTTATCACGTAATTCTTTTATTTTTTTATCACTCATATAATCATCAAAAGTCATGTATCGATCGATAACGCCATTAGGAGTTAATTCAATCACACGGGTACCAACCGTTTGAGCAAATTCATGATCATGGGTGGTTAATAATACAGTGCCTTTAAAATTCATTAAGGAGTTATTAAATGCGGTAATAGATTCTAAATCCAAATGATTGGTAGGTTCGTCCAGCATGACTACATTGGCGCGCATCATCATCATTCGACTCAACATACATCGCACTTTTTCTCCTCCCGAAAGTACACTGCATTTTTTAAGTGCTTCTTCCCCGCTAAATAACATCTTCCCTAAAAATCCGCGGATAAATACCTCCTCCTTCTCTTCTTCGGTTTTTGCCCATTGGCGTAACCAATCCACCAAATTCATTTCACTTTTAAAGAAATTGCTATTATCCAACGGTAAATAACTTTGATTGGTGGTAACTCCCCATTGAAATCTTCCAGAAACAGGTTTTTGATTTCCATTGATAATTTCATAAAAAGCGGTAGTTGCTCTAGAATCTCTAGAAAATACAACCACTTTATCACCTTTTGCTAAATTAATATCGATATTCTGGAACAACACTTCCCCATCAATACTGGCTGCAAGATTTTCTATATTTAAAATCTGATCTCCGGCTTCTCGTTCTCTTTCAAAAATAATGGCAGGATAGCGTCGGCTAGAGGGTTTAATATCAGCAACATTCAACTTTTCGATCATTTTCTTTCTACTGGTCGCTTGTTTCGATTTAGCTACATTGGCAGAAAATCTTCGGATAAATTCTTCCAGTTCCTTTTTCTTTTCTTCCGCCTTTTTGTTTTGCTGTGCACGCTGGCGGGCTGCCAATTGGCTACTTTCGTACCAAAAAGTATAGTTTCCACTATAATGGTTTATTTTTCCGAAGTCAATATCACTAATATGGGTACATACCGCATCCAAAAAATGACGGTCGTGTGATACTACGATGACGCAGTTGTCATAATTAGCTAAAAAATTCTCTAACCACGAAATAGTTTCATAGTCTAGGTCGTTGGTAGGCTCATCCATAATCAACACATCGGGGTTCCCAAAAAGCGCTTGTGCTAAAAGCACTCTTACTTTTTGCTTTCCGTCTAAGTCTTTCATTAACGTGTAATGAAGGTCTTCTTTAATTCCCAAGTTGGAAAGCATAGCAGCGGCATCACTATCGGCACTCCAACCGTTCATTTCTTCAAAAGCTACCTGAAGTTCTCCTATTTTTTCAGCATTTTCATCACTATAATCTTCGTAAAGTTTATCTATTTGCGATTTTATTGAAAATAATTCCTTATTTCCTCTCACCACGGTTTCCAACACTTGATAGTCGTCAAAGGCATTATGATTTTGTTCCAATACAGACATTCGTTTGCCTGGTTCTAGATGCACATGCCCTGAGGTAGCGTCTTGTTTTCCTGAAATAATTTTCAGAAATGTAGATTTCCCTGCCCCATTTGCGCCAATAATTCCATAGCAATTACCTTGTACAAACTGGGTGTTAACTTCATCAAAAAGAACACGTTTACCAAATTGAACCGAAAGATTGGAAACAGATAACATAGACAAATAATTAAAGTTTCAAAATTGGGTGCAAAAATAACCAAATAAGTGCGATAAATAAAGGAGATAGGCTTTTTATCATCTTTTAACGAGTAATTAACAAAATAAGGGAGGGTTGTCTACTATTTTTGCTATTGAAATTGAAACATAGGTGCGATTGATTAAAAAAATACTATTCCTTTTACTTACGGTTACTACCTTTATATCCTGCAATACATCTTCCAAAAAAGGTGAATGTGGTGTATCTTGGATTGGTGGTAAAATAGTAAACCCAAAGTTGGACTATGTGGTTATTTCCCATAATCGTAGTATTATAGATACTGTCGCTTTAGATTCTACAGATAGTTTTATTTATAAAATAGAAAATACAGATCCCGGTATTTATTTTTTTAGTCACTACGAGTATCAAGCCATGTTTCTTGAACCTGGCGACAGCGTTATGATTTATGTAAATACAATAGAATTTGATGAATCTCTTTCTTTTACAGGTCGAGGCGCCGAAAAGAATAATCTTTTAATGGAGCTTTATTTACTTAATGAAGATGTAGATGATAATATGCTTACGTATTACAATATTGGCCCCGAAGAATTTAGTGCTAAAATGGACTCTGTAAGTAGTTCCCGAAAAAACCTCTTTGAAAGCTTTAAAGAAAAGATAAAAACCTCTAAGGCTTTTGATGATGTTGCCAATGCATCCATAACCTATAGTATCTATTCAAAAAAGGAGCTTTATATTTCGGCCAATTCAAAAAAGAAAATTTATGATGAAAGTATCGATATTCCTGAAAGTTTTTATGCCTTTAGAGACAGTATCGATTTTGGAAACGAAGGCCTGCGTAATTATTACCCCTATTTTCGTTTTTTAGGTAATTATCTGGACAATCTGGCGTATGAAAAGTATGAAAATAGAGAACCATTCGATCGATTTTCTTTTACGCACAATTCTTATAAAATAAAAATCATTGATAGTTTAATTACCAATACTTCCCTTAAAAATACACTTTCCCGAAACTCGGTAGTGCGATACCTATTGAATGGAAAAGATGTTTCTGAAGAACTGCAAATGTTAGAAGCTTTTAAAAAGCTAAATACCGACAGTACCGATATTGCCGAAGTTGAAAAGCTGGCCAGTGCTACTATTAAATTGGCCACAGGAAACGAAATTCCAAACGTAGCCTTAGTCTCTACCGATAATACATTAAAAGACCTTCATTCTATCATAAAAAAACCTACCGTACTTTTTTTCTGGTCTTCGGAGTCAATTAAACATTACCGAAAAATTCACACCCGATCCTCTGAATTGCGTGAAAAATATCCGGAATACAATTTCATAGGAATTAACATTGATACCCATTTCAAAAAATGGGTAAGAACTGTTCAAAATGCCGGATACAATGGCCAGTTTGAATACCAATTTGAAAACTTTAATGATGCCGAACAAAAACTATTGGTAAACTACGTAAACAAGTCTATTATTGTAGATAAGGATTTAAAGATACTGGATGGTAATTCCAATATTTTTAATGCCTCTATAGAAGAACAACTATTAGGGCACCTAAATCAATAATATTGTTTTTTTAATTTCCTTTTTTATAATCTGCCAGAAATTTCTCTAACCCAATATCGGTTAATGGGTGGTTCAATAACCCTTCAATAGAAGAAAGTGGTCCCGTCATAACATCGGCTCCTATTTTTGCACACTCCAACACGTGCATGGTATGGCGAACGGAAGCCGCTAAAATTTGAGTTTCAAAACCATAATTATCATAGATCTGACGAATTTCGGCAATCAAATTCAAGCCATCAGTAGAAATATCATCCAGTCTTCCTATAAAGGGAGAGACATAGGTTGCTCCAGCTTTGGCTGCCAATAAGGCTTGTCCGGCAGAGAAAACTAAAGTACAATTGGTTCTAATGCCATGGTCCGAAAAATATTTAATGGCTTTAACCCCTTCTTTAATCATAGGCACTTTTACCACAATTTGAGGGTGCAAATCGGCAAGTTGCTCTCCTTCTTTTACCATTCCGGCAAAATCGGTAGCAATTACTTCCGCAGATACATCGCCTTCCACAATATTACATATCGCCACATAATGTTTTAGAATATTATCGCGGCCTGTAATCCCCTCCTTTGCCATAAGCGAAGGATTTGTGGTAACACCATCCAGTACGCCCAAATTTTGAGCTTCACGTATTTGATCAAGATTTGCAGTATCTATGAAAAATTTCATCAGGAACTAATTTTAGATTATTATTTGTATGCAAAAGTAAGGAAGCTTTGAAAGCTTTCTGAAAAAAGTTTCGAAAGGTTTTTAACAAAAACTTATTTCAGTTTATAATGTTTCATTACCATTTTTTCGTAGCGTTTATCTGAAAGGATTTTTTTCAGAAATATGGATACTTTCTGAAGTTTTGACCCAACTTTATAATGCACTTTCGGGCTTTGAGTCGCTATAATTTGATTAACAGCCTTAGCCACTGCTATTGGGTCTCCTCCTCCATTAACATGCGCATTCATCATTGTTAAGGTATCTGAATACGCTTTTTTATAGGGAGAATCTTCTAATACGGGTGCATGATAACGTCCTGAAGCAATATTGGTGGCAAAATCGCCCGGAGCCACATTAGTCATGGTTATTCCGAAGGATTTTAATTCCATGCGGTAGGCTTCGGTTGTAATTTCTAAAGCAGCTTTTGTGGCCGAATAAACACCGCGATATGGAAGTCCCATATAACCTGCTATGGAAGTAATATTAATAATTAGTCCGCTTCGTTGTTGACGCATTTGGGGTAATACAGCTTTTATCATTTCCAATGGGCCATAATAGTTAGTATCGAAGGCTTTCTTTATTTCATTAGTGGGTGTTTCTTCAATGGGACCTGTAATTCCTACTCCTGCATTATTGATTAAAACATCAATTGTTCCTTCTTTTTGGATGATTTCAGAAATAGCCTTCGTAATGGTCTCTTGTTTCGTAACATCTAACGGAAGTAATGTGAAAATGCTGTTTGAATTAGCGGCAGGATTTCTACTGGTACCGTATACAATATATTGTTTGGAATGAAGATATTCTCCAATGGCTTTTCCAATTCCTGAAGAGCCCCCTGTAATTAGTACAACTTTAGACATATTGAAATATTATAACAAAGATGGGAAGTTGGACAAAGTATTCCAAATAAAAAATGGCAAGCTACCTACATCACACCGCTACGACCGTATACCCTTGCTGCGTTCCCACCCTGGGGGATTCCACAGGAGCTGGTTGTGTAGGACTTGCCGATGCAAATATACGTTGCATTTTATGCTTCCACAAACATTTTTAGCATCAATTATTATGAGTATATTGCCAAAAATTATTGACCCATGATGCAACCACATAAGTATATCGGTATTAACCTATTGGTATTCTTTTTTATAGCCTGTAATTATACCCCGGAACAAGCAAACGAACTTTTTTCCATTGAAATTAATAATCCCAAGAACACTTATACCCAAGAGGATGTGCTTACTGTAAGTCTTTCTAATAAAAAAGGAAAGAAAATTGAAAATGTGGTTTATACCCTCGATGGAAGTAAAATTTCTTCTGAAACTACTATTTCACTATCGCAAGCCAAAATGGGAAATAGAACTATTCAAGCTTTAATTACATCGGAAGGAAAAAATTATGAAGTAACAAAAACGATTAAAGTTTTGGCTTCAAAAACACCTATCCTTTACACTTATAAAATCCTTGAAACCTATCCACATGACATAAAAGCATATACCCAAGGGCTTGAATTTAAAAATGATACCCTCTATGAGAGTACGGGGCAACGAATGCACTCATCGCTGCGAAAAACAAATTACAAAACAGGAGAGGTACTTCAAAAAGTTGCGTTGGAGGATCAGTATTTTGGAGAGGGAATTACAATTCTTAACAATAAAATCTACCAGCTTACATGGCAGGCAAAAACCGGTTTTATTTACCGTTTAAATACCTTAGAAAAAACCGGAACCTTTGTTTATACCCAAAGTAAAGAAGGATGGGGTCTTTGTAATGACGGATCTAAAATTTACAAAAGTGATGGCACCGAAAAAATTTGGACCCTCAATGCCAATAACCTTGCAGAGGAAGATTATATAGAAATTTATACCAATCATAGTATTATTGATAAAGTCAATGAGTTGGAATGGGTAGAAGGAAAAATTTACGCCAATATTTATCAAAAGGATGCCATTGCTATTGTAAACCCAACAAATGGTGCTGTAGAAGGAGTTATTAATATGAAAGGTCTACAGGATCAAGTTACACAGCACACCACATTAGATGTCTTAAACGGAATTGCCTATAAAGGAGAACCAAATATTTTATATGTAACCGGAAAAAACTGGGACAAACTTTTCAAGATTGAAATTGTAGAAAAATAAATTTTTGAATATTTCCCTCATTCAAAACGTCTATTCACTCAATAGACGTTTTTTTTATCACAAAAAATAAGGTGCTTTGAGGTATCAATGTAAAACCTTAACACCATGAAAAAAGCCATCCGAATTTCTATCCCAGAGCCTTGCCACGAAGATTGGGCAAAAATGACTCCTACCGAAAAAGGTAAATTTTGCAGCGTTTGTACTAAAGAAGTATTCGATTTTACCCAAACAGCAGATGAAGATTTGGTGAAACGGGTAACGCAAGGAAAAAACTTGTGTGGGCGTTTCAAGAAATCTCAGTTGGACAGAGAACTAACATTAGAGCGAAAATCAGGGAACAGCCTACTCCCCTATGCCGCTTCTTTATTGATGCCGTTGTCTGTTTTGGCTACTTCTGAAGTAAAAAATAATGCTATTGAGAAACCATATATTTCTTTAGGCATTGGAAGTAATCCCGTAAAATCTATTATTCAAGTATCAGGTTATGTAACTGATGAAGCGGGGCAAGCTGTTGAAAATGCAAAGATTCAAATTTTGAATAGTGATATTTCAGCGTTAACAAATAAAGAAGGTTTCTTCAGTTTAAAATGTGCCAGTGGTTCAAAACTGGTTGTAAACAAAGGAGCGCTGCGAAGCAAGACAATTACATTGGGTAGTAAAAACGAAAATGTAACTATTTCGCTTTTTGCTGTTGAAGTACAAAACAATCTTATTCTTGGAAGAATAGCTCCTGAGGAAATAAAGGAAGAAGTAATGCAAATTACTTCCGGAGATATAGAAGTTATAGAAACGCCTAAAAGTGATATAATCAAAGTCTTAGAGAGTAATGTTTCAACATGTAAATTTGAAAAACCCACAGAGCATATTGAAAAACAAGAAGACTCCACAAATATCTTCATTAAAGGAACTGTAACCGATGAAAACAATCTAGTTCTGCCAGGTGTCAATATTTTGGTAAAAGGAACAACAAATGGTACCCAAACCGATTTTGATGGAAACTATAGTATTGAACTGGAACCAAATCAAACATTGCAATTTTCTTATCTAGGTTATAAAACTAAAGAAATAGCAATATCAAATATTAATAACGAAATTAGCTTCTCAATGGAGCTAGATGGTACACTTTTAAATGAAATAGTTGTTGTAGGAGGGGCAGTATCAGTTAGTAGTTTTTATTATCAAAACATTAGTACTTCAAGTATTGAGGAAAGAAAAGAATATAATGATAAAGTAAAAGCTTACAATAAAGTAAAAGCCGAGCGAAAAAAAGCAGCACGTCTACTCAAAAGAAATCAAAAAAGGAAGTAAGTTGGATACGAGGCAGTGAAAAAAGTTTTGAGGGAAGCCTTCACTGCCTCACTTACTTATTTCTTTTGCAAATCACAATAAGTTGCTCCATAAAAAGTTATATTTTTACCAAAAAATAACTGAATGAAATATCTATATGGATTGGCACTGATTGCCTCTGTGTTATTGTGGAGTTCCTGCCGTAACGATTTTGAAACCAGCCCTAGTACCGGAAATCTGCAATTTTCCAAAGATACTGTGTATCTCGATACGGTTTTTACCAATATTGGCTCCAGTACCTACAATCTTAAAGTATATAACAAAAGTGATAAAGACATCCACATTCCTTCCGTTCGATTAGCACAAGGAGAGGCTTCCAATTATCGCTTAAATGTAGATGGTATCCCCGGAAAAGTATTTGAAGATGTGCAAATTATGGCCAAGGATAGTATTTTTATTTTTATTGAAACTACTGTAGATGTAACCACACAAACCAATAATACCCAGTTTTTATATACCGATCAAATTCTTTTCGACAGCGGGGGTAATGAACAAAAGGTAGAATTAGTAACCCTAATACAAGATGCGGTGTTTTTATACCCCGAACGATTTCCGGATGGCACTACAGAAACGTTAAACTTAGGTACAGCAGAAGAGCCTGTGCTTATTGAAGGATATTTTTTAGACGACCCTGAGCTTACCTTCACTAATGAAAAACCTTATGTTATTTATGGCTACGCTGCCGTTGCACCCGGGAAAACATTAATTATTCAGCCCGGAGCAAGAATTCACTTTCATGAAGTGAGTGGTATTTTAGTTGCCAATGCCGCTTCCATTAAAGCCAATGGGGCACCCAGTTCTGATCCTGAGGCCTTAGAAAATGAAATTATTTTTGAAGGCGATCGTCTAGAACCTGATTTTTCCGACGTACCCGGCCAATGGGGTACTATATGGCTTACCGCAGGCAGTACCGATAATGAATTTAGTTATACTACTATTAAAAACAATGTGGTTGGTATTTTAATGGATAGTAACGATGGAGATAGAACACTTACACTGTCCAACGTTCAAATTTATAACAGTGCTAATGTAGGATTGTTGGCAAGGACGGGAGACGTACTTGGCGAGAATATGGTTGTTTCCAATTGCGGACAATCATCATTGGCAGTTCAGTTGGGTGGACGATACACGTTTAATCATTGCACTTTTGGAAATTATTGGACCAATTCTTTCCGAAGTTTTCCAACACTTAGCTTAGATAATTCACTTCCTGTAAGTGATACTGAAATTTTAGTTGCAGATTTAGTTGAAGCAAACTTTACCAACTGTATCATCTACGGAAGTGAGCAACGTGAAATTGCTTTCATTGAAGATGAAAGTGCAACCTTCAATTTTAATTTTACGAATAGTTTGCTTCGTTTTGAAGACCCTCAAGGCGACTTTGATGGACTACCAAATTATAATTTTGACAATCAAGCATTGTATACCAATTGCGTTTTTAATGCTGATCCTGTTTTTCAAGATGTAACAGTAAACAATTTGAATATTGAAGAAGGAACTTCCGGGGCTCAAAGTTTAGGTTTAGGGGGTGTTCTACCTTTTGTCGATTTAAATGGAACTCAAAGAAGTATAGCCGCTCCCGATGCCGGGGCCTATGAAGCCACCATTTTCCCAAAGGAAGATTAATTATAGTTACCATAAAAAAGCCTGATTTTGTCAGGCTTTTTTATTAATAATTTTAAAAAGTAATAATTCTGCTTCATCCCCTTCCAGGTTAAAACTACCTTTATTTTGCAACCCCAATTTTTCCAGGAGTTTAATAGAAGGTATATTCTCTGGTAGTGTAAATCCATAAAGAGAAGCGAGTTTTAAATTTTCCAAAGCATATTTTACAACTGCTGAAGCCGCCTCAAATCCGTAGCCTTTTCCTATATATTCGGGTAAAAAAGCAAACCCGATATCCGGATGATCCAGCGTATCCCGTTGATAAAGACCACAAGTTCCTATGGATAGATGGCTGCTACTTAAAGTGACCACAAAAACACCTAAACCATTTTTACAAATGGGCAGGTAATTTTTTTCAATATAGGCTTCGGCTTTTTCTATAGAATCTATCCCTCTGTCTCCAATATACTTCAACCACTCCTTGCTGTTTAGAAGTTCAAAGATAAAAGGAGCGTCTAAGACCGAAATCTTCCGAAGGTAAAGACGAGGGGTTTGAAACATTTATTTTAGGCTTTAAACAGCGGTCTCCCTTCCATCATTTCGTTCACCTTTTCTGCAATAGCTTCCAATTTTGCTTCATCTTGGAAATTCAAAATAACAGCATCTATCAAATCTACTACTTCTAGCATATCGTTTTCCAGCAAACCACGTGTAGTTACTGCAGCAGTTCCAATACGGATTCCACTGGTAATAAATGGCGATTTATCGTCAAAAGGCACCATGTTTTTATTTACCGTAATATCAGCTTTCCCAAGAGCTTCTTCGGCTTCTTTTCCGGAGATATTTTTATTCCTAAGATCGATAAGCATCATATGATTATCGGTTCCACCGGAAATAATATGATAACCTTTATCAACAAATGCTTTCGCCATGACTTCAGCGTTCTTTTTTACTTGAACCATATAATGCAAAAAATCGTCCGTCAAAGCCTCTCCAAAAGCAATAGCTTTGGCTGCAATAATATGTTCCAACGGCCCACCTTGATTGCCAGGAAAAATCGCACTGTCTAATAAAGACGACATTTTTCGAAGGGTTCCATTTTTTAAAGTAATTCCAAAAGGATTATCAAAATCCTTTCCCATTAAAATCATTCCTCCACGAGGCCCACGAAGGGTTTTATGGGTGGT
Source organism: Flavobacteriaceae bacterium (assembly GCA_041392125.1). Classification (GTDB taxonomy): domain Bacteria; phylum Bacteroidota; class Bacteroidia; order Flavobacteriales; family Flavobacteriaceae; genus Halomarinibacterium. The sequence goes on along the minus strand of JAWKMR010000008.1, from coordinate 67,492 downwards.
GGTGGTAACCACATGGCAATGTGGAATAGGGTCGCTAATAATCCCTTTGGCAATAAGGCCTGCCGGGTGGGCAATATCTGCCATTAAGATAGCCCCTACTTTGTCTGCAATTTCTCTAAACCGCTTGTAGTCTATTTCTCGCGAATAGGCAGAAGCTCCGGCAATAATCATTTTAGGTTTTTCTTTAACTGCAATAGTTTCAATTGCATCATAATCTAAACGCCCTGTCTTTTCATCTACTCCATAAAAGAGTGGTTTATATAACCTCCCTGAAAAATTAACAGGACTTCCGTGGGTTAAATGCCCGCCGTGAGATAGATCGAACCCTAAAAAAGTATCACCGGGTTGAAGGCAAGCAGCAAAAACTGCAGTATTTGCCTGAGAACCGCTATGGGGCTGTACGTTGGCATATTCTGCCCCAAAAAGTGTCTTTGCCCTATCAATGGCAATTTGTTCCACTTCGTCAACTATTTCACAACCACCATAATAGCGTTTACCGGGATAGCCTTCGGCGTATTTATTGGTTAATACGCTTCCCGCCGCTTCCATGACTTGGGGGCTTACAAAATTTTCGGAGGCAATAAGCTCCAGTCCATTTAATTGGCGTTCTTTTTCGGCAGCTATTAATTCAAAGATTTGTTCGTCTCTAGCAATCATTGTTGAGTAAAAGTTAATTAAAATCAAAAATAGTAAAAGCTTATGGTTACTAGCGAAGAAATTATATATTTGATTAACATTTTACCAACAATTAAAACCCAAATTATGCCACTCATTGCTAACGACCCTTCAAGAAAAACGTGGCTGGATGTTCCGGCAAATAGTGATTTTCCCATTCAAAATATACCCTTTGGTGTGTTTTTAACACGCGACGATATTATTACCATTGGCACCCGAATTGGCGATACCGCCATTGATTTAGGAGCTTTGCATCAGCTGGGCTATTTTGACGGAATTGAATTAACCGATGATATTTTTTTGCAGGATAGTCTAAATGATTTTATAGCAGACGGTAGAAAAACCTGGCGATTGGTGCGTAACCGAATTGCGAAAATATTTACCCATGATAACCCGAAATTGAGGGATAATGAAGACCATAAACAAAAGGTGCTTTTCGATTTGGATGAAATTGAAATGCAATTACCTGTAGACGTGGGTGACTATACCGACTTCTATGCCAGTAAGGAACACGCTACCAATGTGGGTTCTATTTTTAGAGATCCCAAAAATGCGTTAATGCCCAACTGGCTGCACGTTCCCATTGGCTATCATGGAAGAAGTTCCTCTATTGTTCCTTCAGGGACACCCATTAGAAGACCTGTAGGTCAAACTTCTCCCGGAGAAGATGGAATACCGGGATTTGGGGCCACTAAATTATTAGATTTTGAATTGGAAATGGCTTTTATTACTACTGCTTCAAATGATTTGGGCAAGCCAATTCCTATCGACGAAGCTGAAGAAAATATTTTTGGACTTGTTCTTTTTAACGATTGGAGTGCCCGCGATATACAAGCTTGGGAATATGTACCCTTAGGACCTTTCCTGGGAAAGAATTTTGCTTCTACAATTTCGCCTTGGATTGTTACCTTAGATGCTTTGGAAGCCTTCCGCGTAAAAGGACCTGAGCAAAACCCTAAACCACTTCCCTATTTACAGCAAAGCGGAAACAAGAATTACGACATTCAGTTAGAAGCAAGCATTAAACCTTCCGGTGGAACTGAAAATATAGTTTGTCGTTCTAATTTTAAATATATGTATTGGTCTATGGTGCAGCAATTAACGCATCATACTGTTAATGGTTGTAATGTGCGGAGTGGAGACATGATGGGTAGTGGTACTATCTCCGGTCCTACTCCCGATAGTTATGGCTCCATGCTCGAACTTACTTGGAAAGGCCAAAATCCCCTCAAGTTGAATGATGGTACGGAGCGAAAATTCATTAATGATGGAGATACCGTAATTATGCGTGGTTATTGTAAAAATGATCAGGTTCGTATTGGTTTTGGAGAGTGTAAAGGGAAAGTACTTCCTGCGCGAAAACTTTAGTTTGGCACAACACTTGTATTCAGCCAAAAAATAACCAAACTATTTTGTTATGAGAGCAACCATTACTTTAGTATTAGTAGCGCTATTACTTACAGGTTGTAATAGTGTGAAACGAAATCAGAAATTTTTAGCCCAAGGCGATTACGATCAAGTGATTGAGTTGGCCGTAAAAAAGCTTTCAAAAGATCCTCACGGAAAAAACAGCGATGCACATGCATCCTTTTTAGAGGAAGCATTTGCACAAGTGGTAAATGAGGACAAACGCCGAATTAATTTCTTAATGCAAGAAAATCGCCCTTCAAATAGTCGCGAAATTTATTATCTGTATTGTGATTTAGGAAAAAGGCAAGAACTTATCCGCCCGCTTATCTCATTAGTAAATTTGAATGTGGAAATGGAAGATTATAGCCAAGAAATTATTTCTTCCAAAAAGAATTTTGCCGATTATCTTTTTGCTGAGGGCGCTAAATACTTACAACGAAATACCGTACTCGATGCTCGTAAAGCGTTCAATTATTTTAGCGATCTTAAAAGCCTTCAACCGGATTATTTAGGACTAGATAATAAGCTGAAGGATGCCCACTTTAAAGGAACCGATTTTGTTTTTGTCAAATTAAATAACCATAGCGGACAAATTATTCCATTCCGCTTGGAGCAAGAGCTATTGGATTTCAACACCTATGGATTGGATGATTTTTGGACCGAATACCACAATCGAAGAGATAATGGAATTCATTATACTTTTGGTATTGATTTAAATTTTAAAGATATTCTTATTTCGCCGGAACGCATTTCAGAAAAAGAATTTCAACGAAAAAAAGTGATTAAGGACGGTTGGGAATATGTGTTAGATCGCTATGGAAATGTGATGAAGGATAGCCTTGGTAATGATATAAAAGTAGATAAATTTATTACGGTTACTGCTGCCGTTACCTATACCGAACAAACCAAAGCGGTGCAAGTAAATGGCGATGCGGTGTATTTGGATTTAGACAAAAACCGAATTATCAATCGTCACCCCTTGGGAACCGAGTTTATTTTTGAAAATATTTTTGCTCGTTATCGTGGTGATGAAAGAGCGCTTACCGAAGAAGATTTAGATTTTATTAGAAACGATTTCTTTCCGTTTCCATCGAACCAGCAAATGGTTTTGGATGCCGGTACCGAAATAAAAGACCGGTTAAAAGAAATTCTTCGGAATAATCATTTTAGATAAAAACAACCCCCTAAGTCCCCCTTTTAAGGGGGATTTTTTTTAAATAAATTTTTCTAAATCTGTGGCGTGAATACTATGGTGCGATGCGTGATATACCGCTACTCCATTTTTAATAACCAGTACCTGGGGACTTTGGTGAATAACTTGAAATTTATAGCCAACTTCGTTGGAGACTTCTCTAAAAGCATGTAAATCCAAATAATATAATTTAATTTTACCAGATTCAATAGCATAGTCATTTTCAAAATTACGCAACACCATTCGGCTAATACCACAGGTAGTGGAATGTTTAAAAATAACCACAGGAATTGTTTTTGATGCTTCTGCTATTTCGTCTAATTGTTCTACTCTAGTAAGCCTAAGCCAAGGCAGTACCTTTTCTTCCTTAGGTCTTGTTTCAGATTTTCTTCCGAAGAAATCAAATAATCCCATGCTATAAAAATTTTGAATACTGTCGTGCAAAAATAAAAGACTTTACAAATTGTTTACTCCTTTTTGGTATCTTTAAAATCGATATGGCGAAACTACATAAATCGAAAAAAAAGAAGCGCATTGCCAAAACCATTGGGAAAGCACCGGGCACCGATGGTTATGTGGGTTTAAAAAAACGGGATAAAACCGATATTGAAATTCACGAATTTTCCAAAGATTCTTTTGAATGTATTAAAACCAATAACGTTGAAGACGCTTTTAAGTTTAAAACTACCGACCAAATTACCTGGATTAATGTAAATGGACTAAACCTTAATGAAGAAATTGCGAAGCTTGGAAGCTTTTATGGTTTGCATCCTTTGGTGATGGAAGACATTCTCAATACCGAACACCGGCCTAAAGTAGATGAGTATCCCGAATACTTTTTTGTGGTATTGAAAATGCTATATTTTAACAAAGAAGAATTATTTACGGTCGAGCATATTTCGTTGGTCATTGGTAAAAATTATGTGCTCACCTTTCAGGAGTCGGAAGAAGATATATTCGACTCGGTACGTATGCGAATTTCGAATCCTGAATCTAAAATTCGTAATTATGGGGCAGACTATTTAGGTTTTGCCTTAATAGATACTATTGTGGATAACTATTTTGCCATTGTTGAAGATTTTGGAGAAAAAATTGAAGCCATGGAAGAGCAGGTTTTTGTTGAAAATCCTTCAGCATCTACCCCTCAGGATATTCAGCTATTAAAGCGGGAAGTTTTAAAAATACGGCGAAGTGTATTTCCGCTTCGGGAAGTGATTTCGCGCTTAGAAAAAACCGAAAATCCAATTATGGAGGAACGCACTCGCGATTATTTTAGAGATGTGTATGACCATATTGTACAGATTAATGAAAATATTGAAATCTATCGTGATATGGTTTGGGGGCTTATGGATATGTATATGACCACCGTAAGTAATAAGATGAACAACATTATGAAAGTGTTGACCATCATTGCTACCATTTTTATTCCCTTAACCTTTATAGCAGGCATCTATGGAATGAATTTTGACCACATGCCGGAGCTTCATTATACATACAGTTATTATGTCTTGTGGGGAATAATGATTTTGATTTTTATTGCAATGTTGTATTACTTTAGAAAGAAAAAGTGGTTATAAAAAAAGGCTGCCGTAATAATTCATTACAAACAGCCTTCTGCTAAAAAGGGCATAGCATAAGCGAAAATATTATTGTTTCATTTCCAATTGTTTTAGACGAGCTTCTAATTGTTTTAGTTGAGAAATTTCTTCTTTTAAACTGTCTATTTCTTCTTGTTGTTCTTGTAAAGCTTTTACTAAAACTGGAACAAATTCTGAATAGCGAAGACCATAATGATTGTTATCATTTTCTGGACGATCTACCCCATGGAAGTCGAATTGTAATGATTGAGCAACTTTTTCAACTTCTTGAGCAATAAACCCAATTTGAACTTCGCTGGCTTTTAGCATTTCTGAACTTTTAATACGCTGTTCGTCAGGTATTTTATAAAAAGTAGTAATTGCATCCATATCCAAGACATAAGTTACTGGACGTAATTTCATTACAAAATCCAACCCTATAACATTTTCCTGTACTTTATCTTTAAATCTTCCGTCTGAAACATTGGTCCAGTTGGCAAATCCTCCAATGGTGGAAACCGAAGCATCACCAATTCTAACCGTATTGCTGGCATTGGGTTGAGCATTATAGCCTAGTGCTGTTGAGTTTGTAAAAGAACTGCCCGAAGAAAAAGCAAAATTTCCCACGGCAGTATTATAACTTCCTGTAGTGTTATTATCAAGAGCATTGCTACCCAGCGCCGTATTTCGTTGTCCGGTGGTGTTCAAACCTAAGGCATAATACCCAAAGGCATTGTTACGAAAACCGCTCGTATTTTGACTAAGGGTATTGGCACCTACCGCTGTATTAACATCGCCCGTAGATAACCATAACGAACGATACCCCACGGCTGTATTGTTATCTAAAGAACCATTACTAGATAATGCTTCAGAACCAATGGCAGTATTATAATACCCGTTAGTATTGTTATCAAGTGCGAGATATCCCAGGGCCACATTATCCCTTCCGGTTGTATTAGCACGAAGGCTATAATACCCTACGGAAGTATTGTTATGTCCAGTAGTGTTTGAATACATGGTCTCATGACCAACCGCCACATTAAAGCCTCCAGATGTCGTACTATATAAAGCCCTATAACCAATTGCAATGCTTCGATAGGTATTTCCAGAGTAAAGAGCATCTTCACCAATACTTATATTATAGGAGCCTGCACTGTTTGAATACATGGTATTTCTACCTATGGAAATATTGTAAGATCCGGTATCACTTCCGTAAAGCGATTGATAACCAATAGCTACGTTGCCAAAACCATTAGTGTTATCATAAAGGGAGGCATTTCCAATGGCAACATTTTCATGGCCTACGGTATTGGAGTACATAGAAGTATGACCCATAGAAACATTATTATAACCCGCAGTATTGGAATAAAGTGCATCATTCCCTACTGCTACCAAATAATTAGACGAGGTGTTAGAATATAACGCTCTCCTACCAATAGCAATCATATGCGAACCGTTTACATTATTATAAGCCGCCTCAACTCCTAAGCCTGTATTAAAGCTTCCGGTTGAGCTTGTAGCTAAGGCGTTTTTACCAATCGCTGTATTATCATTCCCTAAAGAATTTGCCCAAAGCGCCGTACTTCCCAATGCCGTATTATTATTTCCCAATGTATTAAATCTAAGTGTACTGTAGCCAACCCCTACATTATGAGATCCCGAAATGTTACTAACCATAGACCAATCCCCCATCGCTGTATTGAAGGACCCTGTGGTAGTGCCATATAAAGTTTGATATCCAACCCCCGTATTGCTAAAACCAGAGGTATTACTTGCCAAGCTTTGATATCCAACTACAGTATTGTAACTTCCTGTGGTATTGGCTACCATACTTCCATATCCAATACCAACATTTTGATTATCGCTACCATCATCATTTATTCCTGAATTGACCCCTAAAAAAATGGAGGAACCATTATTAGAGCCATCATTATCAGATTTTCCATCTGTTAAATCGTCAATTTTCTGAACACCAATAGTAGTGCTGTCAACCCAACTAAGATTCCCCAAACCATCGGTTTGCATCATTTGTCCATTAGTGCCCCGCGAGGTTGGAAACCTATAAATGTTTGATGCATTGGTTCCAACACCTAAAGTTCCTATGAAATAGCCTGCATAACTACCCGGGTTTAAGGCTTCAGAATAGACTCCAAAACCATCGCCAGTAACTAAATTATAACTCCCGTAGTTTGTTCCAAAAATACCAGTGACGGCATTAAAAGTACCATACGAATTTCCTACCCCATTATTATTAATTCCCTGATAACTCCCATACAAATTACTTGCTCCGGCCAAATGGCCTATCATGTTATTTCTAATACCATAGGCATTATCCGACAACACTTGAATGGTATTTTCAATAGCATAGCTATCGCCTGTAGACAGACCATTATTATCGTTATCGATGGATGTTTTTATACCGTAACTTGCCGTAGTAGTAGGAGCGCTTACATCATCCATCACAATATTTATACCCGCAGTTCCCCGATTTTCAAAAATATCCAACTTGTAATTGGTTGAAGTCACCCCAAGCCCTATATTTCCGGAACGGACTATATCATTAGTCGCCGTTGTGGCTGCATTGGTTGTTCCTTCATCATACCATGCGGGGGAAGTATCTGAAGCAGCTGAAGGTGTTACCCAACTTACATTTCCAATACCATCTGTTTGAAGCATTTGCCCATTAGTCCCTCTATTGGACGGTAGTGTGTAGGTGTCTCCAATGCTTGTTCCAATGGCAACATCTCCTAAAAAGTATCCTGCATAGGCATTGCTACCTTGCACATCTGTATAAACCCCGTAGGAACTTCCGTTAGTATCTGTAGGGTCTATAAACACATAATTTCCATACAAGTCTCCACTTCCCCCATTGGCCGTGAAAGTGGTGTGTGTTCCATATTGATTGCCATTGCCAACTTGAAATACATTTCGTACTCCATACACAGTTCCGTTACCAATAGTGTTCAATTCATTGTCAACGCCAGCAATATAGCCATTCCCAGAGGCAGTCATAGTATTCTTAAGGCCCACCTGCCCACCAGAAGAAGCATTGGACATAAAATTGGTCATACCAGTGATATTCTGTACCGTTACGGTTCCTGTACCTGAGACGTTGTTACGAAGACCTGTTAAATTAACGTTATCGGCACTACTGGTAGTAGAAAAATTGGCATTGCGAACCGATAAGTTATTTACCGTATTGGTTAAACTAGACACTACCGCATCGGTATTGGAAGTGGTCATTACTTCAATGGGGTACATGGGATTATTGGTCCCTATCCCTATGTTTCCCGTCCGGAATATGTTTGCTGTGGTAGTAGAAGCATTGGTGGTTGTATTGGCATTATACCATGCAGCCGTAGCATTTCCTACGTCCATCGGGACCCAAGAAGTGGATCCTTGGTCCCAATAATGAAAACCTCTGGTTGGCGCCCCAGCCCCGGTTACAAAAACCAACATTCCATCTTGTGCTGCCGTGGGGTTTGACGCTGGAAATTCATCTATCTTAGGTATTAGTATTCCATCGCTATTATTGGGGGTACTTTGGTTGCTGGACTGTATGTCCAGTAACGCATTGGGACTGGTGGTATTAATACCTACTTGACCCATGAGACTGCTTCCCAAAAGCAGTCCCAGTAGTATTGTTATTAGAATTTTCATTTTTGCCCTTTTTAAATATTTAAGCAAACTTAAAGGCTTGATTTTCAAATACCCGTCTAATATTGGACATAAAATGTCTCATATTCGACATGAGAGCTTAGGGCTAAATTTTTATTTATATTTGAAGTATGAACCAATTCATGAATATAATCTGGGTCGCATTATTATGGCTTTTTTTTGCTAGTGGATTGAAAATTGCTGCACAGGAAAAAATCATACAGGCAGATACGTATTCTGAAAAAATTTCAGAAGTTAAACAATTTATTAAGGATGGGAAATATGATAAAGTATTAGAGCAAACGCTGCTCATGAATGAGTTTCTTAAGACCCGCAAAGACATTACTATTGACAGTCTTAATATATTATTTGCTAAAAATTATTACAATTTATGTTATGCCTATCTTTTTTTAGAACCAGAAAAAAGCCTTGTCTATGCAGATAGTAGTATTTCAAGATCGTTAAAAACGAATAGTCCTTCGCTAAAACAACAAACCTATTCAATCAAATACTATGTGCTGTACGATGTAAAAGGAGAAGAAAAAACATTAGATTTTATTGCAGATCAATGTATACGGTATGCATTAGAAGCCAAAAACGATAAAATGATTGGCGAATCGTATATGCACAAGTGTAATAGTTTGGCAGTATTAGGAAAACCTTCTGAAGCTATTTCTTACTGCAATATGGCAGCAGAAATTTTTGAAAAAGTATCAGATGATACCTATTTAAGTTCTGTACTAAATAATATTGGTAATGTTTTTGTAAAAATAAACGAACCAAAAACCGCATTGGAATTTTATCAGTTATCCTACGAAAAATCTTTGAAAGTTAATAGCACTAGAGACGTGGCTTTGTCTGCAAGAAATATGGCAGATCAATATGAAAATCTCAATCAGTGGGAAAAAGCAGCAAAATATCATAAAATTTTTGGGGATAGTATAGAATCACATTATACACAACTTATCGAGTCTAATTTTACTGAGGCTGAAGCAAAGTTTAATTTTGAACAAAAGGACAAGGAAATCGCACAACAGCAATTAGAGATTGCACGTCAAAAAAATTCACGCAATGTCTGGATCTTTAGTAGTCTTGCCTTTATTCTAGTAGGGTTAGGTATTTTTCAGTGGCAAAGTAATCGTCAAAAAAGAAAAAAATTATTTATTGAAACTGAATTGCAAAAGGAACAGGAAATCAATGACATACGTTCCAAATTTTTAGGAAATATTGCACACGAAATACGAACTCCCCTTACCCTTATTTCCGGAAATTTAAACCTGGCCTTAGACCATCTCAAAGACCCTCAAAAATTAAAAGAGCACATTACTACTGCACTTCAAAACAGTAGTAAAGTTACCGAAGATGCCAATGAAATACTAACGCTTTTAAAATATGAAAAAGACAAAACTAAAATTCGACTTACTCCTGTGTTACTAAACGAGCAATTAAGCAGAATTGTTTATTCCTTCAATTCTTTGGCACAAATGAAGGAAATAGACTTGTCCTTTTTAAATACCATCCCCGAAAGCTTTAAAACAGCAATTGATATTGAAAAGTTAGAAAAAATTATCAATAATTTATTAAGCAATGCCATTAAGTTTTCGCCTTCAAAATCCAAAATTTCCGTAGCAGCCACCCTTATAAATTCTCAATTGGAAGTAAAGGTTGCCGACCAAGGGGAAGGAATTCACTTTGATGAAAAGGAAAAGATTTTTGAACGGTTTTATCAATCCAAAAACAATAGTGCTGTAGGAGGTATTGGAATAGGGTTATCCTTGTCTCGCGAGTTTGCCAAGATTTTAGGAGGCCATTTAAGTGTTATTAGCAAACTTGGCAAAGGAAGTACGTTTACACTTCAACTCCCTGTTACTGTGTATCAAGGCGAAATAGATTCAGTGATTGAAAAACCCAAAAAAGTACCAAAGGAAAGGCTAGTCGACACAGTTACTGAAGCGAGTATTAATCCTGAAAGAAGAGCCAAAATTCTCATTACCGAAGATAACCCGCAAATGGCTAAATTTTTGAACGATATTCTCGCTTCAGAATACGACTGCACCTTAGCATTTGATGGTAAAGAAGCGTTAGAAATATTGCAAAGAGAAAGCTTCGATTTAATAACATCCGATATTATGATGCCTAAAATGGATGGATTTGAATTAAAAAAAGCAGTCAATAAAATTCCAGAATACCAACATATTCCTTTTATTCTTATTTCAGCGAAAACGCTGGAGGAAGATAAAATAAGGGGCTTTAAAATGGGCATAGACGATTATGTGGTTAAGCCTTTTAGCAAAAATGAGCTGATGGCAAGGGTTGCCAATTTACTTACCCATAAAAAACAAAGAGAAAAATGGCAATTACAAAACCAAAATCTTGTTGCCGATACCGAAAGTTCTGATAAAAAGCTACTGAAAAAAATTGAATCTCTAGTAATTGAAAATTTAAACAACGAATCCTATAAAATTGAAAGTCTCGCACAACAGGTTCACTATAGCCAAAGGCAATTGACCCGAATTTTGAAACAATATACGGGAATGACCCCCGTACAATTTATTTTGGAAATTCGTTTACAAAAAGCCTATCAATTGTTACAACATAAAACCCATTTTACCTTAAGTGAAGTGCGGTACGATGTAGGTATTTCTTCATCCCCTTATTTCAACAAAAAATTTAGAGAGCGTTTTGGAATTTTGCCGGCAGATTTACTAAGCGAAAGGAGATAGTAGTTTTTTTAATATAAACATCAATATTCCTTAACACTAGACCAGTTTTCGCCGGTTTTTATGCGATACAATTGCATTTCAGAAATCCCAAATTGTTTGGCAATCATTTTTAATCTAGTCCTTCGATTGGGGTCGTTAATTTTCCTTTTAATAAGCATTACTTTAGCTTCTGTAAGCTTAGCATAGGTGCGTTGTCTGGGCTTATTTTTGTATTCCGGATTACTGAATTGATGTACTTCTTTTTCACGCTTAGTAGCCCACCTAAGATTCTCTACACTATTGTTGGTTTTATCGTAATTTAGATGAATAACGTACTGGCACTCTTCTCCTTGTTCCAAAAAATGTTGTGCAACCAGTTTATGCACATACCTACTGGTAGATTTCTGATTCTTCTTTTGTTTTACCGGAAGGTTTCTGTAGCCATTTATAAACGACTCTTTTACAAGAAATTCTTTTGGTCCTTTACAATTAATAACTCTTCCGTAGTTTGAAATTTTGAAGTGTTCCTTCTCGTCAATGCCATCGTCGAAAACGATTTTTTTCCATTGCTCTTTCCTTAAATTTTGTATCATTTATAAAATTTAAAAAAATCGCTCCCCCTAATAATCTGTATATTCTCACCAAAGATACATTCAAAATAACATGCAAAGCAATTTTTATACGTCAAAATGTCCTCTTTTGAATAAAATTATACGTCATTTTGTCTTAAAATAGCATGGGCATATCTTTTGACGTAGACAACAAAAATAAATACTATGAACTTTAATAATTTCACAATAAAAAGTCAAGAAGCCATTCAGCAAGCACAACAACTTGCACAAAGCTTTGGACATCAACAAATTGAAAATGAACATTTACTGAAGGCCTTATTTGAGGTGGATGAAAACGTATTACCCTTCATCCTCAAGAAACTGAATGTAAATGTAAGTGTACTTCAACAAATAATAGACAAACAACTAGAGTCTTTCCCTAAAGTCTCGGGAGGAGATTTAATGCTTTCTCGAGAAGCCGGAAAAACAGTAAATGAGGCTAGTATTATAGCAAAAAAAATGAGTGATGAGTTTGTAAGTGTGGAACACTTACTGCTGGCAATATTTAACTCAAAAAGTACCACTGCGCAAAGTTTAAAAGACCAAGGTGTAACCGAAAAAGGCCTTAAAGCTGCCATTGAAGAATTGCGCAAAGGAGATAGAGTAACCTCCCAAAGTGCTGAGGACACATACAACTCTTTAAGCAAATACGCGCGCAACTTAAATCAGTTAGCTAGAGACGGAAAACTCGATCCTGTAATTGGTCGCGATGAGGAAATACGAAGAATTCTTCAAATTTTATCGCGTCGCACCAAAAACAATCCTATGTTAGTAGGAGAACCAGGAACCGGTAAAACGGCCATTGCCGAAGGATTAGCCCACCGTATTGTAGATGGCGATGTTCCAGAAAATTTAAAAACTAAAGAGATTTATTCTCTAGATATGGGAGCGCTTATTGCAGGGGCAAAATATAAAGGAGAGTTCGAAGAGCGTCTTAAAGCGGTAATTAAAGAAGTTACTTCCAGCGATGGAGATATTGTCCTGTTTATTGATGAAATCCATACTTTGGTGGGTGCCGGTGGCGGACAAGGTGCTATGGATGCAGCCAATATTTTAAAACCTGCCTTGGCTAGAGGTGAACTCCGTGCAATTGGAGCTACCACGCTAGATGAATATCAAAAATATTTTGAAAAAGACAAAGCGTTAGAGCGTAGGTTTCAAAAGGTGTTGGTAGATGAGCCCGATACCGAAAGTGCTATTTCTATTCTCCGCGGAATTAAAGAAAAATACGAAACACATCACAAAGTACGTATTAAAGACGAAGCTATTATTGCGGCGGTAGAACTTTCACAACGCTATATCACCAATCGATTTTTGCCAGATAAAGCTATTGACTTAATGGATGAAGCTGCTTCAAAACTACGAATGGAAATCAACTCCAAACCGGAAGAATTAGATGTGTTGGACCGAAAAATAATGCAATTAGAAATTGAAATTGAAGCCATTAAAAGAGAAGGCGATGAAGCTAAATTGAAGGTATTACGCAGTGATTTGGCCAATTTAAAAGAAGAACGTAATGAACTGAATGCCAAGTGGAAGAGTGAAAAAGAAGTCGTGGAAAATATTCAGAATAGCAAGAAACAGATTGAAGAATATAAATTAGAAGCAGAGCGGGCCGAACGAGATGGAGATTTTGGGAAAGTAGCCGAGATACGCTACGGCAAAATTAAAGACGCCCAAGAAAACCTTTCAAAATTTGAAAGTGAATTAGCCTCTACCCAAGGGGAAAGTTCTATGATTAAAGAGGAAGTTACTTATGAAGATATTGCCGAAGTGGTTGCCAAATGGACCGGAATTCCGGTTACCAAAATGATACAAAGTGAACGAGACAAACTCTTAAAATTGGAAGACGAACTACACAAACGTGTGGTGGGGCAAGAAGAAGCTATTGCGGCTGTTAGCGATGCCATTCGTCGCAGCAGAGCCGGATTGCAAGATGCTAAAAAGCCTATTGGCTCCTTTCTGTTTTTAGGAACAACAGGAGTAGGTAAAACAGAATTGGCAAAAGCACTTGCAGAATATCTTTTTGATGATGAAAATGCCATGACCCGTATTGACATGAGCGAATATCAAGAACGCCATAGTGTGAGCAGATTGGTAGGAGCTCCTCCTGGCTACGTAGGCTATGATGAAGGTGGCCAATTAACAGAAGCGGTACGAAGAAAACCTTATTCGGTAGTATTACTTGATGAGATTGAAAAGGCACACCCGGATACTTTCAATATTTTATTACAGGTATTAGACGAAGGCCGATTAACCGATAATAAAGGACGTGTGGCCGATTTCAAAAATACCATCATTATTATGACCAGTAATATGGGAAGCCATATAATTCAAGACAAATTTGAAAGTGTTAAAGACATTGACACCGCTATGGAAGCTGCCAAAGTAGAAGTACTTGGATTACTAAAACAATCGGTACGACCAGAGTTTTTAAACAGAATTGATGACATTATCATGTTTACACCCTTAACACAAAAGGATATTAAACAAATAGTTGGACTTCAGTTAAAAGGAGTCACAAAAATGTTGGCAAAGCAACACATTACCTTGGATGCTACGGAAGAAGCTATTGAACACCTTTCTAAACATGGATTTGATCCACAATATGGAGCACGCCCAGTAAAAAGAGTGATTCAGAAAGAAGTGTTAAATGCACTTTCAAAAGAAATCCTTTCAGGAAAAATAAGTGTAGATAGCATTATTTTATTAGACAGTTTTGATGACCAATTGGTTTTCAGAAATCAAGAAGATTTAGTAAAGCAATAATTAGCAAAGGTTCGGTTTCCTTCAAAAAACCCGTTTTATAATTTGATTGGTTAGTAAGTACGACCCTTTGGATTTTCTCTCAAGGGTCGTATTTTTGTTTAAAATTAATTTTATGCAAAATCCTCCCATTATATTAGAAAGTAAAACATTAATTCGTTTTCAACATTGCGATCCTTTTAATCATTTAAACAATTCTGAATATTTGAATTATATGGTCAATGCACGTGAAGACCAACTCATAAAACATTACGGTATAGATATTTATAAAATGGGACGTGAAGAGGGAAAAAGTTGGGTAGTAGGAAGTAATCAAATAGCTTATTTACGCCCTGCATGGTTAATGGAAGAAGTGACCATTCAATCGCAATTGCTATCGTATAACGATACTAGTATTCAAGTGGAATTACGAATGTTAAATACTGACAAAACTGAAATGAAGGCACTTATGTGGAGCAGTTATGTTCATTTCAATCTATTGGAACAACGCCGTGAAAAACATTCGGAAGATTTTTTACAACTATTTGAACGCGTCAAAAGCCCTGTTACTGAAAATTCTTTTGAGGAACGTATTTCAGCTTTCAAAAAAAATAAAGTGTAACAAAATTTCAGGTTGTTCGTCTTTATAGTAACCAATCAATAAAACGAACAAAATGAAAACCAATCAATTACAATCAAAAAAACATTCCGGTAGAAATCACACTCTGGGTTTATACATTCTATGTGTTACCGTTTTTTCTACAGTATACTCTACCCTTACCATTATAACGTATTTATAAACAAGAAAACCCTCCGCAGCAGGTGCTTTGGAGGGCTTTCTCTTCTTCACAGCAATCAAACAAACAACTTTAACTCTAAAACCTCAATTACATTTACGTAATAAAAGTATCTTTGGTTTCAGAAATTAAAAAAAGATGTTTAGAGTAATCACAATTTGTTTAAGCTTAATTGTTTTTTCTTCTTGTAAAAATGAAAGTAAAGAAAAAGAATCCTTGCCTATCGACGCTGTAACCACTTACTATCTTATTCGCCATGCGGAAAAAGACAGAAGTGATTCTACCAATACCAACCCTGCACTTACCGAAAGGGGAATTGAAAGAGCCAAATTGTGGGCAAGTTATTTTGATAGTATTCCGCTTGACAAATTATATGCTACCAAGTATATAAGGACACAGCAAACAGCACAATTTATATCGAAAAATAAAAACCTCCCTATTGAAACTTATGATCCTAACACCTTAGTTTCAGAAGAATTTAAGAAAGAAACGAAAGGGCAAAGAATTCTTATTGTGGGACATAGTAATACGACTCCCATGTTGGTAAATCACCTGTTAGAGGCCGGAACGTTTGAAGATATCCCCGACGACGATAATTCGCGGCTTTATATAGTTCAAATCAAAAAAGAAAAAAAATCGGCAAATATCAAAAAGGTAGAATTATAATAGAAAGGATTTATTTGTTCTTATATCCATGGCAATACAAAAAAGCGTACAGATTAAAAACCGAAAGGCTCGTTTTGAATACGAAATTCTTGAAACTTTTACTGCCGGAATAGTACTTCGGGGAACCGAAATAAAAGCTATTAGGGAAGGAAAAGCCTCTATTGCTGAAAGTTTTTGTGAGTTTTCAAATAGCGAGTTGTTTGCTATTAATATGACCATTCAGGAATACTCTCACGCCTCTCACTTTACCCACAACCCCAAAACGGAGCGTAAGTTACTCCTCAATAGGAAAGAGTTAAAAAAACTAGAAAAAGAGGTCAAAAACTCCGGATTAACTATTGTTCCCCTACTGCTTTTCACGAATGAAAAAGGGCTTGCTAAACTAGAAATAGCTCTTTGTAGAGGTAAAAAACAATTCGATAAGCGTGAAGTAATGAAAGAACGAGATACTAAACGTGATTTAAGCCGAATTAAAAAAGCATTTAACAACTAACATTTCTTTAAGAATTTCCTCTACTTTTTATTGTAATTTTCCACCTTGAAACAACCATGTTATCCCATTTTACGTCTATTCCATAGAAGTAATCTTATATGAAACAAACGTTTGCCCTTTTCTGCCTTCTCATTGCCTTTAGCTCGACTGCCCAAATTGAAGGAACAGTTACCGACACCAACAACCAACCCCTACCCTACGTTAATATTTATCTGGAAGATTCATACACAGGCACCACCAGTAATGAGGATGGAAAGTATTCCTTAGAGGTTTTAGAAAAAGGGAGTTATACTCTAATTTTTCAATACTTAGGGTTTGAAACGATTAAAAAAGAAGTTGCTGTAGATAGCTTTCCTTTTATTTTAAATGTATCGTTAAAAGAAGCCACTGTTAGTTTGGAGGAAGTAGTTATTAACACTTCTGAAGACCCTGCCTATCGAATTATTAGAGAAACCATTGCCAAAAGAAAAGAAAACCTCGATAAGATTTCAGAATATACTGCCGATTTTTACTCTAGAGGTATTTGGCGTGTGGACAGTATCCCAAAAAAGATTTTAGGTCAGGAAGTAGGTGATTTTGATGGCGCTTTAGACTCAACCCGCACGGGTATTATTTATCTTTCAGAAACGATAAGCCATATAGCCTATAGAAAACCAAATGATTTTAAGGAGACTATTGTAGCAAGCAAACTAAGCGGAAATGACAATGGTTTCAGCTTTAACAGTGCTCAGGATGCTAATTTCAACTTTTATGAAAATGCTGTAGATCTCAATACCCAAATTGTTTCGCCCATTGCTTCCAATGCCTTGAGTTATTACAAATACAAATTGGAAGGTGTTTTTTACGAAGGCAATAAGCTTATTAATAAAATAAAAGTTTCTCCCAAACGCGCCAATGACCGCATTTGGGAAGGAATTATTTACATTGTAGAAGACGATTGGCAATTATACGGCTTGGATTTAAAAACTACCGGAACCGCCATACAAATTCCCTTTGTGAAAGAGCTCATTTTTAAGCAAAATTTTAAGTACGATGGCACTGAAAATGCTTGGATAAAAATTTCACAAACCATCGATTTTAGTTTCGGATTTTTAGGTTTTAACGGAGACGGGCGTTTTATTGCCGTTTATAGTAACTATTCTTTCACCCCAAATTTTAACAAAAAATTCTTCGGAAATGAAGTTCTCTATTTTGAACCCCAAGCGAATAAAAAAGACAGTCTTTTTTGGGAAGAAAAACGTCCTGTGCAACTTACCGAAGAAGAAACCAAAGATTATCTTAAAAAAGATAGTATTCAGGAACTTCGAAAATCAAAACAGTATCTGGACTCCATTGATGCCAAAAATAATAAATTTAGCTTACTGAGTCCATTTACAGGATATTCTTATAAAAACACGTATAGTAAGTGGGAACTAAGTTACAATGCTCCTTTACCCGGCATTAATTTCAATACGGTTCAAGGATGGAATGGAAATGCAGGGCTTACCTTTTTTACATGGTATGATGAAAACCGAACCCAATGGCTATACGCCAACCTTTCCGCTAATTATGGCGTTTCTGAAGATCGCTTACGTTGGAAAGGCAGCCTCACAAAAAAGTTTAATAGCACCAACAGATTGCAACTTTCTGCTTTTGCAGGAAGTGAAGTAAAGCAATTTAATGGTAACAACCCTATTTCTCCCTTTATTAATAGTATTTCTACCTTGTTTTTCGAAAGAAACTATATGAAGGTTTTTGAACTTAATTATGCAGGCGTCGCTTGGTTTCAGGAAATAACGAACGGGGTACGTACAAATCTTTCAGTAAGTTATCAAAACAGAACTTCACTATTTAATAACACAAATCAGGTTTTTTTTCCGCAGGAAGATATTCAATATAGTAGCAATAATCCTTTATTCCCAAACGATAACAACAGTGCTGCTTTTTTAGAACACCATCTCATTAAAACGAATCTTGAAGCAAATATTTCATTCGCGCAAAAATACATGACTTATCCCGATGGAAAATTCAATTATGGCGATTCCAAATACCCAATCCTTACTTTAGGGATAGAAAATGCTTTTGCAGGAAGCGACCCTGACTATAATTTCACTCAGCTAAAAGCGAGGATGCATCAAGAGTTGAAGCTTGGAAATATAGGAGAATTAAACTACAATTTAAAAGGAGGTACTTTTTTTAATGCCGAAAATATTTCTTTTATCGATTTTCAACATTTTAACGGAAACCAAACTCGAGTGGGAACCAGTAGTAATTATACTAACGTATTTAACCTTCTTCCATATTACAGTTTAAGTACCAATAATAGCTATTTTGAAGCCCATGCAGAGCATAATTTTAAAGGATGGCTTCTCAATAAAATTCCCGGTATTAACCAACTAGGATTTAACTTAGTCATTGGAGGACACTATCTAAGCACACAAGATAATTTGCCCTATAGTGAGGTTTCCTTAGGACTGGATAACCTTGGATGGGGAAAATATCGATTGTTACGCCTCGACTATGTACAATCGTATTTTCAAGGGAATAGCCAGGGAGCCTTTATTTTTGGGCTTACTTTTTTAAATTTATTGAATTAATACTATCTCCCTCATTTTCAGTAGAAAAAAGTAGTATCTTTAAATTAGATACCATAACACTTTACTGCTATGAACTATTTCGCCTCGATATTCAGAAATTTTGTTTTAATTGTCTCGCTTTCATTATTTTTTTCATGCGGAAATGATAAAAATAAATCGAAAGATTTTTCAAAAACACACATCATTCCAAAAACAGAAACATTTAATGTCACTCCAAAAGAAAACACGAGTCGTATTTCAGCTTCAGAAGTTAGCAAATTAGAGAAATATAATTCAGAAACAGGAACTTATATTTTTTCTGATGATGCCGATGAAGTTGAAAATTTAGAAGTAGGAAAAGTGGTATTATTTGAAACACATTCCCTCAGGAAAATTACCGCTATTAAAAAAGAGGGTGGTAAAATTATTGTGGAAAGTGAGTATGCCAGACTTACCGACTATTTCAAGGAGGCAGACATTTCTTATAGTGCTCCCATAACTTGGAATGATACCGATATTACAAACGCAAAAGTAACATTAGGTCAGCCCATTGCAACCCTAGCAGCCCCCTTTTTAGCTATAGTTGATGGTGAAGAAGACGGTCTTCATGTTAAAATTGAAAGAGAAATACGTGGATGGAAAGTTTCGTTTGAATTAACTCCCGAGGCTGGGGATAAACTGAAAATTAAACTTAAATCTGAAAAAGAACGAGTGTGCAGTATTGCTGCCGAAGGTTATATTTCCTCATTTACAAGTAATGCAAATATTCAGATTCAAGGAGGTGAAACACAGCAGTTTTCTTACACTAATGATGGTCTTGAAGGCGAAGTAGAGCTTAAATTTGCAGCAGTAGGTCTCGGAAGTGATATTGCTATTTTAGAAATTCCGGCCACCATAGAACGAACGATCTTAGTACAGGGAATTCTACCCGTGACACTGCGCTTAAAAGCCAATCTAAAAATTTACCCTGAAGTTGCAGCAGGAAGTAGTAGTCAAGCTAGTATGAAACTTACCTATAACAGTAATTTTGGCTTTTCCTATGGTAATGGTAGTATGAGCGCTACTGGCGGTGTTTCTAATGATACAGCCGAGCAAACAGGTGATAGTAACACAGCAACAGCGGGTATTGCTGGTATGGGAGTGGGCGTTGAGTTTCCAAGGTTTGAAGTTGGTATTTTAGGAAATACTGTAGTTCCATATTTATTGCTAAACACGCACGCCTCCTCCTATTTAAGTACAGGTTTACTAGATAATACACCCTGTCATACTGCCACTCTTAAATATGAGGCCCATGCAGGGGTTACTATGAATTTTTTAGGAATTACTTCCATAAATAATGATTATAAAATTTTTGAACAACAAAAACGCTGGAAAGCTGAAGGTTCCCATTGTGGAGATTAAATAATTATAGGATTTTCCTAAGTCTCATTTTTAATGTTTAAATCGAAGCCGTCATAAAAACCTAACGATTTATTTTTCAATAACTTTACCCAAAAAGCAATTTGCCCTGTATGGTACGAATAGTGCTCAACCAGGTGTAAAATACATCCTACACCTGAAAGTGAGAAGCCTTGTACGTTTCGTTCTCTCAAGAGCTCTGTATCTGAAGCCATCAGAATGGTTTTTTTTACGGTTTCAACAGTGGTTTTGAGTTTTTGTACTATTTCATCTTTTGAAAAACCGCCGTCTTTGGAAAACTCTTCCTCCCTATTTCTGATATCCGGTATATTTCCTAAAGAGGAAATTACATATTGAGTCATATTACCACACAGATGTAGCATTAAATTTCCAATAGAATTAAGTGAGTCATTGGGTTTTAACCAAAGTTCTTCGGGAGTAATTTCAACCAAACTTTTTTCAATCATTCGTGTACTCTCATCCAAACGATAAAATGCATTTTTTTTGAAATTGGCACTAAATTGATTATTTTCCATACCCAAAAGTACTATTAACTTCTGAAAGTTAATAAGTCCCTAAAAATAATAGTAGCAGTAACTTCTTACAAGCTTTGGAATTTGTAAATTTGTTTTGATAGTGCCCCGCTAAAGAATTTAAACAGCCTAACTTCGTAAATGAAAAACTTTTTTATTGCCTTTTTAGTTTTTCTTATTTGGTCATTTTTTGGTTTATGGCTGTACTCGTGGCTTAATCCGGTAAAACAAACCCACATCTTAAGTGAGATAAGGCCCATTGAGACTAACGAACAGTTACCGTTTTTGGAAATGGACTCTTTAGATAAATCCATTTCAGATACATTAAATCTTTCAGAAAACATTCAAACCAATTTTGAAGAAATACCGCTTAACCAAGGATTATGGGCTACCAATAAAGAAGGAACTGTTATCTTTTCTTATCCCGAAGGAATAAGTATTTTTAAAGACACCGCCACAGTTTCACTACCACAAAGTATTGTAGATTTTAAGTATAAAATTAACACCTATTTAATTGAACACCCTACGGAAGAAGTTCAAATTACTGCGTTATATGCAGCCTCCGAGAAAATAAAAAATCCCAATTTGGGAATACGCCGTGGAAATAAAGTACGGGAAATCTTTGAAAGTATTGGGATTCCTCGTGAAAAAATAGCTGTTAAATCTATGATTAAAGACTTCGAGTTTGATGAAAATGGTCATTTCCCTTATGGTATTTCATTCATTTTTAAACCCTTAGATACACTTCGTTTAAATTCGCTGAAATTCAAGTTACCGGAGGACAAAACTTTATACCCGAAATTGGTAAATAATGATATTTTTGTAAATGAGGTGCTTAAAAATTTATTAGATGAAGTAACCGAAGTTTTTTCAGAAAATCCCGATGTAAGAGTCGAAATTGTGGGGCATACAGACAATATTGGAAATGCAAATGACAATTATTTATTAGCCTTAAAATATGCTCGTCAAGTACGATGGTATTTAATTTCAAAAGGCGGACTCGACAAAAATAAAGTTATTGCACTATCTGAAGGTGAAGCAAAACCTATAGCCAGTAATGCTACTGAAGAAGGACAATTTTTAAACAGAAGAATAGACGTAAAATACAGAACTAATTAATGAGCGCATTCAACGAATTTATAAGCCAATTTCCTGACTTCTTTGGGATTTTTCTTTTAATGTTTAGTACCTTTTTAATTGGTTATTTTTCGGCTTGGACCCTACAACGGTCCAAATACACAAAAATGTTGAAAAAGGTAAAGCGTCAAGCCAATCTTAATAAAATTAATTCTACTACTAATACTACTAACATTTCAGACATTGAAACCATTTTTACAGAGATAAAACCGAAAATTGTAGAAGTGGTTAAACAAACCCAACAAGAAACAAGAGAAAAAACTAACGAAGAAATCATTCCCAAATCTGCAGAAGAAATTGTTGAAAAAGCCCGGACAAGTTACATTACCTATACCAAAAGCAAACCTGAACTTAATTTTGAGAATTTTGGATACGGGTCAAAAAATAGCAAAGACGATTTAACTCAAATTAATGGCATTGGGCCCTACATTGAACAACGTCTCAATGAAATTGGTATTTATAACTATGATCAAATAAGCAGATTCCAAGAAGAAGACATTAGAATCCTTACAGAACTCATCGACTTTTTCCCCGGACGTATTGAACGCGATAATTGGATTGCCCAGGCCGCCTCTCTT
This sequence comes from Flavobacteriaceae bacterium, assembly GCA_041392125.1. Lineage (GTDB taxonomy): Bacteria > Bacteroidota > Bacteroidia > Flavobacteriales > Flavobacteriaceae > Halomarinibacterium. The sequence continues at coordinate 44,766 of JAWKMR010000008.1, read as the reverse complement.
AAAACTTATTAACAATATGGAATTAAGCACCCTAGATTGGATTCTCATCTTTTCATTTTTTGTAATATTTCTCCTTATAGGTGTTATTGTAAGTAAAAAATCGGGGCAAAACTCACAGGAATTTTTCCTCTCTGGAAAAAACATGCCTTGGTGGTTATTGGGTATTTCTATGGTGGCTACCACGTTTTCTGCAGATACCCCCAACTTGGTTACAGACATTGTTCGCCAAAACGGAATTTCTGGAAACTGGGTTTGGTGGGCTTTTTTGCTTACGGGAATGCTTACCGTGTTTGTTTATGCAAAACTCTGGCGTCGATCTGAAGTACTTACCGATTTAGAGTTTTATGAATTGCGCTACAGCGGTAAAGAAGCGGCTTTTTTAAGAGGATTTAGGGCTTTGTATTTAGGCGTTTTTTTTAATGTTATGATTATGGCTACGGTATGTTTGGCGGCCATAAAAATTGGAGGAATCTTGTTTAATTTGGAGCCTTGGGAATCGGTAGTGTATGCCTCAGTAATTACTGTAATCTATAGCTCTATTGGGGGGTTAAGAGGAGTTATTTTTACCGATTTTTTGCAATTTATTATTGCTATGGTGGGCTCCGTTTGGGCGGCTTGGTACATTGTTCAAATGCCCGAGATTGGAGGGTTAGATGGCCTATTGGCGCATGAAAATGTAGTCGACAAACTGAATTTTCTTCCTGATTTTAATGATTCAAAAGCACTGTGGACTTTATTGTTAATTCCCATCGCAGTACAATGGTGGAGTGTTTGGTATCCCGGTGCCGAGCCCGGCGGAGGCGGCTACATAGCACAACGAATGCTTTCTGCCAAAGACGAAAAAAATGCCATAGGCGCTACCCTACTATTTAATATTGCCCATTATGCTATTCGCCCTTGGCCCTGGATTTTAATTGCATTAGCATCCTTAGTCCTTTATCCTCAACTTTCGGATATTTCACAAGCCTTTCCCAATGCTAAAGCAGGGCACGATTTAGGTTATTCTGCTATGCTCACTCATTTACCTTCAGGGTTATTGGGGTTGGTTGTTACTTCGTTAATTGCCGCCTTTATGAGTACTATTTCTACCCATTTAAATTGGGGATCGTCTTATATTTCATTAGATTTTTATAAAAGATTTGTAAAAAAACAGGCTTCAGAAAAAGAATTAGTTAATGTGGGAAGACTCTCAACGGTAATTTTAATGATTTTCGCAGCTATATTAGCGCTTCAGTTTGAAAGTGCTTTAGATACCTTCAATATTCTTTTGCAAATTGGGGCAGGTACCGGTTTAATATTTATCCTTCGTTGGTTTTGGTGGCGGGTAAATGCGTATAGTGAAATTACCGGGATGATTGTTTCTTTTGTGGTTGCCATTGTCTTAAAATTTGGTGATTTTGGACTTGAAGCTCATCAAGAATTGGTTTTGGGAGTACTTATTACTACTATTTCCTGGGTTGCTGTTACATTACTTACTAAGCCCACAAATATGAATACGTTGGTTAATTTTTACAATAAAGTAACTCCTTATGGTATGGGTTGGAATGCTTTTAAAAAGAAAGCTGCTAACAGCTATGTACTAAAAGAAACACACGATCATTTTACCAAAGATTTGGCTTCAATGCTCTTAGGGATTTTATTTGTTTACAGTGCGTTATTTGCCACAGGGTATCTAATCTACGCAAATTATTTTGGAGCCATTATTTTATTAGTAATAGCGATGGTTGCAGCAATTATTATTTTCAAACTTTGGAAACGGAAATAAAAAAAGCGGAAGAAAAACTTCTTCCGCTTTTTCTTAAGTTACATTCTTTTATAAATGAATAGCAAATCCAACATTAAAAGATAGTATATTAAAATCACCATCGCCAGCATCTTCATTCATTCCTAATCCATATCTTAGACCGGGTTCAATGCTTACATTATCCGCAATAAACCAAGCATAGGCAGCTTGAATACCTACCCACATTGGGGAAAAATCATTTCCTGAAGCTCCATTAACATCGGCTCCTACTGGAATAGTTCCGTTAATATAGTATTTAGCACCAAATTTCCAGCCAAACATACCATCAACTCCATCCTCTCCATTATCTCCATAACCCAGACCCGCTTTTAAGGCTAAATCTTCGATGACAAAATACCCTACATCGGCACCTGCATTCCATGCGGTTGTACCATCAATAGAGCGTAAAAAGATTCCAGATCCTCCTCCAAAGGCTTCACCAAAACCAGTATTAGCCTCAATAAGCCAAGAACCTTGAGAGGTTGCATCACCTCCATCGCCATCTTGAGCAAAAGAAGTGTTCATTCCGAAAACTGCAATAGCAGCAAATAATAAAAATTTTTTCATAATTAAAATAGTTTGATTAATATAAAGTAAAGCTATTAAATAAATGAATATGTTCTACATGAGGCATTTGCCCTATTTTTTAACAAAGTTGTTAACAATTTGACAACCAATAAAAAAGGGCAACTTAAAAATAGTTGCCCTTTTTAATTTATACAGCTTCTAAATTATAAAAACGAATAGCCCGCAGAAATAGTTATTACACTATTCTTGCCCCCACTGTCCACAACAGTTTTATCGTTGGAAGAAATTACATCACTTAATCCAAAATTATATCTTCCGTCCAACCGTATTCCCATGGGTAAATCCACGCCAATTCCTATAATACCTGAAAGGTCAAAGCTTTCAGCATCTGCAATACTTGTTAGCACTTTTGCAACATTATCATCAACCACAAACCCAAACTGAGGCCCTGCATGTATGTGTATTTGGTCTGTTAAAAAGTATTTAAGAACCACCGGAACGTTTACATAGTTAAGGTCAATGTCGTCTATCCCTTCTTCATCAGATTTAGCTCCTTGTGCAGAGTACAATAAATCTCCTTGAATACCCAATTTGTCCCCTAATTTTGCTCCAGCAAATGCCCCAAAGACGAAACCTGTTTTACTGCTAAGGTCTAAATTACTGGCATCTGAAAGATTAGCAAAATTAACCCCAACTTTTAAACCTAAATCTACTCCTTGAGCAAAAATAGAAGCACTTGATAGTGTAAAAGCAAATAAAATCAATAGTTTTTTCATATTGTAAATTTGTTAAATGTTTGTGCTAAATTATAACGAAATTTGAAAACAATTTGTATTTTCAGAAAACTTTAGGTTTTTCTATGACATGGCAACAGGCGCTTAAGGACTATCAAAATTACCTTCATATTGAACGGGGGCTTTCGCAAAATTCTATTGTTAATTATGCATTGGATATTAAAAAATTGATGCTATGGCTGGAAGAAAATGCAATTGCGGATACTCCAATAAATATTTCAGAAAAAACCATTCAGGAGTTTATATACCAAATTGCCAAAGAAGTAAATCCGCGTTCACAAAGCCGAATTATCTCTGGACTAAGAGGCTTTTTTAATTACCTCATTTTTGAAGAATACCGAAAAACCAATCCGCTGGAATTAATTGAAAGCCCCAAAACAGGACGTAAATTACCCGATACCCTTTCCGAAGAAGAAATAGACGCTATCATCTTGCAAATTGATTTGAGTACCCCACAAGGGGAGCGAAACAGAGCCCTTTTGGAAACTTTATACGGCTGCGGTTTACGTGTTTCGGAAGCTATATCATTGCGTATATCCGATTTGTTTTTTGACGAAGGTTTTATTAAAGTTACCGGTAAGGGAGATAAAGAGCGCTTTGTTCCCATAGCCGATAGCACTATAAAATACATCACAATCTATTTGAAAGAGATTCGGGTGCATCAATCCATTTCTGAAAAGGCAAAAGACACTGTTTTTTTAAACCGAAGAGGAAAACCCTTAACGAGAGCCATGGTGTTTACGATTATTAAAGACCTAACCGAAAAAGCAGGAATACATAAAACGGTAAGCCCACACACTTTTCGACATTCCTTTGCCACACATTTGTTAGAAAATGGAGCCGATTTGCGCGCCATTCAGCAAATGTTAGGACACGCAAGTATTACCACTACTGAAATCTACACCCATATTGATAAATCGCATCTTGCCAAAGTAGTGGAGCAATTTCACCCAAGAAAATAAAAAAGCCCTATAAAAGGGCTTTACTATTAATTTATCAATTTAAAATTACTTAGCTATATTTACGGCTCTGGTTTCGCGAATTACAGTAACTTTTACTTGACCCGGATAGGTCATATCGGTTTGAATTTTTTGTGATATTTCAAAAGATAATTGAGCCGCTTTATCGTCACTTACTTTCTCGCTTTCAACCATTACCCGTAACTCTCTTCCTGCTTGGATAGCATAGGCTTTTTGTACTCCGCCAAAGCCAAAAGCAATATCTTCTAAATCTTTTAGTCGTTGAATGTAAGAATCTAATACTTGTCTTCTCGCTCCGGGGCGTGCACCGCTTATAGCATCACATACTTGAACAATAGGTGAAAGTAAATCGGTCATTTCAATTTCGTCATGGTGAGCCCCAATAGCGTTGCAAACTTCGGGTTTTTCGCCATATTTTTCGGCCCACTGCATTCCTAAAATGGCGTGAGGGGTCTCGGTTTCAGCTTCAGGTACTTTTCCAATATCGTGTAATAGACCAGCTCTCTTGGCAAGCTTGGCGTTCAAGCCTAATTCAGCAGCCATAATACCGCAAAGTCTTGCAACTTCGCGCGAATGGTGCAAAAGGTTTTGCCCATAAGAAGAGCGATATTTCATTCTTCCAACAGCTTTAATTAATTCTGGGTGTAATCCATGAATTCCTAGATCAATTACGGTTCGTTTTCCTACCTCAATAATTTCTTCTTCAATTTGCTTGGTGGTTTTTTTCACTACTTCTTCAATACGAGCCGGGTGGATACGCCCATCCGTAACCAATTTATGTAGTGACAAACGAGCAATTTCTCTTCGTACCGAATCGAAACAAGAGAGAATGATGGCTTCAGGAGTGTCATCGACAATAATTTCAACGCCCGTTGCAGCTTCTATAGCTCTAATATTGCGTCCTTCGCGGCCAATAATTCGACCTTTTACATCGTCTCCTTCCAGATTAAATACCGAAACACAGTTTTCAATAGCTTCTTCAGTGCCTATTCGCTGAATTGTATTAATAATAACTTTTTTGGCTTCTTGTTGCGCCGTCATTTTTGCTTCTTCCAAGGTGTTTTGAATATACGCCATGGCATTGGTCTTTGCCTCTCCTTTTAAGCTTTCCAACAATTGATTTTTAGCTTCCTCGGCAGAAAGGCTTGAAATTACTTCCAGTTGCTCAATTTGACTACGATGAAGCTTTTCGAGTTCTGCCTCTTTCTTTTCAATAAATTTTTGACGTTCATCGTAAGTGCTCTTTTGCGTCTCTAAGTCGGCAGCCAATTTTTTGTTTTTTGCAAGTTCATTAGAAACTTGAGATTCTTTGTCTCTAATTCTCTTTTCGGCTTCAGCAATCTTTTTATCCCGACTTAAAATTACTTTTTCGTGTTCTGCCTTAAGTTCAATAAATTTTTCTTTGGCCTGTAATATTTTCTCTTTCTTGATAGATTCTCCTTCAGTATTTGCTTCCTTGATAATGGACGTTGCATTTTTTTTAGCAGACTTCAATAATTGTGAAGCCTGTTTCTTTTCGAGTATTTTTGAAATAATGAATCCTAGTATCAATCCCGCCAAAACTGCAATGACGATAAGTATAATGTTGTTCATGAGTGTTGATTTGTTGAAATAAAAAAGCCTACATTAATAATTGCGATTTTGTATAAACTCCTTAAAACAAGTTTAGGGTTAACAAGCTGGTCAAGTATCCGTTCAAAGACGGCGCGCTTTTACAACTTCAACTCACCCTTTTTAAAGAATTCCTGTTGAGTTTACCAAAAAATAATACTAATGTAGGCAGTAACCTTACTATTTTATTTTAAAGAACGTTATGCAAGATGATCGAGCAAGAGCTTATTTAAGGCTTCAAGTTTTTCTTCTACTTGTTCTTGATCGTTCACTTTATCAATGTTTTTTTGTTCTACCTGAGCTGCAAACTGAAGGGCACACATGGCCAAAACATCTTGTTTGTCTCGTACGGCATAACTGTTTTCAAAACGCTTAATCATCTCTTCTATTTTCTTGGTGGCACTACGAAGCCCTTCTTCTTGGTTGGGATTAATAGTTAATGGATACACCCTGTCTGCAATAGAAAGTTTAATTTTAAGTGCGTTCGACATTGATTATTTTGTTATTCGGAAAGCTGTGCAATACATTGATCAATTTCCCGAATTAATGCATTTATTTTGAGTTTTGTATCTCGTTTATATTGGTCGCTGCCAAGCATTGAATTTGCTAATTTTAAACTCTCAAATTTCTCTTTCCATTCGTCAATTTGTCTTGCATTTTGACGATGTTGGCTTTCTAATTGTTGAAATTGTTCTTCCAGTCTAAGCTTGCTTTGCTTTAGCTTTTCATAATTATGAAGAAGCTTGCTTATTCTATTTTCAAGACTGTCAACAATTTCTGAAAGTTGAGACATGTAATAAGCGTTTTCAATACTTACTCTACAAAGTTAACATTCGACTTTCAATAAGCCAACACTTTTAGGTATTTTTTTGTAATATTGAAGTTAAATACAATAAAACAGAATTCTCCCCATTATTTTAGAGTAACTTTCTCTTTAAATGAAGCAATTATTAGTACTCTTTTTTCTTACCACTTCCCTATTAAGAAGTCAAGAAAACATTCCTCAAGATTTTTTTAGTAACCCTTTGGATATTTCCATGTATCTCTCCGGAAATTTTGGAGAACTTCGAAGTAATCATTTTCATAGCGGATTAGACATAAAAACTCAACAAAAGGAAGGGTTTCCGGTGTATGCTACTGCCGACGGATATATACAAAGAATTAAAGTGAGTCATTATGGCTATGGAAAAGCATTGTACATTCAACATCCCAATGGTCATAGTACGGTGTATGCTCACTTGCAAAAATATGCGGGCGATATACAAGACTACGTGAAGCAAAATCAGTATAAAAAAGAAAGCTACGAAATTGAGCTTTTCCCGGAAGCTACTATGTTACCTGTAAAAAAAGGAGACATTATAGCATACACAGGAAATAGTGGCAGTAGTGGCGGCCCTCATTTACATTTTGAAATTCGGGATGCAGCATCGCGCCCCATGAATCCATTGCTTTTCGGAATTAAAATTCCAGACACAACAACCCCCCTGGTTAATAGTGTCTTTGCCTACCCATATAGCGACGATGCTCATGTAGATCAATCGCAAAATCCTGTAAAATTAAGGCTTAAGCGGCAAAAAGATGGATCGTATGTTGCCGAAAATATTACGGCTTTCGGGAAAATTGGCTTCGGAATTTCTGCTTACGATCAACAAAATGGTGCTTCCAATAAAAACGGAACCTATCAAATAAAAACCAAATACAATGGCGAACCCTATTTTACGGTTTTATTTAATAAATTTTCTTTTGATGAAACCCGATATTTAAATCGCTATATCGATTACCATTATTTTGAAACCAATAAAAGTAGAGTTCAGAAGCTTTTTAGAGAAACTAATAATCCATTAAGTGTTATTGTTCAAGAAGTAAATCAGGGTTTTGTGCAAGTAGAAGACGGATTTGCCTCTATGTACACGATGGAAGTTTCAGACTTCGATGGAAACACCGTATTAATTACGGTTCCAATAGAGGGCAAAAAAGAAGAAATAAAAGACCCGAAGCAGTTGGAAAAGACTTCAGACTTTATTTATGCAGACCAAGCAACATCTATTACCAAAGGGAAATTTAGCATCTATATTCCTTCCGAAAGTCTCTATGAAGACACTTATCTTGCTATTGAAGCAAAAGGAGATACCTTAGTTTTTCATGAAGATGTCATACCTATTCACAAAAATATTACGATCACTGTAGACGCTTCCAATTACCAAGAAGCAGATTTGAATAAACTATACATTGGAAGGCTCAATTATAAAGGTGTCCCCTACTATAATTCTACCAGTAGAAAAGGCACTAAACTAAGTGCGGGAGTACGTACTTTTGGTACGTATGCTTTAGCATTAGATACTATTCCACCTAATATTGCGCCCAAAAATTTTAAAGACGGGCAGTGGATCAGTAAAAACAATACCTTGGAAATTAAGATTGAAGATAAAGAAACCGGAGTAAGTAGTTATAGAGCGACTATTAACGGAAAATTTATTCTCACAGAATATGATTACAAAAAAGACGTTCTTGTATATGATTTTGATGACCAAGTAACCAACGAAACCGAAAACAATTTACAAGTAATTGTTGTCGATAATGTAGGAAATAGTGCTACATTTGAAGCAACTTTTTTCAGAAAATAACCCTAATTATTGCTTTTGAAAACACTACCATTACAACTCCTGTTTCTTTTTATTCTTTTTACAACCATTGTTACAGCTCAAACGGCAACCATAAAAGGAATTGTTTTTGATGAACAAGGAAAAACTGTCCCAGGTGCCTCTGTCTCTTATGATGACAAAGGAACTTTAACCGATAATAACGGGGTGTATGTATTGGAAATACCTGCAAATCGAGAAATAACAATTACCTTTTCTTACTTAGGATATAAAAATATTAAGCTATCGGTAACCCTATCTAATAACGAGGACTACGAGTTTAACCCTCAAATGCCCACCGATGTGGAAGTCATTACAACGGTCATTATCGATGCTAAAAAAAGGAAACGTGTTGAAGGAGTCACTTCTTTTACTCCTGAAATCGCAAGAAAAATGACGGGTGCCAACGCTGGTGTTGAAAATGTATTAATGTCGCTTCCCGGCGTAAGTGGTAATAACGAACTTAGTACCCAATATGCTGTTCGTGGTGGCAATTATGATGAAAACTTAGTATATGTTAATGAAATTGAAGTGTATCGTCCCTTTTTAATTAGAAGTGGACAACAGGAGGGCTTAAGTTTTGTCAATACCGATCTAACCTCAAGTGTCGATTTCTCTGCCGGAGGATTTCAAGCCAAGTTTGGCGATAAACTTTCTTCAGTTTTAGATATTACTTATCGCCGTCCGACTAGTTTTGAGGCCTCACTGGATGCCAGTTTATTGGGGGGAAGTGTTTCCGTAGGTGGAAAATCGAAATCGGGAAGACTCACAGGCATTGTAGGGCTTCGTTACAGAGATAATAGCCTATTTGTAAATGCCAAAGAAACCGAAACTAACTTCCGCCCCACTTTTGCCGATGCACAAGCGTATCTTACCTACAAATTAAGTAACAAATTTGAACTTGGAGTCTTGGGAAATGTTTCTATAAATGATTACCAATACCAACCTTTATCCCGCCAAACAAACTTCGGCACACTAGCTGACCCCCGAGCGCTACTGGTTTTTTACGAAGGTCAAGAAGATGATCGATACAATACCTATTTTGGAGCATTAAAAGGAACTTATGCGATTTCTGAAAATTTTACAGCCAAATTTATTGGTTCTATTTATCAAACTACTGAACAGGAATATTTTGACATTCAAGCTCAGTATCTTTTAGGAGAAGTTAACACTAACATTGGCGATGAAAATTTAGGAGAAGTAGAATTTGCTGAAGGCATTGGAGGGCAGTTAACACATGCCCGAAATGATTTAGATGCCCTTATTATGAATTTTGAACATAAAGGGGTCTATGACATAGATGAGAGCAGAATTGAATATGGATTTAAATACACCCGCGAAGATATTCGAGATCGTATTCAAGAGTATGAAATTATAGATTCTGCAGGTTTTTCCATTCGTCCACCACTAGAAGATTATGCCAACGATCAACCGTATGAAGCCTACGACTCTCCCATCGTCCCATATACCAATATTAGAGCACAAAACAGTGCCCAGATTAATAGGTTATCCGGATACGCACAATGGAGCAAAAGAACTTTTTTAGGTGATAACGAAATATATCTTAATGCAGGGGTTCGTGCTCAAAATTGGACTGTAAGCGGTGACGGTATAAAAAATATAACACAAACCGTTTTTAGTCCAAGAGCCCAAATATCTATAAAACCAAAATGGGATATGGATATGTTGTTCCGTCTATCGGGAGGATTTTATCATCAGCCTCCATTTTATAGAGAGTTACGTGACTCAACAGGAACCGTGAGGCCGGGAGTAAAAGCGCAACAATCTGTTCATATTGTTTTAGGGAATGATTATAGTTTCGACTTATGGGGACGTCCTTTCACATTAAATTCAGAAGCATATTATAAGAGTCTTACCGATGTAAATCCATACACTCTTGAAAATGTTCGCATCCGTTATCGAGCTAATAACAATGCTATTGCCTATGCTTATGGTGTTGACTTGCGCTTAGCAGGAGAATTTGTTCCAGGCACCGAAAGTTGGGTAAGTTTCGGCTATCTTAAAACAGAAGAAAACATTAATGACCGTGGATACATCTTTAGGCCTACAGACCAGCGGTTAAAATTTGGTGTGCTGTTTCAGGATTACGTGAAAATTATTCCCGATTTAAAAATGTACTTAAACATGGTTTATAATACTGGGCTTCCCGGCGGTTCCCCTAGTTATGCAGACCCTTACGATTTTCAAACTCGCTTAAATGATTATAAAAGAGCCGATTTAGGGATTTCGTATGTGTTAATTCATGATAAAAAGCGAAAGGAAAGTGGCTGGTTAAAACCATTTAAAGAACTTACCATTGGTGCAGAGATTTTCAACATTTTTGATGTACAAAACTCTATTACCAATACCTTTGTAAGAGATGTGTATACTAAAGTGCAGTATGCAATTCCTAACTATCTTACACCGCGGGTTTTTAACGTTAGAATCACCTCAAAATTCTAATTTTCGATAAATTCTTTCAAGGTTTCTATTACATAATCTACCTCCTCTTTTGTATTGAATATAGAAAAGGAAAAGCGTAGTGAAGGGTTTTTTAATTGTTCTTCAGAAAGGAGTTCTTTGAGCACATGAGATCCTTCTTGGCTTCCACTTTGGCAAGCACTCCCTTCAGAGCAGGCAATTCCTCTTAAATCCAATTGAAAAGTTAACAATTGTGCTTTATTTTCCGGAAGCGGCAAATGAACGCTTATTGTGGTGTAGCTACTCTTTTCTAAATCGCCGCTAAGTGCATTAAAACTTACAGTCTTAAAATTTTTAATAAGTTCATTTTTAAAATATTCTTTTAATGAGAGGATATAAGTCTTTTCTCTCTCAAGGTTCTGATACCCTATTTTTAAAGCTTCAGTCATCCCGGCTACAGCATATACCGCTTCTGTACCAGCTCTTAAACCACGTTCCTGTCCTCCTCCAAACTGAACTGGTTTTAAACCCGAATTTTTTCGAATAAAAGCAAAGCCTACTCCTTTTGGGCCATGAAATTTATGTGCAGAAGCCGCTGCAAAGTCAACCAAGACAGTATTAAAATCTATACTAAAATGCCCGATCGATTGGACCATATCACTATGAAATAATGCGTTGTAGCGCTTGCTAATTCGAGCTACTTCATCAAGAGGCAACAAAGTTCCAATCTCATTATTAACGTGCATAAGACTAACCAATGTTTTTTTGGAGGAATTTTTTAAAATGGTTTCAAAGTCTTCAATATCAATACTGCTATCTTGATGGTGCTTTATAAAAGCTACTTCTATTCCTTCCTTTAGCTGAAGAGATTTTATGGTATTTAACACTGCATGGTGTTCTAATTTACTGGTTACGATACGTTCAATTCCCAAATTTTCAACAGCACTTTGAAGAATTAAATTATCAGCCTCCGTTCCCCCGGAAGTAAATATAATTTCCGAAGCTTGTACACGAAATAATCGAGCAATTTCTTTTCGGCAATTTTCGAGTAGTGATTTAGAAGACCTTCCGTAAGCATGTGTAGATGAGGGATTTCCATGTTCTGTTTTTAATACGTTAATCATCGTATGTATTACTTCATTTCTCAATTGAGTCGTGGCGGCATTATCTAAATACACTTTCTTCATCTATAGGATTTTCTAAACTATTTTTAGCAAAAATACACATTAATACCCGTTCTTTGTGAACAGTAATTTTTGAAATGTTTTATTTTGTAATTGTAAAAATGATACGTAAATGCAAAAACTTTTTAGTTTTATTATTTTGAGTACCCTTTTTCTGGGATGTAACGATGGCGAAATTATTGACACCTCTTTCGATTTTGACAATGCGGCGATACAATTCTGTAATGGAAGCGATAGCTTCCTTTTTTACAAGATTAACGAGGCTAACACCGAAGCAATTTCACTGTTAATACAAGGCGATTCTGATCTTTTTATTGCTTCCGATACTACTTCCATTGCGCTAAATGCCAACAACTTTGTAAATTACCGAGTTTTTAATAGCGAAGTAACTTCCAGCTATTTTTGCACCGAGGTACCTCCTACCTCACCGCAAGTAATTTCAGAATTCATTGGAAACTCCGGCACATTAACTCTTTTGACAATTGCGAAATATGACGATGACGATGGAGTTCCTTTTGAAAAAGAGTTTGTTGGTGACACCGATATGGATGGCATACCCGATTATTTCGATTTTGATGATGACGGAGATAATGTGCCTACAAGGTTAGAACTTGATACCGAAAATACCGACGGAGACAATGACCCGTTGACTAACCCAAAGGATACCGATCATGACGGGATTGCTGATTATCTTGACGATGATGATGATGGCGATGGTGTTTTAACCATAAATGAAGATGCTAATAGGAATCTAAATCCTACAGATGATATTACGGATAGCACTGTTGGACCAAATTATTTGAACCCTGAAGTAGTAGAAAAATTTTCAATAGAAGCATACCGGGAACACGTATTTGATTTTACTACCGACGCTATTTTAAAAATTAACAACTTAATTTTGGTTAACGAAAACGAGCAGCGTATCTACGAAACTTTAAATTTTGGAACTATCGATGGGATTTTAAGCGGGGAACTCTCTACAACACCCGGCTTTTAGTTTTTCATTGCATTTTGTGGAATATAAACCTCTATTGCGCCATTTCCATATTTCTTGTAGTCTGCATCCTGATATTTTAAGCCATCAAAGCGATTGACCATAAATTCTAGTTCGGCACGCAATACCCCTTCACCCATTCCATGAATAAAAATGACACGTTGAATTTTTTTAGCTATTGCAAACTCTAATTTGTATTTTGCTGTATCTAATTGTATGGTAAGTAATTGAAAATTTGACAAATGCTTCGGATTTTTAATTAATTTTTCAATGTGAAGATCCACCTCCATGGGCGGCGTAGTCCCCTTTTTTGTTATTTTTTCTTTTCTTTTTTTTCGAATTGAATGATGTTCGGACTGAATCGTATTCTCAATACCCTTGGAAAGGCTGTCCGCAGTTATTTCTTCTTCAACAACCAATTCATTTTCAAAAAAAGTCATCTCAAAACCATCATTGGTTAAAACAACAATTTCCTTTCCTTTTTTTTCAATTATTTTGCCAGAAATTGGCTCATCCAATACCGAAACTTTGGCTCCTATTTTAAAATTTTTCATAAAAAAGTAGTCATCTGCAATTTTAAATATTTTTCAAAACACGCTAAAATTGAGGAAAATACTCTCAAAAAATGCTAAAATTTGAAAAATAATATTATTTTTACAAAATAGAATAGAAGGCTTTACCCCAAATAGACCCTTCATAAACATAAAAAGTATGAAAAACCTACTACTATTATTAATTACTTTGGCATGTGCTAATAGCTTACGTGCGCAGTTGTATGTTACCCCGAATACAACTACTTCAACAGATTCTTACATCTATGTTAATGATCAACTACTATTTGTTGAGCAAGATGTAAATTTGGTGCAAAACACTAATGACCCAAACACAAGAGCCAGTATTTACTTAAGAAATGATTCACAGTTAATCCAAGGAGCCACAGCTTCCTCAAACAGTGGAACTGGTCTTCTTTCTGTTCAACAAAATACTCCAGATGATGATTCTTGGGATTATACCTATTGGTGCTCTCCTATAGGAAACCCGACGTTGAGTGGTGGAACACCAGGAAATAAAAATTTTGGGATATTAAGCTACTATAACCCTACAGGACCTACAGCTGCCACCCAAGCAAATCACACTTTTGGTCATAATGGTTTTATTAGCCCTTTTACAATTTCTAACCGATGGATTTACACACATACTACGCCAGGTACTGAAGCTGCAAGCAATTATACCCTTGTTAGACAAAATTACAATATTCCTCCTGGGTTTGGTTTTACAATGAAGGGTCTAGGAACAACAAATCATGACCAAAATTATGATTTTAGAGGAAGACCAAATAATGGTAGTTTTGTGATTCCAGTGGATAACCTAATGATGACTCTTTCAGGAAATCCATATCCTTCTGCATTAGACTTAGCTCAGGTATTCACAGACAATGCTTCCCTAGCTTCTATTTGGTATTGGGATGAAGATAGAACGATAGATTCCCATACTTACATAGCAAATCGTGGAGGGTATGGTACTTGGGTTCCTGCGGGTGGTCCTGGAGGTACATATACAACAGCTACTTTTCAACAATGGAATTCTAGTGGATCTTCATCAGGTTCGTATGGCTCCGGAGCTACCTATGAAAGACGCTACGCTCCTATTGGGCAAGGATTTATGCTCATTGGAAATACAAATGGAAACGTAACCATTAATAATAGCCAAAGGGTTTTTGTGAAAGAAGGACTTGCCAACAATTCCCAATTTAGAAATAATGATGGAAATTCTACTCCGTCTGAAACTGAGGATGAAAGATGGCCACAAATTCGTTTTGTAAGTGTTTTCAATGATGGACACACACGGGAAAATGTTTTATTATTTTCAGAAAACTCAACTGATGGTTATGACCAAGGTCAAGATGGCTTTCACCCGATGGATGCCACTGCAGAAACCTATTTTACCTTCAAAACAGATCTTGGAGTTGATGAAAGAAAATTAGTGATTGAAACCGTTCCTTTTGAGATTGACAAGCATATTCCAGTTGCATTCAAGCTAAATCAACAAACTAAAATTGATTTAAGAGCAATTGAAATTGTTAAGCTTCCCAATATTAAGGTATACTTGTATGATATCTTAAACAATAGATATCAAGAAATTAAAGAAGAATCTGAAAATGCTGAAGTTATTCCGGCTAGCATTCTATTACCTGCCGGCACTTATGAGAATAGGTTTTATATAACATTCAAAGAGTATAAACCTAATAATGATGACGATGATATTCCTGTTATTTCAAGAAATAACGCAGCTTCTCAAAAAAATGTAGAATTTTTCCAGAATAACCCTGCAAAACAATTGGAAGTTAGCAACCCTGATACTTATGACATTAAATCGCTCAATATTTTTGATATGGGTGGAAAGTTAGTTTATTCTGCAAGTAACGTTGGGAATAGTACAAAACTATCTTTCCCTACCGGAAATTTAAGCGATGCTGTTTATGTAGTGAGATTAACGACAATCGATGATCAAACTATCGTATATAAAATTAACGTAGTTAATAAATAATTTAATTAGTAAGACATGGAAGAGTATATGCTCCCTTGTCTTAATAAGCAGCTTTTTGGAATTGAATGCTTGGGCTGTGGCATACAACGTGCTACAGCCCTTCTTTTTAGGGGAGAATTTATTTTGGCTTTTAAAATGTACCCCGCTATTTATACTCTTATACTTTTAGCTATATTTTTGATTACCACATTATTTATTAAATTTAAATACGAAAGGCCTGTCAAGATTTTTTTAATTGCTATCAATATTCTCATTATTATAATTAGCTATTTTATAAAGATGAATTTCATTTTTCACCTATAAAATAAAATGAAAATCTTGAAACCTAAAGATTTTTACTTACATTTAAAGAATACTAACTAAACAACAAAATTATGGAACAACAAAAATTACCCAATTCTACACTAATACTAGTGTTTGGTATCATTTCAATTGTAACTTGCTGTTGCTATGGTGTGCTAGGCTTAATATTTGGTATCATTGCAATTGTAATGGCTAAGAAAGCAACACAGACCTACATGGAAAATCCAGAACAATATAGTGGCTTTCAAAATGTTAAAACCGGAAAGATACTTGCCTATATTGGGATCGCTCTTAATGTCATTTATTTAATATACACGGTTTGGTTATTTGCAACACTTGGATCAGACGGAATTATGAATATGCAACAAGAAATGCTTGAAAAGTACGGAATGTAACCTTTTCCATTCGCTAATAAAAAAAGCGACCCATTTGGCGTCGCTTTTTTTATTTATTTTATCGCTTTATTTCTCAAACTCTTTCAATGTTTTTATAATAATAGAAACACAATCCATCAATTGTTCTTCATTCATAACCAGCGGTGGTGCAAACCGAATAATATTTCCGTGAGTAGGCTTCGCCAATAGTCCATTATCTCTTAACCGTAAACAGATATTCCAGGCGGTGTCACTTTCCTCTGAATCATTAATAACAATTGCATTTAATAGCCCTTTTCCTCTCACTAAAGTAGCGATAGAACTTGTTTCTATATAGTTAGTTAATTCCCTTCTGAAAATTACCCCAAGTCTATCCGCATTTTGAGCCAATTGTTCTTCTTTAACAACGTCCAATGCAGCAATAGCTACTGCAGCAGCAATAGGATTCCCTCCAAAGGTAGAACCATGAGACCCCGGAGTAATAACATTCATAATCGCATCATTTGCTAGCACTGCAGAAACCGGATACACTCCCCCACTTAGTGCTTTCCCTAAAATCAAAATGTCAGGCGTTACGTTTTCATGATCTATTGCAAGTAGTTTCCCTGTCCGTGCAATTCCGGTTTGAACTTCATCTGCAATAAAAAGAACATTGTATTTTTCACACAAAGCTTTTGCAGTTTCTAAATACCCTTCTGAAGGTACATAAACTCCCGCCTCTCCCTGAATAGGTTCAACTAAAAAACCAGCTACATTTGGGTTAGATTGTAAGGCTTCCTCTAAAGCTTGAAGATTATCGTATTCAATTTTTATAAATCCTTGAGTGTATGGCCCAAAGTTTTTACGCGCCACAGGATCATTAGAAAAAGAGATGATGGTTGTTGTTCTTCCGTGAAAATTGTTTTTACAAACAATGACTTGCGCATCGTTTTCTGAAATTCCTTTTACTTCGTAAGCCCATCGGCGACAAATTTTCAAAGCTGTTTCAACAGCTTCGGCACCTGTATTCATAGGCAAAAGCTTATCAAAACCAAAGTATTCTGAAGCAAATTGTTCATACTTCCCTAACATATCATTATAAAAAGCACGCGAAGTAAGGGTTAACTTTTTAGCTTGTTGTGTTAATGCATCAATAATTTTTGGATGACAATGACCCTGATTTACCGCAGAATATGCTGAAAGAAAATCGTAATACTTTTTACCTTCAACATCCCATACAAAAACCCCTTCACCCTTTGAAAGTACTACAGGCAATGGGTGATAATTGTGAGCCCCATAGTGGTTTTCTAAATCAATTGCTTTTTGAGACGACGTTTGTTCTAAAACTGCCATAACATAAATTTTTAAAAAGTTTGTACTAAAAAATTCCTGCTATACCTTTATTTTTTCGAGAGTCGAAAATTCAGCGGAGGAGAGAAATCATCCTTGGGTGCAAATTACTAAATTTTGTACATATTTTTTACAGAAAGACCTTACTTTTGCGCCTATGGGACGTAAAAACACAAGGAAAGTATTTGAAAATATAGAAGTAATTGATGCAGGAGCAAAAGGCAAAGCCGTTGCTAAAGCTCCAGATGGCAAAGTTGTTTTTATTAATAATACTGTTCCCGGAGATATTGCAACGATTCAAACTACAAAGCAACGGAGTGGATATTATGAGGGAACTGCTGTTTCCTTTTTAAAATATTCTGAAAAAAGAACAACTCCTGTTTGTGAACATTTTGGTGTTTGTGGCGGATGTAAATGGCAAAACTTAGGCTACGAGCATCAGTTATATTACAAACAAAATGAAGTTGAAAATAATTTAAAACGTCTCGGAAAAATTGAACTACCCAGCTTAAATCCTATTCTTGGTTCTTCTTCAGAATATTTTTATCGAAATAAAATGGAATTTTCGTTTAGTGATAGTAAATGGCTCACAAAACAACAAATTGAAAGCCACCAAACGATAAAAAATAGAAATGCACTAGGATTCCATATTCCTGGAATGTGGGATAAAATATTAGACCTTAACAAATGTTATTTACAAGCCGATCCCAGTAATAGTATTAGAGGTTTTGTCAAAAAGAAAGCTGAAGAACTATCGCTCTCTTTCTTCAATACCAGAAGTCAAGAAGGGTTTTTACGCACACTCATGATTCGAAATAGCTCTATTGGCGAGGTCATGGTTTTGTTACAGTTTTATTATGAAGATAAAGAAAAAAGAGAAGCTTTACTAACCGCTATTTCAGAAGAATTTGCCGAAATAACCTCTTTACTATATGTTATTAACTCAAAACCAAATGATACACTTTATGACCAAGAAGTGATTTGTTACTTCGGAAGAGATCATATTTTTGAAGAGATGGAAGGTTTACGTTTCAAAATTAATGCGAAGTCTTTCTATCAAACAAATAGTGAGCAAGCCTATGAACTTTATAAAATTACACGCAATTTTGCAGGCTTAACCGGAAATGAACTAGTATACGACTTATACACCGGCACCGGAACAATAGCACAGTTTGTTTCACAAAAAGCAAAAAAAGTAGTAGGAATTGAAGCCGTTCCCGATGCTATTGATGCCGCTAAAGAAAACGCAAGATTAAATAACATTGAAAACGTTAGTTTTCATGTGGGGGACATGAAAAAGGTCTTTAACGATCAATTTATTGCTACTCACGGTAAACCAGACGTAGTTATCACGGATCCGCCAAGAGATGGAATGCATAAAGATGTGGTAGAGCAACTCATTAAACTTTCTCCATCTCGAATTGTGTATGTAAGCTGTAACAGCGCTACCCAAGCAAGAGACTTAAGCTTAATGGATTCTTTTTATAAAGTTACTAAAGTGCAGCCCGTAGATATGTTTCCACAAACACATCACGTAGAAAATGTTGTACTTTTGGAAAAAAGGATGAAGTAATGATAAGAATTTCAATTTTCGCTTTTTTATTAGTACTAGCCTTTTTCGGCTGTACAAGAGATGATATTTGCCCGGAAGATACTGCCACCACGCCACTTTTAGTGATTGAGTTTCGAGACAATGCAGATAGAGAATCTACAAAAGCGGTGAAAGATTTGCTTATTTATGTAAACAACGTAGATAGTACTCAAGTAACTGCAACTGCCGTAAATGATACTATTGTCTCCATTCCATTAGATACTGAAGCAGACATTTCATCTTTTCTTTTTGAATTGAACAGTACAAGCGACACTGAAAATAACTTTGACACCATCTCTTTTAATTATTCAAGACAAGAAGTTTATATAAATAGAGCTTGTGGTTTTAAAATGAATTACAACGACTTTTTTGTCGCTGTGGAAGAGGAAGCTTTAAATGGTAATTGGATTTTAAATACTGAAATACAGCAAACTACAATTAATAATGACAATGAAGTACACCTTACTATTTACCATTAGTATTTTTTGTGCTTCACTAGCAATGAAAGCACAAGAATCTACTGAAACTGTATCCGACTCAATTCAAGTTCAAAAGCAAAAATACGGATTGCGAATTGGAGGGGATATTTCAAAACTTGCCCGAACTGCCTTTGAAAAAGGCTATTCCGGCTTTGAAATAGTGGGAGACTTACGTTTTTATAAAAAATTCTATGCTGCTGCAGAAATAGGCAATGAAACTCGTGATTGGGATGAAGATAATTTGAAGGCGACTATTTCGGGTAGTTACTTCAAAATAGGAGCAGATTACAACGCATATAATAATTGGGTGGGAATGAATAATGCCATTACGGCTGGATTAAGATACGGATTTGCCACGTTTTCTGAAGAATTAACCCGTTACCCTATTTACACTACGAATACTATCTTTCCAACAGAAATAAGAACCGAACCTTTAGAGTTCAACAATTTGAATGCCAGTTGGGTAGAATTCATTTTAGGAGTTAAAACCGAAGTCTTTACTAATCTTTACGTCGGTATTAATGTGCAAGTAAAACGGATGGTGAGTAATAAAACACCCGATAATTTTGATAACTTAATTGTTCCTGGATTTAACCGCACCTACGATTTTAGTGAATTTGGGGTGGGATATGGATATAGCTTATCGTATTTAATCCCAATAGTAAAGCGATAGTTTATTGTTTACTTGCCTTTTTACTTCCAGAATACATTTCATATTTCACCAATTTGGCTTCCAACTTCCCATTAAATAATTTTATTTTTTGAGAAGGTCGCAAACCTACATTTTTTAAAGCTTCCATGTTGCTGGTAATCATCCAGGCCTGTGATCCCGGATAGCCGTGCTTTAGGGTGTTTCCTATGTTTCCATAAAATTCTGCGATGTTTTTTACAGAAAGTCGCTCATCATACGGTGGGTTAAAAACCAAGTAGAGGTAATCCTCATTTTCTTTTTGAGATTCAAAGAAATTTTGCTTTTTAATTTCAATAAAATCCTGGAGATTGGCATTTTTCACATTTTCTTTGGCCTTTTTAAGTGAGATATCGTCTATATCGAATCCAAATATCTTATATCGAAAATCTTTAATTCTCTTTAAAGCTGCGTTTTCAATAACTTCGTATAAATCTGAATCAAAATCCGGCCAAGTTTCAAAACCAAATTCATCTCTATTCAAATTAGCCGGGATATTACACGCAATCATGGCTGCTTCTGTTAAAAAAGTACCACTTCCGCACATAGGATCCAAAAAATCGCACTGCCCCTTCCATCCAGAAAGCATCAAAATCCCGGAAGCCAATACTTCATTAATAGGTGCCAATGCAGAACTTACTTTATATCCCCTTTTATGCAACGATTCTCCGGAACTATCCAGAGAAACCGTGCAAATATTTCTATCAATATGAATATTAATCCGAAGTGTAGGATGCTCCAAATCAACATCCGGACGCACTCCTTCTCTATCTCGAAATCGATCCACAATAGCATCTTTTGTTTTTAAGGCAATGTATTGAGAATGCGTAAAAACTTCTGAAAAAACAGTAGCATTAACAGCAAGAGAACCATCACTGCTCATAAACTTCTCCCAAGGAATTTCATATACCTTTTTATAAATATCTTCCTCAGAAAAAACATTAAAGTAAGCAATAGGCTTTAAAATTTTAATTGCCGTCCTGCAGCAAAGATTTGCTTTATACATAAATCCTGTATCCCCTTCAAAGGAAACGCTTCTAATACCTTTTTCTACGGCAGAGGCACCTAGTTCATAAAGTTCATGAGCCAATAAATCTTCCAAACCAAACAAGGTCTTGGCCACCATTTGAAATTTTTTTTCCATGAAATCGTATCAATGACTTTGCAAAAATAGCCTATTTTAGTGGGGTATTTCCATTAAATAAACATGGTTTATATTTTTCCTTTAGTAGCAATTGTTATAGGCTATATAATTTCCCTATTTATTTTGAATAAAAAAATGGGAATTGAACAATATTTGCTTTCTTTTAGCGGCGCATTTTTACTTTCCATTACCTTATTTGAATTACTACCTGAAGTATTTTTAGAACAAGAAAACAATATTGGTTTGTTAATCATGCTTGGGATTTTGCTTCAAATTATTTTAGATTTTATCACTAAAGGGGCTGAACATGGTCATGTTCATATTCATGCAAATACCCTTCAGTTTCCATGGTTGTTATTTTTAGGTTTATCTATTCATTCAATTATTGAAGGTTTTCCAATTACAGAAAATAACGATATGCTTTTGGGAGTTATAATTCATAAAATTCCGATAGCTGTGATATTATCAGCCTACTTTATTTCAACAGGATATTCAAAAAAAGTAACACTTTTGTTTTTAACTTTATTTGCTTTAATGACTCCGCTAGGAAGCTTTTTATCTGAAGAAGTATATTTCTTAAAGCCCTTTGCCACGGAAATAAATGCAATTGCTATTGGTGTTTTTTTACATGTATCTACCACCATTCTTTTTGAAAGTAGTAAAGACCATAAGTTTAATCTATTAAAACTTAGTACTATTTTAGTAGGAGTTTTATTGGCATATTTGCTCTAAATTACATCTAGAAATATAAAAAAGAAATGAAAAATGCTTCCTGCCAAAACAAAGCCATGCCATATTGCATGATTGTATGGAATTTTTTCATTAGCATAAAATATAGTGCCTAGTGTATAAAACAAGCCTCCTACTCCAAGAAAAG
>JAWKMR010000008.1:0-20000 GCA_041392125.1 Flavobacteriaceae bacterium | reverse complement strand
ATCCTAGCTGTCTGTGCAGTCCAACCGCGTTTGTTTCAACTTAGCATATTTTGGGACCTTAGCTGATGGTTCAAGTTCTTTCCCTCTCGGACATGGACCTTAGCACCCATGCCCTCACTGCTGTGCATCATTTTATAGCATTCGGAGTTTGTCAGGAATTGGTAGGCGGTGAAGCCCCCGCATCCAATCAGTAGCTCTACCTCTATAAAACTATATGCCGACGCTGCACCTAAATGCATTTCGGGGAGTACGAGCTATTTCCGAGTTTGATTGGCCTTTCACCCCTACCCTCAGGTCATCCCAAGACTTTTCAACGTCAACGTCTGGGCCTCCACTGTGTGTTACCACAGCTTCACCCTGCCCAAGGGTAGATCACAGGTTTCGCCTACTACTACCAACTATGGCGCCCTATTCAGACTCGCTTTCGCTACGGCTCCGGTCCTAAAGACCTTAACCTTGCTGGCAACAGTAACTCGTAGGCTCATTATGCAAAAGGCACGCCGTCACCCCAATGGGGCTCCGACCGCTTGTAAGCGCATGGTTTCAGGTTCTATTTCACTCCCCTGTTCGGGGTTCTTCTTTCACCTTTCACGGTACTGGTTCACTATCGGTCTCTCAGAGTATTTAGCCTTGGCGGATGGTCCCGCCGGATTCATACAGGGTTTCACGTGCCCCGCACTACTCAGGATACTGCTATGAATAACATTCTTTACCTATACCGGGCTATCACCGTCTTTGGCCACGCTTTCCAACGTGTTCTAGTTCATCGTGCATTCAATGACGCAGTCCTACAACCCCAACATTGCCGTAACAACATTGGTTTGGGCTATTTCGCGTTCGCTCGCCACTACTAACGAAATCACTTTTGTTTTCTCTTCCTCCGGGTACTTAGATGTTTCAGTTCCCCGGGTTCGCCTCCTTGCGGATAACTATTCTTCAAATAGCTGGGTTGCCCCATTCGGAAATCTGCGGATCAATTCGTATGTGCCAATCCCCGCAGCTTATCGCAGCTTATCACGTCCTTCTTCGCCTCTGAGAGCCTAGGCATTCCCCATGCGCTCTTAATTTGCTTATTGTACTTTTTTGCTCTTTTAATGAGTTTACATTATAGCTAAAAACTTTTAAAAAAGTCTTTAACTGAAAAAATTGCTTTTCTCGTATTTCTTTTTCCAATATGTCAATGAACTGTGGCGAATCGCCACCGATAAATACTATCAGCGACCATTCTGCAATACCTCTGTGATAATATTTATTATCGCAAGGCATCGCCTGGTGGAGAATAAGGGAGTCGAACCCTTGACCTCCTGCGTGCAAGGCAGGCGCTCTAGCCAGCTGAGCTAATTCCCCGTAATCGATTTCAGATTGTTGAAGTACGATTAACGATTGTTGAACTCTCTCAACTTCTAAAAAATCTCTTTTCTATTTTTTTAATGAACGTTTTAAAATCAAAAATCTATATTCATAAATCCTTAATCCTAAATTTGTAGTCTCATAGGCAGACTCGAACTGCCGACCTCTTACATTATCAGTGTAGCGCTCTAACCAGCTGAGCTATGAGACTTGAGCAGTCTTCAGTATTCGCAATCAGTCATCAGTTTTGATATACTGACTCCAATGCTTTAGACTAAAATTTAAAATTGACAGCTAGACCAAGCAGAAAAATTATAGATCTCTTCAGACCTCTTGCGTAACTTCTCTAGAAAGGAGGTGTTCCAGCCGCACCTTCCGGTACGGCTACCTTGTTACGACTTAGCCCCAGTTATCGGTTTTACCCTAGGCAG
This sequence comes from Flavobacteriaceae bacterium, assembly GCA_041392125.1. Lineage (GTDB taxonomy): Bacteria > Bacteroidota > Bacteroidia > Flavobacteriales > Flavobacteriaceae > Halomarinibacterium. Next base: position 18,219 of record JAWKMR010000008.1, on the reverse strand, counting down.
CTCCTTGCGGTCACTGACTTCAGGTACCCCGACTTCCATGGCTTGACGGGCGGTGTGTACAAGGCCCGGAACGTATTCACCGACTTCCATGGCTGATATCCGGGATTACTAGCGACATCTCCAGCTTCCATGGGGTCGAGTTGCAGACCCCAATCCGAACTGAGACCGGTTTTATGATTCGCTCCACCTTTACGGTGTGGCTGCCCTCTGTACCGGCCATTGTAGCACGTGGGGCCCAGGACGTAAGGGCCGTGATGATTTGACGTCATCCCCACCTTCCTCACGGTTTGCACCGGCAGTCCCGTTAGAGTTCCCATCTTTACATGCTGGCAACTAACGGCAGGGTTGCGCTCGTTATAGGACTTAACCTGACACCTCACGGCACGAGCTGACGACAACCATGCAGCACCTTGTAATCTGTCCGAAGAAATACCTGTTTCCAAGTACGTCAGACTACATTTAAGCCCTGGTAAGGTTCCTCGCGCATCATCGAATTAAAACCACAGGCTCCACCGCTTGTGCGGGCCCCCGTCAATTCCTTTGAGCTCATTCTTGCGAACGTACTTCCCAGGTGGGATACTTATCACTTTCGCTTAGCCACCCAACCCGAAGGTCGGACAGCTAGTATCCATCGTTTACGGCGTGGACTACCAGGGTATCTAATCCTGTTCGCCCCCACGCTAACCAGTAGCGTCAATACGTTGTTAGTGACCTGCCTTCGCAATCGGTATTCTATGTAATATCTATGCATTTCACCGCCACTCATATTCTAGCCACTTCACAACGATTCAAGATAACCAGTATCAAGGGCAGTCCTACAGTTGAGCTGCAGACTTTCACCCCTGACTTAATCATCCGCCTACGGACCTTTAAACCCAATGATTCCGGATAACGCTTGCATCCTCCGTATTACCGCGGCTGCTGGCACGGAGTTAGCCGATGCTTATTCTTACGGTACTGTCAAGCTCCCTCACGAGGGAGTGTTTCTTCCCGTACAAAAAGCAGTTTACAACCCATAGGGCAGTCTTCCTGCACGCGCATGGCTGGATCAGGCTCTCGCCCATTGTCCAATATTCCTCACTGCTGCCTCCCGTAGGAGTCTGGTCCGTGTCTCAGTACCAGTGTGGGGGATCCCCCTCTCAGGGCCCCTACCTATCGTAGCCTTGGTGCGCCGTTACCACACCAACAAGCTAATAGGACGCATACTCATCTCTTAATAACCTTTAACATATAAACGATGCCGTAAATATGTACTATATGGCGTTAATCCAAGTTTCCCTGCTATTCCATAGTAAGAGGTAGATTGTATACGCGCGATGTCTGTGCGCCGGTCGCCACCATCCGGAAGACGCTGCCCTCGACTTGCATGTGCGAAGCCCGTTGCCAGCGTTCATCCTGAGCCAGGATCAAACTCTTCATCGTTGATTCTTAAATATTCTCAAATCACAACAAAAAGCCCTCAAATTTATCTCAGGTTCTCTACTTAGTCTAGTTTTAATTTCGTCTGAAATACAATCCCGAAAGATCATATTCCTACGCTGTCAATTTCAATATATCAATGAACTCTTTATTTATTCCTAACGCTACTGGGAAACTCGTGATTCTTATTCACTCATCCTTTTTGCGGGTGCAAATATACAATCGCTTTTTTCAATTCACCAAAACAATTTCTAAAAAAATAACAGCTTTTTTATTAACAATTTTTAAACTGCTGAAAATTTGAAAGTTGGCATAAATTTTTAAAAAGGCGAACTACTAAAATAACAGTTTTTTTTAAACTGGAAAACTTTATTTTGAAGTTTTATTCCAATGAGAGGTCAATTCTAAATAATCAATTTCAAAAGCTGGTTTTTGTCGTACTAAAAGACCCGATTGAAAGGAGCGTTCAAGAATACTCCTCTACTACAGTAGTCTTCTTTTACTTCAAAAGGTGCATATTCCTCTTTCAAAGAAATATCGAACATACTCGCTGTTGTATTATACCAAAAGGCACGCCAGCCCGTTCGCAATTCCTTAACTAATTCAAAAGCTGTTCTCCCTGTTTGCCTGTGGATGAGCTTAACCAAAATTTGACCTTCAGTACGTGAGCTTTTTTAATTCTTCAGAAAATTCTTCTTCAATATATTTGAATACGCTTGGTATAACGCTTTATCCCTCTTAGTGGTAAGGGTATTCAACCTTCGGTCATAACGGTTAGTCGCTCGGAAGCCAATTTCCTTGCGTAAAAAGGGTAGACCTTTCGGGTTTTCCGTCGTAATATTAGGTATCGTTTTCATCTTCCTTGGAATTAAATTTCAACTTATTAAGTAAAAAACTACTTCCTCAAGATCAATATACTCTCTGGGAATGGTGTCTTTCCACAATGTAATAATAAACTTTCTGAAGAATCAGTCTTGATTTCAGTATACGGATTCTGCGCTAGCGCAAAACAGGAATAAAGTAACAGAATGCTGAACGAGATTGATTTCAATTTCAATGATTTTTTAAAAAGTAGTTTCCAAAATCGTTCCAAAATTAAGCAAAATGCCTTGGCTCGATTATTAATTAATTCGATTTTGAAGGAAATCAAAAAATTACTCATGGCAGCATCAATTCTGAACAAAAAATCACTTGCTTTTTTAGAAAAATATCTTAACAATGCTTCTCCTACTGGCTATGAATGGGATGGCTAAAAAACTATGGATGGACTACCTAAAACCTTATGTAGATGAATTTATTACGGCTTATGGTACAGCAGTAGCTGTTATTAACCCTAAAGCTAAATACCGAATAGTTATTGAAGGTCATGTTGATGAAATATCGTGGTACGTAAATTATGATGGTGACAATGGGCTTATCTATGTGGGATTAGAAATGGCGGGAGCGATCATCAAATAGCCCCATCGAAGGTGGTAAATATACATACCAAAAACGGTTGTAAAAGGGGTTTTCGATGGCCTGCCATTCATACCAGATCTTTGGCAAAAGAAGAACCACCAAAACCTGACAACATTTTTATTGATATTGGTGCAAAAGATAAAAAAGAAGTTGAAAAATGGGGGTTCATGCAGTTGTGTTATCACCTATCCGGATGAATTTCATATCCTAAATAAAGACAAATTTGTATGCCGTGCTTTAGATAACAGAATGGGAGGCTTTATGATTGCTGAAGTAGCTCGCCTTCTTCATGAAAATAAAAAGAAATTGCCTTTTGGACTTTATATTACGAATTCGGTTCAAGAAGAGATAGGGCTACGTGGGGCCGAAATGATAACCCAACGTATTAAACCCAATGTGGCTATTGTAACCGATGTCACCCATGACACCACTACCCCTATGATAGACCAAAAGAAACAAGGGCTTGCAAAAATTGGTGAAGGACCCGTTATTGCTTATGCACCGGCAGTACAACAAAAACTAAGAGACTTAATTGTAACTACAGCCGAAAAAAATAAAATTCCATTTCAAAGATCTGCACTCTCCAGAGCCACTGGAACCGATACCGATGCCTTTGCCTACAGTAATGGCGGTGTTGCTAGTGCCCTTATTTCATTACCCTTACGCTATATGCATACTACTGTCGAAATGGTACATAGAAACGATGTGGAAAATGTGATTAAGCTTATCTATGAAACACTACTTGTAATTAAAGATGGAGAAACGTTTAGTTATTTTAATTAACTAAAATGATTTTGAAATTAATAGTAACCGATCTATAAATGCTATTTAACTCTTTCGATTTTGGCTTCTTTTTAGTTATAGCATATTGTATTTATTGGGTTATTGGGGCTAATCGAGTGAAGCTTCAAAATATTTTTTTATTATTATCTAGTTATTTCTTCTATGCCTTTTGGGATTGGCGCTTTTTGGGCTTGCTTATTTCCAGCTCTTTAATCGACTATTTTGCAGGTATTTATATTGAAAAATTCAATACTGATGTTAAGAAAAAAACAATCCTGTGGGTTAGTATTTTTTGGAACCTTGGAGTGCTTTTTACATTTAAATACTTTAATTTCTTTATTGAAAGTTTCGAATCGTTATTTCAGATTGAGCATACTACCAACTATAATTTTTGGAATATTGCCATTCCCGTTGGATTGAGTTTTTACACATTCCAAACCATGAGTTATACCATTGATGTTTATCAGAAAAAGATAAAGCCTACCAAAAACCTATTACACTTTCTCTGTTTTGTGAGTTTCTTTCCTCAGTTAGTTGCCGGCCCTATCGAAAAAGCAAAAGATTTACTTCCGCAATTTGCTAAAAAACGAGGATTCGATTTACAAAATTCAAAAGAAGGATTACGCCAAATTTTATGGGGACTGTTCAAAAAAATTATTGTAGCCGAAAAATTAGGCCTTGCTGTAGATATGGTGTATCTGGCACCGGAAAACTATCATTTTGTTACACTTCTTTTTTCAGGAACCTTATTTTTCTTTCAATTGTATTGTGACTTTTCCGGGTATACTGATGTTGCGATAGGTACTGCAAAACTTTTTGGTTTTAAACTAAGTAAAAACTTTAACTTACCCTATTTAGCGACCAGTATTTCTGATTTTTGGCAACGGTGGCACATTACTCTCACAAGGTGGTTTACAGAATATTGTTACATTCCATTTGTCTCTTCATTTAAAAAAAATCCATTAATCAATGCTTTGGGGGTGGTATTGACCATGACAATGGTAGGGTTCTGGCACGGCGCTAACTGGACTTTTTTAATTTTTGGGTTTTTTAATGGCATTTTTATGGTCTTTGAACGACTTCCTATTTTTTCAAAAAAAACCACTCTTGAAACTAAATTTTTTAATGCTCCAAAAATCATTTCATGGTTTTATATAACAGCTATTTACACACTATTTTCATTAATATTTAGAGCACAAAATTTAGATCAAGTTAGTATTATTTTTAATAGAATATTCCGTTTTACAACCGAGGGTGCTTTTAATTCATTAATTGGGTTAAAATTAGGTTATTTAGTTTTTATGATTTTTGCTGAACTTCTTTTCAGAAAAAAAGATTTTCCATTGCAACATTTTGAAGATTGGGCTCCTAAGCCTGTTCGTTGGGCGATATATTACTTATTCATTTTTATAATTATTCAATATGCCGAACCCAAAGAGGCATTTATCTATTTTCAGTTTTAATGCAACGTAAGTTTATTACATACTGTCTTTTATTTTTCATCCCGGTGGTTGGAATGTATGCTGTAGCCGAATGGTTAACACAAAAAATTCCTTCAGCATTTGCAGTAAATAAAGAAATTATTGCTAAAGATGGAAAAAAGATAGAAACTCTGGTATTAGGTTCTTCTCAATTAATGAATGCAGTTAACCCGGAATGGATGCATTCCCCTACTCTCAATTTGGCCTCCGGAGATCAACACCACGATACCGATTTCAAATTATATAAGCAGCTACAAGCACAATTCCCAAATCTTAAAACTGTGGTTTTGGAAGTATCTTATAGCCATTTTGAGATGCCTCATAACGGTAAGGATTTTTGGAAAAACAGTCTCTATTATCATTATTACCATGTTAATTGTTTTGAAAGAACTGCCTATTTTAAAGACCAACTACTATATCTTTCTAACACGAAATTTTTTTGGAAAATGATAGACCAATATTATATTAAAAAAAGTAACATTCCAAAGATTAATGAATATGGTTTTAACGAAACGGACGGCTACCAACAATTTGCAAAATTGAACTTCAATAAAGAGAAAATTGACAGGATGCCTCGCTTCAAAATTAATACAGAGCCTAATTTGAAGCTTTTCAAAGAGAATACAAAAATGTTTTTCGAACTCCTAGACACGTTGGAAGCGCAACAAAAACAGGTGGTTATTTGCTCCCCTCCTATGTATAACACCTATTTAAAAAGAAGGAATTCTGAAATTTTAAATAGAAGAGACCGTATTTTTGAAGAAATTAAATATAACTATCCAAATATAAAATTCTTGCTTTCTGAAGAAGACACACTACACTTCTCACTGGAACATTTCTGGAATCAAAGTCACATTAATCCCAAAGGAGCAAAAATCTTCACACAACAATTGGATTCCCTAATTCAAAAAAGCAATTAGTTTTCTCTAAGCGTATTGAAATATTTTTTTGCTTCAGTAATCACTTTAGGGGCTAAAATAATAGTTGCAGTCATGGTGGGAATGGCCATCAATGCGAAAAATGTGTCGATTAAATTTAGCATGGTTTGAAGCGTTGTTGTAGCTCCTATTAAAATACTTGCGATATAGAAATAGTTATAAATATGTTTTTTTTCAGCCCCAAAAAGAAACGACATACATTTTGTTCCGTAATACGAATAGGAAAACAAAGAGGAAATACTAAATATAAGGATACACACTAATAAGGCGTATTCTCCAACATACGGAATCGTGTTTTTGAAGGCTGTAGCAGTTAAAGAAACCCCATCGCTGTCGCTGGTTTGCCATACGCCCGTCACCAAAATTGCCAACGCAGTTAAGGTACAAATAACCAAGGTATCAATTGCTGGACCCAGCATAGCTACTAACCCTTCACGAATGGGTTCATTTGTTTTTGCAGCGCCATGAGCCATGGGAGCAGTCCCTATTCCGGCTTCGTTGGAAAAGGCCCCACGACGAATTCCCAAGAGAATCAATCCGCCCAAAACGCCACCTAAAAAAGTATCTCCCTTAAACAAAGAAGCCGAAAAGGCCTCCGTGAAAATGAGTTTTAGATAATATGGGACAACTTCTATATTCAATGCTAAAATCACCAAAACCAGCCCGAAATACAAAACGACCATGGTAGGCACCAGTTTTTCCGCAGTCTTGCTAATTCGAGAAAGGCCACCCAAAATAACAAACCCGGTAATTATGGCTAAAATAATGCCAATTGCCAAATTTGATTGAAATCCTAATGACCATCCCATTGGTTTTAACAAGATATCATCGATAGCTTGGGTTAACTGATTTACATTAAAAACGGGTAATGCTCCAACCAATCCGGAAATACTAAATAAAACCGCTAAAGGCTTCCATTTTTTTCCTAATCCTTCCATAATAAAATACATAGGGCCTCCCTGTATCTTTCCTTCGCTATCTTTCCCTCGGTATAAAATTGCCAAGGTTGCAGTAAAAAACTTGGTAGACATACCAATCACTGCACTTACCCACATCCAAAAAATTGCGCCCGGACCACCAATGGTAATTGCCACGGCAACACCGGCTATATTTCCCATCCCGACGGTGGCCGACAAAGCGGTAGTTAATGCTTGGAAATGACTTATTTCCCCGTCATCCTTCTCATTGTCGTATTTTCCTCGTAATACAGCTATGGCATGAAATAAATACCGAAAGGGTAAAAATCGAATTCTAACTAATAGATACAACCCTCCCCCAATTAAAATAATTAGTAAGGGCAGCCCCCAAGCAATGGAAGCAGTTTCACTGGTAATAGATTCAAGTGTTTGAAGGATCTCCAAAATTTAAAATTTTGTTTCTGCAATTTATAATTTTAAAATTCAATACAAATGTTTTTTATTTGTAGGGAATGAAAAACTTACTAACTACTTTATTTTTGTTTGCTACGATTGCTGCAATTTCTCAGGAATCTGTGTCTTTTAAGTCTTCAGGAAAGGTGATTACCCCCGAGTTTATGTTGGGAATTTCAGCAGAAGCTAATGATTTCTTTCCGGATAGAAGTCTTCAAAAACAACTTATTGTTGGCTTCGGAAAAGAACATTACAATAATCCTCAAGAATGGGCATATTGGTTGAATGCTCCCAAAACAGAAATCACCTTGGGAGTAACCGATTTTGGTAATACCAAAGAAATTGGGTATGGTTTTTCAGTGATGCCAATTATTGAATTTAATATTTTTAAAAGTAAAAGACTGAAGGTAATTACAGGGATGGGTGCTTCTTATTTTCCTATAAAATACGATCCTGTAGATAATTTTTATAATCAAGCAATTACTACCGATATTTCCTGGTCTTTCAGAGCAGGTTTCAATTATGAATTTTTACAAAACCCAAAAATTGATTGGCGTTTGGGTATAGGGTATTATCATCACTCCAACGGGCATACTAAATTACCCAATCAGGGGTTGAATTCATTTTTAATGAGTGTTTCAGCAGACATTAAATATCCTGAAAAAGAAAATTTAAATGCTGCTACAACGGAAAAAACTTTTGAAAAATCGATATATACTTTTACTTCTTTACGTTTTGGTTATGGTACTAATGTTCTTGCATTGGCATTTAATGATAAAAAGCCTATCTACACTTTGGCAGGAGAATACGGAAAGGTAATTAACAAAACCTACAAACTGGGTGTGGGCTTTTACTATCGCTACTACGACCATTATTACGACTATATAAAAAACAATGAATCGTTAGTGCAAGAAGGACGTGAATTTGAAGATTTTAAAAAGAACCCTTGGTATAACGCAACCGCATTAGGAGTTTCTATAAATGCAGAGTTTTTGTTAAATCATGTGGGTATCGATTTTCAAATTGGCGCCAATATATACAAACCTGCTTATAAAATAGATTGGCGTATTAATGAAGGTTGGGATTACACTCCTAGGGAAATTCCTGAAAGTTGGGTGCTGGGTGAGTTTGACACAAAATACCATTTAAAGCAAATTATATCTTCCCGAATGGGTTTAAAATACTATCTGTTTGGCACTAATGCAGTTCCGAAGAACAACCTTTTTATTGCCGCTCATATTAATTCCAATTTGGGTCAGGCAGATTTTACTGAAGTGAGTTTAGGGTATGTGTATAGTTTTAATTTGAAACCTAGAAACTAAAGAGATTTTAAATACTGAAGGACATTGTTTTCAATTCGTTCCTGAATATTTGAGACATCTGCTTTTACAAAAGTTTCTCCGGTAATGTTTTCAAATAGTTCAATATAGCGTTCTGAAACCGTTTCAATATACGCATCACTCATAAAAGGAACAGACTGCCCCTCTAAGCCTTGAAACCCATTGGCAATGAGCCATTGTCTTACAAATTCTTTGGAAAGTTGTTTTTGAGCCTCTCCTTTTTGTTGCCTATCTGCATACCCTTCAGCATAAAAATAACGCGAAGAGTCCGGCGTGTGTATTTCGTCAATTAAGACAATTTTTCCTTCTTTGGTTTTTCCGAACTCATATTTGGTATCTACTAAAATAAGTCCGCGTTTTGCAGCTATTTCTGTTCCTCGTTGGAATAATTTTCGGGTATAATCCTCCAGTTGAAGATAGTCTTCTTCAGAAACGATCCGCTTTTTTAAAATATCTTCACGGGAAATATCCTCATCGTGAGTTCCTTTTTCAGCTTTCGTGGCAGGGGTAATAATGGGCTCCGGAAATTTATCATTTTCAATCATTCCATCGGGCATGGCAACACCACAAAGCCTTCGTTTTCCAGCCTTGTACTCACGGGCTGCATGACCACTTAAATAGCCTCGAATGACCATTTCCACTTTAAAAGGTTCGCAAGCGACCCCTACCGCAACATTGGGGTCCGGCGTGGCCATCAACCAATTAGGCACCAAATCTTCGGTGTCCTTCATCATTTTGGTGGCAATTTGATTCAGAATTTGTCCTTTATAAGGAATTCCCTTGGGCATGACGACATCAAAGGCACTTAATCGATCGGTGGCAATCATCACTAGAATATCATTTTCCAGGGTATATACTTCACGTACTTTCCCTTTGTAAATGCCTTTTTGGCCAGGAAATTGAAAATTAGTATCTGTAATGGTGTTGCTCATTAGTTTCTGTTTTCAATGGAATCGTATGCAGCAATTACTTTCTTTACCAAACGATGGCGGATGACATCTTTATCGTCTAAATAGACCATCCCAACTCCATCAACATCCTTCAAAATTAATAACGCTTCTTTAAGTCCCGAAGTAACTCTTCTGGGTAAATCAATTTGTCCCGGATCGCCGGTAATCATAAACTTGGCATTTTGACCCATGCGTGTTAAAAACATTTTCATTTGGGCATGCGTTGTATTTTGACCTTCGTCCAAAATAACAAAGGCATTATCTAATGTTCTTCCGCGCATAAATGCTAAAGGGGCTATTTGTATCGTTCCGTTTTCAATAAAAGTGGAAAGCTTTTCAGCGGGAATCATATCGCGTAGCGCATCATAAAGCGGTTGCATATATGGGTCTAACTTTTCTTTTAAATCGCCCGGTAAAAACCCAAGATTTTCCCCTGCTTCCACGGCAGGACGAGTTAAAATAATACGTTTAACTTGTTTCTCTTTTAAAGCTTTCACTGCCAAGGCTACTCCGGTATAGGTTTTACCGGTACCGGCTGGGCCTACGGCAAAAACCATATCATTTTTAACCATTAAATCTACCAATTTTCTTTGATTGGCAGTTTTAGCCTTAATAAGGTTTCCGTTAACACCATGAACTAAAACTTGATCGCTATTAAAAGGTGCCGTATATTCTTCTTTGTTATCACTTGTTAGCACACGCTCGATGGAATTTTCATCAATAGCGTTATATTTGGCAAAATGTTCTAAAATAAGGGTTAGTCTTTCGTCAAATTCTTCCAAGATTTCTTCATCGCCATAGGCGGTAATTTTATTTCCTCGTGCGACAATTTTAAGTTTGGGGAAGTATTTTTTTATCAGTTCAATGTTAGCATTTTGATCTCCAAAGAAATCCCGTGGGCTAATTTCAGTAAGTTCTACTATAAGTTCGTTCAAAAGCGAAAAAAATTTAAAGAGGGTTTTGTAGTTATTGTAAATATAGTTTTTCTAATCACAAAAGTACCTTATTTTTGCAGGAGTTGTTTTAACAAAATATCAACAATTTTTTAGGATGCCAATTGTAACCTTAACGACCGATTTTGGAGAGAAAGATCATTATGTAGGTGCCGTTAAGGGAGCTATTTACAGTGAATTGGAAACTGTGCGTATTGTTGATATCTCACATACGGTTTCCCCATTTCATCTTACCGAGGCTGCTTATATTGTTCAAAATGCCTATAAAAGTTTTCCAAAGGGCACTATCCATATTGTAGGAATCGACAGTGAGTTAAATCCCGAAAACAAACATATTGCGGTATTGCTGGACGGTCACTTTTTTGTATGCGCTAACAACGGGATTATTTCGCTATTGGCTTCGGAAATAAACCCCGAAAAAGTGGTTGAAATTAATATTCACGATCGGGTGGAATCTAATTTTCCGGTATTGGATGTTTTTGTTAAGGTTGCCTGCCATATTGCTCGAGGCGGAACCCTGGAAGTTATTGGTAAACCTATAGAAGAATTGAAAGAGTTAAAAGGATTACGCCCTGTGGTGAATGTTGAAAACAATCAAATTTTAGGAACCGTAATCTACATAGATAACTACGGAAATGTAATTAGCAACATCACCCAAAAATTGTTCGAAAAAGTGGGGAAAGGGCGTTCGTTTAAAATTTCAACGCGAGGCGCTAATTTTTCCACCATTTATAAAAACTATAGTGATGCGATTAATTTTGAACTCCCGCCCGAAAAACGGGAGGAGGATGGAAAGAAATTAGCCCTTTGGAATTCTTCAAACTACCTCGAATTGGCTATTTATAAAAGCAATCCTAAAACCGTAGGAAGTGCTTCTACCCTTTTTGGATTGGAATTTTGGGATACCATTACCATAAATTTTGAATGATGTTTACAAGAATTGTAAAAATGGTTTTCGAACCTGAAAAGATTCCTATTTTTTTAGATAATTTTGAAAAGGTTAAAGAAAGGATTCGTGCTTTTGAAGGGTGTCAGTTTTTAGAATTATATCAAGATAAAAATCAATCCAATATTTTCTTTACCTATAGTCGTTGGAAACTTGAAACCGATTTAGAAAATTACAGAAACAGTACCTTGTTTAAAGAAGTTTGGAGCGTTACAAAACCTTTGTTCAAAGAAAAAGCCGAAGCTTGGAGTGTAGATACCCTGCATCAATTAAATTAATTATGGACCTTGTTAGAACTACTTCCGAAAATAAAGACTTTGTAAGCCTAGTACAATTATTAGACGCTTATTTAGCCATAGAGGATGGAGACGAACATGCATTTTATGATCAATTCAATAAAATTGATACTTTACAAAATGTAGTAATTTGTTATGCTGAAAATAGGGCGGTGGGTTGTGGTGCTTTTAAACCTTTTACTGAAACAACGGTTGAAATTAAACGGATGTATACCCTTCCTGAATATCGCGGAAAAGGAGTGGCCACCACACTTTTAAAAGAGTTAGAAATCTGGGCAAAAGAACTTCAATACAGGAGTATTGTATTGGAAACAGGTGTGAGACAACCGGAAGCTATTTCGTTATATCAAAAATGCAGTTATCAAAGAATTGAAAACTATGGGCAATATGCCGGGGTGGAAAACAGTTTATGCTTTGAAAAACATATCGTTTAAATGATAGCACTCATTAAAAAAGAATTCCACAGTTTTTTTGCCACCCCTATTGGCTATCTTGTTATTGGGGTTTTCTTGATACTTAACGGGCTTTTTTTATGGGTGTTTTCAGGAAATTTCAACATTTTTGATAATGGTTTTGCAGATTTGGCTCCTTTTTTCGAATTGGCTCCTTGGGTGTTTATTTTTCTAATTCCCGCAGTCACCATGCGTGCTTTTAGTGAAGAAAAACGAATGGGTACGCTGGAATTATTACTCACCAAGCCTATATCGCTACCACAAATAATCCTCGGGAAGTTTTTTGGGGCTTTACTATTAATTAGTATGGCCCTTATCCCTACAGTACTGTTTGTTTTTACCATTTCAGATCTAGGAAATCCACCCGGTAATTGGGATTTCGGCAGCACCTTTGGCTCCTATATTGGACTGTTATTTTTGGCCATAGCCTATTGTGCCATTGGGATATTTTCTTCTACCCTTTCTGAAAATCAGATTGTAGCATTTATCATTGCGGTATTGCTTTGCTTCTTCATGTATTATGGTTTTGATGGAATTACTTCCGCAATTAGTGCTATAGATGTTTCCTTTTTAGGAATGCAAACTCATTTTAATAGCATAGCGCGGGGGGTGCTGGATACTAGAGATATTTTATTTTTTTTAAGTGTTACAGCATTGTTTTTAGTATTCACTTTTTTAAACCTGAAAAAAAGTAATGCTTAAAAACAAACAGAAAATAAAAATTGTATTCATTACCCTTGCCGTCATTGCGATGGTTAATGTATTGGGACAATTTATGTACAAACGTTTCGATCTTACACAAGACAAGCGTTATACACTATCCGAAGCTGCCAAAAATACCATTGCAACTGCCAACTCCCCCATATATGTAGATATTTTTCTAAAAGGAAACCTCCCTGCGGAATTTAAACGCCTTCAGAAGGAAACGGAACAACTGCTTGAAGAGTTTTCGGCCTACAACTCCAAAGTTATCTTTGAATTTATCAACCCTTTGGAAGGGGAAGAAGATATTGCCGGAATTAGGCAACAGATGTCCGAATTTGGACTTACAGGAGCGCAAGTAGAAATTAAAGAAAATGGCAAACTCACTTCTGAAATTGTGTACCCATGGGCTCTTGCGTATTACAATGAAAAAACGGTTCGCATTCCTTTATTAAAAAATCAGTTGGGAAGCACCCAGGAAGAAAGGGTAAATAATTCCATTCAAAATCTGGAATATGCTTTTGCCGATGGCTTCAGCAAACTTACCACCCCAAAAAAGCATAAAGTAGCGGTGTTAAAGGGAAATGCCGAATTGGAAGATCGGTATATTGCTGACTTTCTTAAAACCCTTGGTGAATATTATTACATTGGACAATTTACCTTAGATTCTGTAGCCATTAGTCCGCAAAGAACCTTAGCAGAGCTTAAAAAATATGATCTACTTATTGCGGCACAACCTAAAATTCCCTTTACGGAAGAAGAAAAATACACCCTCGACCAGTTTGTGATGAATGGAGGCGCATCGCTTTGGCTGGTAGATGCCACAGAACAACGAATTGATACGTTAAACGGGACTACTTTTGCTTTTGGAAAAGACTTACATCTGAATGATTTTTTCTTTAAATATGGGGTTCGTATAAATCCCGATTTAGTAAAAGATGTCTATGCAGCCCCTATTGCTTTAGCAACCGGAGAAGAAAATGAAAGTCAGTACAGCAAATACCCATGGTTGTATAGCCCATTATCACAAAGTGCCAATAATCACCCCATTGTTACGAATATTGAAGCGGTAAAATTCGATTATGCTTCCACAATTGATACGCTTCCAAATGCTATTAAAAAAACAGTGTTACTGAGTACTTCACCGATTTCAAAAGTAGTAGGCCTTCCTGCTGAGATTGATATTAATAAAGAAATACCGGAGAATCTTAAAATTATGAACGAAGGCCCCGATCCTTCACAATTTAATGCAGGCGAGATCCCTTTAGCGGTCTTGCTTGAAGGCGAATTTACTTCGGTTTACGCCAATAGAATAAAACCCTTTAAGACGGAAAAAGATTTTGTAAAAAGCATCCCTGCTAAAATGGTCGTAATTAGTGATGGCGATGTAATAAAAAATCAATTAGATCGTGGACGTCCGTTGGAATTGGGCTTCGACAAATGGACCAATACCTACTACGGAAATAAAGAATTTTTACTGAACACGGTAAATTATCTTTTGGAAGACAGCGGACTTATAAACATTCGAACCAAAAAAATTGCCATTCCCTTTCTCGATCCACAAAAAACTGCTGAAAAAAGAAGTTCTTGGCAACTTCTTAATCTACTGCTACCGTTAGGTTTATTGGCCTTCTTCGGAATTTTATTTACCTACCTAAGAAAAAGGAAATACACACGCTAGTTGTTAATAAGTTTGTTTTAGCAAACAAGCCTTTTGGGATATATTTGTAGTAGGTCTAAATGAGACTTTTCAATAATACATTCTGAAATAAAAATTGATTGCATGAAATTTATTGTATCGAGCTCCTATTTATTAAAACAATTACAAGTACTTGGTGGCATTATTAATAATAATAACACCCTCCCTATATTAGATAACTTTTTGTTTCAGCTGGATAAAAATACCCTAAAAGTATCTGCCTCCGATTTGGAAACGACCATCACTTCAAGATTAAATGTCGAAAGCAGTCAGAAGGGAGCTGTATGTATCCCTGCACGGTTACTTTTAGACACTTTAAAAACGTTTCCGGAACAACCCCTAACCTTTACGGTTGAAGATAATCATACAGTAGAGATAAGTTCCAATAGTGGAAAGTATGCGTTAGCCTATGCCGATGGTGCCGATTTCCCCAATGCTATTGAGCTTAAGGACCCTAGTGCCACAAAAGTGCAAGGTGATATTTTGGCAACTGCCATTAGCAAGACCATTTTTGCAGCGGGAAATGACGACTTACGCCCTGTGATGAGCGGTGTGTTTTTTCAGTTTTCTACGGAAGAATTAACCTTTGTAGCTACCGATGCTCACAAATTGGTAAAATATACCCGAAGTGATGTAAAAGCTTCGCAAACCGCAGAATTTATCATGCCTAAAAAACCCCTCAACCTTCTGAAAGGAATTTTATCGGGTAGTGAAGAAGATGTGACCATTGAATACAATGAAAGTAACGCCAAATTTATCTTTGAAAACACTGAAATGGTTTGCCGTTTAATCGATGGAAAATATCCAAATTACGAAGCCGTTATTCCGAAGGAAAATCCAAACAAACTAACTATTGACCGAAATCAATTTTTAAATAGTGTGCGTCGTGTAAGTATTTTCAGTAATAAAACCACACACCAAATCCGTTTAAAAATTGCCGGAGCCGAATTAAATGTTTCTGCCGAAGATATAGATTACAGCAACAAAGCCGATGAGCGCTTAACTTGTTCCTATCAAGGGGATGATATCCAAATAGGGTTTAATTCCCGCTTCCTAACAGAGATGTTAGGAAACCTTACTAGTGACGAAGTTTCCTTGGAAATGTCGCTCCCTAACCGTGCCGGAATTTTAACACCTATCGATGGACTCGATGAAGGCGAACAAGTAACAATGCTTGTCATGCCGGTGATGCTTAATAACTAATTATTTCGAATAATAAAAAAGGGAAGCAAAATGCTTCCCTTTTTTATTTGTAGCAATCGATTCTATTGCTCAATAGTACCTATGGCTTTTTCTTTTTCAGGTAAAACGTTTCCTTTAATTTTTAAGGTTATGATAGGTTCGCTGGCATTGGAGGTTACTGTCACTGTTTTAGTAAACTGCCCTACTCTATTGGTTGCATACTTTACTCCTATCTCTGCACTTTCACCGGGCATAATAGGCCCATTAGGTTTAGTAGGTACTGTACATCCACAGCTTCCTTTTACTTGGGAAATAATGATAGGTGCATTTCCGGTATTTGTAAATTTAAAGGCTCGAACACCATCTGCATTGTGTTCTATTGTACCATAGTCTATTTCCATGGACTCAAAAGAGAAGACTCCTTTGTCTTCCATCAATTTTGAACCAGTTTGCGCAAACATACCGACACCAAAAAGTAGCGTAAGTGTAAAAAGTAGATTTTTAAAAGAAAGTAATTTGAAAGATTTCATAGTTTATATTTTTAAAAGTTATTGATACCACAAATATGTCGCAAATATACTAAACTGCTTAAAATTTTGGGTT
Source organism: Flavobacteriaceae bacterium (assembly GCA_041392125.1). Classification (GTDB taxonomy): domain Bacteria; phylum Bacteroidota; class Bacteroidia; order Flavobacteriales; family Flavobacteriaceae; genus Halomarinibacterium. Next base: position 1,647 of record JAWKMR010000008.1, on the reverse strand, counting down.
GAAATAGGTACTAGACCCCCTATGAATTTGGTTTTTTACTTTATGAAACGAAAGGTAGCAAAGTAACTTGGAGCCTCCCCATTACTGGCTCTCACGGCATTCACAATAGGCAATACAAAACTTATAACACACGCAAAGATTAATATGAGAATTCCAAGCCCTAATAAAAGTATGGAAGGGATGCCTATAATCACATACAAAATTAAACTTATCTGAAAATTAATAATCTGTTTTCCATGAGCATCCATATCTGCCACGCGATCTTTTTGGGTAAGCCATAAAATTAAAGGGACTATTAATCCGCCAAAACCGGTTATATAGGTTAGCAGTTGTGAAAGATGGGTTATCACTAATAAAGAGGTATCAACTCTTTTTGCGGTATGTATTGTTTCCATTTTATTTTTTTTTGATTGATGTACTCTATTAGTTGCAAATATTTACAAATGTTACATTATTATCTTCGTACTATCATAAATGGCATCAAATAGCTATTTTCTGTATTTTTGCTTCCATGACTCACCAAGACACAATAGTAGCCTTAGCCACACCTGCAGGAGCCGGGGCCATTGCTGTTATTCGGCTTTCCGGAAAGAATGCGCTTCCATTGGCTTCCGGGATTTTTAACTCGATTTCGGGGAAAGTATTACAAAAGCAGAAAACGCATAGCATTCATTTAGGGCATATTAAAGACGACAATAGAGTGATTGATGAAGTACTGGCGAGTGTTTTCAAAAATCCGAATAGTTATACCGGCGAGGATGTGGTCGAGTTTTCCTGCCACGGAAGTCATTACATTCAGCAAGAAATTATACAGTTGTGTCTTCGGAAAGGAGCGCGCATGGCACAGGCAGGCGAATTTACCCTACGTGCTTTTTTGAACGGAAAAATGGATTTGAGTCAGGCCGAAGCGGTGGCAGATCTAATTGCTTCAGATTCGGAAGCCTCCCATCAACTAGCTATTCAGCAAATGCGAGGTGGTTTTTCTTCAGAAATAAAACAACTACGCGAAGAATTGCTCAACTTCGCTTCTTTAATTGAACTAGAGCTTGATTTTGCTGAAGAAGATGTAGAATTTGCCAACAGAACTGAATTTCAAGCACTTATTTCAAGAATAATTCAAGTTTTAAAGCGGTTAATAGATTCGTTTGCCACAGGAAATGTATTAAAAAACGGAATCCCTGTGGCTATTGTGGGAGAACCCAATGTAGGAAAGTCTACATTGCTTAATGCCCTTTTAAATGAAGAACGCGCTATTGTGAGTGATATTGCCGGAACAACGAGAGACACCATTGAAGATGAAATTACTATTGGCGGGGTTGGTTTTCGTTTTATTGATACTGCCGGAATTCGTGAAACTACCGATACCATTGAAGAACTAGGGATTCAAAAAACCTTTCAAAAAATAGAACAGGCACAGGTTGTACTATTTATGCTTAGTGCACAAAAATTTTTGGCCCATACTTCAGAAATCCTCTTAGAAATTGAAACCATAAAAAATAGGTTTCCACAAAAAGCAGTAGTGATTATTGCCAATAAAATGGATATATTTTCAGAAAATGAAATCACAAATTTAAAATCTCAAGTCCCAAATCTACTGTTGCTTTCTGCTAAAACAGGTAAAGGTGTCGAGGACCTGAAAAGCACTCT
>JAWKMR010000007.1:0-207860 GCA_041392125.1 Flavobacteriaceae bacterium | reverse complement strand
TGCTAGTAACGTTATTGAAGACTTCCCCTTTTTTAATTGTCCGCTTATGTCCGTACGAAGATGAAGCAAGGAACCTGCTGTAGCGGTATAAGTTTTGGAAACTTTAATAACTGAAAGAATTGCTTGTAACTTGTCAATAATTTCATCCACCACAATTTGATGTTCATTTCGTTCTTTTTCAGTCCAAGGCACTTTATTATTTGTGCTTGCTTCTTTGGTTCCTGCAAGAGCCATAGTTTTAAAGTATCCTGCATTGCTTTCCATTAACAATTCGGGGGTAGCACCGCACCATAAGCCCGTTTCCGGATGATACCATACATATCGAAATGCCTGTGGATACAAAAAACACAATCTTTCAAGTAGAGTCGAAAAAGATAGTTCTTTTATGTTGAATGAAACCTTTCGGGAAATAACAATTTTTTCAGCCTTACGATTAGTTAAAAAGGCATGGGTTTTGGCAAATAGTTGTTGATACCTAATTTTAGCTTCAGAATCAATCGAGATTATACTTTTTTCAGAAGGTAATTCTTCCGGATTATATTTTTGCTGTATGATTGTTGCCTTTTGGTTGGGGATACAAAATCCGCGATTTTGATCATCAAATGGATAAAAGTGAAATGCATTTTCTAAAAACTCAGCGGGGTAATAATCACTACTATTTTTTTGTAAGAGAACTGTTAGGGTAGAACTATCCGGCAAACAATAGGCTACCCATGGAAGGTTCTTTTGAAATTGGTCCTCAATTTTTTTGATGGTTTTTAGGTCAATCATAGTATTAACGGATACACATGGTGGTAAGTTTTACAAAAGAGATTAATTCTTCTTTTTCATTAACAATATCAATATGCCATAATTGAATTGTTCTCCCCTTATGCACCATTTTTGCTTTTGCAAAAACAAAACCGTCTTTCGCTCCCTTTATGTGGTTTCCCGAAATTTCTATCCCTCTAACTTGAATATTTGCGTCATTCAAAAAAAGAAAAGCCCCGGCACTTCCTACACTTTCAGCCAAAGCCAGTGTTGCACCTCCATGCAGAATTCCGTCGGGTTGATGCACTCTGGGAGTAACAGGCATTTTGGCCACCACTTCACTTTCAGAAATATCAACAAATTCAATTTCTAAAGTCTCCATAAGTGTACCGCTGCACATTTTGTTGCAAGCATCCAAAAGTGCCAATTTATTTTCCATCATAGCTTGTATTTACACGTAAAAGTACAAAATAAGTTTCCACTATTTTTTAAAGTTTTTTAATAGAATAAATATAAAAACAGTGCATTTCGTCGAATTTATTTTGTTTTTAATCGGCTTTATACTTTATTTGTTTTGTTCTTTTGTAAGAATATTCTTAAAACCCCGCATGATGAAAAATTTTTACACCATTCTTTGCCTACTTATCGCTAGTATTTCCTTGCACGCGCAAGTACCTGAAAGCGAATTAAAAGCCTTAAAAGATTTATATAACGCCACGCAAGGCGATCAGTGGAAATTAAGTTGGGCTATAGATACTCCAGTAACAGAGTGGGAAGGCGTTACCATTGTGGACAATCATGTAACTGAGATTAGAATGTTGTTTAATAACTTACAAGGCGAATTACCTTCTTCATTAAATCAACTTACAAAATTAAAAGTGCTGGAACTTTCTTTTAATTCAATTACCGGGAAACTACCCGAAAGTCTAGGTAATTTATCAAATTTGGAAGTATTAGCGTTAAATGGAAATTCTATTGAAGGAAACATTCCAAATTCTATAGGAAATTTGAAACAACTGAAGCAATTACACCTAAGTAGCAACCAACTTTCCGGAGAACTTCCAGCCTCTATCAATTTTCTTGAAAACTTAGAGGTTTTTAATGTGTTTCAAAACAAACTTACAGGAGATTTACCTATTTCTTTATCAAGAAGTAGAACCATTAAAGAATTTATTATTGCCAAAAATAATTTTACCAACACCGCTGAAATATCTACCATTCTCTTAAGTAATTCGGCAGGCGTAAACCTTCAAGATAAAACATTAAACAGTACCGGAAAATCAATTATTGCTATTGAAACTAGCGATGATGGAAATTAAACTAATCCCTTTCTTAATAAACTAAAAAGCTCTTCAAAAGGGCTTTTTTTATGCAATCAAGTTTCGAAAACGTTATCGTTTACAAAGATTTTGTAAAGTAATCAATTAATTGCAGTTGGTTTTATATATTTAACAATTAGTACATAAACTAACAACTATATGCATAACCAACGTAGGGTACTTATTGAAAATGTCTATCCTCAAATTGAAGGTGGAATCCATCCTATTAAATGTGTCATCAATGAAATTATTCCTGTTAGTGCTAGTGTTTTAGCAGATGGACATGATGTTATTGCTGCAAATCTTTGCTTCAAACATGAAAAGTCTAAACATTGGGAGTCTATCCCCTTAAGGCATTCTGAAAATGATGTATGGAAAGCATCGTTTACTGTTGTAAAACAAGGTTTTTACCATTACAAAGTAGAAGGCTGGGTAGATTATGCACTTAACTGGCAACATGGTATTCATCGAAAGATCGATGCCGGACAAAAAGTAACTTCCGAATTATTAGAGGGATTAGAATACTTGGAAAAAGTAATGAACGTTTGTACGGCTTCTGAAAAAAAATACCTAACCTCATTGAAATCTCTCTTTTCTGAAAAAGAGTTATATAACGAGGCTATTAAAGAAGCTTTTTCGCAAGAATTACATGAAATATTTTCAAAATATCCTGAAAAATTTTTAGTCAACGAAAGTCCAATATATCAGGCCTATTGCGATAGAGAAAAAGCTAGGTTCAGTACATGGTACGAGTTTTTTCCGCGCTCTGCTTCTTCTATGGAAGGTCAACATGGTACATTTAAAGACTGCGAAACACTACTCCCCAGAGTGGCTAAAATGGGGTTTGACACCCTTTACTTTCCTCCGGTACACCCCATAGGAGAGATCAACAGAAAAGGGAAAAACAATACCACCACAGCACAAGAGGGAGATGTTGGTTCTTGCTGGGGTATTGGGTCACAATACGGAGGTCATAAAAGCTTACATCCGGATTTAGGCTCGGAAGACGATTTCAAATCGCTGGTTAACAAAGCGAAAGAACTGGGTATTGAAATTGCCATGGATTTTGCGTTACAAGCAGCACCCGATCATCCCTGGGTAAAAAAACACCCACAATGGTTTAAATGGCGTCCGGATGGTACCGTGCAATATGCCGAAAATCCACCCAAAAAATACCAAGACATTCTTCCTATTTATTTTGAAACCGAAGATTGGAAAAATCTTTGGGAGGAGTTATTATCCATTGCGCTGTATTGGATTGAAGAATTTGATGTACAGGTGTTTAGGGTAGATAACCCCCACACTAAACCCTTTTATTTTTGGGGTTGGTTGATTACCGAAATAAAGAAAAAACATCCAAATGTGCTCTTTCTTTCCGAAGCATTTACCCGTCCAAAGATTATGCACCAATTAGCAAAGCAAGGATTCACACAATCCTACACCTACTTTACTTGGCGCAATAATAAGTACGAGCTCATGGAATATGTAAACGAACTTACCAAAACAGAGCAACAATACTTTTTCCGTCCAAATTTTTGGCCCAATACACCCGATATAAACCCTTGGGCCTTACAAGGAAATCTGGAATCGGTGTATCTTCAGAAATACTTTTTAGCAGCCACGCTGTCTTCCAATACCGGAATTTACGGTCCTGTGTTTGAGTATATGCAAGGTGCCGCCCTCCCCGGAAAAGAAGAATATTTGGATTCGGAGAAATTTCAAATACGCCATTGGGATTGGGCTTTAGAAAACAAATTGACTACCTTAATTACTAAAATTAATCATTGCCGTAAGAATCAAAAAGCACTTCAGCAAACTAACAACATTCAATTTCTTTCTATTGATAACGACCAAATCTTAGCGTATTACAAATACGATCAACAAAATGAAAATGAAGTGATTTGCATAGTAAATCTAGATCCTTATCACTCCCAAAAAGGGATGTTGCAACTTCCCTTACAAGAAATGGGAGTTCATGCAGGGCATCCTATAAAAGTTCGTGATTTAATTACGCAAAGCAGTTATATATGGGACAAAGAGTGGAATTATGTAGAATTGCATCCGGTACTCCCCTTTCATCTCTTCAACATTGAAAAATAAAGAATGGCAAAGCTAGAAACATCCAAAATGAAATCTCCCTCCAATTTCAATACTACTTGGGAACAGTTAATGGAGGATACCGGTTTTATTAAGATGTTCCTTTCTGAAGTACTGGAAGAATATATTACCAAACAACGCTGGTACGGTGGTAAGTCTAGTAAATTAAAGTATATAGAACTTACCGAGTATTTTAGAATTCAGCAAAATGAAGAAGTTTACTACGGACTCATCCTGGAAGTTAATTTTGTTGAGGCTTTTTACCAACATTATTTCCTCCCTATTGCCTTTGTTACCGATGAAAACTTTGCCAAAGAGGAACGTATTTTAAAAGTAAGTATTAATAAACAAGAAGGTTATATTATTGATGCCATCCATTTAGAAGCTTTTAGAAAACTGGTTTTTGAACGCATTTTAAATTCACAGCCCAATGACACTTCAAGGGTGCAATATCATAAAGGCGATCATTTCAAAGAAACAGAATACAAATCTTCCCGTTTTATGGGAATGGAACAAAGTAATACCTCAGTCATCATTAATGATGCCTGTGTGATTAAATTTTTCCGAAGAATCTATGCTACCAAAAATCCGGATTATGAAATGTCCCGATTCCTTTCCGATAAAAAAGGGTTTAAAAATACGCCTGCCTATCTAGGCAGTATCAATATTAAAGATACCGAAAACATTATTACCACCATTGCACTCATGCAAGAGTTGGTACCCAATGAAGGTGACGCTTGGGAATATTTGCTAAAAAAACTCGATAAGGTCTTTAAGACCCTATCCGATAAACATATTAATATAAAGCAACTTCCCGATCTAGAAATGTTTGCACGTTTAAAAATACGCGATGTTCCTCCAGAAATTATTGACTGGGGCGGATTAAGCTTGTTTCAAAACTTACGACAATTAGGAGTTAGAACGGCCGAAATGCACATTGCCTTAGGCTCTGAATTTGAAGAAACCGCCTTTACCCCGGAGCGCTTTAATGGCGATTACGAAGTATGGTTAAAGAACAGATTGCTGTACCAGTTTCAAAACAGATTAAATACCGTTGAAAACAATATTCACAAGCTGGAAGGGCTCACACTTACACTCGCAAAGCAATTTTTGGAACAAAAAAATGAAATACGAAAACGCTTTTTAGATTTTGATTGGACCAAATTAAAAGGAGAACGATTAAGGGTTCATGGCGATTACCATTTAGGACAAATTTTAGTGAAAAATGGGGATTTTTACATTCTGGACTTTGAAGGAGAGCCGGAGAGCACTATTCGAGACCGAAAAGTGAAACAACCTCCATTAAAAGATGTAGCGGGATTATTTCGCTCTTTTCACTACGCTATTTATGCCACCATTTTTAATAATAGTGATAATTATCCTCAAAGCGATGAAGAGTTATTTTATGCCGGAGAGTTACTATACCGCTATTTTATTGGCGTTTTCCTTGAAAGCTATACCGAAAAAATACAAAATGCCAACATCAACATTGGTTACAGTCAAGAACGTATTTATGTATTAAAATATTCCATGCTCGAAAAAGCGGTATACGAGTTAGGTTATGAAATGAACGCACGTCCCCTTTGGGCAGTAATTCCGTTAGAGGGAATTTCTTCTATTATGAAATTAGATTAATTAGCATTTATGAGCAACGTACTCCCACATAGTTTTTTTTCTGAATTTGATATTCAACTTTTCAAAGCCGGAAAGCATTTTCGGTTGTACGAAAAATTAGGAGCGCACCTCACCACGGTAGATGGGCAAAAAGGGGTATATTTTGCCGTTTGGGCTCCTTCGGCTAAAGCGGTTTCCGTCGTGGGAGACTTTAATTATTGGATTGAGGGTGAACACCCATTACATGTACGCTGGGATGGCTCGGGTATTTGGGAAGGATTTATTCCCAATATTGAAAAAGGAACCAAATACAAGTATAAAATTCATTCGCATCATGGCGATATTAAAACTGAAAAAGCCGATCCTTTTGCCCGTCGTTGCGAACACCCACCCAATACAGCATCCATTATCTGGGACACTAATTATAGTTGGAAAGACCAAAAATGGATGGAAACCAGAAAGAAAACCAATCAGTTAAACCAACCCTTTTCGGTATATGAAGTGCATTTGGGCTCCTGGATGCGAAATATTAAAGAAGATAGGCCACTCACCTACATAGAGCTCTCTAAAGAACTAACAGCTTATGTCAAGAAAATGAATTTTACCCACGTAGAGTTCATGCCTATTATGGAATATCCTTATGACCCCTCGTGGGGATACCAACTTACAGGTTATTTTGCTCCTACCTCTCGGTTTGGAAAACCGGAAGATTTTATGGTTTTGGTAGACGAACTTCATAAAAATGACATTGGTGTTATTTTAGATTGGGTTCCCTCCCACTTTCCGGAAGACGCCCACGGATTAGGTTTTTTTGATGGCACCCATCTCTACGAACACCCCGATAGACGCAAGGGTTACCACCCAGACTGGAAGAGCCTTATTTTCAATTACGGAAGAAATGAAGTACGAGCCTTTCTTATTAGCAATGCTATTTTTTGGCTTGATCATTACCACGCAGATGGCTTAAGGGTTGATGCCGTTGCCTCGATGTTGTATTTGGATTACTCCCGAAACGACGGTGAATGGGAACCCAACCGATTTGGCGGTAGGGAAAATCTGGATTCCATTTCCTTTTTAAAAGAATTAAACGAAGAAGTGTATGCCTCTTTTGAAGGCGTACAAACCATTGCTGAAGAATCCACCAGTTTTCCCATGGTTTCAAAACCTACCTTCTTAGGAGGCTTAGGGTTTGGAATGAAATGGATGATGGGCTGGATGCACGATACATTAGAATATTTTAAAAAAGAACCTATCTATAGAAAGCATCATCAAAATGATTTAACCTTCAGCATGACTTATGCATTTACCGAAAATTTTATGCTTCCGTTAAGTCATGATGAAGTTGTGTACGGTAAAAAATCGTTATTGTACAGAATGCCAGGAGACGAATGGCAGCGTTTTGCTAATCTACGACTGCTTTTCAGTTATATGCTAACCCATCCCGGAGGCAATTTGCTATTTATGGGAGGTGAATTTGGACAAAGTGAGGAATGGAATTTCGAGCAGAGTTTAGATTGGCATTTATTGCAATATGACTATCACAAAGGCGTACAGCAATTAGTTTCAGATTTAAATGCCCTGTATAAAAAAGAACCGGCATTGTACGAAAGGCAATTCAGCAATGAAGGCTTTGAGTGGATTGATTACCATGATTCCGAAAACTCGGTAATAGCCTATATTAGAAAAGGCGAAAAGGAAAAAGACAATGTTATTATTATTTGTAATATGACTCCAATTCCGCGAGAAAACTATAGAATTGGATTGCCCAACCAAGGCAAGTACAAACTCCTTTTTAATAGTGACTCAAAAGAATACGGCGGTTCAGAATATGCTGTAAAAAAACAATATACAGCCGAGAAAATGGATTGGCAATATCGTAAATATTCAGCATTATTTAACTTACCTCCTTTGGGTATGATTGCCTTAAAAAGGGTAAATTCTAAATAAGTGGTTAACGAAATCGATTTCGGTTGTTGATTACTTTTCTGAAATAATCGGATTCCATACCTTTATTTTCTTCAGAATTATTTTCATTTGTTATTCCGGCTAAACTGAAGCATTTTATATGATTGTAAATACCGAATTAGAACATAAAGGAAATCAGTTTCCTTCCCAAATACTCCATTTTACTAAAGAAAAAGATCGTTTCCTTATTACTTCAGAAAATGAAGTAATTCTGCAAATTACTGTGCTAAGAGATAGTGTGTTGCGTTTTCGCTATACCACTTTTGGGAGTTTCCCTAAAGATTTTAGCTATGCCTTAGATAGTGATGCCGCTCGTGGGTATAACCATTTGGAATACAGCGAACATGCAGATAGGTATATTATTAGCACAGCAAAGTTAGTATTGCATATCGAAAAGGCCAATATGCGAAAAACTATTTACGATCTGGAAGGAAATTTGATCAATCAAGATGAAATAGGATTTCATTGGGAATACAGCTACGAGCACGGAAGTGATATTGTAAAAATGAGCAAGCAGGAACAAAAACTGGAATGTTACTACGGCTTGGGCGATAAGCCTACTCATTTTAACTTGAAAGGGAAACGTTTGGAAAATTGGGTGACTGATGAATATGCCTTTGGAAAGGACCGAGACCCTTTATACAAAGCCATCCCTTTTTATATTGGGTTACATAATGGGTTGTCCTACGGAATTTTCTTTGATAATACCTTCCGAACGTTTTTCGATTTTGGACACGAACGCCGAAACGTAACTAGTTTCTGGGCGCAAGGAGGCGAAATGAATTACTACTTTTTCTATGGTCCCGAGATGAATGAAGTAGTAACCAGTTATACCGACCTCACCGGAAAGCCCGAATTACCGCCTCTTTGGGCGCTGGGATACCACCAAAGCAAATGGAGTTATTATCCGGAAAGCAATGTAAGAGAAGTTGCTTCAAAATTTAGAGAACTTCAAATTCCTTGTGACGCTATTTATCTAGACATTGATTATATGGATGGATGGCGCTGCTTTACGTGGAATAAAGAATATTTCCCTGATCCCAAAAAAATGGTTTCAGATTTAGAAAATGATGGCTTCAAAACAGTTGCCATTATCGATCCAGGAATTAAAATAGACAAAGACTATTCCGTCTATAAAGAGGCGTTAGAAAATGATTATTTCTGTAAACGTGCCGATGGTCCCTTAATGCGTGGAAAAGTATGGCCGGGCGAATGTAATTTTCCAGATTTTACAAATCCCAAAGTACGTAAATGGTGGAGCGGATTATACAAAGAACTCATTGAAGATATCGGAATTAAAGGAGTATGGAACGATATGAACGAGCCTGCCGTAATGGAGGTTCCCACTAAAACTTTTCCGCTGGATGTACGTCACGAATATGATGGTAATCCGTGTAGCCATGCAAAAGCTCATAATATCTACGGTATGCAAATGGCTCGTGCCACCTATAAAGGGGTAAAACAATTTGTATTTCCTAAAAGACCCTTCGTAATCACGCGGGCTGCCTATTCGGGAACCCAGCGTTATACCTCCAGTTGGACAGGAGATAATGTAGCCAGTTGGGAACACCTTTGGATTGCCAATCAGCAAATACAACGCATGGCAATTTCGGGAATGAGTTTTATAGGAACCGACATTGGTGGTTTTGCAGAGCAGCCCACCGGTGAGTTGTTTTTGCGTTGGATACAGTTAGGCATTTTCCATCCCTTTTGCAGAGTACATTCTTCCGGAGATCACGGCGATCAAGAACCCTGGTCTTTTGATGATAATGTAACCCATATTACCCGTAAGTTCGTAGAATTACGCTATAAATTACTACCCTATCTTTATACTACTTTTCGACAATACGTAACCGAAGGAACGCCTATGATTAAACCTTTGGTTTTATTCGACCAATTGGATGCTCAAACCTATTATAGAACCGATGAGTTTATACTGGGAGAGCATATTTTGGTTTGCCCTATTTTAGAACCCAATGCCAAAGGAAGAAGAATGTATATCCCAAAGGGGAATTGGTATAATTACTGGACCCACGAACTGATTCATGGAGGCAAGGAAGTTTGGGTCGATGCCGATATAGATAGTATCCCCATGTTTATAAAAGAAGGAGCTGTTATCCCAAAATACCCTGTACAACAATACGTTGGTGAAAAAGAATTTGATGAAGTAGAACTGGAAGTGTATTTTAAACACGGTAAGGAAGAATCGGTTTTATATGAAGATGCTCACGATGGATACGACTATCGAAAAGGACGTTTTAGCTTTAGAACTTTTAAATTAACCGGAAAACCTAAAGAGCTTATTATTCAGCAACATAAAGAAGGGAAATACACAACTCCCTATTCCAAATTTAAACTCGATTTAAAACGATTGCCTTTTACCATTACCACCATTGAAGTAGACAACCAAGTTACCTCTTTATCCAAATTAAAGGTAAACGGTAATACCGAGTTAACGGTGGATAAAAACTTTACTGAGTTGCATATTATAGGGAAGTAGCAATTTGGACTTTTGGATTATTGGATTGTTAGTATTTTAGTATTCATTAAAAATCCATAAAATATGCTTAACATGCAAAAATTTGAAACAGTTGATGATTATATAAATGCGCAACCATTAGAGAAGCTGGAATTACTTAAAAAAATTAGAACAATTTTAAAAGAGGTAGTCCCGGATGCCACAGAAGCTATAAAATATGGTATGCCAACGTTGGTCCTGAATGGAAATCTTTTACATTATGCAGCTCAAAAAAACCATATTGGCTACTACCCTAGTCCTTCAGGCATTACTACCTTTGCGAAAGAACTTACCCCTTATCATACTTCCAAAGGGGCCATCCAGTTTCCACTAGACCAACCTATTCCATTCGATTTAATAGTAAAAATTGCCCTTTTCAGAAAAGAGGAGAATTTAAATAAAATACGAGTCCAAAAATAAATACCTTCACTATTACCAAAATAAAAAAGAGCAGCGAATGCTGCCCTTTCTTCTAACGACCAAAATTAAAATCTAAACCACTAGATTTCAATGTCTTTTACAAACGTTTCGCCCGCGTTGGTCACCAACTTAAAGGTATACGTACCTTTTTGAGCCGTTTGAAAGTTGAAAGCTTTACCAAGGCTGGCATTACTTCCTAAGTTCCCTTTAAATACCAAAGTACCATCTTCGCTGTATATAAATAATTTATATGTGGCATTTTGAGTATTTAAAACAGAAACCGCAATCGTTTCATTTTCTTGTGTTATGGTAATTTTTTCGTTGTTGGCTACCACCACCATAGAGAACAATACTAAACCGGTAAATAGTACATTTTTAATAGTCTTCATAATTTCATTTTTTTAAGTATTTGTTGATACAAAGATGAACCAACAAATTTTTTTATACTCCTGCGGATTTTGCCATTATCTATGCTATTTTACCCATATAGCCATGTTAAATACTGTTAAATGTTAAAATACCACATATTTGAGTTAAATTTGCATAGAGTTTGCATTCATAGCATTTTTACCTTTGAAATAAAAAATGAATAAAACACCCCTTTTCGAGTCAATTGCTCCTTCTCATGGAAGTTCCCTTTCGGTAAATAACTTTAAAGGGTTTAATGATGAAAACCCACCCACTTGGCATTACCATCCGGAAATGGAAGTAGTATATGTAAATGGTGGAACCGGAAAAAGACATATTGGTAACCACATCTCATATTATAATGATGGTGATCTTATATTTATTGGAGCCAATCTTCCTCATTTTGGTTTTACCGATCGATTAACCAAAAATAAAAGCGAAATTGTCATTCAGGCACGTGAAGATTTTTTGGGGGAAGATTTTTTTGATGCCCCGGAAATGCTTTCCATTAAGCAATTATTAAATCGAAGCAAGCAAGGAATTGTTTTTCACGAAGCTACCAAAAAGTTGATTGGCCCAAAATTGGAAGCCTTGTTGAAGCTTAACTCATTTGAACGCTTGGTTTCGTTTTTACAAATCCTTCAAAAGCTTTCTGAAAGTAACGATTATACCATTTTAAATGTAGAAAAAGTACATTTGGAGTCCCGTCCCCAAGATACGGCACGGTTGGATACCATCTATAGTTTTGTAAGTAATGAATTTATTAGACCTATTACTTTGGAAGAAATATCAGATAAAGTAAGTATGACCGAACAGGCTTTCAGCAGGTATTTTAAAAATAAAACAGGAAAAACGTTCACCCAATTTGTAAATGAATATCGATTGGTACACGCTTGTAAATTACTGGCTGAAAAACACTTAAGCATAACTGATGTATGTTTTGAATGCGGTTTCAACAACTTTTCACACTTTAATAAAAAATTCAAAGAGTTTACAGGCAAGAGTCCTTCGAAATATCGCAACGAAATAAAGCAAGTGGTTGCATAAAAAAAGCGCTCCTATAAGAGCGCTTTTTTATTTCATACTAATAAATTATTTATCCGCATTAGGCTTTCCTTCCCAAACAGATAGTGATTTTTTGTTTAACGCGATGTAATCGTCATTGCCGGCCTTTGTAGCAAGATCTAACGAAGTTTTTGCAGCAGCAATAGCCCCTTTCTTATCTCCCGCTTTTGCATAAATTAAAGATTGTTGTCTGTAATACCAAAAAGCTGGTTGCTCGCGCATAGCGATGGCTTTATCAATCCACATTTTTGCTTTACTAATATCTTTATCAGCTTCCAAATAATATACAGCAGCGGCATAATAATCATTAGAAGAAGGTCCTCCCATTACTTTTTCAATATTAGCACTTACAGCTTTATCGGTCATAAATGTTATAGGTACACCTACATACACATTTTCCCACATGATACCAAGATTTGCTGAACTATTGGTTACATCGTCAAAAGACATAGTGAATGTTTCAATAGCCATAGGCAATGGGTACGTATTAAGTTTTATGGCAGCGGCAACTTTAGTTTCGTCCCACTCTTGAGGAGTACCCCAATTATTGGTATCTGTGTAAAAATAAACCTCCCAAGTTCTTTGGCTGGGTTTTGTATATACGGCATACGAACCTGCTTTAAGTGTCATTCCGTTTACAGAAACATCGTCGCTAAAGGTAATTTTGGTATTAGCATTGGCACCGGTTCTCCAAAGTTTATCATAGGGAACCAATTCTCCAAATATTTTTCTTCCTTTCATCGAAGGACGAGAATATTCCAAGGTAACATTGGTTAGACCAACCTTTTGTTCAATTTTTTGAGAAGTACTTGCAGCAGGTGTTTCAATTTGAGCAAAAGTTATTATTGAAAGAAAACTCACAAATACACATAATACAATTTTTTTCATGATGGTATATTTTTTTAGTTGGCTCTAAGATACTACTTGTAAAGTAGCACAATAGTTAACAAAACCTTAAAAGGTATTTCTTCGTATCTTATTCAAAAGGGTACTATGTTTCAGAATCGCTAAAAAAAGGTTAATTGTACGAAAAGCCTTTCAATTTTGATATATCATTTGTAATTTTAAACAAAAAAAATGAAAAAGTTATTTAAAAAGTTATGGAGAGTAAAACCTTCAGCGCTCCAAAAAGTAAACCAAAAAATGTATCGTTTGCTTGAAATGAATGAAAGTAAGTTTTGGATTCAAAAATAATTTTGTTTAAACTTTAACAATTTTATTTAAACAAAAATGTATTTTTACAAGAAGTAATTATTCATTTTGAAAATCTATACCCTTTCTACAAAACAATTTTTGCCTATTTCAATTGAAGTAGCTTGGGACTTTTTATCAAATCCCAAAAATCTTCAAACCATCACTCCGGACTATATGGGGTTTCAAATTGTTTCCGGAGCCGATAGAAAAATGTATCCGGGTCAAATCATTCAATACCTTGTGACCCCTGTATTTGGAATAAAAACAAAATGGGTGACCGAAATTACCCACGTAAACGAGGGTCGTTATTTTGTAGACGAACAACGTTTTGGCCCTTATGCCCTTTGGCACCATAAACATTTTCTTAAGGCAGTTGATGGGGGCGTTGAAATGGAAGACATTATTGATTATAAATTGCCGTTTGGCCTATTGGGACAACTCTTTCAACCTATCCTTGTAAAGCCTAAATTAGAAGAAATATTCAGCTATAGAAAAGAAAAATTAAGTGCCCTCTTTGAAAAATAAATTGCTATGAAAAAGAATTATTTACTCATAGGGGGCTCTTATGGAATAGGTGCTGTTATTGCTTCAATATTATGTCAGAAACACCACGTATATATTGCTTCCCGGACTTCAGAAGGAATTCCTCAAAATTGTATCCACATACCTTTTGACGCTCGAATGGATGCTATTTCACAAGTTTCCTTACCCGATAGCATTGACGGATTGGTCTATTGTCCCGGGAGTATTCATTTGAAACCTTTTAAAATGCTTACCCCTCAAGCTTTTCAGGAAGACTTAGAGATTAATTTTCTATCGCTTGTAAAAGTGGTTCAAGAGTTATTACCTAATTTGAAAAATTCGGAACAAGCAAGTTTGGTTTTTTTCAGCACTGTCGCTGTTCAGGTTGGAATGCCTTTTCATACCAGTGTCGCTGCTGCTAAAGGCGCCGTTGAAGGCTTTGCAAAAGCGCTTGCCGCAGAATATGCTCCGCATTTTAGAGTGAATGTCATTGCTCCATCCCTAACCGACACACCTTTAGCAAGCAAGCTGTTGTCGTCAGAAGAAAAAAAAGTAAAAATGGCACAGAGACACCCGCTTAAATCTATAGGCACGGCAGAAGATATTGCAAAAACTGCCGTATTTTTATTGAGCGAAGATTCCAAATGGATTACGGGACAAATCATTGGAGTGGATGGAGGAATGTCTACACTAAATGTAAGTTGAATTTGATAAAAGTTAACATTTTCTGGTTTAGAAGAGACCTTAGATTACAAGATAATGTGGGTTTTTACAAGGCCTTAAACGGGAAATTTCCGGTTCTCCCAATATTCATTTTTGATATTGAAATTCTGGAACAATTACCCAAGGAGGATGCTCGTGTAACTTTTATTTTTGAAACCTTGCAAGTGCTTAGAAAGGAATTGCAAACTCACGAAAGCAGTCTTGCTATTTATTATGGAAAACCGATAGCCATTTTTAGCGAAATCATTTCAAAGTTTGAAGTACAAAACGTTATTACCAATCATGATTACGAGCCATATGCTATTAAAAGAGATACTGCTATTACTAAATTTCTTTCAGAAAATAAAATTGGCTTTTACACTTTTAAAGATCAAGTTATTTTTGAAAAAAATGAAGTTGTTAAAGATGATGGAGACCCCTATGTTGTATACACTCCCTACAGTAAAAAATGGTTGGAACACCTGGATATGGCCAAAGATCTTAAAAACTACGATATTTCAGAAAAGCTTCATCATCTTCATAAAGAATCCTCATTACCCAATGTCACCCTCGAAGAAATGGGGTTTCAAACTTCGCCTATAAAAGTAAAACCTTATATTATTTCAGAAAAGACCCTGGAAAATTATAAGAACACGAGAAACTTTCCATCCAATGAACAAGGAACTTCACACCTTTCTCCACATTTACGGTTTGGTACGGTAAGTATCCGTCAGTTAGTTGCTAACGCTATGCAAGCTAAAGACCAAACTTTTTTGAAAGAACTTATTTGGCGTGAATTTTTTATGCAAATTCTTTGGCACTTTCCAAAAACTGTAACACATTCCTTTAAACCGAAGTACGATCGCATTGTGTGGCGCAACATCGAAAGCGAGTTTAACGCATGGAAAGAAGGTAAAACCGGCTATCCTTTTGTGGATGCGGGTATGCGTGAACTCAATGAAACCGGCTATATGCACAATAGAGTACGAATGATTGTAGCCAGCTTTTTGAGTAAGCACTTACTTATTGATTGGCGTTGGGGCGAAGCGTATTTTGCTGAAAAATTATTGGATTATGAGCAATCCAGTAATATAGGAAATTGGCAATGGGCGGCAGGAAGTGGTGTGGATGCTGCTCCCTATTTTAGGATTTTTAATCCTACCTCTCAAATTGAAAAGTTTGACAAAAATTTGGAATACATTCACCAATGGGTTCCTGAATATGGTACTGCAAACTACCCGAAACCTATTGTAGAACACAAGGAAGCCAGAGAAAGATGCTTGTCCGTTTACAAGAAGGCGCTTACTAATTAAAACAAAATTTTTAGATGAAAAGCGCATTTAATCGATTTTTTATATATATTTATCGATGTTTTTGCGTTACATATTTAGTTAACCCCCAAATGCTTTGACTATGGAACAATCCCAAAACACTTTCAGTAATGGTGAAATTACGGTAACCTATAACCCACAAAAATGCTTGCTTGCGGAAGTTTGCTGTAAAGGTCTTTCTGAAGTTTTTAGAAACTCTGTAATTCCTTGGATAGATTTAGACGCTGCGGAGACTGAAAAAATTATCAACCAAATTAATAAATGCCCCTCGGGTGCTTTGTCTTTTGAATATCATGAAGCACTTGCGCTTGTTAAATAAATTGTAAAGGGTCTAAAAAATTGGGAGTTGAAATACAATTTTTATACTCTTGCGCTTTCAAACAAACCTAATTTTCCCCAAAATGAAATTTTTAAAACTCTTCCCCATTGTCATTATTTGTTTTATGAGTCAGGTCAAGGCTCAGGAATCGAATAACACTATTGAGAGTCAATTTACCGATATCATCGAGAAATCGAATCGTTATGAAGACTATAAGGTTGTAAAAATAACGAAGCTCAACACTTTACAAAAAAATGTATCAGATTCAATTACCGGGTTAAAATCTGAAATTGCTACCTTACAGCAATACCGGTCTAAACAACAAAGTACCATCGATTCCCTTAGCCGGGAAGTAGCATCCATCAAAGAATCCTTGGCCATTTCGCAGAAAAAAGAAAACGGAATCACCTTTTTTGGGACTATTATTACAAAATCGGTCTATCAAACCATTATGTGGGGAATTGTGGCTGCTTTATTGTTGGGATTACTTCTCTTTATTTTCAAATTCAAAAATAGCAACGCTATTACCCGAGAGGCTAATAAAAAATTGACAGATACAGAAACTGAATTCGACAAGCATCGTCAGAATGCACTGGAACGAGAGCAACAACTTCGCAGAAAACTTCAGGATGAAATTAATAAGCAAAAAAAGGATTAGTCTACACGGGTAATTCTTGCTCCTATTGCTCGCAGACGCTCATCAATATTTTCATAACCACGGTCAATTTGCTCAATGTTATGAATAATACTAGTGCCTTTGGCAGATAGTGCTGCAATTAATAGCGAAATTCCCGCTCTAATATCGGGCGACACCATAGTAGTTGGCTTAAGGATAGATTTAAAATTATGCCCTATTACAGTAGCTCGATGAGGATCACAAAGAATAATTTTCGCCCCCATATCAATCAATTTATCCACAAAAAAGAGTCTGCTTTCAAACATTTTTTGATGAATTAATACACTCCCCTTTGCTTGGGTGCATACAACCAATACTATACTTAACAAGTCGGGAGTAAATCCCGGCCACGGGGCATCGGCAATGGTAATGATGGAACCATCCATGTCTGATTGAATTTCATATTCTTTCTGTTTGGGAATATAAATATCGTCTCCTTTTTTCTTTAATTTAATTCCCAATTTTCGAAAGGTATCGGGAATAATCCCTAAATCGTTCCAACTTACATTCTTAATCGTAAGCTCACTTCGCGTCATGGCAGCAAGTCCTATCCAACTTCCAATTTCAATCATATCGGGAAGGATTCGGTGGGTACAGCCTTTTAAGCTTTCAACTCCTTCAATAGTGAGCAAATTGGAGCCAATTCCGGAGATATTAGCTCCCATAGCGTTTAGCATTTTACAGAGTTGTTGTAAATACGGCTCACACGCGGCATTATAGATAGTCGTTTTCCCTTTGGCTAAAACAGCAGCCATGACAATATTGGCAGTTCCTGTTACTGAAGCCTGATCCAATAACATATATGTTCCCTTCAATCCATTGGGTGCTTCTACCCCATAAAACCGTTCTTCCTTGTTATAACGAAACTTTGCTCCCAGTTTTATAAATCCTTCAAAGTGAGTATCCAGTCTGCGTCTTCCAATTTTATCACCTCCCGGCCTTGGAATATATCCCTTTCCAAATCTTGCCAGAAGTGGACCCACGATCATAATAGAGCCTCGAAGCGAACTTCCTTCTTTCTTGAAAAGTTCCGACTCTAAATATTTTACATTAATATCATCGGCTTTAAAAGCATACTTCCCTTTTCCCAGTTTCTGAATTTTCACCCCCAGATTCCCTAAGATGGTAATAAGTTTATTTACATCCACAATATCCGGGATGTTTTCAATAATCACTTCTTCCGGTGTTAACAGCACACAGCAAAGAATCTGCAGTGCTTCATTTTTAGCCCCTTGCGGTTGTATTTCTCCTTTTAAAGCGTGTCCCCCTTCAATTTGAAACGTTCCCATAGATAAATTTGAATTGTGAGATTAATACCGTTTACGGTTGCGTCCTCCTTTATTTCCACCTTTGTTTTTCTTGAAAGGCTTTTTATTTTTTAAGAGGTCTTCCGGATTGGAAAGATCTTCATCGCTGTTTTTTAAATTGATTTTACCTCCGGAAAGTTCATACAGATGTTCAAAGATTACATCGTCTTCTACGGTGTCTTTGTTCCAATTCAAAAAACTTTTCTTCATATGGTTGGCAATGGTCATGATTAACCCTTCTTTCATATCGCCTTCCTCCCAGCTATTGGCCACATCGATCATTCGTTTTATGTTATTTCCGTAAAAACGATATTTAGGGTGATTCTGCGGATAGTCTAACGAACCCGGACGCTCAGAAAGCTCTTCGCGGGAAGGCTTCGGAAAAGGAGAATCTACATCCAGTTTAAAATCGGATATAATAAACAACTGATCCCATAGTTTATGCTGAAAATCGGATACATCGCGTAAGTGAGGGTTTAAATTACCCATCACGGCAATAATGCTTTTAGCACAATTATTACGGGCTTCCCGATCGGTAATACTAATGGCATGATCTACCATTTTTTGAATATGGCGTCCATATTCGGGAATAATTAAATGAGGGCGTTCGGTATTGTATTCTATCTGGTCAACCAAAATTAAAATGTATTAGGAAATGTTATTGTAGTAGCTTGCAAATTACTAAAAATTAAAGTGAAATTACTCCTTCCACTTTAGAAACTTGTAAATATTTTTCAATGACAGCATCCGGGGACTCCAAGTTTACTTTCACCGAAATACTGGTGTAGGTTCCTTTAGAAGAATCACGCGTTTGCATAACAGCATTCATATTGTCAAAAACGGCTTCTATTTCGGCAATCTTTTCTAAGCTGGCAGGAACAATAAACTTAAAAAGGTAGTCGGTAGGCCAAGTAGTGTCGTTTTCTAGTTGTTCGCGTAAACGATCGTAAAAATCTTTTGTTTTTTCTTCTTCAGTCATGCTAAAAAGTAGGTTCTTTTGGCAAAGATAGCGTAAGTCTTTTATAGTAACTAACTTTGTACAAAATTGTAACGATTGAAAGCCAAAAGAATTGTCATCACGGGAGGCCCCGGTTCCGGTAAAACATCCTTGATTCAGCATCTCGAGGAAAATGGGTATTCTTGTATCCCGGAAATTTCAAGAGAAGTAATCCTAAAAGCACAAGCCGAAGGAATAGACCAGCTTTTTCTGGAGGATCCTATATTATTTAGCGATCTTTTACTGAAAGGAAGAATGCAGCAATTTGAAGCATCCCAAACGGCGTTGGAATCGTTTGTTTTTTTCGACAGAGGTCTGCCTGACGTGACTGCCTATATGGATTATTTAGGAACACCCTACCCTTCCTATTTTTCTGAAACGTGTTTAAAGCATCGCTACGATGCTATTTTTTTGCTACCCCCCTGGAAAGAGATTTATATTCAGGATAATGAGCGGTACGAATCTTTTGAACAGGCCGAAAGAATATTTCAGTTTCTACATCAGGGTTATGCGCACTATGGGTATAACGTGCAGCATGTTCCTGTGGGAACTATAGATTATCGGAGTGCTTTCATAGTAAAAAAACTGAAAACCCTATTTTGACGTCTCCTCTGCACATATTGCAAACCCATTGGCACTATGCCAATTTTCGACCTACGCAAGAGAAGGTTATTGACACTGTTTTGCAAGGAAAAGATACCGTGGCACTGCTTCCTACCGGTGGTGGAAAATCGATATGTTTTCAGGTGCCGGCAATGGTGATGGAGGGTATTTGTATTGTAATTTCTCCTTTGGTAGCATTAATGAACGATCAGGTACAAGCATTATTACAAAGAGGAATAAAAGCCATGGCCATTACCGGGGGAATTTCGGGAGACGAACTAACCACTCAATTGGATAATGCCCTCTTCGGAAATTATAAATTTTTATACCTCTCTCCCGAGCGGTTGCAACAGGAGCAAGTGCAGTTGGCGATTCAGAAAATGAGTGTGAACCTTATAGCTATTGACGAAGCGCATTGCATTTCGCAGTGGGGAAACGATTTTAGACCTTCCTATTTACACATTGCCATATTACGGGAATTACAACCTTATGTTCCTATGATTGCTTTAACGGCCTCTGCCACCCGGGAAGTACTGGTAGATACCATCGCCCAATTAAAATTAGAAGCCCCTCTTGTCTTCAAAGATTCGTTTGCGCGTTCTAATATTTCCTATCAGGTTGAAAAGACTTCGGATAAAATCTATAGCACTACCCGACTATTAAAGAATAATGTGGAATCTGCCATAGTGTATGTGCGAAGCCGCAAACAGGCAGAAGCATTTTGCCAACGTCTGCAGAGTGCCGGTATTACCGCTTCTTTTTATCATGGAGGCTTGGCACCAAAGGAAAAAAATGATCGTCTTAACCAATGGAAAAATGGTCGCATAAGCACCATTGTTGCCACCAATGCATTTGGCATGGGCATAGATCACCCCAACGTTCGGTATGTGCTTCACACACAACTTCCGGATAGTATCGAGAGCTATTTTCAAGAAGCCGGACGCGCCGGACGCAATGGCAAAGAAGCAACGGCAGTGATTCTGTATGATGAAAGTGACAAACAGCTGGTAAAAAGCCAATTTGTAGAGACCTTGCCGTCCTTTCAGGAGATAAAAGAGCTTTACCGAACCTTAACCAATTATTTTCAAATAGCCTATGGTGAAGGAGCGTTTACGGAACACAATTTTAATTTTGCAGCTTTTTGTGAGACCTATAAATTAAACACCTTGCGTACCTTCAACGGATTAAACACCTTGGATAGGCTGGGAATTATTCAGCTATCCAAGCAATTTGGAAGGAAGTCTAAAATTCAGTTTTTGGTATCCTCCTCCCAATTATTAACCGAATTTGAAACCCACCCTTCTTTTTCCATAGTAGGAAAAACTATCCTGCGTATTTACGGTGGTATTTTTGATTCCCAAAACACTATTAACTTAGACTTGATAGCCAACAAATCGGGATTGGAGGTAAACACCATTATTTCGGTATTAAAAGAAATGGAACAGCAGCAGCTCATGACATTAAAGCTGTATGAAACCGATGCCGGTATTACCTTTTTAGTACCCCGGGAGGACGAACGAACCCTTAATCCCTTCCGTAACGAAATTACTTCCCTGAATGAAAAAAAGAAGCAACAAGTAGCAGCCGTGCTTGGTTATATAGAAAATCAATCTACTTGCAAAGCCTCACAACTGCTGGCCTATTTTGGGGAAGAAGCCGAAAAAGACTGCGGGCACTGTTCGGTATGTAAAAACAAACGCTTCGGAACAACTGCCATAGGAATGAATACCCTTTCGGAAAAGATCCTTGCGTTACTTGCCATAGAACCCATGGATTCGCGAACCTTATTGGAAAACCTTGGGGAGCCTGAAACAGAGGTACTAAAAACCCTACGCATTTTATTAGACAAAAAAATGATTCAATTAAACGCCATCAATCAATACTTTTGTACACTATGAGGAAACTACGCATTGTCTTTATGGGAACCCCTCATTTTGCGGTGGGGATATTGCAAAAATTACTGGAAGAAAACTATGCGGTGGTAGGAGTCATTACGGCTCCCGACAAACCCGCCGGAAGAGGGAGAGCCGTATCGCAATCGGCGGTGAAGGAATATGCATTATCTAAAAACCTTCCCGTTTTACAGCCTACGAATTTAAAAGACGAAACCTTTTTAAAAGCGCTAAAAGATTTGAACGCTAATCTTCAAATAGTAGTGGCCTTTAGGATGCTTCCCAAAGTGGTTTGGCAGCTACCGGAATACGGAACCTTTAATTTACATGCATCACTATTACCGCAATACCGTGGCGCAGCTCCTATTAATTGGGCTATTATGCATGGTGAAAAGCAAACCGGGGTTACTACCTTTTTTATTGATGAAAAGATCGATACCGGCGCCATGATTGCTTCTGAAACGGTGACTATTAACGAAGGTGAAACCTTCGAGTCGTTGCACAACACTCTTATGGAAGTAGGAAGCAGCTTGGTTATCCATACGGTAAAGCTTATTGAAAAGGATGCCACACATCCGGTAGCGCAGCTCGGTACCGGAACTTTAAAAGAAGCCCCCAAGCTCACTCCCGAAAATACCCGTATTGACTGGAATCAATCGGTAAATACTATAGATTGTCTAATACGCGGACTCTCCCCTTACCCTACAGCCTGGACCGAATTACAGGCTTCAGAAACCGACACTATAAAGGTTAAAATATACAAAGCCTCCCCTATTCAAGAATTGCACTCGTACCAAGCCGGGACTCTTTTTGCCACCAAAAAGCAGCTGAAAGTGGCAGCAAAAGATGGATACCTTATTATTGACGAACTACAATTACCGGGGAAGAAAAGATTAAAGGCTCACGAACTCCTTAATGGGTATTCTTTTCCTGAAGGAGCCCATTTCGTGTAAAGCCTTGGTATTGCTCACTTCTTAAAAATCGGTAAAAAAGCGGCATGGTTATTAACAATGCCTTTAAGTTATCAACAAAAAACGTGATTTCCTGCGCCAATACTTGCATGAACCGATAATCCCGTTAAATTTGTAAAGCAAAATTTAATGTTTAACCAAACAATTTTAATTTAATAAGTAAACTATGAACAAATCAGATTTAATCGATGGCATGGCAGCTGATGCCGGTATCACAAAAGCAGCCGCTAAAAAAGCATTAGAGTCTTTCTTAGGAAATGTAGAAAAATCTCTTAAAAAAGGAAACAGAGTATCTCTTGTAGGTTTTGGTTCTTGGTCTGTATCTAAAAGAGCAGCCAGAGAAGGAAGAAACCCTCAAACCGGAAAAACAATTAAAATTGCTGCTAAAAAAGTAGTAAAATTCAAAGCTGGATCTGAGCTTTCCGGAAGCGTAAACTAGTTTTATACTAACTACCAAACAAGATTGAGCCCCGCCCTTAGCGGGGTTTTTTTATTTCTTTTAGGCTAGGAAAATGAGAAACTGTTGGATTTTATAAATTTAATTCTTAGCTTTAATAGACTAATTGCCAAAATATGACCAGCCTAAAACCCAAAAAAGGCGTGCTTCTTATTGCAGAACCTTCTATTATAGGAGACGTTTCCTTTAATAGGTCGGTTGTGCTTTTAGCAGAACATAACCAAAACGGCTCGGTAGGTTTTATACTTAATAAACCCTTAAAATACAGGCTTAAAGACTTTATCCCCGAGGTAAATTCATCTCTTAAAGTATATAACGGTGGCCCGGTGGAACAAGACAATCTCTACTTTATTCATAAGGTGCCCGACTTAATACCCAATAGCATTGAAATTGCCAGTGGTATTTATTGGGGGGGCGACTTCAATACCATTTTAGACATGCTTAACAATAATGTGCTGCAGGAGGATGAGATTCAGTTCTTTTTAGGCTATTCGGGGTGGTCCAGCCAGCAGTTGGAAGATGAGTTAAAACTGAATAGCTGGTTGGTGGTTGCTAATAAATTGAAAAACGGTATTATTGGAAAGCCTTCCAAAGATTTCTGGAAACAAAAAATGATCGAGTTTGGGGGCGATTATCTTATTTGGTCTAACGCACCGGAAGATCCCAGTTATAATTAACCCAATCGAGCCTTTGCATTCAACTTAGCCAGTAGCTCTTTCGCCACTGTCGATTTGTATTCTTTTTTTCTGAACTTCGTTACCGGTTGAATTCCAACCATGGTATTGGTAATCCACAGTTCGTCTGCCTTTTGCAAATCGAAGGGAGAAATAGGAGCCTCTTTCAGAATATAATCGGGTAACTGATTCACTATACCCATAAGCTGCTTCCGCAGAATCCCATCCAAACATCCTTCGGTTAAGGGAGGGGTTACAATGGTATAGCCCGATACCCAAAATAGATTTCCATTAAGCGCCTCTACTACTTGCTTGTGCTCATTAAGCAACAAGCAATTTTGATACTCATTCTCTTCAGCATAAATACTTCCCAAGACATTTACAGCCCGGTTGTTGGACTTGATGGTAGACAATATACCGGAATTAATATAGTGGTCTTTAAATAATTCCACCTCGTACGGAGCCTCATTTAATAGGTAAAAAGGGTTGTTATGGGGCTTTGCTGCTATGGCAAATGAGACGGTTCTGTGGGAAGGAGTGTATGTGCCGCCCCAGTCCCTCCAGACCAATAGTTTTACCCGATAGGCAGTTGCTTTTTCGGAAGCCTGTATGGTTTTCAGAATTTCTGCTTCCAGCCATTCCAACGTAAATTCCATGGGTATCTCCATCCGCATAATACGCATAGAAGCCATTAACCGGAAGTAGTGGTCTTCCCAAAACAAAACCTTCCCTGCCGATACCTTGATGGTTTCAAAAACCGCATCGCCATAGTGAAGTCCTCTGTTGTGATAAAACAGGGTGTCTTCTGCTGAAGTAACCAATGTTCCGTTGCTATTTATCATAAAAAAACCGTCGCTTACAAAGGGACGGTGCAAAGATAAGTTTTTAGGGGGTTATGCTGAACCTAATACTTGTTTTAGATTAGAGATCATATTTTCCCAGAGCATTTTCCCTTCCTCTATTTCGTCTTCTTCGGCAAAATCGGTAACAATTAGGGATACATCCTTAGTAATTTCGTCTTCTACTATGCGCATTTCAAAATAGTAATCGGTGTCTTCATCGTCTACCCACTTAAATTTTACCCGTTCGCCATTCTTTTTTCCTAAGAGTCGTGCTTTTTCTTCACTGTCTTCCCAGATAAAAGTAAAGTATTCGCCTCTTGAATTAACATTGTCTGCGTACCATTCGCTCATTCCGGAAGGTGTTGAAATATACTGATATAGAAGTGACGGAGACACGTGAATGGGGAACTCCATTTCAAATTTTACTTTATCGTCCATAGGTTGGGTTTAGCTGCAGCCCAATATAGATATTAATTTAAAACTGCAAAAACTCTATGTAATTTTTTTTTAGAGAATATCTGAAGTGGATTAAAAAAGTAAAAAGTGTTTTTTGTGTTTGGCATCCCCATTTTTGTTATTATCTTTGCGCACTTTAAAACGGCGAGGTAGCTCAGCTGGTTAGAGCGTCGGATTCATAACCCGGAGGTCGGGGGTTCAAGTCCCCCCCTCGCTACAAAGACAAAACCCAACACGATGTGTTGGGTTTTTTGTTTTCAAAACGGAAAGCTTGCTTTTCGGTGTAAGAAAACAAAAAAGACAGTAAAGGCGTAGCCTTTTGGGTTTTGTCTTTGTTCCGGCTTTTCCAAAAAGGACTCAGCGAGTGTAAACGAGCTAATTCCCAATCTCTTAAAATAGCCATAAAGCGAAGCTTTTGGGGTTATGGTAAGTTAGTATATTGGATGGTTGGTATATTGGATGGTTGGTATATTCGATGGTTGGTATATTGGATGGTTGGTATATTAGATAGTTGCGTCTTGGTTCTTGGTTCTTGTCTCTTGTGTCTTATGTCTTATGTCTTACATTTTGTCTTTGTTTCGGCTTCATCCAAAAGGACTCAGCGAGTGAAGACGAGCTAATTCCCGATCTATATGGAAACAGCTAAAAGTGAAGCTTTAGGGTTTTGGGTCTTGGGTCTTGGGATAGTCCCCACCCCTAACCCCTCCCCATTAGGGTGGGGAAAATGAATGAACTCTTATGAGCCTTCACCGTTCCGCTTGCACCACCGAGAAGCACTGAAATTCCTTCATTAAATTCCTGTCAAAAATCAACAATCAGCAATCAGCTATCAAGCATTGCCTTTCTTTCTGTTCTTTTTCCCATTGCTTTTCTTTCTTTTCTTTTTTCCATTGATGAAAAAAGAAACAAAAAAATCTAGTCCTGACGTTTCTTATTCACCCGCTACGTTTTCACTTTGCAACAAAAAGAACTCGCCCTTTGGGCTCAAACAGCTTTTTGTTGTTCTCAAAGTTTCAAACGGCGGGGACCCGAAGTCGAAACGTAGGGACAGTCTTTTAATGCTGACTAAGCTTGCGCCACCGTCTATTAATGAAATTCCTTTGGGTTATTTCTAAAGAAGACTTAGAAGTTGAATCGTAGGTCCATAAATAACATCCCTCCCAACCTCCCTTCAAAGGGAGGGGTTTCTTTAGAACTATATCTATTTCCCCCTTTGAAGGGGGACTGAGGGGGATGTAATAAAGGCTCGAATACCATGTCCCGAAGTCGAATCGTAGGGACGGTTTATAAATCTTAGTTCGTCTTGGGTCTTGGGTTTTGGGTTTTGGATTGTTGGATTATTGGTATGTTAGATGTTAGACCTTTGACCTTTGACCTTTGACCTTTGACCTTTGACCTTTGACCTTTGACCTTTGACCTTTGACCCTTTACCCTTTACCATTCACCCTTTACCATTCACCCTTTACCCTTAAAAGACGAAGTAAACACGAAGTAAACACGGAGTAGTGACGCCTTTAATACGACTTAAACACGGAGTAAACACGAAGTAAACACGACTTTAATACGGAGTAGTAGCCTTTTTAAAGCACGGCAAAAAAGGTCATTTTCGGCAAAAATGGTCGTTTTCGGCAAAAACGGTCGAAAACGGCGTACACGGCGCTCGCCTCTTGCGGGTTCGAAAAAGCCGTTCTATGTTTGACCCATCGGATTCCGGAACAGGGGTTTGGAAGGGGTAAAAAAATGAAACCATACAAACCCACCGATACAATGAATGTTAAACCCTTAAAAATTAGAAATCATGGGAAGACAAAAAAGTTTTATTAAGTTGGAAGGAACCTTTGATGATCTTACGTTTTATGAGCGAAGTGGAAAACAATTGGTTCGAAAGAAGGGATCCCTAGATAAGGATCGTATTTTAAAAGACCCGAACTTTAAACGTACCCGGGAGAATATGCAGGAGTTTGGCGGAGCCGCCCGAGTATCGAAGTTTTTTAGACATACGCTGAATGCGTTGATCTCTGAACAGGGTGGCTCGTTGGCCGCCTCACGCCTTACGGGACTGTTTAAACGACTGGCGTCTAAAGGGCCCGGAAAACGGGGGCAACGTGACATCCTTATGGCTCCTAATATCAAGTTCTTTGACAAGTTTGAGTTTAATGAAACACGGGAATTTAAAGAGGTGTTTAAGGCACTGTATCCCGCCCCTGAAATTGACGCGAACCGCAGTGTGGTGACATGGGAGCTGCCCTCTTTTGCGAATAAGGACCTGCATGTACCCGAAGGGACGACGCACTACCAGTTCTTTTTGGCCACGACAGCTTTAAGTGACCATGCGTTTGACGAAGAGACGAAGTTTTACGAACCCGTGGTGCCGGAATTTGCAGAGCGACGTGCGGTAGCTATGGGAGCCCTTGTGCCTTATGAGGAAGAAGGAAGCAGTACCCCTGAGACCCTGAGTACCGATTTGGAACTCACAGACCCCATGCCGGAAACAGTGGTTTCCATTAGTGTGGTGGGGGTGCTGTTTTTCCAGGAATCGAACGGGACCATGTACCCGTTACACGGGAAGCAGTCGCTGCGAATTGAGAAAGTAGCCTAACATGGTGAAGGGTGAAGGGTGAAGGGTTATGGGTGAGCTTTGGTTGATTCTTATCGCTCCCCTAGGACCCGCCCCTGTTTTACCAAAAAGAGAAGCCCCCTTACAAGAGGGGGTTTTTTATTTATATATGGGATTTATACTATCCTAAAAGTTCCTTTTGTTATCTTTACCTATGCAGGATTATGAAACCATTGCCACCTTTACCTATCCTGGCGAATTGGCCGTAGTGCGCTCCTTTTTGGAATCGCACGACATTGCTTGTTATGTACGGGACGAGCTTACCGTACAGGTACATAACTTTTATTCCAATGCCATTGGGAATATACGGCTGGAGGTACCCACCGCACAAAAAGACACTGCCCTTAGCTTGCTACGGGAACACGGTTTTGAACAGCATATTCTTTTTGAAAAGCCCGAGGCTCCTGAAACGCCCTTTTCGTTTAAGGAGTTTTATAAACATATGCCATGGGGCGTACAGTTGTTTCTGGTGGTTTTTGTTATTTTCTTTCTCGTACAACTGTTTTACTTGTTTGGTGGTGGTTTCTTCTAAGCCTTGCCCCTATTGCCAAAGTACCGAAACCCGAAGGATTCGCTTTTCGGGGAAATCGTTTGCTATTTCAGTGCTATTGCTGGGGTTTCCCTTGTTTTTAGGGAGAAGAAAGTACCATTGTTTTGAGTGTTATCGGGATTTTAGGGAGGGAGAGAAGTCTTGAGTAACTACAAAGTACCTACTTGCTTTATGATTAAATAGTGTAAAAATTGTATAATAGAGGACACAGAAAGAGGGATTTTTAAATATGTTATTGCTATGGTTTTATTTTAATAATATTCTTTTATATACTCATATGCTCTATTAAACAATTCCTCTTCCTTATGAAGTTTATATTTCAACAATGTTTTTCTCAATGATTTCTGTACTTCTCTTTCTCCAGTAACTGAAGTTTGCCAGCCATCAAAACGGACAATCTTCACGATTTCATCTATTTCAGTCACAATGCGTTCAACAATTGCAGGAGTCTGGTTGGTTTTCATTTCAAGGAACAATTCGGTCAAAGCTGCCTTTGCCGATTTCTGTTCTTGTGTGGAAATGATTTCTCTTTCGGCTCTTAAAGTATCTTTTGCCAATTCGCAAAGTTGCTTTATGAATTCAACACTGCTTATCAATCCTTGCTCTGCTTTGTCACGCAATGCTTCAAGGCGTTCACCAAGTGCTTTGAACTTTGGATCGCCTGGATTCTTTTTAAATCGACCAATTAGAATCTTCACGATACGTTCCGCTTCTTTCGGATTCTTTTTGTTCATCAGATTTTCAATCACATCTGCATCTAACACCATTTCTTCCATGTCGTGATTGATTCCAGCAACATGAATGTGTTCGTGAATTAAAGCGGTTGTTTGTGCACCCAATGCGTGCCATAACAATCGACCATTATCATCTGAAGGTGGTTTTACTGAAGTGTAAACCTGCGAAAGCCATTTGTAGTCTTTCTGATATTGGTTCAGAATTTCGTCAGGACTTAATGCTTCCCATAGTTTGGACAGCACAGAAAAGTCTTTGGCAAATGCATCTCTCTTTTCATTATTTCCAATAGCATTTTGAGCAGCTTCCAATCCTTCAAAACCTTCTTTGGTTCTGTCCACACCTTCAAAATGAGCCAAGCATTTTTCCATGTATTCTGGAAGCTTATCTTTTAACTCCTGTAGGTTGGTAATTACGGTTTTTACAGTTTCTTCATCAAAAGCAAGTGCCTGTGCTGTATCGTCAAATACACCAAAGTAGTCCACAATTCTTCCAAATGTCTTATTTGGGAATAGTCGGTTGGTGCGACAAATAGCCTGCAAAAGTGTATGGTCTTTCAGTGACTTGTCCAAGTACATGGTTTGCAAAACAGGCGAGTCAAATCCCGTTAAAAGTTTTGCGGTCACTATGATGAATTTCAATGCTGAATTTGGATCATTAAACTCCTCAACTATCTTTTCTTGCTTGTCTTTGTCAACGCCCCATTTTTGTTTGAAGTCAAAGTCGTCATTGGCAGAGGTACTAATAACCACTTTGCTGCTATTCTCAGGCATCAGTTGGTCTAAAGCTTCTTTATATTGTATGCAAGCCTGACGGTCGGGAGTTACAATCATTGCCTTAAAACCTTCGGGAGCGACATGTTTTTCGTAATGCTCTACTATATCTTCAATAATGGTTTGAACTCTCTCGGGAGCTTTTAGAAACTCATTCATTTTGGCGGCTTTCTGACTCAGCTTGTTGCGGTCTTCTTCGCTTAAGTCATTCGCCATTTCCTGAAAAGCAGTATTTAATGCCTCTTTGTCAATGTGGTAATTAGGAAGTCTTGGTTCGAAGTGTAACGGCAGGGTTGCTTTATCGCGAATACTATCCTGAAAAGTATAGCGGCTCATATAACCACCTTCGTCTTCTTCTGCTCCAAAAGCCCAGAAGGTATTCTTGTCTGCTTTGTTGATGGGCGTTCCTGTTAATCCGAATAAGAATGCGTTCGGTAAAGCTGCTCGCATAGTTCGGCCCAAGTTTCCTTCTTGCGTTCTGTGAGCTTCATCTACCATGACAATAATATTTTCTCGCTCGTTCATATTCGGGTAAGCATCCCGAAACTTATGAATCATGGTGATGATGATCTTGCGAGTATCTTTTTCAAGTAGACTGTTCAGCTCTTTGATGCTGTCTGTTGTGATGAAATTGGAAACATCTGCCGAACCAAACTCTTTGGTGATTTGCGAATCAAGGTCTGTTCTGTCAACTACAATTAACACAGTTGGATTTCCGAGTTCAGCTTGTTTTCGAAGTTTTCGAGCAGCAAACAACATCAATAAGGATTTTCCTGAACCCTGGAAATGCCAAATCAATCCTTTCTTAATCTTACCTTCTAAAACACGTTGCACCAAGGTGTTTGCTCCTTCATATTGCTGAAAACGACAAACTACTTTGATTTTCTTTTTAGAACTATTGGTTCCGTAAACTGAATAGTATTGCAGAATGTCCAACAGCGTGGAAGGTCTGAGCAAATGGGTTAACTGATGTGCTACATCTTGCAAACCTGCAAAGTGATGCAGTTCATCCTTCTCATCTTCAATACGCCAAGGAGCCCAAAATTCCAAAGGAGTTCTTACTGCACCAATGAATAGCTCTTTTCCTTCAGAAGCGAAAGACAGAATGTTGGGAACAAAAAGTTGGGGTACCGCATTTTCATAAATATCATGCACTTCATGGGCGCCATCATACCAGCTTACCGCAGGACGAACTGGTGTTTTCAACTCACCAACTACTACCGGAATTCCATTAATGAACATAACCACATCTGGAATTTTGGTTTCACGGGCATGAACTTTAAACTGGTTGGTCAAAATGAAGGAATTGTTTTTTAACTCCTTGTAATCAATCAATTTAATTTTTACGTGTTCTCCGTTTTTACCGAAGGGAAGTGAATGTTCGTTTCGTAACCATTTGGCGAATTCTTCATTGGCTCGTACCAAACCAACATTGGCTACCGTAATTAGAATAGCCCGAAGTTTCCTTATGACTTCATCTGCATTTTCAGGATTACGGTCGATATCAGGATTTAATCTGCAAAGCGATTCTTTTAACTCTTTTTCAAGCAGGACTTCTGTAATGTCTCGCTTTAATAATTCACTGGGCACATAGCGCCACTTCACGGCATCATAAACAGGAATAGGTTCTTCTACTGCATTGCCTGATTTTGCCTCATTCAGATTGACACCAGTAAGCCGATGTACAAAAAAGTGTTCTACGCTATTGAGTTCATTAAATCCCATTATCCTAATATTTCATCTAATAGTTTTTGCTTGAGTTTTTTTAGAGTTGAATTCTGATCTCTAAGTTGATAAATGAGTTTATCAAATTGTTTGAAAACAGGGGTGAATTTTTGTTGAAAAGCTTGTTTTGGTATCGTGAATTCTTGCTTCTCCAATACTTTCCATTTAATAGTAGGCGATAAGGAACCTTCAGATATTTGAACGGCTCTATCCATAAATGCATCAGATTGCATAAAGTATGGGAGAAATTCTTTATCAATTTTTTTCTCTTTTGCTCTTAACACCATTGAGTGAGCAGAGCAAATGCCGTCAAAATGTGAAACGGCTACTTTTCTTTGGTATGCTCTTCGTTTGCCGAAAATGATATCATCTTTCCAAATCAAGAGCTTGGTTCCTTTAACATCTGCAGGAGTTCCTTGCCTTTCAATTCTCAAATTATCAGGATCCAGGTGTTCAAGCCCAACATAAATCTCCAAATCTGTTTGTGCGGGCTCAACTCTTTTGGAAACATGTTGTGCAACTTGCCCAAAGGATATGCTTTCAAAATCATTCTCCTTTAACACCGTTCCAAAAGCACTACCATCAGAGAAAAGGTCACGCAAGATTTGTCTTTTGGTTTGCACCAAATTCTTCTCCTGTTCTTCGGTTTGCTCAATCTGCTTTTCCATTGTGAGGAAAAGGCTCAGGATTTTTTCTTGCTCGTCTTGTGGTGGGAGTTTGAATTGGTATTTAGAAAGTGCAGGCCACTTCAAATATGTTGACATTGTGCCAGCTGAATTAGCGTTTACATATTCATAGAATGCATCTCGCTGCATTATGAATGGTAATAACCCTTGAAGCAATTCACCTTTACTTTCAAGTGCCCAAAGGTGAGGTGAGCAAATGCCATCAAAATCTGCAACAGCTACTTTTTTCTGATAAGCCCTTCTTTTGGCAAATAGGATTTGACCTTTCTTAAAAGTTCTAGAAAATGTTGGTTGTTCTTCTGCGGCTACACCTTTAATCCGCAGGTCCAAAGTTTCAAGATGCTCAACACTAACATATTTTGCTTTTGCTCTCTTTTCAGGATCACGTTCGTTTATTTCTATATGGTCCACTAGTTGTCCATATTCAACGTCTTTCCATATTTCTTTTTTCAAATTCATATGGCTTCAATTCCTAAATCATTAAGTTTTGACATCAATTCATCAAATCCAGTTTGTAGCGAATCTTGATTGGCTTTAGACTTTGCCAAAAGTTGCTCAACTGTGTAGGTGGATTCTTCTCCATTCGTTTTTACATACAGCTGAATACTGAGGTTACCATCATTCTCTTCCAGAATTTCCTTTGAAGTCATCACTTTTGTGAATCCGTCTTCATCTTTGAAATTCCAGTAAGCATCTGCCATTCGTTTGATGTGCTCATCTTTCAAATAAGCGGTACTTCTTTCCAATCGTATTTCGTCTTTCCCATCAATGAAAATGACTTTCCCTTTGCGTTCTTTTGGCTTGCTCATGTTGCATACCAAAAGGCAACTTTCCATGCTACTGTTGTAGAATAGGTTTTTGCCTAAACCAATTACAGCATCCACAACATCTTCTTCAATCATTCTTCTTCTCATGGAAGCTTCAGAGTCGCGGAACAAAACACCATGTGGCCATAAGGAAACACTACGGCCTGTATCAGGCTTTAAACTTTTAATAATGTGTTGCTGAAAACCATAATCTGCACAGCCTTGTGGCGGAGTCCCCCATATATTTCTACCAAATGGGTCATTCATGAATTTAGCTTGGCTCCACCGTTTTATGGAGTAGGGCGGATTAGCCATAACCACATCAAACTGCTTGAGCTCGTCATTTTCCAAAATTTGAGGTTGGTCAAGCGTATCACCTTGCACAATCAAGAATTCGTCAATTGCATGCATGAACATGTTCATCCTTGCAATTGCCGAAGTTATCAAGTTGAGTTCTTGTCCGTACAATTTCAGGTTTCGGTATTCCTTGCCCTGTTTCTTCAAGTAGAGTGCTGAGTTCAATAGAATACCACCTGAACCACAAGTTGGGTCATACACACTTTCGCCTGGTTGTGGGTCAGTTATACGAGTCATTAATTCAACAACTGTTCTGTTTGTGTAGAATTCGGCAGCCGTATGCCCACTATCATCCGCAAATTTGTTAATCAGGTATTCATAACCGTCACCCATTAAATCGTGTGGCACGTTTTTAACCGTCAAGTTCATTTCAGAGAAATGCTCAATCAGGTCAATGAGTTTTTCGTCACTCAACCTGCGTTTGTTTGTCCACTGGGCATCACCAAACACATCATGAAGCAATTCGAAATTGGCTTTCTCAATTTCGTGCAGAGCATTTTGAAGTTTCTTCCCAATGTCGGTAGAAGTAGCACGGATATCACTCCAATGGCAACCATCAGGAATTTGGAAACGGTGGTTTTCACGGAATTTTGCATAGTCCATGTCGCCATCAGATAAATCCAATGCCTCCTGATATTCTTCATCCCAGATATCTGAAACCCGCTTGAAAAACAGCAGCGGAAAAATGTATTGTTTGAAGTCAGCGGCATCGATCATTCCTCTCAGAATGTTGGCCGCTCCCCATAGATAATCTTCTAGTTGTTTTTGTGTCATATTGTTTCTTCTTCTACTATTTCCTCCTCAATTCGATCAGCCATTTCAGTAGATTCTACTTTGAGTATTTGCACAAGTTTGGTTCTAATATTTTCTCTCCTTTGCTTATAAAAATCAAGAAATTGTTCCATTGAAAGATCATTTTCAAGGGGTATAAAATGAAGATTTTTATAATTCAACAATGAACTATCATTTAGATTTTGTTCTTTAAGCCAGTTTGCAAAGGGTTTTGCACTTTTTTCTAGATTTTGAGTCTCTTGTATTAATTGCAAATTACCCAAAGAGTTATAGGAATTCAAGTATTGTTCTCTCTTTTCTTCGTCCATAATGCCGAGATTTAATAATTCTTTATGGTTAAAGAATTTCTTTGGGTGTATATGGTCTTGATGAAATTTAAAATTATGATCCAACGGGTAAATTAAACTTAAAACCATATAAGCAAAAGCACTACCATACTGTGTATTAAGTAAATTCTCAATCGTTGCTTCATCAAAGGATAGTGATTTATTAGTTCCCATATAACGTTGAATCAGTTTATCCAATGGAAATTGACCCATATTTTCAGAGATTATATTTCTGTAAATAGGATATAAATTATCTGGAGTGCCTCCAAAAACTCTCTTCAATAAGGCTCTAGTTAACCACTCTTTTATAAGCTTTCTGTTTTCTATATGGAGTGAACTATGCAAAATTTCATCTCCAATATTATTCTTTCTAATAAAATATGCAATTGGAATAATAGCGTTATGGGCAGTTAAGGTTTTTTCACTAAACCCATATGATGATATCAACTGAACTGCTAAATTAATTGCTTTTGATATTTTATCCCAATCTGATTCTATTTTTGTCATGTTTTCAGTTGAAAAATTATCAACTTTAAATTTAACATCCTTAATATCTGATAAAACTAAACAAGATTTTAAAACTAAATCTTTATTAATATTAAACCCAGAATCAATTGCATTGATTTGATCAACAAACTTGTGAATAATTTCTCGCGCATCCTTGTCTTTCCATTGCGCGGTTGCTATTGATAATAACAAATCGGAATAACTCAACTTGGTCCCACCACTATTAACTCTTATAAAAATATGGAGAACTTTATCCAACTCATCAGATTTTTCCAAATAAAAGTTTATTAATTCTTTCTGATTAAAATATTGGAAAAGCTTTGATAAAGTATCAGAGACAAATTTTATTTGTTTCTGATTAAATTTAGAAGAGTCCATTAATGAATGCTCAGCTATATATTTAAATATATCTGGGAAGTCAACAAAGTCTATGATATTTCCTACTTTGAACCAATGATATCTGTTTGGATATATATCATTAAATTTATTTAGTTCTTCTTCCGATAAGAATCTAAAATCATATAATAGTTCATTATTCTCTGCTGGTTCTAATAAATTTACATAAAGAAATCTCTTGGGAAAAGCATGATTACTCGTTTTCCTGTAATATGATAGTTTATATGCATAACTCCCTTTAAGTCCTAAATACAAGGATGTTAACCTTTGTTGTCCATCTAAAATTGCATATCGATCTTTATCCCCTGAAAGTTCTGCAGGTTCATTGTGCTTTTTATCCCTTTCATGATAATAGGGTAAAAATCTGTAAAATTTGAATTTTTCAATATTTTCAGCCTTAACCTTCCAAAACAAAAAAGTGCTTATAGGATAGTCTCTCATTATAGAATCAAACAACAACTCAATTTGTTTAGTATTCCAAACAAATTCTCGCTGAATTGCTGGTAAAATAAATTCTTGATTTTGTATAGAATTTATTGCTTCTTTAACCGAAATTGGTTTTTCATATGCCATTTTAAAAAAATTGATTTAATAATATTAATTTATGTTTTTTCTTTCCGAGACAGTTTTAAATCCACTATCTAGACTTCTGTACATTAACTATTTTCTTGAAAATTAATTTGCAAAATCAAAAAAGGTTTTACTAGTAATATTGTGAAGTATTTTAATCTCTCTTTTACTAGTATCATAGGCTTGCTAAAGTTCAATAATATTAAAATTTGGTTGCTCTTTTCAAATATACAAGACTCATAGCTTCCTTCCTATGAGTGTTTGTACTTATTCATAAAATATAGTGGGGATGGTGTTAAAGATAGGATTTTATTCTGGTATTTTGGTATGTTGGATTGTTAGTATTTTGGATTATTGGTATGTTAGATTGTTGGATTGTTGGTATGTTAGATGTTTGACCTTTGACCCTTTACCCTTTACCTCCCTTTTATATGATACCCCATCCCACCACATTTCACACAAGGTAAGGCGTAGGTAGGCATATAGTAGTTCAATCCTTTGGGATTGTCCTTTACATGGTTGTTACTATCGGTAGCTACATGGCCCTTTTTTTCATCGTCACGGTAAATGAGGTAATGGGAAATGGTAGAAAAATTTCCATCGTTTTTAGGAATACGACAATAGCCCTCCCCTAAGCAGAGTCCACATTTTTCGTAGTAGTCACGAAACTTCACGTCCCGTAATACAAACAGCTTTTCCCCTTTTGTCACCACTCGGTCGGCCTGTACTTGTATGTTACCAGGGATAACCTCAGGAAAATTCACCGAGATATAATACTCACCTCCATCAGATATTTTATTGTTCACCGTTCGAGCCGCTTCCTGCCAATACGCCGCACGGGGGTGGATCCAACTATAGGTGGCTGCTTTCCCATCAGAAGTACATATCACTTTACCATAGTGCCGCGGTAAATCCTGTGGTAACACCCACTCACCGGGAAGTCCGCAGGGCGACTCCTTCGCCCAATAGGCGCGTTCCTTTTCTTTTAGCTGTTCATCGGCAATTACCTGATTGGTACTTTTCCCTATGTATTTTCCGTTTTCATAATGTCCCTCCTTCCCATTTACAATGGCATCGCCATGGGGTATAAAGCGTTCGTTGAGTTCCCCTTTGTAGGCAACGCCTGTATTGGCGCAGTCTTTTTCAAAATAGCGTCCTTCGCTAAAGCTTCCGTTTACAATGTGTGCCATATACGCTTGGGTAAGTTCCCCATGAGCTACATGTAAGCCGTTCATCAAGGCATTGTTCACAAACTCCCCTAGCATCATGCGGTCCTGCATCTTAAAGAATCCCCAGCCGTGGTATGCCCCATTACGGAAAAAGCCCGTATACGAAAAGGTATCAGACTTGTACGAACCAAATCCGTTGGGCTGCCCACTGCTATTGAGCGCTCCGGTATAGGCACCGTTTTGCCACGAAATTTGGGAGGAGGGCAATTGGAACAGCCTTTCGGTATGTTCCAAGTTCCAAGGCGTGGCTGTTCCTGCGGAAAAACGGATTTGCCACTGGCCATCGGCTAATTGGGCAACTGTGCAACCCATCCCTGCAAACACGGGGTGGCTATCCAAGTATTTGGGAGCTCCGGTATTATCTTCCCGATACGCAAACAGACTGGGCCAAGTACTGGCTTCCAAGACCAAATTGACTTCGTATGCTTTACTTCCCAGTCGTTTACGAAGGGACAATTCGGCTTGGGATACCCCCCAAAAGTCCATATAGATTTCGTTCTTTCGGGTTTTGATAAGTCCTGTTAGTGTAGATTGATCCTTAACAAAGGCTGAGTTCCCTTTTTCCATACACTCCAGAGATCCCAGCGACGATTGGTGGCGATAGGGTACCTGCCTATCGTAATGTAAATTTTTCATCGCCCCTTGGGTAATCACGTCGTTAATAAAAGAACCTTTTAGGGAAGGCGTTCCTAATTGGTTGGACATCCAAGCGCCTTCAAGGTCTCCCTTTTTTAAGAATTTGACAATGGCATTTTGCTCTTGGTTTCCCACAGCGGTCAATACATACCCCAGCCCATTAAGCTTTCCATTTCTAAATTCCCCACCTATATAAATTTCGTCATGGTATTTGGAACCGCTTATTTTCATCTCTATATCTACCTGTACTACGCTTTGTCCGTTTTGGCAATCGCCAAAAATGCATTTCCGTTTTGATTTCTGAACATATCGGGTACCTCCATGCGACTTAAATTGGGTGAGGACTTCGCTGGTGATATCGGTTTGGTACAAAGGACCGGCGTCGTACTGGGCCCAACCCAAACTACAAACACAAAGGCTAAAGAAGAGGAGTATTTTTTTCATCATCGTATAGTAAGCACTCAAGATACAAATCCTATTGGAAGTTAAGCAATAGGACAAATGCCGTATTTGGATAGACGGGTCCAAATGTCACTTCCAATGCCGAGCTTTTGCGAGGTGTATCGAGAAGCAACACCAAAACCTTACTCGATACTATATCTCCTTTCAGTCGAAATCACTCGAACTGACAGTTGGGGTTAAGGGACCTAGGTTTTGGGTGTTGGATTTTGGGTTTTGGGTTTTGGGTTTTGGGTTTTGGATTATTGGATTTTTGGTAGGTTGGTTTCGATACATCCCCTATCACGTTGGGGGTACTTGCATTGTCATAAGATTAACTAGCCCTTCACTATTCACCTTTTCACATACTGGGAGAGGATTGCGAGTGAAGCTCAACTAAAAAAGTCAAGAAGGTATTCTCTCTGTTCATTTTGCCTTGATGCAAAACGAACCAAAAAATCAAGAAGAACTTGAGGGAATTGCTGCGTTGCAGCACCGCTTGCCCCAATCGCTACATGCTTTCTTTTTTCTTCGCAAAACGCACTTCCGCTCAGGACTTCACTATTCCTGAAAGTTCTTCGGATTCCTGCTAACAAAATTTAGGGGTCGAATTGTAGGGTAGTAAATAACATCCCTCCCAACCTCCCTTCAAAGGGAGGGGTTTCTTTAGAACTAGGTATATTTCCCCCTTTGAAGGGGGACTGAGGGGGATGTAATAAAGGCTCGAATACCATGTTCCGAAGTCGAAACGTAGGGACGGGTTTATAGGTCTTGTCACGCTCAGCTAGACTGGGCGTCCACGATTAATTGTATGATGGATTCCCTGTCGAGCAGGGAATGACATAATCAGTATCCAGCACCTTTCACCCTTTATCCTTTGCCTAAGTGTCACTTCGAGTGAATTTTGGGGATTTACGCACCACATTTGTAATGAGAAGCTTTTGAGGTATATTTATTCCTTCTTTTCTTTTTCCATTGCTTTTCTTTCTGTTCTTTTTTTCATTGCCCAACCCTTCGACTGCGCTCAGGGTAACATCGAACCAAACCTGCCTGCCGGCAGGCAGGCAGGTCTAGTCCTTACGGTTCTTTCTGTTCATTTTGCCTTGATGCACAAGCGAGTGTAACTAAATAGTTACACGAAGGTTGCGAGTGAAGCTCAACTAAAAAAGTCAAGAAGGTATTCTTTCTGTTCATTTTGCCTTGATGCAAAACGAACCAAAAAATCAAGAAGAACTTGAGGGAATTGCTGCAATGCAGCACCGCTTGCCCCAATCGCTACATGCTTTCTTTTTGCTTCGCAAAACGCACTTCCGCTCAGGACTGCACTATTCCTGAAAGTTCTTCGGATTCCTGCTAACAAAATTTAGGGGTCGAATTGTAGGGTAGTAAATAACATCCCTCCCAACCTCCCTTCAAAGGGAGGGGTTTCTTTAGAACTAGGTATATTTCCCCCTTTGAAGGGGGACTGAGGGGGATGTAATAAAGGCTCGAATACCATGTTCCGAAGTCGAATCGTAGGGACAATTTCAATAACCTAGTACCCAAGACCCAGAATCCAGGACCTAATTAGAAAAACAACAGCCGGGCGTTATTGGAACTGTTTTTTTTAACCTGATCTTTGATGTAGGTAGCAATACTATCGGAAAGGGCTTCCAGTGTTTTGGGGTTTTTCAGTAACCCTTTTTCCTTTAATTCACGTACAAGCTGCTCCCCTTCTTGTCGTTTCATAGATTTTTATTTATCTGATTTAACTCCTCTATGTAATCGTTGAAGTAGGTTTCCTTTTTCTCAGATCTTACATAGTTGCCTTCGGCCCTTACAATAAAGGTAATTAAACGATCGATAGCCGCTTTCAGTTTGTCTTCGGCGTAATTGGCCAAACGCATCAAATACTGGCATGCAAAAGCAGATAGGATGCCTATAAGGGAAAGCATAAAATAATACTGAAGATTGGTAAAATCTTTAATGGGTATTACACAGTAGGCGATATAAAATCCGCCAATGGCGATAGACACAAAGGCAATGCTTTGCAGTGCATTTTTAAACTCAAGGGGTAATTTTTTGGAAAGGGATAGCAAGCCAAGTCCCATAAAAAGGGGAAATAAAGCCCACCCAAAAGCATTGAGGAAGGAAGTCATCCAGCGCCAATGGAGTGGGCCTTGTGCTTCTGCATCTCCAAAAAGATGTAAAAAGGGCCCCGTAAAGGCAATCAAAAAATAAACGATTGCGCTATTCCTGATTGTCCGGTATGCCGTTGCAATTGGTATCGTTAGGCGGGCAATTTTTATCCTTCTCGGTTTGGTAGTCATCACTGTTTTGGCTTTCGGGGGTGCAGCCCACAATTACTAATGCAATAGCAGCTGCTGCTAAAATAGACTTAAAATGTTTCATTGTTTTCGGTTTTAAAATTAAAAAACCGAAAGGTACCCTTTTAAGGTGCCGAAATGTACATCATAATTTTAAAATATCAACAAGTTTTTTAACATATTTTACGCTTAACCGTAATAAACATGAATTTTAACGGATTATTATTGCGAATACTTAGGATTTTTCCTATAAATAAGGTGAAAGTTATGAGTGTAGTTTGAACCAAAAGGTCTAAAAGAAATTCTTTTTGTTCTTTTTCCTATCGCCGTCTTTATGTTCATTTTTGCCTTAGCACACATGCGATTATAACTAATTAGTTGCACAAAGGTTGCGAGCGAAGTTCAAAAAAAAAATCAAGAAGGTATTCTTTCTGTTCTTTTTTTCATTGCCAAAAAAAGAACCAAAAAGGTCTAGTCCTTACGATTCTTGTCCACCCGTCAAGCCTTCCCTTCGGAACACGTACAACTCGTCCCGATTTTCGGGACTCAAACAGTACTTAGTTCTTTTCGAAAGTTCAGGCGACGTGTCCCGGAGTCGAATCGTAGGGACGGTTTTTAATTCTACTCACCTCTCATCACTCACTACTTACCCATTACCCATTACCCTTAACCTTTCAATGCGCCACCGAGGAGCACTGAAATTCCTTCGGGTTCCTGCTAACAAAATTTAGGGGTCGAATTGTAGGGTAGTAAATAACATCCCTCCCAACCTCCCTTCAAAGGGAGGGGTTTCTTTAGAACTAGGTATATTTCCCCCTTTGAAGGGGGATTAAGGGGGATGTAATAAAGGCTCGAATAACGAGCCCCGAAGTCGAAACGTAGGGACGGTTTATAAATCTTAGTTAGTCTTGGGTCTTGGGTTTTGGATTTTTGGATTGTTAGATTGTTGGTATGTTAGATGTTTGACCTTTGACCTTTGACCTTTGACTTTTGACCTTTGACTTTTGACCTTTGACCCTTCACCCTTCACCCTTTACCCTTTACCCATCACTAAAACTAATTCGCTCCCGGATCTCCCCGTTCTCCCTGTGAATGATGACATCGGCTTTATGGCGTTTGGCAATAGTTTTGGCTTTGTTAATCGCAGTGCTTTGCTTGCGGTGTTTGGAAGTAATGCGTTGGTTGCCTTCACGACGAACTGCCCAGTCTCCTTCATAGGGGACTACATGTTGGTGCCAAGTACGAGAGCTATCCCCTCCTCCCTTACCCAGGGCTTTTAAAATGGCTTTAATAAGCGATTGTATGGCTGCGGCAAGCCCTTTGTTGTTGGAAGTCATGCTTTTGTTTTCTTTGGTAAAGATAGGAAAGAGTTTTTTTGTTCTGTTCTTTTTTTCATTGCCAAAAAAAGAACCAAAAAGGTCTAGTCCTAACGTTTCTTGTTCACCCGCTACGTTTTCACTTTGCAACAAAAAGAACTCGCCCTGTAAACAGGTCTCAAACAGCTTTTTGTTGTTCTCAAAGCTTCAAACGGCGGGGGCCCGAAGTCGAAACGTAGGGACGGTTTTTAATTCTACTCACCTCTCATCACTCACTACTTACCTATTACCCTTAACCTTTCAATGCGCCACCGTCTATCACTGGAA
Organism: Flavobacteriaceae bacterium; assembly: GCA_041392125.1. GTDB lineage: Bacteria > Bacteroidota > Bacteroidia > Flavobacteriales > Flavobacteriaceae > Halomarinibacterium. Next base: position 165,672 of record JAWKMR010000007.1, on the reverse strand, counting down.
TTCCTTCGGGTTACTGCTAACAAAGTTAGGGATCGAATCGTAAGGCGGTAAATAACATCCCTCCCAACCTCCCTTCAAAGGGAGGGGTTTCTTTAGAACTAGGTATATTTCCCCCTTTGAAGGGGGATTAAGGGGGATGTAATAAAGGCTAGAATAACGAGCCTCGAAGTCGAATCGTAGGGACGGTTTATAAATCTTAGTTAGTCTTGGGATAGTCCCCACCCTGACCCCTTTCCATTAGGGAGGGAAAAATGAATGAACTCTTATGAGCCTTCACCTTTTAAGGATTTCTTTTTGTTCTTTCCTATTGCTGTTCTTACTGTTCATTTTTGTCTTGAAACAAAAACGAACCAAAAAATTCAAGAAGGAATTAAGGTGATTTTTGGCAACGCCAAAACCGCGGCTGTCGCTAACGCTGCATGCTTTCTTTTTGCTCCGCAAAACGCACTTCCGCTTGCGCCACCGTCTATCACTGGAATTCCTTCGGGGTTCTTTTAAGGATGTTCTGAAGTCGAATCTTAGGGAGGGTTTATAAATCTTAGTTAGTCTTGGGTCTTGGGTCTTGGGTTTTGGATTTTTGGATTGTTGGATTGTTGGTATGTTAGATGTTTGACCTTTGACCTTTGACCTTTGACCTTTGACCTTTGACCCTACACCCTTCACCCTTGACCTTTTACCTCACTACCAACTTCCGCCGCCACCGCCGCCAAAACCGCCGCCGCTGGAGCCGCCACCACCACTACCGGACGAGCTGGGTGAGCTTACCATTGTAGACCGAGCTGTAGACATAGCACTGGAAAAGGAGTTCGAAAAATGATGCATGGTAAAGGCATTGTTGGAATGAGAGTTATACCATGTAGGCGGGGGTATATTAAGCGTGTCGAACTTCTTCGCCCACTGGTTGAACAAGCCAAATGCCATGGCATAGGCCATCGTATCTTCAAAATAACGAGGGTCTTCTGCAAGGAGTGTTTTCAACTTCTTTGCCTCCGATAGTTTGACAAACTTTTGAAAGCCCAATAATTGTGCATATACCGTATTGCCCTTGGGATTCTTCTTGGTCATATACCTGTTCAAAATAAGCAGTACCACACAAGTGAGTATTACAAACACCATCGGCCAGACACCCCATAGGGTAAGCACCAAAAAAGGAAGTGCCAGCAGTAGCAACACCAATACCAATGCCGTTTGAATCATTACTTTTCGGGATTTAGCAATATAATAAGGCTGTGCTGCGGTTTTAAGGCTGCTCTTCGCCGAGTTCATGGTGGTATAAAAAGTATCTTTGAGAGAACTTATAGTTACTTCCCCGCTTCTAAGCAGTCCGTTGAACATCAATCGCTCGTAATGGGGTGCATCGCCGGGAAGGTCTTTTATACGTTTCAGTTTGATATCGGCTTTGGTGAGCCATCCTTTTTTAGGTATTTCTTCTATGGTAATAAGCCCTTTAGCTCCCCAATAGGGTATTAGGGAAATGAGGTCGTAGGTATCGGCACTATCGTCTATTAAATATCCTGCTAAGGCAGGATCTATCCCTTGGGGCGGATAGTAACTAGTGGCCGAGATAACCTTGTCTTCCTTTCCATGTTTTCGCCAAAGGAAGTAGAACCCAATTATGAGTAGCCCTATAATGAGTGTCCAGCCATAATAGGCCCCAAAAGGCCACCAAGGCTTGTATTCGGCGATACTTCCGTTAGGCAATGCTAGTAACGCTGTAACACTTTGTCCGTAATAAGAATAAAAGCCTTCTTTGCTCTGTACCGTATACACCCCATTCTGAAAGGTGATATTAAACTGGCTACCATCGGTAGCACCCAAAGCTCCTGCGTATACCTGTAAATCTTCGGTGCTTATCGCTATATCTTCTGGTACATGAATGCGGAAAGTTACTTTTTGAAAAGGCGCTTGCCATTGGGGCGGTTTTATATTCCAATAAAAATAAGTGGCTTTACTTTCATACAAAAAAGCGTTTTTAACGGTATAGTAAATATCGTACTGCTGGGGGCCAATAATGGTTTTGTTTTTATCCCCAATTTTAATTTCTACCTCGCCTTCTACTTGTCTGCGCAATTTCCCAGAAGTTTCAAAGTGATGGCCGGGCACTTCGATTCGGGATATTTTTATGCGGCGTTTTTCAAAACTTCCCGCTTCATTGGTCATGTCATACTTCAGCTGAATATTTCTGAAAATACCATGTTTATAGGCAGAAAAAGTAATGTCGTAATGTTCTTCCACCCTAAAAGAACCATCGGTATCTAAATAGATGTCGGCTACAAAATTATCGACCGTGAATCCTTGCGAAAACCCATATCCCCAAAGGAGTACGAATAACAGAAAAGCAACTTTTCTTTTCATCAAAGGGACTTATGAAAAATCTACTTTAACGTTCTCCCGCTCGGCAGCATCCACTTCAAAATAGCTGAAGGACTGGTAAGGCATCATTCCGGCAAAGATAACTCCCGGGAAGCTTTCGCCATAGGTATTATTTTCGCGAACGGTGCTGTTGTAAAATCTTCGGGTGCGTTCCAACGATTCTTCAATTTCGGCTAACTTGCCTTGCAACTGAAGAAAATTGGTATTGGCTTTCAAGTCCGGATAAGCTTCCGCAAGGGCAAAAATACTGCGAAGGGTTTGTTGCAGATGATTTTCAGCTTTTATATGTGCATTAATATCGTCTGAAGGAACCGACATGGCCGCATTACGGGCTTTAATGACATTTTCCAGCGTCCCTTTTTCGTGAGCTGCATAACCCTTTACGGTCTCTACCAGATTGGGAATAAGGTCGTAACGGCGTTTTAAACCTACATCGATATTGCTCCAGGCATCTTTTACCTGATTTTTATTTTTTACGAATTTGTTGAAAACAGAGATGGCAAATAGTGCCAACAAAAGGAGAATTCCCAGTAAAATAAGAAAAATGGACATGGTGTATACTTTTGGTGATTAGTTGATTCTTGTCAACGAAAGTTACACTTTTTTTGAAAGATACAGGAAAAAGCCTTTAGCTTTTTAGTTTGTTAGCATAGACCTTTCGCAATTTAGCCAACTTAGGTGAAATGACAAAGCTACAATATCCCTGATCCCTATTCTGGTTGTAATAATTTTGATGGTAATCTTCGGCCTCATAAAAAGTTGCCAAGGGACTAATTTCAGTAACGATAGGTTTGTCATAAAAAGCTGCCATTTGGGTTATTACTTCGGAAGCAATTTCCCTTTGTGTTTCATTATGATAATAAATCACCGAGCGGTATTGGGTTCCTACATCGGCTCCCTGCTTATTTAAGGTAGTGGGGTCATGAGTGGTCATGAAAATTACCAGTAGTTCTTCATAGGAAATCACCGAAGCATCGTAGGTAATTTGCACTACTTCCGCATGTCCTGTTAAACCTGAACACACCTCACGATAGGTGGGTTTGCCAGGGGCGTTTCCACCCGTATACCCGGAAACTACTTTTGAAACGCCTTTGAGTTGTTGAAAAATGGCTTCGGTGCACCAAAAGCAACCTCCCCCTACCGTCATAATGTCTAACTTACTCATGAGAAGCCTCCTCTTTTTGAAGGGTCAACGATTCTGAATTAATACAATAACGCAAGCCGCTGGGCTCAGGTCCATCGGGAAATACATGCCCCAAATGCCCGTCGCAGGTGTTGCACAACACCTCTACCCGTACCATTCCAAAAGAGGTATCCCTGTGATAGGCTATCGCATTTTCTACAATGGGTTGTGTAAAACTGGGCCAACCGGTACCTGATTCAAATTTAATGGTGGAATCGAATAAAGGAGTATCGCAACACACACAGTTGTATTTTCCGGCATCGTGGATGCTACATAGCGCTCCCGAATGGGGACGTTCGGTCCCTTTTAAACGAGTAATTCGGAATTGTTCCGGAGTGAGTTGTTGCTGCCATTCGGCATCGGTTTTTTCCACACGGTTATCGGGAGTGGGATTTCCGTTAATGCTAAAGTTAATAATGTCTTTCCAGGTGAGCATTTTTGTTTTTTATTTTTAGAATGATAAAGTTAGTAAAGTTCTCGGTGGTTTTTGTCGTGATTTGTTGCTATACCTAACTGACTTTACAAAATGAAATTCACCACAAATTATCTTTTAAATCTATTCTTTTTTCATTGCCAAAAAAAAGCGAGCATAACTCATTATTTATGCGAAGGTTGCGAGTGCAAGCTCAACCAAAAAATCAAGAAGGTATTCTTTCTGTTCTTTTTCCCATCGCCGGAAAAAGAACCAAAAAGGTCTAGTCCTAACGATTCTTCTCCACCCGTCATCCCTTCCCTTCGGAACACGCACAACTCGTCCCGGTTTTCGGGACTCAAACAGTACTTAGTTCTTTTCGAAGGTTCAGGCGACGTGTCCCGGAGTCGAATCGTAGGGACGGGTTTAACTCGTACTAAGTTTGCGCCACCGAGGAGCACCGGAATTCCTTTGGGTTACTGCTAACAAAGATTAGGGGTTGAAATGAGGGTAGTAAATAACATCCCTCCCAACCTCCCTTCAAAGGGAGGGGTTTCTTAAAAACTAGGTATATTTCCCCCTTTGAAGGGGGACTGAGGGGGATGTAATAAAGGCTCGAATACGATGTCCCGGAGTCGAATCGTAGGGACGGGTTTAAAGTGGTGTCACTTCGAGTGAATGTTGGGAGTGTAGCGACTAACATTTGTATCGAGAAGCCATTATCTTTATTTTATTTTTTCTGTTCTTTTTTCATTGCCAAAAACAAGCGAGCATAACTTATTATTTATGCGAAGGTTGTGAGTGAAGCTCAACCAAAAAATCAAGAAGGTATTCTTTCTGTTCTTTTTCCCATCGCCGGAAAAAGAACCAAAAAGGTCTAGTCCTAACGATTCTTCTCCACCCGTCATGCCTTCCCTTCGGAACACGCACAACTCGTCCCGGTTTTCGGGACTCAAACAGTACTTAGTTCTTTTCGAAGGTTCAGGCGACGGGGCCCCGAAGTCGAATCGTAGGGACGGGTTTAACTCGTACTAAGTTTGCGACAACGAGGAGCACCGGAATTCCTTCGGGTTACTGCTAACAAAGATTAGGAGTTGAATTGAGGGTAGTAAATAACATCCCTCCCAACCTCCCTTCAAAGGGAGGGGTTTCTTTAGAACTAGGTATAGTTCCCCCTTTGAAGGGGGACTGAGGGGGATGTAATAAAGGCTCGAATACGATGTCCCGGAGTCGAATCGTAGGGACGGGTTTAAATCTAACTAAAGGCACCATCAACAATTACTGAAATTTCTTTACAAGTCCGGGGAGGTCTATGAAAATCTGCTCTCCACTCTTCATATTTTTTAAAGTGTAGGTATTAGAGGCTATTTCGCTTTCTCCTGCCAATACTACAAAGGGAATATTGCGTTTATCGGCATAACTCATTTGTTTCCCCATTTTGGTGGCATCGGGATATAGCTCTGCGGAAATCCCTTGTTGGCGCAATTGGGAGATGGCTTTCATGGCATACAGCGCCTCTGTTTCCCCAAAATTGATAAACAAGACTTTTGTTTGGGCAGAAGCCGTTTCGGGGAATAGGTTTAATTCCTCCAAAACGAGATAAATTCTATCTAATCCGAAAGAGATTCCTACGCCACTCATGTTTTTCAAGCCGAAGATACCGGTTAAGTCGTCATAGCGACCGCCACCACCAATGCTTCCCATAGCTACACCGGCCGGAGCAGACACTTCAAAAATGGCTCCGGTGTAGTAATTTAATCCGCGGGCCAAGGTGACATCAATTTCTAAGGTAGCCGATTGCAATCCAAGCGCTTCCAAAGCATTCACAATAAACGAAAGTTCTTCAATACCTTTCCTTCCTACTTCGGAAGTGGCTAACAAATTGCTTACTAAGTTCAGTTTTTCAGAAGCACTTCCGCTGACTGAAAATAACGGCTGTACTTTTTCGATGGCCCCTTCGGAAATTCCTTTTTCGCGAAGCTCTTTTTTCACTCCCTCCTCGCCTATTTTATCCAACTTGTCCAGGGCTACGGTAAAGTCGATGAGTTTATCGGCTTCCCCAATGACCTCTGCAATACCACTTAACACTTTGCGATTGTTAAGTTTAATGGTAGTACCCTTTAATTGTAATTGGGTAAATACGGCATCGTACAATTGTACCAACTCTACTTCCTGCCATAGCGAATCGCTACCCACCACATCGGCATCGCACTGATAAAATTCTCGGAAGCGTCCTTTTTGCGGACGGTCTGCGCGCCAAACCGGCTGCATCTGGTAACGCTTAAAAGGAAAAGTAATTTCATTTTGGTGTTGCACTACATAGCGTGCAAAAGGAACGGTAAGGTCGTAGCGAAGGGCTTTTTCGGAAATTTCTTTTGAAATAGAATTTGAATCAAACTTTTCCTCAAATTCAGACTGTTCAATTACGTGGTTTGCGATTAATTTTACTGCATTTAAAAATTCGGGATTATCATTTGTTCTTAAATAATAGTCTAATAAACGTGGATTATCCCTTCTTTGCCTAATATCTAAATTATTATTGAGTATAAACGCTTCGCCAGCTCTTAAAAAAACATCTTGATTTTTTTCAATAGAATTAACTAATTTCTCAACAATTTCATTGTTAAATCCATGTCCATATAAGTATGCTGCACTATCAATTTTAATATTTTTGCACAATTCTGCTTTTTTTGACTTAATTATTTTACTAAGTTCTTTATCAATAAAACTTAAAAAATCTGATTTATCAGGGATTAGATTCAATATTGTCTTTATCAAATAACTAAATGAATAACTTATGGATGTATAAACAGAAATAGTTATTTCAATATCTTCTTTAACCTTACCTAAATAATCCCCACTATTCAAAATTTTAAAAATCAATCTATCCCCTTCTTCCCCATATTTTCCCATCAAGGTTTCGCTGTTTTCAAAACTGGGGGTTTCAATGGGTTGAAATCCGTAGGTAGTAAAACAGTTCTTTATGGTATCCATGATATAGTTGCGTTTTACCACTTCTTCCGGTGAAAAATCGCGGGTGCCTTTGGGTATGGAGGGTTTTTGAGCCAAGATTCTTTTGTTTTAAACTTTTTGAAGTACAAATATCGGGAAAAGTAAATAGTTTCAAAGTTTCAGCGTTTCAAAGTTTCAGCGTTTCAAAGTTTCAGCGTTTCAAAGTTTCAGCGTTTCAAAGTTTCAGCGTTTCAAAGTTTCAGCGTTTCAGAGTTTCAGAGTTTCAGAATTATTGAATTTCACTTTGTGACTTTAAAAAATTCATCAATTCTAAATAGTAGAAAAGCTGTAACTTTATGCACACTTTGTAGTCTAATGCTACAGCAACTTACCCAACTATGTTTAAACTCTTTCGGGAAAATGTACGTATCGCGTTGGATTCCATTAAATCGCAATTGTTGCGCACCATTCTTACCATTATCATTATCGGTATCGGTATTTGGGCATTGGTGGGTATTTTAAGTGCGGTAAAGGCACTTGAAAATAGTATTGCCGGTAATTTTTCTTCTATGGGTTCCAACACCTTTAACTTACAACGGTATGAGTTTGAAACCCAACAGCAGGGAGGTCCCGAACGGCAAAAAATAAACCCCATTATAAGCTACGATAATATCCGTGAGTTTATTGACACCTACGACTATCCGTTTACACAAACTTCGGTTTCGTTTTTAGGAACCAATCTTGCCGAAGTAAAATACGAAAACAAAAAGACCGACCCCGATGTACAGGTGTATGGGGTGAATGAGTTTTATTTGGAAAATTCGGGATTGAAAACCCAATTGGGACGAGATTTTAACTTTTTTGATATTCAGAATAACAACAAAGTATGCATTATTGGTTCCGATTTCCTGAAAAATTTCTTCGAAAATGAAAATCCGCTGAATAAAACCATTAGCATTCGCGGGGTGAAATTCAAGGTGATTGGCGTTGTGGAAGAACAAGGATCTTCGTTTGGTAACAATCGGGATTTAAATGTTTTAATCCCCATTCAGGTAGCGCGAGGAATTTTTACCCAGCCTAATATTAATTATTCCATTAGTGTAAAAGTAGCAGATAAGGAGATGATGCAGGGAGCTGAAGATGCTGCTATTGTTGCCTTCCGAAACATACGCCGCCTCAATCCTATTGAAGAAAACAATTTTGGAATAGAACGCAGTGACGACCTCATTAACCGCATGGCTCAAATTTCGGGGTTTTTAGAAACCGCCGCTTGGATTATAAGCATCATTACTATTTTGGGGTCTTCCATAGCGCTTATGAACATTATGCTGGTTTCGGTGACGGATAGAACCCGAGAGATTGGCGTTCGGAAAGCCTTGGGCGCCAAACGCTCTACCATCTCTGCTCAGTTTTTTATTGAAACTATTGTGATAGGTCAATTTGGTTGTATTTTGGGAATCATCCTCGGGATTATTACCGGAATTATTTTTGCGATGGTCGTGGAGTTTGAATATACGCTTCCCTGGACCGCTTTAATTGCAGCAGTTATCATTTCATTTATCGTAGCTATTATTGCAGGATCTTATCCTGCCAGCAAAGCTGCAAAATTAGACCCTATTGAGAGTTTGAGGTACGAGTAGATGAGTATTTTGGATTGTTAGTATTTTGGATTGTTAGTATTTTAGATTATTAGTATTTTGGATTATTAGTATTTTGGATTATTAGTATTTTAGATTATTAGAATTAATTACCTTTTACCTTTTACCTTTTACCTTTTACCTTTTACCTTTTACCCTTCACCTTTTACCCTTCACCTTTTACCCTTCACCTTTTACCCTTCACCTTTTACCCTTCACCTTTTACCCTTCACCTTTTACCCTTCACCTTTTACCCTTCACCTTTTACCCTTCACCTTTTACCTTTTACCTTTTACCTTTTACCTTTTACCTTTTACCTTTTACCTTTTACCTTTCACCTTTTACCTTTTACCTTTTACCTTTTACCTTTTACCTTTCACCCTTCACCCATTAACAACCATAGAAACAGCCTCATACAACTCCCCTTTGGTAATGACTGCCCCCTGCTGGATTAAACTAAAAATGTCTATATTTTTATCTTCGGAAAGCATTTTTTGGGAAGTAAATAATTCCACACTTTCAGAATGTAGGTTTTGTTCCAGCCATAACATTCCTTCAACAGTAGTAAGATTGATTGTAGTATGTTGCAGCTTAACCATTATGAGCTGCATTTCTGTAACCCCTATTTTAAATAAAAACAACTGTTGTGGGGAATGATTTTCGAGATATTGGACCTTGCTTAACACTCCTTCCCATACCAAATCGCTAAACACTTCCAGCTCTTGTTGAGCCACTTGAGGTTGGTTCTTTTTAATGGCATCCCACTCGGTTTTATCAATAGATTGTGTGGCTAAAAAATTGATAAATTCCGGGTGTAGTTCTTCCAGCTGTTCTTTAGTAAGCATTTGGTACTTCATACCACAAAAGTACTATTCCGCTAAAAGTTTTTCAATAATCGCTTTGGTTTTTTCGCTATCCCAATCGGCGGCACCCGTTTTATCGACAACCAGGGCACCTGTTTTTGAAATCAAGTAGGTGGTGGGGAAAGAAGTCGTTTTTAGGCTTTCCGGAAAAGGTTCCTTTGGGATATAGACAGGAATATGATACTTTTTCTTCTGAAGAAAATGCTGCAGGGTCTCCGGACTTTCCAATGATACGAAATAAAAATCTACTTGATTTCCGTAGGCATCGTACAGATTTTGCATAGAGGGTAATTCGGCAATGCATGGAGGGCACCAAGTGGCCCATACATTGACCAACGCTACGTTTCCTTTCGATTTTTGAAAGTTAATGATATCTCCTTCTAACTCCATCAATTGCCAATGATAGTTATTGATATGCTCTCGTTCTTTGGGAGAGATTTCTGAAGGACTGAAAGCAATTAGCCGATTGAGAAACACTTTAATAGGTATTCCGGTTTGCGGTATCACCAACAGCAAAATAAAAAGGAGCAGGAGAATATTTCCTTTATGTTTTTTGAAAAAATGTTTCATACTAAAAGCGGGAAACAAGATACCTATTTCCCGCTTAAAACCAAACAATCAAACAAGCTTATCGGCTAACACTCCCTGAAAGTTCCTGCAATGGACCATTCCCCATTGCAATTACTGCATGAACTGTGGCATTGGCAGGAACAACATGCGCTAAGGGTTTAAAAGTAAAAGGGGCAGGGTCGTTATCAGGATCCGGTTCCACGGAAATAACAATGGTTGCCCCCCGTAAATCGGTTGGAAAAGTTAGTCCAGTAGGGGCATTTTGCAAATAATCTTCTCCCGGAAAAGCCGGACCATTTCCTGCATCTCCTTTGAAGGGAGAAGAAGTTGCATTATCATCAAATCCGGAGACATTGGTAAAGGTTCCGGTACTAATTGGCATCCCATTCATCACTGCCCAACCTTCATATTTCCAGCCTTCCGATAGCACAGGGAGATTTAATCCGTTTACCATGCTTCCGCTGGAATTATCTAAAAACCATACACCACTTTCTTCATTGGTGTCGTCCGTATCGGTAGGAGTGGCCAAAATATAGCTTCCCGAACTGGATGAAAAATCCCCAACTATAGTACTTGAAGAAATTTCAGCATTGCTTCCGCTAAAAGAACCTGCTAAAATCTTGGTAGCCGAAGGAGCCGGGTCGGGATCGTTGGAAGGCTCAATAGACAGCACAAACATGGTGGCTTCCGAGAGCATTTGGGCATTCATTTCAAAAGTTTGTGGAAAAGCAACACTACTAAAGGTCCCGGTGGAAATAGGAGTTCCATTCACAATAATCCAACCTTCATACACAAAGTCGGTTCCTAAAGGTTCTAATCCGTTTAGATTCAAAACTAAATTTCCTAAGGGATTAGGATTGTTAGTGTCATCATTGTTGGTACAGGAAATAGTACTCATTGCCAGGGAAAGTACCCCAATAAACATCTTTTTCATATGGATTTAATTTTAAGTTTCGTCAAAATTAAATCGCGTGCATTTCATGAAATGTTAGGCAGCTAACATTAGGCAGAAAATTTTAACCGAATCTCATTTCGCTGAAAATCGATTTTGTTTTCCTCCTTAAATTGATTCATAATGGTATTAAAGGTGGGACGGGAAGTCCCAATAAGGGAAGCAATTTCTTTTTGAGTGTAGGGGTGTTTAACGACCGTTTCTCCTGTTTTGGGGCAACAATAGCCGTAATCTTTGGCTAATTCTTTTAAAAATTCCTCTACCCGGGTTTTGGCGTCTTTAAACATGATGAGCTCTAAGCGTCGCTCTAATTTTTTAATTCGGAAGCCTATGAGTTTATAAATCCGAAAACTAAAGGATCTATTATCGCGCATCAAATCGTGCATGGTATCTACTCCTACCGGGCAAATGGATGTTTGGTTATCTATTGAAATGGCAAATTCATCCCTTTTTACTTCGCCCAAAATGGCTTTTTCACCAAACAACTCTCCTTTCTTTAAAATGGCTTTTACCACTTCTTCACCCTCTTCTGTATAGTAACCAATCTTTACTTTTCCTTTTTCAATAAGAAATACTTTATTGGATTGGTCTTCTTCAAAATAGATATAATCTTGTTTTCTATATTGATGAAATTCGTGGTGTTCTTTGTATTCTTTAAACTTATGTGGACAAAGCATATTGAACAAGTTCACATCTTCAAAAAACCAGAAAGTATCCATAGTAACGTTGTTAGTACAAAAGCATGGTCGTTCTAAAAAATACTTACTTACAAAAATGTGTTTTTCAGTAATTGAAAAACCTAAAAAATAGTATTTTTATACAAAACCAAAAACGATGAGCACCCGAAGAGATTTCGTTAAAAAATCGGCAATTGCCGGAGCAGGCATTACCCTTGCTCCCCAACTTACTTTTGCAAACCCATTTACCAGTTCCGAATCTATACTTAACATAGCCCTTATTGGGGTAGGATTACGAGGCACCAATCACTTGCAAAACATTTTGTATCGAAACGATTGTAATATCACCGCTATTTGTGATATTGACGAACGAAGAAATACCATTGCCTTAGATCTTATTTCAAAGGCAGGAAAGCCCAAACCCAACGTATTTGGGAAAAATGAATACGATTACCGAAATCTTCTTCAGCAGGAAAACATAGACGCTGTTATTATCTCCACCCCTTGGCTCTGGCATACACGTATGGCGGTAGATGCCATGAAAGCCGGAAAATATACGGGTTTGGAAGTTTCGGCTGCCAATACCATGGAAGAATGTTGGGATTTGGTCAATACCCATGAAGCCACCGGGAGTCATCTCATGATTTTAGAAAATGTATGCTATCGACGGGATATTATGGCTGTATTGAATATGGTAAAGCAAAATCTATTTGGAGAATTAGTTCATTTTCGCTGTGGGTATCAACACGATTTGCGCTTTGTAAAATTTAACGATGGGAAAACGGCTTATGGAAAAGGGGCAGAATTTGGCGAAAAAGGGATTTCAGAATCGGCTTGGCGTACCCAGCATTCCCTGCTTCGAAATGCCGATGTGTATCCTACCCATGGGGTAGGTCCTATTGCTGTAATGAGTAATATTAATCGAGGCAATCGGTTTGTGCGTATTTCGTCTATGGCCTCCAAAGGGGTCGGTTTGCATAACTATATTGTAAAAGTAGGAGGCGAAAATCATCCCAATGCGAAGCTAAAGTTTAAACAAGGAGACGTGATTACTTCGATGATTGAAACCTATAACGGCGAAACCATTATCGTAACTCATGATTGCAACTCCCCCCGACCCTACTCACTTGGTTTTCGGGTACAAGGGAGCGAAGGCATCTGGGAAGTAGATGGTAATCGAATGTATATTGAAGACAAAACCGAAAAACCGCACCAATGGGATGAAGCCACCAAGTGGCTTGAACAATACGACCACCCACTTTGGAAGAAATACGCCGCAACCGCAGAAGGTTCCGGCCATGGCGGGATGGACTTTTTTGTACTACAAGCCTTTGTGGAAAGCGCAAAGAAAAATATAGCGCCTCCCTTAGATGCCTACGATGCAGCAGCATGGAGTTCTATTACACCACTTTCTGAAGTATCGATTGCCAACGGAGGAGAAGTACAAGATTTCCCGGATTTTACCAGAGGAAATTGGGTAAAAAGAATGCCTTACAACTGGATGAAAGATTCATACTAAGCGTGCAAAGCCTTCCGAAGCATATTTTAATTAAAACCCCTGCCCGTATATGTCTTTTTGGCGATCATCAAGATTATTTGGGGCTTCCTATTATTGCCTGTGCTATTAATAGATATATGACTTTTGAAGGGCATAAAAATGGAACTGATTATTTTGAAATTATAGTACCCGATTTGGGTGAAAAACGCATTATTCCCTTGGATGATGCGCTTTGGAAAACAAATGAACCCATCGATTTTTTTATAGCAGGATTACGAGTCGCCAAAAGATACAACTGTATTCCTTTGGAAGGATTCACGATCACCATTACAAGCACAATTCCTATAAATGCGGGAGTTTCCAGCTCTTCGGCATTGACGGTGGGTTGGATACACTTTTTGCTGAATGCTTTTGGAACTTCAGAAAAGATTACCCCCGAATTTATTGGGAAACTAGCGTATGAAGCTGAAGTAATAGAGCACCATTCTCCCGGAGGGAAAATGGATCAATATACAATCGCTATTGGCGAAACCATTTTTTTGGAAACCGGAGAAAAAACACAATATCAAAAATTGGGAATTCCAATAAACGGACTCATACTTGCGGAATCGGGCATACGAAAAGAAACCATAGGGACTCTAAAAAATACACGAAAAGGGGCAGAAAAAGCCATCGAAAAGGTGATGAATGCGGATTCTGACTTTGATATTCATAAAGCAAGAAACTCTAATATTTCATCCTTTCAAAACATTGTAGGACCAGAATTGTTTCCCTATTTTGAAGCCGCAGTGACCAACCATTATATCACGCAAACCGCACTTGCTGAATTCAAACAACTGAAACCAAATGCCGAAAAACTGGGGCAACTCATGACACAACATCACAACGTTTTAATGGATCTATTAGGAGTTTCGCATCCACAAATAGATACCATGCTTAAAGCTGCTATACAAGCAGGGGCTTTTGGCGGAAAAATTGTAGGTTCCGGCGGGGGTGGGTGTGCTGTGGTATTGGCTTCGGAAGAAAAAAAGAAGGCTATTATCAATGCCTTTTTGGAAGCAGGGGCTAAAACGGCCTATGAAGTACAAATTTGTCAAGGAAGCTTTGTAATCCATGAAGTGTAATACTCTTATCCTATTAGCAGCGGGAGCCTCTTCCCGAATGAAACAATCGTTGGATAATGCTAAAGATTTTAATGGAAAAGCCTTGCTTCCATTGGGAAAGGAGCAGAAACCTGTGATTTATTATGTATTACAAAATGCCCAAAAAGCAGGATATACTCATGTAGTTATGGTCGTTGGGAAAGAGGGCGATGCTTTTAAAAACCACCTCAAAAACAATCCTGTATCCGGATTAAAATTTTCCTTTGCACACCAACCTATTCCTGAAGGACGAGAAAAACCCTTGGGTACAGCCGACGCTGTGTACCAAGCCATGGAGCAATTTCCCGAATTGCAACACAGTGTTTTTGCTATTTGTAACAGTGATAATCTGTATTCGGTGCAAGCCTTACAATTACTTCGAATAGAAAAATCGGCTAATGCCTTTATTAGCTATGATCGTGACGGATTGGATTTTCCTTCGGAACGGATTCGGTCATTTGCATTGTTGGTTTTGGATAAGAAAGGAATTTTAAAAGATTTGGTAGAAAAGCCTTCCGAAGCCATCGCAGAAAGCTATCGAGATGCCCAAGGGGTATTGCGAGTGAGTATGAATCTCTGGAAACTAAATGGCGCCGAGGCATTCCCTTTTTTGCGAGACTGCCCCTTACACCCTACCCGGCAGGAAAAGGAGTTACCCCACGCTGTACTAACCATGGTAAAAGCCGGAATTATGGTGAAAGGAATTCCTGTAAAAGAACATGTACCGGATTTAACAAGTAAAGAGGATATTGAAAAGGTTGAAAGCTATCTAAAAAGGGCTCAATGATCATTAAATTGTCATCACTATTTCCAACTTCACACTTTATAGATAGGCCTAATCTAATTTAAAAGGGCCTTGTGATGTATTATTAATTTTCCAATGTTCGTCCTGGATTGATTTATAGGTAATTTCAATAAAGATTCCATTTTTAATAAACTCTTCCAAAATACTTTTATAGAGCTTATACTCTTCTTCTGAATGTAAAATGGTGAGTATGTTGTATTTTTCTCCGGGTGGTATTGCAACACCTTTATCTAGGGTTGAATAGGAAATGGAGGTGATGCTATCTAAAACCGGAGCTTTCCCTTTCAAATACTTTAGAAGTTCATTGTCATAGTACTTCAAATCTTCTTTTTCACCTAAGTAACTTATGGTTGCGCTTTCAATAATGGCAGGACCCACTCCATAATTATCTAAAGTAATTGAAAAGGTGTTGGTCGCAGAATTATCGGAAGTAGAAATAGATAGATAGGGTAAAATAGACAAATAGTTTTGTTTACTAATTAAATTGGTTTGATAAATGAATATAATTAGGGTAATAAAACTAATGCTCATAGCTGACACGCTTAGTAGTCTTTCAGAATTCCATGTACTTTTTTTACCCATTATTTTATTTTTTTATTTTTAAAATTAGAAAACAAATTTTATCTACACAATAAATATATTAAATGAACTATAGTTATAGCTAGATACAATTTTATAAAGTTCTTTATACAGAAAACTAAAAAGCCTCTAAAATTTAGAGGCTTTTTTTAATTTCACTAGACTTTTAGGTCTCGACTGCGCTCGACCCGACAAAGTGCTTAAGCATTCTGCTTTTTAATCAAGTTTAAGGCAGAGCCTTCTCGATACCATTCTATTTGAGCATCGTTGTAGGTATGATTTGCTTTGATGACATCCTTGCTTCCGTCCTTATGAACAATTTCAATAGTAAGGGGTACATCCGGCGCAAAAGACGCAATATCCACAAAGTTGAAGGTGTCATCTTCTTGAATCAAATCGTAATCATTTTCATTAGCAAAGGTTAATGCCAACATTCCTTGTTTTTTCAAGTTGGTCTCGTGGATACGGGCAAAGGATTTAACCAATACTGCTGCTACTCCTAAAAATCGAGGTTGCATGGCTGCATGTTCCCGGGAAGAACCTTCTCCATAGTTTTGGTCTCCCACCACAATGGTTTTAATCCCGGCCTTTTTATAGGCCCGTTGTACATCGGGAACACCACCGTATTCACCATCCAATTGGTTTTTCACAAAATTCGTTTTTTGGTTGAAAGCATTAACAGCACCAATTAACGTATTATTTGCAATATTATCTAAGTGTCCTCGGAAACGCAACCAAGGACCCGCCATAGAGATGTGATCGGTTGTACATTTTCCAAAGGCTTTTATTAATAGTTTAACCCCTTGCATTTCACTATCTTTTGTAGGTACAAACGGTTCCAACAATTGTAAACGCTCTGAAGTTGGGTCTACCTTTACATCTACCTTACTTCCGTCGGCAACGGGTTCCAGATAACCATTGTCTTTTACTTCAAATCCTTTCGGAGGTAATTCCCATCCTGTTGGCTCATCCAACATCACTTCTTCCCCATCTTCATTAATGAGTTTATCGGTCATCGGGTTAAAGTCTAATCGCCCTGCAATGGCAATAGCCGCAGTAATTTCAGGGGAAGCCACAAATGCATGGGTATTAGGGTTCCCATCCGC
Source organism: Flavobacteriaceae bacterium (assembly GCA_041392125.1). Lineage (GTDB taxonomy): Bacteria > Bacteroidota > Bacteroidia > Flavobacteriales > Flavobacteriaceae > Halomarinibacterium. The sequence goes on along the minus strand of JAWKMR010000007.1, from coordinate 148,923 downwards.
ACGCTTGGCAAAGTTTCTGTTGAAAGAGTGCACTATGGAGTTTTTAGGGGCATTTTTAGGGTCTTCATACCGTGCCCATTGCCCAATACAAGGACCACAGGCATTAGTGAAGATAGTGGCATCCAGTTTTTCAAACACCGCCAAAATACCATCCCGTTCTGCGGTATACCGTACTTGTTCGGAACCCGGGTTGATACCAAATTCGGCTTTGGTTTTTAGTTTTTTATCGAGGGCTTGTTGTGCAATGGATGCGGCTCGAGATAAGTCTTCGTAAGAGGAGTTGGTACAAGAACCAATTAGCCCCCATTCTACTTTTATGGGCCAGTCATTTTTCACTGCTTTATCGTGCATGGCACCCACGGGAGTGGCTAAATCGGGAGTAAAAGGACCGTTGAGTAAAGGCATCAATTCGTCTAGATTGATATCAATTACCTGATCGAAATAGTTCTCAGGATGTTCGTACACTTCCGGATCTGCGGTAAGGTATTCTTTTATTTTATTCGCTTCGTCGGCTACATCGGGTCGGTCGGTAGCACGAAGGTAGCGGTCCATGGATTCATCATAGCCAAAGGTGGAAGTGGTCGCTCCAATTTCGGCCCCCATATTACAAATGGTTCCCTTTCCGGTACAGGACATGGCTTTAGCTCCGGGACCAAAATACTCTACAATAGCACCGGTTCCTCCTTTTACGGTTAAGATTTCCGCTACTTTTAAAATCACATCTTTGGGGGCAGTCCATCCTGAAAGTTTTCCGGTTAAACGTACACCTATTAATTTCGGAAATTTCAATTCCCAAGCCATTCCGGCCATCACATCTACGGCATCGGCACCTCCAACTCCAATGGCTACCATTCCTAATCCGCCGGCATTTACCGTATGCGAATCGGTCCCTATCATCATCCCTCCCGGGAAAGCATAATTTTCTAACACCACTTGATGTATAATTCCGGCGCCCGGTTTCCAAAAGCCAATTCCATATTTATTGGATACTGATTCTAAAAAGTGAAATACTTCGTTGCTTGTAGACAAGGCCGATTTCAAATCGGTCGCAGCACCTACTTTGGCCTGAATTAAGTGGTCACAATGTACTGTGGTAGGTACCGCAACTTTGCTTTTTCCTGCCTGCATAAACTGAAGCAAAGCCATTTGTGCGGTTGCGTCCTGACAAGCAATTCTATCGGGTGCAAAATCTACATAATCTTTTCCTCGAAGGAATGCTTTAGATGGATCGCCGTCCCAAAGGTGGCTATATAATATTTTTTCAGAAAGGGTTAAAGGTTTTCCAACAATGGCTCTCGCTTTGTCCACTCGTTGTGGAAATTTGGAATACACCTTTTTAATCATTTCAATGTCAAATGCCATAGGTATGTCGTTTTTTTGAAGTCTCGCAAAATTACAAAAATTAACATTATTCTAAAAATAATACAACAAAATAGCTCAATTGCTATAAATTATTCAATAAATAGCAATTTTTAGTAACTATTTTTAATTATCAAGTAATAAATGATAGTGGATTTTATCAAATTCACAAAAATGATGCCTTTATAGGAAATAAAAATGCTCACATTCCTATTTAAAAAAATCGATTTCTGAATTAATTACGGGTAAAAGGTCTGAAATTAAAATAACCCTTTAATAATCCCTTCGATGGTCAACCCTTCGGCTTCGGCTTTGTAATTTTTGATTAAACGGTGACGTAGTACCCCAATTGCTGCTTTTTGCACATCTTCAATATCCGGCGAAAACTTTCCGTGGAGTGCGGCATGAGCTTTTGCTGCTAAAATTAAGTTTTGCGAAGCACGAGGCCCGGCACCCCAATCGATATAATCTTTTACCGTTTGTGTAGCTGCGTCACTCTTTGGGCGTGTTTTACCTACTAAAGTTACCGCATATTCAATAACATTATCGGCCACCGGAATTCTACGAATTAGGTGCTGATAACTAATAATTTCTTCCGCAGTAAAAAGTGCATTTACTTTAGAACTCGTATCCGTTGTGGTAGATTTCACCACTTCTACTTCTTCTGAAAAAGTAGGATAATCTAAATTTATGGCAAACATAAAACGATCCAGTTGCGCTTCGGGAAGTGGATAAGTTCCTTCTTGCTCGATAGGGTTTTGGGTAGCTAACACAAAGTACGGCAAATCCAGTTTGTAGTGGTGTCCTGCAACTGTTACGGCGCGTTCCTGCATCGCCTCCAAAAGGGCTGCTTGTGTTTTGGGTGGAGTACGGTTAATTTCATCTGCCAAAATAATATTGGCAAAAATGGGTCCTTTAATGAATTTAAATTCGCGGTTATTGTCCAAAATTTCTGACCCCAGGATATCACTAGGCATTAAATCGGGTGTAAACTGAATCCTTTTAAATTTAAGTCCTAATGCTTCAGCAACGGTATTTACCAATAGTGTCTTTGCTAAACCAGGGACACCAATTAACAAGGCATGTCCCCCGGAAAAAATGGAAAGCAACACCTGCTCTACCACTTCATCTTGGCCTACAATAACTTTTTTAATTTCAGATTTTAAAGCGTTGTATTTTGAAACGAGCTGTTCTACAGCAGCAACATCGGACATAATTCTTTTTCTAATAGGTTAGTTGTTGAGCCAGTTACTGGAAAAATCACAATCATTATAATCTCTATTCACATTGACATAGGTCTCTTTAATCTTTTTGTTTTGCCATTGTTCAATAGTTTTAATCTGCTTCTCCTTTAAAGCCAATTCCTTTATTTTTTCGTAATCTTTACTGAAATCGGCCGGATGTTCGGCATATTTATTTGTTACTGTCAAAATTTTGAAGGAGCTTTTGCCTGTGTAATCTCTATCGGTAAACACTTTGGAAACCTCTTTTTCTTCTAAATTATATACCTGCGCACTCAACGTAGGGTCCATTTTGGTTAAATCGAAACGAGTATCTAAAGAGACCGGATTTACCAATTGTCCTCCATTGTTACGAGTTTCTTTTTCGTTGGAAAATCTACGCGCAGCATCTTCAAAAGTGATGGTTCCCGCTACAATTTCGGCGCGAATAGAATCTATTTTTGCTTTGGCTTTATCAATAACATCTTGTGAAACATCGGGAAAGAGAATGATGTGTCGCACATCTATTTCTTGCCCTCTCACCTTATCTACCGTAAGAATATGAAATCCGAATTCGGTTTCGAAAGGCTCACTTACTTCGCCTTCCAGTAGGGAAAAAGCCACATCTTTAAATTCTTTGGCAAAGGGCGAATTCTTTTTAATGCCTTCAATTAAACCTCCTCTGGAAGCAGATCCATCTTTTGAATAAAGCACTGCTTTGGTAGCAAAACTGGAGCCATTTTCTAAGACATCCCTTCTGAATTCATTAAGCCTATCAATTACTTTTTGTCGGGCTACTTCAGTAATTTCAGGCTCAATAATAATTTGCGCTACTTCTACTTCGGCACTAAAAATTGGGCGATCGTCCTCGGGAATGGAGAAGAAAAATTGGCGGACTTCTTCCGGGGTTACCTCTACATCCTCAACCACTTTTTGCTGCATTCTATTGGCGAGCATAATGGTTTTATTGGTATTAAAAAGTTCATCACGAAGGGCCTGAATATTATCCTTTTTGTAAAACTGCGCTACTTTTTCTTCGTCGCCTCCAAACTGGTTAATAATGTATGCCATTTGCTGGTCTAGGGTTTGGTTGATTTCATCATCAGAAATTAACAAACTATCAATTTTTGCGTGGTGAGCATAGAGCTTGTCCTCCATCAATTTACCTAAAAGTTGGCAACGGGTAACATCTTCAATCGAAATTCCTTGTTGTTGAAGCTCTAAGTAGCCTTTATCGATATCGCTATCTAATACTACATACTCTCCTATCACTGCCGAAACTCCTTCAGCTTTGAAACGAGTAAAAGGTTTCACAGTGTCCTTTACTTTTGCAACTATTTCCTCTTTAATGACGTTGGTACTGTCAATAACGACAACCTGTGACTTAAGAGAAAGAAATGTGAGGAAAGCTACTAATATAAGTAGTTTATTGCTGGGGGTATATTTCAAAAGTTTTATTTTTAATGGCATCTCTGGTAATATCCGTTTCAAGTTTCTTAATCAGTTCTTGCTTTCGTTGGTTGATTATAATTTGCTTTATGGTTCCTTCTACATAGGTAAGCGGAGCTGTATCGTTACGATCTAATAAATCTTCAATTTGCAGTAAATATACTCCTAATGAATCTTGTAATTGGACAAAATTGGTTTTTTTTAACACTTCAGGTTTTAAGGCAAGTATAGGAAGGCTTTCTATTAGTTTATCCCTCTTCACCCAAGTTGAATCGTTAAAATTATACGATTTAAACTGAATGTTCATATCCATGAGTGCTTTTTTATCCTCATCATTAAACCGCTTTAATTTTTCGGTTAAGACATTAACTTTTGAAAAATTGGCAGCAACGTGTATGTAACGCAATTTTAATAAAGGATCGTTTAATTTAAAATTTTCCTTATTAAGTTCATAGTAGGTGAGCAACTCCGGAGTGCTTATAAGACTATCCAATTCCAGCGCTATTATATTATTTTTATAGGCCTGCGTATACAAATCTATTTTATATTGATTTACCAAATGATCAAACTCATCCAACTGTTCTTGGGTAAGGTTTACTCTGGCCCTGTCTATTAAAAGCTGTTGTGTAGCCCATCGATTAATATAATTATTAACTAATTGAGCACTGTCTTCCATTTGCGAAGTTTCGGCAAAAAGGGTTTGCAAATCGCTTTTATACAAATAGGATTGATTCACTCTTGCCACAGGATTTCCCGCTTCTTCATGCTTAAAATAAGAGCAAGAAGTTGCTAAAAAAGCTAGTATAAGTAATCCTGCAAAGTGCTTCATTTAAGAACCCAATTCCTTTTTAAGTTTTTTTAAGGTTTTCTGATTTACCTCAACAGTGTATTTGGTTTTTAGTGATTGTACCCATTCTTTTTCAATTTTATTTTGAAAATCACTAATAACTCTTCCTTTAACTTCATCTAATTCTCGGACTCTGGGAGGTGCTACAAAATTTACCTTTACTAAAGAAAACGAACTCCCTGTTTCATATATTTTTGAGATGCCTTCTTTAGGTTCAAAATTTGAAGGCAATTGATTGCTGTCCAGGTCGAAAAAACCTTCGGTAACCAATACCTGAATTTTGTCGGTAGTATTAAGCTCCTTTTTTATCTCCTCAGGATTCTTCCCGCTTACCAACAAATTGCTTACTTGAGACAATATTTCCTTTTGGCTTGACGAAAAAATAGCCCCATTAATTTGTTGATTTGTTTTATAATTTTCTTTGTTTTGATTGTAGAATTCCTGCAATCCAAGCGTGTCAATCTTTGCTTTATTCCATACATTTTCTGCCATGACTTCAAAAATTAATAACCCATCCCTATATTCTTGAATAACCCCAGCATATTCCTCGTTTTCTTCTTCCAGTTTACGTTTAAAATAGGCTTTTACTTTATCGGTTTCAAACTCGTCATAAAGGGATTGAATAAGTGATCGCTTTTGTTTGAAGGGACGTATCTTCGTTTGCCTTTCAAACAGATAATTTGCCAGTTCATTGTAAAAATAGGTCTGGTCTCCAATTTTAAAAAGCGGCTTATTCTGTTGCTTACTAAGTGGTGTCAATTTCCAGTTTCTTTTTAGGATACTATCGTTCACAAATTTTTCGAAGAAGGGTAGATATTCATAGCCTTCAAAACCATATTTTTTCTTTATTTTATCATTTACGGCGCTGGTGACTATTTTTAATCGCTCACTGTCTTTAATTCGCGCTTCTAAATCTACTTTAGATTCCTCAAAACTTGGTATTTCATTTATTTTTTCTAACCGGATAATGTGCCAACCGAATCGTGTTTGTACCGGTTTGGAAATTTCTCCATTAGTCTTAAGAGCATAGGCTGCATCTTCGAAAGGCGGTGCTTTTAATTGCCCTTTTGTAAAAGGCTTCATCATTCCTCCATTAATTCCAGTAGCTTTATCGTCGGAGTATTTTTTGGCCAATTCTTCAAACGACTCCCCTTGTTTCAGTAATCCATAAATTTCATTGATGCGCTCTTTGGCTTTAATAGCATTTGTATCTTTTGAAGTAGATATCATGATGTGAGAAACCGTTACGGGAGGAAATTTTAAACGCCGGTCGGTAACTTTAATAACGTGATATCCAAACTGGGTTCTCACAATGTTTGAAATACCTCCCACAGGAGTTTTATAAGCTTCGGTTTCAAAGGGGTAAACCATATTAAAAGCTGAGAAGTAGCCTAACTTTCCTTCTCTTTCATTAGATCCCGGTTCTTCCGAATTCTTCTTTGCCAGCACATTAAAATCTTCTCCTTTAAGTGCTCTTTCACGCAATGCCTTAATTTTATTGTATGCTGCGAGAGTGTCCTGGGCAAAAGCATCCCAGTTGCACATTACAAGAATGTGAGATGCTTCAATTTCTTCCAGCCCTCTATCGTAAGCTTCTTTTATAAGACCATCGGTAAGTTTCGTATCATAGATATAGTTTCTGGAAAGTTGCTCTTCGTATTTTCCAAAATCGTACACATAAGCTTCATTTTCATTGAGTTTTTGAGCGTACGCCTCAGCAACTTTCAGTTTATATTCTATGAATAAATCTAGATAGCCGTCTACCGATTTTTGAGTTTCATCTTGAACCAATTCCAAATTTTTCTTGTAAACTCTCTTAAATTCTTTGGCATACACAGATTTGTTGTTAATGGTCATTAAAACATCGTCCGTTTTTTGAGCAAAAGAGCCAATAGTTAGTAAAAATGCAATAATTGATAGGATGCTTAATTTCTTCATAATTCACTTTTTTTTGAAGCCACGCAAAAATAGAAAAAACATAGGGTAATACAAATGCATTAACAGAACCTTTTAATTTATTTTAAGAATTAAATTCAATCGCTTTTTACTACATTGTGTCTGTAAATTTTAAAACTTATGAAGTATTCTACAAAAATTACTATTGCACTCCCCGTGGAACAGGTAATTAAAAAGCTGGATAATCCTGAAAATATGAAACATTGGCAAAGAGGACTACTAAATTATGAAGTCCTTAACGGTACTCCCGGTCAACCCGGAGCAAAAATGAAATTAGAGTACCAAATGGGGAAACGAAAACTATCTATGACCGAGACCATTTTAGAAAATAATTTTCCTAACACTTTTCACGCAGTATATGAAACTCAAGGTGTCTATAATATTCAGCGAAACTTTTTTTCTGAAATAGATGCCACCACTACTGAATGGCTTAGCGAAAGTGAATTTAGATTTAGCAGTTTTGGTATGAAACTACTTGGGTGGCTTATGCCCGGTGCTTTTAAAAAGCAATCCATGAAATATTTAACCGACTTTAAGAATTTTGCCGAAAAAGGGACTTCGGTTTCGCAATAGTTCATGGAAAGAATAAAAATGATTTGGGACTTCAGAGGCCCCCATGCACAAAAAATAGCGGAACATCATAAAATTCATTTAGATGAATTTATTAAAGCAAAAAACCTAAAAGACGCGTTCACCACAACAGAATGGATTTCTGAAATGTATTGCATGACCTGTATGATTATTCCTTCTGAAGAAGTAACCACATTAAGGCAACTACTAAAACCACATCGTGGGCAACGATATTCCGAAAACTAAAAGTCTTGTTAACAAGCAACTTATTTGTAATAATTTATCAAAATTGTAGTAATATTGCTCTCCATAAAAAATTAAACTAATGAAATATTTATCGCTTTTTTTCTTATTTGCTGCGTTTACCGTGCACTCACAAACTACAAAAGTGGGAACTGTAGATATTGACTTTATTTTAAGTAAAATGCCAGAACTGGCCGGAGTTCAAAAACAAGTTCAAGATTATACCAAAGGACTTGAAACCGATTTACAAAAGAAAATGAAGGATTTGGAAGACGGTGTTGCTGACTATAAACAAAACGAAACCAGCTATACTATTAACCAAAGAAAAACCAAGCAAGACTCGTTATTACAGATGGAAAATGATATTGCAAAGTTTCAGCAAAACGGGAATCAGCTTATCCTTTTAAAACAAGAAGAATATATGCGTCCTTTGTATGATAAGGTTGGAAAAGCGTTAGAAAAAGTTGCCGCTGCCGGAGAATATACCCAAGTACTATTGCGTGATAATAGTGTTGTTTATGTAGACAATCGCTTTGATGTTACACTTGCCGTGCTAAAAGAAATGGGCATTGAAGTGAAACAAGAAGAATAAAACACATCTAATAAAATTAAAAAAGAGGTTCATGTAGAACCTCTTTTTTTATCTTGAATAATTAGGCGCTTCTTTGGTAATAGTTACATCGTGTGGATGGCTTTCGTGAATTCCGGAGGCCGTAATTTTTACAAATTTTCCGGTTTCCTTTAAGGTATCAATATCTTTAGCTCCACAATAACCCATTCCTGCACGAAGCCCTCCAATAAACTGAGTCATACTTTCCACCAAGTCTCCTTTATAAGGGACTCTTCCTACAATTCCTTCTGGAACCAACTTTTTAATATCGTCTTCCACATCTTGAAAATAGCGATCTTTTGATCCTTGTTTCATGGCTTCCACACTTCCCATTCCACGATAGGATTTAAACTTTCGTCCCTCAAAAATAATGGTCTCCCCCGGAGACTCTTTTGTACCTGCTAATAAAGAGCCCAGCATGACGCTATCGGCACCGGCCGCAATAGCCTTAGGAATATCTCCGGTATACCGAATTCCTCCGTCGGCAATTACGGGAACGCCGCTTCCTTTTATAGCGGCGGCTACTTCTAACACGGCAGAGAATTGAGGAAACCCAACTCCGGCAACCACTCGAGTCGTACAAATAGATCCCGGTCCAATTCCTACTTTTACGGCATCGGCACCTGCATCTACTAAATATTTGGCCGCTTCAGGTGTAGCAATATTTCCTACCACTACGTCTAAGTTTGGGAATTTTGCTTTTACTTCTTTTAGCACCGTAACCACTCCTTTGCTATGTCCATGAGCAGTATCTATAATTACGGCATCTACATGAGCACTTACCAAGGCTTCTGCTCTTTCCATAACATCGGGAGTAACGCCCAATGCTGCCGCCACGCGTAACCTTCCATATTCATCTTTATTTGCGATTGGTTTTTGGGTAAGTTTAGTGATATCACGAAAAGTAATCAACCCCAACAACCTGCCATTCTCATCAACTACAGGCAGCTTTTCAATTTTGTTATTCTGAAGAATAATTTCTGCATCTTTTAATGAAGTACCTCTTCCTACAGTCACCAAATTTTCGGCAGTCATAATATGCTCTAAGGTACGGCTATAATCTTTTTCAAAGCGCAAATCGCGGTTGGTTACTATTCCAATTAGTTTGTTGTCTTCATCCACAATAGGAATTCCCCCAATACCATATTCTCGCATGGTATTTTGTGCATCGCCCACGGTGTTATCCTTTTTCAAGGTAACGGGATCTTGAATCATTCCGCTTTCAGCTCTTTTTACCTTTCTCACTTCGGCCGCTTGCTGTTCAATGGTCATATTTTTATGAAGCACGCCAATACCTCCTTCGCGTGCAATAGCAATAGCCATAGCGCTTTCAGTCACCGTATCCATCGCTGCTGAGACAATAGGTACATTAAGTGTAATATTTTTAGAAAACTTAGTTTTAATAGAAACTTCTCTTGGCAGTATTTCTGAATAGGCTGGTACCAAAAGTACATCATCGTATGTTAAGCCTTCTCCTAAAATTTTGTGATTGTGTGCAGTCATGGCAATTAAATTTATTCCGAAGTGTCGGAGGCAGTTATTATTTAATTGCGTGCAAATATACTATAAATACTTGACAATAACTTAGAAAATTGAAAATGCCAAAGTGAATTTTTAATTTGCAGAAACCTCTATTTGGCTCTTATACTGTAAACGTGCCAATTGTGCCCATTGCATAAGCATTTTTTGTTCTTCTTTTGAAATGTTACCATGAATCCATGTATAAGAGTCTAAAGGCATCTCTCCTTCTTCTACCTCTTCAAAAAGTTCTTCCAGTTTGTGGTCTTTTCTTTTTGCAGAATAACTTTCCCAATCGGATACATTGAAATGTTTTTTCCCATCGTTAATATGGTCTGCCAACCAAAAAGATGCCGGTGCAATTTCGGCATACCACGGATAATTGGTATGATTACTGTGACAGTCGTAGCATTGGGTTTTCAAAATTAATCGTACTTCTTCAGAAGGTTTTGTTTCCGCTTCAAAAAAAGCAACACTCTCGTAGCCTCCCAAGTTTTTTTCCGGTCTAATAAACTGAATTACAACAAGCGCTACTAAAGCGAGAATCAAAAAATACTTTATAATTTTCTTCATTTTTTTAAGGATTTAAGATACATAATAATGGCTTTTCGGATATCGTAGGCATTTTCGTCTTTGGTGGGTTCATAAATTTTTACAATCCCTTCATTTTCGGGTGTTAAAAAGGGGATATCAAATCCTTTCAACAAAAAATCACTAAACGCAACTTGATATACTTCTTCATCTTCTATAGGGTTTCCTTCCATTAACCAAGAGCCTCTGGACCCTTGGGTAAAATTATATCGCTGTAAGTAAGCTCCCGTACCTGCATATTCTTTTCCGTAGGTAAGCACTTGCTTTAATAAATTTCCTTTAATAGCTACCTTTAAAACACCACCGCCAAAGGGCAATACCCTAAATATATCTAAACTGGTAATGTCGCCCGAAAGCATATCGTCAATACGTATGGATCCCCCATTTACCAGTGCCGCATCTACAGGTTCATGAAAGGAAAGCGCCATGGCATGGGTTATAATATCGCCTAAATTGGTTTGAATCCCCCTACTGGCACTATCGGTTCCATCTAAGGGAGGTTTTGCATAATAAATAACTTCATTAGGATTATCTACCACTTGCTTTATTTCAGTATTCAAAATGGCTTCCCATTTATCAACAACAGCTTTTACCGAGGGTTTTTCAGCAATTTTATCATCTATAGGAAATAATTGAGAGTCTATTTTTAAGTATTGTGTGTTTTTATTAAAAGTGAACGTATGTATGTAAATGGTTTTGGCATTGGCATCGGCTTTTGCAATTTTTGTGTTTCCTACTTCTTCTAACATATTATTATGTTCGTGGCCTCCCATGATGAAAGAAATGCCCGGATATTTTTTTGCAATTTCTAAATCTTCTGAAATTTCAACGTGGGTTAATCCCATTATAAGATCCACTTGTTGCGATTGCAAAGCACTATAGGCACTCCCTGCTTCAAGCATAACATCGCTATAATACACATAATCTCGGGGATTAGAGGGTAACGTAACACTAAAAAAACCTACTTCTACTTGGGTGCTGTCCTTATCCATCATAGAAATTGAGTAGGTTTCCGGAATAAGAATCGTATCTCCACCTCTAACAAAATGAAAAGACCGAGGACCATCATTTAATTGCTGGAACACATTGGCCGAAGTCCAATAAAAGTTAGATTCGTTTAATCTTTTTTGAAGTGCCTCTTCACTAATATCAAATTCATGATTTCCGAAGGTGACCAAATCAAAATTCATGGCGTTCATGACTTCAATCATTTGTTTTCCATAGATGCGCTCTCCGTTGTATTTTATGGTTCCCAATAGCGATGGATTTAAAAAATCTCCTGCCATAAATAAATAGGTATTAGGTTCTACTTTTTTGATAGAGTCGACCACATGGGCTACTCGTGCCATTCCGCCATATTTACCATCGCCTAATGGTGCTATTTCGTATACATCGTTTAACTGAACAAACTTAAACGTAATGATACCGTCCTCTTTTTTAGACTTTACAACCTTGTTTGTTGTTTTACAAGAAACAACTATTACTAAAGCGCATATTGCCAGTACTATTTTTTTCATCGTTAATGATAGTTTAAAAATATTTTAGAGGCTTCATTATGAGCACTTTCAAAAGCCATAGGGTATATTCCGGAATCTACTTTTTCAACTGTAAAATAACTCAACATTTTTTCGGTGGGCATATTCCCGGTAAGTTCATCTTTTGCCATAGGACAACCGCCAAACCCTTGTATGGCACCATCAAATCTTCTACAGCCTGCTTTATAAGCGGCATCTACTTTTTCGTGCCACTTGGTAGGGGTAGTATGTAAATGTGCTCCAAATTCAATATCGGGATATTTTGGTATTAAGTTAGAAAAAAGGTAGGTAATTACCTTGGGCGTAGAGGTTCCTACGGTATCGCTCAACGAAAGTATTTTAACTCCCATATTGGATAAACGTTCTGCCCAATTCCCTACAATATCCACATCCCATGGATCGCCGTATGGATTACCAAAACCCATAGATAAATACGTTACTACCTCTTTATTGTTTTTTTCTGCCAATTCCAGAATTTGCTGAAGTACCTTGATAGATTGCGCAATCGTTTTGTGGGTATTCCGCATTTGAAAATTTTCAGAAATAGAAAAAGGATATCCTAAATATTGTATTTGTTGAAACTGCACTGCTGTTTCTGCCCCTCGTTCATTAGCTACTATCGCCAGTAATTTGCTTTGTGTTTCTGAAAGGTTGAGCCCCTGTAATACCTCAGCAGTATCTTGCATTTGTGGGATAGCCTTAGGAGAAACAAAACTTCCAAAGTCAATAGTATCAAACCCACAGCTTAATAAAGATTGAATGTATTGGATTTTTTTTTCTGTAGGAATCCAATTCTTAATACCTTGCATGGCATCGCGAGGACATTCTATAATCTTTACTTGTTGCATTGTTTCAAAGATAGCAATTTCGTTGCTGGAACACGTTTTTCAACTTTTAAAATTGAATTAAGAATGTTACGGAATCAATATAAAAATAGCAATTCCCACAAAAACAATTATTTGAAGCCATTTTAAAAACAATCCCATGTTTTTCCAAGTAGTAAGTAATTTGGAAATTTTACCGGCAGCCACAGCAATTAGGCTAAAAATAATGAAGGAAATACCCATAAAAGTAATCCCTAAAACATAAAATTGAAGCACCGTATTTTCGTGCGTATTCCATAAAAACCCCGGAAAAAAAGCTAAAAAGAAAATCATTACTTTAGGATTTATTAAATTCATAATAACTCCTGTTTTAAATAACTTTCCATAAGATTTTTTGGTATTGTTTTGTGTTAAGGCAATAGTGCTTTCGCTTTTATAAACCTTAAAGGCTAAATACATAAGATAACATCCCCCCAATATTTTAATACCGTAAAAAAGGGCAGGAGATGTCGTAATTATAGCCGACAAACCAAAAGCTAAAAGAGAGGTGTGGACAATACAGCCACTTATCAACCCAGCTGTTACAGCAATACCACTTTTTGCTCCATAGGCTAACGATTGTGTTAATACATAAATATTATCGGGCCCGGGCATAAAAGCAAGCGCCATGGTGGCGATGGAGAAAGAAATAAGTGTTTCAAACATTCTTTGCCAATAGCGTTTTGTTAATTTTTTTCACAAGGGAAGGACCTTCATAAATAAAACCTGTATATAACTGAATTAGACTTGCTCCGGCTTCTAATTTTTCTAAAGCATCTTCCACGGTATGAATCCCTCCCACCCCAATAATAGGGAAAGCTTTGTTACTTTTTTCAGAAAGGAAACGAATTACCTCGGTGGCACGTTTGCATAAGGGTTTTCCGCTTAATCCGCCTGTCTCACTTTTTGTTGACGAAACCAATCCTTCTCTGGAAATAGTAGTATTGGTTGCAATAATACCGTCTATTTTTGTTTCATTAACAATATCAATAATATCTAATAATTGCGCATCGGTTAAATCGGGAGCTATTTTTAAAAGAATTGGCTTCTGTTTATCTTTTTTAGCATTTTCAAGCTTTAATACCTTCAATAACTTTGTTAGTGGCTCTTTATCTTGAAGCTCCCGCAGATTGGGCGTGTTGGGTGAGCTTACATTTACCACGAAATAATCTACACAATTAAAAAGTGCATTAAAGCAAATAAGATAATCGGTAACGGCATCTTCATTAGGAGTTACCTTATTTTTTCCTATGTTTCCACCAATTAAAACATGTTTGTTACGCTTTAGTCTTTCTGCAGCGACTTCTACCCCACCGTTATTAAATCCCATTCTGTTAATAATAGCGCTATCTTCTTTTAAGCGGAAAAGTCTTTGTTTAGGATTTCCGGGTTGTGCTTTAGGTGTGACCGTTCCTATTTCAATAAATCCAAAACCAAAATTGGATAGTTCTTCATACAATTTTGCATCCTTATCAAATCCCGCCGCAAGTCCCACCGGATTAGGAAATGTAATTCCAAACAATTCTCGCTCAAGTCGTTTATCTTTAACCACATATAACCTTCTGAAAATTCCTTTAAAACCTATCGCATGCGTTAATTTTATCAATTTGAAAGTAAAATGATGTACGGCTTCAGGATCGAAAAGAAAAAGAAGGGGGCGTAGTAAAAATTTATACATAGTATGCTTTTGAAGTACAAAAATACTATTAAAACGCTTATTTATTAGAGGGTTATTCCGTTAATTTGCATTGAAATTTTCAGCTAATTATGATTACAAAATACGACCTCATAAAAAGATTTACCAGCTATGTTACCGTAGATACTGAAAGCGACCCTACTTCAGAAACGACACCCAGTACAGCAAAACAATGGAATTTGGCTAATGATTTAGTCGCAGAGTTGAAGACAATTGGGATGGAAGATGTTACCATAGATCATAATGCCTATGTTATGGCCACACTTCCCAGTAATCTGGATAAAGAGGTTCCTACCATTGGGTTTATCTCCCATTTTGACACCTCTCCGGATTTTACAGGAGCAAACGTGAAACCGCAAGTGATAGAAAATTATGACGGTGGCGATATTATATTAAATAAAGAACAAAACATTATTCTTTCGCCTAAGGATTTTGACGATTTATTACTTTATAAAGGGCAAACACTTATCACAACAGATGGTACTACCCTGCTCGGGGCGGATGATAAAGCGGGTATTGCAGAAATCGTCTCAGCCATGGAGTACCTAATTAAAAACCCTGAAATTAAACATGGAAAGATACGGGTAGGTTTTACCCCTGATGAAGAAATTGGTCGTGGAGCCCACAAGTTTGATGTGGCAAAATTTGGAGCCGATTGGGCATATACCATGGATGGTAGCCAAGTGGGAGAGTTAGAGTATGAAAATTTTAATGCAGCCGGTGCTGTGGTAACCATTCAAGGAAAAATTGTGCATCCCGGTTATGCCAAAGGTAAAATGGTGAATAGTATGTACATTGCTACCGATTTTATCAATTCTCTGCCACGTCTGGAAACACCGGAGCATACTGAAGGTCGTCAAGGATTTTTTCACCTTCACTCGTTAAAAGGCGAAGTAGATTGTACTAAACTACAGTACATTATTAGAGACCACGATAGGGAACATTTTGAAGCACGAAAGGAAATGATACAAAAATTGGCTGATGAATTAAATGAACAGTATGGCACAGATCGAATTAGTGTAGAGATAAAGGATCAATATTTTAATATGCGAGAGAAAATTGAACCTGTCATGCATATTGTAAATATTGCTGAAGAAGCGATGAAAAAAGCCGGAGTAAAACCTCTAATTAAGCCTATTCGGGGGGGAACTGATGGTTCACAATTAAGCTTTATGGGGCTTCCTTGCCCCAATATTTTTGCAGGAGGGCATAATTTTCACGGCAGATTTGAATATGTCCCCGTAGAAAGCATGCAAAAAGCGGTAGAAGTTATTATAAATATAGCACAACTGGTTTCTGAAAAATAACCAAAAGAATATATATTAAAAAAGCCTTCAGTTTCCTGAAGGCTTTTTTATAAACAATAATTTTATTATTTGACGGGAGCGTTAAGTTTGATGCTTTTTTCAATAGAAAGGTTTAACTTCTCTATTTTAATTTTTCCTGCTCCAGTTTCAATGATGCAGGTGCCGTCATCTAAAATTTCAGAAACTCTTCCATGGATACCTCCAGAGGTAACAATTTTGTCTCCTTTTTTAAGGTTATTAAAAAAAGTTTTTTGTTGTTTCATCTGCTTTTGCCTTGGCAAAACAATAAAAAAGACAACAAACACAAGAAACAATAAAAGAGGTCCTAATAATTGATTCATAAATAGCTACTAATTATTGAACTTTAATAGGAGATCCAGCTTCAGCAGCACCTTCTTTAGGATTCACAAACGCTTTAATAGTAAGCATTTCTTTTCCTTTCTCGGTGTTTGCAGTAATAGTTACTGTCTTGCTAACTTGGTTTTTTCCGCTTCCATTAAATTTCACTAATAATTCTCCTGTTGCACCTGGAGCTACTGGAGTTTTAGAATATTCTGGAACAGTACAACCACAGCTTCCTTTGGCATCTACAATAACCAAATCAGACTCTCCTGTATTGGTAAAAGTAAATGTATGCTCCACTGGGGTTCCTTGATCTATAGTTCCAAAATCAAATTCGGTTTCTGC
The DNA here is from genome assembly GCA_041392125.1 of Flavobacteriaceae bacterium. Lineage (GTDB taxonomy): Bacteria > Bacteroidota > Bacteroidia > Flavobacteriales > Flavobacteriaceae > Halomarinibacterium. The sequence continues at coordinate 132,472 of JAWKMR010000007.1, read as the reverse complement.
AAAAGTCATTACAGGATATTTACCAGCTTCAGCATCTCTTTCAGCAGCCGCAGCTACATTTTCTTCACTCACTTTGTCTGCTGCATTTTCTTTACAAGAAGTAAACGCAAAAACAGTGGTCAAGGCTAATAGAAAAATGGTTTTTTTCATAGTTGTTATTTTTAAATTTTATAATTATTAAACGTTTTAAAGCGGGGCTAATGTAGTTATTTTTTTGCTTTTATGTAAGCCCTCGTCCAATTTTATTCAATTTTCCGGCATCTGAAAATTCTTTAACCAGTTTATCCAAAATCCCATTTACAAAGAAACTACTTTTTGGTGTAGAATACTCTTTAGAAACTTCTAAATATTCGTTAATAGTTACTTTAACAGGTATGGAGGGAAAATATAAAAACTCTGCAATACCCATTTTAAGAATAAGCATGTCTATATCTGCAATTCGCTCTGTATCCCAATTCGGAGTTTTTCCATCTACTTCCTTAGAAAGTTGATCGTCGTTAAGAATGACTTTGCGCAAAAGCTGAATACTAAAGTCTCTATCTTCCTCATCCTTGTAAATTTGTGGAATAAAAACACTTTCCCTTTTCTTTTCCGTAAGTTTCGTGAGCATTTTAATATTCGTAGTATTTACCAAAGGAAAGTCATCTATCCATGTAAGTTGTTTGTCTTCAAGATAGTCGTACAATTTTTCGTTAGGCGCAATAATTTCTTTGTAGAGCTTAATCAGCATTTCTTTATCGTCCTGAAAACTATTATTTTCTTTAATAAGATATTCTTTATACCACGCAGTTTCTTTCAGTTCATTGAATAGAATGGTGACATATTCGTCATCCAAACTCCAATGGTTGAGTTTTTTATTTTTGAGATATTCTGAAAGTGATGTATTGGAAGCTATTACTTCTATAGCCTTATTATCTATAAAGGAGCGGCTTGGGTTTTTTTCTACTGAAGTGGCTAAATGTTTTTTTTGTGATTTCTGAAGAAAATTCTCTGCGTGATCTCTCAAAGCGACTATAAGTTGAAGCAATAAAGCCTGCAAATCTAATGCTTGAGAAATGCTATAGTGAAGGAATTTTTCCTGCTTATCAAGATCTTGTTCATCAGATTGATAAAATGCATATAACGACTGCAACACTTTTACTCTTATATGTCTTCTTGTAAGCATATGATAAAGAACTTTAGTATAAAACAAACAACGCACAAGAATTTCCTTGTGCGTTGCAAATATAGGTATTAATCTTTAGTATTACTGTTCATTTTTTCGAGCATCAATTCGAGCTTGTGCAATCTCAAAAGCTGCTTGAAAAGTAGTAATATTCTTTACTTGAGCCTTGGTTAAAATTTCCAAAGTAGTATTGTAAATGTTTTCCGTTTTACGAATAATTTCCTGCTTTCCATAATTTTCTAATTCGGCATACACATTAATAATCCCACCAGCATTAATTAAAAAATCGGGAGCGTACACAATACCTCTTTCGCGTAAAATAGTTCCGTGTTTGTTTTCTTCAGCTAACTGATTGTTTGCAGCACCGGCAATAATCTTTGCTTTTAGCTGATAAATAGTATCATCATTAATAGTAGCCCCTAAAGCACAAGGCGCATAAATATCCATTTCTTCTTCGTACAAGTTTTTACCCTCATAAATTGTTGCATGGTATTTATCTCTAACACTTTCTAAACGTTCACGGCTTATATCGGAAATAAAAACCTGTGCACCTTCATTAGTTAAATGCTCTACCAATGCCTCACCAACATTTCCTATACCTTGCACAAATACTTTCTTATCTTCTAAAACATCGCTTCCGTAGGTAAATTTTGCAGCAGCTTTCATCCCCATAAAAACGCCATAAGCCGTAATAGGAGAAGGATTTCCGGCACCTCCTTTATCTTCAGAAATTCCAGTTACATACGGTGTTACAGTTCGCACCAAATCCATATCGCTGGTAGCCATTCCTACATCTTCTGCAGTAATGTACTTTCCGCCCAACGAATTTACAAACTCACCAAATCGTAGCATCAGCTCTGGAGTTTTTTGAGTTTTGGCATCGCCTAAAATTACGGCTTTACCTCCGCCCAGGTTAAGGCCTGTAATAGCCGACTTATACGTCATCCCACGAGATAGGCGCAATACATCGTTTAAAGCATCCCATTCAGTAGCGTAATTCCACATTCTAGTACCTCCCAAAGCAGGTCCCAAAACTGTATTATGGATACCAATTATTGCTTTTAATCCTGTATCTTTGTCGTTGCAAAAAACAATTTGTTCGTGGTTATCAAAGGAGAGTTGCCCAAAAACCGGGGCGATTTTTTTTAGTTCGGGTGAACTAACAATTTCTGTTGTCATTTACGAATTTGTTAAAAAGAACGCGCAAAATTACCCTTTTGATGCATATCCAACAAAAAAAATATCTTAAAAATATTAATCTGTTAATAAGTTGTTCTTAGAACATGAAGGAGTTACGTTTTTTAAACAAGTATTTTTATAAATATAGAGGAAGACTGCTCATAGGTCTTCTTATTACTGCTATTGCCACTATTTTCAGAATTGTAGTTCCTGCAAAAATTGGAGACTCGGTAAATGCCATTCAAGCGTATTTTAAAGCTGAGATTACACTAGAAATGTTAAAATCGCAATTACTTTGGGATATTTTAATCATTATTGGCGCTGCCTTATTGTCGGGTTTGTTCACATTTATGATGCGTCAAACCATTATTGTAATTTCCAGATATATTGAATTTGATCTGAAAAATGAAGTCTTTCAGCAATATGAACGCTTGTCCTTAAATTTTTACAAACAAAACCGAACAGGCGACCTTATGAGTAGAATTAGTGAAGACGTCTCGAAAGTACGTATGTATGCCGGACCTGCACTTATGTATAGCACTACTACCATAACCCTGTTTATTGTAGCGCTAAGTTATATGATTTACATTGCGCCGGAGCTTACTTTGTACGCTGTTGCTCCACTACCCATTCTTTCCGTTGGAATCTATAAATTAAGTATTGCTATTCATAAAAGAAGTACCGTTGTTCAGCAATATTTATCGAAACTCACCACTTTTACCCAAGAAAGTTTTAGTGGAATTTCGGTAATAAAAGCGTATGGAATTGAACCTAGAACCAATGCGCAATTTGAGGTATTATCCAACGGAAGTAAAGACAAAAATATTGACCTTACCAAAGTACAAGCACTGTTTTTCCCTATTATGGCGTTGCTTATCGGCATTAGTAATATTTTGGTTATTTATGTAGGTGGAAATCAATTTATTCAGGGTGAAATTGAATTTGGAACTATCGTAGAATTTTTAATCTATGTGAATATGCTCACTTGGCCGGTAGCTATTGTAGGTTGGGTATCTTCCATGGTGCAACAAGCCGAAGCCTCGCAAAAACGAATCAACGAGTTTTTAAAAGAGGAGCCACAAATTATAAATCGTGTGGAAACGTTTTCAGAAATTCAAGGAAAAATAAGTTTTAATAACGTTACTTTCACCTATCCCGATACCGGAATTACTGCCTTAAAAAATGTTACTTTATCTATTCAACCGGGGCAAACTTTAGGCATTATTGGCAATACCGGAGCCGGAAAATCTACCATTTTAGAATTAATTGGCAGACTGTACGATGTGCAGGAAGGAACCATACAAGTAGATGACGCTAACCTTGTTGACGTAAACCTAAAAGATCTTCGTAATGCTATTGGATATGTTCCGCAAGATGCCTTTTTGTTTAGTGATACCATAAAAAATAATATTAAATTCGGAAAAGCGGAGGCTACCGATGAAGAAGTAATTAGGGCTGCTAAAAATGCAGCAGTACACAGAAACATTGACGAGTTTCAGAATAAATATGAAACCGTTTTGGGAGAACGAGGAATTTCGTTAAGTGGTGGACAAAAACAACGGGTTTCTATTGCGCGCGCTATTATTAAAGACCCAAAAATTTTATTATTCGATGATTGCTTGAGTGCTGTAGACACGGAAACAGAAGAAGAAATTCTTCAGAATTTTCAGAAAATTTCAAAAAACAAAACCACCCTTATAGTAAGCCATCGACTCTCGTCGGTTAAAAATGCAGACTCCATTATTGTTTTAGAAAATGGAACCATCATTCAGCAAGGAACTCATACAGAGCTCATAAACGTTGAAGGCTATTATAAAGAACTCTATCAAAAACAACTTTTGGAAAAAGAAATGTAATCTTTCCTTTGCTTATTAGGTTTTTTTTTAGATTTTTGGCAAAACCTTAAAAAAAATTAATCAATTTAAGAGTAAGCAATTTATGATGGAGCAAGAAGAAATTTATTCAAAAGTGATGCGAGCCGGAAGACGTACCTACTTTTTTGATGTACGCGAAACCAAAGCGGGTGATTACTATTTAACTATTACTGAAAGTAAAAAATTCACCAATGACGATGGATCTTTTAACTACAAAAAGCACAAAATCTATTTGTATAAAGAAGATTTTACCGATTTTAAAGACAATCTGGATGAAATGATTCAGTATGTGTTGGACGAAAAAGGAGATGAAGTTATTAGCGAAAGACATCAAAAAGATTATAAAAGAGAAGATGATGATGTAGCCGAAGTTGAAAAAGAAGCCTCAGAATCTTCCAGTTTTACCGATGTGGATTTTGACGATATTTAAAAAATCAATTCAATAAAATTAAGAAAAACCGCTCCCTTTGGGGCGGTTTTTTTATCTTTAAAACTTTACAAAAAATACCATGAAGAAACTACTACTCCTTCTCTTACTAATTTCAATACTCCCAATTACTGGGCAAAACTCAACTATAGATTTATCCTACTACTTACCTACCGATGTTACCTACAACCCAAACATTCCAACCCCAAAGAGTGTGATTGGGCACGAAGTGGGCGAATGGCACGTCACACATGATAAGTTAGTTTTTTATATGCAAACACTGGCAAAGGCCAGCGACAGAATTACCCTCGAAAACAGAGGAAAAACTTTTGAAGGACGACCGCTCATTTTACTAACTATTACCGCACCCAAAAACCACTCGAACCTTGCGACTATAAAATCGCAGCATTTTTCCCTTACCGAAAATGAAGCTAACACGTTTCAAACAGCAAATATGCCTATTGTGGTATATCAAGGTTTTTCCATACACGGAAATGAACCTAGCGGAAGTAATGCCGCTTTAGCGGTAGCCTATTATCTCGCTGCTGCTGAAGGACCAAAGGTGGACGAGTTACTAAACAACACCGTTATTCTTTTTGACCCTTCTTTTAACCCCGACGGATTGCAACGTTTTTCCACGTGGGCTAATCAGCATAAAGCCATTAACATTAATCCGGACCCAAACGACCGAGAATACAACGAAGTTTGGCCGGGAGGACGCACCAACCATTACTGGTTCGATTTAAATAGAGATTGGCTTCCTGCACAATTGCCCGAAAGCCGTGCACGTATTAAAACGTTTCACGAATGGTACCCCAATATTTTAACCGACCATCATGAAATGGGTACCAACGCCACTTTTTTCTTTCAGCCGGGAATTCCTTCCAGAACCCATCCGCTAACCCCTAAGAAGAATCAAGAACTTACTGCTGCTATTGGCAATTTCCATGCAAAGGCATTTAACAAACTGGGAAGTTTGTATTACACCGAAGAAAATTACGACGATTTCTACTACGGAAAAGGATCTACGTTCCCCGATATTAATGGAGGTATAGGAATTCTATTTGAACAAGCCTCTTCCAGAGGTCATGCTCAGGAAAGCGATAATGGCATTCTCACGTTTCCTTTTACTATTAGAAATCAGTTTACTGCGGCACTTTCAACTTTAGAAGCGGCTGTGAGTATGAAAGATGAATTACTGAATTACCAGAAAGAATTTTTCAGTAATGCTCGCAATGAAGCTTCTAAAAATACGGGAGCCATTGTTTTTGGGGATGAAAAAGATGCTGCAAAAACGTATCATTTAGCTGAAATACTTCAGCGACATAAAATAAAATTTCATGAATTGAAACAAGACTACACTTCAAAAGGGAAAAATTATAAAAAAGGATATACGTATGTTATTCCGAAGAATCAAAAGCAATCCCGATTAATAAACGCCATGTTTGAAAAACGCACTCAATTTCAAGATAGCTTGTTTTATGATATTAGTGCTTGGACCTTTCCGCTTGCCTTTAATTTGGATTATGAAGAGACCACAATTTCTGTAGCTGGAGATGAAGTTTTAGATTTGAAAAAGCCTGTTCCTTCCCTTCCCAATGCTAATGCGTATGCCTATTTACTAGAGTGGCATGAATACTATACTCCCAAAGTTTTGAACGCTATGCTGGAAAAAGGGTTACGAGTAAAAGTTGCTATGCAACCTTTTACCATTGAAGGAAAAAAATATGACTACGGAACGCTTTTAATTCCGGTACAAAATCAGCTGGTAAATCCTAATGAGTTATTGGAATTTATGAGAGCAACTGCCAAAGAAAGTAGTGTTTCTATTGCTTCAGTAGCAACCGGTTCTACACAAGGAATCGATTTAGGCAGTAGTGAGTTTAGGGCCATTTCCCCTCAAAAAATAGCCCTTTTGGTGGGAGACGGTGTCAATTCCTACGATGCCGGTGAAATATGGCATTTACTGGATACCCGGTATGCAATGAAAGTGACGAAACTCGATATAAACGATATCGGTAGTGCAGACTTAAACAGGTATACCGATATTATTCTACCGGCAACTTGGGGTGGTGGTCCTGATAAGAACACCACCGAAAAGCTAAAAGAGTGGACTAAAAATGGAGGAACATTGATTGCTTTCAGAAATAGTGGAAAATGGTTAGACAGTAACGAATTTCTAAAAATGACCTTTAAAACCAAAAAAGACTCTGTAACCTACATCTCTTTTGAGCAGAAAGGAGATTACGCTGGGGCACAAGTAATTGGCGGAGCCATTTTTGAAGCAAAATTGGACCGCTCCCACCCCATAGCATTTGGGTATAAAAATAATACCTTGGCGCTTTTCAGAAATACGACCCTCTTTGTAGAAGCCGACAAAGACAGTTACAATAACCCCATTCAATATACTGCCAACCCGTTATTGAGTGGATATATTTCAGGAAAAAACCTATCGTTACTTAAAAATACAGTACCCTTTAAAACAGGACGCTTAGGGAAAGGTCGTGTAATCTATTTTACCGACAACACCAATTTTAGGGCGTTTTGGTACGGCACCAATAAGTTACTTATGAATGCTGTTTTTTTTGGGGATGAAATGTAATTTAATCAGCTTACTCGTATGAAATTAATTTCCATTTTAATTATTTCGATAGTTTTTTTGAATAACTACCAAACAAAAGCGCAAGATGCCTCCACTTGGCTATTAGAGAATACTTCTGAAATTTCGGTTAATAACAACTACGATTTTTCAGAAATTAAAAAAGCGATTGGCTCTAAACGCATTGTAGCCATAGGCGAAAGTTCTCACGGCTTGGGTGAGTTTTATCGTCTGAAAGCGGCTTTGGTGGCCTATTTACATAAGGAAATGGGATTTGAAGTTCTTGCTATGGAAGGTGGTTTGGGAGACATTAATCTGGCTTTTAGCCATATTGACACTTTGAATTTTGAACAACTCCGAGACGAAACGGTATTTGGAAATTTTAGGGCAGCAGAGGCCAATTCAGTATTTCAATATATTGTAAATCAAAGCAAAACACCTCAGAAACTTTACTATACGGGATATGATACACAAGCTTCTTCTTCGTACTTAGTGAAAACCCTAAGACCCCTATTAGAGCCATACAATAAAAATCTTTCAGATAGTCTTCAATATAAATTTTGGGGGTATGGCGCTTCCTTTAGAGCTGGAAATCAAGGAGATTCCATTAATTATTATAAATATCAGAAATTATTTTTGGATGCTGCAAAAGATTCCGAAGAAATCATAAAAAAGAACAAAGAAGACATTATACAAAAGCGACATATTTCAGAATTTCAATACACTATTATTCTACGGGCACTAAATATGTTTCAAAAATCCTATAATCTCTCCTTTACCAACAGGTATGATGGAACCGCTGTAAGAGATGAACTCATGGCCAAAAATGTTAAATGGCTTATAGACTCTATTTATCCCAATAAAAAATTTATTATTTGGGCTCATAATGTCCACATAGAGAAACAACCCGTAGAAAATAATTGGGGAATTAAATGGATGGGGCATTACTTAAAAGAATGGTACCCGCAAGAATATTATGCTTTAGGTCTTTTTGCTTATGAAGGAAACACCTATCAACACTGGACTCAAGAAGTTACACCCTTTCTTAATAACGGGAAAAAGGCATTGGAAAAGAAATTTTTTGAAACAGGAAAAAGCATTTCTTTTTTAAACATAGAGCAAATTACTAAAACGAATGAAACCCAATGGCTTTTCGAACCTTTATCCGGGTTTGAACTTGAAAATGGCGGAACTATAGATTTTATTCCAACAAAAAGGTTTGATGGCATCATCAATGTATCCCATTCGGAAATACCTACCTATAAAAAAGAATGATTTTATTTTCTTGATCAAATTTGTAACATAGGCTTTTAAATGGAACTAATAAAGAAAAACTATGGCACTTACCCCTTCTAATATGTTAGCCTTGGGTACTAAAGCACCTGATTTTAACTTGGTTGATACAGTTACGAAAAATACTTTGTCACTTCAAAATCTAAAAGGCAAAAAAGGAACAGTACTAATGTTTATTTGCAATCATTGTCCTTATGTAAAGCATGTAAATGAAGAGTTAATACGTGTTTGCAACGACTACCGTGTAACAGGTTTTAATTTTGTAGCCATTAGCAGTAACGATGCTTCCAAATATCCCGAAGACGGACCTGAAGCTATGTATAAAACGGCTCAAAAATTAGGCTATCCCTTTCCTTATTTATACGATGAAACACAGGAAGTAGCAAAAGCGTATGACGCTGCCTGCACCCCTGATTTTTATCTTTTTGACAGTGAATTGAAATTGGTTTACCGCGGACAACTAGATAATTCTCGCCCCGGAAATAGCATTCCACTTAACGGAAGAGACCTAAGAGAAGCGTTGGATAATATTTTAAATAACCATCCACAGCGAAAAGATCAAAAACCCAGTATGGGTTGTAATATTAAGTGGAAATAGGGTTTGTGATAAAGGTACTTTATTCTGAAATTAGAAACCTATTTTAGATTTTCACCCTTCAACTTTCACTTTTCACCCATTACCCAATCGAACCAACGCATTTTTAATATGTGTAAAATGGTGCATGCTATGCCATGAATACAACATAGCAAGGTGTTTTAAACCCACTTCATCTTTTGTTTCCGGATGAATAAATGTGCGATTCCATTGTTCTTCTGAAAGACCTTGAAGCACATACACAATTTTTTGATGCAAGGCTTCAATATGTGCTAAAGACCAAGCGATGGGTGCTTTTTTATAATCGGAAAGTTGTGCGAAAGCATCTTGATTATAGGCTTTTATAACAGGCTTATCCTCTGTTAAGGTCCATCGTATTCGATTATAGCAATGATGATGACTATCACTAATATGATGAATCAACTGCCTAATGGTCCAGCCTTCCGGCCTATAAGGGCTATCAAGCACTTCCTCTTTTAAATTGAGGGTGAGTAATTTTAATTGCTCAGGAAAAATTTGAAGCACTTTAAGTGCTTCCATGAGGTCTTCATTTGTGATGCTTTCCGGCTTTTTAAATTTGCCTATCGGGTATTTTAACTGTTCTATATCCATACTGCTAAAATAAAAAATGCCCTCCGTATGAAAAGGGCATTTTAAATATTTTTTTGTCTGTTCGAGCGCAGTCGAGAACTAATGGTACAATTTAGTTCAACTTGACTTTTATTTCACATTCATCAGTTCCACATCAAACACTAACGTTGCATTGGGAGGAATAACACCTCCGGCACCTCGACTTCCGTAGGCTAAATGCGGCGGAATCACAAAACGTGCCTTATCCCCTACTTTCAATAACTGAATACCTTCGTCCCATCCGGCAATAACATTGCCCATCCCTACTGGAAACTCGATAGGGTTACCACGTTTGTAGGAATTGTCGAACTCACCACCATCGGCAAACATTCCCTTATAATGCACCGCTACAGTCTTCCCTGCTTCGGCTTGTGCCCCGTTCCCTTTTTGAATAATTTGATAGCGTAGTCCACTTTCAGTTTGTTCAAATCCTTCAGAAATACTGGTCAATAATTCTTCTTGCGCTTTTTTTGCCGCAGCTTCTCTTTCGGCTTTTGCACCATTAAAGCTTCTGAAAGCTTCCACGGCATTCCAGTTTTCAGCTTCGGTACCTATGCGAATAATTTCCACAGAATCCATCGTATCGCCCTGTGCAATACTATTTACCACGTCTTGTCCTTCCACTACATTTCCGAAAACGGTATGTTTATTGTCCAACCAAGGCGTCTCCACATGAGTAATAAAAAACTGACTTCCGTTGCTTCCCGGACCTGCATTGGCCATCGATAATACACCGGGGCTGTCGTGGCGTAAGGTGGGATGAAATTCATCATCAAATTGATAGCCGGGTCCACCGGAACCAGTTCCGTTAGGATCTCCCCCTTGAATCATAAAATCGGGAATAACTCTATGGAATTTTAATCCATTATAATAAGGTGTTCCTTGCGGCTTGGCAGCGTTTTCGAGAGTTCCTTCGGCGAGGGCAACAAAGTTTCCTACAGTGCCAGGAGTTAAGTCGTGAGTTAGTTTTATGGTAATGGCTCCTTTGGGAGTGGTGATTTTTGTGTAAATACCGTCTTGCATGGTGTAATTTTTTTGTGAAGTGCAAAGGTACTTCATTGATTTTGGAGCGCCAAAGAAATTTATCTTGAAAATTATTGCTATAGAAAATAGCAGATTCTTTTGCGTAAATATTTAATAAATAAGTATTTACACCTATTTCAGCAAGTGTTTTGCCAACATACTTTTAGGTTGAAAACAACAACTAAAAAAACAAAACCATGAATCATTCAAAACCACCCCAAAAAAGTGTAAAAACTTCCTATCCTTCCTACCCAACTTGGATGCAAGATAATATTAGCTCCCTTGGAGATAAGAAATTGTCTGAAATATGTATACCAGGATCTCACGATTCCGGAATGTATAAACGAACCGTTGGAGGTAAAGGTGGTATTGATTGTAATACACTAACGCAAACCTATCCTATTGCGGGTCAATTGCAATATGGTGCCCGATATTTTGATATCCGGCCAGGAATAGCATCAGGTGGATTCTTTTATACAGGGCATTACTCTGAAACTCTTGGTGTTTGGGTAGGGGCCAATGGGCAGAGTATTGCAGATATCATAACAGATATCAATACTTTTACTGAAAGTTCCAACGAACTTATTATCTTAAATCTTTCACATGCAATCAATACCAACGATGGGTATCGAGATTTAAATCAAGATGAATGGTATAATCTTTTTTCTACATTAACTGCTATCAACCACTTGTTTATCTCTCAAGGAGGAGATTTAACTTCCTATTCATTAAATCAATTTATTGGTGGCAACAAACCCGCCGTTGTTATTATTGTTCAGCCTAAAGGTTCTATTTCATTGGGAGATTATGCAAATAATGGGTTTTACCTTTATGACGAGTCTTTTAATGTCATAAATAAGTATTCCGATACCGATAACTTTGATGATATGAAGCACGATCAAATTAAGAAAATGGAAAAATATGCAGGTAGTTATTTTTTACTTTCCTGGACACTTACACAAGGTATAGTTGAAGCTGCAAAGTGCTATGACACGCCAGGACTAAGTATTATTGATTTAGCAAATGTAGCTGCGGCTAATCTTAGTGATTTATTGAAACATGTTACGGCAAATGTTAAGCCAAACATTTTATATCTGGATAACATTGGTAATTGTGACTTAGTGGGTACTGTTATGGAAATTAATAATATATAATTTTGCGTTAACATAAAAAACCCAGCTAAATAGCTGGGTTTTTTCTATCTTATTGAGAAGGATTTTATCCTTCCATTTCTTTTCTTTTAGCTTCACGCTTTAGCTTGTAGTTTTCAATTAAATAGCCTGTAATCCAATACGGCATAAAGGAAATTAAGAAAATCATTAACCAAAAACCAATGGTTAAAATGGTTAAAAATGCTAAAAATCCGAGGTATTGGTCAAATTCAAACATAGTCGTGAGTTTTGTTATGCAAATATAAACGCTTTTTTTCAGATTACCCAACCCTTATTAGCAAATTATTAACGGTAAATAAACATCCTCTTGCTTGAAGAAAAATGCAGTATTTCGTACCTTTGCAAGGCGTTAAAAAGACATCTATGAACTATCGAATTGAAAAAGATACCATGGGCGAGGTACAAGTACCTGCCGATAAACTTTGGGGTGCACAAACGGAGCGTTCCCGTAATAATTTTAAAATAGGAAACCCTGCTTCTATGCCGTTGGAAGTGGTCTATGGTTTTGCTTATTTAAAAAAAGCGGCTGCCTACACGAATCATGATTTAGGCGTTCTTTCGCAAGAAAAGCGAGACTTAATCGCTATCGTTTGTGATGAAATTTTAGAAGGAAAACATGATGATCAATTCCCTTTAGTAATTTGGCAAACCGGAAGTGGCACGCAAAGTAATATGAATGTAAACGAAGTGATTGCCAACCGCGCCCATCAATTGTCCGGTAAAACTATTGGTGAAGGGGATAAAACCCTACAACCTAATGACGATGTCAATAAATCGCAATCATCCAATGATACCTTCCCTACCGGAATGCACATTGCGGCGTATAAAAAGATTGTAGAAGTTACTATTCCGGGCGTAGAACAATTATATAAAACTCTTTCAAAAAAAGCAGAAGAGTTTAAAAAAGTAGTGAAAATTGGTCGTACCCATTTAATGGATGCGACTCCATTAACACTGGGGCAAGAATTTAGCGGCTACGCTTCGCAATTGGACCACGGTCTAAGAGCCTTAAAAAACACACTCCCTCACTTGTCTGAAATGGCCTTAGGAGGAACAGCAGTAGGAACGGGAATTAATACCCCTAAAGGGTATTCCGAAAAAGTTGCCAGCTACATTGCCCAATTTACGGGCTTACCTTTTATCACTGCTGAAAATAAATTTGAAGCTTTAGCTTCTCACGATGCTATTGTTGAATCTCACGGTGCTTTAAAGCAACTAGCCGTTTCATTAAATAAAATTGCCAATGATATACGTATGTTAGCCAGTGGCCCTCGAAGTGGTATAGGTGAAATTGTTATCCCTGCCAATGAACCGGGTTCGTCTATTATGCCCGGAAAAGTAAACCCCACCCAATGTGAAGCCATGACTATGGTTTGTGCCCAAGTTATGGGTAATGATGTTGCTATAACTGTAGGCGGAATGCAAGGTCACTACGAGTTAAATGTGTTCAAGCCTGTGATGGCAGCCAATATTTTACAATCGGCTCAATTATTGGGTGATGCTTGTGTGTCATTTAATGAGCATTGCGCTGTAGGAATTGAACCCAATTATGAAGTAATTAAAAAACAACTTAATAATTCTTTAATGTTAGTTACCGCATTAAATCCAAAAATAGGATATTACAAAGCGGCTGAAATTGCCAATACAGCCCATAAAAACGGAACTACATTAAAAGAAGAGGCTATTAAGCTTGGGTATCTTACGGCTGATGAATTTGATGCATGGGTAAAGCCCGAGGATATGGTAGGTGAAATGTAAAAATTGTACTCTTTAGAAAATAAGCCGCCCTACATGGCGGCTTATTTTTTAATTAAATAATCGATTAAAAGCAAAAAAATTAGATTAAATGTAAAAATTACTTATATTGCTATCCCCAATTTGATTAAACCTACACCTATGAGGACAGCAATTTTAGTTCTTTTTATGGTCTTTTCTACAGCACTATTTGCTAAAAATAAGACCCATCAGGCAATACACTTAAAAAATAATATTAGCCTGAAAAGCCTTGAAAATACAATACTTAAAAAACAATCAGGTATTGAATTTTATGGATCTAATTCGGTACTGGATCCTTCAGTTTTCATCACCCCGGTAGATGCAAGTTTATACCAAGGCAGCTATTTTCTATTTTCTGAACAATTTTTCAATAATGAAGAAAATTCCTACAAAAATAATTTTTCAGGAGGTGGTTCTTCAGCAATTATTTTTGATAACGAAGTAAGTTCTCTACAAAATGCTTCTTTTGAGGTAGCAACTATTTTTCAACAAGGTTTGTTTTATGGTTTTGCAATAACCTTAGTGTTGTTAAACTTAGTTTGCTTTTTCTTATTTGATGAAAAAACATTCCTTTGGTATGCTTCTGTAATTGCCTCTTCTTCGTTACTTTTATTTTTTAGTGACGGTCTGCTGGGCCTATTAGGATTTGAGGTATCTGAAGGAAATGCCTTTTTACAGTCTCTGCTTTGGTTTGTAACTACATGTCTGAGTGCTATTTTTGCAAGTAAGTTTTTAAACCTCAAAGAGTTTCTACCTAAAATTAAATGGGTTAGCTTACCCTTTATTTGTATTGCTGCCGTAGCATTAGTTTTTAACGGAGTTACTCAAAAACCCATTTTCTCAGTAATTACAAACACCGCATTGTTTGCAACACTTAGTACATATTTTATAGCTGGGGTGTTTTTATTTAGCCGAAAAAACTACGCAAAATTCTATGTCATTGCTTCGTTTATTCCATTACTATTTTGCTTCGACTTTTTTGTATTAAACCCAATGGGGATTGAGTTTTTGTCTACGGAAGCCTTTCATATAAAAGCAGCGGTAATTTCAGAAATACTTATTCTTACCTACGCTAACATGTTTAGAATGCAAGCCATGAAGGAAGAACATGCATTACGACAAATTGAAATGCGTATTTTCTTAAAACGACAGGAAGCTCTTAACACACGTCAAAAAACTGAAAAATTAGTGGAAGATGTGTATTTGGAAAATTTAATTATGCACTACGATTTGGATGGCATGGAAATTAAATTACTGCAATACATTTCAGAAGGAAAAGACAATGCAAAAATTGCACGAAAGCTAAATACTACTGAATCTGAGATTGAAGACCTAACAAAAGAGCTTTACGAAAAACTTGAGATTGGAGAACAAATTCAACAAGACTATAGAATGGTTGATCAACAACCCGACTATATTTATAATTAGTGGTTTAACAGTGATTACTAAAGAGGGTTACGCTTATCGCTTAACCCTCTTTTTTTGTATAGTATTTTTTGTATTGGAAATAGGAGAAGAAACCTAATAGTACAAAAAAGAGTACTAAATAATACACAAAATTAGGTGTCACGGGTACATCGCCGCTTGCATATGAATGTAAACCCGTAAGATAGAAATTAACGCCAAAATAGGTCATCATGATACTTGCGTAGGCAAAGATGGCAAATACGTTAAAAATCCATCGTCCGCGTAAGCCCGGAACCAATCTTGCGTGAATTACAAAGGCATAAATCATAATACTAATTAACGCCCAAGTTTCTTTAGGATCCCAACCCCAGTAACGACCCCAACTTTCATTGGCCCATTGTCCACCCAAAAAGTTACCTATAGTAAGCATGACGAGGCCTACCGTTAATGACATTTCTGTAATTATGGTGATTTCTTTAATATTCAAATCCATGAGGGCTTTATTCTTCTTCGTTGTTAGTAGCATTAGCAGCAATGCTACAGCACCTAGAATCATTCCGAGGGTGAAAGGTCCATAACTGGCTACAATCACTGCCACGTGAATCATAAGCCAATAACTGTCCAAAACAGGTTGTAAATTAGCAATAGCCGGATCTACCCAACTTAAGTGTGCCACCCAAAGTAACATAGAAGCCACAAATGCAGTGGAAGCTATGGTTAAATGGCTTTTTCTGCCAAAGGCGAGCCCAAAAAACATGGTGGCCCAACTTACGTAAATAATACTTTCGTAAGCATCACTCCAAGGGGCATGACCACTAATATACCATCGAACTACAAGGCCTGCCGTCATTAAAATAAATAAAACCCAAATAGCTATTTTGCAAAGATTGATAAGCCATTTCCAAATGTTCCGTTCTTTAAATATTTGAAAAATGATGAAAATAAACATAAAGGCTCCAAACATAATGTAGTAATGATACAGCCTGTTAAAAAGGTCAACTTTATTGTACAGTATTTCCACATCTACTTTCTTTTCCGAAAGCAATACTTCGCTTCCGTAGCGTTTCTGAAAACCGGTAATACTTTCTAAAAACTCCTCTGCCCTACTATAATCTCCTGTTTTTCTGGCATTTCGAAGGCTATCGAAATACAATGGAAGTATATTTTTGGCATACAAAGAATCCATTCCTTTAAACTGCGCTTGATCTAATTCCGGATAAGACAACCATGTATTATTGGAATCTCCTGGGATAGGAAAAATCTTTAAAATTCCACCACCGAGTGCTTCATTTAGTAAATACGATTTTTCATATAGCTTTATAAAATCCTTTTCAAACTGATTAGGATTTGTTTTTGAAGAAGCTTCTTGAATATAGGGGTCTATTTTGTTATTTCCTCGTTCATCAAACAAATCGATTAAAGAAATCCCTTTTGCGTCCTTAGGTACTCCCAAAACCTTCTTTATACTATCGTTTCGCCAATCCAATTTTATAATAGGAATTCCGTACCAATAGGTAGGAAACTCTGTCATGGACAGAAATACTTGATCAGGATTAAACCCTTCATAAGAGTTTTTGCCACTTACTTTTCGCAACAATTCACTGGCAAACGTATTCACCGGTTTCATTCGCCCGTTATCCTGAATGATTAATTCTCCAAATTTTTCTGCATGAGCCTCCGAAACCATGTTTTGTTTAATAATAGAATCTGCTTCTTGTTTCTGAAGTAAATGCTGCCCTGTTTCTTGTGAAAATCCTGTCATAGAAAGAAAGAGCAATACCATTGTGGTAACGGATTTCTTCTTGTCCTTGATTTTGTCAAGCATTTTTTCTAAATCCTTAAAACGAGACCCGGGTGCAAATAGAATTGCCATTAAACCAATGTATAATAGGAAGTAACCTATGTACGTAATCCAAGTTCCCCACCAATCGTGATTTACCGAGAGTACCGTGCCTTTTTCATCAGGGTCGAACGACGCCTGAAAAAAACGATATCCTTGATGGTCCAAAACATGATTCATGAAAATTTCTTCGTCGAAAAATTCGGTTTCCGAGTTGTTCACGGTAATCTTACTCTTAAAAGCCGCATAAGCCTTTTCAGTGCCGGGATATTTATCGGCTATAAAGTCATTTAAAGTAATACTAAAAGGTAACTCATATGCTTTGGAACCATACGCAAGGCTTACTTTAAGTCCGCCAACTTCGGTAGTTACCGGTTCCGGAGATAAGCCTTTGCCTCCTAATAAATTAACTGTTTTAGATTCGTTATTGGAAGTTACCTCTAATACTAAAGCATCGGTTCCCGTTTTTTCGGTTTTTGGAGCTTTTACCATTCCGTAGTTTCCATTCGTTATAGATCCGGGAAAAACAAAAGCAGTTCCACCTAACTGGTACAAAGATCGTAACATTAAGGGTTGCACACTATCGGCAACCACTTCGCCTTGCAGTTGATCGGCCATGCGCATGAAAGACCCTTCAAAAGGACTCTGGATAGTGTAAGTACTGTCTAATACTGAAATATTTATGGCGCCAGGAGTATTTTTATTTACCGCAAAAAGAAGGTTGTGAATGTTTGCTACTTCGCCTACTTTAAGCCAATGTTCGTGTCGGTTTCCATCTCCGGCTTCAACAATTTTAAAGTAAGGGTCGCCATTTTCTGAAGGAATTAAATCTTCTTTGGCATTCTCAATAAACGATTTATACTGAATCGTAATCGGCTGTTTGTTGTAATCGGTTTCAATACTGAAATCGTTATTCAATCGTTCCGAAAGACGCATCATTTTGGTAAGACTCCGTCGTTGTAAAACACCGTTAACTCTATAATCACCATCAATAAATGTAGTAAGGTAGGTCTTGTCTGAAAGGAAGGTCTTTTCGGTATTTCCTTCCCGAATATGCATGACACCTTCAAACCCAATATATCGCGTTACAAACGCTCCAACAATAATTAAAATAAAAGAGAGATGAAGTAACAGGGTGGCCCATTTTTCCTTCCGAAGTAATCTGAAACGAAAAATATTCCCTATAAAATTAATGACAAAAAAGACCATAATCGCCTCAAACCACCAAGCATTAAATATCATCTCGCGTGCGTAGGGTGAAGGCGGCCTCTCATATCCTTGATCCATAAAAGTTCCTACCGCCATAGCGGCAGCAAAAACTAGAAATAAAACAGCGGTAAGTCTTGTAGAGAAAAGGATTGCGGCAAGTTTCTTTTGCATGCGGAAAATTTTATGCAAAGGTAGCTAAATACAAAAAAAACGGAAGACTAAATTTTGTTAAGTTATTCACTTTGCTTGGATGCTGTATCTCTTGCTTCAAATATTTTTAAATGAATAAACGTACTCATATTTCGAGCTCGATTTTTGGCCCGTTGTGCCGCTTCACCTTCAAAAAGTTCGTCGATAGTTTCAAACCAAAGGTTTAACCAAACCCCAAAATGTTTCGCTTCAATATTACCGTGATGAAATTGATCTACTTCCACATGCTTTTCAAGTGGATTCCCAAGATATTTTTTCTTAAAAAAGAGATTTCCTTCCCAAAAATCGGTTAGTTTTTCAAAATGTTCGTCCCAGTCTTCAATCATAGGGTTAAAAATAGAGCCTAAAAGTGCGTCTTTTCGAACTTTAGCATAAAATGTAGTCACTAAAAGGTAGACATCTTCTCTATTAGTTAAATCATTTTTCATACTACAAAAATACCGCTCATTACATATTAAACCAATAAAAATGATAAATTCGTGCTATGATTTCAGTAGTGCTTATTGGCTTCGGAAATGTGGGACAGCATCTTTACAAAGCTTTCAAAAAAAAGAAAGTGAATGTCTTACAGGTGTATAGCCCATCCCTTAAAATTTCAGAAAAAAAAGGAACAAAATTCATAAATGATATTGCAGAAATTAAGAAAGCCGATGTGTATATTATTGCTATAAAAGATGATGCCATACACTCATTTACCATATCGCTCCCTTTTGAAAACAGATTGGTCGTACATACTTCGGGGACATCCGATGTGAAAAATATTTCTGAAAAACAACGCCGTGGGGTTTTTTATCCGTTACAAACCTTTTCTGAAGGAGCAAAACTGAAATGGAAAACCATACCTATTTGCATAGAAGCAGAAGATGAAAAGGACTTAAAATTATTGAGAAAATTAGGTGAATTACTTTCTGAAAAGGTCGTTGAAATTTCTTCGGAAGATCGACAAAAATTACATTTGGCAGCCGTTTGGGTTAATAATTTCACCAATCATTTATTCCATTTGGCAGAAGATTTTTTGAAAGCCGAAAACATCGATTTTAACCTTTTAAAACCCTTACTATTAGAGACTGTAAAAAAATTGGATATATTCTCCCCTGCCGAAGCACAGACAGGTCCTGCTAAAAGGAAGGATATAAAAACTATAAAAGCGCATTTAGCACTAATAAAAGATTTAAAACAAAAGGAAATATATACCTTACTTACGCAATCCATTCAAACTAAATTTTAAAAAAGACACATTTTGGAAAAAAGCTATAAAGAATACCTGCACCACATTACCACTTTTGTATTTGATGTAGACGGTGTACTAACCGACGGTAGCGTTCTTGTAAATACGGATGGTGAAATGCTTAGAAATATGAATATTAAAGATGGTTTTGCCCTCAAAACTGCTGTAGATAAGGGATACAATCTTTGTATTATTAGTGGTGGAAGTAATGAAGGTGTACGCAAACGCTTGCAAGGTTTGGGTATTAAAGAAGTGCATCTGGGTACACACTTCAAAACAGGAACATTGGAAAAGTACTTTGCCGAAAATTATATTAAACCCGAAAATGTGCTCTACATGGGGGACGACCTCCCCGATTATAATGTCATGAACATGGTAGGATTGCCATGTTGTCCACAAGATGCCGTGCCCGAAATTAAGCAAATTTCAAAGTATGTTTCTCATAAAAAAGGAGGCAAAGGTTGTGTTCGCGATGTCATTGAGCAAGTTCTAAAAGTACAAGGCAAATGGTTTAATGGTTCAGATACGAGTGCTAAAGAGGGGTAACAACACCCCCTCACCCCCCTCAAGGGGGGAGTTAAAGAAAATTGTCCCCTTGAGGGGACTTTAGGGGTGTAAACTAATGCTAAACAAAATAATTCCATATAATCCAAAGCTAAAAGAGTTTGCCAGAGAACTAAGAAAAAATAGTACCCTAACTGAAATAGTACTTTGGAAAAAATTAAAAAATAGAAGTTTTGGTGTTCAATTTCATAGACAAACACCATTACTAAACTATATTGTAGACTTTTATTGTCACGAACTGAAATTAGCCATAGAGGTAGATGGAAAAATTCATGAATACAAATATTTTGAAGATTCAAAAAGGCAAAATAAACTAGAAACATTAGGGATTACTTTTTTAAGATTTAGTAATGCTGAAATTTTAAAGGATATGTTTTCAGTAGAAATGACAATAAGAGAAAGAGTGAATCAATTGAAATAATAACACCCTCCCTCCAAGCGGGAATTTATAATGATACACTATCTTAAAATTATTAGACCCTTTAATCTACTACTAATTGTTGTAGCGCAACTTCTTATAAAACACTTCTTTTTCAGCTCTTTTGAAGTAGCTTTCGCGCTTAACTCTCTAAATTTTATGTTATTAGTTTTTGCTACTGTTTGTATTGCTGCAGGGGGTAATGTCATTAATGATATATACGATATAACAATCGATAAAATCAATAAACCAAAGCAAGTATTAGTGGGTAAAACAATTTCTGAAAAAGCGGCCTATAATTATTACATGCTACTTACCGTTGTAGGAGTAGGTTGTGGTTTTATAGTATCAAATTTAGTAGGAAAACCTAGCCTTGCCGTAATTTTTATCCTTATAGCTGCAATGCTTTATTGGTATGCGAGTTTTATTAAGTCGATGTTACTTGTTGGCAATCTATTGATATCCATTTTAGTAGGCTTCAGTATATTGATTGTGGTTCTCTTGGATATTTTTCCAGTACTTAATGACACCGATAAACCCATTCAAATAATCGTTTCCAAAACGCTTTTAGGGTATGCTGCAGTAGCTTTTTACATTAATTTAATACGAGAAATTGTAAAAGACATTCAAGATATTAACGGTGATAAAAATGGAGGAAGAACCACCCTCCCAATGGTTTTAGGAGTATCACGAACTACCACCCTGGTTTTTGGAATGGGTGTTTTCGCCTTTTTTTTATTGGTTTTTTTTGCTTACAACCAGCTCTATAAACATACCTTTTTGTTATTTTACTTTCTGTTTTTACTGGGAGGACCTTTGCTGCTTTTTTGTGTCAAATCGTGGAATGCCTCGAAACCGAAAGATTTCAAAACACTATCTAATTTGCTAAAAATATTACTGTTTATAGGAGTGGGTTCCATAGCCTTTTATGCCCAAATTTTTAAATGATGAATGTTGACTTTTCAGAAAATTATAGGTTAGAAAACGAAAGGGTGCTGCTTCGCCCACTTACGCTTCAGGATATAGAACATCTTCTGGCCTTTTCAATCCAGGAGCCCGAATTATGGGAGTATTCTTTAGTATCCGGTAGCGGAAAAGAAAATCTGAAGCGTTACATCCAGATAGCTCTTTCTAAAAAAGCCGAAAAGGATTCTTACCCTTTTATTGTATTCGATAAAAAAACCAATCAATATGCCGGTAGTACCCGTTTTTACGACATTCAGCAGCAACACAATACACTACAATTGGGGTATACTTGGTATGGAAAACAATTTCAAGGGACAGGATTAAACAAGCATTGTAAGTTTCTGTTATTACAATTTGCCTTTGAAACCCTGGGAGTGGCTCGTGTTGAATTTAGAGCCGATAACAATAACAAAAAAAGCATTGCCGCTATGAAAAGCATAGGGTGTACTGTAGAAGGAGTCCTTCGAAGCAATTGTGAAGGATTAAACGGAAGGCGGGACAGTATTGTTTTAAGTATTTTGAAAAAAGAATGGGAAGAAACTATAAAAGAGAATTTGAAGCAAAAACTGATTCTTTAACAATGCTAAAGGAAAAATTGAAAAACTACCACCTTATTTTAGCCTCGGGATCCCCCAGAAGGCAACATTTCTTTAAAGAACTGAATGTGGATTTTACCGTAGATGTTCGTGAAGTTGAAGAGGTCTATCCGCCCCATTTACAAGCTTCAGAAATTACCGATTATCTCGCGCAGTTAAAAGCTTCGGCTTTTCAGGATATTTCAGAAAAAGAGATTGTGATTACCAGCGATACCATTGTTTGGAAAAATCATAAAGCTATTGGAAAGCCTAAAGATTTTGGGGATGCTGTGACCATGCTTCAAGAGTTAAGTAACGATGTCCATGAAGTATATACTTCAGTATGTTTTACGTCCAAAAATTTTCAGATTACAGTAAATGATTGTACTAAAGTTTGGTTCAAAAAACTTCATTTAGAAGAAATTACATACTACCTTAACACTTGTAAACCTTTTGATAAAGCAGGAAGTTACGGGATTCAGGATTGGTTGGGATACATTGGGGTCGAAAAAATTGAAGGTTGCTTTTTCAATGTCATGGGGCTCCCCACCCGACTTGTTTATAAAACGTTAATGGAAATTGCGAACCGTTGATTTTATGTTATTTTTACAAAAAACAATCCCTAATGTCTCGTTCACGATTAGTTTTCGCAACCTATTTACTAAGTATTGTTGTTTTTATTGGGTGTAAGAAATCTGAAAACAACCTTATACCAACATCCAAGGAAGAATCAAAAACTCTTAAAAATCGTTCTCTTTCGGAAGAATTCAAATCGTATTGGTACGATGGAACTGCAGAAATCACTTCGTATGATTTAACCCAAGAGCGTTATGGCGAACTACGAAAAGGAAAAGCTGTAAACATTTTTGTTACCGAAGATTTTTTACCCGAAGTGCAAGTAAAAGCGAATGCAGTGACAGAAACGAACATTCCTGTTTTAAAATTAAATCAGGTAAAAAAATACATAACAGGTATTTATCCGTATTCGGTCATGACCAGTGTTTTTTACCCGGTGAATGCTACCGAGCATGCGCTTAAAACTTCGTTTAGTATGCAAGAATGGTGTGGCCATGCGTATATACAGCTTAATACAAAAAAAGATTTTGAAATAGTTTCGCACTCTTATTTTGAAGGAGAAGCAGATCAAGATTTACAGCTACCTAAAACTTGGCTCGAGAGTGAATTATGGAATCTTATTCGCATTAACCCCGACGAGTTACCCACAGGAGATATTAGTGTGCTACCTAGTTTTGAATATTTCAGAATGAGCCACACTCCTATAATAGCAAAAAATGCCTACGGAAAACTCATGCAAGGAGATTCTATTTCTTCGTATACTTTAGATTATCCCGAAATAAAAAGAAACTTAGCTATTTATTTCAACAGTAAACCGCCCTACGAAATTGAACGATGGGAGGAAACACATCCCAACGGATTAAAAACCACTGCCGAAAAATTACGTAGAATGAAATCGAAGTATTGGTCACAAAACAGTACCCAATATGAATACCTAAGAGATTCTTTATTACTCAATTAACCCTATGCTTGAAAAATTCCTTTTTGAAATTATCCTTACAGTAAGTATCATTTTTGTGCTTCTCATTATCCGATGGATACTAATTATTATTGTAAATCGCTTTGCGAATAAGTCTGAAAAAGTAGAACATCGTACCGGGTTAATTATAAAATATATTAACTTTTTGATTGTCTTTGGTATTCTGTTAAGCGGAGTCCTTATTTGGGGGGTCGATTTCAGTAGTGTAGGTGTTGTGTTATCTTCAGTTTTTGCTGTTATTGGAGTAGCCCTATTTGCTCAATGGTCTATTTTAAGCAATGTTACCAGTGGCGTAATCATGTTTTTTACCTTCCCCTATAAAATAGGAGATTATATCATTATTCATGACAAAGAATACGACTATCAAGGAACTATAGAAGATATTAAAGCTTTTCATGTATTACTGAAAACCAAAGAAGACAAATTAATAACCTACCCCAATAGCTTAATGTTACAAAAAGGGGTAAGTGTAATAAAGCCTGAAGAAATTGAAGAATTTTTACAGGAAGAAGAAAATGAAATTCAACACAATATTGATTAAAATCTAAAAGATATGATTTTCAAAAAACTACTAAAAACACCTTTTTTACTTTTATTAGTTTCGCTATGTATCACGGCACAAACTCCTAAAAAACCTACTGCATCCGAAATCTATCACGATTTGCAAAAACTTAATTTTTTGGGTTCTGCATTGTATATTGCTGCACACCCGGATGACGAAAATACAAGACTCATCTCCTATCTTGCCAACGATGTAAAGGCCCAAACGGCCTATTTGTCTATTACCCGTGGCGATGGTGGGCAAAATTTGATAGGCACCGAACTAAGTGAACTTTTGGGGGTCATCCGAACCCAGGAACTGCTTGCGGCACGAAGAACCGATGGCGGACAGCAATTTTTTACCAGAGCCAATGATTTTGGGTATTCCAAACATCCCGATGAAACGCTTGCCATTTGGAACAAAGAGGAAGTACTGGGGGATGTAGTGCAAAATATTAGACGATTTCAGCCGGACATTATTATCAATCGTTTTAACCATCGTACTCCCGGGAGTACCCATGGGCACCATACTTCGTCGGCCATGCTCAGTTTTGAAGCATGGGATTTGGTAGGCGATGCTTCAAAATATCCAAATTCTGCTGAAAAATATGGCACTTGGCAACCCAAACGGCTTTTCTTCAACACCTCTTGGTGGTTTTACGGTAGCCAAGAAAATTTCGAAAAGGCAGATAAAAGCAATCTCGTTTCTGTAGAAACTGGAAACTATTATTCCAGTTTAGGACTGTCTAATGGAGAAATTGCGGCTTTAAGCCGAAGTATGCACAAATCGCAAGGTTTTGGAAATACAGGCTCCCGAGGTAGTGAAACCGAATATGTAGAATTACTTAAAGGTGACATGCCTAAAACCTCGAACCTGTTTGAAGGCATCGATACTTCTTGGTCACGATTGGAAGGTGGAGAAAAAATAGGCGCTATTTTATACCCTATTGAAGAGAACTTCAATTTTAAAGACCCTTCCGTACATATTCCAAAACTCATGGAAGCGTATGAGCTGCTTCAGAAACTTCCCGAAAGTCATTGGAAAACTATTAAAATAGCATCACTAAAAGAACTTATTGCCCAATGTGCGGGATTATTTTTAGAAGCCGTTTCCAACCAACAAACAGTGGCTCCAAAGGACAATGTAAAAGTTACGGTAGAGGCTATTAACCGTTCTAACGCAGATGTGAAGTTGAACTCTGTAACTTCCTCTGTGATAAGTTTTATGGCACCATTGGTGGTTACTCCGTTAAAAAATAATGAAAAATACACTCTGGAAAGTACCGAGTTTACCTTTTCTGGAAAAGAATTTACAGCACCGTATTGGTTAAATGAAGAAGGTTCGTTGGGAATGTATACTGTAGCCGATGAAAATCTTAGAGGACTACCTGAAAGAACATACCTGTTTCCCGTGACTTTTAATATGACGATTGCCGGAAAACAAATTTCATTTGAAAGAAATATTACCTACAAATACAACGACCCGGTTAAAGGCGAGGTGTACCAACCCTTCGAGGTGCTTCCAGTAGTGACTACCTCTATCCCCGAAAAGGTACTTATTTTTTCTACTAACGAACCTAAAGAAGTTTCGGTGATTGTTAGAGCGGGAAGGGAAAATATTAACGGAACACTATCATTACAACACCCAAGGGGCTGGGAGGTTTTTCCACAGGAACAGGGCTTTTCATTAGGAGCCAAAGGAGCCACACAAACTTTAATTTTCAAAGTAACTCCACCAAAAAATCAAAACGAAGGCTATCTTAAACCTCTAGCACAAGTGGGGGATTCTTTCAGCGATAAAGAATTGGTAACGATAGATTATGACCATATCCCCTTTCAAAATGTGTTATTGCCTTCACAAGCAAAATTGGTGCGAATCCCTATTGAAAAACGAGGGCAAAACATTGGTTACATTAATGGAGCCGGAGATGCTATTCCGGAGAGTTTAAAGCAAATTGGTTATAGGGTTACAACCATAGTTCCTTCAGAAATTACTTCAGAAAATTTGCAGCATTTTGATGCCATAGTGGTAGGTATTCGAGCTTATAATACGGTGGAGGATTTAGCCTTCAAAAAGGAAATTTTAAACAACTATGTAGCCCAAGGTGGAACGTTGATTGTTCAATACAATACTTCGCGCGGATTGGTTACTGAAGATTTTGCCCCGCTTCCGCTAAAGTTATCTCGCGATCGTGTTACCGACGAAAATGCTACAGTTACCTTTCTCAATCCTAATCATCCTGTGTTAAATACACCCAATAAAATTACTTCAAAAGATTTTGAAGGTTGGGTACAAGAACGAGGGCTGTATTTTCCTAACGAATGGGATACTGCCTATACCCCTGTTTTGGGAATGCACGACAAAGATGAAGCAGCTACTACCGGCTCGCTTTTGGTCGCCAAATACGGAAAAGGGCACTTCGTTTATACCGGTTTAAGCTTTTTTAGAGAGTTGCCAGCAGGCGTTTCTGGAGCATACAGATTGTTTGCCAATTTACTATCTTTAGGAAACTAAATGGAACACAAAACCTCACGAGACGGACTACGGGTAAAATTCAGTTGGAAATATAAGTACACCTGGGTTTTAGTGTTAAATGCTATTTATATTCTTCTTTTCTATTACTTAATGAAATACTATTCATAAATGGAACGGATTGACTGGATAGTATTACTTGCTACGCTTACATTCATTATCCTATATGGAATGTACAAAGCCCGTGGCAATAAAAACGTAACCGACTATCTTAAAGGAGGAAGTGAAGCCCACTGGTGGACCATTGGGTTGAGTGTGATGGCTACCCAAGCGAGTGCCATTACATTTTTATCGACCCCCGGGCAAGCTTTTCATGACGGCATGGGCTTTGTGCAATTTTACTTTGGACTCCCCATTGCCATGGTGATTATTAGTGCGGTTTTTATTCCGTTGTACCATAAAATGAAGGTATTTACCGCTTACGAATACCTGGAAGGGCGTTTCGACCGTAAAACCCGAACCCTCACGGCGCTTATCTTTCTTATTCAACGGGGCCTTTCGGCAGGAATAACCATTTTTGCACCTTCCATTATTCTTTCGGCAGTGTTGGGTTGGAATTTGTTGTATCTCAATATTATTATTGGGTTGCTGGTAATTATTTATGTGGTAAGCGGCGGTACCAAAGCAGTGAGCATTACCCAGAAACAGCAAATGGGGGTCATTTTTGGGGGAATGTTTCTCGCTTTTTTAATTATTCTGAATTTTCTTCCGTTAGATGTTTCCTTCGGAAAAGCCTTAGAAATTGCTGGAGCTAATGGCAAAATGAACATCCTCGACTTTTCTTTCGATTTTGAAAACAGATACACATTTTGGAGTGGTATTATTGGCGGAACTTTTTTAGCCCTCTCCTATTTTGGAACCGATCAAAGTCAGGTGCAGCGCTATCTTTCGGGGCGGAGTGTAAAACAAAGCCAAATGGGGTTGATTATGAACGGTTTTTTAAAAGTGCCCATGCAATTTTTTATTCTGCTTATTGGAGTAATGGTGTTTGTATTTTATCAATTTAATACCTCGCCCTTAAATTTTAATCCATCTTCGGTAAAAAGTGTCATGGCTTCTGAATATGCAGATGCGTACAAAGCACTAGAAGTTGAAAAAGCACAACTTCAGAAAACCATTAAGCGAGAGCAATTACTCTATGCTCGCACCGAAGACGCTACACAACAAAAAAATCATTTAAACAGGATTGTAGAACTCAATACTTCGGAAAAAGAGCTGCGTGAAGAAGCCAAAGCCTTAATTAAACAAGCCAACCCCAATAACGAAACGAATGATAAGGATTATGTGTTTATACACTTCATTCTCACGCAACTTCCTCGCGGATTGATAGGCTTACTGCTAGCGGTGATATTGAGTGCTGCTATGTCTTCTACCGCCAGCGAATTGAATGCTTTGGGTTCTACCACAGCCATCGATTTGTACAAACGGAATGCACCCGGGCAAACCGAACGCCACTACCTAAGAGCCTCCCGCTGGTTTACTTTGGCTTGGGGGCTTATTGCCATTGGTATTGCCTGTTTTGCCAACTTGTTTGACAACTTAATTCAGTTGGTCAATATCATTGGTTCTATTTTCTACGGAAATATTTTAGGGGTATTCTTGTTAGCGTTTTTTGTGAAATTTGTGAAAGCCAAAGCCACCTTTTTTGCGGCTATTATTACGCAAGTTATCATTATTGTTATTTGGTGGATAGATATTATTCCGTATTTGTGGTTGAATGTATTGGGAGCGGCAATAGTGATGTTGTTGGCTTTAGTCTTTCAAGGAACGGTTTTTAAAAGTACTAATGAATTACAAGTACTGGAATAATTTTCCATTACTTTGCCCTTATGCAAATCGCCATTGTCATCCTAAACTGGAACGGAAAGGCATTACTAGAGCAGTTTTTGCCCTCGGTGATGGCACATTCACCAGAGGCTACAATCTATATAGCAGATAATGCTTCCGTTGATGATAGTGTGCCTTTTGTGAAACAGTCCTTTCCTTCAGTTAAAATCATTCAGAATAATAGTAATGGCGGCTACGCCAAAGGCTATAATGATGCTTTAAAAGGGCTAAACGAAGACATGTTTGTATTACTTAATAATGATGTGGAAGTAACCCCTAATTGGCTCCAGCCTATCATTGCTACTTTTCAAGAAGACCCGAAATTAGTAGCGGCACAACCCAAAATCCTCGACTACAAAAACAAAAACTATTTTGAATATGCCGGTGCTGCGGGAGGATTTCTCGATCAATTAGGATATCCTTTTTGCCGGGGACGTATCTTTACCACCCTCGAAAAAGATGAAGGGCAATACAATGATACTGTTCCTATTTTTTGGGCTACCGGAGCTTGTTTATTTATAAAGCGAGAAGCGTTTTGGCAAGCCGGTGCTTTTGATGAAGATTTGTTTGCCCATCAAGAAGAGATAGACTTATGCTGGCGGTTACATAGTAATGGCGGAACCATAAAATACATTGGAACTTCTAGTGTTTATCACCTTGGAGGTGCAACTCTTACAACTAGCAATCCACAAAAAACCTTTTATAATTTTAGAAACACTTTATTAATTCTGCTAAAAAATGTAAAAGGGAAAAGAGCCTATTGGATTTTATTTCAACGCATGTTTATGGACAACCCCGCTATGTTGTTATTTCTTTTTCAGGGAAAATTTGCTCATGTTTGGGCCATTTTAAGAGCACATTTTAGTTTCTACCAATTATCGCCAAAATACCTTCAGAAACGAAGAAAATATGCCACGCCATATAAATATTGGCACATTCCTTCGGTTGTTTGGCGATACTATATTCAAAAAAAACGTACCTTTAACAATCTTTGATAATTTTAACTTAAATTATTGTTAAGGACTTTCCTTGCGCTTTGCTAATTAGTAATTTTGGTCAAACTAAATATATACTCTATTATGAAAAAAATCGCTTTAATAATACTTATGACAGGTTTGGTTTTTACCTCGTGTGTTTCTAAAAAGAAATATGCCGAGTTAGAAGCTAAACAAAAAACTACGCAAGATTTATTGAACACTGCCACCGTAAAATTAAATGCGTGTGAAGCAGATAAAGCTGCTGCCAATGCCACTATTGCAGCACTTGAAAAACGTATTGCCGATCTTAAAAAAGACAAAGAGGATTTGATAAAAAGTTCAAAAGACCTTACCATCCTTACACAACAAGGTGCTACCAATCTTGAAAAGTCTTTGGAAAGTTTAAAAGAAAAAGATCTTAAAATTACACGCCTTCAAGACGCCCTTAACAAAAAGGATAGTGTAACCTTAGCCTTAGTTACTAGTCTTAAGAAAGAAGTTGGACTTAACGATCAGGACATTGAAATTAACGTAGAAAAAGGAGTCGTATTTATCTCTTTAAGTGATAAAGTTCTATTTAAGAGCGGTAGTTATGAACTATCCAATAGAGCCAACGAAATTTTAGGGAAAGTTGCTACCGTTATTAACAGCAAACCCGATTTTGAGGCTTTAGTAGAAGGCCATACCGATAATGTTCCTTATAAGAGCGGGGTATTGTTAGACAACTGGGATTTAAGTGTGAAACGATCTACTGCTGTAGTAAGAAAGTTAAAAGAATTAGGAGCGAACCCAGCCCAGTTAATTGCTGCCGGACGTGGAGAATTTGTTCCACTTGTACCTAACACTACTGCGGAAAATAAATCGACCAACCGTAGAACCAAAATTTATGTGTTACCAAAAATCGATCAATTCTACACCATGATTGAAGACGAATTAGAAACCATGTCGCAAGAAGGTAACTAATTTTAATCTGAAAAAAAATTGAAACTCGGCTTCGTGCCGAGTTTTTTTGCTTAGATACACTACTGTATTTTCAATTTCCAAAACATAAAATTCGTTACCTTTATAACTATCAACCTAATACCAAAAACCATGAAAAAAATTGCACTTATCTTAGCTACTGTATTCTTATCGAATGTTTCTTTTGCTCAAATTTCTAAAGAAGAAAGACAAAATGCCATTGCAGAAATGATGAAAACACAAGAACATTTTTTAAAAACTATTGATGGGCTTAGCGACGCGCAACTTAATTTTAAAATTAGTGAAGATTCTTGGTCTATTGCCGAATGTGTAGAACACATAGCAATTTCAGAAAATAACTTATTCGGACTGGCTATGGGTTCTTTAGAAACCCCAGCAGATCCATCCAGAAGAAGTGAAGTCAGTATGAGTGACGAACAGCTTATGGCTATTATTGTAGACAGAAGCCACAAAGTAAAAACTTCGGAAGCTTTTGAACCCAGCGGAAAATTTGGTTCCTTCGAAGAAACGGTGAAGGCTTTTTTAGAAAAAAGGAAATCGAATATTGAATATGTTTCTACAACCGATGCAGATTTGCGAAATCATTACGCCCAATTACCCTTTGGAACAATAGATGCTTATCAGGCACTTATCTTTATGTCCGGCCATACTGAAAGACATATCCTACAAATGGAAGAGGTCATGGGTAGTTCGGATTTTCCTCAAGAATAAAAAATATAGAAAACCCTCAAGTTTATTGGGGGTTTTTTATAACTAATCCTTCATGAACTATCTCAAGAGTATCAACCGCTACTTCATTACCATCGCTCTTTAAATCGGTACTGGTAATCTTGGTAGGCCACGCATTTAATAATTGCCATTGCATGGTAACAACCCCGCTTTCATCAAGAAGTTTAATGAGTATGGTGCGCCTTTTAATGGTATTCATGGAAATTTCTTTATGCCAATTCCAAAACGTGTTGTCATTGACAAAAACCCCTCGCTTCATTGTCACATTCCCATATTTAGCTATACCGGGCATTTTTTCAATAGAAAATTGTGGGGAATTACTTTTTCGGTATTCTATAATTTGATTTTCGGTATCCATTCCGGAGACCTCTTGAAAGGCTACTCCTTGTAACTCGGTTCCTAAATCTACTTCAAACCGAAATTTGAGCAAGGGCCATATAGGATTATTGTTTGTCATATCTGTTTAAATTAACTCGATGTGGGCATTTGTTGCTGAAAACTTATCACTATAAATTCGGCCGGATGTACT
This sequence comes from Flavobacteriaceae bacterium, assembly GCA_041392125.1. GTDB lineage: Bacteria > Bacteroidota > Bacteroidia > Flavobacteriales > Flavobacteriaceae > Halomarinibacterium. The sequence goes on along the minus strand of JAWKMR010000007.1, from coordinate 100,651 downwards.
ACTGCTACTTTTACAGTTACATTCATAAAGCCTAATAAAATATCTTCAGGAGTCATGGTTGAGCCAAGACCACATGCCACCGAAAAAGCATCAGTCGGGGTAGCTCCCTGCAACCCTCCTTCTTTCCAAATACTGGTTAGAAAGCTACTAATCATTGTTTTAACAGCTTCCCAGGTGGTTGCATTATTAGGTTCAAAAACATAGGCTTGAGCTGCCAATTTACACGACTGTTCTAAAAAAATCAAGGTTCTCCGCACCGGAAGATACTTCCAATCCAAACTATTCCCATCCAGTGTTCGAGCACCCCACACCAAAATACCTAGCCCATTAAAGAACCGAATCGCATTAATGGATTTCCCCGATACCGCATCTACATTTAAAGGAGCTTGTTGTGCATCGGTGAGTCTAATAGGTACACTCACTGCACTCACAATAGTGGTATTTGCAGGGGCCTGCCAAACTCCTATTTGGTTATCTGTGGTAGTAATAACACCCGCCATACCTCCACTGGGAGGCAATAAATTAACGTCCTCCAAAACCAATTTCATAATACTCGCATACGTTTTACTGGCATTCATAAGTGCTGCTTGAAATTGAGCAACAGTTAATCTACCGGCTCCTCCTTCTATGCCTTCTAAAATATTTTCCACAGCCTGATTTGGGTTAGTGGGTGGATTAATAAGTGCTGCAAGGGGTTTAATTGCGCCCCCAAATAAATTGGTATAGTCAATTTCAGAGGCTGGAGTAATGGTGGTTCCTATAAAAGGGTAATAAACTGTTCCAAAATCCAATCCGTTAGCTCCTACACTATTCCTAAAAGCATCAATATCATTAGTATATAAAATCGGGTCTGGATATTTACCGCCAATGACATCAAAAATAGCAATTGAGGTCATCATATTAGAACTTTGCAAAAGCATGGCCTGCATAAGGGTGCTGTTATCTTCTACCGTTAATAACGTAGCATCGGGACAGAGATACATGGTGGGCTCCAGTTCATTTTTCAGCGTTTCTAAACCTGCTAATAAAGAGTTTAATTGTACATTGGTATTTATTAAAGCATCACCCGTATTCATTGGCTTTCCAAGCGGTTTTCCATAGGTACCTACCGAAACAATATAGGCATCCCCGCCTCCGTTTTCATAAAACAATCGAATACTATTGTAGAGGTAATAAATTGAGTTGGGATCCGGAAGCAATGCATAATATAACCCTTCTAACAATATATAGGGACCTATTACCGGCTTTTCCTTTTGGGGTACCAAATAGTATTGCGGTTCATACTGCTTTGCAGGAGGCGCCGGAGGAGACTGATTTTGAATACAAAAAACAGCTTCAAAGTCGGCAAAAGAGCTAATTTTTCGAGGGACATTAACATAGGAATTACCTTCATATTCTGCCTGAGGAGTATAGCCAATAAATGCAGGAACTGCCGTAGCAACCGGCACTATCGAATTAGGAAATGCATTTTGCTCATGGATATAAACTCCGGGGGTTTTTAAGGGTGATTTTGCCATAATAAATATTAAATATAAATATAGATAGGAGAAGAAAAATGCTCCTCATTGTTTTCGTTAAAAACTTGTATATGGGAGGGATTGGGATTAGGTAATGCCTGAATTAAAGTTGGGGATAGCAGCTGCAAATTAAATTTATACTTTGGAGTTTCAGATAGTTTTAATCGTACTGCGCCCGATGTAAACAAAAGTGTCTCTTCCCAGTTTTGCAGGCTTACATGAGTTGGCCCTTCAAAAGAAAAATCCGCATTAGTTTCCAACCTAAGGTTATCTAAGAGTAAACCAGAGCGGTTAATAATATAATAATCCCAACAAGTCGCTCTAGCTTCAAAATGTATACTGTAATGAAGCGTCTGACTTTGAAAAGCTATTAAGTCTTTCAAAAAGATTCGTACCCTTCCAAATTGATTTTGCTTGGTTTCCTGAACAGGTAATAATTGAATTGTTTGCTCCGGTTTCTTCAAAATATACTCAGAGGTATATACATATGAAACGTTTTCCGTAGTTGGAAACTCCGTATATATATAAAAATTGGGATCCTGAATGGCAAGTGTAAATTCCAAAAAATTGATAGCATTTGGTACCGAAATCTCCTGCTGAAAAGTAGCTATTGAATCAGTATATATAAACACTTGGCTTTCAGAATTTATGGTTCTAAAAACCATCCCCATATGTTTCATAAATGCTAAGGTTTCGGCGGTTGGTATAAGTGTAATGTCTTCTGCCCTCCCACTATCAAAATACTCATGAAAAACATTCAGTTGAAATACCGGGGTAAAAGAGGTCGTAGCCATAAAGAAACTTTATATGGAATTATGAAAGTTACAGTTACTAAAGATACAGTTTTTAAACTACCCGCTATTAGGTGTTTATACGTAAGTTACTTAGGTCTCAGATTTCCAAGTTGCCCTTACCTTCCCTTATTAAAATAGGTTCCGGCCCCGTTAGGTCAATGACAGTGGAAGGTATATTACCTCCATAACCTCCGTCAATCACTACATCCACTAGAGAATCCCACTTTTCATAAATAAGTTCGGGATCGGTGGTGTATTCTATTACTTCATCTTCGTCACGGATAGACGTTGACACAATAGGATTTCCCAGCGCATGTACCAGGGCTTTGCTAATGGCATTATCGGGAATTCGAATCCCTACTTCTTTTTTCTTTTTAAATACTGAAGGTAAATTATTATTCCCCGGAAGGATAAACGTATAGGGACCCGGCAAGGCTCTTTTTAAAATCTTAAACGTGCTGGTATCAATTTGTCGAACATAATCGCTCAAATTGCTTAAATCCTCACACACAAATGAAAAATTAGCTTTTTCCAGTTTCACTCCTTTGATTACTGCAATTCGCTCCAACGCACTTTTATTGGTAATATCACAGCCCAGAGCATAGACGGTATCACTGGGATAAATTACAAGCCCTCCTTCCTTCAGAATCTTTACTACTTTCTGAATTTCCTTAGGATTGGGGTTTTCTTCGTAGATTTTAATAAATTGTGCCATTGTACTAAAGGTACAACAGAAAGAACGTAAAAAAAAATTTAAGTGCGTGGCTCAATGAGGTCCCAGAGATTTCCATATAGATCGGCAAAGACCAATACCTTACCATAGGGCTCTTTACTGAGAGGTCTTACAATAGTGATCGACTCCTTAAGGAGATGTTGATAATCCCTTTCCAAATCATCAGTGTATAAAAAAAGAAATACCCGCCCTCCGGTTTGGTTTCCAACAAATTGTAATTGTGTTTCGTTTTTTGCCTTGGCTAACAATAAACAAGCTTCATTACTTGCTCCTTTAGGCTTAATAACTACCCACCGTTTTGTTGCATCCATAGGGGTATCTTCTACTAATTCAAAGTGCAGTTTTTCTAAATAAAACCGAAGGGCTTCATCATAGTCCCTAACCACTAAAGCGATCTTTGAAATATGTTGTTTCATAGCTAGTCGATGCGTTGTAATTTGGCGAACCGAAGCAGTAACTTTTTCAAGCCCCCGTGTTCAAAATCTATTTCGGCTTTAGTATCGGCTCCCATCCCTTCTATTTTTACTATGGTCCCTTTTCCGAAGCGATCGTGTTCTACCAACGAACCTTCTTTTAAATTAGCAACTTCACTACTTAAGTTTTTATCCTTATTGCTTGTAACCGGTTTTAATCTGCGTAGTTTTTGCAATTGGGCTTCGGTAGGTCCTGCCGGAGGTGTTCCTGCGGAAGGTTTTTTAAGACGCAGTTTACTTTTATCGATATCGTCAAAGATATCGGCATCAATAAGGGGTTTGTATCGGTTTTCGGTAATGGGCGTAAGATATTCCAGATAGCTTTCGTCAATCTCTTCAATAAAGCGACTAGGCTCGGCGTCCATCAATTTACCCCACCGGTATCGCGTTTGTGCATAGGTTAAAAAGGCTTGCTTTTCGGCACGGGTTAAGGCCACATAAAACAAGCGGCGTTCTTCTTCCAGTTCGGCACGGGTATTCATACTCATGGCACTAGGAAACAAATCCTCTTCCATCCCCACAATGTAAACATAGGGAAATTCCAGTCCTTTGGCCAGATGTACCGTCATTAATGCCACTTTATTATCCTCTCCTTTGTCATTGTCCATATCGGTAGCAAGAGCCACATCTTCCAAAAATTCGGAGAGATCGCCTTTAGCATCAGCCAACTCCTTTTGACCCTCCACAAAATCCTTCATCCCATTGAGCAATTCTTCCATATTTTCAATACGGGCAATGCCTTCGGGGGTGCCGTCTTTTTTTAATTCGGTAAGTAAGCCAGTTTTTTTGGTCACGTGTTCGGCTATTTCAAAGGCATTGTAGTTCTGGTTCAGTATTTGAAAACTATGAATCATGGTCACAAAGTCTTCCAATTTGGTTTTGGTGCCGCTATTGATTTTCAAATCAATTTTATCGATGTGCTCCATGACTTCAAATACCGAACGGTTGTAGTGATTGGCAGCCACTACCAATTTATCGATGGTAGTATCCCCTATTCCACGGGCAGGATAATTAATGACCCGTTTTAACGCTTCTTCATCTTTAGGGTTCAAAATTAAACGTAGATAGGCAATCACATCTTTTATTTCCTTCCGCTGATAAAAACTCAAGCCACCATAAATACGATACGGAATGTCTTTTTTCCGAAGCGCATCTTCAATGGCTCGGGATTGGGCATTGGTGCGGTACAACACGGCAAAATTATCGTATTTGAGTTGATGGTTCATCATCGTCTCAAAGATGGAACTAGCTACGAAACGGCCTTCATCCCCATCGGTCATGGTGCGGTTCACTTTAATGGGATTTCCCTCTTCATTGGCCGTCCAGACTACTTTTTCCAACCGATTTTTATTCTTCTCTATAATACTATTGGCCGCGTTGACAATATTTTTGGTGGAACGATAATTCTGCTCCAGGCGATAGACCCTTACATCATCGTAGTCTTTCTGAAAGTTGAGTATGTTGTTAATATTCGCTCCACGGAAGGCATAAATACTTTGCGCATCGTCCCCTACCACACAGATATTCTGAAAGCGATCGCTCAAGGCCCGAACAATCAAATACTGACTATGATTGGTATCCTGATACTCATCTACCAAAATATATCGGAAACGGCTTTGGTACTTGGCCAACACATCGGGGAAACGGGTTAAGAGTTCGTTGGTTTTGAGCAGCAAATCATCAAAATCCATGGCTCCCGCTTTAAAGCAGCGATCTACATAGTTTTTATAGATATCACCTAGACGGGGCATTTTCGCCATGGCATCGGCTTCCATCAATTCAGGATTACTGAAATAGGCCTTTACCGTAATCAAACTGTTTTTGTAGGAAGAAATTCGGGAATACACCTGTTTGTATTTGTAGATATCTTTATCAAGATTCATTTCCTTGATAATGGCTCTAATCACACTTTGGCTATCCTGGGTATCGTAAATAGTAAAGTTGGAAGGATAGCCCAGTTTTTCGGCTTCAAATCGTAACAGCTTTGCAAACACACTATGGAAAGTACCCATCCATAGGTTTTTAGCTTCACTGGCACCTACAATCTGGGCAATTCGTTTTTTCATTTCGCGAGCCGCCTTATTGGTAAAGGTAAGCGCCAAAATAGAAAAGGCATCCACCCCTTGTGCCATTAAATGTGCAATGCGATAGGTAAGTACACGGGTCTTCCCGGAGCCGGCACCGGCAATCACAATCATAGCTCCGTCCTTTTGCATCACGGGTGCCAATTGTGCATCATTGAGTTGTTCTAGGTATTCCTGCAAGGGTATTCTTTTCAGAAGATTTTTAAAAGGGAAAAATAAGGAAATTAGCAAGATTGATTAAAACAATACCCAATAAATTATAAACAATAAAGAAATGGTTTATTCCTGTTTTTTAAAACAAAACCTATATTTACAAAAACTTGAATGGTATGAAGTACTATTTTTTTCTCTTCCTATGGACTATTTCTTTCTATTCAATTTCCCAGGAAAATGATAAAGACAACACCATTAACCAGTTAAAAGCGAAGATTGCTGCTTCAGAAAAAGGAGAAAAACTAAGATGGATGGATAGTCTATCCAACTATATTGCTTTTGAGACTTCATTTGAAAACGATTCAATCGTAAACGCAACTAGGGAGTATGCCATTAAGTTGGATTCCTTCAATATTGCCATCCATCAAACTGCCAATCTTATTTACTATCTAAATAACATAAAAGGGGCTCCCGAAAAAGGGAAAGAACTGTATTTTTCTTCACAAAATTACTTGTCTAAGGTAACCGACTTCAACATAAAAAGTAAATTTTATTATGATGCAGGAAACAGTTTTTTTTTCTTGCGTGAATTTGATGATGCATTGCGTTTGTATGATAGCGTGGAGCCAATTTCCATTAAATCAAAAAATGCTAAATACCTAGGGCTTGCCAAAATGGGCAAGGGACAGGTGTATACCGATATGGGCGATTTTGGAAAAGCCTCCCTCGTATTACAGGAAGCGATAAAACACTACTTTTCAATAAAAGATACCGTTGGAATGATTAGTGCTAGAAACTCATTAGTGATCCTCTACAGTAAAAACAACTTTTTTGAAGAAGCAAAAAAAGAACGTGACGAATTGATTGAGTTATCCCTTCAATTAAAAGATTTTGCCAACCTCCCTGCTCTTTATTACAATGCTGCAGCAGACCAACGTAAGACCAAAGATATTAAACTTCGCATTACTTACCTTAAAAAAGCACTAGAAGCAACTGAAAAATCCAAGTACAAGGACTTTTTTGAGCCTATTATGCTCTCCGGAATGGTCTTGGCCTACGCAGAAGCAGATAGTCTTCAAAAAGCAGAACAGTTTCTGAAATTAATAGAAGCTGACAAAGAAAAAAATACTTCCGGACCCTATCGCACTTACTATTTGGAAGCAATCAAAGAGGTGGAATTGCTTAGAAAAAATTATGATAATGCGATAGCCTATGGGGAAGAATACCTCAACATCATGAAGGAAGGAAAACAATATGAAGAAATTGAGTTTGGGGAGCATTTTTTGTACCGAGCCTACGAGTCTGATGGTAATACAAAAAAGGCATTTGAGCATTTCAAAAATTACAATAAAATACGAGACTCTATTGGGGATGCCCGAAAAGTAAGAGTTCTTGCCTATTACCAAACTTTATATGAAACTGAAAAAAGGGATCTTAAAATTCAGGCACAGGAAAGCAACATTGCCCTGTTGGATGAAAAGAACAAGGTAAAAAACCAATGGTTACTCTTTGGTAGTTTGGTCTTCCTCTCTCTTTTTGGCTTTGTGTGGGTGATTCGCTCTCGAAATTTTGCCCGTAACAGCCAGAAGCAACAGGAACGCTTTACCAAAGACCTATTGAGGACTCAAGAAAATGAACGAGCCCGTATTGCTTCAGAGCTGCACGACAGTGTGGGACAGAAGCTTTTGATGGTTAAAAATGCACTGGTAGCAAAGGATGCCGATAGCAAAAATGAAGTCGATTTGGTAGGTGAAACCATCAAGGAAGTGCGTGAGATGTCGCATAGCCTTCATCCCTTTCAGTTTGAAAAATTAGGATTAGTCACTTCTTTAAGAAATATGGTGGCCGCCTTTCAGAAGAACTCCAATGTATTCTATTCGGAAGAGATAGACATTCCCAATGGAATGATTCCTAAGGAAAAGGAAATTTATATTTTTAGAATGCTACAAGAAGCTATGACCAACGTAGAAAAGCATGCACAAGCCAAAGCTTGCAACCTCACCGCTGAAACGACCAAACAAGGGGTCTCTTTTACCCTAAAAGACAACGGAACAGGATTTAACACCAACGACCCATCCATTCAAGGTCTGGGTATGAAAACCCTCAAGGAGCGTGCTTCGTTTATTGGAGCAACTTTAAATATCACCTCTAAAATTGAAAAAGGCACCACGCTTACCCTCAACATTCCCCACGCATGAACCCTACCATTATTATAGCAGATGACCACCCCATCCTCTTAACCGGCACTAAGGCTTTTTTAGAAAGCAAGCGTTTTAACGTGCTGGCCACGGCACTGGATGGAAACGAAGCATACAATGCCATTGCTTTGCATATCCCAGACATTGCCATTTTGGATTTTGATATGCCCAAGCTCAATGGGTTGGAGATTGCCAGCGAATGTCAAAAAAAGGAGGTCGCCACCAAAATCATTATCCTCACCCTGTTTAAGGAGGAGGCCATTTTAAACGAAGTTGGTAACAGCATTCAAGGCTACCTTTTAAAGGAAGACGCACTTCAGGAAATTGAGTTTTGCATTCAGGAAGTGCTTGCCGGAAGAACCTACGTAAGTAAGCACATTGAGGAGGGCATTCACTTTTCCAAAGAAACAGAAGTTGTAAAATCGCTTACCGTTTCCGAATTAAAAATACTTCGCTATCTCGCCAAAAATTTTTCTTCTTCGCAAATTGCCGAGGAACTTTTTATTTCCAAACGCACCGTAGAAAAACACCGCAGCAATATCATCAAAAAACTGGAAATTCCCCCTACTCAAAACGGATTATTATTGTGGGTTCAAAAACATCCTGAACTTTTTAATACGTAGGTATACGCATTTTATTAAAAAGGGCAATGGCCTAATTTTAAATCGGGAAGTTACTCTACAATTACGTAAAAATACGGATTGTAATTAGTTGTTTTCAATGCTAGTTTAGACTTCCATTAGTAGTCGTTTAACCACAACATGAATAAAATGAAAATTTACAACAATTCAAAAAAAGTCATTACGTATCACATTTACGAACCGAAAGATACCACCTATGCTATCGAATTACCAAGAGGCTTAGGAACCATTCTAGCCGAGAAGGTGGCTGAATTTGCCGAAGATTCTTACCCACAAGTAAAAGTTGGAATTTATGGAAAACCTGAATTAGGCGTCTTTGGGGTTCACTATCCCGATATCTATGTAAAAGCAGGAACCATTTACACTATGACAGATGACTTGGTCTTTGATGGAACTTCGCTAAAAAAAGCAGAAGTCATTCTTGCTAATGATTCGTTTACCGATATTATTTCCAACGAATACTCCTTCATCGATACCCGAAATAACAACGAAGATGTAAAACGGCAAATTTCCTTTGCGCTCAAAAATTCCACCTCGGTATCACAAAGCATTCAAAAATCCATGGAGCATACCAATTCAGTAGAAGTAGGTTCCAAGATTTCAGGAGGAATTGGGGATAAAGCTACAGGCGAAGTAAATTTTAAATATGCGCATAAAGGTGTAGAAAAACTGCAAAGCACTTTCGAAACCAAGGTAAACAGTGCTTGGGAATCTTCCATAAGCGAATCGTATACTCTAAAACCCGGCTTCATTTATTGCATTAAGGTATCATGGAAGCTGAAGATGAGAAAAGGAACCATAGGGTATTTAAGTGAAAAAACAAGCTACACCATGATCGATTCGGCTTCGGGCTCCTTGATTACCCCCGCAGCATATACATCTGAAAATGCGATGCCACAAGATGTTCGAACGGAGTTTCAGAAATTCTTTTAACACTTATTAATACTAAAAAATAGTTCGACGCCAACCCTACATTTTGTGGGGTTTTTGCTTTTTTAATAGCAAAAGTTCCCTATTCAGCCCCTATCATCAATTCAATACGTAGGTATACGCATTTTATTTTTCCGCCCATGCACTTAGTTTTGGAATATGGAATTAAAGCCAAATCCTCTTGAAGACACCCCTATTAGCGAAAGGCTTCCCCTATCGCAAATAGAATTAGAAATTTTAACCCTTATCAAAGAAGGGTATATTTCAAAAGAAATTGCCGGCATACGCAATTGCTCTTCTCGTACCGTAGAAAAACACCGAAGCAATATCATTAAAAAATTAGGGATTGAATCTTCCCAACATGCCCTTTTATTGTGGATTGTTCAAAACCCGCAACATTTTGATAACTAAAACCCATCTTTAAAATTAGTACCTCATCAACTCATCAACTCATTAACTCATTAACTCATTAACTCATTAACCAATACGTAGGTCTACGCATTGATTTACATACACATAAAATATAGTTTTACCATTGTAATAAAAACCAAAAAAATGAAAACAATCACCCACCGTCTACTCCTCTTGAAAGCTTTGCTATTGTGCACTATTTCAGTTGTTTCACAAAACATTGAAATGGGTCCAAATGCAGCAAGGAACTTTAATAATTTCAATTTCACCACCCCTAATGTAGGAAACCAAGGAGCCAATAGAGCTCCAAATGAAACAATCTATTTAACAGACCCTAATGCCGCAAACTTTCAGGCAATACCATTTTCATCTCAATTATCAACGGCACCCAAGGTGGGTGATATGATTCGTTTCACAAATTCCAGTACCAATCGCTTAATTACGCTCGTTGAAGTAGGTTTGTTTCACAATCCCTCCGATCCAAAATTTCCAATAACACTAGAAATATCGATGTATTCAGATTGCCCCGCTCCCAATAACAATACCCAAGGAAATGCTTGTGGAACAGGACCTGGCACACTTATTCCGGGAAGTACCATTACCTTGCCCAATTTTTTACCTTCAGATGGTCTTTATCTACGTAGCTTTAACTTTCCAACCCCAGTAAACACCTATGGGTATGGCGATGAAATTTCAGTGATGTTTAAAGCTGTCTCCGTGGGAACTGTTTACATTCTTGGCAACACCCCTATTCTAGTAGGAAGCAACCCACTTGGAGAACCCTCTGAAAGCAGATACTCGGGCTGCGGAGAAAATCTTAGTTTTTCAGGATGTGATTTTACCCTATCACCTACCTACAATAATATCATGTTGAATGTATTAGCCAACGCCGATACAAATCCTCCCACAGCGCAATGTCAAAATGTTACCGCAACACTGAATCCAATATTGGGAACTGTTACGGTTCCAGCAAGTGCCATTAACAATGGAAGTTTTGATGGCGAAGGAAGCATCACACTCTCTTCCAGCAAGACCAGCTTTAATTGTAGTGATGTGGGTGCCAATACCGTAACACTTACCGTCACCGATAGGGCCGGAAATACCAGTACTTGTACAGCGACAGTCACAATTCAACAATCGCCCATAGTAATGGGTTGCCCTGCAGATAAGGTTTTTGAAGCCAACACACCCAATTGTACCTATCAATACAGTTTTTCTGACATCATTACCGGAAACCAATCTTGTAATCCGGTAACTATCACGCAAATTGGTGGTCCTCCTAATAATTCATTCCTTCCCATAGGTGATACTGTATTTACCTATCAAGGAACAACCACTACAGGTCTATCTGCAACCTGTTCCTATACGGTAACCATTGTAGATACAACGCCTCCCGTCATTACTAACTGCTCATCAAACATTACTGTAAATGCTACTAATGGAAGTTGTGGTGCTCTTGTAACTTTTCCAACTCCTAATTTTCAGGATAATTGTATTGCATTTTTTGCACAAACGCAAGGTCTTTCTTCAGGCGCTACATTTCCGGTAGGTACAACAACCAATAGATGGGTAGCTGCAGATTTTGGTGGTAATCAAACAGAATGTAGCTTTACAGTTACCGTTGTAGACACCACTCCACCCTCTATTACCTGCAACTTTAGTACAGTGAATGCACAAACAGACCCGGGGCAATGTACCCGAACAGTTATCTCCACAGCCTTCAACCCTACGTTCTCCGATAATTGTTCAGCAGTGACTATTACCAACGACTTTAACAATTCCAATACGTTGGTGGGTGCTGCACTTCCGGTGGGTCAAACTACCGTGACTTGGACTGCAGAAGATACAGACGGGAATACCAATACTTGCGCTACGACCTTCTTTATAATCGATACAGAAGACCCTCAAATAACTTGCCCTATCAATAATACTCGCAGCACAAGTCCCGGGATTTGCGGCTATACTGTAGTGGGGACTGAGTTGGATGCTACCTTTACAGATAACTGTACCAACGGAAGTATGAGTAACGATTTTAACGGAACTAATAGCTTAGCTGGAACATTGCTTCCCGAGGGTGATAATACCATTACTTGGACTGCTGATGATGGCAATGGAAATACCGTAACCTGTACTACTACCATAATGATTGAAGATAACGAAGCTCCTAGTTTTGATGGACAGGGTGTAATTGCCGAACTATTAAACTATCGTTTTGAAGGGACAGGAACGACCGTTGTAAACAATGCTTCCAACCCACCAGCAGGCACCGTAAATGGAATTTTAGAAGGCATCATAACACAAGGGAGTCCGGGAATTTTGGGCAATGGATCCCTAATTGGGGTAAATAGTTTTAATTCCTCAAGTTATTTAAACACCCAATGGAACACAAACCTTACAACCTCTTGGTCCATTTCATTTAAAACCGAAAATATCCAGCCCGATACCTCTGTATTTTATATTTTTGGAGATTTTGGAGCTGGACAATTTAGATGTTTTACAAATGGTGTCGCTGGTGCTGACAATTGGATGTTAAGAGGAACCAATTGGAACGATGTGCTTGTGCCAGGAGGCGCAACCGTTGCTCCCCATACGACTACTTTTGTATATTCAGAAACGGAAGGCAATATCAAAGCCTATTTAGATGGGGTCCTTGTAAATACCGTGGCACAACCGCCTCTAATGTTTGTTGGGACTTCACCATTTAAAGTGGGCGGATATGGTTCCTCTAGAGGGCTACAAGGAAATGCATTAATGGATGAATTTAAAATTTTCTCCAGAGCATTAAGCGATACCGAAGTGGCCACTTTGGTAAACCCACCTGCTAGCACTTGCCCATCAGATATTGTTGTAGTTGCAGACCCAGGCTCATGCGGTGCAGTAGTTTCATATACTGCCCCAATAGCAACGGATAACTGCTCAGCCGTAACACTAACACAAACTAGTGGTTTGGCTTCGGGTGAAATATTTCCTGTGGGAATCACCACCAATACTTTTTTAGCAACTGATGCTAATGGAAATACAGCTACCTGTTCCTTTACGGTTACAGTAAACGATACAGAAGCCCCCACAGCCCTATGCCAAAACATTACCGTACCGTTGGATGCCAGTGGAAATGCCAGCATCACAGCCAATGATGTGAACGGTGGCTCTACCGATGCCTGCGGAATAGCAACAACCTCTATTGATGTTTCATCTTTCGATTGTAGTAACATAGGACCCAACAACGTGACCCTTACCGTGACCGATGTCAATGGGAACTCCTCACAGTGTACTGCCATCGTAACAATCGAAGACAACGAAGCGCCTTCCATTACCTGCTATCCCTTACCTGTGAATGCACAGACCGACCCCGGCCAGTGTACCCACACAGTCATCTCTGCGGTTTTTAATCCTACCTTTTCAGATAACTGTTCCTCGGCAACTATCACCAACGACTTTAACGGTACCGACACCCTCCTGGGTGCTGCGCTTCCTCTTGGGGAAACAACAGTTGTTTGGACCGTGGACGACGGTAATGGGAATACCAATACCTGTTCGACCACTTTTGTGATCATCGATGCCGAAGATCCACAAATTTTATGTGCTACCAACGATACTCGAAGTACCGATGCAGGCCAGTGCTCCTATTCCGTAGTTGGCACCGAATTCGATGCTTCATTTACTGATAACTGTACCAACGGAAGTATCACCAACGACCTCAACGGAACGGATACTTTGGCAGGAGAAGTACTCCTTCTAGGGGATACTATCATTACCTGGACCGCCGATGATGGCAATGGAAATTCAGTTAGCTGTACATTAACAATTACTGTACAAGACAACGAAGCTCCTACTGCCCTATGCCAAAACATTACCGTACAATTGGATGTTAATGGCAACGCTACTATCACCGCTTCCGATGTGGACGGCGAATCCAATGATGCCTGTGGAATAGCCTCAACTACTATCGATATTTCATCTTTCGATTGTAGCAACGTAGGAACCAACAATGTGGTGCTTACCGTCACTGATGTCAACGGAAACAGCTCGCAATGTACAGCCATCGTTACCGTAGAAGATACCATAGCACCCAATGCAGTGTGCCAAAACATCACGGTACAACTGGATGCCAACGGCAATGCCAGCATCACAGCCAATGATGTGGACGGCGGCTCCACCGATGCCTGTGGCATTGCCTCCACCTCCATCGATGTTTCTTCATTCGATTGTAGCGGTATAGGCCTCAACAACGTCATCCTTACTGTCACCGATGTGAACGGGAACAGTTCGCAATGTATCGCCATCGTAACCGTGGAAGATACCATAGCTCCTTCCATTACGTGTCCGACTAACCTGAGTGTAACTACCGACTCCGGGGAATGTGGTGCCGTAGTAACCTTTGCCAATGCCGTGGCTCTTGACAATTGCGGAATTGCAAGTATTATCCAAACAGGTGGCCCCACCAACGGAAGCCTCTTCCCTGTAGGGACTAACACTGTTGAGTATACAGCAACCGATGTCAATGGAAATACTACAGTATGTACGTTTACCGTGACAGTAACCGACACCACCCCGCCCGTGACTGTATGCCAAAACATTACCGTGCAATTGGATGCTGCCGGTACGGCTTCCATCGTTGCCAGCAACGTGGACGGCGGAAGTACAGACCCCTGCGGATTGGCTGCATTGGCGATTGATATAGACACTTTCGATTGTAGCAACGTAGGCCCTAATAATGTGACCCTTACTGCTACCGATACCTATGGCAACAGTAGTACCTGCGTGGCTATAGTAACTGTGGAAGATGTTACCGCTCCGGTAGCCGTGTGCCAGAACATCACCGTGCAACTAGATGCCTCAGGCACAGTGACCATCGACCCTGCTTCTTTGGACGGAGGCTCCACCGATGCCTGTAGCATCGATGCCTCGGCCTATTCCGTAGATATCGATACCTTCGATTGTTCCAATGTAGGCGACAACAATGTGGTACTGACCGTTACCGATGTAAATGGAAATACCGCTACTTGTAACGCTATCGTTACTGTGGAAGATGTTACGGCACCGGAACTGGTCTGCCAAGACATTACCGTGCAGCTCGATGCCAACGGGGAGGCTACCATTGTTCCTGAAGATGTGATCGCTTCCAATATCGATGCTTGTGGTACCACCACTACTTCGGTGGATATTAATTCCTTTAGCTGTGATGACATTGGTACTCCGGTACTGGTCACTGTATTTTCAGAAGATAGCTTCGGAAACATTTCCTCTTGTACGGCTTTAGTGACCGTAGAAGATGTGTTAGGACCTCAGTTCGACTCCGGTACGCTTCCCGTAGATGTGGTTCGGCAAGCCGATGAAAACGGAGAATATATGCTGGAGGACTTTACCGTAGGGATTACCGTGACCGACAATTGTAGCGATCCTTTATTACCCATTGTGATTGGGCAGGATCCTGCCGTAGGCACGATCCTTACCCCGGGAATTTATGATATTACCCTTTCGGCAATAGACGACTTAGGGAATGTAACTGACTATGTCTTTATCCTTACGGTAGAAGAGTTTTTAGGAACAGAAGAAATTAACATTGACCTTTCAACAGTAACGCTCTACCCTAACCCTGCAAAAGCGGTAATCAACATTAGTAACCCAAAACAAATTGCCCTTGAGCAATTGGCGATTTATGATATCACGGGACGTTTGGTGAAAGCCTTCAACCTGTCGAAAATGGGTTCCGAAACATCATTGGATGTTTCTTCCTTGGCTAGTGCTTCCTATCTTGTGGTAATTAAAGGGGAAGGCATCCTATTCACCAAACAACTTGTGAAAGAATAAAAAAGAATCTATACTAGATTACAAAAACCTCCAAAGCACTTGCGATGGAGGTTTTTTTTTGACTAGTAATAAACTGCATTAACTCATTAACTCATTAACTCATTCACAGATTAAGCTATTTTTCCCTAACTTTAATACATAAAACCAATTTGCTATGAACCCACTCAAAAAAGAAGACATCAGCCAGGAAGTATTCGATTTGTACGATGATTATACCCATAACAAAATGGACCGCCGTCAATTTGTAGAAAAACTCTCTGCCTATGCCGTGGGAAGTATTACCGTAGGTGCCTTGCTTAGTTTTATTACCCCCAATTACAAAGACACAATCACTGTCTCACAAGACCATCCCGGATTGGAATCCAAATACATTGAATACAACTCCCCAAAAGGAGGAGGAACCATGAAAGGTTTGCTTTCTACCCCTAAGCAAATCAATGGTAAGCTCCCCGCTGTGGTTGTTGTACATGAAAACCGTGGTCTCAACCCCTATATTGAAGATGTAGGCCGAAGAACTGCTTTGGACGAATTTATTAGTTTGGCGCCCGATGCCCTTACCCCACTAGGTGGGTATCCAGGAAACGATGATGACGGCAGAGAACTTCAGAAACAGCGAGACCGCAACGAAATGCTGGAAGATTTTAAGGCGGCGTATGAATACCTGAAGAACCACCCCGACAGCAGCGGAAAAGTGGGTGTAGTAGGTTTTTGCTTTGGCGGCTGGATCTCTAATATGATGGCAATACAACTCCCCGATTTAGCCGCCGCCGTTCCTTTTTATGGAGGGCAGCCTTCTACCGAGGAAATTGCTCAAATACAAGCCCCTTTGTTACTCCATTATGCCGAACTCGACACCCGTGTCAATGCCGGCTGGGAAGCCTACGAAGCTGCACTCAAAGCCAATGGTAAAGAGTATACTGCCCATTTTTACCCCGGAGTGAACCACGGCTTTCATAACAACACCACCCCACGGTATGACGAAACTGCCGCAACCCTAGCGTGGGAAAGAACCATTACTTTTTTTAAAGAAAAATTAATCTAAAAAATACTATCATGCCGCAAATTAACCCATACCTTCATTTTAACGGCAATGCCGAAGAAGCCTTCACTTTTTACCAATCCGTTTTTGGTGGCGAGTTCGCCATGGTTGTTCGATTTAAAGATATGCCAGCAGACCCAAACTATTCCTTAAGCAAAAAGGAAGCCGAAAAAATAATGCACATTGCACTCCCTATTGGTAAAAACAATGTGTTGATGGCCAGTGACACACCTGAATCCATGGGAAAGCACAACGAAATGGAAACCAGAACCAAAATCTCCATAAGTGCAGAAAGTAAAGAGGAAGCAGACCAACTATTTAAGGGGCTTTCTCAAGGTGGAACTATAGAAATGCCAATTGCAGATAGCCCTTGGGGGTCTTATTTTGGAATGTTTAGAGATAAATACGGTATTGAGTGGATGGTGGATTATGACCCCAACTATAAAGGGCAGGTATGATTAAGAAAAATAATAACTTTAAACACACTATAAAACCCATTCTATATGTAATCATTATTTGCAAATCAAAACTTTCAAAAATCACAAGTGCAAGCAACAACTAACTATTGGTTTTTAGATACGCTAGTAAAAATAAGAGTTTCCGGAGATGACTCTGCCGATGGAATTTCAGTACTTGAACATCAAGCGTATTATGGCGATTCGCCCCCTTTACATATACATCATACAGAGGATGAAGTTTTTATTGTGCTTGAAGGAGAGTTTTTTTTTATTATTGGGACTCTTGAATATTCATTAAAAACCGGGCAAACAATACTAGCCCCAAAAGGGATACCGCATCAGTATCGCGTAGAGTCGAAAAATGGGGGAAAATGGCTTACCATTACCACAGGGCACGATTTTGAAAATTTTGTAAAAGCTACTGCACGACCTGCTTTAAAAAATACTCTTCCTGAAAAGCTTGGGCCTCCAACAGAAGAGTTTAAAAAAGGGCTCTCTGCTAAATCGGCTGAATTTCATATAGAAATTATTGGACCTCCACTTCATTAAATTGTTGTATTGATCAATCTGCTACCAATAATACCTACTTCGGATTATTTTATTTTTCAAACAGAAAAACCCTAACTTTATTAAAACAAAACCATAAATGCTATTCATCGCATATGGATAACCCAAACCTAAACTGACACACTTTTGCAAAGCGTGTCTATTTTATGTACTAATTCTACTACTTAAATCCCAGAACCCGTTTATCCTTTCCTCTTTCTTAAAAATTAAATATCTTTAGCTGAAATTACTTCCGTATGAAAAAACTATCACTACTGCTACTATCATTTACTACCATTACCACGCTGGCACAAATGGACCAGCAACTCCTTAAAGACATCGAAAATGTAGAATCCAAGGTCATCGACTGGCGGCATTACTTTCACCAAAATCCGGAACTCTCCAACCGCGAGTTCAATACCGCCAAAAAGATTGAAGCGCATTTAAAATCGCTGGGACTCGAGGTACAAACTGGTATTGCCATTACCGGCGTGGTGGGTATATTAAAAGGGGACCTCCCAGGTAAAGTAGTGGCCCTCCGTGCCGATATAGACGCCCTCCCCGTTACCGAGCGTAATAGCCTCCCTTATAAAAGTACGGTAAAGACTACCTTTCTCGATACCGAAACCGGGGTCATGCATGCCTGCGGCCACGATACCCATACCGCTATTCTCATGGGCGTAGCCGAAGTGCTTGCCAAACACAGAGATAAAATAAAAGGGACCATCAAATTTATCTTTCAACCTGCCGAGGAAGGCCCGCCACCGGGGGAAGAAGGAGGTGCTAAACTCATGATAAAAGAAGGAGTATTGCAAAACCCTAAGGTAGATGCTATTTTTGGCTTACATATCAACTCCGGAACGCCTATCAATACCATTAAATACAAAAGCGGGGGTACTATGGCGGCTGTAGAACGTTTTGTGGTCACCGTAAAGGGGAAAGGCACCCATGGGTCGGCCCCTTGGACAGGGGTAGATCCTATCCTTATTTCAGCAAAAATCATTGATGGTTTCCAAACCATTATTAGTCGGGAATCCCCTTTAATAGATGAAGCGGCTGTGATTACCGTAGGAAAAATAACCGCCGGCGTGCGCTTTAATATCATCCCCGAATCGGCCGAAATGATAGGCACTGTCCGTACCTTAGATGCCGATATGCGGGAAATGATTATGCGTAGAATGAACGAAATGGCACGCGATATTGCCAAAGCCTACGGCGGCGAAGCTACCATTGAGTGGCAAAACAATACGGTAGTAACCTATAACGACCCCGATTTAACCGCGAAGATGGTTCCTACGCTGGAACGCATGGCAGGTGCAAACAATGTAACCACTATGAAAGCCACCACAGGAGGCGAGGATTTTTCCTATTTTCAGGAAGTGGTCCCGGGTTTCTATTTCTTTCTCGGCGGAATGACCCCCGGAAATAAAGAAGCCTTTCCGCACCATACACCCGACTTCCAAGTGGACGACGCCGGAATGTTATTAGGGGTAAAAGTGATGAGTCAACTGGCATTAGATTATTTGAATGCAAACTAAAATAACACATGGAATTCATTAAAAACATTCCCTGGTGGGGCTGGATACTCATTGTATTGGTAGTTATTGCCATTCGAGATATATTCCTGCAACGGAAACATACCATAAGTCATAACTTTCCCATTATAGGGCATTTACGATATATTCTCGAGCACATAGGCCCCGAATTACGACAGTATTTGGTGGCCAACAATAGAGAAGAGCTTCCTTTTAATCGTATTGAGCGTGGATGGGTCTATGCGTCAGCTAAAAAAGAAAATAATTATGAAGGCTTCGGAACCGACCGTGATATATACGCCCATCACCATATATTTATCAATAATGCCATGATGGCCTTTCAACTTAAAGAAGGACACCCCAATAATACAGATCACAGCTTTATCCCTTGTGCAAAGGTCATGGGACAATACAACCAACGACGCAAACCCTACCGCCCTGCTTCAGTGATTAATGTCTCTGCTATGAGCTTCGGCTCCCTATCGGCAAAAGCGGTAGAATCCCTAAACAAAGGGGTGCAATTGGCAGGGGCTTATCATAATACCGGCGAAGGCGGACTCTCCCCCTATCATAGAAACGGGGGCGATGTTATCTTCCACTTCGGAACCGGCTATTTTGGCGTTCGCGCTGCCGATGGTGGTTTCTCTATGGAAAAGATGGTGCAATTGGTGGAAAACAATCCTTTTATAAAAGCCATCGAAATAAAACTTTCTCAAGGGGCCAAACCCGGAAAAGGTGGGGTTTTGCCCGGGGCTAAGATTACCCGTGAAATTGCGGAAATAAGAGGTGTGGAAATGGGAAAAGATGTCCTTTCTCCTCCCAACCATAAGGCTTTTTCTAATGTGCCGGAATTGTTACAATTTATTGAGGCCATTGCCGAAGCTACCGGACTTCCGGTAGGCATTAAAGCGGCTATTGGGAAACTAGACGAATGGGAACAACTAGCAGACCTCATGCTGCAAACAGGCAAAGGCCCCGATTTTATTACGGTTGATGGTGGCGAAGGGGGTACCGGAGCAGCACCACCCAGTTTTGCAGACCATGTTTCCTTGCCTTGGGTATATGGCTTTAGCGACCTTTATAAAGTATTCAAAAAGCGAAAATTAACCGAACGTATTGTATTTATCGGTAGTGGGAAATTAGGGTTTCCCGCCAAAGCGGCCATGGCCTTTGCTATGGGAGCAGATTGCATCAACGTGGCCCGTGAAGCGATGATGAGTATTGGTTGCATACAGGCACAGGTATGCCATACTAATCGATGTCCCAGTGGTGTCGCTACCCAAAGTAAATGGTTGCAAAACGGGATTAATATTCCGTTAAAGAGTGAACGCTTGGCGCAGTATTTTAAAACCTTCCGAAAGGAATTGTTGGAAATTACCCATGCCGCCGGCTATGAACATCCCTGCCAGTTTAAAATGAAGGATATAGACATTAATGTAGACGACCATAACCTTTCCAAAGAGTTGGACCGAACCTATATGTATGAAAAAGACCCCGTTCCTTTTGAAGGAATGCAGACGCTAAAAGAGTGTCCCTATTTGGGCGGTCATTACAATAATCCTCATTAATTTCGTTAATAGTACGTAATCGATTTACTTATGGAAGAATTCTCTCAAGTGTTAAATTATGTAGCCTACTTACTCCCAGCGATTGTGGTAGGTTTAGTAGCCTATTTTTTCTTTAAAGGACACACCGCTAACGAAGAAGGTAGAAGACGTTATCTGGTACAAAAGGAAGCACAAAACAAGATTATTCCCGTGCGCTTACAGGCCTATGAAAGGCTTACCTTGCTTTTAGAGCGCATAGACCCTAATAAGTTATTAATAAGGGTAAAGCCTTTTTCAGATGAAATCCCTAAATACGAAGAACTACTTATTAAAAACATCGAACAGGAGTTTGAGCATAACGTGACCCAGCAAATCTATACTTCCCCGGAATGCTGGAACCTTATTAATGCTGCGAAGAATGCTACCATTCACATCATACGCCAAGCTGCTATGCACGAAAAAGATAACGATGCCGATGCGATGCGAGAGTACTTACTCCGTAATTTTATGGAAGAAATTACCCCTTCCCAAAAAGCATTGGCCTATATTAAAAAAGAAGTAGGGGAACTATTTTAGATTGACGATTGTAGTTTGATGATTTTTGAAATTTAATGAAAAGAATTTATTTCACAGAGCCTCACTAAGTTTCCCCAAGATTCACAGAGACATTTTATGGATCTTTAAACCTGTTTAATAACAATCTCTATTCTCATTATCTTCATCCGTCATCCGTCTTACATTTTAACTCAGCTCTTCACCTCATTCAATTCGGTATTTTTCATTTTAGCAAACTGAAAGCCACTCTCCCACCATTTCAACATTTCAGTTTTATCGAAAATAAGAGAATTGGTAGTTAACACCGTAGGGGTGTAATAAAAGTTTAAGATAGCATTATGGTTTCCGGCGACAAACTTCCCAATGCGGATATTCTGCTTTTCAATACGGTCAAACATATATTCGTGCATGCTGGTAATAAGGGAAAACACATTTCGTGCAGGTAAGCGGTTGTAATAGGTTACTTCCGTTTCCAAAATAATCACATCCACGGTCGTGGCTCCGCGACTGATGGCTTCTTCAATGGGGACCATACTTCCAAAACCGCCATCGGCATAGTCGCAGCCTTCCTTCTTCACCAAACTCATAAAAGGGGTATAGTTACAGGAAATCCATATCCAATCGCAATAGTCGGAGTACGAAAAATCTTTTAACGATTTGTATTCCACCTGATTTAAAGAAAGATTCGATACGGTGACAATCACATCTTTGTCACTGGCCTTTAAGGTATTAAAATCGGCTTCCGTAAAGGTTTTTTCAATAAGTTTCCGAAGGTTTTTGCTTTCTCCAAAAGTTTTGCTCTTTCGCATAAAATTCCGAATCACGTTCCAGTGATTAATCGCAATTTCCTTTCCGCCCCACTTATCTTTTTTCACCGTAAACGGCTGAATATTAAAAATGGATTCTTGGGTTACAGACGTATAAATATTTTTAATTTCTTCAATATGATGCAGCGCCAATTTGGGAACCAACAAGCTCCCGGTAGAAGTGCCCACAAACAATTGGTAATCGTATTTCATTTCTTCCATGAGAAACTGCGCCACCCCTCCACCAAAGGCTCCTTTGCTACCCCCGCCCGAAATTACCAATGCTCTCATTACAATTTAATTTTACGTTTAAGGTATGCTTTTTCTTTCTCGGTAAAGCTATTGTACTGCTCCAATACTAGTTCCATAGTACGTTCCTCTTCCATAAAAGTAGCAAGCATATTACGAGCACCGTCCCTGAATTTCCAATAATGATGCGTACAGGCATTCACCAGGTTTTTAATAAAATCGGGGCTTTTTACTCCCATTGAAAATAAATACTCCAATGCCTTTTCTCGAATTTCAAAAGAATACGTATCTCCGGAGTAGGATACTAATTCAGACAGGTATTGGGGTTTATCTGTATCGTGATACCCTTGAGTATACAATGCCAATGTAAGCCATAACTGCCGTATGTTTTTATCCTGAAACCCTACCAAATGGTTAGTGGTATCCAAAAATTCGCTTCGCTTTTCTGGAAAATTAATCCATAAGTTATACAATGCAGCTTCTATAGTTAGGTAAGAAGCATCCCGTAAAAGCGATTCGTATTCCTGCTGAAAATCCTTCGGAATTTTATCCATAGACAAGGCTACTGCTTGTCGAATGATGGTATTTTCAGAATTCATTGCCATACGATACAAGTCTTTTACTGCTGAAAAGGCTTCGTTGGCTAATTGATAGACCGCTTCCTGTGCGATATACTCATTATTGCTGCGGATGGCCTCCTGTAAAAAGGGCTTTTTGTCTTGAATAGAAGTCGCCCGAAGTGCCGAAACTTGGAAGAATCGCTCCATAAAGGAAGATTGCACCAACGATTGATAGGCTTCTTCAGCCTTAAAAGCAGATTGTTCTAACCAATTGGTTTTCCAAACGCTAATATCTGCATCGGTAACAGCGGTTATTTCTTTCAAAAAGTCATCGGTAGTTACATTCCCATAAGCATATTTGTTTACATAATTTTGAACCCCTTTTTTAAAAGCTTCCTCCCCTATGGTTTCCCTTAATATATGCAATGCCCAAGCGCCTTTTTCATAAAAGGTAAGCGAGGAGGCTTTAGGATTTAAAAGTGCTTCTCCTTTTCCGACATCGCTCATAGCTTGTAATTGCTCTGCACTGTTAAACAGTTTCCAGTAGTAATAATCGTCTCCAAAAATTTCTTTCTCAGCCAATAACGCATAATAGGTAGCAAAACCTTCATGCAGCCAATGGTGAGTACCTTCGGTTTCGGTGACAAGGTTACCAAACCACTGGTGTGCCAATTCGTGTGCATTCACATTCACATAATTTCTATCCACAAACGCTGTGGAATCTACTACAAACGCTTCAGAGAAAATAGTACAACCCGTATTTTCCATTCCGGCATAGAGAAAATCCCGTACGGCTACTTGTTTGTAGTTTTGCCACGGATAGGGAACGCCAATTTCCGTTTCTAAAAAATCGAAGATTTCTTTGGTATATCGATACGTAGGCTCTCTTTTTAGGCTATCTTTTGACGATAAATACATTTCTAGGGGAACACCTGATTGCGATTCTAACTTCTTCATTTTAAAATCACCCATAGCAAAAGCCACCAAATAGCTGGACATGGGCTGCTCCATATTGTATTGCCAAACCACATCTTCGTCATACAAAATAAATTTTTCCAATTCGCCATTAGCAATCACCGTTTTGTTTGAAGGTGCGGCAATCTTGAGGTCAAACTCAATTTTGTCATTCATATCATCAATGCTGGGCAACCAATGGGAGGTGTATTTTCCTTGTCCCTGAGTCCATACTTGATCTTTAACAAAGTATAATGCCTGTTTTGGATTTGCTTCGTAGTTGAAAAATGCGGTGTAGGTTTGGTCTTTTTCAAAGGAGTTAAGAAACCAAATTTTATCCTCGGAAGCCGTTACCGGAATACCCTCCAAAGCTTGATCGGTTATCTTCATTACTATAGCATCCAAATACACAGAATCTGCCTTTTGAAGCATTTTGAAAGTAACTCGAACGGATCCTTCTACTTTTTCTTCAGAAAGAATGGGCTTTACAGTAGCGTCTATGTTTAAGAAATCAACAATATGGGCTTGTTGGGCAAAAAACAAATTACCCGATAAAATAAGCCAAACAAGAATTAATCTTTGAACTAAAGTTGGTACTAACTTCATCTCACAAAGCTACAAAATACCTTAATGAGATTCCTGCCTTCGCAGGAATTAACTATTTTCGTTTTATGAATGCCAATTTCCTCCAAACTCCTATTGAATATTTAAAAGGTGTAGGGCCTAATCGAGCGGACTTGCTGAAAAAGGAGTTGGGAATTTTTACTTTCCAAGATTTAATTCATTTATTTCCTAATAGGTATTTAGACCGCACTAAATACTACAAAATAGCCGAGCTCCAAAAAACCAATGCCGAAGTTCAGATTATTGGAAAGATTATCCATATAAAAACGGTGGAACAAAAACGCGGGAAACGTTTGGTAGCCACCTTTATGGACGATACGGGACAAATGGAATTGGTGTGGTTTCGGGGGCATAAATGGATACGGGAAAATTTAAAACTGAACACCCCTTATGTTGCTTTTGGAAAGACCCATTGGTTTAATGGGACTTTCTCCATGCCACATCCCGAATTAGAAATATTGGAAGACCACGAAAAAAGTTTGCGATCTGCCATGCAACCCATTTACCCTTCTACCGAAAAGTTATCCAGTAGTGGCATTACCAATAAAGTAATTAGCACCCTGCTACAAAACCTTTTTTTGGAATCTCAAAATAAGTTCTCCGAAAGTCTTTCACAAGAGGTATTACAACCCCTAAAATTACTCTCTAAAAACGAAGCCCTTTTTAACATTCATTTTCCGAAAAGTACCACCCTATTAGCAAGGGCACAATACCGACTAAAATTTGAAGAATTATTCTATATCCAATTGCAGTTAATCAGAAAAAATATAATGCATAAAACGAAAATAAAGGGATATACTTTTTCAAAAGTGGGAGACTATTTCAATACCTTTTTTAACAAACATTTACCCTTCCGGTTAACCAAAGCACAGCAGCGAGTAATCAAAGAAATTCGTCACGACTTAGGGCAGCCTTCCCAAATGAATCGCTTATTGCAAGGAGATGTGGGTTCGGGAAAGACGATTGTAGCCTTCATGTCCCTATTAATAGCACTTGACAACGGTTTTCAAGGGTGTTTAATGGCGCCTACTGAAATTTTGTCAGTTCAACACTATATCCATTTAGTTGAATGGTGTAACAAATTGAATATCAGTATTTCATTGCTTACTGGTTCAACTTCTACTTCAGAAAGAAAAGAAATTCACCAAAACCTTCAAAATGGGTCTTTACAGCTGCTCGTTGGCACCCATGCCCTGCTGGAAGATACCGTTCAATTTAAAAATTTAGGACTGGCAATCGTGGATGAACAACATCGTTTTGGAGTGGCACAACGCAGTAAATTATGGCACAAAAATGTGCAGCCTCCCAACATCTTAATCATGACCGCCACCCCTATCCCCCGCACCCTCGCCATGAGTGTGTATGGCGACCTGGATGTGAGTGTGATTGACGAACTTCCACCAGGGAGAAAAGAGATAAAAACCGTGCATCGATTTGACGCTAACCGGCTAAAAGTTTTTAAGTTTTTAAAGGAGGAAATTGCCAAGGGAAGACAAGTGTATATTGTGTACCCATTAATTCAGGAAAGTGAGGCGTTGGATTATAAAGATTTGATGGATGGGTATGAAAGTATTTCGAGGGAGTTTCCACTCCCCCACTATCAAATTTCAATCGTTCATGGGAAAATGAAGTCAGCCGATAAAGATTATGAAATGGATCGCTTTGTAAGAGGAGAAACGCAAATTATGGTCGCAACCACCGTCATTGAAGTTGGGGTAAATGTGCCCAATGCTTCCGTCATGGTGATAGAAAGCGCCGAACGCTTTGGGTTATCACAATTACACCAACTTCGGGGGCGTGTTGGGCGCGGAGCGGAACAAAGCTACTGTATTTTAATGACCGGCCACAAGCTTTCAGAAGATGCCAAAACACGATTGGAAACTATGGTGCGAACCCACGATGGTTTTGAAATAAGTGAAGTAGATTTAAAGTTGCGCGGCCCCGGTGACATAATGGGTACCCAACAAAGCGGAATTTTGAATCTTCGCATTGCTGATATTGTAAAAGACAGTGAAATTTTGAAAATTGCCCGAGGTTATGCGATGCTAGTGCTTAAAGACGATCCTGCCTTACAAAAGCCCAATAATGCTGCTATTTTAAGTACTTATACACAGTTGGTCCAATTTAAAAACATCTGGAATTTTATTAGTTAGCATACCGGGGTACTTTTTACTCCAACCACAACTTAAAATCCCGAACCCGCTCACGGGCTACAATTACCTCATCGTCTTTATAGCTTTGCAGTTTTAACTGAAGCCTGCTATTGGTATAGCTAATAATATCTTTAATCCCGTTAATATTGACATAGAATTTTCGATTGATACGGAAGAATACTTTGGGAGACAATTCCTCTTCTAACTGCTCTAGGGTGGTATCTAAAAGGTAATCTCTCCCTTCAAACGTGTGGGCATAGGTGCCTTTATTCTCGCTATAGAAACACTCTATTTCATCTACCGCTATCATTTTAATATGTTGTCCTATTTTCGTTGTGAAGCGCTGCTTGTACTCTCGCTCTACAGGATTGGTAAGTAGTTTTTTAATATCTTCAAAATTGAGTTGCACGTTTTGCCCTTTGGGCATCCGTTCTCTGTATTTGTTAACTGCTATGGCAAGTTCTTCATCATCAATAGGTTTCAACAGGTAATCAATACTATTTAATTTGAAGGCCTGCAAGGCATATTCATCATAAGCAGTGGTAAATATAATGGCGCTTTTCACTTGTATTGCGTCAAAAATCTCGAAAGAAAGTCCGTCGCTTAACTGAATGTCCAAAAAGATGAGATCGGGATGCGGATTGGTTGTAAACCATTCAACTGCTTCTGCCACACTATGCAGCATGGTGCTTACCGAAACATCCAAACGTTCCAGCATGCGTTCCAGACGGCGGGCGGCGGGTTTTTCATCTTCAATAATGAGCACTTTCATGGGCGTTAGATTTTTGGATTGTTGGATTATTAGATTATTGGATTATTGGATTGTTGGATTGTTAGATTAGTGGATTTCAATTCAGAAATCTTTATCAAACGTATTTTTATACTCATTTTCTTCTTTTTCCATAAATTCTTTAATCTTTCTTTCTTCCCATTGCCTCAGAAATGTGAAATTATCTTTGAATACATGAAGGGCGTGAAATGCCAAGCCAATTCCCCAGAAAAAAGGCGTTGTAAAATGCCCCCAGGTTGGCAAACCCTGCATAAAGCTACCACTAAATAAGCCCATTTGCGCTAGTAGTAAAAAAAGGTTTACCAAAATATACACTGTGAGGTGTGTGTAAAATCCTTTAATTTCTTTTACTTTTTTTTTGGCACGCTCATATTTGTTTTCATTAAATTCCATAGCGTTTATTTCCATTTTTGATTGTTGTTAATTTCTTCTTTAGAGAGTATTTCTTGTATTTTATTTTCTTCCCAATTGCTTATTGTTTTCGATTTAAAAACCACAATTCCTTGTATTATAATAGCGATGAGCCAAACGGCTGCTAACCCATAGGTATTCCAATTGAGCCAGTCTTTAAATCCTTGGTCTTCATAATAGTACCCTATTTTTGGAAAGATAAAATAACGCATTACAAACAAAGCCATCATAATGACCAGATACACAATAAGATGTCTATAAAACGCCTTTTGCCGCTTTACTATTTTTAGGGCCTTTTGATAGCGTTGGTGCTGTTGTTCTTCCATTAATTCCATCGTTCGTTTTTAAAATCTTCTTCTTTGTCCATCAATTCTTTAATCTTCTTTTCTTCCCAGTCTTTGTTCATAAAAGGGGTCCAGTTAAAGGCTTTTGCTGCCTGAAATACGATCCCGATACCCCATCCAAAGGCAGCCCATAAAAACCACATATAACGCCACTGATTGGTATAATAATTAAACCAACCTAAAAAGGAGATAAAAATGACATAAAATACTAATCCGGTGTAGAACTTTTTCATCTCGGCTACGCGTTCTTTGGCACGCAGGTACCGGTTTTCTCTAGATTCGTTAGTGTTTAAAGACATTATTCGGTTACTTTAAATTAATAGAACAAAGCTATTGCTGCCTGTTTATAAATAAAATTTCTTTTTACTGAAGTGTCAAAACTAGCTTCTCAATTGTGTTTTCTTTGGTATGCTACACGGTTTCTACAAAACATATTCCTAAAGAAACCTCTCTATTTATCAAATGTAAAAACTTCTTCTTTTTCTGTTGTTATAAATGTAAGAGTTCCTGTGGTAAGCTTCAGAAGATAATACGCTAGAAATTGGTTCATATGCTTCAATACCAAATCTAATTTCTCCTGTTCAGCAGCCATGGTCATGGAATCTTCAGCAAGGTAATAACTACTGTCGAGAAAGCTATTATGACTAAATCCTTTGATCAATATTCGCCAAGAAGGGGCTTTGTTTTGAGTACAAAAATCATTTCTCCGCTGATGCATTTTTGCATACCCTGCATGATTCTTATAATCGGTTAGGTCTTCTATAAAGAGAAATGGCACATTAATTCCGTTTGTTAAAGCTATGGTAGGGGGAGTTCCATCCAAATCAATAACTGCTTTTATACGATGATCGAGAAGCGATGAATAAATAGCTGCCGAACCGCCTATAGAATGTCCAAAAACACCTATTCTTTCAGCATCAATCAATTTTCCTATTTCTGTGTTCGCAATTAGTTGATCTACAGCAAAGACCATATCTTGCGCCAAAACCATCTGCCGAGCTCCCATTTGCTCCCGATATTCGTCTGCCGTTATTTCCTCGGGTATTTTAAGCGATTTTAAACGATCATAGAATTGAGTATTTGCCAAATATACATTGCGATCATAGACAATTGCTTCGCTTTCATAGAGGTGATTTACCCCCATAACCATGTAGCCCCGTTTTGCAAAATATTCAGCATAGTAAGTATAATAACTCAAGTTTCCGCCCAGACTGGGAGAAAACACTAACAAAGGAAAGCTTCCTGCATCCGGTTTTATGTTAGACCCCAAAAAAGACCCTGTTTGTATTTTTTGTACCCTTTCCACATCTTCCTTGCTCCAATTATGGAACGAGTTAAAAAGTTGGTCGCCAAAAAGTACGTAGGGTGTTTTTGGGGTTTCTTCCAGCACTGCATCACTGGGATACCACACCTGCACATTTACTTTTCGGGTTCCTCCATAATACGCATCCAGTCTGGTTTTATCTTCCCAGTAAAATTGCTGCGTGCCAATTGCCATTGTGGAATCACTTACAGAGGATGATTGAAAATATTCCCCTGCAAAAACGCTTCGGGAGATTAATACCAAACATAAAACAAGGAGGTAAGGCAGGTTTAGCTTCATTTTCAAAATACCCCGGCTTATTCTTCTTTTGCTTCAGCACTCTTAGGTATTTCCCTCCAGGTATAGCTTTTATGAACGATCTTCCAAGAGCCTTCGTATTTAAGCAACAGAAAATAGTCGGTAAAAATGAGTTTTCCAGGTATTACTATTTCTGCTTTTGCTATGGCAGCATCTTTTTCAAAATCGATGGAGATAATTCGCCCTACGCGATTCGCTTTTTCCCCCTCTTTCACATTGGAAATGTATTTTTCTCCCGAACGTATTCTCAAGCTATCCTCTTTGGTAACCGTGTAAAGATTAAAGTCGGGATGAAACGCCCTTTTCAATCGCTCGGGCTGTCCGTTTGCCGTTCCTTCAATATAGTCTGTAAGTGTTGCGGTAATTTGTGCTATTTCGGAGGAACCGTTGCCTTCTTGGGCAAAAATTCCTGTGGAAAAAAAGAAGAAAACTCCTATAAATGCAATTTTGATTGAATAGTTCATCATTTTAATTTAATAGTTTATATGTAGATTTTTTACTTAGGTTTTCTGAAAGCCTACTCATCATCCTTCATTAATTCCCGAATCTTGCGCTCCTCCCAATCTTTTCCCAAAAAAGGATTCCAACTGAAAACTTCCATGGCATGCCCTATCACGCCCATCCCCCATCCTACAATGGGGAAAATGGCCCAAGGAAAAGAAGTTGACTTTATATTAATAAAGACAAATACAGGCACCATAATAAGGTAAATACTAAAGTGAATGTAAAATCCTTTTAATTCTTCTACATGCTTTTTGGCGCGTTCGTAGCGCTTGGCTGAAATATATTCGGTTTGTGTGCTCATCATCGATGTTTTTTGTGTTAGTAAGGGTATGGTAACCCAAAAGGCATCTTCGTTTTTTTGGACCAACACGGGTCGGTTGGTCAATAAGCGGTAGCGTTGATAGATGTTTTGCAATCCTACCCCACTACTCTCTTTCAATACTTTTTTGGGCTGAAGATTGTTCTTGATAATTAAATTCCCTGCCTCCTCATAGATTTGGATATGCAATTTTGCCGAAGGCGTTACCTGATTGTGCTTTACGGCATTCTCCAATAACAATTGAAGCGATAACGGTACCACTTTGGCTTCCGGATTGGAGAGGGTTTCCGGCACTTCAAAAACAATGCTGTCTTCAAAGCGCATTTTCAGTAAGGAAATATAGAGTTTGGCAAAGTTGAGCTCTTCTTCTACCGTAACGAGTTCCTTGTTTTTTTGCTCTAATACATAACGGTATACCTTGGAAAGGGAGGTGGTAAATTTGGTAGCGGCCTCCGGGTTTTCCTCAATAAGACTGGTAAGCACATTTAAGCTGTTGAACAAGAAATGCGGGTCCAACTGATTCTTTAAGGCATCAAATTGTGCCGAGGCTGTTCCTGCTATAATCTTTTGTTCCTTAACCTTTCGTTCCTGGATGTAGCGATAGTAGTACACCGCATAAAAAATACTGGTTACCACCACTGAAATGAGCAGGGTAACATAATAGAATATCGGACGTTCGTTGGCGATAAATTCAGAAAAAGAGATGCCTCCAAAAAGCACGGCACTACAAAAACGCAGCAGGAAAATGGTGACCGTGGAAATGGCGACCGATCCCAGAATTCCTTTGGTTAGATGCTGGATTCTAAACCACGCTCCGGCATAACGATTAAGGATGAAGTAAAAGAAAAAGGCATTGGCCATGTAGAGCGATACCGAATAGATCTGATTGGTAACAAAGCGAAACAACAGCTCTTTACCGGAATGAATCTGCCAGCCATTGAGGTATTCTATCACCCCCACCACGATAAAGATGAGGGATCCTATAAAAAAAGCCTTTCCTATTTCTTTTGCAATATTCATTACTCTTGGTTACAGTTTTGTGCTAAACTCTGTTGAGCGTACTCACCGCCACCATTGGGATAAAAAGGGCCTTTAGGCTCGTAGGTGTCAAACAAGGCCAACGCTTTCTTTAAATCTTCGCAGAAAGGTTGGGTGTCTTTCCCAAACCAGCGTGCGGTGCCCAACTCCCACTCTACTTTTCCGAAGGCAGCACGGGGGTTTTCGGGTTCTAATTTGTAGGCCTCCTGATACAACTGATTGATCTTGGGGGACATGGTCATGCCGTATTTGGCGCCATCAAACACCACCCAAGCGGTATAGAGTTGCGCTTGCACCACCAAAATCTCGGCATTGTCCTTAGACAGGGCTTTGGCATCGTTTAAAAAGTCCTGTGCTTTGTTTAACTGTGCTGTGAGCTTTTCTTCATTCTTTTCTGAAAAACTGTATATGACGTTTATTTGCGCCACATAAAAAGGCGGTAACCAATTATCGGGTTCGGCCTGAGCTATGCGCTCAAAGAGATTGGCAGCTTCCCAGGGCTGATTGTTTTTCCATAGGTCGAAGGCCTTGCTCATGCCTTGTTCATATTTGGTTTGTGAAAACCCTGTAAAGGCTATTAAAGCGAAGGTGATGGTAAGTAGTGTTTTCATTTTAGTATTTGTTTTGTGAATGTATAAAAGTTGCTGTGTTTTTCCTAATGATTCTAAAATCCTCTGGAATTTACCTCGAGATGTTTGGTTTCAAAAGCGACTTCTTTTTTCGAATTCTGACTACAAAGATCCGAATTATTGAAAGAAGCCCCCGAGTTTTCCGTTTCGATACAGAACACTACCGGAGGGTTATTTTCAGTAGGACAGAAAGGACTCACGGAAACCGCTGCTGTTGTTTGTGCCTGAAGGAATGTTCCGGTAAGTAAGAGGGTGAGGTAATGGAGTACGGTTTGCATAACTGTTTGTTTTTAATTGATAGGACAAATATCTATGCTATTGCTTCTTTATTAAAAAGGCTTTTACCGAACTGTTGAATTTGGGGAGTGAATTGTTGTTAGTAGGTTAGTATATTGGATTGTTCGATTGTTCGATTGTTGGGTGTGGGATGCTGGAGGCTGGAGGCTAGGTGCTGAATATTAGTTATTTCACGATTTACGACTCACGACTTACGATTCACGACACGCTATTCACCCTTCACCCTTCACCCAATAATACACGGAGTAAACACGGAGTAAACACGAGTTAAACACGGAGTAGTGACGCCTTTAACACGACTTAAATACGACTTAAACACGACTTTAATACGGAGTAGTAGCTTTTTTAAGGTTCTGGGTCTTGGTTATTTGTCACTTCGAGTGCCGAGCATAGTGAGGTGTATCGAGAAGCGATTTAATTACATTATGTTCATTTTTGTCTTGAAACAAAAACGAACCAAAAAATTCAAGAAGGAATTAAGGTGATTTTTGGCAACGCCAAAACCGCGGCTGTCGCTAACGCTTCATGCTTTCTTTTTGCTTCGCAAAACGCACTTTCGCTTGCGCCACCGTCTATCACTGAAATTCCTTCCAGCTTAAAATTCAAAAATATTAGACTAAATCATTCCCCCTTTGAAGGGGGGTAGGGGGATGTTTTATTTGCTCAGGCAACGATTAACCGAAGGAGAATGGTAAGGACGGGTTTTCTACTATTCACCTTTCACCTTTTACCCTTCACCCTTCACCCTTCACCCTTCACCTAATAATACACGAAGTAAACACGAAGTAAACACGAAGTAAACACGGAGTAGTGACGCCTTTAACACGACTTAAATACGACTTAAACACGACTTTAATACGGCTTTAATACGGAGTAGTAGCTTTTTTCTGTTCTTTTATGCATTGCCTTTCTTTCTTTTCTTTTTTCCATTGATGAAAAAAGAAACAAAAAAATCTAGCCTGCCGATTCTTCTCTACCCGTCATGCCTTTCCTTCGGAACACGTACAACTCGTCCCGAATTTCGGGACTCAAACAGTACTTAGTTCTTTTCGAAGGTTCAGGCGACGGGGACCCGGAGTCGAATCGTAGGGACAAGGTTTATTATCTTCCTATCAACAATCAACAATCAACAATCAACAATCAACAATCAACAATCAACAATCAACAATCAACAATCAACAATCAACAATAACTAGGTCAAAGGTACTGGGTTCTGGGTCTTAGGTTTAGTATCTCTTTCACCCTTTACCCTTCACTCAATAATACACGAAGTAAACACGGAGTAGTGACGCCTTTAACACG
Source organism: Flavobacteriaceae bacterium (assembly GCA_041392125.1). GTDB lineage: Bacteria > Bacteroidota > Bacteroidia > Flavobacteriales > Flavobacteriaceae > Halomarinibacterium. Next base: position 66,625 of record JAWKMR010000007.1, on the reverse strand, counting down.
ACTTAAATACGACTTAAATACGACTTAAATACGACTTAAACACGACTTTAATACGGCTTTAATACGGAGTAGTAGCTTTTTTAAGGTTCTGGGTCTTGGTTATTTGTCACTTCGAGTGCCGAGCATAGTGAGGTGTATCGAGAAGCGATTTAATTACATTATGTTCATTTTTGTCTTGAAACAAAAACGAACCAAAAAATTCAAGAAGGAATTAAGGTGATTTTTGGCAACGCCAAAACCGCGGCTGTCGCTAACGCTTCATGCTTTCTTTTTGCTTCGCAAAACGCACTTTCGCTTGCGCCACCGTCTATCACTGAAATTCCTTCGGATTCCTAATAACAAAGTTTGGGAGTCGAATTGTTGGGTAGTAAATAACATCCCTCCCAACCTCCCTTCAAAGGGAGGAGTTTTTTGTATGATGCCTATTTCCCCCTTTGAAGGGGGACAAAGGGGGATGTAATAAAGGCTCGAATAACGAGCCCCGGAGTCGAATCGTAGGGACAAGGTTTATTATCTTCCTATCAACAATCAACAATCAACAATCAACAATCAACAATCAACAATCAACAATCAACAATAACTAGGTCAAAGGTACTGGGTTCTGGGTCTTAGGTTTAGTATCTCTTTCACCTTTCACCCTTTACCCTTTACCCTTTACCCTTCACCCTTAACCCTCCCAAACATGGCATAAGTTAGGCAGCAATATATTTCAAGTAGGGGTAATGTATAGATAAAACATAGATACTCCCTAGTTAAAGCATAGATACTCTCTAGTTAAAGCATAGATACTCCCTAGTTAAAGCATAGATACTCCATAGTTAGAGCGTAGATACAGCGTACATACAGTTAGGATAGTGCGTGGTAAGTGTTACTAACGAGTTATGTAGAATCTTTATAGACAAACACTATTTTCTCATTTTTGAAGCCTCACTTCTCAATTATTTTTTACTATATTTGAAGAACTCCCCACAAAAAGTTTGTTTTTCGATTTCCTATCGAACGGTTTTGGCTTTCACCAAGCACCGGGTTACGCATCGCACTAATTATTTATATTTTATACTATGAAACAATTATCCATACGTTCCATATCGCTCCTGTTTGTAGGATTATTTTTGTTTACCGGCTGTAAAACCCAATTGGCTCCGGAATACGACAAGGCCATTGTGGAGGGACTTACCAAAAGTACCCAGCAGCTTACCTATTTTTTTGCTACCATGGACGAAGGCACCACTGCCGACTCCTATACAGATAGACAAACGTTCTACAACACCCTGATTGGGAACTTTGATGCGCTAAGCCTGCAGGCCAAGGCCCGTCCTGTGCCCAGCAATGCCGCTACCGAAAAGATCAACAAACTCCTGCAAGCTAAGGGGAGCGACCCGCTGTCCGGGGCCTACCCCTCTGCCTTTGCCTTTACCCAAATTTCGGAAACGCTGCGGAAGATGCGGCAGACCGACCAAGCCAACGGACTAAAACCCTTAGCGCTACAGGCCTTTAAAGGCCAGATTCTAATCTTTCTGGACCAGGCCATGACCTACGAAAGCTTTTTAAAACGATAATCTATGAGTGATATAGCCAGTATTATAACCGATATTAAAGACACCGCCACCACCATCCTGAAAAAGGACATTACCGTGGTGCAGGGCTTTAGCGAGCGGCAGGTGGCCGCCATTGCCCAACAGACCAAAACCATTACCGATGGCCTTGCCAACGGCGATATTGATGCCGACCTGGCCCAGTTCTTTTTTGAAGGGCTAAAAGCCATGGCGCAAAACTTTGTGAATACCTTGAAGGGCATCCTCTCGGTGACCTTGGAAAAACTGTATAACGCTCTTGTAGATAAGTTGTGGGGGATTATTAATGGAGTTATTTAATGAAGGAACAAGAACTCACTACCGCCATTGAATTAAGTCCCGAATATATTGTAGGGCTCTCCATTTTGGCCACCGTGGGTTTGGTGGTGATGTGGGGCTTGTTTTGGAGGTCGGTATCGCGGTCTAACGAAAGTATTTTTGAGATAATTAAAAGTCCGGCTACGTTTAAGATCATTACCGTAATGGGCGTGGTGGCAGGAACGGTGGTGTTAAGCCTTGCCGGCCGTTTGGAAGGCAATATTACCGGGGCCATATTAAGCGGGATTGTAGGCTATGTGTTGGGGCAATTAACGCTACGGAAAGAGGAAAGTGGGTAAATAAATTTATTACATTAAAATTATGGGTATAATTGTTAGGGTAATTTGATTTTGTGTTTTTACTTTAATACACCATTTAAATAAAATGTAATCATTTGACTTTTTTCTAAATTTGATATATTCAACTTGATCATATCTTTAAATTATTCCAGATTACAGTTAACTTATGAATTTAAAATCGCAACTATTAAAAGTCAAAGATCTTATCCTTTGGGATGAAAACGCAAGATTTCCAGACAAATATTATAACTCTGATGAGAAAGAGATGATAAATTATTTCTTATCGAAACCAAAATTTGAATTAAAAAAATTTATTGAAGAAATTGTTAAAGATTTTGACTTACCCCAATTAGAAAAATTAGTGGTTTGGAATAATGACAATAATTTGATTGTAATTGAAGGAAATAGAAGGTTATCTGCTTATAAACTTTTAATTAATCCAAATTTATCTGATAATGTAAAATTAAAAGATTCTATTTCATTACTAAAGAAAAGCATAGATATAAATGAAAATTTTGAACTTGAATGCATAGTAGGCTTAAATGAATCTGAATGTTTAAGATATGTAGACAGAAAACACATAAAAAAAAATAATGAAGTAAGTTGGGAAGATGGAGAAAGAACTAATTACGATGTAAGAAGAGGTAACAAAAATGAAAATAACCTAGTAAAAATTGGAATCATAAAAAAGGTTAGAGAACTTGAAATTCCTGAAAAAATGAAAGATAAAGTTTTAGGAAAAGGATTTGTTACAAATTTTTTTAGAACAATTACTACTACTCCAGCGAAAAAAAAATACGGATATAGAATTATTGAAAATGGTGAACTTTTAATTAATTATCGTGATTTTGATAAAGAATTAAAAGTAATAATATATAATTTATTAAATAAAGAAGATTTTCAAGGTAACAAAATTGATTCAAGAACATTAAACAAAAAAGAAAGTATTGAAAAATATATTGAATCAATAAAGCCTCTTGATTCACAAAAGGTTGATAAAGAAATTCAAAACAATACTACAGAGGATTTATTTGGTAAGCAATCATATAATTTAGTAGACTCAAAAATTGATAATAATTTAAAAACAAAAAGCCTTCCTACTCCTGTTGGTCTTTTCTTTCCATCAAGAATTCCATTTGCAATAAATAATTCAAGTCTTAGAATTTTATATGATGAACTAAAAGAAATTCCAGTAAAAAAATTTCCGAACGCTACACATGATCTTTTGAGGAGTTTTCTTGAATGTTCTCTAGTATTTTATTTAAAAGAAGTTAGTGAATATGATAAAATTAAAAAAAATTCATCCCATAACCCAAAACTCGGTGAGATGCTTACACATATAATTAATGGTAGTTGTAAAAATATAAATGACCATAATCTAATTGCTACACTAAGGCAAATAAAATCTGATTTTGACCAACCATATTCACTTGAACGAATGCACATGATAAATCATAATGAGCATTTTACCTCTAAAGAGAGAGACGTAAGAGCAACATGGGCTCAATTAGAGTCATTATTCAAAATAATTTTAAATTCCGTAGAATAATGATTTATTCTCCATTAAGATATCCTGGTGGGAAAAATAAACTGTCCGCATTTATTGCAAAAATTTGCATTGACAATAAAATTAGTGGTCATTATGTGGAACCTTACTCTGGTGGTGCATCCGTAGCACTTTTTTTATTAATGGAAGGATTTGTAGAACGAATTACTATTAATGATAGAGACCGCTCTATTTACGCTTTTTGGCACTCCGTTTTAAATAAAACAAGGCAGCTTTGTGAAAAAATTGAAAATGCAGAATTCACTATTGAAGAATGGAAAAAACAAAAAGAAATACAAGTAAATAAAAAAACTGTTGACTTACTTACTCTTGGCTTCTCTACTTTTTATTTAAACAGAACCAATCGTTCCGGAATTATAAATGCTGGTGTTATGGGAGGTATGGAACAAACAGGGGGTTATTTAATGGATTGCCGATTTAACAAAGAAGAGCTTATTAATAGAATTAAAGCTATCGCAAAAAAGAAAAAACACATCAGGCTATATAATAAAGATGCTATTAAATTGATAGATACAATACAACAAGAGGCTAATCATAACAATATTATCTTTTATTTCGACCCACCATATTACTTAAAAGCTAGCACATTATATCTCAATCATTATGAAGCTAAAAATCATAAAAAAGTAAGTGACAAAATAAAGGGAATACAAAATATTAAATGGATTGTTTCATACGATAATGTTCCAGAAATTCAAAAACTTTACTCTGATTGCTACAAAAAAGAATTCTCATTCAAGCATACTGCTTATGAAGTTAGAGAGGGTAAAGAAATTTTGTTTTTTAGTAACTCAATAATTCAACCTGAAATGGAATATAAAAATCCTATTAATTTTAAATTAGTAAAAGGAAAATCTTCAAAAAAAATAATTTACAAGGAAGCAAAAAAAGCGTCTTAATTATTTCTTTTTAAGAGACTTCAAAAATAACCCCACCCCCTTTTACGTTACCTTAATAAGCCATTGTAACTAACACACCATGTCACGTTCTTTTTTTGCCCTTGCAGTTTGCCTTTTTTGCCTCACAACTGTTGCCCAGGAACCCACCTACGACTTTACCTACACCCAGCCCTCGGCGGCTTTTCATAAGGATCGCACCTTTTATGTGCATGTGCCGGAGCTGTATTATGAGACCGAGGAGGCCTTTGGCGTTATCTATGTGCTGGATGCCCAGGCGGCCTCGTTTTACCATCAGGCCAAAAGCATTGCCGACTATCTGGTTTGGAGCTACCACATGATGCCTGTTATTGTAGTAGGCATCCACAGCGATAATCGCGGTACCGAGTTTATCCCTAAAGACCGGTCGCTGCCCCCGGATGATGAAAACAACAATGGCCAAGCCGAAGTGCTGCAAGGCCATTTACAATATGAGGTATTTCCTTTTATTAAAGAAAATTTCAGAATTAATGAGTTTCGGGCCCTTATAGGGCATTCCCGTGGTGGAGCCTTTGTCGCCCATACCTTATTTGGGGAGCAAAAAGACCTCTTTAACGCCTATATTGCCGTAAGTCCTGCTATGCATTACCTTAACAACCAAATCCTGAACGATGCTAAGGAGCGTATCACCCAACAGCAACCTTTCCATAAATTTTTCTTTGGCACCCACGGTACCATAGGAAGTAATGAACGGTTCTTCGGCCCCCAAGTGCAGTATCTGGATTCATTACTCACACAACACCCCAACCCTACCCTGCACTGGCACACCCGCCAGATAGACGATGTCTCCCACTGGGGGGTGGTAGCCCCTTCCATCGATTTTGGCCTGCTGGAAATGAATCGTGCCTATCAGGTAGATGAATTCCTTATCGAACAGTTTGCGGCCAACACCCAACAAAGTCTCTCCCAACAAATACAGGCATACGAAGCACAACAAACACAAAAATTGGGGTATTTTGTCCCGTTATCGGCTCGCTCTCTGCGCCGTTATGCCGGTAGTCTGGGGGAAGAAGAGCAGTATAATAGTGCTTTGGAATTATACAACCTCGCCTTAGTGAAAGACAGCCATGATATCCGTTCTTACTTTGGAAAGGCATGGGTACTTGAGGAACTAGGAAATCCCAATCAGTCCATCGCCACCTACGAAGCCGCCAAGGCCATGCTGGATGCTAAGAAACATGCCCTTTCGCAAGAGGACACCGAAAAATGGCTGGGGCGTATTGCGAAGGAGTTGGAGCGATTGAAGGGGTAATTTCCTTCTTTATATTTATATTCATTTTCTTTTGCATTGCCGTTATTACTGTTCATTTTGCCTTGATGCACAAGCGAGTGTAACTAATTAGTTACACGAAGGTTGCGAGCGAAGCTCTCAAAAAAGTCTAGTCCTTATGGTACTCTCTGTTCATTTTGTCTTGAAACAAAAACGAACCAAAAAATTCAAGAAGGAATTAAGGTGATTTTTGGCAAAGCCAAAACCGCGGCTGTCGCTAACGCTGCATGCTTTCTTTTTGCTTCGCAAAACGCACTTCCGCTTGCGCCACCGTCTATCACTGAAATTCCTTCGGATTCCTAATAACAAAGTTTGGGAGTCGAATTGTAGGGTAGTAAATAACATCCCTCCCAACCTCCCTTCAAAGGGAGGGGTTTTTTGTATGATGCCTATTTCCCCCTTTGAAGGGGGACAAAGGGGGATGTAATAAAGGCTCGAATAACGAGCCCCGAAGTCGAAACGTAGGGACAAGGTTTATTATCTTCCTATCAACAATCAACAATCAACAATCACTAGGTCAAAGGTATTGGGTCCTGGGTCTTAGGTCTTAGGTCCTGGGTTTAGTCTCTCTTTCACTCTTCATCCTTCACCCTTTACCCTTAACCTTTCAATGCGCCACCGTCTATCACTGAAATTCCTTCGGATTCCTAATAACAAAGTTTGGGAGTCGAATTGTTGGATAGTAAATAACATCCCTCCCAACCTCCCTTCAAAGGGAGGAGTTTTTTGTATGATGCCTATTTCCCCCTTTGAAGGGGGACAAAGGGGGATGTAATAAAGGCTCGAATAACGAGCCCCGGAGTCGAATCGTAGGGACAAGGTTTATTATCTTCCTATCAACAATCAACAATCAACAATCAACAATCAACAATCAACAATCAACAATCACTAGGTCAAAGGTATTGGGTTCTGGGTCTTAGGTCTTAGGTTTAATCTCTCCTTCATCCTTCATCCTTCATCCTTCACCCTTTACCAAAAGAAACCTTAAACCTTGATAAACAACACCTCCATCCTTCGGACACCTCCCCTTATCAAGGGGAGGAGATAGTATTGCTAAAGGTTATCGAGTTGGTTGTCTTTCCCATCTTCGCTAATGGTCCAGAAAAAGCCCACAAAAAAGAACTGGTCGGCAGCGGGACGTAGTGCCCTGCGGTCAAACATGCCATTGGCATCGGGCGTATTGGCATATTGATAGCCGTTGATATTCTGGGTCCCCAACACGTTGTTGATGGAGAAATACAAGATCTTTTGAGGGGTTAATAAGTACGCCCAATTTACACTCACACTGTTATAGGCGTTAACCTGTTCCTGTAAAAAGCCGGGACGGTTAGGGTTGGTATAGGTACGGCCACTCCCATACTGATAGCTAAAGCCTACCTGACTTTTCCAATCGCCAATCCAGTATTTCCCTACTACGCTAAGGTTATGGGCATTCGCAAAGGGAGGTGTGGCTTTTACCGGATAGTTTTGGTATTTACGTTCGCTATCCAAAAACGAATAGCTTACCCAGTAATCCACGTTTTTAATACTTTGATTGTCGCGAAAGAAGAGATCCAGTCCGCGGGCATAACCCTCCCCTTCGTTGGCAAATTGGGTGGTGAAATCGGTGAATTCGGTATCGTAAGTAATTAAGTTGCTGTATTGTTTATGGTAGACTTCGGCCCTAAAAATACGGTCGTTATGGCTGTACTGGTAGTTGAGGATGTAATGTTGGGTTTTTTGTGCTTCCAAATCGCTTTCAAATTTTAAGACATCACTTAAGGGGTTTTGGTAAAAATCGCCATAGGCCAAGGAAATCTGCCCGTACTTTGAGGTTTTATAGGCTAGTGATGCTCGGGGAGACACCGTAAATTGATTAAATAACCCGCTGTATTCTCCCCGTACTCCTACTTTGGCCGCCAGTTTTTTGGAAAAGATAATATCGGTTTCAGCAAAGGCAGCCGTAATGTTGTTGGTATAGCCGTAAGTCACTTTAGCTACATCAGGGTTTTGGAAGGCCTCGGTGAAATCGGTAAAAAACTGCTCGGCACCCAGATAGAGTTTTACTTGGTTGCTGAAACGCTTCCGCAGTTTGGCTTTCAGGTGTCCCGATAACTCTATATTGTTGATATCATTTTCCTGAATCCCCAGTTGGTTTTGACCCCGTGTAAAACTTCCTCCCGTGTCCAAAGACCAATCATTTCCAAAGTTGGTAGCATAACTAATATTGCTATAGAGATTGTTGTTTTTTAGAGAGAAATGCAATCCGTCCGGCAAGTTGATATCTTCTTGGGTGAGTTCAAAATTGGAAGCATCGAAGGCAGTGTACCATTTTAATAATCCTTTTCCTAATTTTTGACGAAATACGGTTTCCCCGGCAAAGGTCTCGAAGGGTTTTTGCCAATCGTTGCGGTCTTTAAATACCGCCAGATAGGGTGCTAAATTGATGTACGTGGTATTGAAACTAAGCGAACTGTTGTCCCACTTTTGGGTATTTCCTAATCCACCCCCTACGGTCATTATAGAAATATCGGTTTTCTCCTGAACAGGTTCGTCGATGGTATTTAACAACAATACCGAAGAAAGCGCTTGTCCATACTCTGCGGAATAGCCTCCGGTGGAAAAAGTGATTCCGTCGAACAGGAACGGACTGTAACGTCCCCGGGAAGGGATGTTATTGGTGCTGGGGGTATAGGGCGTAAATACCCGGATACCATCAATAAAAATCTGCGTTTCCCCCGCATCGCCCCCACGAACAAAAAGTCGGCCGTCTTCGGCCACGGTGGTGGTACCGGGTAGTGTTTGCAAGGCTCCTACAAAATCGCCCAAGGCACTGGCGGTAGTGACTACATCCAGCGGTTTTAATACCGATATTTTACTGTTATCCCCTGCTTGAAAACTTCCGGCAGAAATCACCACGGTGTCCAGTGCATTTACATCTTCTTTTAAGGTGATGCTTAGGTTTTTAAGTTGGGAGACATCGGCAGCCATCATAAAAGCCTCAAAAGAAATGAACGACACCACCAGTGTTTGTACTCCGGTTTCGGTAGTGGTAAAAGAAAAGAATCCTTGCTCGTTGGTAGAAGCCCCATCATAAGTACCTTCCAGATACACATTGGCTCCTACTATGGGAGTACCGTTTTTTTGAGTTACGGTTCCGGAAACTTCCGTTTGTGCAAAAGAACTCCCGATGGATCCTAGAAAAAGTAAAAAAGTAAGCAAGAAAAGACGATTCATTTTTTTGATGGATTGTGATTGATGGTTCAAAGGTGTCCTGCTTTTCAGAATTACAAAAAGCAAAGCTACCCAATTGTTATTTTTTATTGATGAATTGTGTTATGCTAAATTATTGTACATTTAAAACTATAGTATTTACTTGATGAAATCCATAATTACAATTCTCTTATTGCTGCCATTCTGCTTGCAGGGTTACTGTCAGATTATCATTTCGGACCCAACAGGAATCGCTTATTTTGAAAAAGGCTCTCAACAACTTGCTGAGGGTAATTTTAAGGAAGCCGACTCTCTACTTACACTTTCTTTAAAAACTTTTAAAAATAAAAATGTGTATTTCAATAGATCTTTGGCAAGGGTGTTTAATGGAGATACGTTAGGTTTTTGTAGTGACTTAAGTATCAATACCAGCCGTTATCAGGATGCAGAATCGGAAAAGCTTTTTAATGAATATTGTTGTTATTCGGTAGATACCATTTATTATAACCGACGCAGGGAAATATCCCATAAAAATGACTTCCGCTACTTTGAAATTATAAAGAAAATAAAAATAGAAAATATTACCGTAGGGAATTTTTATGATATAAAATCAAGAGGAGGAAGTTTTTATGTTCGTGATGTAGCCTTAGAAAGTGCAGAAGAATTTTTAGGGATGTACAATAGTAATTCTGTAGCAAGCTATATGATACAAAATGGAAGAAAGCTTTATTCACGGAGTACCACATCGGTAGAGTTACGAAATTATGGCTCTTATAATGAACTTAATAAAAAACTTTCTACCTATTTTACCTCCCGTTATGGACATTTGAAAGATAAGAAAGACACTGACTATATACTTGTTTTTCAAATATTTTTTAATGAACTGGGACGTTGTTATAATGTTGAGTATCTAGGATGTAGTCCAAAAATTGAACTCAGTGAAGAAGTAAAGGCTTTAATTAATAAAGAATTAAAAAGTTATATAAAACAATTCCCTATGGTAAAACCCGCCCGCTTTTTTGATGAAAAGGTGGCATTTACCAACATAGATTTTATTGAATTTTAATCATTTGCTATCTTTATACAAATAAACTATTCCCATGAAAAAAATTATTACCTTCTGCATGTTGTCTATTTGTAGCTTTTCCTTGCAAGCTCAAGACACCTTTTCCATTATTGCCGTGGACCCCACAACGGGTGAAATTGGCTCTGCCGGCGCTTCTTGTGTTACCGGTGTAGGAGCTAATGGCATTATAGATATCATTACCAAAATCATTCCCGGACGCGGTGGTGTTAACTCCCAGGCGTGGGTATGTATTCCTAATGTAAACCTGAACAACGCTATTGCTCAAATGGAAGCAGGTTCCAGTCCTACTGAAATTATTGACTGGTTGTATAACAACGATGCGTGTAGCTCACAAAATTTTAACCCCGAATACCGACAATACGGTATCGCCGATTTTGATGGCAATGGTGACCCAAGAACGGCAGGATTTACCGGTGCCTCTGCCGATGATTACAAGGAAGATCGACAAGGAGCTACTTTTAGTGTGCAAGGGAACATATTATTGAACCAATCGGTGATAGACAATATGGAAGCGAACTTTAACAATACTTCCGGAACGCTTGCCGATAAGCTCATGGCCGCCATGCAAGGGGCTAATTTTGCGGGGGCCGATAGTCGCTGTCTGGCTGCAGGGACCTCTTCTACTACTGCCTATTTATTGGTCTATCGCCCGGAAGATGACCCGGCTGATCCCTACATACGATTAAACGTAGGGCAACAAGCTTCCGGCATCGAGCCTATTGATTTGCTTCAGGATTTGTACGATGCCTTTTTAAATACGGAAACTCATGAGTTAGCCTCTAAAATAACCTTGGCTCCCAACCCTGTTTCTAACGAGTTACGAATTAGTACCGATGCTTCAATTTCATTGACTAAGTATCACATATTGGACATCAACGGAAAAACCATGAGCTCAAATACATTTACCAACCAAAGAATTGATGTTTCCTCCTTAGCTCAAGGCGTGTATTTTATCCAATTGGAAACGGATCAAGGAACAGTCGCTTTAAAATTTGTAAAAAAATAAGGGATGGATGCTTCCCAAAAAGTAACCCAATTTATTGCTAAGCATTCCCAATGGAGTACCCAATTGGAGGTGTTGCGAAATCTCTTTCAGCAAACGGAATTAGTGGAAGAAGTAAAATGGGGGTCGCCTACCTATACCCTTAACGGGAAGCTGGTAGCCGGTTTTACCGGATTTAAAAATCATTATGCGCTATGGTTTCATCAGGGAGTCTTTTTGAAAGATACCCAAAAAAAGTTGGTGAATGCACAGGAAGGAAAGACCAAAGCCTTGCGCCAATGGCGGTTTGAAAAAGGAGATGCCATTCCAGAGGCATTGGTATTGCAATATATTCAGGAGTCCATTGAAAATTGTATGGCCGGGAAAGAAGTAAAAGTGGAGCGAAAACAGGGAGTTACGCTCACCCCTTTTTTAAAGGATGCCCTTACAAAGGATGCAACACTGCAAGCGGCCTTTCAGAAATTAACGCCCGGAAAGCAACGCGAATATGCCGAGCATATTGGTACCGCTAAACAGGAACAGACCAATATTTCCCGCTTAGAAAAGGCCACACCTCTTATTCTGGAAGGAAAAGGGCTTCACGATAAGTATAAAAACTGTTGATTTTGTTTTTAGGAACATTTTTTGCTCGTTGCTACACCATTCCTTATTTCCTTAACTCATTAACTCATTAATTCATTAACCCATTAACTCATTAATTATGAAAACCGATGTCTACACCAAAACCGTTCTTACGGTTATTGCTATTTGTTTAAGCCTCCATCTTGTAAAAGATTTTGAACTAATTCCGTCTGCCATAGCTTCTGAAAACCCTTCCGAAGTGCCTACCACAACCCAATATCGATTGGTTCCGGTAAGCGATCTTGAAACTATTGATGTTCGAATTGTGGATATTAACACCTACGATGAATTGAACGTGAATGTAAAAAGCATTGATACCTACGACGAAATGAAAGTAAACATTAAAAACATCGATACCAGTGACGAGTTAGATATTAATATTGACGAAGTGGGCGGTAGTGGTATTTATGCCGGAAATGCCCTTCCGGTAATATTGAAAAATAATTAAAAACCCGTTGTAACAATTAACTACCTCCGGGTACTAATCTGTTGAATTAACCAAAAAACCATTGACGCAAGCATTGGAACATAGTTTTGTTTCCCAGTTGGAGGAAAACCAAAACATTGTGCATAAAATCTGTCGGTTGTACACCAACGACAGTGATTCGCACAATGATTTGTTTCAGGAAATAACTATCCAACTCTGGAAGGCATTTCCGAAGTTTAGAGGGGAGGCAAAGTTTAGCACGTGGATGTATCGTGTGGCTTTAAATACGGCGATTACGCTGTACAGAAAAAATAAGCGTAGTATTAAAACCCAGGATTATGAAGGGGTAAGCTTCAAAATAGCCTCGGAAGAATACGACCCCAAAGTGGAGGAACAGTTACAATTGATGTACAGTGCGGTAAAAACTTTGGGAGATATTGATAAGGCATTGGTCTTTTTATATCTGGAAAATAAAAACTATAAAGAAATAGCCGATACTTTGGGGATTTCCGAAGTGAATGCCCGAGTAAAAATGAATCGAATTAAAGAAAAATTGAAAACCATTCTTAACCCATAAACCTATGGACGAATTAGATGTATTAAAAAAAGAATGGCAAGCTAGGGAACACGAGTTTCCAAAGTTTACCCAAAAGGAATTGTATCCCATGCTGTTGAAGAAGTCTTCTTCTATGGTAAAATGGATATTTTACATCAGCATTGCCGAGATGATATTATGGACCACCCTGTACTTTTTTGTTCCCGAATCCAGTAAAAAGTTTCAGGAAGGAATGGGCTTAAATGACATCTTCCTTGCCCTGAATATTTTGAATTACGTAGTCGTATTTATCTTTATTTACCTGTTTTACAAAAATCATCAAAAAATACAGGTAACCAACTCGGTCAAAAAATTGATGAAGAATATTCTCAATACCCGAAAAACAGTACGCTATTTTGTGTATTACAATATAGGGATGGCGGCCGTTTTAATGTTTGCTACCAATCTTTATTACTATTACAACAAAGAAAAATTACATGCCCTACTTAAAAGTGATGACTTCTTTTCATCGGTCCCTGCCGAGACTTTTATAGGATACAATATTATTGGAGGTATTATTATTATTGGCTTTTTAATTCTCTTCTATTCCCTTATTTACGGCCTTTTGTTACGAAGGCTGAAAAGAAATTACAAGGAATTAAAAAAGATAGAAGTGTAGCCGGGCTATTGGATTACTCGGTTGTTGGAGAGTTAGATTCTGAAGAAACGGAGTGTTCCTCTTCTTTATGCTTCTTTTCCTTTTCTTTTTTATATTTCCATTGACGGGTTTTGTTGAGTTCTTCTTCTTTCTGAAGCTCGTCTGCCGGAATCACTTTTAAAAACGAAGGGTGTTGCTCTATGGCATATTCCAATTTTTCGATAATGGCTTCCATAGAATCGTTTTCGTAATCTATTTGCAACGGTTCCTTTATTTCCATGGTTTGAAGAATCCCGCGTTTCTTAATGCGAATTCCCTTTTTATCGAACGATCGCCTAAATCCGTCAATAACAATGGGTACTACAATGGGTTTATTCTGTTTTATAATAAAAGCCGTTCCTCGTCGAATGGGCTTCCATGGAGTGGTGGTTCCCTGTGGAAAGGTAATTACCCAACCATCGTTCAATGCTTTTTCAATATTGCTTACATCGCTCATTTTTACCTGCCTGTTCACATCCTTGCCTTCGGCACGCCAGGTTCTATCAATACTCACAGATCCTGCATAGGCAAGAATTTTAGGCAATAACCCCGCTTGCATGGTTTCGCGAGCTGCTACAAAATACAAATTGAGTTTAGGGTTCCATAAATAGCCAATGTTTTTAATGTTGTCTACCCTTCCGCTTAAGCTGGCATTAAAGACGTGGAACATGGCCACTACATCGGCAAAGTAGGTTTGATGGTTAGACACAAAAAGGACATTGGTATCGGGAAGGTTTTTTATAATCTCACTTCCGTCTATTTGTAATTGGTTAAATCCCTTAAAGCGTCTGTGTGTCGCCGCCCCCAAAATACGAATCAACCATTTTTTCAAAAAAAGGATATGCCCAAAAGGATTCTTCTTAAATAGCCCCATGTAAACTTGTATCAATTTTGAAGTGCAAAGATACTAAAAAGCATGGGTTAGATTAATTTTTGAAGTATTTCCCGTACTTCGTTCAACATCATAGCAGTGGCACCCCAAACTACATGCCCTTGCAGTTTAAAGGCGGGAACTTCTATATCTTTGGCGTAACTGGTAGAAAGTATCTGTGTAATGCGAGCATTGTCCTCCAAAAATTCGAGTAAAGGCACTTCAATTAAGGCTTCCACCTCTTCATCCTGAATTTTAAATTGCGGGGTTTGGGAAGTAATGCCTAAAAAGGGATGTACAAAAAAATTACTGGGCGGAATATATACTTCGGTAAGTTGTTTTAATACTTGTACCTGCTGCTGTAACACCCCTACTTCCTCTTCCGTTTCGCGCAGTGCTGTGTGCTCCAACGAAGCGTCGGTCGGTTCTACTTTTCCACCGGGGAAACCAATTTGTGCCGAATGTACCCCCGGGTAGGTTTTTCGGAGGATTAACGAGAAATGCGTTTTGGCTTCTATAGAAGGGTAAAAAAGGCATAGCACGGCAGCTTTTCGGGCCGATTGCATATCCACAGCTCGGGCTTTCAATTCCTTCAATCGTTCTAAAGGGGCCATTTTAAAATGAAAGTCTTCGCCCGGAAGCTCCATTTTTTTTACCTTTAAAATCTGTTTTTCGAATTCTGAAAATTGCATCAATGAAATATCCTTTTTCTTTTTTACTAATCGTACTCCTATTTGCTAACTGTGAAGATACACAAAAGACTTCCGAAGAAAAAAAACAAGTCGTTAAAGAACTACAAGCAGATACCCTACTTTCTGAAAAAAAACCGGAGAAAAAAGAACCTGAAACAAAACAATACCCTGAAATTACCAATGACAATGTCGTAGCGTTTTTAACCCAATACGGTGCCGAGAACCCCGAAACAAAAGTGAAGATTACCACCCAGTTTGGAGCTATTTTTATTGAATTATATGAAGATACTCCATTACATCGTGCCAATTTTGTGTATTTGGTGAAGCAACACTATTTTGATGATACCTTTTTCCATAGAGTAGTACCCAATTTTATTATTCAAGGAGGGAATAGTGACCGAAAGGAAACTCCCAGAAAAAGAAATACCATAGGTGCCCACTACTTACTTCCTGCAGAACTTGCCAACGGAAGGAAACATACCCGAGGTACCGTTTCGGGAGCTAAAGAATATCGTGAAAATCCGGACAAACGCACGGCTCCTTTCGAGTTTTTTATCTTTTTGGGCCCCGATAAATACACCTCGCATCTTAATGGAAATTATACCATTTTTGGACGGGTTACACAAGGTATGGACGTGGTGGATACCATTGCTAACTTACCCAGCGATGATGGTGAATGGCCCTTGCAAAATCTGTATATTACTGCTGAGGTAATTCGATAATTGGATGATTCGATGATTTGATTTTGAGTGAATCAAATTGTGTAAAGACAGATGTTAAAAGTTGAGATTTGGAATTTGGAATTTGGAGTTTCCAACCTCACATATGTTGCGTGTAATAGTTATAATCTTTTAAAATTATATCTATAAACTCCATATCATTTTTATGCTTTCGGTCTTTAATTTCGGCTACTTCCATAATTTTTGAACGAAGCCTGATAAGCGTTTTATAGTCGTTCGATTTTTTGGCCGTGGTAAATGTTTCCTTAATAATACGGGCATCGTTATCGCTTAATTTAATAACACTGGGGTACGTGGGTACATAGCCTTCCTTCAAGTTTTCTAAAATGGTATGGCTCATAAGTACCCTGTCTTTTAGGGAAATAACCGAAGTCCCCGCTGCCATATCACCAATGCGTTGCGTTTTCTTACTGAAAGCGATAAAAAACAATCCCATTCCGAATAGATAGATATCTACAATCCTGAAAAACCAACGTATCAGATAATCGGCCAACGAAGCCTGATAACCGTCAATTTTAACGACGCGAATCTTCAATGCTTTTTTTCCAAGGGTTTGTCCGTCCAAAAACACTTCCAGTGCGAGTGTATAAAAAATAATAGGCAAACTTAAAACCGTGTTGATACCAATTTGAGACCACGTATCTAACTCATTAAAAGCTCCGAAACCCCAACTTAAAATAATAAGGTATCCCCACTTAATGGCAACGTCTATGGCATAGGCTGCAAGTCGCTCTCCTGCTCCAGCAGCCACATAATTTATTTTTACATTTTGGGTAGTGTTAATTTGTAACTCTGCCATATTTATTTTTAATTTGGTAAAGTTATGAGGGAAGTTGCTTTTATCAAACAAAATAAGGAAAAATGGCTGAAGTTTGAAAAAGCAATCTTCAACAACCAGCTTCAGGATCCCGATGCATTGGCTTCAGAATACATTCAAATTATCAATGATTTAGCCTATGCGCAAACTTTTTACCCAAAGAGTAAGATTATCGGGTATCTCAATCAGTTAGCGGCAAAGGCTTTTCATAAAATTTACAAAACCAAAAGAGAAGACAAAAACCGAATTCTCAGCTTTTGGAAAACCGAAGTGCCTCTGCTTACTTACCAATATCGAAAGTTTATCTACATTGCCTTTGCTATATTTTCATTGTTTACGGCAATTGGAGTGATTTCAGCAGCCAATGATGGCGAGTTTGTTCGTTCTATTTTGGGGGATGAATATGTAAATATGACTATTGAAAACATTGAAGCCGGTGATCCTGTTGCCGTGTATAAAAGCGGAAGCAATTGGGGAGGCTTTATCGGGATTACGTTTAACAACCTTAAAGTAGGGCTTATTGCATTTGTTTTGGGAGTTTTTGGCGGATTTGGAACCCTATGGGTACTATTTAAGAATTGTATTATGTTAGGGAGTTTTCAGTACTTCTTTTATGAAAAAAATGTGTTTTGGGAAAGTGTCCGGGGAATTTGGATTCACGGTTCGATGGAAATTTTTGCCATCGTTATTGAAGCGGCGGCAGGACTTATTTTGGGGGCCAGTATTTTATTTCCGGGTACCTATTCGCGGATGGAATCTTTTAAACGAGGGGTCAAGGTTGGTGTCAAAATATTAATTAGTACTTTTCCCTTTACTTTTTCAGCAGGATTTTTGGAAGGTTTTGTCACACGATATTCCAACCTCATGCCCAACTTTCTTTCTGTAGGGATTATACTGGTAACACTTTCAATAATAAGCTATTACTATTTGGTATATCCATTTGTGGTTCAGAGAAAATTACACCAATCCTTATTAACTTCAGGAGTACTTCATGCAGCATAAATCCTCTTATTTTTTTTCACGTAGTGGGGTTTGGCTATCCCTTTTTCTTTGCCTCTTTTGGTTATCCATGATGGAGGCACAAACAAAAACCGAACGGGTATTCGACGACGATTTTAAGGAGCGCTACCAAAGCGACAAATTTAATTATGAAGGAAAAGAAGTAGTCCGCTACACTACAAGGGGCAGTGGGAACTATGAAGATTACGAAAACAAAAACACAGAAATTGAAGAAGAAGATAACCAGCAAGAAGTGGCAGGCGATGTGTCCGGATTAGGGTTTTTAAACTGGATTTTTGTATTGGCGCTTATCGTAGCGGTGGGCTATCTCGTCTCTATTTTGTTGAATGAAGGAGGAACAGGAATTTTTAGTTCCAAAAAAAATACAAGCATTACCACTCATGAGGAAATTACCCTTCAGAACATTGAAGAGACCGATATGGAAGGCCTTATCCGTGCTGCTGAAAAAGAAGGAAATCTGCGACTGGCCATACGCTACTTTCATTTGTGGGTATTAAAGAGTTTGAGTCAAAAAAATCTTATCCAACTGGAAGAGGACAAAACCAATGAAGAATATTTTTACGAGCTACGGCAGCGACCCTTCAGTAGTGATTTTAAATTTACTTCGTATTTGTATGATTATATCTGGTACGGAGAATTTCCTATCAACCAAAAGCAATACCAAAAAGCGAAAGGTAATTTTGTGGAACTTATAAAAAAGGTTTCCTCATGAAACGGGTGTACCTTATAGGAGCGGTAATTCTTGTTTTGGTAATACTACTGGCCAGAAGTTGTCATTTTTCGTATGAAAAAACCATCGATTGGGAAGAATCCTTCAATGAAAAAAGCAACAAACCCTATGGTTTAAGTGTGCTTTACAAAGAGTTGGGGAGTCTTTTCAAAGGAAAAAAAATACGTACCCTGTATTATCAACCCGATAGTTATTTTTACGCCAATAGTGAAGACGGTTATGGCGATCATGTGGCGCAAGGCCTATATATGAAAATAGGAAACTCCAAAACCATAAGCTACGAATCTGTCTATGAACTACTTTATTTTGTGGCCGATGGAAACTCGGTATTTATTTCAGATTACTACTTCCCTACCCGATTAACAGATACTCTGGGACTTAAAATACAATCCTATAGTGCTAAAAAAGACAGTCTCTCGAAATTGTCTTTTTCCGGATACCCGGATTCAAAAAATAATACGGTGATAGATCGTAGTACAAAAGATTTCTATTTTGATAAAATGGATAGTTTGGATTACGAAGTCTTGGGGTATGTAGAAACCGAAGCTAAACAACCTAACTTTATTAAAATTCCTTTCGAAAAAGGAAGTATTTTTCTGCACCTTCAGCCTAAAGTATTCACCAATTACCATCTATTAAAAGAGGAACGATACAAATATGTAGAAGGTGTATTGTCATATTTGCCGAATGAAGATCTGTATTTCGATTCCTTTTATAAATACCAAACTCCCTACAGTAATGAAGTAGAAACCTCGTCGGACTTAGGATGGTTTTTAGAACAAAAAGCCTTTCGTTGGGCATGGTATTTAGCCCTTTTATTAGCTTTATTATTTGTTATTTTTAACGCTAAGCGAAGGCAACGGGTAGTTGCTATTGTAAAACCATTAGAAAATACCACCGTAGCTTTTGTAAAAACCATTTCGAACCTTTATTTTGAAACTCAGGATCACAAAAATATTATCGACAAAAAATCGACTTACTTTTTAGAACGTATTCGAAACCAATATCACTTAGACACCACAACTCTTGATGATGATTTTATTGAGCGACTTAGTTTGAAATCGGGCGTGAAAAAAGAAACCGTTAAAACACTTATTAATTATATTGCATGGCTGCGGAACAAGCGTCAATATTTTGAGAGCAATCTCATACAGTTAAACAAATATATGGAAGCATTTTATTCAGAATAATTATGGAAGAACAAAAAGAAGAAAACTACCCGGCTGAAGATTCACAAAAAGCAGAACACATAGACCCGGTGGAAGAAGTTTTGGGAACCGAAAAAGAGGAGCTGGAATTTCAAAGCCGATTAAATTTAGGAGAACTAAGCCAAAATGTTCAAAAAATCCGAGAGGAAATAGGCAAAGTGATTGTAGGGCAAAGCGAGATGATTGATAAACTGATAGCTTCGCTGTTAGCAGGAGGTCACTCATTAATTGAAGGGGTTCCCGGGATTGCTAAAACGGTAACGGCAAAGTTGCTTTCCAAGACACTTTCGGTAGGATTTAGTCGTATTCAATTTACTCCCGATTTAATGCCTAGTGACATTTTGGGGACTTCCGTTTTTAATTTAAAAACAACAGAGTTCGAGTTCAAAAAGGGGCCTATTTTTTCGAATATGATTTTAATTGATGAAATCAACCGTGCTCCTGCCAAAACGCAAGCGGCATTGTTTGAAGTCATGGAAGAACGCCAAATTACTATGGACGGAATTAGGTACGATATGGCTCCTCCTTTTATGGTATTAGCCACTCAAAACCCTGTAGAGCAGGAAGGTACCTATCGTTTACCCGAAGCGCAGTTAGATCGTTTTTTATTCAAAATAACCGTAGATTACCCACAATTGGCAGATGAAATTGAAATCTTAAAGAGAGAGCACCAACTAAAAAATACCGTGAAAACAGAAACGGTGACTTCTTTTTTAACGGCTGAACAAATTGCAAACTATCAACACTTAGTTTCGCAGGTATTTATTGAAGCCCATTTACTTGCTTACATTGCACAAATAATTGTAGCTACCAGAAATAATCAATACTTGTATTTGGGAGCTTCACCCAGAGCTTCCATTGCCATATTAAAAGCCAGTAAAGCATTTGCCGCTATGAACGGTCGCGATTTTGTAACTCCAGAAGATATAAAACGTGCCGCAATCCCTGTATTACATCATCGGGTAATTGTGACTCCGGAACGGGAAATGGAAGGACTTACCAGTGCTGATATTATTAAGCAAATTATTGAAATGACCGAAATACCTCGATAAACCGATGCAAAAAATGTTCAAAAATCCATTCTCATTTCAGGGTAGAATCCGTCGAACTGAATATGGACTAAGTTATCTTATTTACATCGCTATTTACTATTTAATTATCTATCTCGTTTCAGATATGAGCTCTGAGTTTGCCACAATATTTTTTGTGCTTTTATGGATCCCTATTCTGTGGTTTTATATTGCCCAAGGTGCAAAACGTTGCCATGACAGGGGTAATAGCGGGTGGTATCAGCTCATCCCCTTTTATGTTTTTTGGATGCTTTTTGCCGATAGTGAGGAGGGACGTAATGCGTATGGCCCAAATCCAAAAGGAATTGGCAATCATGACGAAATTAGCGATATAGGAAAACATATGGAAGACTAACGATACATGAAATTTTTTAAGCCCTTTTACATTCAACCTCCTTTTTTTATAACCGCCGGCGGGATTGTTGTGGTATTTGTGCTTAGTTACTTTGTTCCTTTCCTTTTTGCATTTGCCCAATGGTGTTTGCTGCTACTCCTGTTTCTCTTTTTTCTGGATTTCTTGTTTGTATTTTTAGGAAAGAATAAGATAGAAGCCGAGCGAATCGTGCCGGAAAAATTTTCGAATGGAGATGAAAACACCATCCATATTGAAGTTAAAAACAACTACTTTTTTAAAGCCTATCTCGAAATTATTGATGAAACTCCCTTTCAGTTTCAACTACGCGATTTTAAACTTGTTTCTTCTCTTTTGTCAAAAAAAATGCAACAATTGCAATACATTTTGAAACCCTTAGAGCGCGGAGAATATCATTTTGGAGACCTGAATGTTTATGCTTCTTCCAAATTGAGACTGGTTGCAAAACGCTTCACCTTCGATAAGGACACTATGGTAAAAACCTACCCCAGCTTTAAACAATTAAAGCGTTTTGAAATGCTCAATATCAATAAAAATTCTCTGGAATTTGGCCTTCGGAAGATGCGCCGCATTGGGCATAGTATGGAGTTTGAGCAAATTAAAGAATATGTTCTTGGGGACGATTTACGCACCATAAACTGGAAAGCTACTGCCAAAACCAATGGGTTGATGGTTAATCTTTTTCAGGATGAAAAATCCCAGCCAGTGTATAGCCTTATCGACAAAGGAAGAGTCATGAAAATGCCCTTTGAAGGGCTAAGTTTATTGGATTATGCGATTAATTCGGCACTCATTATTAGCAATGTGGTGTTACGAAAACACGACAAGGCCGGCATGTTATCATTCTCAAAAAAGGTTGAAAATAGAGTTGTGGCAGAGCGCAGAAGCTCACAAATGCAGCTCATTCTGGAAGCTTTGTACAATGTAAAAACCAATTTTTCGGAAAGTGATTTCAGTAAATTATACGCTAGTATCAAACAACATATTACACACCGCAGTCTATTGTTTTTGTACACCAATTTTGAAACTATGGATGGTCTTAATCGGCAATTACCCTATTTAAAAGCGATCTCAAAAAACCATTTATTGGTGGTGATTTTTTTTAGAAATACCGAGCTTAAAAATCTAATTGAAACCGAAGCCACCACCATTCAGGAAGTATATGATAAAGTGATTGCTGAAAAATTTGCTTTTGAAAAACGACTCATCGTAAATGAGTTAAAGAAATTTGGGATTCATTCTATTTTAACTACGCCCGAACAATTAACTATAGATACCATTAATAAGTATCTGGAAATAAAGGCGCGAGGGCTTTTATAACAGTTCGTCCTAAAAAAAATACAGTTGAGTCTTTTCATTTCTGAAAAGAATTTCGTTATTTTCATCTTTGAAGTGTTCATTTATTAAAACACTTTAAAACCCAACATTATGAAAAATTTATTCTTAGTTGCCGCATTTTTATGTTCACTTCTTCCTGCTATCGCACAAAACGAAGCTAAAGGAACCACCATTACTGTAACCATCCCTGTGCCGGGCCATGGGGGTAGTTTGATTGCAGGACTTTATAACGAAACAACTTTTATGAAAGCGGCGCCTATTCAAGGCCAGGAAAGCGATGTTAATGAAGGTTATGCCTCGGTTACTTTTACCAATGTAATGCCGGGCACTTATGCCATCACTTTATTTCACGATGAAAACGGAAATAAAACTATGGATTTTGAACCCAACGGAATGCCTAAAGAAATGTATGGAGTTTCCAACAATCCTATGAGCTACGGCCCACCACAATGGAAGGATGCCAAATTTGAAGTAGGTGCCGAACCTATTACTATGGAAATTCGACTTTAATTTTTTATTAAAAAGTAAATAAAAAGTCAGTGAAAATTCACTGACTTTTTTTATAGATAAATTCTTAATTTAAAGATATTATGATAAGTTTTATTTATATAATTTGTAAATTTGAAGAAATGACTTCAAGATGACCATCACCCAATTAAAATATGTTTTAGCGGTAGCCGAGCATCAAAATTTTACCAAAGCAGCCGAGAAAACGTTTGTGACGCAGCCCACCTTAAGTATGCAAATTCAGAAATTGGAGGAAGAGTTGGACATTCTCATTTTTGACCGTAGCAAAAAACCTATTGAACTCACCGCAGTGGGCAAAAAGATTGTGAATCAGGCCAAAAATATTGTTAACGAATCTGAGCGAATGCAGGACGTGGTAGACCAGGAAAAAGGATTTATAGGAGGTGATTTTAAATTAGGAATTATACCCACGGTCATGCCTACTTTACTCCCCATGTTTTTGAAAACATTTACGGCAAGATATCCCAAGGTTCATTTAAAAATAGAAGAACTTTCCACCGAGGAGATTATTCATAAATTACAAGAAGGTCACTTAGATGCTGCTATTGCAGCTACGCCATTGCAGCAGCCCTCCATTAAAGAACGAGTGCTGTATTATGAACCCTTTGTGGGATATATCCCGGAAAGTCATCGGCTTTCGCAAAAGAAACAAATTGAAACATCAGACTTAGACATTGACGATATTTTATTGTTAGAAGACGGGCATTGTTTTAGGGATGGGGTTATTAATTTGTGTAGAGCCTCTAAAATGGCTAAAAATGATCATTTTCAGCTGGAAAGCGGAAGTTTCGAAACTCTTATTAAACTTTCGCATGAAGGTTTGGGAATGACGTTGTTACCTTATTTACATACGTTGGATATTTCAGAAAAACAACAAAAAAACCTGCGCTATTTTCAAGAACCACCTCCCGCAAGAGAAGTAAGTATTATTTATCCTAAGAGCGAATTGAAACTACATATTATTGATGCCATGTATCAACTTATATCGGGAGTTGTACGAGGAGCTATCCGTTTTCAAGATGTAAAAATTATTAGCCCTGTCTAACTATACAAACTAAAAAATCCCGTCTTGGACGGGATTTTTTTATTCGTTTAAAAGGATTAGACATTGGTTTAGTTGAGGGTTCTGCATAATGAGGGAATTTACCCAAATTTTAAGCTCTTCAATTTCGTGGGGAAGAAGTCTTTGCAGTGCCTTTTTCAACTCTTTGCAAAACAGATTCGCATCAAAGCTCACTTTTTTAAGTACTGCTTTTGTGTAATCGAACATTGCTCTAGCCATAGGTAACAAGCGTTAGGTTACGTAATTTTTGTCAATAAGCAAAGATTTAAGATTTATGAGATTAAATATAATGAAAAAACGATTAGAATTTTCATTTCTATATTTTTTTGAACTTAAAGTTTTCCTAAAAAAATGTTAACCCCTTAATTTTACAGTCCATTCAAACTGAAAACGAGACACTTCTACCCCATCTTTATTTGTTCCAATGGATGTCATCCAGCAGGTTTGTCCTTCGCCTGTGGCAATAGTTTTTGCAATGGCGTCTTTAATTTGCACCCCATCATTACAGATAAATGTAATGCTACCGGTGGCTTTTTTGGAAAAGGTAGCGTTGTTATTTGCCACCAACATTGAAATGGGTTCTCCACTTTCTTTAATATATCCCATCACCAAAGCCCCGGTACTTAACTCAGCTGCCATGCCTTGCACCGCCCAAAACATGGAGTTGAATGGATTCTGGTTAATCCAACGATGTTTTACTGTTACTGTGCAACTTTCATCTGAAATCAATTTAACCCGAACCCCAGAAAAATAGCAAGAGGGAAGTTTGAATAACGTAAAGAGGTTTATTTTGTTAGGCGTGAGCTGCATGATTGTAAAATATTCCTCAAATATATTCAATATAAAAGAAATTTAATTATGTTAAAGTAATGTTAAATTTAAGTACTATGCGTAACATAATACTGTTTTTTAAACATATATTTGCATAAGAAAATAATAAGCAATGGATACCACTATTCCCGAAAACCACAAAAACATCGCTGCAGCCATGCATCTTGCTACCTTTGGAAAGTTCTTTTTTCCGTTTGGTAATTTTCTATTACCTCTTATTTTATGGAGTTCCAATAAAGAAAAATCCTTTGCCGACGAGCACGGAAGACAGGCTATTAACTTTCAATTAAGTATTTTACTGTATAGTATTGTTATTGGACTTATCTGTTTGCCTTTTTTTGTGGCTTTTGCTTCCGATTTTGTGTCACTGGTTGATGTGATCGATCACCACGCACACGAAATAACATTTAATGAACTTAAAAATCTTTCGGGCTATATCATCCTGTTTTTTGTAGCCGTTATTTTCTTGTTAGGCCTTTTTATTTTTGAATTGTATGCCGTTATTACGGCAACGGTTCATGCTAACAAAGGACTATTATACAAATACCCATTAAGCATTTCATTCATCAAAAAATCATTCTCTGTTTCTGAAATACAGCCAGAAATGGAAAAAAATCAATCAAAAAATGAGCACGTTAGTTAGTATTTTATCCGCGTTAGTATTAAACATACTCCACGCAGGAGAGCTTCCAAAAGTAACTGAAAGCACCTCCCCTATTGAGCAAAAAGTTTGCGAAGCAGGCTTGCAACAACTCAACCCTCATTACCTCATCACGAGAGACGAATTGTTGTCTCAATTAAATGAAGAAACCATATGAAAATAGAAAACACAAAAGCACAAATGCGCAAAGGGGTTTTGGAGTTTTGTATCCTTTCTGTCCTAAAAGACGGTGAGGCTTACACAAGCGACATCCTCGAGTCTCTCAAAGAAGGCAAATTGCTGGTAGTTGAGGGTACCGTTTACCCCTTGTTAACCCGTCTTAAAAATGCAGGGTTACTTAGCTATCGTTGGGAAGAATCTACCAGCGGACCACCACGTAAGTACTACGGACTTACCGAGACCGGAAAAATATTTTTAAAAGAGTTAAACACCACCTGGAGCGAATTGCAAGAGGCGGTAAATAGAGTAACCAGCACAAAAACTACAAAATGAACAAGACAGTAAATATAAATTTAGCAGGTACTTTTTTCCACATCGACGAAGATGCTTATGGAAAACTACAACGCTATTTGGTCGCCATCAAAAAATCGTTGAGCGATCCTGAAGGCAGCGACGAAATTATAAAAGATATTGAAGCGCGTATTGCCGAATTGTTTTCAGAAAAATTGAAAACCAGTACTCAAGTAGTCACTTTAAAAGAACTGGACGAAGTCATTGCCGTCATGGGACAACCCGAAGACTATGCCGTAGATGATGAAATTTTTGAAGATGCTCCAAAATCCTCTAAAAATTCGAGAAATTCTCACAAACAATTGTTTCGTGATATCGATAACAAGTTTATCTCGGGCGTTGCTTCTGGATTGAGTCACTATTTGGGAATAGACACTGTTTGGGTACGCCTTATCTGGATTTTACTCACGCTGTTCTCCAGCGGAACCTTCATTTTTGTGTATATCCTTTTTTGGATATTAGTTCCTGCTGCAGAAAGTACTTCCGATAAATTAAAAATGACGGGGGAACCCATTAATATCTCCAATATTGAAAAAAAGTTCAAAGAAGGATATGAAACAGTCGCCGATAAAGTAAAAAATGCCGACTACGACAAATACGGGCAAAAAGTAAAAAATAGCAGCGCTACCTTTTTCGACACGCTTGGTAATATCTTTCTTACGCTTTTCAAAATATTTGTCAAATTTTTAGGAGTTATTGTCATCATTGTTTCTTTATCAACCCTAGTGGGGCTACTTATTGGGCTATTTACCGCAGGAAGTTTTGGAATGTGGGGTCATGGTGATTTTGTAGACTGGTATCAAATTGTGGATACTACCAATGCACCGCTATGGCTTATCTCTCTCTTAACATTCTTCGCGGTGGGAATTCCTTTCTTTGTGTTGTTCATTTTAGGATTAAAAATGTTAGTAAACAATCTTAAAAGCATAGGACTACCCGCAAAAATAACCTTGTTTATTATTTGGATAGCATCTTTGGTAGGGTTACTTATATTAGGAGTTCGTCAAGCTACCGAAACAGCTTTTGAAGGGGAAGTGATGATAGAAGAAACTTTACCTGTTAGAAGAGGAGACACTCTAAATATTGCTATGGTTTCAAACGAAAAGTACGAATACGATGCCAGAAGGAGAGGTGGTTTAAAACTGAAGTACAATGATAATGACGAAAAAATTATCTATTCCACCGATGTGAGACTTATTGTTCGCTCGACCAATGACTCTGTAGGAAGAATTGTACTCAACAAAAGAGCTGAAAGTTTCGATTATTTACATGCCAAGTCTAAAGCTGAAGCTATCAATTATGGGTATCAGTTTTCCGGAAACACGTTAAACTTAGACGCTTATTTAACGACAGACATTGAGAATAAATACCGTGAGCAAGAAGTAGAAGTTATTGTGTATATGCCTGTAGGCTCTATTCTTTACGCCAAAAATAACACCTATTCTTTTCATAGAAATGACTCGTATTACAGAGATATTTTAGAGAATGGTGATGAGGAAAAATATCTTTTTATTGAAGACGGAAACACGCGCTGCTTAAACTGTCCTTCGGAAGAAAAAGAAACCTGGGAAGAAGAAGTCGAGGGACAACATAATGCGAAAAAAGCTTCTTGGGAGGAAGAAGTTGAAAAAGACTTCAGCATGGAAAAGAAGAAAGATTCTATAACCATAATAGACACCATAAATTAATCATCAATCAAAAAACGAATCGTATGAAATCAATCAAAATTTTACTTATTGCCGTTGCAGGTATCGTAGCCACCAGTTGTCATTTCGACATCAATTTGGGTGAAGTGAACGGTAACGGAAATGTTACCACCGAAGAAAGACCCGTAGGAGATTTTACCGGAGTACGTGGAAGTGCCGGAATGGATGTATTCTTAACCGAAGGTTCAGAAAATAAAGTCGTAGTAGAAGCCGACGAAAACCTCTTGGAATATATTGAAACCTATGTGGAAAACGGAACGCTAAAAGTAACCACCAAAAAAAGTATTGGGAGAAGCAAATCGCAAAAAGTGCATGTAACCTATGTTCATTTAGAAAGTATTGAAGCTTCCAGCGGAGCCGATGTAATAGGAAACTCGGTCATTAAGAATGAAACTCTTTCCTTAAGTAGCAGTAGTGGTGCCGATCTTGAAGTAGAAATTCTGGCCAAAGAAGTATATGCCAGTAGTAGCAGTGGTTCCGACTTAAAAGTTTCCGGAAAAGCCACCCGACTTATTGCAGATGCTTCCAGCGGAAGTGATTTAAAAGCGCGTGAACTGGAAGTTATTTCCTGCAAAGCAGAAGCCAGTAGTGGAGCCGATATTACGGTAAATGTAAAGGAGCAAATGGAAGGTCACGCTTCCAGTGGAGGAGATATTAAATACTATGGTAATCCTTCCGATGTATCCGTGCGAGACGGAGCCTCCGGCGATGTACGCAAAATGTAACACAACTAAACCCTAACCAACCCTAAGCCCGAAGTGAAGTCCATAGCGCTTCGGGTTTAAATTTTTATGATATGAAATTAATAGTAACCTATTCCTTATTTTTTATTTTCAGCTTTAGCTTTTCTCAAGTTGAAGATAATTCTGAACTATTTAAAACCTTAAAAGCCAAAGATAGTTTACTATTCGACAGAGCATTTAATGCCTGTGAATCAGAATATTTGGAACAACTTATTTCTGAAGATTTTGAATTCTATCACGATCAAGGCGGAATTACTGTCGGCAAAGAGTCTTTTTTAAAAGTCATGAAAAATGGTATTTGCAACCCAACAAATACAACCAAGTCCCGAAGAGAATTAGAAACAAAAAGTTTGAAGGTATTTCCACTATATAACAACGGAAAACTATATGGAGCCATACAAATGGGGACTCATCGCTTTTTTGAAAAAACGGGAAATTCCCCAGAACGCGCCGGGAGTACTGCAGCATTTACCCACTTGTGGATATTGGAAAACGAAGCATGGAAACTCAGTAGAGTACTAAGTTATAACCATCATTAAAACCAAAAACCCCGAAGCTACTTCGGGGTTTTGATTCAATATAGAGTGAATAAATTATGCCTCTACTTCTTCTTTACTTTCCACAGCTGCTAAATACCGTTCGGCATCCAGTGCAGCCATACAACCTGTTCCGGCAGCAGTCACCGCTTGTCGGTATTCTTTATCCTGCACATCACCGCTGGCAAACACTCCGGGTTTATTGGTTTTAGTACTTTTCCCTTTGGTAATTAAATAGCCTGTTTCGTCCATATCCAATTGTCCTTTAAAAATATCGGTATTGGGTTTATGACCAATAGCAATAAAAAGCCCGGTAATGGCGATTTCTTCTTTTTCACCGGTTTGGTTATTCACCATTCTGAGGCCTTCAACCACCATATCTCCCAATACTTCATCTACTTCGGTATTATAACGTACTTCTAGGTTTTTAGTGGCATTAACACGGTGTTGCATAGCTTTGGAAGCCCGCATGTGATCTTTACGAACTAACATAGTAACTTTATTACAAATATTAGCCAGATAGGTAGCTTCTTCAGCAGCTGTATCCCCTGCTCCTACAATAGCTACATCCTGACCTTTATAGAAAGATCCATCACAAACCGCACAAGCTGAAACTCCGCCACCACGGAGGCGTTGCTCACTAGGCAATCCTAAATACTTAGCTGTTGCTCCCGTAGAGATAATAACTGTTTCTGCTTCAATTTGGGTAGCATTATCTACCGTTACTTTATGTATTCCCCCTACCTCATCACTAAAATCAACAGCAGTTACCATTCCTATGCGTACTTCGGTTCCAAAGCGCTCAGCTTGTTGTTGTAATTGGACCATCATGGTAGGGCCGTCAATTCCTTCAGGATAGCCGGGAAAATTATCTACTTCGGTAGTGGTAGTTAATTGTCCACCGGGTTCCATTCCGGTGTACATAACAGGTTTAAGATCTGCTCTAGCAGCATAAATAGCCGCTGTATAGCCAGCAGGACCTGAACCTATAATAAGACATTTAATTCTTTCAGACATAATATGTTTAATTCAAAAATTTTGGAGTATAAAAGTAGGGACTTTAGCCTAAACCTTACTTAAAAAGTTATTAAGAATTGTTATCAAGTTATGTTGTTTTCTTATTTCGAATATGAAAAGAAAGTTTCCAAAGCCGTATTTTTTGTAAACCAAATTGAAGTGATATTACCACAAAAATCTTTTGTGAACGCGGGCTTCAAAAAAACATTTGAAACCCGCGTTTATTTAGGAATTAGCAACTAAAGTTACAAGTCTGTATTTTCTTCGTTTTTGTTTCCGCCGGAAGTCATAAAATAGATAAGCAACCCTACCAAAATGATACAAACAAGTGCGAAAACGCCTATCATAAGAACGCCATTTCCCCAGTCGACTAAAGGTAATCTATTAAAATTTATCATATCTATTGGATTTAAAAGTTCACTGTTTATTCATTATTTACGGTTACAGAATGGCAATTATAGGTAGCGTCTACTACCTCGCTCACAGGTTTAGGAGACACATAAGGAATCCCCAATCCCATTCCACGAAGTATAAAAAAACACCCCACGATTACTACAAAAACCGGAATTGATTTTCGGATTTTATTCCTAACGTTTCCTTTCAGAAAATTTCCTAAATAAATGGCTGTTGTCATTAATGGAATAGTTCCCAAACCAAAGCCTACCATATATAAACTTCCCTGCCACAAACTTGCGGTTGCAATAGCTCCAAAAACTGCCATATAAACCAACCCGCAAGGCAAAAATCCATTTAAAAAACCAATGGTAAAAAAGGTATCGGGAGTGCGCCTTTTTAATTGAGCACCAAGGGCGCTTTTTACTTTTGAAATAATTTTGTAAACCGGTTTTGACAACGAATACTTTTGAAGGTTTTTTTGCGGAATTACAATTACCAAAATCATCAATATTCCTATACCTATTGAAAGCTGTTGCTGAAAACCAAAAAGATTAAGACCTTTCCCCAACATTCCAAACAACACTCCTAAGATACTGTAGGTAAAGAGTCTTCCGAAATGATATAAAAACAGCTGTGCATATCTTTTGAAGGAATTAGCTCTATCCAGCGGCAATAAAAAGGCAATAGGGCCACACATTCCCACGCAGTGGAAACTTCCCAAAAGTCCTAAAATGAATGCCGTTATAAGCATATTAATACACGAGTTCTTTTTTAAACAGGTATTTTTCTCCCTTCATTTGCCAATCGATAGTAAGTTTCCATCGCCCTCCTATTAATTTATTGGAAGGAATAAGCATTTTTGAATTTTCAATTTTCAACGGAATTTGGAAATCTAATCTCTCATTAGAGGGACGATATAGTTGTATTAGTCCCTCACTATAACCTATTTGCACTTCTTCAGGAAAAAAAATCCAAATGCCTTCTTCAGATTTTTCAATAGAGATAGGTTTGGAAAGGGTTTTGGTGTTTTCCTCGGCATTTATTTCCGTTTGATAGGCCAAATCCTTAGCATAATAATTTTCAGTAACTAAATCGTGATCGTATTCTTTATTGGTCATCATGGTCACTACCATCACCATAATAAATCCCATAAAAGTGATTATTCCTATGACAATTCCTGTACCCCAATTAATTTTCATGATATCTTATTTAAAGCTTCTTGGTCCCAAGAAAGCGGTTTTTGTTGTTTCAATTAATACATCGCCACTATACACTCCTATTTTCACTTTAGCTTTATCGCCTTTTATAGCACTAGCGTTAATCTCTATAAATAAAGTTCCTTCTTCAATTCCCTGCTTTGGCACTACAAATCGTTCATTTTTAACCAGTTTAATTTCTCCTTTATGAGACATCAATTTAAAGTGAACATCGGGTATATCTTCAGTTGTTTTATTTACCAATTTATAGGTGTATACGTTACTAATAATATTATTATCCTTATGCTCGTATAATTGTCCGGGTAATCGTAATATGCGTGCTTCCACATCGTTCCGCAAGAAAAGCATTCCGGAAAACACTCCTAAAAGAATGATAAGTACTGCTGAATAACCTTTTAATCGTGCATTAAATTTGAATTTTGCCTTTTTCTCGATATTATCTTCACTGGCATATCGTATTAAGCCTTTGGGAAGATTTACAGACTCCATCATATGGTCGCAAGCATCAATACAAGCTGTACAATTAACACATTCCAACTGTGTTCCGTTTCTAATGTCAATTCCCGTTGGGCACACATGAACGCATTGGAAACAATCGATACAATCTCCTTTTCCTGTAGTAGCACGGTCTTCTTTTTTATTGAATTTTGCTCTTCCGGCTTCTTTTTCTCCTCGTTTATGGTCATACGCAACCACAATGGATTTATTATCCAGCAATACCCCTTGCAATCTTCCGTAAGGGCAGGCAATGATACAAACCTGCTCTCTAAACCAAGCAAAGATGAAGTAAAAGACCGCCGTAAAAATTAACAAAGAAACCAAAGTGCTTACATTTTCTGCCGGTCCTTCAGAGATGTATTCTAGCAGTTTATCACTACCAATTAAATAGGCTAAAAAAACATTGGCTATAAGAAATGAAATGATAAAAAAGACAAACCATTTTAACCCTTTTTTTCTAATTTTTTCAGCATCCCAAGGTTGTTTGTCTAATCGCAATTGTTTTCCTCTATCGCCTTCAATCCAGTATTCTATTCTTCGGAAAACCATTTCCATAAAAATAGTCTGGGGGCAAATCCAACCGCAAAAAATTCTTCCGAAGGCAACCGTGAAAAAAATGACAAAGACCACACCCACAATCATCATAATAACTACGATATGAAAATCCTGCGGCCAAAAGGGATATCCAAAAATATTGAAGCGTCGCTCCAAAACATTTAATAAAATGAACTGATTCCCTTTTATTTTTATAAACGGAGAAACCAATAAAATGGTAAGTAATAAGTAACTTACTAATTTTCGGTATTTGTAGAAATTACCGAACGGTTTTTTGGGATAAATCCAAGCCCTTTTTCCTTCTTTATTGATAGTGGCTATACTATCACGGAAAACTTCATCTTCTGGTGTTTCCAAAGCATTTTTTTTGAAAACCTCCTTCTTGAAAAGGAGGTTTTGGTTAATTAGTCCCTAACGGTAATAGTTACACTGGTGGAATCTATTACTGAAGTAGAATCTATGATTGTTTCAACGGGAAGTTCTTCGGTATCTTTCAGAGCGTCTGGGTTTACCCAAATGTCGCCTTCCGGGGCTTTGGGCTCGGCGGGTGTAGTTCCTGCAAACCCTAATACATAACTGGCTACTTGGGCTCTTTCTAAAGGCGAAAGTTCGGTTTTCCAAGGCACCATACCTTTTCCGGCACGACCTCCTTCTGAAATGGTGTTGAATACATTTTTAATTCCGCCGCCTAAAATCCAATATTCATCGGTTAAATTAGGCCCAATCCCTCCTCCTCCATCAACTTTGTGGCATGCAACACAATTGGTTTCAAAAATGGCTTTCCCTGCTGCCAAATCGGAAGCTTCCGTTAATACTTCAACGGTATTCACATCCACCAATCCTTTGGCAGTTTTCTTGTACTCTTCAACAGCCAAACGTGCTTCTTCCATTTCAATTTCAAACTCCTTTGCTTGCTTAGTGCCATCAAACACATGGTAACGCACTAAATAGATGGCTCCAAAAATAATGGTGATATAAAAACCATACAACCACCAAGGCGGAAGCTTGTTATCCAACTCTCGAATACCATCGTAATTGTGATCCAGTACAATTTCTCCTTCTTGTTCAATAGGTTTTCCTCCTACCAGTTTTTTGTAAACTCGCTTTATTCCGGAGAATTGCTGTGCTTTTCTATCTTTTTCAGAAACAAGAAATTTTGCCTGTGCTTCTTCTGAAAGCCCTCTGTATAGAATGCTTTTTAGTGTTTCAGAAATAATTTCAACAGCAATGGCAAAAAGTAAAAGCATTGCCAAAACGCCCCAAATAATGGGATATTTTTCTATGGCCATTTGCTCACCAGAGTCTATGGTAAACTCCATTAATAAAAAGGCTAAGACCATAAAACCGATTACTCGTAAATAAGATGCTAGTGACTTCATAGTATGGTATTGTGGTTAATGTTAGTGTCTTCATTTTCTAAGGGTAAATTGCTAACTTCCTGTATGTATGCCTTTTTAGCGGTAAATACCCACCAAAAAAGGAGCAAGAAAAAAACAAAGAATATGAGCAGTGATATAATTGGGTAGATGGCTACCCCATCTATATTTTCCAAATTTCCTTTTACAAATTTCAACATGGCTTTCTGTTATTTTAGCGTTACTTCTTCTTCGTTGGTTTTTACTTTAATATCGGTCCCTAATCGTTGTAAATAGGCAATTAAAGCAACTATTTCACGGTTTCGCATTTCAACAAAGGATTCACCATTTTCTTGTGCATATTTTTTATCGGCTTCGTAGGTTTTAGCAAAGTCGGGATCGCTGAATAAGTTTTCCTCTATTTTAGTTCCTTGCTCATTCATCCATTCTTGAGCGCGAGTAATATCCGCTTCTGTGTAAGGAACTCCTAAGGTGACCATAGCATTCATTTTCTTCTCTGTCATAGACTTGTCCAGTTCATTTTTAATAAGCCATTTGTACGATGGCATAATGGAGCCTGAAGAAGTAGATTGTGGATCGTACATGTGGTTAAAATGCCAATTATCGCTATACTTTCCTCCTACCCGGAACAAATCGGGACCAGTACGCTTACTTCCCCAAAGGAATGGGTGATCGTACACATATTCTCCCGATTTTGAGTACTCACCATACCGCTCCACTTCACTTCGGAAAGGGCGTACCATTTGTGAATGGCAGGCATTACAGCTTTCTCGAATGTAGATATCGCGCCCTTCTAATTCCAAAGGGGTATAGGGTTTTACACTAGTGATTTTAGGCACATAATCGTCTACAATTAAAGAAGGTATAATCTGCACCATTCCACCAATTAAAATTGCAATGGTAGCATAAATAGTGAGTTTTACAGGACGTCTTTCTAACCAAGTATGGTACCCCTCTTTTCCGGTACGTTTTTTTGTCACTCTTTGTAGTGGAGCAGCTTCAGCTAATTCATCTGTAACGTTACTTCCTTGACGAATGGTAGCTACGATGTTGTATAATAGCATTACCATACCTACTATGTACAGGGAACCTCCAATAGCTCTCATCCAATACATAGGGATAATTTCACTTACGGTTTCCAAGAAATTTCCGTAGGTAAGCGTTCCGTCGGGATTGAATTGTTTCCACATAAACGCTTGCACAAAACCAGCCACATACATAGGCAAGGCATACATAATAATTCCTAGAGTACCAATCCAGAAGTGTGCATTTGCCAATCTAGTAGACCAAAGATTGGTTTTGAATAATTTAGGCACTAACCAATAGACCATTCCAAAGGTTAGGAACCCATTCCAAGCCAAAGCGCCTACGTGAACGTGTGCAATAATCCAATCGGTAAAGTGAGCAATAGCATTCACATTTTTCAGGGAAAGCATAGGGCCTTCAAAAGTTGCCATACCATATCCGGTAATGGCTACTACCATAAATTTAAGCACCGGACTGGTTCTCACTTTGTCCCAAGCCCCTCGTAAGGTTAGCAGTCCGTTAATCATTCCTCCCCAAGATGGAGCAATCAGCATTACTGAAAAAGCGACACCTAAGCTTTGTGCCCAATCCGGTAAAGCCGAATATAATAAGTGGTGTGGCCCCGCCCAGATATAGATAAAAATTAACGACCAGAAGTGAACAATAGATAATTTATAGGAATAAACCGGTCTATTAGCCGCCTTCGGAACAAAATAATACATGAGTCCCAAAAACGGAGTTGTTAAAAAGAATGCTACCGCATTGTGTCCATACCACCATTGTACCAAAGCATCTTGCACTCCGGCGTACATTGAATAACTTTTCAAGAAACTTACCGGTAACTCCATACTATTTACAATATGGAGCACCGCTACCGTAACAAAAGTGGCTAAGTAAAACCAAATAGCCACATATAGGTGACGCTGTCTTCTTTTAAGAATGGTTCCTATCATATTGGCACCAAAAGCTACCCAAACCAAAGCAATGGCAATATCTATAGGCCACTCCAACTCTGCATATTCTTTAGAAGTGGTTATTCCCAATGGAAGTGTAATAGCTGCCGCAACAATAATTAATTGCCAACCCCAAAAGTTGAAGTTACTTAAAAATTTACTCCACATCCTTGCCTTTAACAAGCGTTGCAACGAGTAATAGACTCCTGCAAAAATGGCATTCCCTACAAAGGCAAAAATAACGGCGTTGGTATGCAAGGGACGCAAACGCCCGAAGCTAAGCCAAGAGATACCATCGGTAAGGTTTGGAAACAAAAACATAAAGGCTAACAAAAGCCCTACACTCATCCCTACAATACCCCACACAAGGGTAGCATAGAGGAAATTTTTAACGATTTTGTTGTCGTAATAAAACTTTTCTACTTCCATAATTATTGGTTATCGGTTTTGGTTTTTGAATTTTCGGCAGAAACTTCTTTAATCACTTCATCTTCAAAGAGCATGCGCACAGAAGGTGTATAGGTATCTTCATATTGTCCTTTTTTTACTGAAATAATAAAAGCAATGAAGAACACAATGGCGACTGTAACACTAATGGCGAGAAGCATGTAAATGATGGTCATTTCTGGTTAATTATTGTGTAAAATTAGACTCCTCACAATTCTGAAAATATGATAAATATCAGTTTCATTTTTTTTCTTTCCTAGTAATAGATTTCCCTAAAAAATAGGTTGCTACCGTAGTAAAAACAACAATGCTTATAGAACTTAGGGGCATTAAAATAGCCGCCACTACGGGCATTAAATTTCCTGTTACGGCAAATCCTAAGCCCACCAAATTATAAAGCAATGAGAGGATAAAACTCCATTTAATTACCTGAATTCCTTTATGGGAGAGCTTTAAAAAATCGGGCAACGAAGAGAAGCGCGAAGCATCTAAAATGGCGTCGCAAGCAGGAGAAAAAACATTCACATTTTCTGAAACCACTACCCCGACATCACTTTGCGCCAAGGCGCCGGCATCATTTAACCCATCGCCTATCATCATGACTTTTTTGCCCTGTTGCTGAAGGGATTTTATAAAATGAAGTTTATCATCCGGTTTTTGCTCAAATAATAGAGTGGCTCCCGAAGGAAGAATCATTTGCAATCGGCCTCTTTCACCATCATTATCGCCGGAAAGGATGGCTATTTCTTTGTTCTTTCCTATTTTCTGGAATACCTCTAGTAATCCTTCCCTGTACGTATTCTGAAAAACATAACGGCCTTTAAAATCGTTATTGCTACTTACATACACCGAAGTTTTGTTTTCTTCTTCTGCCACCTGAGAAGCATCCACAAAAGAAGGTGCTCCAACTTTTATCGATTGTTTGTTGTAAGAGGCTATGATTCCTTTTCCTGTAATTTCTTCAAAATGATCTAAAACTTTAATGTCATTTTTATTCAAAATATCGTACAACGCCCTACTAAGAGGATGGTTAGAGGCCCGAAGCGAACTGGTAAGCAAGTTAGATTCGGCTTCCGTAAGGGGTATTCCCTCGTAGGTTATATTACTTTTTGCATGGGTGGTAATGGTTCCTGTTTTATCGAAAACCACCACATCTATAGCAGCCATTTGCTCAATAATATAGGCTTCCTTTAAATAGAATTGTTGGTTCCCAAAAATGCGCAATAAATTTCCGAGGGTAAAAGGAGAGGCCAATGCAATGGCGCAGGGACAGGCCACAATAAGTACTGCGGTAAACACTTGTACTGCTTTTGAAGCATCTACAAAAACCCAAAACAAGGTTGCTAAAAACGCCAGCGAAAGCACCCCAATGGTAAAATGCTTGCTTATTTTGTCTATTAACGATTGAAATTGATGTTCTTTGTTGTGTGAGAATACTTCATTGCTCCACAATTGGGTAAGATAACTTTGCGCCACTTCTTTGATGGCCTCTACTTCAATAAGAGCTCCTTCTTGCCTACCCCCGGCAAACACTTTTTCGCCAGAATTTTTTACCACAGGAATTGCCTCTCCTGTCACAAAACTATAATCTATTAAGGCATTTCCTTTCAGAATAATAGCATCTACCGGGATTAATTCTTTATTGCGAATAAGAAGTCGGTCGCCGGGTTTTATATCATAAATAGGTATTTGCTCTTCGGTATTGTTCGCTGAAATTCGAGTAACAGCAACTGGGAAATACGATTTGTAGTCTCTTTCAAAAGAAAGGTACGAATAGGTTCTTTGCTGAAAAAACTTCCCAATCAATAAAAAGAATACCAAGCCCGTGAGGCTATCAAAAAAGCCGGTACCCCAGTTCATTACAATCTCTAGTGTACTTCTTACAAAAAGAACGGTAATTCCCAAGGCAATAGGAATGTCTATGTTTAAAATTTTGGAACGTATTCCTTTATAGGCCGAAATAAAATAATTGCGAGCCGAATACACTACCACCGGGACCGAAAACGCAAACATGAGCCAACGGAACAAATTCTTGAATTGATCTAACCAAAATTCTTCTACCTGAAAATACTCCGGAAAAGAAAGAAACATCACATTCCCAAAAGCAAAACCTGCCACTCCTAATTGATAAATAAGGGTATGATCGGTTTTCCTTTTTTTGGCGCCCAAGTCTTCCAGAGAAATATAAGGCTCATACCCAATTTTAGCTAAAAGCGTTACCAATTCTTTCAAAGAAATTTCTTCCGAAGCATAGGTAATTCGAACCATTTTTTTGGGAAAATCTACTTGCGAGGTACGTATTCCTTTATTCAATTTTTGCAAGTTTTCCAATACCCAAATACAAGAACTACAATGAATGGTAGGAATTAAAAAGGAAATTATTTGGGTATTTCCATCATTAAATTCTAATAGCTTATTTACAATGGCTTCATTGGTCAAAAAATCGTACTTACTTTCTATGGTTTTAGGAGAGGTGCCTGGTGTTTTTTCAAGATCGTAATAGTACGACAGGTCATTGTCGTTTAAAATATCGAAAACCGTAACACAGCCCCGGCAACAAAAGGTTTTTTCTTGGTGTACAATTTCACTACCATTACAAGAATCTCCACAATGATAACAGTTAGCCATGTGTTCTAGTTAAACTTGAAAGCAAAATTCTGAAGGAAACACCTATGAAACTATGATAAATATCAGCCTTGTGGACCTTTAATTTATGAGCAAAATCATTTTAAATGGAAGATTATTCAACTATCTTTATGAAAATTCAAAAAAGATGAAACGAGTCTTATTACCTACCGATTTTTCAGAAAATTCGCTGAACGCTGTTCAGTATGCCATGGCGTTTTTCAAAGGAAAGTCCATGGAATTTTATTTTTTGAATGTTCAAAAAGCTTCCGAATTTATCACTAGTGATATTTACACGGCATCAGCCATGGATAGCACTATTTATGCGACCATTGCTTCAGACAATAAAGAACAGCTGGATGGGTTGGTAAACGAATATTCCAAGAAATATGCTTCCGAAGCCTATACTTTTGAAGGGATTTTTGATTTTGATGTGTTTATAGACGCGGTAGCGCAAACCATTCATTCTAAAAACATAGATTTGGTTATTATGGGAACTAATGGGGCTACCGGCGCTGCCGAAGTTATTTTTGGAAGTAACACGTTAAAGGTGATACGAAATATACAAATTCCGGTGTTAGTGATTCCCGAAAATTATACCTACCATACCTTTACTTCGTTATTATTTACCTTAAAAGACGAAGACGATTTTCATCCCGATGCCTTGCTTCCTGTAGCCGAAATGGTACAAGGAAGAAATGTTACCTTACAGGTGTTACAGCTTGATACTCATAAGGAAGTACCTAAAAATTCAGTTTTTGGAGAATTCACAAATATTGAATATCATAGTATAGAAGGAGTTCCAACGCCGGAGGCAGTGAGTAGTTTTGAGCAACTCTTGCCGGTAGATATGCACGTGATTTTTATCCACCCAAAATCATTTTTTCATCGCCTTTTTTCCGGAAGCGATACCCCGCAACTTAGTTATGAAACCAGAGTTCCTCTGCTGGTTTTAAAGTAGTTAGTCTTCAACAATTACCACCTGGTTTTTTTCTAACGATTTAATTAATAATCGAACATAGTCTTTTATGGCTTTGTTTGGTTTTTCAGGAGCCACAAGGTCAATACTGCCTTTCCATAAAAGTTCTCGTTCTTTACTGGCACATATACAAAATACAGAAGTTTCAGTATGGTAAATTTTATAATTCTGACTTTCATTTCTGTTATATGTTTCTTGATTACTTATATAATACTCTTTGAAGTTTAAAACATCTTTATTGAAATTAGTATACGCTTGTAGTAAAGTAACTTTATCTTCAGACCCCGTTACTTTTGAAAATAATACACTATCGAAACCTGCTTCTAAAAGCGATTTTTCAATTAAATCCATTTCCTTTTCGGTTTTTTCTTCTACCTGAAATACATTTTCAAAAAAATCGATACTTCGCACAGCAACTACGCCTTCTTTTTCTAACGATTTTGAAAGTATTTCTTCAAAGTTTCTTCGCACCTCGGTATCTGCGCTCATACCAATAACTAATATTTTATTTGATTCATACACGGGAGTTTCGGGGCTTTTCCATTCTTCAATTAATTTTGTTGAAGAACAGCTTAATAGCAATGAAATAATTCCTAAAAAAAGTACCTTTTTCATAACATTATTTTTAAAAAAATTAAACACGAAAAGTAATTTTAAACGAGTAAATTAAAAATGATAAATGTCAATTTTTCAATAATTTACACCATTACTTCAGCAGTTTCATACAATTTGGGAAGGTTTACTTTCCAGCCAAAAATATCTTGAATTTTTACTCGTAAAGCATCGCTTGCTCCAGGTTCGCCATGGACTAAAAAAACTTCTTCCGGAATATTTTTAATCTCACTTATCCAATCTAATAAATCGGCTTGATCTGCATGGGCAGACATGCTCTCCAGATGATGCACCGATGCCTTTACCGGGTAATACTTACCAAAGAATTTAATCTCGTGAGCGCCTTCCAGCAGTTGTCTCCCACGAGTTCCCTCGGCTTGAAAGCCAACTAATAATAGGGTAGTTGATGGTCTATCGATAAGCTGTTTTAAATAGGTTAATACCCTTCCCCCAGTTATCATTCCGCTACCTGCAATCACTACTTTAGGACGTGGGTCGTCGATGGTTTCCCACGTTTCTTTATAAGAAGTAATAATGTGCATCCTCTTTTTTATGGCTTTTGTTTGTGAAGCATCAAGGGTATGCCAATGGGTAAATTCTTCAAAAACACTTGTTACATTGTTTCCCATAGGACTATCAATAAATATTGGGATTTTGGGAATGGCATTTTTTTGATATAATTTCCATAACAAATACATCAACACTTGCAATCGTTCCACTGCAAAAGAAGGGATAATAAGTGTTCCTCTATTATGAATGGTTTTATGGATTAATTCTGTTAATTTTTCGGAAATATTTTCTTTGGGATGAAGTTTATTTCCGTAGGTACTTTCCATAAAAAGATAATCTGCCCATTGGGGTTTTTGTGGCGGAAATAAAAGCGGATCGTTTCTTCTCCCTACATCTCCTGAAAAAACAAAGGTTTTCTCAAAAATTTGAAGTTCAATATAGGTTGAGCCAATAATGTGTCCATTATATAAAAACCGGACTTGTATGTTTTCAGAAAGTGTAATCCAAGTATCTTTCTCAATATTCTCAAAATAACGGAGTGTTTTTAAAACCTCATCGGTAGTATAAAATGGCAAAGCGGGATTATGTGAAGTATACCCTTCTTCGTTTGCTTTTTCGGCTTCTTCTTCATGGATTTTCGCACTATCTCGCAGTATTATTTCAGTAATATCTAACGTTGGAGCAGTTCCTAAAATTTTCCCGGTAAATCCTTGTTGTACTAGTCTAGGCAAATACCCGGTGTGGTCTAAATGACCATGTGTAAGCAGTACAAAATTAATTTTAGAAACATCAAAAGGAATATTTTCCCAGTTATGCAACCGTAGTTCTTTCAAGCCTTGAAAAACACCGCAATCAATCATTATTGTAAGCGCTGGTGTTTCTAATAGGTATTTTGAACCTGTCACAGTCCCAGATGCGCCTAAAAAATGAATTTTTACCCTCCTCATGATTTAATAATTACATAACATATGTACTTCGTTCAAAATTTTTTCTTTTCTTTTTTCTGAAATTCCTAAATGATCTAAATAAAAGTTGTCTTTGTATAATTGCCTACACAAAACAATATCCCGGCTTAAAAGAAAATTCTTTTCCCTATTGGTTAGTAATGTTGAAACGGTAATGGGATATAGTCCCAAGCGGTCTATGCGGTCTTTAAGTCCGTCATCCTTTGGATAATCCCAACTTAACAAATGTAAGCCTGCACAAATGCCATAATCTTGAGCATCTTTGGTAAACTGGGTATTGGTTATTACCCAGCCCTCGTTAGGCATTTCTTTTAGAGGATAACCTAAAATATCCTGATAACGCGAATGGATGTATAGTGGTACTTTTACATCGCATTTACGACTTGGGTCACTATGAAATTTACATTCTGCAACAAGATATTGACCATTTTTTTTCGCTACAACATCTACCTCATGACTCACACATTTACCTTGCAATATTTGCCCTACTTTAACTTGGTAACCCGAATATTGCAACAATGCCGCAATAAATCTTTCAAAAGGAAATCCTGTAGGGCCTAACTCATAAATTGCTTTTTTTAACTTGTATTTGGAGGCAAATATGGATTTCTTCTTTTTCAGTAAAGCAAAGGCTCTATTATAGATTTCTTTGGTAGAAATTCCTTGATACAATTCATCTCTTACTGTATCAACAATTTGTTGTATTGTTTTTTCATCAGTTCCGCTCCTTCGTAAAGAATTCCTTAGTTTTTCCAAAGAAAATTTTACCACATTGCCAGAGGATTTTACAATGTCTATACTTGAAGTATCCATACTCAATTTCTAAAGTCATGTAATGCCAACACCGGTACTTTTGCGTGTAATGATATTTCCTTTACCATGGGTTTAGAAAACAAGGTAGAAAATAAGGTGTGTTTTTTATTGATAAAAGCAATCATTCCACTTGCCCTACTTTGCACAAAAACTTGTACTGCTTCATTAATGTTTTTACTTTCAATAAAATGAAAACTATGCGTTACGTCATCAAAGTATTCCTCTAATAACGATTTATAATTGAGTTGCTCTTCATTTAATTCGCTTTCCTTTTCAACATGTAAAAATCGTATAGGAGCATGAGTCATTTTTGCAATATCAATTA
Organism: Flavobacteriaceae bacterium; assembly: GCA_041392125.1. Classification (GTDB taxonomy): domain Bacteria; phylum Bacteroidota; class Bacteroidia; order Flavobacteriales; family Flavobacteriaceae; genus Halomarinibacterium. The sequence continues at coordinate 23,349 of JAWKMR010000007.1, read as the reverse complement.
CATGGTTTAACTCTCTTTTTTTAAAATGCGTTTTAAAACTTGTAGGAAAAACAATTTCAGAAATGGAACTATAAACGGTATCTCTTGGGATTGCCAATACGGGACAATTTCTAATTTTTTCCATTACTGAAACTGTATTGCTTCCAAAAGCAACATTTAAAGCATCGGTATCTCCTTTGGTTCCCATTACAATTAGGTCGATATCTTTTAGCTCAACTATTTCTTTAAGGGCTTCAACTAACTCGTTTTGTTGAGAAAGTGTAGTAAAACTGTGTGCCTCGTTCTCGTCTCTAAAAGACAATCTTTGCAATGTTTTTTCAAGACCTTTTTCAGACCGTTCCTTAAAAGAAGTAATGAGCGCTGCATCTAATTGAGGAACCAAAAGGTTATCTGTGGCGAAATTGGCAAAATCATAGACATTTAGTATGTAAAACTGACAAGGAATCTTTTGAAATAGATCTACGGCATACGCTATAGCATCCCAAGCGTTCCTTGAAAAATCTGTTGGAATTAATATTTTTTTCATAGCGCATACATTTATACTGTTATACTACCAAACCTAAAGAATATTTACATCAAAAAGAATGATAATTATCAGCACTTTACAAAGATGATAAGGGAAAATAACACTTATTCGTGAAGCACTAAAAAGGGGATTTTTGTGTGGTAGCTTATTTTAGACACTTTAGGCTTAAAGAGTAAACGTTGAAAGAAATTAAGGTTTTTACCTACCATGGCAATAATGTCTATCTCCATAGAATCTACAAAATTTTGTAGTCCTTTCTCTAGTTCCGGACTTTCTATCCAATGAAAACTATGAGGGTTATTTTGCAAAGCGTCGGTTAAAAATTCTTTATTTTTTAATTGATCTTCTTCAAGCGATCCTCCTTTTCTAACCACTCGTAAGATCTTAATGGTAGCGTGATGATATGTTGCAAAAATTTGCAGTGTTTTTAAAACCCTATTTTTATAGGGCAAATTAAAATCGGTGGGGAACGCAATAGTTGCCGGATTTTGAAAACTTGCTTTTTCCGGAACAATGAGGGTTGGGCATTTTACGCGAGTAATTACCGCCCCGGCATGGCTTCCCAAAGTTGCTTCTTTAATTCCCGATGCGCCTTTGGTTCCCATAATAATGAAATCTATTTCTTCATTTTTAACAACCTTTCTAATTCCTTCAATAAATAAAGTATTTTCAAAATGTGTATGTAAACGATGCTTGTGATTTGGAAAGAGTAACTGAATTTTTTCTTTTAAATCAATCAGTTTTGAAAGTATCCCTTTAGTTTCTGAAGTTTTTAAAGAGACTCCCTGGGCGTGCAAATCGTTTTTAAGGTCTTCTGCAGTCGTCTGGAAACCTACATGCAAAAAATGAAAATCTATTGATTTCCCTTGAAAAAAGGCAAAAGCATATTGTATGGCATTCCACGAGTTTTCAGAAAAATCGGTTGGAAAAAGAATCCGTTGCATACCTTTTAGTTTCAAGGTCAAAAATAAAAGGGGGAAGTAGGAGAAAGAATGACAAATATCAGTTTACACGATTATTCCATTCGCTGAAGGGATTTTATGTCGAGCACTTTTATATTTCTTCCTTCAATTTCTATGAGTCCTTCCTTTTTAAAACCTGAGAGTGTGCGTATTAAGCTTTCGGTGGCAATTCCAGCGACATTGGCTAAATCGTATCTGGAAATTTTAATGCTTTCGTGTGGTTTTTTATTCAGAATTTTAACAAATTGAAGGATGGTTTGTGCCGTTTTTTTCCGAACAGAACTATACGCCATTTGCAATAATTGATCTTTTATTTCAGAAAGATTTTCGGTAAGAACATTTACCAGTTCTAAGGTTACATCTTTACTTTTTCCCAAGATTTCTTTTAAATCCTGTTTAGAGATAACGGCTACTTCAACACTTTCAACAACCGTTGCAGATTCTTGATAAGGTACATTTTCTTCAAATGAGGTAAAGCCTAAGAAATCATCGGGCTTATACAAAGCTGTAATAAGTTCTTTTCCGCTTTCATCCATTTTATGGGTTTTAACAATGCCCTTTAAAATTAGATAAATATTGTTGGAGTGCTTTCCTTCTTTGTAGATAGTTTCTCCCTTACTGAAAGAAAGAATTTCACCATTGTCATCAAAAAAGTTTTTTAGTTCATTTAAGTTTCGCAAGCCCTCTTCAGGAGTATCGGTTGCCAGCTGCGCTTCTATTTGTTTGGAAAGTAGTTCGGCTTTAGCCAATCTGCTTTCAATAGCGCTAATAAGTTCTTGTTCTTCGCAGGGTTTTGTGAGGTAATCATCGGCTCCCAAATCCATTCCTTTCCGTATTTCTTTATGCTCTGTCTTGGCCGATAAAAAAATGAATGGGATATGCTGTGTTTCCGGTTGTTGCGATAATTTTTCCAGAACTCCATACCCATCTACTATGGGCATCATGATATCGCAAATAATAAGTTGTGGAAGCTCTTTAGATGCCTTTTCTATGCCTATTCTACCATTAGGAGCGGTAATAACCTTATAGCCTTCCAGTTCGAGCAATTCTGCCGTATTTTCCCGTAAAGCAATGTCGTCTTCAATAATAAGAATGGTACTCATGAGCTAATGTTCATTGGGATTTCGACTATAAAGGAGCTTCCTTTATTTTCTTCGCTTGTAAAAGTAATACCTCCACCAAGGTTTTCCAAATGACTTTTGGCTATATTTAAGCCAATGCCTGTCCCTTGATTTAACAAGGCATTTTCTGCTCTAAAATACCTGTTAAATATAAACTTTTGTTCTTTTTCCGGAATCCCGATACCTTGGTCGGCAACAGTTATTTTTAGTAAATTTTCGGCAATCTCAACCTGTAAACTAATCATGGTATTTTCCGGAGAATATTTTATAGCATTATTAACCAAATTGGTAAGTACCAGCTCCAATACTTTTTCATCAAAATTAATTTCTATGTCGTCAATTCCTTCGGGATAGTTTATAATTTGGCCTTCTTTAAGTAACATATTAGCATTATATATTACTTCGTTTATTACTTTGCTTAATGGAAACAAAGTGACTTTGTAATTGACTTTGCCTGTTTCCAAACGTTCTACGGAAAGGAAATCGTCCAAAATATTATTCAAGTATTTTACCTTGCTTGTAATGGTTTTTATATGCTTTTCCCGTTTATCTTGCTGCTCGGTAGTTTGATACTTCCCAATAAGTGATGTAGAAGATAAAATACCGCTTAAAGGTGTCTTAAATTCGTGTGAAACGAGAGATAAAAACTTAGTTTTTAAGTCATTAAGCTCCCTTTCTTTACGTAACGATTCTTTTATTTTGTTTTCGGCTTCTTTTCTTTTTTCGATTTCATTTTCAAGTTGCACAACAATTTCCTGAAGCTTTTGAGTGCGTTTCAATACTTGCTCTTCCAATTGGTTATTCAAATTCTTTAACTCTTGTTCTTGCTTTTTTTGCAGAGTAATATCAATTACCATAGCCATAACACATAAATGTCCATAGGCCTCAAAAGGCTTAAGTCCTACCTCAACAGGAAATAATGAACCATCTTTACGTACTCCAAAGAGTTCTCTCCCTTGCCCCATAATTCGTTTTTCAGAATCGTTCAGAAATCGATCCACTTGAGCATGATGTCCATGGTGGTATTTTTTTGGGATTAAAATTTCTAAAGGCCGGTTAATCAATTCCTCTTTTTGATACCCAAAAAGTTGCGAAAGAGTATCGTTTACGGTAACTATTAGTTGCTGAGCATTCACGATAACAATTCCTTCAGAAATTGTTTCGGTTAAAAGATCGAATAAACCCTTTTCTTTTCCGTAGAAGTCCATTGCCCAAAAATAGCCATTTTTAGTAAAAAAATAGAACTGATTTTAATCATAAAATACCATTATACTGTTCGTTACTTTTAAGTTTTAAAATTCCCACATTATGGAACATCTTAACAAAAATGAGTTGCAATTTTATCAAAAAACGGGAGAGCTTTTTTTTGCCGTTGCAGCAGCCGATAAAGTCATTCGAAAAAGTGAATATGAAGCCTTGCATACCATGGTATCTAAGTATTGGAAAAATCTTGATGATTTTAAGGACGAATACGGCGTTGATGCTTCCTACCAAATGGAAATTGTTTTCGATTGGCTGGATTATGAGAGCTTAGATGCAAATAGTTGTTTCGAAAGTTTTAAAGATTTCTATAAAGAGCACCCTACGCTTTTTACCACAAAACGAAAAGAATTAATACTAAAAACAGCCAGTACTATTGCCGATGCCTTTTCCGGGAAAAACAAAAGTGAATTAATGTTGCTTGGTAAAATTCAATTATTATTTAAAAAATAATCTAATGATGAAAAAGATATTTCTATACATGATAGCAGCAACAATTCTTTTTGCTTGCAAAAACGATTCAAAAAAAGAAACTCTATTTGAAGATGTCGAGATAAAAAAAGACCAAGTAATAGACTCTGTTAACCTTACCCAAAACGAAAAAGATATTCAACAACTTGAAAAAATTGAATTTAAACGAAAGGAACTAATCCAAAAACCCGACGAAAAAGAAGAGCTTGAAAAACTACTTATGGATAAAGACTTTTATAAAGAAAACGACTTTTATGTTTTAGATTTTCAATATCCCTTTTTAAACGAAAATCTAAAACCTACCTATGCTAATTTTAATGAGTTTATCTCAAAAAAGTACCTGAACATAAAGGAAGTGGAAGCTCAAATTCTAGAAGATAAAGAGTTGCTTTGCGATACCTTACGCATACACCAAACCAGAGAAAAACGTATTGTTAACTACAAAATTTATAATGTAAACGAACAACTGGTAAGTGTTCTTTTTTATAAAGAAAATTATTACAGCGGTGCCATGCATCCATCATTTACATTTGATTGTTTAAATTTCGATTTGGAACGCGGCGTTTTTATGAAATATGAAGATTTTTTTAGTGAAGGAAGTGAAGAAGCGCTTCGGAAAATTGTAAATGAAACTATCTTTGAAAAAATAAACGCAGGAGAACTCTTTTATGATTGTTGGGAAGTTACACAAGACGACTTTTTTAAATACAAAAACAATTTTGTGGTAGATGATCGTTCGGTAGAATTTTATTTTGAAGATTGTGTTATCTGTCCTGCTTATACAGGAGAATATTCCATTATTGTCCCATTGGAAAAATTATTACCTGTGTTAAGGCGTTATAATTTAAATCCGCTGAAAGTTTAATTATGAGTAATTTTAATAACATCATTTCCTCCCAAAAATTAGTACTGGTCGATTTTTCAGCCGATTGGTGCGGCCCATGCAAAATGCTCGCTCCTATATTAAAGCAGGTAAAAGACGAGCTTAGCGACAAAATAAAGATTATAAAAATTGATGTCGATAAAAACCAAGCCCTTGCCACAAAGTATCAAGTAATGGGAGTTCCAACACTCATTCTTTATAAAGACGGGAAACAAGTGTGGAGGCAATCCGGCGTTTTACAAAAACATGAGTTAGTGCAACTCATTCAAAGTCATTATTAATTTATGTTGCTTAATCAATTTATAGATCATACCCTTTTAAAGGCTACGGCAACACCAAAAGATATTTCAAAACTATGTGCTGAAGCCATTGAACATCAATTTTATGCGGTTTGTGTAAATAGCTGCTATGTACATTTAGTAGCAGAATTATTACAATTTGAGCGTGTAAAAGTAGCCGCTACCATTGGCTTTCCTTTAGGAAGCATGAGTGCTGAAGCAAAAGTATGTGAAGCAAAAAAATGCATTCAAGAAGGAGCCGATGAAATAGACATGGTCATAAACATTGGCTTTTTGAAGGCCGGATTAACCAAAAACGTACGTGAAGAAATTGCTTCCGTAAAAAAAGCGATTGGAAATAAGGTTTTAAAAGTCATTATTGAAACCTGCTATCTTACCGATGAAGAAAAAAAATTAGCCTGTATTATTACTGAAAAGGCTGGAGCCGATTATGTAAAAACTTCTACAGGATTTGGCATAGGTGGCGCAACGTTAAAAGACATTACATTACTAAGAAACACTCTTAGTGAACATGTTAAAATTAAAGCTTCCGGCGGGATAAAATCCGGGAAGGAAGCCATCGAATATATTGCCAATGGGGTAAGCCGAATAGGGACTTCCAACGGAATTGAACTTTTAAAAACCCAATAAAAAAGTCGAAGCTAAAAACTTCGACTTTTTCATCAACAACTAAAAACACACAACTACATTTTCAATGTAATTACAGGCAATCTTGAATGATTTACTAAATCTTCACTTATGCTACCGGAGAAAAAGTGTGCAATTCCTTTACGACCATGCGTTGGCATGGCAATGGCATCTGCTTTAATACTATTACTATATTCAAAGACACCTTCTTCTACTGTATAGGCATTGTATTGGGTTATATCAATTTCATCTTGCACTTTGGCGGCTTCCAGAAAGTTTTTCGTTTTTGCTGAAATTTCTTTGGTGCTTCTAAAACCATCGCCTGGCGTATTCACAAAAACCAATTTTAGTGTAGCGCCCAAAGAATCAACCAATTTTTTTGCTTTTCGGAAAGCTACAATTCCTTCTTCATCAAAATTTGAAGCGAGTACAATGGTATTTAATGCTATTTCTTTCACTTTATGTTTTACTACCAAAACAGGAATTTCTGAAGTTCGCACCACTTTTTCAGTATTAGAGCCAACAAAAATCTCTTTTAGTCCGCTGCTTCCGTGAGAGCCCATGACAATTAAGTCGCACTGAAACTCGTGTGCCACACTATCAATTTCATTAAAATGCTTATAATTTTGAACCGTAGTTTCAAGAGAAATACCTTTTAAATAATCCTTGTCCAAAAATTCATGAAAGCGTTTTTCGGCCAATTTCATATAAAACATAGCTTCCATCATATCTTGCGAATCTTCTTTATTAATAACGGCTTCAGACAATCCCATCATGTGTAAAGCAACAATTCCTGCTTGGTGTTTTTTGGCAAGTGTTGCCGCTACTTCAAGAGCATATTCCGAATGATTTGAAAAATCTATAGGTACTAGTATTTTTTTCATGAGTTTGTTTTTTTATGATGAAGTAAAATTAGTGTGGAGTTCCGGGATAAAATATGACGATGGTCAGTTCCCAAAAATTCATTCAAAAAAAACAATTCAAGAAAATAGTACTTGGGTGTGGAATTAAGGTTTCGCCTTCCTTGAACCAATTCGTATATTGATTATTTCTACAATAACAGCAAATGCCATGGAGAAATAAATATATCCTTTAGGAATATGAAAATCGACTCCTTCGGCAATAAGTGCAGTTCCAATCATTAAAAGGAAGCTTAACGCCAATACTTTAATGGTAGGATTACGGTTCACAAAATCACTTAGTTTCCCGGCAATTAACATCATAATAATCATGGATACAATTACGGCAGCAATCATCACACTTATATGATCTGCCATCCCTACGGCAGTAATAACCGAGTCAAAAGAAAACACAATATCTATCAATACAATTTGGGTCACTACACCTTGAAAGGTTACCTTTTTTACCTTCGGAACAATAGCTTCCTCGTTAGATTCCATCTTTTCGTGAATTTCCTTCACGCTTTTGTAAATTAAAAAAAGTCCTCCCAAAATAAGGATGAGGTCCCTTCCAGAAATTCCTTTGTTAAATACCGAAAAAATATCGGAGGTTAATCCCATAATCCATGAAATAGAGAACAGCAGTCCAATTCTAATAATTAATGCAAGGCTTAGCCCTACTTGTCGTCCTTTTCGTTGTTGTTCTTTGGGTAGTTTCCCTGCTAAAATGGAGATAAAAATAAGGTTGTCTATTCCTAAAACAATTTCCAAAGCACAAAGAGTAAAGAAGGCAATCCAGATATCCGGGTTCGATAAAAATTCCATGAAGCTAAGGGTTTCGATTTTTGAAGAACAAATATATTACAATAAAACGGATGCATTCTTTTAAATTTAGGTCTCACTGTATAAAAAAAGCGGAACAAAATGTTCCGCTTTTTTGGTCGGGATGACTGGATTCACTTCGTGCATCCAGAGTTTAGGTTTGTTGCAAATTAAAGCGATGCTTTAATTTTAACTAAAAGCAAAAAAGCTTACTTAAGAAAATAAATTTTCTACGTAAACTTTTTGCTTTAGTTTGTCGGGATGACTGGATTCGAACCAGCGACCACACGCACCCCATGCGTGTACGCTACCAGGCTGCGCCACATCCCGTTTTGGGTTTGCAAATATATCCCTTTTTATTTTTTTTCAAACATTTTTGCTATCTTTTACCAAAAGAAATTCTATGAATAATCCCTTTATTCTAATCCTATTTTTGTTAAGTTTTTTGTCCTGTAATACGAATCCGCATAAAACACAAATTGCACTTTCGGATAACACAAAACCGTCATACACCATTGAAACTGTAATTGAAAATCTTAGTAATCCTTGGGGTATGACATGGCTTCCCGATGGTAGTATGCTTATAACAGAAAAAAGTGGAGAAATCATTCATTTTAAAAATGGCCAAAAAATAGAAATTCAAAATGTCCCAAAAGTTTATAATCGTGGACAAGGAGGGCTTTTAGACATTGCGCTGCACCCAAATTATTCCGAAAATGGATGGATCTATATTACCTATGCCGCTACCGAAGGTACGGGAGATGGCGGAAACACAAAGTTAATACGTGCAAAATTAGAAGGAAATAGCCTCGCTCATATTGAATCTCTCTACAAAGCAGAACCCAATAGTACAAGCGGACAGCATTTTGGTTCCCGAATTGTGTTTGATAATGATGGCTATGTATATTTTTCTATTGGAGAAAGGGGCGACAGAGATACCAACCCTCAGGATATCACTCGAGACTGTGGAAAAATATATCGATTACATGACGATGGGCGTATTCCTAAAGATAATCCTTTTGTAAATAGCCCAAATGCTAAAAAAGCCATTTTCGCCTACGGAAATAGAAATCCGCAAGGCTTAGTAAAACACCCCGAAACTGGTGAAATTTGGGAGCACGAGCATGGGCCCAAAGGAGGGGATGAAATTAATATTATTCAGAAAGGAAAAAATTACGGTTGGCCAGTCATTAGCTACGGCGTTAATTACAGTGGTACAAAATTTACAGAAATTACCGAAAAAGAAGGGATGGAACAGCCCATACATTATTGGGTGCCTTCCATTGCCCCATGTGGAATGGATTTTGTTACCGGGAGCAAATACCCCAATTGGAAAGGAGCTTTATTGGTTGGGTCTCTTAAATTCAGTTATGTTGAATTGTTAAAATTAGACGGAAACAAAGTAATTGGAAGAGAAAAAATAGCGGAAGACATTGGTCGTGTAAGAAATGTAAAAATGGGGCCCGACGGCTATATTTATATTGCGATCGAGTCGCAGGGTATTGTACGGTTGATGCCTAATTAACAGGAAAATTTTATTTTAATTTACCCTAAATTATATTCCTCTTTCTTGAATGTAATTCTTCAAAAAAGAAGAAGTTTCAAAAGTTTTAAAACAATAATTCCACTATCATTGCTACCTTTGTATCAAACAAAAATCTATGCTCATTATTGGTATTGCCGGAGGGACTGGTAGTGGAAAAACTACTGTTGTACAGCAAATAGTGGAAGAACTCCCCAAAGACGAAGTGTGTATCATTTCGCAAGATTCTTATTACCACGACACCAGTCATTTAAGCTATGCCGAACGAGAAAAAATAAATTTCGACCACCCCAAAGCCATCGACTTTGAGTTGTTGGTACAGCATTTACAGGAACTACGAAAAGGTAACGCCATAGATCAACCTATCTACTCTTTTGTTGAGCATAACAGAACCAAAGAAACCCTTAAAACCTTTCCTAAAAAAGTAGTTATTGTAGAGGGAATTTTAATCCTTACACATCCTGAAATTCGGGAAATGTTCGACGTAAAATTATATGTACACGCAGACAGTGATGAACGATTAATACGAAGGTTGAAAAGAGATATTTCAGAGCGTGGCAGGGATTTAAACGAAGTACTCAATCGCTATCAAAGTACGTTGAAACCAATGCATCAGCAGTTTATAGAGCCTACTAAAGAGTATGCAGATATCATCATCCCAACCAACCGTTATAATACAGTAGCCGTAAAGTTGATTCGGAATATTATTCATCAAAGATTATCGTAATTTTACCTGAATGAAATTTTCAGAACTAAAAAAGAACAAGTGGTTTCGGTTTATAAGTAACAAATATGTACTTATATTTTTGCTCTTTTTGGTTTGGATGATTTTTTTCGACACCAATTCGTATTTTATTCATAAAGAATTGAATGACGATATAGATGCCTTGGAAAAGAGCAAAGAATTTTATGAAGAAGAAATAAAAAACGACAAAGCTTTCATCGAAAAAATGAATGACAGCGACGAAGTTGAAAAGTATGCCCGAGAAAAATATTACTTAAAACGTGAAAACGAAGATATTTATATTATTCAACACGAGGATAGTATAAAAAATGAAAACAACCATGAGTAACGTTCTTTTTTCAGAATTCGATTCGGTTTCTGCTAAGCAATGGAAACAAAAAATACAAGCAGACCTTAAGGGGTCCGATTATAATGAAACGCTTGTTTGGCAAAGTCTGGAAGGTATTAACGTACGCCCTTTTTATCATCAAGACGATTTTAAAAATGGAGTTACCATTATTCCGGGGCATCCTCCTCATTGGGCTATCGCACAACATGTTTTTATTGATGATGAAACCATCAGCAATACACTCATTTTAGATGCGATTAATCGTGGTGCTGAAGCGGTGTACCTCACTGCCGAAAAGTCTTTTTCGCTGGAAAAAGTATTTTCAAAATTTTCATTTGAAAAAACGGCTATCTATTTTCATTTCAAGTTTTTAGATGCTAATTTTTTAAAAACAATCATTCCATGGCTACAATCAAAAAAAGCCACTGTTTTCTATAATTTAGACCTTATCGGGCACCTTTGCAGAGAAGGGAATTGGTTTCACTCTTTGGAAAAAGACCATCAAATTTTAGAAGAAATCATCTCAAAAAATCCTTCTGAAAATATATTAAGTGTAGATACTTCATTATACCAAAATGCAGGGGCCAATATCGCGCAACAATTAGCCTATGCTGTGGCTCATGCCAATGAATATTTAAATCATTTTCAGCATCATAAAACACTTAAAATAACTTTTAAAATAAGTGTGGGCAGTAACTACTTTTTTGAAATCGCCAAACTTAGAGCCCTTCGGTTATTGTACGCAACGCTTGCTTCGGAATATGGTTTTTCAGAAACTTGTCACATAATCGCTATTCCTAGTAAGCGAAATAAAACACTCTATGATTACAATGTAAATATGCTCCGCACTACGACCGAATGTATGAGTGCCGTATTAGGGGGTGCTAATACTGTTTGCAATATTCCTTATGATGTCTTGTATCATAAAAGCAATGAATTTGGAGAGCGAATTTCCAGAAACCAACTTCTCGTTTTAAAAGCTGAAAGTTATTTCGATACTGTTTCAAATCCGGCAGATGGTAGTTATTATATTGAAAAATTAACCGAAGAAATTGCCGAAAAGGCTTTGGACATTTTTAAAGATATTGAAAAAGGAGGCGGGTTTTTAAAACAACTAAAAGAAGGTACTATTCAGAAAAAAATTAAGGAAAGTGCCCAAAAGGAACAAGAATGGTTCGATACCGGGAAGCTCATTTTGATTGGAACCAACAAGTACCAAAACCAAGAAGATACTATGTCTCATAATTTAGAATTATATCCTTTTGTAAAAACAAAACCCCGAAAAACCATCATTGAACCTATTATAGAAAAAAGAATTTCAGAAAACATTGAAAAAAATCGATTAGCACATGAAAGTATTTAAATTTTTAGTGGTTACTCTTTTAGCAGCAGCATGTTTTAGCTGCGAAAAACCTTTAGAATACAAATACCAAGACAAACCCCAGTTGGTAGAATGCCCCGGGGCAGATAAGGCCCTAATGCATGAAGCTTTGTACAGTTTTCAAGAAGATATAGGCGCTTACTATAATAAAAATCGTGAGTATAAAAAAGGAACTCCAAATTACTATATAGAGGGCTATATGAACTTTGTCTATTTTGGCTTTTCAGGTGAGGCAAAATTTGATGAAATTGTATCCCCGCATTCCCTCCAACTTTTAAAAAAGTTAAAACAAATTGATGGCCTTTGGAACATTGGAAATACAAAATCCAATCTTAATTATCACAGCGATTATGTAAACTGCCTTTTTGAAAATATTTCAGATCAAGACATAAAAGCACGACTATTAAGTCTGCGTAAAGTAAACTATTTAGCTCCCGATAAAATAGCCGAACCCATGCGGGTAGATGTGCAAAAAATTGTAGGCGACAGTTACTTAGCGATGTATATGATGTTAGACGCTTATTATCAATACCTCATTAATTACGATTTACCGGAATCTAAATAGCACTATGGGTAGAAAAAATGTCTCACATATAACCCTCAAAAATTTCACTTCAGACAACCTTGAATCAGTTACTGAAATCTCCACTGCCGAAGGAATTTCTATTAAGTCGCAATATTCAGAAAAAGACACACAAAGTTTAGAACATCTCAACTTTGTAGCGGGTATTACACCCAATCTTCGGGGCCCTTATGCTACCATGTATGTTCAAAAACCATGGACTATTCGTCAATATGCAGGTTTTTCAACAGCCGAAGACAGCAATGCATTTTACAGAAGAAATCTCGCCGCCGGACAAAAAGGGCTTTCCGTCGCATTCGATTTAGCCACACATAGAGGTTATGACAGTGACCACGAACGTGTGGTTGGTGATGTAGGAAAAGCAGGGGTAGCCATTGATAGTGTGGAGGATATGAAAATCTTATTCAATCAAATTCCACTAGATAAAATGAGCGTTTCCATGACCATGAACGGTGCGGTGCTTCCCATCATGGCTTTTTACATTGTTGCTGCTGAAGAGCAAGGCGTTGCTCCGGAAGCACTTTCAGGAACCATTCAAAACGATATTTTAAAGGAGTTTATGGTTCGAAACACTTACATCTACCCGCCTACTCCCTCTATGAAAATTATTGGTGATATTTTTAAGTACACCAGTAAGTTTATGCCTAAATTCAACTCTATTTCTATTTCGGGGTACCATATGCAGGAAGCAGGTGCCACCTGTGATATTGAATTGGCCTATACCCTAGCCGATGGGTTAGAATACATCCGTACCGGAATTGAAGCCGGCATGGACATCGACAGTTTTGCACCACGCCTTTCGTTCTTCTGGGCCATTGGGATGAATCATTTTATGGAAATTGCCAAAATGCGTGCGGCACGTATGCTTTGGGCAAAGTTGGTACAACAGTTCCACCCAAAAAATGAAAAATCTTTAGCCCTCCGTACCCATTGTCAAACCAGTGGTTGGAGTCTTACGGAGCAAGACCCTTTCAATAATGTTTCAAGAACATGTATTGAAGCGGCGGCAGCGGTTTTTGGCGGTACACAATCGTTACACACTAACGCCTTAGATGAAGCCATTGCCTTACCTACCGATTTTTCAGCACGCATTGCTAGAAATACACAACTATTTCTTCAGCAAGAAACGCAAATTACCCGTACAGTAGACCCTTGGGCAGGAAGCTATTATGTAGAATCCCTTACCAAAGAGATTGCCGAAAAAGCTTGGACGCTTATTCAAGAAGTGGAGGAATTGGGCGGAATGACCAAAGCCATTGAAGCAGGCATTCCCAAACTCCGTATAGAAGAAGCTGCTGCCAGAAAACAAGCCAGAATTGATAGTGGGCAGGATATTATTGTAGGAGTGAATAAATACCGCTTGGAAAAAGAAGACCCATTGCAGATTTTAGATGTAGACAATCAAAAAGTACGTAAAGGGCAAATTAACCTATTAACAAAAATAAAAGCAGAAAGAAATTCTGAAAAAGTTACAGTAGCACTTTCAAAATTAACCCAATGCACTCAAACAGGTGAAGGAAATTTATTAGCTTTAGCGGTAGAAGCAGCACGAGAAAGAGCTACTTTAGGCGAAATTAGTGATGCATTGGAAGTGGCTTTTGGGAGGTACAAAGCACAAATAAAATCCTTTAGCGGTGTGTATAGTAAAGAAATAAAGAAAGACCCAAGCTTTGAAAAAGCAAGGCAATTAGCAGACCAATTTGCTGAACAAGAAGGACGTCGCCCACGTATTATGATTGCCAAAATGGGGCAAGATGGTCACGACCGAGGTGCCAAAGTAGTAGCCACAGGCTATGCCGATGTAGGCTTTGATGTAGACATTGGCCCCCTCTTCCAAACCCCGGCCGAAGCCGCCAAACAGGCTATGGAAAACGATGTACACATCTTAGGCGTTTCCTCGCTAGCCGCCGGTCATAAAACCCTTGTCCCACAAGTAATAGAAGAACTTAAAAAATACGGTAGAGAAGATATTATGGTCATTGTAGGCGGTGTCATTCCGCCTCAGGACTACCAATTTCTCTTCGATGCCGGTGCCGTAGCCGTCTATGGTCCCGGAACAAAGATTAGCGAGGCGGCGATTGAGATATTAGAGATTTTAATAGACACTACTTCAGAATAAAGAAAATACTATGAATCTAAAAGAAAAAATGCTTCGCGACGACGCTCTTAAAGGAAAAACCATTGTAGTAACAGGAGGAGGAAGCGGACTAGGTAAAGCCATGGCAACCTACTTCCTAGAATTAGGAGCCAATATTGTCATTACCTCACGTAACCTCGAAAAACTACAAACCGTAGCTGCTGAAATGGAAGCCGCCACAGGCGGAAAAGTACTCCCCGTACAATGCGATGTACGCAATTATGAAGAAGTCGAAGCCATGGTAAAAGCTTCCATAGATACTTTTGGAAGCGTCGATATTTTATTAAATAACGCCGCAGGAAATTTTATTTCCCCTACTGAAAGACTTTCAAGCAATGCCTTCGACACCATTATCGATATTGTCTTAAAAGGTACTAAAAACTGTACCCTCGCCTTCGGAAAGTATTGGATAGACCACAAAGAAACCCATAAAGTAGTGTTGAATATTGTTACTACCTACGCTTGGACAGGCTCTGCCTATGTAGTACCGAGTGCCACAGCCAAAGCAGGTGTACTGGCAATGACACGCTCTCTTGCCGTAGAGTGGGCCAAATACGGCATGCGTTTTAACGCCATTGCACCGGGTCCCTTCCCCACCAAAGGAGCTTGGGATAGATTACTACCCGGCGATTTAAAGGAAAAATTCGATTTGGCTAAAAAAGTACCGCTGAAACGAGTGGGTGATCACCAGGAATTGGCAAACCTTGCTGCCTATTTGGTGTCGGATTTTGCCGGTTATATCAACGGTGAAGTTATTACTATAGACGGTGGCGAATGGTTAAAAGGCGCCGGACAATTCAATCTTTTAGAGGAAGTTCCGGACGAATTATGGAACGTTCTTGAAGCCATGATTAAAGCCAAAAAGAATCATTAATTGTTCACACCCTGTTAACAAATATCCTTTTCAAAGCCCATAATTAATCGTATTTTTATCGTTTATAATTTGCAAAAAATTAATGGGTAAAATTATTGCTATTGCCAATCAAAAAGGGGGGGTCGGAAAAACCACAACTTCTGTAAATTTAGCGGCTTCCTTAGGTGTTTTAGAAAAAAAAGTACTGCTCATAGATGCAGATCCACAAGCCAATGCTACATCGGGTTTAGGGATTGATGTGGAAAGTGTTGAGTTAGGCACCTATCAACTTTTGGAACATACCGCTCCGGCTGAAAAAGCAATTATTACCACTTCTTCACCCAACTTAAACCTGATTCCGGCGCACATCGATTTGGTGGCTATCGAAATTGAATTAGTCGATAAAGAAAATCGTGAATCGATGCTAAAACAAGCTATTTCCGATTTAAAAAACGAGTACGATTTCATTTTAATAGACTGTGCTCCTTCGTTAGGCTTACTTACTTTAAACGCTCTCACGGCGGCAGATTCGGTATTAATCCCTATTCAGTGTGAGTATTTTGCTTTGGAAGGTCTCGGAAAATTATTAAACACCATTAAAAGTGTTCAGAAAATTCACAACCCAAATCTCGACATTGAAGGCTTATTGCTTACGATGTACGATTCGCGCCTACGCCTTTCAAATCAGGTGGTGGAAGAGGTAAAAAAACACTTCAACGAAATGGTTTTTGAAACAATCATTCAAAGAAACGTGCGTTTAAGTGAAGCTCCCAGTTTTGGCGAAAGTATTATTAGTTACGATGCCGATAGTAAAGGTGCTAATAATTACTTAAGTTTGGCGCAGGAATTAATAGAAAAAAACAGCTAATGATTTATGGCGAAAGCAACAAAAAAACAGGCTTTAGGACGTGGCCTTTCAGCATTACTGAAAGATCCAGCTAACGACATAAAGTCTGTAGAAGATAAAAATGCCGATAAGGTCGTGGGAAGCATTGTAGAACTGGAACTGGCTTCCATTGAAGTCAATCCTTTTCAGCCTCGCACCAGCTTTAACGAAGAAACGCTTCGTGAATTGGCTTCTTCTATTAAGGAATTGGGGGTCATTCAGCCTATCACCGTTCGGAAAATAGCCTTCAATAAATACCAATTAGTAAGTGGGGAACGTCGTTTTCGTGCATCAAAATTGATTGGGTTAGAAACAATTCCTGCCTATATTCGTATTGCAAACGACCAAGAGTCGCTGGAAATGGCTCTTGTAGAAAATATTCAACGCCAAGATCTTGACCCTATAGAAATTGCACTTTCTTATCAACGCCTAATCGAAGAGATTCAGATAACCCAAGAAGCTTTGAGCGATCGCGTTGGGAAAAATCGCTCTACCGTAACCAATTACCTTCGATTATTAAAGCTAGACCCTATTATTCAAACCGGAATGCGTGATGGCTTTATCTCTATGGGCCACGGAAGGGCACTCATCAATATTGAAGATACCAGTGAGCAACTGGATATTTACGAAAAAGTGCTTAGTCAATCGCTTTCGGTCCGCGATACAGAAGCCTTAGTGCGGAACTTCAAGAATCCGGAAACAAAATCTGCTTCTACCGTAAAAGAACTACCTCATTTTGCCAGAAAGGGAACTGGCGAATTACGTACACTTCTTGACACCCATGTTTCCATTAAAGCATCCGAAAAAGGAAAAGGGCATATTGTAGTCCCTTTCAAAAACGAAGCCGATTTTCAAAGAATTTTGAACCTTATTAAAAGTGAAAAATAGGCTGATCCATATCTTTTTATTAGTGGGAAGCCTGTCTGTATTTGCTCAAGACAGTCTATCGGTTAAAGAAGAAAAAATAGTGATTGCAAAGGACAGTCTTACTCCTAAAGATGAATACAACCCTTTGGCACCGGCGCAAGCGGCATTTTATTCTGCTGTGTTACCGGGACTGGGACAGGCTTACAATAAAAAGTATTGGAAAATTCCTATCATTTATGCTGGAATAGGAACTGGTGTTTATTTCTATACCAAAAACACGAAAGATTATAATCGCTTTAGAGATGCTTATAAAAGAAGACTAGCCGGTTTCGAAGATGACGAGTTTCAAGGGGTTTCTACTGACCGACTCATTGATGCACAGAAGACTTCCAGTAGAAAAAGAAATATAAGTATGATGGTATCCCTGGGTTTTTATTTATTGAACATTCTTGATGCCAATGTAGATGCACATTTACGTCAATATAATATTAGTGAAGACCTGACGCTACAACCTAATATAGATTTTGATCCCTTAAATTCGCAACCCAATTATGGTATCTCATTAAAAGTAAGTTTAAAATGAAAATAGCGTTGCTCGGTTACGGTAAAATGGGAAAAACGATTGAAAAATTAGCGTTGGAAAAAGGTCATGTAATTGTGTATAAAGCTACACAAGACACTAAAGAAGGAGACCTAATGAATGCCGATGTTGCCATCGAATTTTCGGTACCCGATGCTGCCGTTTCTCATATTTCTTTTTGTTTTGAAAATAAAATTCCGGTGGTAAGTGGCACTACCGGGTGGACCCAACATTACAATGAAATTTTAAATACCTGTGAAAAGTGTAACGGAAGCTTTATCTATGCGTCAAATTTCAGCATTGGAGTTAACCTTTTTTTTAATTTGAATGGATATTTAGCCCATCTTATGCAACCTTGGAAAGACTATATTCCTTCTATAGAAGAAACCCATCACGTGCAAAAAAAAGATGCACCCAGTGGGACAGCTATTTCATTAGCAGATGGCATTTTACGACATTCCGGATTTAATGAGTGGGAATTGGATTCAAAAGATCCAAATAAATTGAATATTACCGCATTTCGTGAAGGAGATGTAAAAGGGTTTCACCGTGTGGAATATAATTCCACTATCGATACCATTAGTATTGCTCATGAAGCCCATAGTCGCGATGGTTTTGCACTTGGTGCTATTCTCGCAGCCGAATGGCTCATTGGGAAAAAAGGAGTATATACCATGAAAGATGTTTTAAATTTAAAATAACTCCCTTTTATAAAGGGCTGGAAGGATACCTTCCGTAAAAATATAACTTATGACAGTAACTGGTTGGTTTTTATTTTTTTTGATACTTCAAGTCATTCACTTTTTAGGGACTTGGAAATTATATGTTGCCGCTGGGCGTAACGCTTGGGAAGCCGCTGTTCCCGTTTATAATGCTGTAGTACTTATGAAAATCATGAACCGCCCTTGGTGGTGGGTACTATTGTTATTTGTGCCTATAGTAAACTTAATTATGTTTCCCGTAATTTGGGTAGAAACTATTAGAAGCTTTGGTTTTAATAAACCCAAAGACACATTATTGGTATTAATCACGTTAGGGTTTTATATCTTTTTCATTAATTATACCCAAAAACTACAATACGTTAAAGACCGAAGTTTAAAGCCAAAATCTTCTTCGGGAGAATGGGTTAGTTCTATTTTATTTGCCATAGTGGCCGCCACTATTGTGCACACCTATTTTATGCAACCCTTCACCATTCCTACTTCCTCTTTGGAAAAAACTTTATTAGTAGGCGACTATTTATTTGTTAGTAAGTTTCACTATGGTGCAAGAGTCCCGATGACTTCGATAGCACTACCTATGTTGCATGACAGTATTCCTTTAACAAAATCAAAATCCTATGTAAGCAAACCGCAGATACCCTACTTTAGACTTCCCGGGTTTCAAGACGTTGAACGTAACGATATAGTGGTTTTCAACTGGCCTGTAGATACGCTTATTGATATTCGTCCTGGCTATATGCGTGGGAGTATTCAAAAGCCTATTGATAAAAAATCGAATTATGTAAAACGCTGTGTAGGATTACCCGGGGATTCACTGGAAGTGAGAGATGGTTATGTTTTTATTAACGGAAAACAAAACGAATTACCTGAACGAGCTAAGCTTCAGTTTGGGTATCAATTTCGAACTTCACAACCCTTAAATCCTAACTATCTTTCTGAACGTTACGACATTACCGATGTGTATCCGATGAATAGAGAATACACTGTTTTTTCAGCCCATATGACGGATGATGCGTTGGCTAAATTCAAAAATTACCCTTCGTTAGATACCATTGTTCAAGTAAAAAATGAAAAAGGCGTTTGGGACAAAAATATATTTCCTTACAATCAAAACTATGCTTTTAATAATACCAACTTTGGACCTATTTACATTCCAAAAGCGGGAGTTACGGTTGCCATTACTCCGGAAACACTTCCGTTTTATAAACGAATTATTGAAACCTATGAAGGAACCGAATTAGGAATTGACAATAAAATTACTCAATCGGGTACACAAGTACTTTTAAATGGCGAGCCTATTACAAATTACACCTTCAAAATGGATTATTATTGGATGATGGGAGACAACCGTGATAACTCTCAGGACGCCCGTACATGGGGGTATGTTCCATTTAATCACGTGGTGGGGAAACCCGTTTTTGTGTGGATGAGCTGGAAGAACGGCATTGGCCGCGGTGGAAGATGGGAGCGCTTTTTCACCACGGTGGGCGGAAGTGGAACTCCGGTTTCCTATTTTAAATACTTTTTAATTGTATTGGCAGTATGGTTTATTTTTAATTTTTTCAGAAAAAAGAAGAAAGCTAAATCGCAATAAGAATTCGTTCCCTATGATTCTTGTTCACCCTACTTATTTTCCAAGCGTCTCGCATATGATAGCTATTACAAAGGCTAAGGAAATTATATTTGAGATAGAAGACAATTACCAAAAACAAACCTATCGCAATAGAGTTTATATTGCGCATTCCAATGGAAAGTTATCACTCAATGTACCTGTGAAACATTCCAAAAATGGAGAGCGTCAAAAAACCAAAGAAGTATGTATTGAAAATAGTTTTCCGTGGCAATCACAACACTGGAAATCGTTGCAAACAGCCTACCGAACCTCTCCTTTTTTTGAATATTATGAAGACGACTTAGAGCCTCTTTTTAAAGACTCTGTAGAAAATCTTTTGGAACTGAATTTGAAAATTTTTGAAGTACTTTGCGAAATCATGGAAATTCCTTGTCGCTTCTCTTTTTCAAATGAATATATAAAAAATCCTAAAGAAAAAGACTTACGCTATTTGGTAGAAGCTAAAACAGAGCCCGACTTCCCTTTTACTCCCTACCAGCAAGTATTGCAGGAAAAACATGGATTTTTACCTAATCTTTCAGTATTGGATTTATTATTTAATGAGGGCCCCAACGCAGTTCATTATTTAGAAAATCAAGTAATTGATTTTTCCTTACCAAGCTAGCGTAGAAATGATAGGATAATGATCTGAAAAAGATTCCTTTCGGTTATTAAAAGTAATTACTTCCAGCGTTTCCGAAGCTAAAATAAAATCAATTCGCATAGGATATTTATTGAAATAAAAACTGGTTCCTAAGCCATTACCTCGTTCTTGAAAAGTATCTTTCATACCTTCCTTCAGTTGTTTATAGATATATGAAAAGGCTGTGTTATTAAAATCTCCGGCAAATATAATAGGATGCGGTGATCCTTTTTTGTGGTTCAAAATGGTATCAACTTGCTGTTGTTGCTGAACAAAAGTTTGTGAAATACGCTTTTTAATTTTTTCGGTACCTCGCTGCTGAAGGAAATCTACCGTAGGTAATATTCCCAAAGACTGAAGGTGTAAATTATATACTCGTAGCGTATCTCTTCCAACTTGTAGGTCTACAAAAATGGAGTTATTATAGGTTTTTTCAAAATCAAAAGCACCTTTTGAAACAATTGGATATTTTGAAAAAATAGCATGTCCCAATTTATGTGTACTGTCTTTAAAATGTATGTATTGATAAGGAAACGAAGAGAAATCTGCCTTATTGGGAAGATAGTATTCCTGAATACAAACTATATCGGGCTGTTCTTGTTTTAATAGATTTGCTATAGATTGTTGCACTTCTGCTTCTTCCGGATTTTTTTCATAGGCATTAAAAAGTCGAACATTATAACTCATAACTTTTAACGAGTGGGAATATTCGGAAGCATCACCTTCCGAAGAAAGTTCAAAAAAAGAGGTGTGCAAAAAGTATGAAATACTTAGTACCAAAGCCGAGAACCAAAATCGCTTTTTCCAACGAAAAAGCCAGTATCCTGCAAACAATAAATTCAATAAAATGAGCGGAGAAACAGCAAGACTCAGAACGGAAAGTGTAGGAAACGAAGAAGGAGGTAAAAAAGGGAGAATAAAAGATACAAATAACAAAAGGGCTGCAACAATGTTGAGCCAAAAAAACAATTTCCCCAAAAATTGAAATTTAAACATGAATCTGTTTCTGCTTAGTTTTCTTTGCCTGCTTTAAACAAAAAATCTTTTTCTTCTTTGGTAAGACTTTCGTAACCGCTCTTCCCTATTTTATCCAGAATTTGGTCTACTTGCTTTTGGTAATCGGTTTTTGTTTCCTTGTTAAAACGTTGCGAGGGCTTTTGTGTTGTCTTGTTTCTATGTACTTTTTTGAAAGGTTTTTTCTTCTTAGGCTTAAATACCCTCAGAAAAAGAGCTAAAAGTCGTTCAAACCCACTTCCTATGTCGTTGCCTTTTAATAATTGTCTGGCATACACATAGCCAAAAAAGGCTCCTCCGAGATGTGCCAATATCCCTCCGGCATTTTTTAACGTAGAAAGGCTTACCAAATTCCAAACGATAAAAAATAAGGCAACATGCCAAAGCTTCAGATTGATTGTAAAAATTCTTATGGGTGCATGAGGCGAATATGTTGCCGAAAAGCCCATCAATGCCATGACGGCAGCAGATGCACCCTGTAATGTTCCTATTTGAAGTGCGAAAGCCGGAAAAATATTATAGGAGATTATGTATAAAATTCCGCCGGCAATTCCGCCTAAAAGATAGATGGTTAAAAATCGCTGTTCGGAAAAAAGATTGGTAACATACCTTCCAAAAAAATACAACCACAACATATTAAAAAGTATATGCCAAAAACCCGTATGAATAAAATTATAGGTAATAAGTGACCAGGGTTGGGTGATAAAATGGGAGAAAGACTCCGGTAACACAAACCACTGGGTAAGTGTATTAATATTCCATTGAAATAACGCGGAGGCAATAATGAGTACCAAAAAGACAACAGCATTAATAACAATAAGCTTGGTAATAATGTCTGCCGTTTTAAATTGATATGAAAGACTTCCCTGCGTCATTTAATTCCAACGGCGATCGTTAAAACTATTCTTTTTCCAGTAGTAAGCCATAATTGCTCCAGTCAATGCTCCTCCTACATGCGCCCAGTGTCCAACATTAACACCAAATATTGTAGTACCTCCAGTAAATCCTGCTATTATCTCGTAACATAGTAAGATTGGAATAAAATATTTTGCTTTAATTGGAATTGGCAAAAAAATTAACATTAGTGGGACAGTAGGAAAGAATATTCCGAATGCAACTAATAAACCCATTATCGCACCCGATGCACCTAGTGCATTTCCATGAAAAATTTGAAATAATTGTTGAAATTTTTCTTGCCCCAAAATTTCTTTCCAAATAGGATAATACTTATCACTATTCATAGTTTCAATCACTTGAGACTTACTAAATCCAGATTCTGAGAGAATATTTAAGATTGATTCAAAATTAAAATAATCGATACCGATAGTCAATAACAATGATCCTAAGCCACATGAAAAATAAAAAAAGATAAATTTATTCCTCCCCCAAATAGTCTCTAATGGACTACCAAACATATATAATGCAAACATATTAAAGACAATATGTAATATAAAGTCCTTACTATGCATAAACATATGAGTTAAAATCTGCCAGTAATGGAAATTATTATTTTCAGGAAACCAAATTGATAATAAATTAAAAGCTACATCTCCAATCAATAAACTTCCTACAAAAAATAAGACAT
>JAWKMR010000006.1:0-247994 GCA_041392125.1 Flavobacteriaceae bacterium | reverse complement strand
ATCAAAAGGAATTTGGGTACCAAAATCTAAGATTAAATCTGGTGTTGAGGAAGTAGTAACGCTCCAAGTTCCATTGAAGGTATTGCTTCCATTAGCTGCCACAACAGTACCCCCACTGTTAAAGGTTAAGGTGTACCCATAGTAGTCGTAGGTTTCATCTACACCATCATCTAAGTAGGTTTGCACATACCAAGGGCCATTTAAAAGAATATCTGAAAGGCTTTGACCTCCACCGCCACAACCTGTGTGAGGGTTTCTGCCGAAATCAAGATAGTCGGTTCCACCATTTCCCCCACTTATATCCATTAATTGAATGATAGTGGCATCATAGTTTGTCACGTCCCAATCGTCATTTAAGTCTTCAAAAGGATCGTTGGTTCCGCTGAGGTCAAAATTCAATACTAAATCTAATCCACTGCTGCTATCGGTTACTGTCCAAAATCCATTTTTAGTGTTTGATGAACTGGTCGCTGTAACCGTTCCGTTTAGGTTATAGACAAATTCATATTCTACATAATCACAAGTTTCATCGTTCCCATCGTCATTCAACAAATTAATGTACCAAGAACCATTTACAAGGTTTTCAATAAAAGGGTTGGTATTATTTCCACCGCCTCCGCTATAGGGTGTTCTTTCATAGGTAAGAAAATCTACACTTCCATCGCCTCCACTAATGTGCTTCAGCCTAATAATATCATTGGTGGCTTCCAGAATTTCCCAATCTTCATCTATTTCATCCAGTGGGCTTACGGTTCCAAAATATAAATCTACTTTATCAACACCACTATCTACATAAAAGTCCCAAGTTCCAGGAGTAGTTCCCGTGCTATTGGTAGCTTCTGCTGAACCATCTACGGCGAAACTGAATTCATAATCAGCAAAATCTGAGGTTTCATCATAATCATCAAAGAAATAGGTAACATACCAAACCCCGGTAGTGATATAATTTTCAAAATCGGTAGGATTGGTGCTACCGCCATCATCATTACTGCAATCGGCTTGAGAAATAACATTTGCCAATTCCTGGTTAGAATTTACTGAAATAGTTTGCCCATTTACCACAACACTCATAGGGTAATCTATGGCAATATAAATACCTTCTTGCAAATAGATAAGGTATTCAAACCACTCATAGGCACTATTAAGTGTAATGGCTCCGGTTTGCTCGTTGTTATTATTGTAAATAAAACAGCTAATAGGATAGACAAAATCCACACAAGCATAGGTGTCAGCAATACTGTTTACACAATCTGAAATAGCCGAATTAAACTCGGTTTGATTATTCACTGTTATTACTGAAAAGTCTTCCGTCATTAAATCAATAGGAAATACAATTTCCAGTGTATCAGTATCACTGGGGAATTGGTCAAAAACAGCTTTTACTAAGCTTATATCATTAATAGTTTGTAACACTAATTTTTGACCGTTGGCATAAACTTCAATAGGAAATACTACCGAAAAGCAGTCGCTGCCATCGATAAGATTGTCCTGTGTGCCGTTATTTTGCGATGCACTTCGAAGTAGGTTGGTAATAGCAGAGTTAACCGTAAAAGTTTCTTGTTCATTGGTCTCATCGATAAGCTCTTTATCTTCTTTTTGGCATGAACCAAATAGTAATACAAGAGATAAAAGAGCTAAAAAATGAATTTTAATTAAATTTTTCATAGGGCTTTTTGCGTTTGTTTATTGCTGAAACAGATAAAGTAAAAGATACCCTACCTAGGCTAGTGTTTTTTTTTTAACTTTGAGAAAATTGCAATTTCTTACATGGATAACGTTTGTTCCGAAAAAGTATTTAACCAAATTTACCAAAATTGGGGTAAACCCATTTTTAACTTTCTATTTTTTAAATGCGGTGATGATGCACAGGCAAGCGACCTAGTGCAAGAAGCTTTTATTAAACTTTGGCAAAATTGTAAAACTATTCCGGAAGCAAAAGCAAAGTCTTTTTTGTATACAGTGGCCAATAATATGTTTTTAAATGAAGTGGCGCATCAAAAAGTGGTATTGAAGCATGCACAACTTCAGCCCAACAAAATTAATGAACAATCGCCGGAGTATTTGTTACAAGAAAAAGAGTTTCAAGAAAAGCTACAAAATGCCATTGCTAATCTTACTGAAGCACAACGTACGGCATTTTTGTTGAATAGAATTGAAGGAAAAAAATATTCTGAAATTGCAGAAATTTTGGATATTTCAGTAAAAGCCGTTGAAAAACGAATGAGTCAAGCATTAGCATCTTTACGAGAAGAAATTGAAGGAATTTAAAATATTAAGGTAGGGTAAAATACGGACTAGCTGTTTTAGTTTTGAATTTGGAATGGAAAATTATGGACAAAAACTACATATTACACAAATATCTTAATGGTGAAGCTACACCGGCTGAAACGGATGTGTTAAAAACCGACCCGGAATTTGCTGCTTCTCTAAAAATTTCAGAAGCTGCCAAAGCTTTTGAAACCCCTGCTTTTAATAGTGAGGCAACATTTCAGTCGATACAATCTAAGCTTTCACAAAAAGAGGTAAAAGTAAGACCGTTATTTTCTGCGAAACAGTTCATGCGTGTGGCAGCGGTAATAGCTATTATTCTTACGGGATATTGGTTTTTAGACAACCGCGACACCGCCTTTTCAACTCAAATTGCACAAAAAGAAAATTTTCTGTTGCCCGATGCTTCCGAAGTTTCCCTAAATGCTATGTCTAACCTTAGTTATAATAAAAATGACTGGAAAAAAGAGCGAACATTAACTTTGGATGGTGAAGCCTATTTTAAAGTAAAAAAAGGCTCCAAATTTAGTGTAGAAACTCCTCAGGGAATCGTAAGTGTGTTAGGAACACAGTTTAATGTTTTTTCCAGAGGAAATGATTTTGTCATCGCCTGTTATGAAGGCCTTGTAAGTGTGGCATTCCAAGATGAACTTGTTAAAGTTCCTGCGGGAAATATTGTTGCCATTAAAAATGGGGTACTTAAAACACAAGAAGCCATTGCAGATGTAAATCCTTCTTGGATTCGTAACGAAAGCTCCTTCAAAAATGTCTCTGTAGCCCTTGTTTTGGAAGAATTACAGCGATACTACCCTATTACTATAACCACGGAAAACAACTTAGACAAAGAATTTACAGGAAGTTTTACACACACCGATTTAAATACAGCATTGCGCTCAATTTGCGATCCATTACAGCTAAATTTCACTATTGCAAATGACGAAGTAACGCTTTATGCGAAGAACAGTAACTAAACAACAAACTATTTTAGGGTACCTCTTTTTGTTTTTATTCCAAACCTTTTTGGTTGCTCAGGAAATGCAACCTTTATTAGAAATTGTAAAGGAATTAGAAGCAAAGCACGAGGTAAAGTTTTCGTATGTAGCACAAGAACTAGAGGGAGTTGAAGCAGAAGTACTTACTGCTGGCGCATCTTTAAACGAGAGTTTACAAAAGCTCAACGCTACTACTTCATTTCAGTTTTTAAAAATTAATAATCGGTATTATTCTATTTCTAAAAAAGAAGTTGTCGTATCCAACTATTGCGGAAAATTAATTGATTCCAGCACCGGACTCCCTTTGGAAAGTGCTTCGGTTGTAGTTGGCACAAATACATACGCAACAATTACAGACCAAAACGGTATTTTTTACATCCCCAACCGTTTTATTTCAGAAATAATTTACATTCGTTTTTTGGGGTATGAGACTCTTACGATTGATAGTTCAAATATCGCCTCAAATTGCCCTGAAATTTTTATCGCTCCTACCATTTCAAAATTAAATGAAGTGCTTATTAGTAATGTCTTGGTTCGCGGTATCAATAAAAATGTAAATGGATCTACGAGTTTACGCACACAAAATTTCGGGCTTTTACCCGGACAGACCGAAAATGATGTATTACAAATGGTACAGGCTTTACCCGGAATAGAAAGCAGTAATGAAACGATTTCGACCATTAACATAAGAGGAGGTACCAACGATGAAAATTTAATTCTTTGGGAGGGAGTGCGCATGTATCAAACAGGGCATTTTTTTGGGTTAATATCAGCATTTAATCCTAACCTTACCAAAGAGGTTTCGGTCTATAAAAATGGTACGCCTTCACAATTTGGAGAAAGTGTTTCTGGGGTTATCGATATGGCTTCTAGCAATACCGTTTCCAAAAAATTTAAAGGAGGTATCGGAACCAACCTTATTAATGCCAATGCTTTTTTGGAAACACCCATTTCTAAAAATTTAGGCTTTCAAATAGCAGGTAGATCTTCTATTAGCGAACTTGTTAAAACACCTATTTATAATAGTTTTTCAAATCGTATTTTTCAAGAAACAGAAATTACCAACCTTACTAACCCCGACCTAGTTTCTAATCTTCAAACCAAGGAGTTTTTCCACTTTTTTGACGTAGGTGGTAAAATTTTATGGGACGCTACTTCAAAAGATAAAATTCGACTTAATTTTCTGGCTCTGGAAAATCATTTTGAATATACCGAGAGGCTTTCTGATGTTCAAGAAACAAGTACCTTAAAACAAAAAAGTGAGGTGGGCGGTGTTTCTTGGGAACGGCAATGGAGTAATCGATTTATTACCCATGCTTCTGCTAGTGTTTCGCATTACCTATTATTGGCTGAGAAACAAGATATATTAACTACACAGGAAATAAATCAGGAAAATGAAGTGTTGGATTTAAGCGCCAAACTTAATACCCGCTTACAATTTTCAGATAAACTACAACTACACTCGGGCTATCATTTTTCAGAAGTGGGTATTGCCAACACACAAGATATTAATCTTCCTCGTTTCAGGGATTTTGAAAAAAATGTACTTCGTTCCCATATTGTGTATGGGAATATTTTATATGCTTCATCGAGTAAAAAAACTCGAATTAATGGCGGAATTCGCGGCAACTATTTCGAAAAATTTAACAAAATCCTTATTGAACCCAGATTACATCTTTATCAAGAAATTATAGATAACTTTGCTTTTGAACTGGCAGGGGAATTTAAAAATCAAACCATTACCCAGCGTATTGATTTACAAAGTGATTTTCTGGGAGTTGAAAAACGCAGATGGGTGTTAAGCAATGATGAAAGCGTTCCCATCAAAAAAAGCAAGCAGGGATCTTTAGGTTTTCTCTATAATAAAAGTGGTTGGTTTGTTAATGTTGAAGGGTTTTACAAAGAAGTAATCGGAATTACCAGTAAAAGTCAAGGGTTTCAAAATCAATTTCAGTTTTCAAATAGTGTAGGAAATTATAAGGTAAAAGGAGTTGAGCTACTTATTAATAAAAAGTGGCAGCATATAAGTGGGTGGGTAAGCTATGGATATAGTAAAAATGATTACAGCTTCGAGGACTTTATTCCTATGGAGTTTTCTAATAATGTAGATATAACTCATATTGTTACCCTTGCGGGAACCTACCAAATAAACAATCTTAAATTTGCCACAGGTGTTAACTGGAGAACCGGGAAACCCTATACTTTGCCCTCGGAAGAGCCTTTTATTTTTAATGATGGAATCCTTACCATTATCTATAACAACCCTAACGAAGAACGTTTACCAGACTATCTTAGATTGGATTTTTCGGTAGAATATCTTTGGGAAATTTCAGAAAAAGTAGATGCAAAATTTAACCTTGCCTTGCTCAATTTAACCAATCAAGAAAATATTTTAAATCGAAGATATTCTATTAATGATGAAACCGACATCAATTCAGAAATCAATCAAATTGAAGAGCATTCTTTGGGTTTCACTCCTAATTTTTCGGTTCAAGTTCTCTTTTAATTCTCCTTAAGGGTTTTCATATATTTTTTTTCTCTATGGGTTTTCATAGATAGCTAATCTTAGTATTATCAATAGTTTAGTTTATCATTTAAAACCATATCCACATGAAAACCTTCACAATCTTAACATTATTTTTGTGTTTATTTACCTTTCCCGGTATAACGGCACAAACTCAAAAAAGCACTTCAGAAAAAGTAGTCTCTTTTTTTCAGCAACATCCCCATGTTAATGAAAGTTTTAAGGAAAAAACACTTGCTGTAGTATCCTTAAACGATCCAGCCAAAACATCTTCTCCAAAAGAATTTAAAACCGCTATGTTAAATTGGGAGGCCTCTATTAGTAAAGGAGAAGGCGGCAAGGCATTACCTGTTGAAGCTATTGCAAAAGCCACAAAAAAGTTCCCCGGGAATACTCCTGAAGCATTGCAAGGGCGCTTCAAAATGTATATCCTTCAAATGGAACGTGTGCACGAAGACGAATAATAATCAATAAAATTTATCAATATGAAAAAAGTAATCTTTTTACTAGCATTTGTAGTTTTTGCTTTTGGTTCTCAATTAGAAGCACAAAACTGTAATCAGGGTAGCAATCTTGCTCAAGATATGTGGGATTCTTGGGGTCCTTGGCAGCCCAATATTAGTCTTGTTCCTTTTAAAAATGAAGTACGACTGATAAAGAACGGATGGAATGCCATTGCGGCAAACTCCAGTGCCACCATAGGTCCAAGATTTTTAGAATTGGATGGCGGTAATGAAGAAGGGACTATCTTAGGACAAACCATGAGAACCTTTGTTTCTCACCCTTCTTTTGATGATACTGTGGAAATTACTATTAATAAATACGATGGAAAAGCCAAAACAGGGGTTGTAATCTGTGTACAGGGTAAAGATGGAGTTACCACACAAAAAGCATCGTATGAATTTCCTAATGAAAACAATGGAAAGGTGAAAAAATTTACGCTCAATAATGTACGAGGAAAAAGCATCATTATTGCCATGAAAAACCTTTCTGTAGGAAATAAGTTTAAGTACCGAATCAACGGCAAAAAGAAGTAAATTACTATGAAAATATTCCTTTTTATAGTACTGTTATTACCACTTCAAATGTTTTCACAAGCACAAGTATACGCAGTAGAACCTGTTCCTAACCAGCAAGTAGCTTATTCGGGAAACCTTTCAGAAGGTATTTTTTTAGACGATTTGTCTTGGGCTTGGAATAGTAGCAATGCATGTTTTCCCGAAACACAGAAAAGTAAATTTACGGGAAAGCATTTATTTTTTACAGGAATTATTCCAAAGTATAGTGAAATTACCGTGACGGTTGTTCCTAAAGATCCCAATGCAAATTTTAGTGTGTATGCCTATGAAATTGGTGTTAACAGCAATGATTTGGTTCCAAACCTGCCAAGTTGTATTCGTTGTGAAGCAGACCACAAGCAAGAACGCAACTTTAAAGGAAGAGCTCCGCAAGACCATACCAGAAAAGTGAGCAATTTGGTTGCTTTAAATAATCCTTACCGCATGGTCATTGGAGTTACAGGGGCCGATGGTATTGAAGAAGGCGAGTTTACACTCATTATAGATACCAAAACACGTTAATTTAATTGTTCTGTAATCGATAAAAAATTATATCTTTTGTGAATGAATTTTAGTATAATACAACAAACCATTTTTTTTATTGCGGTATGGATATCCATCCCGCAATTGTTGTTTTCTCAAGAAACTACAAAAAAACGTATAGACAGTGTTCTTGAAACCATAAATAATAAACCTTACGAAGAGAAAAAGGATGCCTATTCGTATATAAATGATATTATTTTAAAAGACCAAACAAATTCCCAGTCCTTGTTTGACTATACCCTTGCCAAGGATAGTACCGATTTAGGAAAAATGGTTATCTATAGTAAATATAGTCAGCGTCTTTCACAATTAGGTAATACCGATGATGCTTTAGAAATTAGATTTAAAGGATTAGCACTTGCCGAAAAGTTAAAAGACGAAACGGCTATTATGGAATACCACACCAGTATTGGAAATACTTATTTGTATCAAAATAAACTCGACAAATCACTGTATCATTTAAATCTTGCTGAACAAATTGCTGAAAAACCTGATCAAAGAGATTATTTATGGAATGTATATTACAATAAAGCACTCTTACAAGGATTACTTAAGGAGGATGAAGCTGCTAAGATGTATTACCGAAAAATGTACGATGCTATTAAAGACTATGAAAATAGTTCCCGTAAACGATTTGCATTGTACATTTTGGTAGATTATTTCTCTCAAATAGACGAGCCCGCAGAACTGGCTAAATACACCGAAGTTCTCTCCGAACTCTATGAAGATGCTCTCCCCAATACCCCGGCAGGACATATGCCTATTAAAAATATCTTCGAAAAGAGAGCCGACCCATCTAATATTCCCCGCCTTAAGGAAGCCATTCGAATAAGCGATAGCCTAAATAGTATCAATTCTCAAAGCTATACTACTATTGCACTGGCCGAAACCTATTCTAAAATGAAGCAACCGCAATTGGCCATCCCCTTTCTTGAAAATGCGCTTAATAAACTGGAAACAGTTAATAAACCTCAGGTAAAGCTTGAAGTTCTCTCAAAAATGGCTTCCATCCAACTGGAAGCCAGAAACTACCTCAACGCCTATCAATACAAAATGATGGAAGTTCAAGTTAAGGATAGTATCAGTTCTGAAAGAATGCAACGAAATATTGCCGAATTGGAAGTGAAATTTGATACTGAAAAAAAAGAGCGAAAAATTTTGGAACAAAACTTTACTATCGAAAAAGAATCCAGACAAAAAAATCAAATTCTTTATGGCCTTGTAGGCTTGGGAGTACTACTTTTAGTATCGTTTATTTTCTTTCAGAAAAGATTAAAAGATCAAAAAACGATTGCTGCTCAAAAATTAGCCATTCAAAATCAGGAAATTACAGAACTTCAGCAAAAAAATAAACTTCTTGCATTAAACAGTATGATTGAAGGACAAGAAGCCGAGCGACTACGAATTGCCAAAGATTTGCACGATAGTCTAGGTGGATTGCTAAGTACCGTTAAGGCTCATTTCACCACCATTCAGAAAGAAATTGAGCAACTGGAAAAACTAAACATCACCGAAAAAACAAATAATCTTATTGACGAAGCCTGCATTGAAGTACGTCGAATTTCACACAATATGATGCCTCATGCACTTAGTATTTCGGGGCTACAAGGGGCTATTGAGGATATTGCAGAAAGTCTTCGGGAGGAAGGATATACTACTACCTTAGAAATAAGTAATCTTCCCAAAAATGCAGATTCAACCAAAGAAGTCATGATTTATAGGCTACTGCAGGAGATTATTTCAAACATTCGGAAACACGCTCAGGCAAAAACCATTCTCATGCAACTTATAGGGTATAAAAACGAACTTACACTAATTATTGAAGATGACGGTAATGGATTTGATTATGAAAAAGCTATTGAGAAAGGCGGCTTAGGCCTTAAAAGCATAAACAGTCGGGTACAATATCTGGACGGAACTATTTCTTGGGATAGCCAACCCGGTAAAGGAACTTCTATAACTATTAATATTCCCGTCTCATGATAAAAGTGGTTATTGTAGATGACCATAAAATGGTTATTGACGGGATGTCTTTACTACTTCAAAATCAAGCCGAAATTGAAGTAATTGGAAGTGCTTTAAGTGGTGAAGAAGGGGTTAAATTAATTAATGAAATAACACCTGATGTAGTATTACTCGATATCAATATGCCGGGAATAAATGGTATTGATGCCTGTAAAGAGATGCTTAAAATTCAACCACAACTTAAAATTATTGCCATTTCCATGCATAAAGAAAGTAGTTTAATTAAGCTTATGCTTTCTAATGGCGCTAAAGGATATGTCTTAAAAAATGCCGGACAAGATGAGGTAATTGAAGCCATTAAAGAAGTATATCAAGGCAAAACCTATCTGGATGAAACTGTAAACGAAATTATTGTGAATAGTGTTTCCAAATCTTCACAGCAAGCGACTCAAAGTCCGTTTCCCAGTCTTTCGAGACGCGAAAAAGAAATTCTGGAATTAATTCTGGAAGAATATACCACCCAAGAAATTGCCGAAAAACTATTTATTAGTTTTGGCACCGTAGAAACACATCGGCGCAATATGCTCATTAAAACAGGTGCTCGAAATACCGCCGGATTGGTACGTATCGCTTTAGAATACGAACTTCACAAATAGTTACATACGTTCCGGAACTCCAATACCTAACAGTGAAAAAGCTGTTTTTATAACTTCTCCCACGGCTTTTGACAGCGCGATTCTAAAATTCTTTTC
The DNA here is from genome assembly GCA_041392125.1 of Flavobacteriaceae bacterium. Classification (GTDB taxonomy): domain Bacteria; phylum Bacteroidota; class Bacteroidia; order Flavobacteriales; family Flavobacteriaceae; genus Halomarinibacterium. Next base: position 237,892 of record JAWKMR010000006.1, on the reverse strand, counting down.
TGCTTCGGTAGCGGCTCCAAAAATGGAGATATTCTGAAAGAAAGAATTGTACAATTTCACCAAATCATAGGTATAGTTAGCAAGTAAGGCAGGACTGTAATTTATAGCTGCTTCTTGTACTTTTTCGGGAAATAACTGAAGTTGTTTCAACAATTCCTTTTCTTTATCTTCTAACAATAAACTTGTCACATTGAAATTATTAAAGTTAGAGTTTAACTCATTTGCCTTCCTTAAAATAGATTGAATACGAGCATAGGTATATTGTATAAAAGGCCCTGTATTTCCTTGAAAATCGACACTTTCTTTTGGATCGAAAAGGATGCGCTTTTTGGGATCCACTTTCAGTATATAATATTTTAAAGCACCTAATCCAATGGTTTTGTACAACTGATTTTTCTCGGTTTCAGAGAGATCATCTATTTTACCCAGTTCTTCTGAAATAGTTCGTGCAGTTTCTACCATCTCATCTACCAAATCGTCGGCATCTACTACCGTTCCTTCTCTACTTTTCATTTTGCCCGAAGGTAAATCTACCATTCCATAACTTAAGTGGTAGAGGTTTTCTGCCCAGCGGTAACCTAGTTTCTTTAAAATAAGAAAAAGTACTTTAAAGTGGTAATCTTGCTCGTTACCCACGGTGTAAATCATTCCGTTTACATCCGGATAATCTTTTACTCGCTGTATGGCGGTACCAATATCCTGCGTCATATATACTGCCGTACCGTCGCTTCGCATAACAATTTTTCGATCTAGTCCTTCGTCCGTTAAATCACACCAAACCGATCCGTCTGGGTCTTGAATAAATACCTTTTTATCCAATCCTACTTTAACAGCTTCTTTCCCTAAAAGGTAGGTATTGCTTTCGTAATAGTAGCTGTCAAAATTGACCCCTAATTTTTTATACGTTTCCCCAAAACCGTCATACACCCAACCATTCATTTTCTTCCAAAGAGCAATCGTTTCGGAATCACCAGCTTCCCATTTTCGGAGCATTTCTTGGGCTTCAAGGATAGAAGTTGCTTGCGCTTTTGCTTCCTCTTCAGATGTACCTTTGGCTACTAAGGCTTCTATTTCCTTTTTATATTCTTTATCAAATTTTACATAGTAATTCCCCACCAATTTATCCCCTTTCAATCCGGAGGATTCCGGTGTTTCTCCATTACCATATTTTTTCCAAGCCAACATACTTTTACAAATATGGATACCCCGATCATTTATGATTTGGGTTTTGTACACTTTTTTTCCGGAAGCTTTTAAAATTTCGGCCACAGAATAGCCTAATAAATTATTTCGAATATGTCCTAAATGCAAGGGCTTGTTAGTATTGGGCGAAGAGTATTCGACCATGGTAGCTTCTGTTCCTTGGGGTGCGATTCCGAAGTTAGAAAAATCGGTAACGGATTGAAAAAAATGGAGATAATAGGCATCACTTAATACTAGGTTCAAAAAACCTTGCACTACATTGTACTTGGAAACTTCGGCTACATTTTCTACCAAATAAGCACCAATAGCCTCCCCTATTTGCACAGGATTTCCTTTAATGGTGCGTAACATTGGGAAAACCACCACAGTAATATCCCCTTCAAAATCTTTACGTGTCGCTTGAAATTCTACCGTTTCTAATGTAGCCCCATAAAGATTTTTAATGGCTATTTTAATTTTTTCAGAAAGTATTTCCTGTAAGGTCATGATCCCAATTTTTGAAGGGGCAAAGATACAAACTTTTAAAGGGTTTTTAGTTTCTAATCTTCGGCTTTTGGTAAGAAAACCTCTGCCATCATACAACGGGCACTTCCTCCTCCACAGGTTTCAATAGTCTCCAAATCGCTACTAATAATGGGGCCATATTTTTGGAGAGCAGTAACTTGTTCGGGAGTAAGGCTTTTATGCGCTGCAGCACTCATAACCAAATACCGCTGATTGTTTTCTCCTAAAACCTGAAGCATATTTCCGGCAAATTGATGCATCTGCGCTTCTGTAATTTTGATAATTTCTTTCTTGCTTTCACGTAGTTGTTTTACCACTTCTTTTCGCTCAGCGGCATCATCAATACTATCCAGACAAATCACACAAAATTCTTCACCAAGACACATCATAACATTGGTGTGATAAATAGGTAATCGTTGCCCTTCCACGGTTTGATAGGCAGTAAAAACAACAGGATCACATTCAAAATCTTCGCAAAATTCAATAAAAAGCTCTTCATCGGCTCGAGGAGACAAGGCACAATAAGCTTTTCCGTTAACCCGATCCATGAGAATACTTCCCGTTCCCTCTAAGAAAATGTTTTCCTCTTCAGCAGAAGTATAATCCATAAACCCTTCTATGAGGAATCCTTCGGCTTCCAATCGATCCATAATTTCTTCCCTTCGCTCACGACGTCTGTTTTCAGCAAACATGGGGTACAATGCTACAATCCCGTTACTGTGGAAGCTCACCCAATTATTCGGAAAAATAGAATCGGGCGTATCCAATAGCAAATCGTCATTCTCCACAATAACATTGACACCCGCAGCCCTAAGCTTTTCAACAAACGCATCAAACTCCACTTGTGCTTTTTTGTTGATTTCTGAATTTTTAATATCTAAATCTTCTTGAAAATAATTGTTAACGGCGGTTTCTTCATTCATTCTAAAAGCTACCGGGCGAATCATTAAAAGGGTATTGGTAATTTGGCTCATTAGATGCTATTTTCTGGCAATAAAAATACTTCTTTTTCCCATTGAAATAACGATTTCTTATCGGTAACTTAGTGACGATTTAATTTGAAATTATGACCGAAAAACAAAAAATGCTGGCAGGAGAAATGTATAACCCATTGGATAAGATCTTAATGGCTGAAAGAAAGCGAGCTAAATTGCTTTTTCAGGAAATCAATTCGTTAAACGAAACCCAAAAAGCGAAACGAAATCAATTATTGTACAAGCTTTTTGGCAATGCCGGTAAAAATCTTTGGGTAGAGCCTCCTTTTTACTGTGATTATGGTTACAACATAAGTGTAGGTTACAATGTGTTTTTTAATTACAATTGTTGCATTTTAGACGTTATGCCAGTTACTATAGGCAATCGGGTGATGCTGGCACCCTATGTTCAAATTTATACAGCTACACACCCACTGCAAGCCAAGGAACGAAATTCGGGCAAAGAATTTGCCAAACCTATTACTATTGGCGATGATGTTTGGATTGGAGGTGGTGCTATTATCTGTCCGGGAGTAACCATTGGAAATCGGGTGGTCATTGCTGCAGGAGCTGTTGTGGCTAAAGATATTCCCGATGATGTATTGGTAGGTGGCAATCCGGCAAAGGTGATTAAGACTATTGAAAATTAATTTCGGTTAGGTAGAACTCTGGCCAATTTCACACTAAAAAAAACAAATAATCGTTTTAGTAAAAAAAATTGGACACCTAGGTAGTGTTTTATTTCTGATAGCTGTTATAGTATTGTAATTTATCTTATGAAAAATCTTTTTTTAAGTTTTCTCCTGTTTCTTATATGTTTACAGGGGTTTTCACAAAATTGGGAAACTAATTTTGAAGTAGCCAAAACAAAAGCACAAGAAAAGAACCTACCCATTATTCTCGTATTCCAGGGAAGTGATTGGTGCGCCCCTTGCATTAAACTGGATCGTGAGATTTGGAGTTCGGAAGCATTCAAAAAATTTGCCAAAGATCACTATGTGATGCTACAAGCCGATTTTCCGAGGAAAAAGAAAAATGCGTTACCAAGTGATTTAGAGGTTCAAAACAAGGCTTTAGCAGAGCAGTACAATAAACAAGGGATATTTCCTTTTGTGGCAGTTTTGGATAAAAACGGAAAAAAACTAGGAGAAACTGGGTATTTAAAAACCACCCCGGACGATTACCTGAAACATCTTAATTCATTTTTGAAATAACCGTTTGAAAGTCATCATTTCATTTGCATTTGCAGTATTAATTACAGCGCCATCTTTTGCCAACGAAGGCTACCAAAACTATAAACGAACCCTCAAACTTATGGGAAGTCGTTTTGATATTACGGTAGTAGCTAAAGATTCTTTGGAAGCAAATGATTATATAAATTTAGCTGTAACAGAAATTACACGGATTGAAAAACTAATCTCTTCATGGGATCCCAATTCAGAAACTTCACAAATAAATACAAACGCAGGAATAAAACCGGTAGTCGTTGATAAAGAACTTTTCGACCTAATTGAAAGGGCTAAAAAGATTTCCAAATTAACCCAAGGTGCCTTTGATATAAGCTTTGCCTCCATGGATAAAATCTGGAAGTTTGATGGAACTATGAGTGCCATGCCTACCGAGGAAGAAATCAAAGCTTCCGTAAGTCGTGTGGGTTATGAAAACATTATCCTTGACGCAACTAATCATACTGCTTTTCTAAAACTCCCCGGAATGAAAATTGGTTTTGGCGCCATTGGAAAAGGCTATGCGGCTGATAAAGCCAAAGCATTACTAATAAAAAGAGGAGTTCTCGGCGGTATTATCAATGCTTCGGGGGATTTAACTACATGGGGAACCCAGTACAATGGTTCAGACTGGATGGTGGCCATCACTAACCCCCTTAATAAAGACCATGTGTTTTCATGGTTGCCTATTGTGGATTCTGCCGTAGTGACTTCCGGGAATTATGAAAAGTATGTAGAATTTAATGGAATACGTTACACGCATATTATCGATCCCAGAACCGGGTATCCCAGTTCGGGAATTTTAAGTGTTTCAGTATTTACAAAGAATGCTGAATTGGCAGATGCGTTATCTACTTCGGTATTTGTAATGGGTGTGGCAACAGGCTTAGATTTTATCAATCAATTAAACGGAGTGGAATGTATTATTGTGGATAGTAATAATACCATTCATACCTCAAAAAATATTCAGTTTGAAAAAGAATAATATGATAAAATATTGTTTTGGAGTTTTTGCTATTCTATCACTGCAATCCTGCTTGGTAGTGAAAGAATACGAGAAAGTAAACATCAATGACCCCGATATGAAACTTTCTGCCAGAGCCATAGAACGTTTTGAAACCAATTTCCAAGTGTATCGCGAAGGAGCTTCGGGAGCCAATGGCGGGAAAACAGGGGGTGGTTGCGGTTGTAACTAAAAAAGTATGAAGAAATGCCTTTTTTACATATTCTTTCTTTTCTGCGGAATTGCCTTTTCGCAGGATTCTACAGCTACGTATAAAAAGCGGGTGTTGGAAAGTGCCGAAGTTGATTTCTTGACCAGTTATTATACCCAGGATGGAGACAATGCCGCGGTAACCGGAGGAATAGGAACCGAAAAGTTAACAGATTTTACTCCAACCATAATCGTAGCTATGCCGCTTAATGCTGATGATGTCTTAACTATTGATGCAGGAATTTCTGCCTATACTTCAGCTTCCTCCAGTAATTTAAATCCTTTTGACGGTAGTAGCTCCGGAGCTTCCTCAAGTGGGGATGATGATGACCATGATCATGGGATTATTACGGGAAGACAAGCCAGTAGTGCTACAGGAAGTCCTTGGGTGGCATCTACAGGGGCTTCCCGATCGGATGTATGGAGTAGTATTAATGCAGATTATAGTCATAGTTCAAACAATAGAAATACCATTTGGAATATACACGCAGGAATTTCATCTGAATATGACTATTCCTCTATTGGATTTGGAGTAGGTTATGCACGGCTTTTTAACGAAAAAAATACAGAACTAACTGTAAAAGGGCAAGTTTATTTGGATACCTGGAGCCCCGAATATCCCACAGAACTCAAGTCGTATGACGAAGTGAATGGAAATTTAAATCAAGGATTCTTTCAGGATGTCCCCATTCTCAATCAAAATGGAGCAGTAATTGACAAAAATGGCCCCTCCAATACGGTTTGGCATCCTGTGGAGGGTTTTAGTCTCATTCAGGACAAAGCACGGAATTCCTATTCTTTATCACTGGGTTTTTCACAAATACTTAGTAAAAATGCCCAAATCTCCCTTTTTATGGATATAGTACAGCAACAGGGTTGGTTAGCAAATCCTATGCAACGGGTGTATTTTAAAGACCGACCTAATTATTATATTGGAAATTCATCCAGTGTTCCTATTTATACTTCCAAAGAAAATACAGATGTCTTTCAATTGGCAGATGACATTGAACGACTCCCTAATACACGATTTAAAACCCCCATCGGACTTCGTTTTAATTACTATCTTAATGAAAAAGTAACATTACGAACCTACTACCGCTACTATTTTGATAATTGGGGCATGACTTCACATACGGCTTCCATTGAAATACCTATTAAAGTAAGTGATCGCTTTACACTATACCCCACCTATCGTTATTATTCACAAGCAGCGATTGATTACTTTGCTCCTTACGAAGAACATCTTTCTACCAGCACCTATTATACCTCTGATTATGATTTGTCGGCTTTCGACGCCAATCAGTTTGGATTTGGATTGGTGTACACCGATATTTTTACCAAATTCCACATTTTTTCACTGGGTTTGAAGAGTATCGATCTTCGTTTTAGCCAATACAATAGAAGTACCCGACTTAAAGCAAGTATCATATCGGCAGGATTTAAGTTTGTTTTAGATTAATCCCGAATTAAAGGTAAAGTAGAGCAACGCAACAATCCTTCTTGTTTAGCAATTTCGGCATAAGGAACTTCTTCCACCGTAAAGCCTTCTTTTCGCAACCATGTGTTTAAACGGGTAAAGTTTTTTTCTGAAATGACTACTTCGGGAGAAATAGAAAAAATGTTACTATTCATATCATACATCTCTTGTTTTGATATATGAAAACAGTTTTCTTTTCCGAAAAAATTAACCAACCAATGATATTCTTCCTCTATTAAGAACCCTTCTTTATGAATAATTGCCTTTCCTTTTCCCAATGGTTGAAAACAACAATCCAAGTGCAGCGCATTTTCCCGAGGATCGAAATTTGATTTTTTTAAGGAAAAAGAAACTACTTTTTTATGCGGAAATAAATCTTGCAAATGATTTACCGCCTCTATATTAGTACGCGCCGTAATATATTTTCGGTAGTCTTTGTCTTTGAAAGTTCCTACAAAAATATAATCGCCCCAGGGCATCACATCGCCCCCTTCTATGTGGGCGTCTTCAGGAAATTCTATAATTTTTGAATCATCAATTTGATCGGTTACATAATCGAGTGCATCAATTTCTTTGGAACGATCTTCTAAAATATTACCATAAATAAATTTGTCTTCAATAACGAAGGCAATATCTCGTGCAAAAATTTGATTGTAATCTCGTATTACATCCGGACGATAAACTGTAACTCCATATTTCTTGAATACTTGGGCTACAGCTTCCATTTCCTTAACCATATCCTCTTCCGTTGGGTACGTTCCGGCTTTTATGTGTTCTGCCGATTTGGGGTCGTAAGCATCCTGAAGTTTGGGTGTGGGACCGTTACTTCTAGCCGTTCCTAAAACGACCGCTCTTAGTCTAGATATTTCATCGTTGACATGTAATTTAATCATAATTCATTTATATGAAAAAGCATCCGAAAAAACGGATGCTTACTATCTTTTATAAGATGCACTATCGATAATCAATATCCTTAAAAGCTCTTAATGGTTCGCCAATATACACTTGTCTTGGGCGGCCAATAGGTTCTTTGCGAAGACGCATTTCTCTCCATTGGGCAATCCATCCGGGTAAACGCCCCAGTGCAAACATAGGGGTGAACATCTCCACAGGTATCCCCATAGCACGATAAATGATTCCTGAATAGAAATCTACGTTGGGGTATAATTTTCGATCCACAAAATAGCTGTCTTCCAACGCTTCTTTTTCTAAGCCCTTTGCAATATCTAAAACCGGATCATCAATTCCTAAGGCATCTAAAACGCCATCGGCTGCTTTTTTAATGATTTTTGCCCTTGGGTCGAAATTTTTATACACTCTATGTCCAAAGCCCATTAAACGGAAAGGATCTTCTTTATCCTTAGCTTTAGCCATGTATTTTTTGGTATCGCCGCCATCGGCTTTAATGGCTTCCAGCATTTCAATAACTGCTTGATTGGCTCCCCCATGAAGCGGTCCCCAAAGGGCATTGATACCCGCAGACAATGAAGCAAATAATCCTGCATGGGAAGATCCTACAATTCTTACGGTCGATGTAGAACAGTTTTGTTCGTGGTCTGCGTGCAGAATTAGTAATTTATCCAAAGCATCCACTACAATTTTATTTTGAGTATACTCTCCGTGAGGTTTTTTGAACATCATTTTCAAAAAATTCTCCACATACCCTAAAGAGTCATCGCCATAGTCTAAGGGTAGTCCTACTCTTTTTCGGTAAGCCCAAGCAGTTAATACAGGAAATTTTGCCATAATTTTTACAATGGCTTTATACATATCTTCTTCACTGTTCACGTTTACCGAAGAAGGATTAAATGCAATAAGAGCATTGGTAAGAGCCGAAAGTACACCCATAGGATGGGCAGAAGAAGGAAATCCATCTAGAATTTTCTTCATATCCTCTGCCACAATAGATTGTTCTTTAATATCCTTGTGGAATTTTTGGAGTTGTTCTCTGGAAGGTAATTCTCCAAAAATAAGCAAGTATGCAACTTCCAGAAAATCGGCCTTTTCTGCTAATTCTTCAATAGCATAGCCTCTATATCTAAGGATTCCTTTTTCACCATCTAAGAAGGTAATTGCACTTTCGCAAGAGCCTGTATTTTTATAGCCCGGGTCGTATGTAATAACCCCTCCGGTATCACTACGAAAGGAGTTTATATCGATAGCGACTTCATCTTCAGTACCAACAAAAACGGGGAATTCATACTTCTTTCCATCAATTTCAAGCGTTGCAATCCTTGACATATATTATATTTGAATTTTTAAGGTTATATAGAATTGCTAATTTACGAAATATTGCCCGATTTTTTTAACATTTATGAAATCAAATAGGGTTAAAAAAACCTTAATAATTTATTTCGTTCCTAAAAACTAAGAAACCTGCAAAATAGCAGGTTTCAATACAAAAATAAAATTGTTATTTATTACACTTTAAAAGCTTTGTTTTGAGGATAATATGCTACGTCACACAATTCTTCTTCTATGCGCAATAATTGGTTATATTTTGCCATTCGGTCGCTTCGGGAAGCAGAACCCGTTTTAATTTGTCCTGTATTCAACCCCACTGCCAAATCGGCAATAGTATTATCTTCGGTTTCACCACTGCGGTGCGACATAACACAGGTATAACCGGCATTTTGTGCCATATTAACGGCAGCAATAGTTTCACTCAAGGTTCCTATTTGGTTTACTTTAATGAGAATTGAATTGGCTATGCCTTCTTTAATACCTCTGGATAATCTTTCAACATTGGTTACAAACAAATCATCTCCAACCAATTGTACTTTGTTTCCAATCTTTTCGGTTAAATATTTCCAGCCTTCCCAATCATTTTCGTCCATCCCATCTTCAATAGAAATAATGGGGTATTTGGAACACAACTCCGCCAAATAATCAGCTTGCTCTTTGGAGGTTCGAACTTTTCCTTTATCTCCTTCAAATTTGGTGTAATCGTATTTTCCGTTTACATAAAACTCTGCAGAGGCGCAATCCAAAGCAATCATGACTTCTTCTCCCAATTTATACCCTGCATTTTTAGTTGCCAGTGCAATGGTTTCCAGGGCATCTTCGGTTCCACCCAAAGTAGGGGCAAATCCTCCTTCATCTCCAACGGCTGTACTCAACCCTCTGTCATGAAGCACTTTTTTTAAATTGTGAAATATTTCAGACCCCATTTGCATGGCATGCGTAAAAGTTTTGGCTTTAACAGGCATCACCATAAATTCTTGAAAGGCAATAGGTGCATCGCTATGGGAGCCTCCGTTAATAATATTCATCATAGGAACAGGAAGCGTTTTGGCACTTACCCCTCCTACATATCGATATAAGGGCATGCCCAATTCATTGGCAGCAGCTTTTGCAGCAGCAAGGGAAACGCCTAAAATGGCATTTGCCCCTAATTTTGATTTATTTTTGGTACCATCCAACTCAATCATGATTTGGTCGATAGTTTCTTGTTCAAATACCGAAATCCCTAAAAGCGTTCCTGCAATTTTTCCATTCACGTTTTCTATCGCCTTCAGTACTCCTTTTCCCATATAATTTTTTCCTCCATCACGTAATTCTACCGCCTCATGCTCTCCTGTAGATGCTCCCGAAGGAACCGCTGCACGACCTACAAACCCGTTTTCGGTAATGACATCTACTTCAATAGTAGGATTTCCTCTGGAGTCGAAAATTTGCCTTGCGTGAATTTCAATAATTATGCTCATAGTGGGTTATTTTTATTTTGAATGGTGAAGATACAAAAGAACCGTCATATTCATAAGTGAAAAGGGTAGGAAACAATGGGTTTTTGAAACTATAACGTTTTCGAAACCCACTATTAAAAAGCCCTATTAAAAGGCTTCTTGTAGCTTGAATTTTTTTATGTTATCGATAAATTCATCAAACAAATAAGAGGCATCGTGCGGCCCCGGACTTGCTTCCGGGTGATATTGTACCGAAAATACAGGTTTGTCTTTTAATCGAATTCCCGCTACGGTGTTGTCATTTAAATGCACGTGAGTGATTTCAACATTATGATGCATTTCAGTTTCTTCCCTATTTACCGCAAAGCCATGGTTTTGAGATGTAATTTCTCCTTTACCGGTTAATAGATTTTTAATAGGATGATTAATTCCGCGGTGCCCGTGGTGCATTTTATAGGTTGAAATACCATTGGCCAAAGCTAACACTTGGTGTCCTAAACATATCCCGAAAAGCGGTATTCCTGTTTCTAAAATCTTTTTAGTCGTTGCAATTGCTTCTGAAAGCGGTTCCGGATCTCCGGGACCATTACTTAAAAAATAACCATCGGGATTAAACGATTGTAATTCTTCAAAAGAAGCATTATATGGAAACACTTTAATGTAACAATCACGAGCTGCTAGGTTTCGTAAAATATTTTTCTTTATTCCAATATCTAAGGCTGAAATCTTGTATTGAGCATTTTCATCTCCAAAAAAATAGGGTTCTTTTGTTGAAACTTTTGAAGCTAATTCGAGTCCTTTCATGTCTGGAATTTCTGCTAATTGCTTCTTAAGGGTTTCAATGTTATCAACATCCGTTGAAATAACGGCATTCATAGCACCATTATCGCGAATGTAACTTACCAGTGCACGGGTATCTACATCGCTAATGGCAAGTAAATTATTATCATTTAAAAATTCTTCCAAAGATCCGTCAGCATCTACTCTGGAATAATGGTAACTAAAATTTCGACAAATAAGACCCGCAATTTTAATTCCTTCAGACTCTACTTCTTCTTTATTTACTCCGTAATTTCCAATATGAGCATTGGTGGTCACCATCAATTGTCCGTAATACGAAGGATCTGTAAAAATTTCTTGATAGCCGGTCATTCCGGTATTAAAACATACTTCCCCAAAGGCAGAGCCTTCTTTTCCGCCCACGGCTTTACCATAAAAAATAGTGCCATCGGCCAATAAAATAAGTGCTTTTTTTCGTGTTTGGTATCTCATAGAATTTTAAAGTTTTACAAAAATAGTATAAAAAAAGGGACTAACTTTAATGGTTAGTCCCTTACTTATTTACAAATGGTTGTTCATTTTATTCCTCTTCCTTTTTGGCTTCTGGCTTTGTAACGGGTGCTACAGCAGCAGGTGTCGAGCTTCCTCCTCTACGACTTCTACGTGTAGATTTCTTCTTGGTCGCTTTTCCGGCATTGTATACTTCGTTGTAATCTACCAATTCAATCATCGCCATATCTGCATTATCCCCAAGACGATTCCCTAATTTAATGATACGAGTGTATCCTCCAGGACGATCGCCAACTTTTACAGCAACTTCTCTAAAAAGCTCGGTAACCGCATCTTTTTGACGAAGACGACTAAATACAATACGACGATTGTGCGTAGTATCTTCTTTCGATTTGGTTACTAAAGGCTCCACAAATTGCTTCAAGGCTTTTGCTTTAGCTAATGTGGTATTGATTCTTTTATGCTCAATTAGGGAACAAGCCATATTGGCCAACATAGATTTTCTATGTGCTGTTTGTCTTCCTAAGTGATTTACTTTTTTTCCGTGTCTCATTTTGTTTTACTTTAAACAACATCTTGCTTCCATATCCACTTATGCGGAGAGCAAATTATGCTGAGTTATACTAATCTTTATCTAGTTTGTATTTTGAAAGGTCCATTCCAAAATTTAGGCCTTTTACATTTACCAGCTCTTCAAGCTCGGTTAATGATTTTTTACCAAAATTTCTGAATTTCATTAAATCGTTTTTATTGAAAGAAACCAAATCTCCTAAGGTATCTACCTCTGCTGCTTTTAAACAGTTTAAGGCACGTACTGAAAGATCCATGTCAATCAATTTGGTTTTCAGTAATTGACGCATGTGAAGAGACTCCTCATCATAAGTTTCCGTTTGTGCAATTTCGTCAGCCTCAAGGGTAATACGCTCATCACTAAATAACATAAAGTGATGAATTAACGTTTTAGCTGCTTCTGTTAAGGCATCTTTAGGGTGAATGGAACCATCGGTGATGATTTCAAACACTAATTTTTCGTAATCAGTTTTTTGCTCCACACGGAAGTTTTCGATACTATACTTCACGTTTTTAATAGGTGTGTAGATAGAGTCTATAAAAATAATTCCTAAGGGTGCGTTTGCTTTTTTGTTTTCTTCTGCAGGCACATATCCGCGACCTTTTTCAATCGTAATTTCGAAATTAAGATTTACTTTAGGATCCATGTTACAAATCACCAATTCTGGATTCAATACTTGAAATCCGGAAATGAATTTTTGAAAATCTCCTGCGGTTAATTGCTCTGAACCAGAAACTGAAATAGTTACTGTTTCGTTATCTATTTCATCAATTTGTCTTTTAAGACGAACCTGTTTTAGGTTTAGTACAATTTCTGTAACGTCTTCCACAACACCGGGGATGGTAGAAAATTCGTGATCTACCCCCTCAATGCGAACGGAAGTAATTGCAAAACCTTCCAAAGAGGAAAGTAATACACGTCTTAGTGCATTACCAACTGTCAATCCGTAACCGGGTTCCAAAGGACGAAATTCAAATTTCCCTTCGAAATCGGTGGAATTGATCATGATAACTTTGTCAGGCTTTTGAAAACTAAATACTGCCATAATTTTTCTTCGTTTTAATTGTTATTTAGTTGCGCGGTTCATTAGTTTGAAGAATACTAAAAACCCTTTGGCTAAATACCAATATCATTAATTTATTATTTAGAATATAATTCGACGATGAATTGTTCGTTAATATTTTCCGGAATTTGGATACGTTGAGGAACAGAAACATAGGTTCCTTCTTTTTTATCGGCATTCCAGGTAATCCATTCGTACACTTGGCCAGCGTTAGCTAACGAATTTTGAATGGCCTCTAACGATTTTGATTTTTCTCTAACAGCAACTACATCGCCAGCTTTAAGTTGGTATGAAGGAATGTTTACTTTTTCTCCATTTACGGTAATGTGACGGTGAGATACTAATTGTCTTGCAGCACTACGGCTAGGGGCAATTCCCATACGATACACTACGTTATCTAAACGAGATTCGCACAATTGAAGCAACACTTCACCAGTAATTCCTTGAGCAGCAGTTGCTTTTTTAAACATATTTCGGAATTGACGCTCTAAAATACCATACGTATATTTTGCTTTTTGTTTTTCAGCTAACTGAACAGCGTACTCCGATTTTTTCCCTCTTCTACGGTTTTGGCCGTGCATTCCCGGAGGGTAATTTCTTTTTTCGAAAGATTTATCTTCGCCGTAAATGGCTTCACCAAATTTACGTGCGATTTTAGTTTTTGGACCAGTATATCTTGCCATTTTAAAATTTGAATTAGTGGAAGGGCGAACTAAATTAAGGTCAATCCTTTAGTCTTGGTTTTCCTTCCTGTTGATATTTAATTATTATACTCTTCTTCGTTTAGGAGGACGACATCCATTGTGTGGCATTGGAGTAACATCGATAATTTCGGTTACTTCAATTCCTGCATTATGAATAGATCTAATAGCAGATTCTCTACCATTACCGGGTCCTTTAACGTAAACTTTTACTTTACGTAAACCAGCTTCGTGAGCATTTTTAGAGCAATCCTCTGCCGCTAATTGAGCCGCATAAGGAGTATTCTTTTTAGAACCTCTAAAGCCCATTTTACCTGCCGAAGACCAAGAAATAACGTCTCCGTTCTTGTTGGTTAACGATATAATTATATTGTTGAAAGAGGCAACTATGTGTGCTTCCCCAGTAGACTCAACAATAACTTTACGCTTTTTTGTAGTTTTTGAACTAGTCTTTGCCATAACTCTAGTGATTATTTAGTTGCTTTTTTCTTGTTAGCAACTGTTTTACGTTTTCCTTTTCTTGTTCTAGAGTTATTCTTAGTGCGTTGTCCTCTTAATGGGAGACCTGCTCTGTGACGAATACCTCTGTAACAACCAATATCCATTAAGCGTTTAATGCTTAATTGAATTTCGCTACGTAATTCACCTTCAATTTTGAAAGATCCAACAGCTTCACGAATAGCACCAATTTCATCATCGGTCCAATCGTTTACTTTTTTGTCTTCGCTAACTCCGGCTTTTTTCAAGATATCTTGGGCACGGCTTTTACCAATACCAAAGATATACGTTAACGCGATTACACCCCTTTTTTGCTTTGGGATATCTACACCTGCGATTCTTGCCATAATTTATCCTTGTCTTTGTTTAAACCTTGGGTTCTTTTTGTTAATAACATACAAACGCCCTTTTCTGCGAACTATCTTACAGTCGGCGCTTCTTTTTTTTATGGATGCTCTTATTTTCATCTCAATTAGTATCTATAGGTTATACGAGCCTTCGATAAATCGTAAGGGCTCATTTCTAATTTAACTTTGTCTCCGGGTAATAATTTAATATAGTGCATACGCATTTTACCGGATATATGCGCAGTGACAATATGGCCATTTTCTAACTCCACTCGAAACATAGCATTGGATAATGCTTCTACAATGGTTCCGTCTTGTTCTATTGCCGCTTGTTTTGCCATACTTAAGCTACTGCTTTTCTGTTTTTACCGCTCTTCATTAAACCATCGTAATGACGATTCAATAAATAGGAATTAATTTGCTGCATCGTGTCTATAGCCACACCCACCATAATTAATAGAGAAGTACCACCATAAAATAATGCCCATCCTTGCTGTATTCCTAAAATCTTTACCACAAAGGCAGGGAATATTGCTATCAATGCTAAGAATAAAGATCCCGGGAAGGTTATTTGCGACATGATTTTATCTAAAAATTCGGCCGTATCCGTTCCAGGTTTTATTCCGGGAATAAACCCGCCACTACGTTTTAAATCGTCTGCCATTTTGTTAGTTGGCACTGTGATAGCCGTATAGAAATAGGTAAATATGATAATCAATAATGCAAAAACCACATTATACCATAATCCAAATATATCACTGAAGGTTGCTCTAATAGATTGTGCTAATTCACTTTCAGATAGGCTAGCAACCGCTGAAGGAACAAACATGATTGCTTGAGCAAAAATAATAGGCATTACTCCGGAAGCATTTAACTTCAATGGGATGAACTGTCTTGCTCCAAAAATGTTCTTCTCGTATCCTCCACTCGCTGTTCTTCTGGCATATTGTACCGGAATTTTACGAACAGCCATTACCAGCATAATAGAAAGTAGGATAATCACAAACCAGATAACCAATTCAATAAGTATCATAATTAATCCACCGTTAGACTCAAACACCCTTGATGCAAATTCTTGAGCAAATGATAGAGGTAATCTCGCTATAATACCCACCATAATAAGTACCGAAATACCATTTCCAACTCCTTTATCTGTTATCTTCTCTCCCAACCACATTGCAAAAATACAACCGGTTACAAGGATCGCTATAGATGAAATATAGAACATGGTTCCCATACCTTGGTTAACCATAACAAAGGCTTCTTGAGGAACACCCAAAGCCGGAAGACCCGCCAAGTAACTTGGTGCCTGAACCAAACAAATACCAATAGTTAACCAACGGGTAATTTGAGTGATTTTCTTTCTCCCACTTTCTCCTTCTTTTTGAAGTTTTTGAAGATAAGGAATGGCAATTTGCATTAATTGAACCACGATAGAAGCCGAGATATAAGGCATAATACCTAAGGCAAACACAGAAGCATTAGCAAAAGCTCCTCCTGTAAATGCATTAAGCAATCCCCCTATTCCTCCGGCATCAAATTTTCCGGCAAATTCGCTCAATTTGGCAGCGTCAATACCCGGTAAAACTACTTGTGCCCCAAAACGGTACACTAATAAAAGTCCTAACGTAAGAATAATTCGATTACGTAGTTCTTCTATTTTATAAACATTTTTTATAGTTTCAATTAACTTCATGCTATCAAAAAAATTATAATGTTACGGCTTCTCCACCAGCAGCTTCAATAGCAGCTTTTGCAGTTGCGGTAAATTTATGAGCAGATACATTTATTTTAGATTTTAACTCTCCTCTTCCCAAGATCTTAACCATGTCATTTCTACCGGCTAATCCTAGACTAACCAGTGTTTCAAAATCTACTGTATCTTTTATTTTTTTATCGTCTACTAATTGCTGTAGCGTATCAAGATTTACTCCTTGATACTCTTTACGGTTCACATTGGTGAAGCCAAATTTAGGCACACGACGTTGCAATGGCATTTGTCCTCCTTCAAATCCTACTTTTTTAGAATATCCAGAACGTGACTTTGCTCCTTTATGACCACGTGTAGCTGTACCACCCTTACCGGAACCTTGTCCACGACCTACTCGTTTTGCTTCTTTTTTTACTGAACCTTCAGCTGGTTTTAAATTACTTAAATCCATAGTTAAATATCTTATTTAGTTTCAACAGAAACTAGGTGACTAACTTTTTTTACCATACCAAGAATAGCTGGCGTATCCTCATGCTCTACTGTTTGTCCCATTTTTCTTAACCCTAAAGATTCAAGAATTCTTTTTTGGTTTTCAGGACGCTTAATATCGCTTTTAACTTTTGTTATTTTAATCTTTGCCATAACTATTATCCTTTATATAATTTCTCTAATGAAATTCCTCTTTGTTTAGCAACAGTTTCTGCACTTCGTAATTGTAACAATGCATCAAAAGTGGCTTTAACTACGTTATGAGGGTTTGAAGATCCTTGAGATTTTGATAATACATCATGTACTCCAACCGCTTCCAATACAGCACGAACAGCACCACCGGCAATAACTCCTGTACCAGGAGCAGCAGGTAACAAAGTTACTCTAGCACCACCGTATTTACCTTTTTGTTCGTGAGGTAAGGTTACTTTGTTTAACGGAATACGCACCAAGTTTTTCTTTGCATCTTCAATGGCTTTTGCAATTGCACTAGCTACATCTTTAGATTTACCAAGACCTTGACCTACTACTCCTTTTTCATCACCTACAACCACAATAGCAGAAAATCCAAATGCCCTACCTCCTTTGGTAACTTTAGTCACACGTTGTACACCTACCAAACGATCTTTTAATTCAAGACCACCGGGTTTTACCAATTCTACGTTTTTATAATCTTGATACATATCTTAAAATTTTAAACCGCCCTCACGAGCACCTTCTGCTAATGATTTTACTCTTCCGTGGTACAAATAACCACCTCTATCAAAAGTTACTGCCTCTACACCTGCTTTAACAGCTTTTTCAGCAATCGCTTTACCTACCATTTTGGCAGCTTCACTTTTATTAACTTTTGATACATCCATACCTTTATCTCTTGATGATGCTGCAGTAATAGTTTTACCATTTACATCATCAATAAGTTGTGCATAAATTTCTTTATTGCTTCTGAATACAGCCAAACGTGGACGTTGTTCTGTTCCTGAAACAGTTTTTCTAATTCTGAAGCGAATTCTTTCTCTTCTTTCTTGTTTAGATAATGCCATAACTTATTTTATTATGCAGATTTACCTGCTTTTCTTCTTAATAATTCTCCAACAAACTTGATACCTTTTCCTTTGTAAGGTTCGGGTCTACGGTAACCACGTATTTTTGCAGCCACTTGACCAACTAATTGCTTATCGTAAGAAGTTAATTTAATAATAGGATTCTTTCCTTTTTCGGTAATGGTTTCAACTTTTACCTCAGGAGCAATGTCCATCACTATATTGTGTGAAAAACCAACAGCAAAATCCAATTTTTGTCCTTGGTTAGTAGCACGGTATCCTACTCCTACTAATTCCAATTCTTTGGTCCATCCTGTAGATACACCTTTTACCATATTATTCACCAACGCTCTGTAAAGACCGTGTTTTGACCTATGATCTTTAGCATCAGAAGGGCGTTCTACAAACACTTTACCTTCTTCAACTTTTACGCTAACACCATCAAAATCTTGGGTTAACTCGCCTAATTTTCCTTTTACAGTGATACTTCCGTCTTTTACTTCAACGGTTACACCTTCTGGAATGGCTACGGGGTTATTACCTATTCTTGACATTTCTTGGTTATTTTAGTAAACGTAACACAATACTTCACCACCTACGTTTTGAGCTTTCGCTTGTTTTCCGGTCATTACTCCTGCAGAAGTAGAAACAACCGCAATTCCCAAACCGTTTAACACACGTGGCATTTCATTAGCACCTGCATACTTACGTAAACCTGGTTTACTTACTCTTTGAATACTTTTTATTACCGAATCTTTGGTAAGCTTGTCATACTTTAAAGCTATTTTTATAGTTCCTTGTGGGTTTTTCCCCTCTTCAAACTTGTAGCTTAAAATGTATCCTTGCTCAAAAAGAATTTTGGTAATTTCTTTTTTCACATTGGAAGCAGGCACCTCTACAACGCGGTGACCGGCTTTTACTGCATTTCTAATCCTTGTTAGAAAATCTGAAATTGGATCTGTGTTCATTTATACAAATTAGTGGATGTGGTTTTCGCCCTTCCTGCGGGCAAACCTTCACCCGGTTAAATTAATTTTTTACCAGCTTGCTTTGGTTACTCCAGGGATAAGTCCTTCGTTAGCCATTTCACGGAATAATACACGTGAAATACCAAAAGTTCTCATATATCCTCTAGGTCTTCCTGTAAGCTTGCAACGATTGTGCATACGAATAGGAGACGCGTTTTTAGGTAACTTTTGCAATGCTTCATAATCGCCAGCTTCTTTCAAGGCTTTACGCTTTTCAGCATATTTTGCAACGGTTTTTGCTCTTTTAACCTCGCGGGCTTTCATTGATTCTTTAGCCATCTCTTAGTTCTTTTTAAAGGGTAATCCTAGTTCGCTTAATAATGATTTTGCTTCTTGGTCGGTTTTGGCAGAAGTAACAAACGTGATGTTCATTCCTTCAATTTTCTTTACCTTATCGATATCGATTTCAGGAAAGATAATTTGCTCTGTTATTCCTAATGAATAATTACCTCTACCGTCAAAACCGGTAGCTTTAATTCCTCCAAAGTCACGTACTCGTGGTAATGCCGAAGTAATAAGTCTATCTAAAAACTCATACATTCTTTCACCACGAAGAGTTACACGGGTACCAATAGGCATTCCTTTACGAAGCTTAAAGGTAGCAACGTCTTTTTTAGAAAGAGTGGCCACCGCTTTTTGCCCAGTGATTTTGGTTAATTCTTCTACCGAATAGTCAATCAATTTTTTATCGGCTACGGCAGTTCCCACGCCTTGAGACACAACAATACGTTCTAATTTTGGAACCTGCATCACATTTTTGTAGCCAAATTCATCAGTAAGAGCATTAATTACTCTGCTCTTGTACTCTTCCTTAAGTCTTGGTATATATGCCATAACTATAATACTTGATTCGATTTTTTTGCAAATCGTACTTTTTTATCACCCTCCATTTTATACCCAACACGAGTGGCATTGCCAGATTTTGGATCTTTTACTGAAAGGTTTGAAATATGAATAGGAGCTTCTTTTTCTGAAATTCCACCTTGAGGATTCGCCGCACTTGGCTTCTCATGTTTTTTAACTAAGTTGACTCCTTCAACTATCGCTTTGTTCTTCTCGCGGATGATACGCAATACTTTCCCTTCAGATCCTTTGTGATCTCCGGCAGTAACTATAACGCTATCTCCTGTTTTAATTTTAAGTTTTCCCATCGTTTTTCGAATTAAAGCACCTCAGGTGCTAAGGATACTATTTTCATAAATTGCTTATCACGAAGCTCTCTCGCTACCGGTCCAAAAACACGGGTACCTCTCATTTCTCCTTGTGGGTTTAACAATACACATGCGTTGTCGTCGAAACGGATGTAGGAACCATCGGGTCTTCTTACCTCTTTAACGGTACGTACTACCACCGCTGTTGAAACGCTTCCTTTTTTCACGTTTCCATTAGGGGTTGCTTCTTTAATGGTCACTACAATTTTGTCACCAATAGAGGCATACCTTCTTTTGGTTCCTCCCAAAACACGGATACAAAGTACTTCTTTGGCTCCGGTGTTATCTGCTACTTTAAGTCTTGATTCTTGTTGTATCATGATTACTTAGCTCTTTCAATAATTTCTACTAAACGCCATGTTTTGGTTTTACTTAAGGGTCTTGTTTCCATGATCCTTACCGTATCGCCTTCGTTACAGTCGTTTTTCTCGTCGTGTGCAACGTATTTTTTCGTTTTCAAAACGAATTTTCCGTACATCGGGTGTTTTACTTTTTTAACTTCACTAACGACAATGGATTTTTCCATTTTGTTACTGGTTACTACCCCAATACGTTCTTTTCTTAGATTTCTTTTAGTTTCTTCCATCTTTCAGCGGGTACAATTATTGCACTTCTCTTTTGGTTAGTTCTGTCGCAATTCTAGCCATGGCTCTTCTCTGAGTTTTAAGCTGAATTGGATTTTCCAACGGTGATATAGCGTGAGCTATTTTAAGATCGGTCGTAGCTTTTTTAATTTCGGCTAACTTTTCTTGCAGCTCGGCTGTGGATGCTTCTATTATTTCTGATTGTTTCATAATGACAATTTCAAAAAATTAAGCTTGATAATCTCTAGACATAATAAACTTGGTCTTTACGGGAAGCTTTTGTGCTGCCAATCGTAATGCTTCTTTTGCGGTTTCCAATGGAACTCCAGCAATTTCAAATAACATTCTTCCTGGTTTTACGACGGCCACCCAATATTCTACAGCTCCTTTTCCTTTACCCATACGTACTTCGAGAGGTTTTTTAGTAATAGGCTTATCTGGAAAAATCATAATCCAGAGAGATCCTTCTCTTTTCATATAACGGGTAGCTGCAATACGAGCAGCTTCAATTTGACGTGCTGTCAAGAAATTTTGATCTACAGATTTTATCCCAAAGGTTCCGTAAGAAAGCTGGTTTCCTCGTCCAGCCATTCCTTTCATACGCCCTTTCTGGGTTTTACGGTATTTGGTTCTTTTCGGTTGTAACATTTTCTTATCTCTTTAAAAAATTACTTTCTGTTACGACGTGATTTGTTACCACCTCGGCCAGAACTCGCTTTTGCTCCAGATTTTTTGTTGGTCATCCCTACTAATGGAGAAAGCTCTCTTTTACCATATACTTCGCCTTTCATAATCCAAACTTTAACACCCAATCTACCATAGGTAGTATGCGCTTCTGCTAAAGCATAATCAATGTCGGCTCTAAAGGTTGATAAAGGAATACGACCCTCTTTGTAGCCTTCTGAACGCGCCATTTCAGCACCATTCAAACGGCCTGAGATTTGTACTTTAATCCCTTCAGCATTCATTCGCATAGTAGCTGCAATTGCCATTTTTATTGCACGACGATATGAAATACGATTTTCAATTTGTCTTGCAATGCTTGTAGCTACTAAAAATGCATCCAGTTCTGGTCTTTTAATCTCATGGATATTGATCTGTACATCTTTACCAGTAATTTTCTTTAGCTCTTCTTTCAACTTGTCTACCTCTTGGCCACCTTTTCCGATAATAATACCGGGTCTAGCAGTAGTGATAGTAACGGTTACAAGTTTAAGTGTACGCTCGATAATTACTCTTGACACACTGGCTTTGTTTAAACGAGCGTGAACATATTTTCTAATCTTGTCGTCTTCGGCTAGTTTGTCGCCGTAGTCGTTGCCTCCATACCAGTTGGATTCCCATCCTCTAATGATACCTAAGCGATTCCCGATTGGATTTGTCTTTTGTCCCATTTAATTACTTGCTTTGTGTGTTATCGTTAGCTCCTAAAACCAAGGTTACATGGTTGGAACGTTTTCTAATTCTGTGTGCGCGTCCTTGTGGTGCTGTACGAAGTCTTTTCAACATAGTACCTCCATCTACACGGATTTCTTTCACAAAAAGATCTGCATCTTCTAAAGAAGCATCCTCATTCTTTGATTGCCAATTAGCAATAGCCGAAAGAAGTAATTTCTCTAAACGTCTTGAAGATTCTTTTTGACTGAATTTCAAAATACTAAGCGCCTTGTTAACTTTTTCTCCACGTACCAAATCTGCCATTAAACGCATTTTCCTTGGTGAAGTAGGGCAATTGTTCAACTTAGCGAAATACTGAGTCTTCTTCGCTTCCTTGATTTGTTCTGCTCTTTCTCTTTTACGAACTCCCATGGCTTATTATTTTTTTCCTTTGTTTTTAGCACCGGCATGACCACGGAATGATCGTGTAGGTGAAAATTCTCCTAATTTATGTCCTACCATATTTTCAGTTACATACACGGGAACAAATTGTTTTCCATTATGCACTGCAATGGTTTGCCCAACAAAGTCTGGTGTAATCATAGATGCACGAGACCATGTTTTGATAACAGTTTTCTTATTAGACTCAACGTTATCCTGAACTTTCTTGTCTAATTTATAATGAACGTAAGGTCCTTTTTTTAATGATCTTGCCATAGCTTATTTCTTTCTACGTTCTATAATATATTTGTTACTAGCTTTCGTTTTGGAACGGGTTCTGTAGCCCTTAGCTGGGATACCTTTTCTTGAACGTGGGTGTCCTCCGGAAGCACGTCCTTCCCCACCACCCATCGGGTGATCTACCGGGTTCATAACTACCGCTCTTGTTCTTGGTCTTCTACCCAACCATCTTGATCTACCTGCTTTACCTGAAACCATTAATTGGTGGTCACTATTAGACACTGCGCCAATGGTAGCCATACAAGTAACCAAAATCATACGGGTTTCACCTGAAGGTAATTTTACCGTAGCATACTTACCATCTCTTGCCATTAATTGAGCAAAAGCACCAGCGCTACGCGCCATAACAGCACCTTGTCCAGGGTGTAACTCAATACAAGAAATGATAGTACCTAATGGAATATTAGCCAACGTCATACTGTTTCCGATTTCGGGAGCAACGCTCTCTCCGGAAACGATATTTTGGCCTACTTGAAGTCCGTTTTGTGCTATAATGTAACGCTTTTCACCATCTTGGTAATTTACCAAAGCAATAAAAGCGGTACGATTTGGATCGTATTCTATAGTAGCAACGGTTGCGGGAACACCGTGCTTCTCACGTTTAAAATCTATAATTCTGTAACGTTTTTTATGACCACCACCTACGTAGCGCATGGTCATTTTTCCTTGACTGTTTCTACCACCAGAACGTTTTTTCGGAGCGAGCAAGCTCTTCTCCGGCTTATCAGTTGTAATGGCGTCAAATCCATTTACAACTCTAAAACGCTGTCCCGGGGTGATAGGTTTTAATTTTCTTACTGACATTGTTGTCTTTCTTTGTATCTAAATATTAGATGTTAGCGTAAAAATCGATTGTATCACCTTCCGCCACCTGTACAACTGCTTTCTTGTAAGCATTTGTTTTACCAGTTTGGATACCCGTTTTCGTATAACGAACACGTCTATCTGGGCGGACATTCATTGTGCGAACTGAAGTAACAGAAACTCCGTATGCAGCTTCCACTGCATTTTTGATTTCAATCTTGTTCGCCTTAGGGTTTACTACAAAAGTAAAACGGTTTTTATCTTCCGCTCCACGAGTAGCTTTTTCTGTAATAATAGGTTTAATTAAGATATTCATCTTGCTTCTATTTACTTAAGTTTTGTTCAATTCCTTCCAAAGAACCTTCAAATAGCACAAGGCTATTTGCATTCATAATCTTGTAAGTGCTTAGTTCTGAATTAGTTACAACTTCAGTGCCTTTCAAATTACGAGACGACAAATATACATTATTATTTGAGTCTCCCAACACAAACAAAGATTTTTTGTTTTCAAGTCCTAAAGACTTCAAAATAGATGTAAATTCCTTCGTCTTAGGAGTGTCCATATTAAAATCTTCCATCACTACAATAGCATTGTCATTTGCCTTCATAGTTAAGGCTGAACGACGTGCTAAACGCTTCAGGTTTTTATTTAATTTGAAGCCATAATTTCTTGGTCTTGGACCAAAAAATCTTCCCCCTCCTTTAAACACACCAGACTTAATACTTCCCGCACGGGCCGTACCGGTTCCTTTTTGTTTTTTCAATTTTCTGGTACTTCCGGCAATCTCACTTTTCTCTTTTGCTTTATGAGTTCCTTGTCTTTGATTAGCAAGAAACTGTTTTACATCAAGATAAACCGCATGATTGTTTGGCTCTATACCGAATACGTCTTTAGAAAGGTCTACCTTTCTACCCGTATCTTTTCCGTTTTTGTCTAAAACTGCTACCTTCATTACTTTGTAATCGTTACGTAAGCGTTTTTGTGACCGGGGATACATCCCTTCACAACCAGTAAGTTCTTTTCAGGAACTACTTTCAACACTACTAGGTTTTCCACTTTTACTTGTTCATTTCCCATTTGTCCAGCCATGCGTAATCCCTTAAATAC
Source organism: Flavobacteriaceae bacterium (assembly GCA_041392125.1). Classification (GTDB taxonomy): domain Bacteria; phylum Bacteroidota; class Bacteroidia; order Flavobacteriales; family Flavobacteriaceae; genus Halomarinibacterium. Next base: position 213,043 of record JAWKMR010000006.1, on the reverse strand, counting down.
TCTTGCAGGATACGATGCTGCACCAACAGATCCTGGTGCTCTTAAACGGTTATGCTGTCCGTGAGTAGATTGCCCTACTCCACCGAAACCGTGACGTTTAACAACTCCTTGAAATCCTTTACCTTTGGAAATTCCGCTGATATCAACGTACTCTCCTTCAATAAAATGATCTACGGTGATAGTATCACCTAATTTATACTCTTCTTGAAAATCTTGGAATTCAACAACTTTACGTTTTGCAACGGTTCCTGCTTTTTTAGCATGGCCTTCGGCAGCTTTATTGGCAGTCTTTTTGTCATCGAAACCAAGCTGAAGCGCTTCATACCCGTCAACCTCTTTGGTTCTGACTTGGGTAACAACACAGGGGCCCACTTCAATTACGGTACACGGAATATTCTTTCCTTTCTCGTCAAAGAGGCTGGTCATCCCTATCTTTTTTCCAATTAACCCAGACATAATTAATATTTATTTGTTAGTATTTACTTTTTTAAAATTAAACAGGGCCAAAATAAATTCAGCCCTGTGAATGTTATTTTGTTTCCGTTTTTCCTTCGCTCGCAGCTTAGGACATGTGTGCACTTTTTGTGCGTTTCAACTACACTTTAATCTCTACTTCAACCCCACTTGGTAACTCTAATTTCATAAGAGCATCGATGGTTTTGGAGGAAGAACTGTAGATGTCCAATAATCTTTTGTAAGAACTTAATTGGAACTGTTCTCTACTTTTCTTATTCACGTGTGGCGATCGCAACACGGTAAAGATTTTTTTGTGTGTTGGCAACGGAATAGGTCCCGTTACTACTGCACCTGTACTTTTTACTGTTTTTACGATTTTTTCAGCAGATTTGTCCACTAAATTATGATCGTAAGATTTTAATTTAATTCTAATTTTTTGACTCATTGCTGAAATATTAAACGTTAGCGGTTCCTCTTGCTGCAGCAATCACTTCTTCTGATATGTTAGAAGGAGTTTCTGCATAGTGTGAAAATTCCATTGTGGATGTAGCACGACCTGATGACAATGTTCTTAATGTAGTTACATATCCAAACATTTCAGAAAGTGGTACTTCAGCCTTAATAACTTTAGAACCTGCACGGTCACTCATGTTATTTACTTGTCCACGACGACGATTCAAATCCCCTACAATATCCCCCATGTTTTCTTCCGGAGTTAACACTTCCAGTTTCATAATAGGTTCAAGGATTACAGCGCCCGCAGCTTTTGCAGCAGCTTTAAATCCTAACTTGGCAGCCAATTCGAAAGACAATTGGTCTGAATCCACTGCGTGGAAAGAACCATCTTTCAAAGTAACTTTCATACTATCTACTTCGAAACCTGCCAAAGGCCCATTGGACATAGCCTGTTTGAATCCTTTTTCAACAGAAGGGATAAATTCTTTAGGAATGTTACCCCCTTTAATTTCATTCACAAATTGAAGTCCTACTGCTTTTTCATCATCTGCAGGTCCAATGGTAAATACGATATCCGCAAACTTACCACGACCACCCGATTGTTTCTTGTAAACTTCTCTGTGATCTGCATTTCTGGTAATGGCTTCTTTGTACTCTACTTGAGGTTTACCTTGATTTACTTCTACTTTAAACTCTCGACGTAAACGATCTACAATAATATCTAAGTGAAGCTCTCCCATACCAGAGATAATGGTTTGTCCGGAAGCCTCATCAGTTCTCACTTGGAAGGTTGGATCTTCTTCAGCTAACTTAGCTAAAGCCATTCCCATTTTATCCACATCTGCTTTTGTTTTAGGCTCCACAGCAATACCAATTACAGGATCTGGGAAGTTCATACTTTCTAAAACAATAGGATGTTTTTCTGCAGAAAGAGTATCTCCAGTTTTAATATCTTTAAACCCAACAGCTGCTCCAATATCTCCAGCCTCAATAAATTCAATAGCATTTTGCTTATTAGCGTGCATTTGATAAATACGAGAGATACGCTCTTTATTTCCTGAACGGTTGTTCAATACATAAGAACCTGCATCTAATCTACCAGAATAGGCACGGAAGAAAGCCAATCGACCTACGAAAGGATCGGTAGCAATCTTAAACGCCAAAGCTGCAAATGGATCTTTTACATCGGGTTTACGTTGCACTTGTTCTTCAGTATCCGGATTGGTACCAATAATAGCATCTCTATCTAAAGGAGAAGGTAAGTAACGACATACTGCATCTAATAGGAATTGAACTCCTTTGTTTTTAAATGCAGAACCACAAATCATAGGAATGATAGACATATCCATAACAGCGGCACGAAGTGCTGCATGGATTTCATCTTCGGTAATGGAAGTTTCGTCCTCCATGTATTTTTCCAAAAGATTTTCGTCATAAGCAGCAACCTCTTCTATCAGCTTTCCACGATACATGTGTGCCTCTTCTTTTAATTCTTCGGGAATATCAATAACATCAAAAGTAGCTCCTTGAGTATCTTCATGCCATACAATAGCACGGTTTTTTACAAGGTCTACAATTCCTTTAAAATCCATTTCTTCCCCAATAGGCAATACAATTGGCACTGCATTGGAACCCAACATATCTTTCACTTGTTGACAAACTGCCATAAAGTTTGATCCTTGACGGTCCATTTTATTTACGAAGCCCATGCGAGGAACTTTGTAATTATCTGCCAATCTCCAGTTAGTTTCCGATTGAGGTTCTACACCATCCACGGCACTAAATAGGAATACTAACCCATCCAATACACGTAAAGAACGATTTACCTCAACGGTAAAATCAACGTGCCCGGGAGTATCAATAATATTAAAATGGTATCCTTGGGTTTCATCGGTAGGTTGTCCGTTTTTCAATGGAAATTTCCAGGTACAAGTGGTTGCAGCCGAAGTAATAGTAATACCTCTTTCCTGCTCTTGCTCCATCCAGTCCATCGTAGCAGCACCATCGTGTACTTCTCCAATTTTGTGACTAACACCTGTATAATAAAGGATACGTTCTGTAGTAGTAGTTTTACCGGCATCAATATGCGCAGCAATACCTATATTTCTTGTATATTTTAAATCTCTTGCCATTTTCTATTAAAATCTGAAATGTGAGAATGCTTTGTTTGCTTCGGCCATTTTATGAGTGTCCATACGCTTTTTAACCGCAGCACCTTCTTCTTTAGCAGCAGCTAAAATCTCGGCAGCTAACTTTTGAGACATCGATTTCTCATTGCGCTTTCTGGAATAGCTAATAAGCCATTTCATTGCGGTAGAAATCTTACGATCGGGTCTAATTTGCATAGGAATTTGAAAGGTAGCACCTCCCACTCTTCGGCTACGTACTTCAACGTGTGGCATAATGTTGGTAAGTGCATCTTTCCAAACATCTAAAGCCGTTTTTTCTTCGTCTTGTTTTTTTGACTCTACAATGTCAATGGCATCGTAGAAAACTTTAAAAGCGACCGATTTTTTTCCGTCCCACATTAAGTTGTTCACAAAACGGGTTACCAGTTGGTCGTTGAACCTAGGATCTGGTAAAAGCGGTCTTTTTTTCGCTTGTCTTTTTCTCATTACTTCTTAATAAAAGTTGTTTAAATTACTTTTTAGGGCGTTTTGCTCCGTACTTAGACCTACGTTGTAAACGTCCCTGAACACCAGCGGTATCCAGAGCTCCTCTTACAATGTGGTAACGTACTCCCGGCAAATCTTTCACCCTTCCACCTCTAACCAATACTATCGAGTGCTCTTGTAAATTGTGTCCTTCACCACCGATGTATGCGTTTACTTCTTTTCCATTAGTTAACCTTACCCTGGCTACTTTACGCATCGCAGAATTTGGTTTCTTAGGAGTAGTAGTATATACACGCGTACACACACCGCGGCGTTGCGGGCACGAATCTAAAGCAGCCGATTTACTCTTCTTGGTTATTTTGGCTCTTCCTTTTCGTACTAATTGTGAAATAGTTGGCATATAAAATCCTTGTTATACTTAATTAAATAATATAATTATCCCTTAAAGGGGCGGCAAAGGTAGAAATAAAAATGCAGTAATCCAATACACTTTTATTAATTTTTAATGTAATTGCTTTTATTTCTGAGGTAGATATGAAAAACCCCTCAATAGCGTTAGATTTATAACCTAAAGCGTTGTGACTTTGAAGCCATTTTTTTACTTCATTTTATACCTATATATATATACTCATTTTTTTGAGCAGGGTTTGGCTCAAACCATGGTATTAAAAATTGAAGCCGAAAAAGAAATAAGACCCACTCTTTTAGATTCACTGAATCTGAATTTTCAATTTGAAAACTATACTAGTTTAAAAGCTGAAGTTGACTCGTTAAGCTTACAATTTCAAAAAATAGGGTTTATTGATTCTGAATTAAAAAAACTAGTAAAGAAAAATGATTCCTTATTTGAAGCAAGCTATTTTTTAGGAAACCAATGGGAGCAAATAGAAGTACACTACCGAAAGGAGGATTTTCCTATTTCCGAATTAAAAAAATTAATTCCCAATGCTACTGACTCTGTATTTACCATTCCTTTCTTTAAGACAGAGGCAATACTTTGGGCATTGACTAAACAGAAGGTTGAAAAAGGAGACCCTTTTTCAAAAGTACAGCTTTCCAACATTCAAAAAAAAGATTCCCTAACCCTAACGGCGGTTTTGAATGCAACTTCAAACAATAAAAGAACCATTGACGGTTTTGTAATAAAAGGATATGAAAAATTTCCAAAGCCTTTTTTAAAATACTACGCCGGAATAAAAAAAGGAGCCACTTTTAATCAAAAGAAACTTATTCAAAAAAATGAACTTTTGAATAGCTTGGGTTTTGCATCTACAGTAAAACCTCCTGAAGCCCTTTTTAAAAAAGATTCCACCTTGATTTATTTCTACCTTGAAAAGCTGGACAATAACCTTTTTGATGGAATCTTAGGATTTGCTACTAATGAAGAAACACAAAAAATAGAGTTTAACGGATACCTTAGTTTAGAACTCAATAACAATTTGAATTATGGAGAACAACTATCTATAAATTACAAAGCAGATGGACGCGAGCAGCAAAATTTAAGAATCTTTACAAAACTACCTTATCTATTTAAAAGCCCTTTTGGAATTAGCATGGAGCTTGAATTATTTAAAAGAGATTCTACTTTTTCAACTACACATCAAGAAGCAAGATTATACTATCAAGCCACTCCAAAATTAGATTTTTATGCAGGGTACAAATCTTACGAGTCTAACAATTTGTTGAATGAGGCAAATGCCAATATCGTTGTGGAAGATTTCACTTCTAAATTTGCCCTTTTAGGAATACATTATACGCAACTTCAAAACCAAAAACTTTTTCCAATTAAAACCTTTGCCGGGCTTGAAAGCGAGATAGGTAATAGAAGTACCTCCAGCAACAACTCAAAACAAGCTAAGTTTTCGGGAACGGTGTATCATATTTTTAATTTAAATGAAAAGAATTCCCTTTTTATAAAAAATCATACCCGTTTTTTGAATAGCCCTAACTATATAACCAATGAACTCTTCAGATTTGGGGGAGTTAATAGCCTGAGAGGCTTTCGGGAAAATAGTATAGATGCTTCTTTATTTTCTGTACTAAATACTGAGTACAGATACTTACTGGATGATAACGCTTATGTTCACTCGATTTTTGATCTTGGTTATTTTGAAAATAAAATTATCAATATTAACGAAGAGTTATATGGTTTTGGATTGGGTTTTGGTTTAAATACTAAGGCTGGTCTTTTTAAATTTAATATAGCCAATGGGTTTTCAAACAATCAAAATATTGAATTTAAAAACACAAGAATTCATATTATATATATCACTCGGTTTTAGTAAAAAATCATAAAGATTAACCTTAGTATATATAAACGGACACACTTCAATAAAAAAAATCTTCTAAATAAAATTTTATTCAGAAATTTGACACTTAATATATTCTATCAACGCTAAGAGTATTGATTAACGTTACGGCAACAATACTTTAACGTTCTATTTAAAAAAAAAGAAAATTTAAGTTTAAAAAGTTGTGTATTTAACTTTTTATTGTGATTTTTGGCATTGGCTAATTCAAATAAATTATAAAATGAGAACAAAGTTTAGTGGAATTTTAACGCTTTTATTGGCGTTTGTAGTGCAACTCACGTTCGCACAAGAAAAAACAATCTCGGGAACGATTACAGATGAAAGTAACCTGCCACTCCCAGGGGTTAATGTTATTGTAAAAGGAACATCTAATGGAACCCAAACCGATTTTGATGGAAATTATTCCATTTCGGTTAATGTAGGGCAGGCCTTGGTGTTTAGTTACGTTGGTTACAAAACCACAGAAAAGCCTGTTGCCGCAGGAACCTCAAGTATCTCTTTTGCTATGGACTTAGATGCTTCTGTACTTAATGAGGTCGTGGTAACTGGTTTCGCTGTTAAAAAAGAAAAGAAGGCACTTGGGTATTCGGTTTCCTCAATTCAACAGGAATCCATAAAAGAAAGCCCTCAAACTGATTTAACGCGTGTTTTAAGCGGAAAAGCCGCAGGTATTAACATTACTACACAAAACGGTCTTTCTGGATCCGCTAATAAAGTAATCATTAGAGGTACAAACTCTTTCTCAGGAGACAATAACGCCCTTTACGTTATTGATGGTGTGCCTATTAGTAATGACACTAACGAAGCAGGAAACTTTGTAGATGGAAATATGGGATCCAGTCGTTCTTTCGATATCGATCCAAACAATATTGAGCGTGTAGATATTCTTAAAGGTTTAGCGGCAACTACACTTTACGGTTCCGAAGGAAGAAACGGGGTTATCCTTATTACTACCAAAACCGGAAGTGGCACCAAGCAAAATGCAAAACAAGAAATTGAAGTTTCTTCTTCTGTGTTTATCAATGAAATTGGAGCTTTACCAGATTATCAAAATAAATATGGAGGTGGTTTCGATCAAGCCTTTGGTTGGTTTTATAGTAACTGGGGACCTGGTTTCTATAGAGACGGCTTAGGCGGTTGGGGAAGCGACCCTGCTTTTGATGCAGATGGTACTGTAGAACACCCTTATTCTACGTCGGCATATTTAGCAACTAACTATCCAGAATATCAAGAATTATATTTTGATGCAGATGGAAATAATTTAAGATACGACTGGAAACCTAGAAATAGTGTAGAGGAGTTTTTTAAGAAAGGAATGGTTCAGAGTTTATCTGTAAGTGCCAGAGGAAGAAGTGAAAAAGGCGATTTAGGATATGGCGCTGTATTTAGCCACTTAGATGAGGATGGTTTTACACCAGGAAACAATGTTAAAAGAAATAACTTAACAATTTCTGGTGATGCCAAATTATCAAATAGGTTTAAAATTAGAGGGTCTATGACTTACACCAAAACCGATTTAAAAACACCACCCGTTTCTGCTAGTTTTGGTAGTAGTGTTTTTGGTGCGGGATCATCAATCTTTGGGGATTTATTTTATACTCCTAGAAGTATCGATTTTTTTGAACTACCTTATCAACTACCTGACGGTAGTAGTATTTACTATAGAGATGATAATGCCATTCAACACCCGCTTTGGACTGTTAATAATGCTCGTTTTTCTCAATTAGTAAATAGAATAAATGGATATGCAGCTATTGATTTTGACATTACCGATCACTTTAATTTATTTTACCAAGCAAGTATAGACTCTTATTCTGAAAATAGTGTTAACAGACAAAATAGAGGTGGTGTTAGTGATGATATTAATATCCCAACTGGTTTTTATGAAACTGTGAACACTACCAATACAATTTATGACCATAGAATAGTACTATCAGGAAACAACTTTAGTTTTTTGAATGATAAATTTAATTTCAGCTTTTCTTTAGGAGCTACTTCTAAGAGTACAGATTACAACAGATTTGGTGTTAGAAGTTCTGGGCAAGAAGTTTTTGGCTTTTTTGACCACAGTGTATTTACATCATATACAGGAATTGAAAACAAGCAAAGAAGAAATATAATAGGAGTATTTGGCCAAGCATTATTAGACTATGATAATTTTGTGTTTTTAAACGTATCAGCTAGAAATGATTGGGTCTCAAACTCATACAATAACTCACAGTTTTATCCATCAGCTAGTTTGTCATTTGTACCTACAAGTGCTTTTGATGGCCTTTCTTCAGACAATGGTCTAAATTATTTGAAACTACGTGCAGGATATGGAACCTCAGCGAACTTTGTTACTGGATATCCTACTGTTACACTTGTAAATTTAAATCCAAACGGATGGGCGGATAACGAAGGTAATCCAGTAACCACAAACTCTGCAAGTGATAAGTTAGGAAATCCGGGTATTAAACCTGAATTATTTGAAGAAATAGAGTTTGGTGCAGAAGGACAGTTTCTAAATAGAAGATTCAGTTTTGACGTTTCTTATTTTACTAGAACAACAACAAACCTTATTGTTGAAGACCAACCAGTACCAGCTTCTATAGGTAACTTACGTACAGATAATAACATTGGTCAAATTGATTCTAAGGGGATTGAAGCTGATTTAGGTGTTAATATCTTCAGAAGTAATACTAACGGCTTCAACTGGAAATTAAATGTAAATTATACCCAATTTGAAAGCGAAGTAATCGATTTAGGACAAGACACTAAACAAGTTGTTTATGCAGGTTTTACCAACCTTGGTAATTTTGCAACAGTAGGTGACCCTTTAGGAGCACTTTATGGTGCAAGAGTAGCCAGAGATGAAAATGGAAATCTACTTATAGATTCTGCTGGTAACTATATTGCAGAAACTACTGTAGGAGATGATGCACTAGTACCAAAAATTGGTGACTCAAACCCAGATTTTGTAATGAACTATATTAGTACTATGTCTTGGAGAGGAATTTCCTTAAATGTTGCAGTAAACCATACCTCAGGAGGAGATATTTATTCAACATTTATTGGATCTTTGTTAGGCCGTGGTTTAACAACTGATACTGAAGATCGTTTAGGAACTTATATATTAGACGGAATTAATGTAGCTACAGGTTTACCTAATACAGTTCAAATTAATAATTCTCAATTTTACTTTGATAATGGTTTTGCAAGCCCTGCAGATGAGTTACAAGTATATGATGCTTCCGTAATTAGATTACAAGAAGTTTCATTAGCTTATTCATTGCCTTCAAAATTATTAGAGAGAACACCTTTTGGAAGTTTTTCTATAAAAGTGAGTGGATTTAATATGTGGTATAACGCCTATAACACTCCTGAAGGAATTAATTTTGACCCCAACACTACTGGTTTAGGTGCTGGTAATGGTGCTGGATTTGAATTTTTGACAGGACCTAGTGGCAAACGATATGGAGTTAGCTTAACTGCTACTTTTTAATATATAAAAAATATAAAAAAATGAGAAGAATATTTTTAAAAATATCAATAGCTTTCACATTTATAAGTTTAGTATTTACTTCTTGTGAAACAACAGATTTGGATTTATTAGAAAATCCAAATGAAATTAATACAGAAAAGGCAAATATTGACAGGTTTCTTAACCAAATACAAATAGATTTTGCAAGTTTCATGTATCAAATTGGAGACAATGCTTCTGAACTTACTAGAATTGATTACATGTTCGGAAGAACTTATGAAAACAATTATCAACCAGCAGTATTAAATGGTTTATGGGCAACAGCTTATTCTGGCCATCTTGCTGATATTGCTGCAGCACTTCCATTAGCCGAAGAAGTTGGACTAAATAAGCACGCAGGAATTATGAAAGTATTAAAAGGCTATACCTATATTACTCTTGTTGACAATTTCGGTGATGTCCCTTTTTCTCAGGCTAATCAAGCTACAGATTTCCCACAGCCAGTTGCTGACTCAGGAAGTTCTGTTTACGAAGGAGCTATTCAATTAATTAATGAAGGTATTTCATTATTAGTAACTGATGGCCCTGAATTAGAATATGATTTCTATTATAACAATGATGCTTCTAAATGGATTAAACTCGCAAATTCTGTTAAAATGCAAGCGTATTTAGCTCTTGGCGATTATTCTTCATTTAATGCTATTGCTAGTGATACAGATAGTTTCATCAATAACAGCGCTAATGATTTTCAATTCCAGTACGGAACAACAGTAATCCCTGATCAATTAGATACTCGTCATCCTACTTATCAAGGAGATTATACTGGAACTGGAGTTGGCTCTTATAGAGCTAACTGGATTATGGATGAAATGCTAAATTCAAATGACCCTAGAAGATTTTTCTATTTCTTCAGACAAGTTAGTTGTACTCCCGGGGCAACCTGTGATCCTGATGGAGACCAAGAATTTTTAACTTGTTCTGTTACTGCAGCGCCAAATCATTATCCCGCTGGTATGGTTTTTTGTAGTGTAGAAGATGGCTATTGGGGAAGAGATCATGGTAATGCCGAAGGAATCCCTCCAGACAGGTTTAAAAGAACAGCTTCTGGGGTATATCCAGCAGGAGGTAAATATGATAAGGGAAGTTTTGGTTCCGTAATTCCAGGTTCTGGAGGTGGCGGTGCAGGAATAATGCCTATTATGTTATCCTCATTTACCAAATTTATGAGAGCTGAAGTTGCTATGGCTGCACAGAATTATAGCCAAGCTTCATCTTTACTTGAAAATGCACTTAATGATTCAACTAACAAAGTAGTAAATTTTGGAACAGTAGATGCTACAGCAGATCCTAATGATTTCCCTACTGCATCTGAAATTCAAAATTTTATCTCAAGTACTATTACTTCATTTAATGGGGCTAATCCAGAAGGAAAATGGGAAATATTAGCGAAGCAGAATTTCATTACCCATTATGGAAATGGATTGAATCCTTATAATTTTTATAGAAGAACCGGATATCCAAAAACACTTCAATTTAATATTGAACCAAATTCAGGAGGTTTTGTGCGATCATTCCTTTATCCTGCTAATGAAGCAAATGTTAACAGTAATATTACGCAAAAGCCAAATGTATTGGTACAAGTTTTTTGGGATACAAAACCAGCTTCACCAGGATTTCCTTCTGCTAATTAATAAAAGATATAATTATGAAAAATTTATTTAAATATATTCTAGTTTCAGTTTTCATAAGTGTAGCATTTTCTTGCTCAGATTCTGAAGCACTTATAGACCAAGTATTAGATTCTGTAGACACTGAGTCCGGTGTTGTTTTAAGAACTGTACAAAAGCCACAAGATTTAGTTAGTCTTACTAATCCGACTAATAATGTGATTATGTTAACAGTTGAAGTACAGGAAGGAAATGGAAGTAGTTTACCTGACTTTAAAGAAGTTAGAGCATACGTTGATTTATACAAAGATCAAGATTTAACATTGCCTCTATTAGATGCAAATGAAAATGAAATAGGTGAAAGAATTTTAGCAACCTATTCTAGTTCAGAGTTTTTAATTGACGCTAATAATTTACCAAGAATTTCTTTAGAGATTCCAACGCAATCTGTAAAAGATACCTATCCGGAAAATGCGGTTTATACTGTTCCTACATTTATAGCTTTACGTTTTGAAGTTGAAATGAATGATGGTAGAGTATTTACTAATGTAGATCTTGGTGCCAGTGTAACAGGAGGTTCTTATTTTGGTTCTTCATTTTTGTATAGAATTATCTTTGTACCATTTTAAAAATTAATTTAAAGGCGAGAAGTAATTTAACATCTCGCCTTTCTTTTTTTAAATTTTGTTAAAACAAAAAAAAAATACTAATTTTATTTAAAAATTTGTACATTTGAAATTATTAAACTTTAAATTTATTATTATGAAAAAAAATTATTTCTTTGTTGCTCTATTTGCTCTTGCAATTAGTAGCGTTAACGCACAATTTGTCGATGATATGGAAAGCTACACCGTAGGTTCTCCAATTTCTGGAGGATGGTGGACAGACTGGGGCTGCGGCGGTGGTGCTGGTTGTGCCATTATCTCTAGTGATGCTCAAGCTCAAGGTGGTGGTAAATCTGGTTATATCCCAGATGATGGTACTACTGATGCTGTTCTAGATTTAGGTAACAAAATTTTTGGATCTTGGGGACTTGAATTCTATATGTATGTTCCTTCAGGAAAAGAAGGTTATTTTAACCTTCAAGGTGTTGTGCCTATTGGAGCTGGAGAGTGGATCGTTGGAAACGTTTTCTTTAACCAAGATACTACTAACCCAGGAGTAGGATTAATTGATGATGCCGTAGGTGCTCCAGTTAATTTTAATTTCCCTCACGACCAATGGTTTAGAATTGCCATGAACTTTGATATCAACTTGGGTATTGGAGCTGCAACTTGGGGTATGTCTGTAGATAATGAATATGTTATTGGAACTGGAGAAACTCCTGCTGATTGGTTACCATTTACTGATGCTGCTGGAACTTACCCAACTAGCCTTGGTGGATTTGACTTTTTCTCTATTTCTGCTAACAATCAATATTGGTTAGATACTTTCAACTACCAAGATTCTTATGTAACTCTAAGACAATTATCTACTTCAGATTTTGCTAAAAAAGGATTCTCTGCTTACCCAAACCCTGTTAACGATAGATTAAACATCCAAGCTAAAGAAAATATCAACTCTGTTGTTATTTACAACGTACTTGGTCAACAAGTATACAGCGCTAATGTAGATGCTTTACAATCTTCTATCGATATGTCAAGAATGGCTAGCGGTGCATACTTTGTTAAAGTAAACATCAACGGTACAGAAGGTACTGTAAAAGTTATTAAATAATTAGTATTACACTATTATTATAAAGAGGCTGTCCTATGGGCAGCCTCTCTTTTTATATACAAAATGAATAAAGAAGCTATTATTTTTGGAATTTATCCCGTATTAGAGGCTATAAAATCTAATGCACACATTGATAAATTATTTATTCAAAAAGGAATAAATAACTCTAAAATTGAGGAAGTAATATCCATCTGCGATACTAATCAAGTATCCATAAATTATGTTCCAATAGAAAAATTAAATCAACTAACTCGGGCTAATCATCAAGGTATTGTCGCCATTATCTCTCCTGTTGGATTTAGTAATTTTGAAAAAATAGTAGAAGAATCCTTGCAAGAAAAAAAACCACCTCTTTTTTTAATATTAGATCAGATAAGTGATGTTAGAAATTTTGGGGCCATTATAAGAACTGCTGAATGTACCGGAGTAACAGCCATTATTATTCAGAAAAAAGGAGGCGCCCCTGTAAGTGGAGATACTGTAAAAACGTCAGCTGGAGCTATATTCAAAATTCCTATTTGTAAAGTAGATCATATTAAAGATGCCATCTTTTATTTAAAAGGGTCAGGTATTACCATAGTGGGTGCAACTGAAAAGGCATCAAAAAGTATATATGAAATTAATTTTAAAACCCCTACAGCTATTTTAATGGGATCTGAAGGTAAAGGAATAACAAAATCCTTACTAACTATTTTGGATGAGCTAGCTGCTTTACCTATGTATGGAGCTATCAATTCACTAAACGTTTCTGTGGCATGTGGAGCCTTTTTGTATGAAGCGATTAGACAAAGACTTTAATTTGCTTCACCCCTATCCTTTTTTTTATAATTATATAGTATCTCTACTGAATTTTCATTTTCATCCTCAGAAGGAATCACATCTCTAAAATTACCCTCTTCATCAAAATGTTTTAAAAAAGGATCATTTTCCGGATTAAAACCCTCTTTTTCCCATTCATATTTTTTATTTTCAATAGGATTCTTTTTGAAAATAAATGAGAGTACAAAACCAACTATAAATCCTGCTGAATGCCCTTCCCAAGATATTTCAGGATTAATGGGAAATAGATACCAAAGCAAGCCTCCATATAAAAAAACTACTAAAAGAGATAAGGCTGTTAATTGATATTGTTTAGAAAAAATTCCTTTAAAAAATAAAAAAGAAGCTAACATATAAATAACACCACTAGCGCCAATATGCCAAGAGGGCCTTCCAATGCACCAAGTTAAAAAACCCGTTAAAAAAAGCCCCCACAATAACACTCTCCAACGTATATGCCTATAGAAATAAAATAATGAAGTACTTAATACAAATAATGGAATGGAGTTATTAAATAAGTGCTTTAAACTTCCATGAATAAAGGGTGAAAACAAAATACCCTTCAAACCTTCAAACTTTAAAGGATATACTCCCCACTTAGTTAATCGTATTCCATAACGAACCTCAAACCAAAAAATCACCCAAATTATTAGAACAAATAATAAGGGGTAGTAAAGCACATCGGGGGTGAACTGTAATGGTTTTTTAATACTCATATTCTTTTAGTGAATCAAAAACAATCCCAAAAATACTTTTATGATAAAATGTCAGTTTATCTAACAAGTCTTAAAGTATACAATTACTTTTTGTATATTTAATATATAACCGGTTAAAAATGATTTAATTATGAATTTTAAACATTTATTGCCAGCTCTATTTATTTTTGTAACAGGTTTTATTCAAGGCCAATTTATAGATAATATGGAGTCTTATACGGTGGGACAACCAATTCATGAAGGCCATTGGACCGATTGGTGTGGAGGTACTTGCTCTGTCATTTCAACAGATTTATATAGTCACAGTACAACAAAATCTGGACTTATTCCTAATGATGGAACAACCGACGCAATTTTAGATTTAGGTAATAAAATTTTTGGCTCTTGGAGTTTATCGTTTTGGATGTATGTTCCTTCAGGTAAAGAAGCCTTTTGGAGTATTAAAGGATGTGTTCCTATCTGTGCTGAAGATTGGCATCAATATTTTTTTTTAAATTACAACCTTGCTTCTCCGGGTGAAGGTACAATTGAAAACACCTCGTTAGGTACCGTAAATTTCTCTTTTCCGCACGACACTTGGTTTTCTATTGCATTTTGTGTTGATATATCTAACGGAATTGAAAATGCACAATGGCAATTATATATTGCGGGTAACAATGTAATCCCAGAAGGCACTCCTTATGTAAGTGAAACTGGAGAAATACCCACTAGTTTAGGAGGTATTAACTTTTTTTCAATTTCTAATAATAATGAATACTTTGTAGACGATTTTAGGTATATAAATGCACAAGAAGGTTGTTTACTTAATATTTCACAATATAATAGACCAAAAATTACACTATCCCCCAATCCTTCTGAAAGTGAAGTAACTATTTCAGCTAATACAACCCTTACTCAAATTACTATCTATGACGTTTTTGGTAAACGAGTAATGTACAAGCCAATATTCTCAAATCAATTTAGCGTAGACGTTTCATCACTTATGAATGGAGTATATTTTATTACTACCCAAACTGAAAATAGTCTTCAAACTTTAAAGTTTATAAAGAAATCTCCTAATTAATAATTGTAAATTTGTTCTATGAGCACTCCACTCGCAGAACGAATTCGCCCAAAATCACTTGAAGAATACCTAAGTCAGCAGCATCTGGTAGGTCCTGAAGGTGCATTAACTTCACAGATTTCTTCCGGAATGATTTCTTCTATGATATTTTGGGGACCGCCCGGGACTGGTAAAACTACGTTGGCAACTATTATTGCACTGGAATCTAAAAGACCTTTTTACACCTTAAGTGCTATAGATAGTGGTGTTGCAGCTGTTAGAGAGGTTATTGAAAAAGCTAAAAAAGGACAAGGTTTATTTACTACTCAAAACCCGATACTTTTTATTGATGAAATTCATCGTTTCAGTAAATCGCAGCAAGATTCTTTATTGGCTGCAGTAGAAAAAGGATGGATTACCTTAATTGGCGCTACTACTGAAAATCCTAGTTTTGAAGTCATTCCGGCGTTGCTATCTCGCTGTCAGGTGTATGTTTTGAAACCCTTTAGTAAACAAGATTTAGAGACCTTATTACAAAAAGCTGTTGCAAAGGATTCTCTGCTTCAAAAAAAGAAAGTTACACTTCAGGAAACCGAAGCTATTATACGGTTATCGGGCGGAGATGCAAGGAAGCTTTTAAACATTTTGGAACTTATTGTCCTTTCCGAAAAGGAAGAAAACGTTCTCATCACAAATGACATGGTACTTCAAAAAGTGCAAAAAAATACGGTTTTGTACGATAAAGCCGGGGAGCAGCATTACGATTTAATTTCGGCATTTATAAAATCTATTAGGGGAAGCGATCCCAATGCTGCTGTATATTGGCTTGCAAGAATGATGGAAGGTGGTGAAGATGTAAAATTTATCGCTCGACGTTTACTTATTTCAGCTTCTGAAGATATTGGGTTGGCAAATCCCACCGCATTGGTCCTTGCCAATGCTACGTTTCAAGCGGTAAACACCATAGGATACCCCGAAGCCGGAATTATATTAAGCGAGTGTACTGTGTATTTAGCTACCTCGCCAAAAAGTAACGCTTCATACAAAGCAATTAAAGAGGCTCAGCAAACGGTAAAACAAACAGGTGACTTGTCAGTCCCCTTATCGATTCGAAATGCCCCTACAAAGCTTATGAAAGAATTAGGTTATGGGGAAAATTACCAATATGCCCATCATTATGATGGTAACTTTGTAGTTCATGAGTTTTTACCGGACGAAATTAAAGGCAAAACTTTTTATCAACCGGGAACCAATCCCAAAGAAGCTACTATAAAAAGCTATTTAAAACAGCTATGGAAAGACAAATACGATTTTTAATCTAATTTTTTAGGTAGAGAATTGATTCACTTTCCTTTTTCACCGTGAAATTTCCTTCTGCGTCAAAAAAAGCAAGGGATCTATTCTCATTATCATCTTCAAAAAAGACAACCCCTTCCACGACAAATATTTTCCCGATATAATCGAGCCCATCATTCGCCTCTGTAGATTCTTCATACATACTAAAGCCTTCCTTAGTTTTACGCAACAAAAAGGATTTACCTCCTTTAGTATAATTTGCATATTTAGCAGTTGGCAAATGCAGAGGGTCCTCTTTTTGATTTAGTATTTTTGTTTCTTCGACTTTGACATCAGAAGAGTCTTTGTAATCTTTCAATGTTATAACTTCCCTTTGTTGTATAGACAAAGCTTCAATACTTTCAAAAGCTCTTCGCATTGCCTCAGTATACATTTTACTATATTCTTTTAGTTTACTTTTTCCTTCCTCACTTGTATAGACAAGGTTTCCTTTGCAATCTTTAATTAAAATAGTAACTCTACACCACACAAAACCTGGACTTCCAATTACCTCAGCATGTAAACCTTCACATCTAGTTACATCTGGTAATTCCTCATCAAAATAGGCGTGAAAACCATTTTTATTAAATAGAAATTTTAGTAGTGAGTTGAGTTGATACTGATCTTCTTCAAATTGAAAATCGAATTTTTTAGGAACGACGATAAAACTATAATTACTTAATTTTTCTTCTTGAGAAAATCCATTACATACAAATGCCAAAACCAGTAAAAATGTTACTAATACTTTATTCATCATAAATTTTAATATTGAAACCCAATTGCAAAGATATACTTTTTGATTTTGCAAGGTTACCATATTGAAGCATATTGTCTGCAGCTAAGTAAAAATTAAACTTTCCAAAATCCCCGGCAATTCCACCTCCAATATTTGAGTAAGAATATGAGTCTACCGTATAGGTTACTTTAGCCGAAAGAAATGAAAAAAGTCTTCGATAATAAAATAACGTTCCTGCCATTTGAGGCCCTTTAGGTCTCAAAATACTGTAATATTGCAATCCTAATTTTTGCTCTCTTTCTACAGTTCCACCTTTATTTAAACAATCACATTCTCCACTATTGCCAGCTACTTTTCCAAAGCCATATTCCAAACTGGCATTAAGCTTTAAAGGTCTCATCTGTGAATAGGCATTATATAAAGTATCAATAGGAATTTCTCTTTCTATTTCATCTTCCAAATCGTCATAATATGGGAAAGTACCTTCCCCATCGCTCAAAGGAGGGAAAATTAATTCTATTCCATTTAAAGTATAATCCCCTGAGGCTTTATAATTTTCTACACCTTTTTTATGAAAAACAACTCCTAAGTCTAGTACACTGGCACTAGCCGTCCAATTAGAAGTAATGGCATAGGTGGCTCCTAAATCCATCCCTACGCCAAGATTACCTCCAAAAAATGCTCTTTTAAGTAACTCTCCTCCGGAAAAATTATTTTCCAAAGATGCAATACCTGAGGTTTCAACCGTCACATTAGCGTTAGTGATAATATGCTCGTAGATATTAGGAGCATCTGCTTCTGCAAAACGAGTGGTAAACGTGCCTTGATTTTTAGTGCTTCTGAAACTCATAATACTCGAATACACTTTGGCTCGAGCTCCAACAGTTAATTTGTTAGTAAGCTTTTTATTGGCTCCAAAATGAAATACTGTAAGCAAATCGCCTGTAGTACTAATTTCACTTAAATCGAAAGGATAATCCAAATAAGTAGCATTTCCTTCCCAGGCCAGTATAGCCAGATCGCGAGGGAAATACGTAATAAAATCGAATTCCTGATACATCCCGCCTGAAAAATAAATATCCTTTTGCGAACGCCAACCTAAATTAATAAGATCCAATTGTTGAGTGACCGTAAAGAAATCGGTATTCTTCATCTCAAAAATTTTTCGATCAATCTTTGCATTAATATCTTCTCCTGTATCGCCAAAAACATCATACACACTCACCCCTGAAGAGCCCCCATTTACATGAATTTGTGACAAAAAAGGAACCCCAAAATGTTTTTTTTGAGGGACATTGATCCCTGGATTTAAAAGTAAACTCTGTGGGATTTCATTAAATCCATAAAGTACTTGTTTGTTTTGGGCAAAACCAGACATAAGCCCAAAGGCTACGAAAAAAACTAGTATAACTCTCATAGTATTAGTCTCTTTCCTTAATTTCTAGATAATAGGTGGTTTTGGACTTGAGATTAAGCGCTCCTTCCAGTGTAGCATCAGACGAAGGTATGGTAACCGAAACCACTACTTTATCTGCTTGTGTTAATTGAAGAATCTCTGCGCCTTCAACTGTTTCGGTAAATTCTGTTACTACAGGAGTAGCAGGATTTCCCATATTGACCGTTGTTGAAGTAAAATAAGTTTCAGAATTGAGTGAATCTAAAAATTGAAAATCCGCCTGAAAGCTTCTTGGGATACTATTGGTAAAAATGAACAGAAAATCGGCTTTTTTTAAACTCTCTTGTGTTCCAGAATCATCTAAAAATCGAATATCGGTAGTATCGGTTACCGTTAATCTAGGGGTGGTGGAAACATCATCAAAAAAGTCTCCGGCTTCCAGATTGAAATAAATTAAATCTAATTCTACAACAGGTGTTAGGGTTACTTCCTGCGCTTGATCAAAATTGGTATCCTTAACACAGGATACTATAAATATTGCTGAAAGTATGCCCAAAAAAGGGAATAGCAGGTTCTTTTTCATGTTGGGGTTTTAAAAATTAACGTAATTATATACGCAAATAGTATTATTAAAGATGTTTTTTGATGTCCAAAATCCTGTTAACCACTCTATATTGGGGAGGAATACTCTCGTTGCGATAGTTGTAAAATAAGGTTTCCATCCCTACGGCCTCGGCTCCTAAAATATCTGCTTCAAAGGTGTCTCCAATCATAATACTTTTGTTGGGTTGCGCTACGGCCTTTTCGAGTGCTTTTTGAAATATAACAGGATTGGGCTTCTTTAACCCTACCTCTTCGGAAGTTGTTACGGTTTTAAAATAGGGTGAAATACCACTATTCTTTAGCTTTAAATGCTGTACTTCTTCAAAACCGTTGGTAATAATATGTAGTATATATTTTTCTGAAAGGTATTGCAACACTTCCACTGCTCCTTCAAAAAGAAAGTTATTTTTGGGCAATTCGTCAATGTAGGTGGTTGCTAAAATATCTAATTCGGTATCATTGAAATGAATTCCGAAAGGTAAAAAGGCTTCAAAAAAACGGCCTCTTCGCAATTCTTGTTTTGTTACTCTTTCTTCTCGATAGCGTTTCCAGTATTCAAAATTTATAGGTTCATAAATTTTCATAAATGCATCCAAATCTACCGTTATGGAATGTGTTATAAACAGTTGCTCAAATGCCAGTTTTGAATTTCGGTCAAAATCCCAAAGGGTATGATCCAGGTCGAAGAATATATGCTGAATACGATCATTCATGGGGATTCAATTTTTCAGAAAACAGATATCGCCATACTTTATTTTCTCGTTTCTTTTCAAAATCTCTGTTAGAGAAGAAAAACAAAAAATGTCCATCTACTTTTTTAACCCAATTAAAGACTTGAGTAATGGCTCCTTCAGTATCTTTTTCTTTTCCCAAAGTAAGTGCTAACGATTTACCAATGACTGGCTGAATGACAAGTGGTGTTTTAATTTCGTAATCTAAGTCGTAAAATAAAAAGGGGGTGCAAGTCCCAGCCCTAAAACCAATCTCGTCGTAATAAAACATGGTAAAGTCATTTTTAACTTCCAATTCTACAATGTTTCTATACACCAAAGGGAGATTTACTACCTGCTTATCATTGGCCGAGCTTTCAAGTGCCCGGTGAGTAATATCTTCCAACTGTAATCGCTCTAGATTGAGATTTTCGTAATCTACAAGTGAATAGTATGAAAACATAAGCCCTACCTCGCAATAATCGGCTACATATTTTACTAAGCTATTATAGGTTTGTCTTTTGGTATTAAAATCTTCCCGAAAAGAAAAGGCTTCCCCTAATAAAAAGAAAACCGTGAGTTTTGAACTGCTGTTTCGGGTATTATTTAATATCCATGAAAACGTATCGTAGGGATCTTTCCGAAGGCGCATTAAAACTCTTATTCTTAAAAAAAACCGACCAAGCTTCAATTTCCAGAGATCCCCTCCAAACCCTAATACATTTCTAAGTATTCCTCGTTGCAAGAACTCAAAAGGGCGTTTTGCTTCAATTAAGTTATGAATAGTGAGCTGTTTTTTTGGAAAGTCTATTTCAGGAAAAGCTTGTAACAACACCTTTTTAAATTCATACGCCCAAAGGTCTACAACAGGTTGTTTTAAAAATCCTTCTTTATAGGCTAAACTTTCAGTAGTGGGAAACCTTCCCAATTCGTCTTTTACGTGAGGTAAATACTCTTCATATCTACTCAATAAATAAAATGCTGCTGCAAAAATATCGTAGGGAAGTGTACTTTTTTCAGTTGTCTGAAAAAATCCAACGGTATCATTCCAAGGACGCACGGTAATTTCAACATCTTCAAACCCTTGCACATTTAATAACCCATGAGCAAAGAAAAACAGTTCGTTTCCCAAGGGCTGTTTCCCATAAGAAATCTTAGGGCCTTGGTAGGCAATAAAGGCTTCAATAGTTGTTGAAAATTGTATTGGTAATTGTAATATCCGGGTACAAATATGCTTAAAGCTGTAATCGATACGGGGGGTAACTTTTTGAGTATAAATAAGAAGCATAGGATGCTACAGCATTTGTTCGTCGGCAAAGCTAAAATACGCTTTTTCAGTTACAATGAGGTGATCCAAAACTTTTATATCGAGACTTTCCCCGGCCATTTTTAGCTTCTTGGTTAATTGAATATCTGCCTGACTGGGCTTTAAGGTTCCCGAAGGGTGGTTATGTGCCAAAATTATTGCTATAGCACCCAATTGTAAAGCATTTTTAAAGGCCAAACGAATATCTACCACCGTTCCGGTAATACCACCTTTACTTAATTGCATGGTTTGTAGCACTTTGTTTGAATTGTTTAAATATACAATCCAAAATTCTTCATGAGCCAATTCGCCTATAATGGGTTGCATTAATTCAAAAACTGAGGCACTGGATGTTATTTTCTTTTTTTGAAGGGCCTCTTCTCCCCTTCTTCTTCGCCCTAATTCTAAGGCAGCAGCAATAGTAATAGCTTTTGCCTCACCTATGCCTTTAAATGCCATTAAATCCTGAATGGAACATTTACCCAATTCATTCAGATTATTTTCAACGGAAGCCAAAATACGCTGACTTAAACTTACAGCGCTTTCATCTCTGCTTCCCGAGCCAATTAAAATAGCAATCAATTCAGCATCGCTTAAAGCGGCTTTTCCTTTTAGTAGTAATTTTTCACGAGGACGGTCGTCCTCATTCCATGATTTTATGGAAAAAGATGTTGTATTGCTCCCCACGATACTTCTTTTTAATAAAGATAATTAAGTATCTTTAAACTGAAAAATCCTTTTTAATGTGTTATGAAAAATCTATTTGAAGAAGCTGTTTATATTGAAGTTCGCAAAAGACTTGACAAACTCACTGAAAATTCTGAACGCCTCTGGGGAAAAATGACCCACGGACAAATGTTACATCACTGTCAAGGTCCATTTAATATTATTTTGGAGAAAAATGATTATGGCATGAAACCCAATTGGTTGGCAAAAGTGATTTTTAAAAAGTCATTGTATAATGATAAACCCTGGCGAAAAAACTTACCCACCGCAAAATTTTTAAAAGAAACCGAGCCTCGCGATTTTGTTACTGAAAAAAGGAATTTGGAGACCCTTTTGGACGAGTTTCATTCACAAAGAGAGCGAGAAGAGTGGCCAGAGCATCCTGGTTTTGGTAAATTTACCAAACAACAATACGGGCAAATGCAGTATAAGCATTTAGATCATCATTTAAGGCAATTTGGGGTTTAATTATAGATTGTTGGATTATTAGAATCTTGGATTGTCTGTTTTTTTAGTAGTTTATTTACAAATCCTTTAACCCATTACCTTTTACCCTTGTATCCTCCTCCCCATCATCAATCAAACGATAAGCAAAAAATGATTGCTGTTATAAAGCAATATCCTTTAGGAATGTTGGTTTCAGCAAAAGACGGGCAACCTTTCGTTACCCATATTCCTATTATCTATAATGAAACTACTGGAAAGTTAGTGGCTCATATAGACAAAGCAAACCCACAAGTGGAAACGCTAATACAAGCAGCCGAAGTAACCGTAGTTTTTAAAGGGCCGGATACCTATATTTCGCCATCGGTGTATCGTACCCAACAGCTTCCCACTTGGAATTATATCATAGTCCATATCACAGGGACAATTACTCTTATTAATGAAGCTGAAGCTGTTAAGCAAACTATGATAGAAATGACAGCGTTTTTGGAAGGAAATAACCCAAAATTTGAATTAAAAAAAGACGACTCCCGTATGGAGCGCCTTATTCATTATATACAAGCTTTTGAAATTACCATTACACAATGGGAAGGGAAGTTTAAACTCTCGCAAGACAAAAACCCAACCGATTTTGAGTTGGCAAAGCAAGAATTGATTAAAAACTCTAAAATTGCAGAAAAGAGTTTTATTGAAAGTATTTACAAAAACTTATAGGAGTTTTTTCACTTCGTTAAAATCCAACCCTCCATAGTTACCACTGCTCATTAATAGCAAGGAAGTATTATTAAAATGTTGAGAAAATAAAAAATCTTTAAAATCCTTTGGATCGGTATAAATAATAAGATCTTCTCGTTTAAATGCCTCCGAAATTTGTTGATGAGAAATGGGTTCTAATTTCTTTATTTCCACCGCATGCGGGCTATAAAACACCACAGCAACATCAGCAGCGTCCAGCGCTCCTTGATATTCGGTTAAAAATTTTGGGGTAAGGCTACTGTACGTATGCAATTCTAGGCAGGCCAATAATGTTCGATTGGGATATTGGTTTTTTACAGCTTCGGTAGTTGCTTTTACCTTGCTGGGTGAATGCGCAAAATCTTTATAAGCAATGGACCGTGATGACTCGGCAATTTTCTCTAACCGTTTACTCGCTCCTTTAAAACTCGCAATGGCTTCGTAAAAATCTTCGGCATCCACACCCATGAGTTGGCAAATCCAACGGGCACCTTCCAGATTGTTTACATTATGTTTTCCAAACACTTCAATGGGCATGGGACCTTCCGGAGTTGCTAATAAAGTTTCTCCAGAAACAACTTCATAATTTGGTGTTTTGTAAGGATATTTTTTGATGGCATTAGTAGTGCCTTCAACTACCTTTTTCACTTCAATATCTTCTTCATTATAAATAATGGCTCCACCTTCGGTTATTTCATTTAAAAAAATAACAAACTGCTCCACATAATTTTCGAAAGTGGGGAATACATTAATATGATCCCAGGCAATCCCGCTAAGTAAAGCGATGTTCGGTTTGTACAAATGAAATTTGGGGCGTCTGTCTATAGGCGAAGAAAGGTATTCGTCTCCTTCCAGTACTATAAAATCATTTTCCTCGGTAAGATGCACCATGGTATCAAAACCTTCTAACTGGGCACCTACCATATAATCTACCTCCTTTTCATGATAGTGCATCACGTGCAAAATCATGGATGTTATCGTCGTTTTTCCGTGGGAGCCACCAATGACCACACGTGTTTTATTTTTGGATTGTTCGTATAGAAATTCGGGATACGAATAAATTTTCAATCCCAATTCTTTGGCTTTCAGCAATTCGGGATTATCAGCTTTTGCGTGCATTCCTAGAATTACGGCATCGATGGTAGAAGTAAGTTTTTCGGGAAACCAACCAAAGGCTTCTGGCAATAATCCTTTTGCAACTAATCGCCCTTTTGAAGGTTCAAAAATTTCATCGTCACTACCGGTTACTTGATATCCTTTATGGTGTAAAGCCAATGCCAAATTGTGCATAGCACTTCCGCCTATGGCAATAAAATGTACCTTCATATATTTCTGAAATAAGTATGGTAAAGATAGGGAACACCCCCCTTTATCCCCCCTCAAGGGGGGAATATTTTAAATTACTTTTTAAAGAGATTGAATTAATTTCTTTTCTTTTTGGGCTTCTTCAAAATCGGGGCGATCTACCAAAGCCCTATCAATCCATTGCAAAGCATTCTCTTTTTGCCCTAAATTCTTATAAATTTGTGCCAAGCGGTAATACGCCCAATCTTTGGGAACCCCATCTTTAGCAGAATGGTTTTTTAAGTATGCCTGAAGGCAATGAATACCCAACTCGGCATCGAGATTGTATTGCGCTGCTATCTTGCCTATTTGATAATTTAACTGATTTCGTTTATGAATTTTAAGTGATGTGGAAGCTGTAGAAATTGCCTCTTTAGGCTGATTGTTATTTTCGTATAAGTTGGCAAGCTTTTCATAGGTATGCGGAGAACCTCCTACTTCGATGGCTTTTTTATAAAATTTTTCAGCATCTTGAGGTCTATTGGAATATTCTGCAATGTAGCCATTGGCCAAATACCCATCGACAGGTGAAATCTTACCCAGTTCATCGGCATATTTAATAGCCTTTTTTTCACTTCCACCAATAATACCGGGCAGTTGAATATAATATTCTACCAACGCCCAACGTACTTCAATATGGTTTGGATCCAGCATAGCAGCTTTTTCAAAATGGTTTTTAATATCCCCTACATAGCTCAATGCCCTAATTTTACTTATTTCTAAAGCTTTCATTCCCAGACTTCCACCGTATTTAAAATGATAATTTGCGTTGTTGGGGTTACTTTTCAAAAGAATTTCGTAATAGCGAATAGCGGTATCCCAATCTTTGGCATACCCGGCAATATCTCCTAAATATTCTATCGTTTTTAGATGCGTAGGATGCTCTTTTAAATACGCCTCAAATAGGGGTTTTGCCTTACTGAACTGCTCTTTCTTAAAATAGGTTTCCGCTTGCTGAAACGGATTTTGAGCAACAAGGCTTAGAGGAAGCAATATAAACAGCAACAATTTTTGCATAAACCGATTTGGGATTCAAAAATAATAAACTTTCTAAAAACTCTTTTATTTTAGTGTGGGCGGGTATTTTTTTAAGAGTTTTTGGAGAACTGAGAAATAATAGGCCTCCTTTTGCTGAGGAGTAGCTTTTTCTTTGTACCTACTTTCTGCCACACCTTGCCAAATAAGTGCATCATTTTGGGTGTCGATAAAATCTAAGGTAAATTGTTGTTCTATCTCTCTGCCTCCAATAGGAATACCGCCGCTTACCCCAATCCCAACATTACCTCCCCCACCACCAATACCTATACCAAGTGTATTGCGAGAATTTGTCAAGATTTCTTTTGTATAAAAATTAATGGTTATTTTCGGGGTATCACTTTTCTGAAACGCTTTTTGCTGCATGAGACTATCTAAGGCAATAAGAATACGCCTATTGTCTAACTCACTTAATCCGGAATCTATTGACGTATAGAAATTATAGGTTGTGTATTTTGAAAAGTCGGTTCCCTTTTCATAGTCTATTGCTACGGTACTTCCGCAAGAAATGAAAAATGGGATAACCAATAGCAAAAGAAATTTCATATTCAGCATTTTTATGGAAAGATACTGAAATTTTGAAAAGGCAAAAGAGAATTTACTTTTCTTTAACGGAATCTCCTTCCCTATTCAACATCTCCCAAAGCTTGTCTTTTAGTTCGACCAAGCCTTGCTGTGCTACCGAGGAAATAAACAAATACGGAATCCCTTTAAAATCCTTGTCGAGCTGTTGTTTCATCTCCGCTTTTAGCTCTGCATCCAACATATCGCTTTTGGAAATTGCAATGAGTCTTTCTTTGTCTAACAATTCGGGATTATACCGCCGAAGTTCATCCAGTAAAATTTCGTACTGTTCTTTTATGTCTTTCGCATCGGCTGGGATTAAAAATAATAGGGTAGAATTACGTTCAATATGACGCAAAAAGTAGTGGCCCAATCCTTTTCCTTCGGCAGCGCCTTCAATAATTCCGGGAATATCTGCCATCACAAACGTTTGAAAATCACGATGGGTAACGATTCCTAAATTGGGTTTTAAGGTGGTAAACTCGTAATCGGCTATTTTAGGTTTTGCAGCAGTGACTACCGAAAGCAACGTCGATTTCCCTGCATTGGGAAACCCTACCAAGCCAACATCTGCCAGCACTTTCATTTCCAACGTAATGTTTACTTCTTCACCTTCCAGACCGGGTTGTGCGTAACGTGGTGTTTGATTAGTTGAAGATTTAAAATGGGCATTCCCCAATCCGCCTTTTCCGCCTTTGGCAACAATAAATTCTTCTCCTTCTTCAGTAATTTCTTTTAGGGTTTCACCGGTGTCGGTATTTTTAATCACGGTTCCCAAAGGGATTTCAATATACACATCGGCACCATCGGCTCCAGTACTGGTTTGTTTCCCTCCCGAAGCACCATTTTCAGCAGAAAAATGTCGCTTAAATTTTAAATGATAGAGTGTCCAGAGGTTTTTGTTGGCTTTTAAAATAACATGTCCTCCACGACCTCCATCGCCTCCGTCGGGACCTCCCTTTGGGATATACTTTTCCCGTCTAAGGTGTTTACTCCCAGGTCCGCCTTTTCCTGAGGACACATGGATTTTTACATAATCAACAAAATTTCCTTCGGTCATAATTGATAGTTAATTGAATGTCCCCTTTGAAGGGAATTTAAGGGGATGTTAGCCATTTTTCTGACATCCCTCCCTTGCCCTCCCTTCGAAGGGAGGGAAAATTTAAAGTGTATCTATAACTCTACTTAACCGTTCTGTAATTTCTTCAATACTACCAACTCCGTCAACACCATAATATTTATCTTGTTTTTGGTAGTATTCCTTCAGAATATCCGTTTTTCGGTAGTATTCGGCAATACGTTCCCGTATCACAACTTCATTGGCATCATCGGCACGGCCACTTACTTTTCCGCGTTCTAAAAGTCGGCCTACTAATACTTCATCATCCACTTCCAGGGCTACCATCGCATTAATCTGACTATTTTTTTCTTCCATTAAAGAAGCGAGTGCAATAGCTTGTGCTTCGGTACGTGGAAAACCGTCAAAAATAAATCCGTTAGCTTTTGGATTTTTCTCCACTTCGGCTTTCAACATATTAATAGTTACTTCATCGGGGACCAAATGTCCTTTATCCATATATGATTTTGCCAAAGCACCCAAGTCGGTATTATTTTTTATGTTATATCGAAATACGTCCCCTGTAGAGATATGTATTAGTTTATATTTTTCCTTCAAAAATTCTGCTTGCGTACCTTTTCCGGCTCCCGGGGGACCAAATAAAACGATGTTTTTCATCTGCTTTCGTTTCTTACTAAATATATTTTTAAAAAAATTCCACATAATGCGGGTGCAAAGATACCCATTTCCAATAAGATTGTACCTTTGCGATATGGTAAATTATTTTTCTTCTCATTTCACCCTCGGAATTTTAGGCGGCGGCCAATTAGGAAAAATGTTGCTCTACGAAACCCGAAAATTTGACATTAAAACCCACGTACTCGATCCCAGTGTCGAAGCCCCATGCCGAATTGCCTGTGATCTATTTCAGCAAGGAGACCTTATGGATTTTGATACGGTTTATACCTTCGGGAAAAAAGTAGATGTACTTACTTTTGAAATTGAAGGGGTTAATATTGAAGCCCTTGAAAAATTGGAAGTCGAAGGGAAAAAGGTATATCCATCTTCCAAAACATTGCGAAATATTCAGGACAAGGGGATACAAAAGCAGTTTTATAAAGCGCATCAAATACCTACTTCCCCATTTCGTGTTTTCAGTAATAAAAATGAATTAAACGAAGCTATTGTTAGAAAAGAATTACACTTACCATTTGTTTGGAAAAGCTGTACAGGCGGTTACGATGGAAAAGGAGTCTCTATCATTAGAGATGCAAAAGACATTATTCCATTAGCTGAAGGTTCTTGCATTGCAGAAAAGTTAGTTCCTTTTAAAAATGAATTAGCCGTCATTGTGGCCCGAAATTCTTCGGGTGAGGTCATTACTTACCCTGTGGTAGAAATGGAATTTCACCCGGAAGCCAACCAGGTAGAATATGTTATTTGCCCTGCAAGAATTGAAGAAAATGTAGCTGAAAAAGCACGTGCTGTTGCTGAAAAAGTTTCCAAAGCCTTTGAGCATGTAGGCTTGTTAGCGGTAGAAATGTTCCAAACCGAAGACGATGAAATTTTGGTTAATGAAGTGGCACCCAGACCCCACAACAGTGGCCATTATAGTATTGAAGCCAGTTACACCAATCAGTTTGAGCAACACTTGCGAGCTATTTTAAATCTCCCTTTAGGAAAAACAGATAGTAAGGTTGGCGGAATTATGGTAAATTTGGTAGGCGCTGAAGGACACACCGGAGAAGTGGTGTATGAAAATATAGAAAACATTATGGAGTTGGAAGGAGTAACACCCCATATTTATGGAAAGAAAGAAACCAGACCTTTCCGAAAAATGGGACATGTTACCATCGTAAATGAAGACATTGCCAAAGCTAGAAAAATAGCCGAAGAAGTTAAAAATACTATTAAAGTGATAAGTAAATAATGTCCCTCAAGCGCAGTCGAGAGGTCTTTTTAAAGTATTTACACAAATAGGTCTCGACTGCGTCGACCAGGCAAACACAATAATTATGAGCAAAGTAGGAATCATCATGGGAAGCACCAGCGACCTGCCCGTAATGCAGGAAGCCATAGATATTTTAAAAGGGTTCGACATTGAAGTGGAAGTTGATATTGTTTCGGCACACCGTACCCCCGAAAAACTTTTTGACTACGGAAAAAACGCACACACTCGAGGTATTTCAGTAATTATTGCAGGTGCCGGAGGGGCAGCACACCTACCCGGCATGGTAGCTTCGCTTTCGCCGCTACCTGTTATTGGTGTACCTGTAAAATCAAGCAACTCGATTGACGGTTGGGACAGCGTTTTAAGCATCTTACAGATGCCCGGTGGCGTACCAGTAGCCACCGTAGCGCTTAATGGCGCTAAAAACGCTGGCATCCTTGCAGCACAAATTATTGGCTCAAGTGATTCTTGTGTGCTTGACAAAATAATGGCATATAAAGAAGGTTTAAAGCAAAAAGTGGAAGAAGGCGCAAAGTTAATTCGGAGTAAAAAGAATTAAAAAAAATCCAAATCAAAAATCGTTAATCTGCAATCTTACATTCTTTTATGAATCCCCTATTACAGTCATTTGACACAGCCCCTTTTTCAAAAATAAAAAACAAACATTTTCTTCCAGCTATAGAGGGATTAATAAAAAAAACCAAGGAAGAAATTAATACCATTACTACTAATCCTGAAAAACCTACATTTCAAAATACCGTAGAAGCCTTAGAGCGAACCGGAATTCAATTGGATAGAGTAACGAGTATTTTCTTTAATCTGAATAGTGCCGAAACCAATGATGAAATTCAGAAAATAGCACAACAAATTTCTCCTTTACTTTCAGAATTTAAAAACGATTTATTATTAAACAAATCGCTATTCAAGAGGGTAAAAGAGGTTTTTGATTCTAAAAAAACTCTTTCCTTATCTACTGAAGAAGAGATGCTTCTAGAGAAACAATACAAAGGATTTTCCAGAAATGGGGCTAACTTAAATGAAGAGGATAAAAAAAGACTTCGTAAAATTGATGCCGATTTATCGAAGCTAAGTCTCACTTTTGGTGAATATGTGTTGGCAGAGACCAATGCGTTTGAAATGCACCTCACTAACGAAGCAGACCTTGACGGTTTGCCCGAAGGTATTAAAGAAGCTGCCGCTCAAACGGCTACAGAAAAAGGAAAACAAGGTTGGGTCATTACGTTGGATTATCCTAGTTATATTCCCTTCATGAAGTATGCCTCCAATAGAGCACTTCGCAAAAAATTAACCATAGCTTTTGGGGCAAAAGCATTTCAGAAAAACCCATTCAATAATGAAAAAAATGTGCTTGAAATTGTGAGTCTTCGCCATCAAAGAGCACAATTATTAGGCTACCAATCACACGCGCATTTTGTATTGGAAGAACGCATGGCGCAAACACCGGAAAAAGTAGATTCTTTTTTACAAGAACTTTTAGAAAAAGCAAAACTAGCTGCAAAAGCTGAATTTGAGGAATTGGAAGCCTACGCCAAAAAACTGGATGGACTAGACCAATTACAAAAGTGGGACAGTGCGTATTATGCTGAAAAACTAAAGCAGGAGCGCTTCAATCTTGATGATGAAAAACTGAAACCGTATTTCCCTTTACAAAAAGTAATTGATGGGGTTTTTACGGTAGCAGAAAAATTGTACGGACTTCAATTTAAAGAAGTAAACAATATCGACAAATACCATCCCGATGTAAAAACCTACGAAGTTGTTGACACAGAGGGTGAGTTGGTTTCCATCTTTTATGCCGATTTTCATCCACGTCCGGGAAAACGGGGTGGTGCATGGATGACAAGTTTTAAACCACAACAAATAGTGAATGGAAAAAATGATCGCCCTCATATTTCCATTGTTTGTAATTTTACAAAACCTACTACAAATAAGCCATCCTTATTAACTTTCAACGAGGTAACTACGTTATTTCATGAATTTGGACACGCCTTACACGGGATGCTTGCCAATACTACATATCCTGGTCTTTCAGGAACCAATGTGTATTGGGATTTTGTAGAGCTACCGAGTCAGGTGCTGGAAAATTGGTGTTACGAAAAGGAAACCTTAGAACTTTTTGCGAAACATTATGAAACCGGGGAGTTAATCCCTATGGAATTAGTTAAAAAAATAAAAGAATCGGCTACTTTTCACGAAGGGATGCAAACACTTCGGCAATTAAGTTTTGGAATGTTGGATATGGCTTGGCACACCCATAATTCGCCGGAATCAATTACTTCTGTTAAAGAATTTGAAGAAGCCGCTTTTGAGAGCACTAAATTATTTCCCGATACTCCTGAAACTTGTATGAGTACTTCCTTTTCTCATATTTTTCAGGGAGGGTATTCTGCCGGGTATTATAGTTATAAATGGGCTGAAGTTTTAGACGCCGATGCCTATGAATATTTTAAACAGGAAGGTATTTTCAATAAAAAAGTAGCTACAAAGTTTAAAGAGTTTGTGCTTTCGAAAGGCGGAACAGAGGACCCGATGAAATTATATATAAAATTCAGAGGAAAAGAACCCAATCCTGATGCACTGCTAAAAAGAGCTGGACTTATTGAGTTGAAGTAATTTTATTCAGAAAATCTTTTCTATTTTTATGCCGCTATGAGTGACATTAAATTGCATCCTGAAACTTGGGTAGATCGATATTCAGATTACCTGTATAACTATACTATTGTAAGGGTAAATGATCACGAAGTGGCTCAGGATATTATTTCGGAAACTTTTTTGGCCGGTTTAAAATCTAAAGATAACTTTAAGGGAGAGGCTTCCGAAAGAACTTGGCTCATTGCTATTTTAAAAAGAAAGATTATTGATTATTACCGAAAGATAAATAGCTCCAAAGGAAAAGCAGAACTGCGCATTAATTATAATGATTCTGACAATGAGGGTGATTGGCTGGAAGAAAAAGCGCAGGATTTTTCAGAAATGAACGCAGAGGAAACCATGGAAAATGAAGAATTAGGACTAGCTATTTTAGGGTGTTTGGATTCCATCAATGAAAAACAAGCTGAAATTTTCAAATTAAAAACACTGGATGGTGTCGACACCGAGACCATCTGTAATGAATACAATATCACTCCGTCTAACCTCTGGGTTATTATTCACCGTGCCCGAAAAGCCATGGCAGATTGCCTAGAAACAAACTGGTTTAGCAAATGAAGATAAAAATTAAATGTAACGAGTCTAACCATATTTGTGATAAATCACAATACAAAGAAGCAAGCCTTTGGGAAATGATAAAGCTAAACATTCACTTGTTGTATTGTGATTTCTGCAGAAAATATACCGCCAACAACCAAAGACTTACTAAAACCATTAAGAATAGTACTGTAAAAACCTTGTGTGAAGAAGATAAAAAGGGATTAAAAGAAAAATTACTTCAGGAACTAAAAAAATAATGGTGCATTAAAAACCAAAATCCCATCCAAAAAATAGGAATTCCCTCCACCCAAAACGAAGAAAAATATTGAGCCTGATTTTTTTTCGAAAGTGCTAAAAAAATACCGTTAGTTATTACCGCGAAAAGAAAAGAAAGAAAAAACAACCCGTTTATTTCATCTTTCAAACCTTCCAAAAAAAGTACAATAACCAACAATATCCATCCTAAACGTTTGGTTTTTTTGATGCCCAATTTTTGAGGTAATGTTCCCAAAGTGGTGTCATCATAGACCAAGTCTCTAATTTCAAAAGGTATGATTAACACTAATACCCATAAAAACCGCTGAAAAAAAGTTAGAATCCAATCTGCACTCCAACTACTTTCAATGGCAATCCAAGGCAATACTACTGTAGTCCCGGCCCAAACAAAAGCCACTATAAATACTTTAATTCCGTGGAAACTTCGCAGATTCTTTTTACCATAAAAGGGGAAAATATACAATAATGTTACTATGCCAAATGCCAAACTTACAAGGAGTACATTTCTTGAAAGCTGAAAAAGAAAAAAAAGAAAAAAGCCAAAGCAAAAAAATGAAAAAATCTGGATGAGTTTTAAATTTTTTGCCAAGCTTCTATGATGCAACCCGGCAATTCCGGCGTATTTTATAAAATTGTACCCGGTAATGGTTCCAAAAAAAACATACCCCAGAACTGACTCTCGGATTGGTAACTGAAATTCAAAAAATGTGGCAAGTGTAAAGGCAAGTACCGCAAAAGAAACATGAATACTGCTCTCTAAATAAAAATTAAAAACACTTTTAAAAAATCTCATAAAAACAAAAATAGCCAAAGTGTTAGTAAGTCCTCTTTTTGGTTGAAAAATAATAGTTTTTCAGCGATACAAAACCCATTTAAAATGGTTTAAAAATGGTAATTTTGACAAATTTTTTAACTCAAAATAAATGAACACCGATTCTTTTGCACTTAGACATATTGGTCCCAGAAGAAATGACCTTCCCGAAATGTTAAAAACTATTGGAGCCGAAAGTATGGAGCAGCTTGTGAGTGAGACCATTCCAAATGATATTCGTCTCAAGCAAGATTTATCCTTGGCTCCGGCTTTAAGTGAACAAGAATATTTGGAACATATCCAGGAATTGGCTGAAAAGAATCTGGTTTTTAAAACC
This sequence comes from Flavobacteriaceae bacterium, assembly GCA_041392125.1. Lineage (GTDB taxonomy): Bacteria > Bacteroidota > Bacteroidia > Flavobacteriales > Flavobacteriaceae > Halomarinibacterium. The sequence goes on along the minus strand of JAWKMR010000006.1, from coordinate 179,205 downwards.
TATATTGGCCTTGGTTATCACCAAGCCAACACCCCGGCGGTTATACAGAGAAATATACTGGAAAATCCTGGATGGTACACGGCTTACACTCCCTATCAAGCTGAAATTGCACAAGGAAGGTTGGAAGCATTGCTTAACTTCCAAACCATGGTAACAGATCTTACCGGAATGGAACTTGCCAACGCTTCACTATTAGACGAAGCCACAGCAGCAGCTGAAGCTATGACCCTACTTTTTGCATTACGAGATAGAGACCAAAAGAAAAATGAAGTAACCAAGTTCTTTGTTTCTGAAGAAATTTTGCCTCAAAATCTATCGCTATTGTATACCCGGGCTACTCCGCTTGGAATCGAAATAGTGGTAGGAAGCCATGAAAACTTCAATTTCTCCACGGAATATTTTGGAGCTATCCTTCAATACCCCGGTAAAAGTGGGACTGTTCATAACTTTAAAAACTTTGTAACCAATGCACAAGCGGCCAATATTAAAGTAGCCTTTGCTGCCGATATTTTAAGCTTAGTAATGCTGGAATCTCCGGGTAATTTTGGAGCCGATGTAGTGGTAGGAACCACGCAACGTTTCGGTATTCCTTTAGGATATGGCGGGCCTCACGCCGCTTATTTTGCTACTAAAGAAGAATACAAGCGTTTTATCCCCGGAAGAATTATTGGGGTTACCAAAGATACCGACGGCAACCGTGCCTTACGAATGGCGCTACAAACCCGCGAACAGCACATTAAAAGAGACAAAGCCACCTCCAACATATGTACTGCTCAAGTGTTATTAGCCGTTATGGCAGGAATGTATGCCGTCTACCATGGCCCGGAAGGATTGAAGCATATTGCCAAGAAAGTACACCACGCAGCCGTTTCGCTTTCAGAAGGATTAAAATCATTAGGATATAAGCAACTTAATGAGATGTTTTTTGACACCGTTGCTATAAAAGCGAATGTGGAGAAGATAAAAACCATTTCAGAAAAGAAAAACATCAATTTCTATTATCCCGATGCCGAAACGGTTTCCATTTCTTTAAATGAAACTATTAATCTGAAAGACTTGAACAACATTATTTCTGTTTTTAGTGAAGCTGCAGGAATTGCTCCTTTATTTCTTTCAGAAATTAAAGAAGGAAACGCCATCCCAAGAGAAGTAGCTAGGAAAACGGAATTTCTTCAACAAGAAGTGTTCAATTTATATCATAGTGAGACGGAGTTGATGCGTTACATCAAAAAGTTGGAACGGAAAGATTTAGCGTTAAATCATTCTATGATTTCCTTAGGTTCGTGTACTATGAAATTGAACGCGGCTGCCGAAATGCTTCCCCTTAGTGACCCTAATTGGGGTAATATTCATCCTTTTGTTCCTTTATATCAGGCAGAAGGATACCAGACTATGCTCACCAATCTTGAAAACCAGTTGACCGAAATTACCGGTTTTGCCGGCACTTCCCTTCAACCTAATTCCGGGGCCCAGGGAGAGTATGCAGGATTAATGGTCATACGTGCCTATCACGAATCTCGCGGTGACCATCACAGAAATATTTGTTTAATTCCTTCTTCAGCCCACGGAACTAATCCTGCCAGTGCAGTCATGGCAGGAATGCAAGTTGTAGTTACTAAAGCCACCGAGGATGGAAACATCGACATAGAAGACCTTCGCCAAAAAGCACAGGAACACAAAGAAAATCTTTCTTGTTTAATGGTAACTTATCCTTCCACCCACGGCGTTTATGAAAGTGCCATTAAAGAAATTACTAGTATTATTCACGAAAATGGTGGGCAAGTATATATGGATGGCGCTAACATGAATGCCCAAGTAGCACTCACCAACCCCGGTGCTATTGGAGCTGATGTATGCCATTTAAATTTACACAAAACCTTTGCTATTCCTCACGGTGGCGGTGGTCCCGGTGTAGGTCCAATATGTGTAGCAAAACAATTGACACCTTTTTTACCCTCAAATCCTATCATTAAAACAGGAGGCGACAAAGCCATCACAGCTATTTCTGCTGCTCCCTGGGGAAGTGCTTTAGCCTGTTTAATATCCTACGGATATATCTGTATGCTGGGAGAAAACGGACTTAAAAAATCGACGCAATATGCTATTTTAAATGCCAATTATATAAAAGAAAGACTGAAAGGACATTTTCAAACACTTTATACTGGTGAAAAAGGGCGAGCAGCTCATGAAATGATATTAGACTGTCGTCCCTTTAAAGAAAATGGAATTGAAGTAACCGATATTGCTAAACGCCTTATGGATTATGGTTTCCACGCACCGACGGTATCCTTTCCCGTTGCCGGAACCCTAATGGTAGAACCCACCGAAAGTGAAAGTAAAGAAGAGTTGGATCGTTTTTGTGATGCGCTTATTGCCATTAGAAAAGAAATTGAAGCTGCAGATAAAGACAACCCTAACAATCCTTTAAAAAATGCACCCCATACACAAGCTATGGTTACTGCAGATACTTGGGTGTTTCCATATACAAGGCAACAGGCAGCTTTTCCGTTGGACTATGTTTCAGAAAATAAGTTTTGGCCTTCCGTTCGTCGGGTAGATGATGCTTATGGTGACCGAAATCTTATCTGTACGTGTACCCCAATTGAGGCATTTATAGAAGCATAAAAATAATTAACCCCTTATTAGAGGGGTTTTTATTTTAAATGAAAAAGAGTTTCCCTACCTTTATAAAAATTCCAATTCATGAAAAGTATCATTACAGGTACGGGTAGCTATATCCCCAGCAAAGTAGCCACCAATGAAGGTTTCGAGCAACATAGCTTTTATAATGAAGATGGCTCTCCTCTATCCCACGAAAATACGGTCATTATTGAAAAATTTAAAGCCATTACTGGAATTTCAGAAAGACGGTATATTAAAGACAAATTAGTTACTTCAGAAATTGCTACAAAAGCTTCTGAAAAAGCGATTGAAGACGCAAAGATCGATCGAGAAACACTCGATTATATAATAGTAGCCCACAATTATGGCGATGTAAAACATGGTACTCATCAAAGTGATACCGTTCCTAGTCTTGCCTCTCGCGTAAAACATTTACTTAAAATTAAAACCCCCGGTTGTGTGGCTTACGACATTCTCTTTGGTTGCCCGGGTTGGGTAGAAGGTGTCATTCAAGCACACGCCTATATAACTGCTGGGATGGCCAAAAGGTGTTTAATTATTGGTGCCGAAACGCTATCTCGAGTAGTAGACCAACACGATAGAGATTCTATGATTTACAGTGATGGCGCAGGAGCCGTTATTTTAGAGGCTGCTGAAAATACTACCAGTGGGATTATAGCACATCACTCTGCTACTTTTGCCTACGATGAAGCGCATTTTATTTACTTTGGAGAATCATACAACCAAGAACTAAACGACGCCCGAAGGTATATTAAAATGTATGGTCGTAAAATATACGAGTTTGCCATCACCCACGTTCCCAATGCCATGAAAACCTGCCTGGAAAAAGCACAAGTTTCAATTGATGAGGTAAAAAAAGTATTTATCCATCAAGCCAACGAAAAAATGGATGAAGCTATCATTCATCGTTTTTACAAGTTGTTTAACAAAACGGCACCTCACGATGTCATGCCTATGACTATCAATAAATTAGGAAACTCCAGTGTTGCCACAGTTCCTACTCTTTATGATTTAGTTCTTAATAATAAACTGGAAGGACACCAGATTGAGGCAGGAGATATTGTAATCTTTGCCAGTGTTGGTGCCGGAATGAACATTAATGCTATTGTTTATAGAGTATAGATTATGTACGAAGGAAATTTCCCCAAAAAAAGGTATAAACATACCCTTCAATTTTTGAAAGAAAAAGTGTCTACAGAAGACAAAATTTTGGATTTAGGAATTGAAAATCCTTTTTCAGAAATTCTTAAAAAAGAAGGCTTTCAAGTAACCAATACCCTTGGGGAAGATTTAGATTTGGATACTACTGCAGTGAAAACTACCGAATATGATGTAGTAACCGCTTTTGAAATCTTTGAACATTTAGTCTCTCCTTTTAATGTGCTTCAGGATATAAAAGCAAAAAAATTAGTCGCTTCTGTACCCTTAAAACTTTGGTTTGCCTCTGCTTATAGAGGAAAAGAAGCTTGGGACAACCATTATCACGAATTTGAAGATTGGCAATTTGACTGGCTTTTGGAAAAAGCAGGCTGGAAAATCAAGAAGCGGGAAAAGTTTACCAACCCTGTTAAAAAAGTGGGCATTCGGCCTATATTAAGACGATTTACTCCAAGATATTATTTGGTGTATGCAGAGCGTAATTAATGGATTTTTATATTATCATCCCTGCCCATAACGAAGAAGCCTATATAGGAAACACCCTGCAATCGTTAGTTTCGCAAAGTCTTCTGCCCAAGAAAGTGGTTGTTGTAAACGATAATTCTACAGATAAAACCCAGCAAATAGTTAATTCTTTTTCAGAGAAATATTCCTTTATCTCCTCCTTAAAAATTTCTTCTGAAAAAAATCACCAACCAGGATCTAAAGTAATTCAGGCTTTTTACGAAGGATTAAAATTACTGGACGAAGAATACGATATCCTCTGCAAGTTTGATGCAGACCTTATATTTCCAAATCATTATCTTGAAAAAATGGCGCAACTTTTTTCAGAAAATCCCAAATGTGGTATTGCCGGAGGTTTCTGTTATATTGAAAAAAACACCCAATGGGTTTTAGAAAGCTTAACCAATAAAGACCATATTCGAGGAGCATTAAAGGCCTACCGAAAAGCATGTTTTCAGCAAATTGGCGGACTCAAAAAATCGATGGGTTGGGATACCGTAGATGAACTTTTGGCACAGTACCATGGTTGGGAAATTAAAACCGACGAATCCCTCCATGTAAAACATTTAAAACCCACAGGCGCTACCTATTCAAAAAAGTCAAAATACAAACAAGGCGAAGCTTTTAAAAAAATGCGCTATGGATTTCTACTCACATTCATTGCTTCCTTCAAGCTAGCTGTAAAAAAGAGAAGTATTTCTTTTTTCCTAAATACAATATTAGGTTTTCTAAAAGCCAAAAACCATTTCATCGTTTCTAAAGATGAAGGTACTTTTATTAGAAATCTACGGTGGAGAAATATTAAGAAAAAGTTATTTCTTTCTCCTCTCCTGTTTTAGGAGGGGTGCCTGTAAGGCGGGGTGGTATCTTTTAACTATTTTTGTACTTTATTTATTCAAAATGAAAACAGCGCATTTTTTACTTTTTATTTTTCATGTATTTCTTGCCTCAGTAGTAGTAAAAGCACAAACAGAAAAGCCTCTAAAAAAACCAAAAAACATTGTTCTCCTTATAGGAGACGGAACAGGTTTAAGTCAAGTTTCTGCTGCGCAGTTTTATAAAGATGGGCCTTCAAATTACGATCGATTTCCGGTTGTTGGATTAATTAAAACATCTTCTTCTTCAGACTTAATAACTGATTCTGCTGCAGGAGCTACTGCTTTTGCTAGTGGTATAAAAACCTACAATGCTGCCATTGGGGTAGATAAGGACACTATAGAAGCAAAAACCATGGTAGAAATTGTTTCCCAAAAAGGAATGAACACCGGACTTATTGCTACCTCATCTATTACCCATGCCACCCCTGCTTGTTTTTACGCTCATGTGCCTAACAGAAATAACCACGAAGATATTGCAGCATTTTTACCTACTTCCGAAGTAGATTTTTTTGCGGGGGCGGGACTACAATATTTCAATCAAAGAAAGGATGGCAAAGATCTCTTGGGTGATTTTCAGAAAAACGGCTTTGTTATAGACACCGTAGCTTTATCTCAACAAAAGGGAAAAAAAATAGGTTTTTTATTGGCTGAAAAAAGCATGCCTAAAATGCTAGAAGGAAGAGGCGATTTTCTCCCCAATGCTACAAAACTTGCTATGGAATTCCTTTCAAAAGGGAATAAAAACTTTTTTTTAATGGTAGAAGGTTCACAAATTGATTGGGGAGGCCACGACAATGATAGTGAATATTTAATTTCAGAATTAATTGATTTTGATAATACATTGGGAGTCGCTTTAGATTTTGCTAAAAAAAATGAAGAAACACTGGTAATTGTTTCTGCCGATCACGAAACCGGTGGTTTTACTTTGGGATCACAAAGGGGTAATTACAATGAAATTAAGCCTACATTTTCTACCGATGGTCACAGTGCTACTATGGTACCCGTTTTTGCTTATGGACCCGGGGCCGAATTATTTGGCGGTATCTACGAAAACACTCAAATCTTTCATAAAATACTATCGTTACTTTCAGAATAAAGTGTTTTGACTTCCCAAGAATGGGCTATTTTTTTTACTTTAGCTGTCTATGAAATGCACATCGCAAGACTTTATTACCGATAAGATTTATTTTGTGGCATTACATCTGACCCATAAAAAGAAATTATTTTAGACAGATGAAATACCTTGCCGACATAGGCTCTTATTTTATTATGTTGGGAAACGTTTTTAGCCGTCCTACCAAAACCTCTGTAATTAAAGAGTTAATTTATAAAGAAATAGACGAGTTGGTAATCAATTCTTTAGGAATTGTCATCTTTATCTCTTTCTTTGTTGGAGGTGTCGTTGCTATACAAACAGCTTTAAACATTGACAATCCTTTAATTCCTGCCTATTTGGTAGGTTTCGCCACACGGCAGTCGGTAATATTGGAATTTGCTCCTACCTTTATTTCTATTATCATGGCAGGAAAAATGGGTTCTTTCATCACCTCCAGCATAGGTTCCATGCGGGTTACTGAGCAAATCGACGCGCTGGAAGTAATGGGAATCAACTCACTCAACTATTTGGTATATCCCAAAGTTATTGCATTATTACTTTACCCTTTTGTTATAGCTATTGCTATGTTTTTGGGTATTTTGGGAGGATGGGTTGCCGGTGTTTATGGCGGCTTTAGTACTTCCGACGCATTTATTCAAGGTTTACAAGAAGACTTTAAACCTTTTCACGTGGTGTATGCTTTTATTAAAACTTTTGTTTTTGCCTTTATTTTGGCTACGGTACCCTCTTGGCAGGGATATTTTATGAAAGGCGGTGCTTTGGAAGTAGGAAAAGCAAGTACCAACTCCTTTGTTTGGACGAGTGTCCTAATCATCTTAGCCAATTACATTATTACTTCCTTACTACTTAGCTAATGATACAGGTTGAAAATTTACATAAAAGTTTTGGCCAAGAAGAAGTGTTAAAAGGAATTACGACCACTTTTGAAAAAGGAAAGACCAATTTAATTATTGGACAAAGTGGAAGCGGAAAAACGGTTTTTTTAAAGTGCCTATTGGGCCTTTTTGAAGCAGAAACCGGGAAAATTTTCTATGGGCAGAAAGCCATTCAGGAAATGAATGATGATGAAAAAAAGGAATTACGGGAGCATATGGGCATGGTTTTTCAAGGAGGTGCATTGTTCGATTCGATGACTGTTGAAGAAAATGTTATGTTTCCGCTTAGAATGTTTACCAAAAAGAAAAAAGACGAAATGCTCCACAGGGTAAATGAAGTTTTAACTCGTGTAAACCTTGTCAATGCCAATAAAAAATTCCCTTCCGAAATTTCCGGAGGAATGCAAAAAAGAGTTGCCATTGCCAGAGCCATTGTAAACAACCCAAGGTATTTGTTTTGTGACGAGCCTAACTCTGGGCTGGATCCAAAAACTGCTATTTTAATTGATAATTTAATTCAGGAAATTACCCAAGAATACGATATTACCACTGTAATTAATACTCACGATATGAATAGTGTGATGGAAATTGGTGAAAAAATCGTTTTTCTTCAAAAAGGAAACCTTGCTTGGGAAGGAGATAATACCCAAATATTCAAAACCGACAACAGAGACGTAACCGACTTTGTGTATTCTTCAGACTTATTCAAAAAAATAAGGGATATCCAAAATATGGAGCACTAAATTAGTTTACTACCAAAGTATCTAAATTAAGTTTATACTTCAACCAGTTGTATAGTTTCGCCTTCTCACTTTTTACAGTAGATTGATTTGCTGATTCCTTCCATTGGGTCTGAAATGTACGTAAGGTATCAATCTTTTCAAAGTTGGAGTACAAGGTTGATGAATAGCTTAAACTTTTTAAATTTTCGTAGTTTATTTTGGCTTCATCACAAATATTCTGAAAAGGAATTTGCTCTTTTTCCAACTTACTCAACTTAGCCACTTCTTTTTCAAGAAAAGCAATCTTTTGCGTTTTCGAAGTAATATCTAACGAATCTCTGGAGCGAAGCTCCAACATATAACGCATTTCATTTTCAAGATCATTGTCATTACCTCCTTGATTTACTAATAATTTTGCATTTTGTAAAGAGGAATACGCTTTTAGCCTACCTCTTAAAACATCTATGGTAGTAGCTTCAATTTGTTGTCCACCAAAGGAGTTAATTTCAATAGTAGATTCCCCATCGGGTAAATAATGATAGGTGGCGTATTTCTTTATGTAAGAAGAATTAGGTAATTCATTTAGCTCATTGGTAATATACCTTTGGGCATCATTTTTAAAACTGGTTTCCTTTAACACCTGGTAAAAAGTAATCGCGGGAAAAATCATTACAATAAGCGCTACTACCGATGCCAGCCTTGCGATACGTTTTCTTCTAATGGAGTTTGCATATTTGAGCATGGGAAATCGCAATACTTTCAACGCAATAAAGGTGGCAAGGGCGATAAAAATAGTATTAATAAGAAACAGGTAAAATGCGCCTCCGGCGAAAGCCAGTCCTTTCATATTTCCAATAAATGCTTCAGCCAATCCATACCCTACAGTACAAAGTGGCGGCATCAATGCGGTTGCAATGGCTACTCCAAAAATAACACTGGCTATCGTTCCTTTTTTAGTCCTAGCAATAATAAGTGCCAATCCACCAAAAAAGGCAATCAAAACATCACGAATATCAGGTTTTGTTCTAGCCAGTAATTCTGAAGACTCTTCTCGTAGTGGAAATAACCAAAAAAACAAAAAAGCAGTAAAAACACTCAATACAATCATGACCCCAAAATTGATCAATGATTTTTTTAAGGTATCAATATCATTAATTGCTATGGACAATCCAATTCCTAAAATGGGCCCCATCAGCGGCGAAATAAGCATCGCACCTATCACTACCGCAGTGGAATTGGCATTGAGGCCTATGGAAGCCACAAAAATAGAACAAATAAGAATCCAAGCCGTGGCACCTTTTAACGGGATATCTTTCACAATAGCTTCAATGGTAGCGTCCCTATCGGTATCTCCCCTGAAGTCCAAAAGGTCAATCATAAATTTTTTCAGGTTACTAAGTAGTCCCTTAGCATCTTTTTGAATCGCTTTTCTATTATCCTGATTTGTATTTTCAGTACTTTCCATTTAACTATATTTTTCGCCAAAAGTATGCGATATTTCTGTTAATAAACCTTTAATGTTTTGCTCCTTATCTTTAGGGAAAATGAGCAGGACATTTTCTTTGTCAACTACAATAAAATCTGACAATCCTTCCACTACTATTAACTTTTCGGAAGTGGAAAAAATCATATTTTGACCAGCGTTTTTAAGATATGAATTAGCTCGAACAACAGCATTGTTTTCAGCATCTTTTTCCAGTTTATCATGCAACGCTCCCCAGGTGCCTAAGTCGTTCCAATCGAAAGAGGCTTTTTTCACAAAAACCGCTGTTGATTTTTCCAAAATGCCATAATCGATTGAAATATTTTCTGCGTTTGGATATTTTGCAGCAATAAATTCTTTTTCTGATGAAGTATTCAATGAATCCATTCCCTCATTGAATAAAGCATACATCTGAGGCATATATTGTTTAAAAGCATCGAGTATACTTTTTACACTCCAAAGAAAAATACCCGCATTCCAAAGAAAATTCCCTTCTGCTAAAAACTGTTTTGCAGTTTCATAGTCCGGCTTTTCCCGAAATTGTTTCACTTTTTTTATTTCCGAAGTACCCACTGTATCACATTCAATATAGCCATATCCGGTATTGGGAAATGTTGGTTGAATTCCCAAGGTCATTAAAATATTGCTTTTTGAACACGCATTAAAACATACTTCCACGTCTTTTTTGAATGCTGTTTCGTCTTCTATCCAGTGATCACTAGGTGCAACTAACATTAGTGCATCTGGGTTTTGCTTATAAATTTTTAATGCTGATAGTAAAATACAAGGTGCCGTATTACGCATAGCCGGTTCTAAAACTATCTGACTTTCGGAAACTTTAGGTAATTGCTCTAAACATAATTCCAAATAGCGCTCATTGGTCAAGATTTGAATATTTTCTGAAGGCACTATTTGTTCTAATCTTGAAAAGGTTTTTTGCAATAAACTCTGCCCGGTTCCCAACATATCGTGAAATTGTTTTGGAAACTGGGTAGTACTTACCGGCCAAAACCGAGATCCAATGCCTCCGGCCATAATGACAGCGTAATAATTGTTATTTCCTGCGTAGGCAGGAATCTCTTTTTTATTTTCCAAAACGATCTAGCTTATTATTTAAATTCCAATTCATACTTAAATCTGCCCAAGAGGGATTCATTTCTTGAATTAAATTAACTTTCCATTCCCTTTTCCATTTCTTCATTTGTTTTTCACGTTTCATTGCTAAAATTGCAGTTGTAAATTCTTCAAAATAAATCAGTTTATCACAATTATACTTTGCTGTAAATGAGTTTGGATTTAGTTTAATTTTATGTTCTTTTACTCTTTCATTTAAATTATTTGTAACACCTATATATAAAACTTTATTTGTTTTGTTAGACATTACATAAACATACCAAAAATCAGCGTTTGCCAAATTTGAGATACCTGCTTTCGCAGGTATTTGTTCAACTTCGGCATTTGGATTGAATAAATAGATTCTTCCAGTAGCTACTTCCAAACATTCATAACGCTTCACTCGCTTATTGCCTCTTTTAAAAATTTTACCGTTATACAATCTGAAAGTACCTCCGTACGGTATTTCAAAGATATAGTTTTTATCGTTGATAGGATCGAATTGCTTTAAAGCTAACGATAACTTAGTATCGGTATCACTGCTTGCTTTGGGATTTTTAAAATGAAGTGCCAATAAGGACAGCAGGTTATTTGGAAAAATTTCGGGTCTTATAAAGGGCAACATGAGTTGCTGAAAGGTATATTTCCACTCTTCGCCGTGTGGCTTTATAAACTTCCCATATTTTCTGAAAGCTGCCAAATGGGCAATTTCATGAACCAGGGTAATTAAAAATTTATACGGATTAAGATTTGCATTCACCGTAATTTGATGACTCCCATTGGGCAATTTACGGTAATCGCCATGCCGTGTCATGCGTTCATTTACAATTTTTAAATGCACGTGATAAGCCTTTATTAACTCAAAAACAGGATCAATGGCCGCTTGAGGAATGTAATTTGAAAGTGTATCCTTCAAAACAGTATTCGTTATAACTTATTAAAATTTCCAAAATGCCATAATACCCCCGAAGGATCGTGCATAAAAAATTCCCTTCCCCAGTGTTCATCTCTAATTTCAGTAATACGAACTGTTTTAAATTTATTGGGAAGTTTCTTATCAAGAATCCATTGGTAATATTTATCTAAATCTTCTACCTCTAAAAACAGCATCGAATTGTTTATCCAATCCTTTACATAGGCATTTTGTAAGTAAAAACAGAGGTTGTCTTTAACTTGTATTAAACACATTTGTGAATCTATCTCAATTATTTCAAAACCCAAATCGGTGTAAAACTCTTTGGAAAGCGCATAATTTTTTGCACCAATAAAAGCACGAAGGGAATGAAAAGTGGCATCCTTGATACTATTCATTAGGGTGTGGTTTTGGAAACTTGTAGTATTTTTCCATTGTAAAATTGATTACCTTTTAGTGCAAAATCCATAATATACTTACCCATTTCTTTTGCAGTTAAAGGTGCTTTATACCCGGGAAAGGCTTCTTCCAACATTTCGGTTTGAACCGCTCCCAATGCCAGCGCATTAAAAGAGGGCCCCGTTTCTTTATACTCTTCGGCTAATACTTCGGTTAGAGTAATTAAAGCTCCTTTGCTACTACTATATGCTGACAGTCCAGGAAATTTGGCACTCCCTTGAATTCCTCCCATACTACTTATATTAACCACATGACCTTCTTTTCTCATAAACGGAAGCACGGTTTGAGTCATGGCTGCAGCACCAAAAACATTCACATCGAAAGCTTCTTGGAAATCTTCTTTAGATAACATTGTAAAGGGTTTATTCACCAAATAGCCTGAATTATTAATCAAAATATCCACCTGTTTCCATTGAGTTGAAAGAAATTGAGATACTTTTTTTAAGTCGGAAGCACTGGTAATATCACAAGGCATGCAATAACAATTAGAAATATCCAATCCCGAAATAGGAACTTCATTTCTCGAAAGTGCCAATACGTTATGGCCAGCATCGGTAAATAATGCCACTAGTTCGTAGCCAATACCACGGCTGGTTCCGGTAATAACAATGTTTTTATTCATACTTTAAAGATACACAAATCCCATTAGTTTCATTTTCTGAAAGTAATGGGATTCTAAAGTTAAAATCAAAACCATTTTTGCTCTTAGATTCCTGCCTTCGCAGGAATGTATTATACAAACATAGTCACCGGATTTTCGATATAATTCCGAAGGGTTTGTAAGAATTGTGCTCCGGTAGCTCCATCTACCGTCCTGTGGTCACAGGCTAAAGTAACGGTCATCGTATTTCCAATAGCAATGGCCCCATTTTTCACTACCGGTTTTTGTATAATAGCACCCACCGATAAAATAGCTGAATTGGGTTGATTGATTATTGAAGTAAATTCTTTAATTCCAAACATCCCAAGATTAGAAACGGTAAAGGTGCTTCCTTGCATTTCATCTGGAGTTAATTTTTTATTTCGCGCCTTACCAGCCAATTCTTTAACCGCTGAACCAATTTGGGAAAAGGTCATTTGGTCTGTAAATTTCAAAACTGGCACCAATAGACCATCGTCAACAGCAACAGCAACACCTACGTGAATATGCTTCGCAATTTTAGTAACCTCTCCTGCCCATTGACTATTTACTTTTGGGTGTTTACGTAATGCCATGGCGCAGGCTTTTACAATCATATCGTTAAAGGACACTTTAACATCGGGATCACTATTAATGGCATTTCTGGATGCAATGGCATTATCCATATCCAATTCGATAGTGAGGTAGTAATGCGGTGCCGTAAATTTGGATTCTCCTAAGCGTTTTGCAATGGTTTTTCGCATTTGAGAATTGGTCACTTCATCAAAGCTTTCTACCTCAGCGGGAATATAGGCTTGACCCCCTCCGGTAACGGGTTGATAATTCTCAATATCACTTTTAATGATTCTCCCATTTTCCCCCGTTCCTTTAACAGAAGCTAAATTGATTCCCTTTTCTTCTGCTATTTTCTTTGCCAATGGAGAAGCAAATATTCTTCCGCCTGAGCTTGTTGAAACAGGTGCTAAAGTTACCGATCTAGCTTCTACTTTAAGTTCTTTCTTTTCTTCTTTTGGAGCTTCCGTAGTTTGAGGTACTTCTACTTTCTTTTCAGAAAGTTTTGAAGTAGTCATTGAAATTCCAGAAACATCTGTTCCCGCAGGGCCAATAATAGCTAACAGGGCATCCACTTTAGCCGATTCCCCTTCTTTAATTCCAATTTTTAACAGCGTACCACTATAGAAAGATTCAAATTCCATGGTAGCCTTATCGGTTTCTATTTCTGCTAAAATATCTCCCTCTTGAACACTATCCCCCTCTTTTTTCAGCCAGCTAGCAACGGTTCCTTCTTCCATGGTATCGCTCAAACGAGGCATGGTAATAATTTCAACACCATCAGGTAATCTACTAGATGAGGAACTTTCGGCAGCTACTTCTTTCTTTGCTTCCGGTTTACTTGCCGAAGTAGTTTCAGAATTTCCGCTCAGTAATCCGGAAATATCTTCTCCTTCATTTCCAATAATAGCCAAAAGGGCATCTACTTTTGCAGTTTCGCCTTCTTTTATACCTATATGAAGCAATGTTCCTTCATGAAAGGATTCAAATTCCATAGTTGCTTTATCGGTTTCAATTTCGGCTAAAATGTCACCTTCTTTTACCTTGTCACCCACTTTTTTAAGCCAATTTGCCACGGTTCCTTCTTCCATGGTATCGCTCAAACGGGGCATCGTAATTATTTCTGCCATAGCTTATAATTTATGTGGTAAAAATGGGTAATCTTCTTGCTCGTAAACGGTATCGTACATCACATTTTTCTCCGGCCAGGGAGAGTTTTCGGCAAATTCTTCACATTCGGTAACCAAATCTTTTACCCGATTGTCAATTACCTCAATTTCTTTTTCGGTGGCCCATTTCTTTTCATAAATGGTATGCAATACATACGAAATAGGATCTTGCTCCTGCATTTTTGCCACTTCTTCCTTGGTACGATAATGCTGTGCATCGCTCATGGAATGACCACGGTAACGATAGGTTCTAATTTCTAAAAAGGTAGGCCCTTCTCCTTTTCGGGCGCGTGAAATGGCCTCATCCAATTCTTTCGCTACTATTTCAGGCTTCATGCCATCTACGGGACGACAAGGCATTTCGTAGCCTAATCCTAATTTCCAAATATCGGTATGATTTGCTGTACGCGCTACCGAAGTTCCCATGGCATAGCCATTGTTTTCCACGCAAAAAACCACGGGCAGTTTCCAAAGCATGGCTAGGTTAAAGGTTTCATGTAACGATCCTTGACGCGTGGCACCATCTCCCATAAAAGTGAGTGTTACTGCATCACTTCCTTTATATTTATCTGCAAAAGCCAATCCGGCTCCCAAAGGGATTTGTCCTCCAACAATTCCGTGACCGCCATAAAACCGATGTTCTTTTGAAAAGATATGCATAGAGCCCCCCAAACCTTGGGAGGTACCGGTACCTTTTCCGTACAATTCTGCCATAACCTTTTTAGGATCGACCCCCATCCCTATAGGTTGTGGGTGATTTCGATAGGCGGTAATCATTTTATCTTTGGAAAGATCCATGGCATGTAATGCCCCGGCTAAAACTGCTTCTTGTCCATTGTACAAATGGAGGAATCCACGTACTTTTTGATTGATATATACCTGTGCCAGTTTATCTTCAAACTTACGCCAGAACAGCATATTCTCATACCATTTAAGGTAGGTTTCTTTGGTTATTTTCTTCATTGAGTTTAATTGCTAATACTTCTGAATAACAAATAGTGAAAACAAAAATACGTTATTTGAAACTTCTATAAAACTTCAATTTTAATAAAAAGAAACGAAATCGTTTTAGGGTGGCTTTTTTCTGAAGAATTACAGGTAAGAACTATCAAATACCAATGGAAGTAAACTTTTAACAGAAGTGGCCTTCACTACTTTTCCCTTTTCACCCATAAAGAATATTTCAATAGGCTTTTTTTGATTCACCTCATATTCTGCAAGCGATTGCCTGCAAGCACCACAAGGAGGAATAGGAGTCTCATTTACATTTTTAATAGAGCCGGCTGTAATAGCTAATGCTTTAAAGGGTACTTTAGGAAATGTTGCCCCTGCATGAAAAGTGGCTACCCGTTCTGCACAAAGTCCTGAGGGGAATGCTGCATTCTCCTGATTATTACCTTGAACAATAGTTCCATTTTCAAGTAATATAGCAGCCCCTACATTAAAATGCGAATAAGGCGCATATGCTTTTTTACGAGCCTCATGCGCCTTATTCATTAATTTTTGAATTTCCTCCGGAAGTTCTGATAGAAAATCATATACCTTCAGGGTTGTTTCGATTTTTAAGTGTTTCACAACATACTAATATTCGTCGTATTCATCTCCAAAGCTAAAGGTAAGACCAAAGCGAAGGGTACCTTCTAATGGGCTTCTCACTTTTGAAGTGGAGAATAAATAGGAAATATCAATATTAATGGCAGTGTATTTAAATCCAGCTCCTAAGGATAGAAATTTTCTAGATCCTTTTTCATCACTCTCATTGAAATATCCTGTACGGAAAGCAAATACATCTTGGTACCAATACTCTGCCCCTAAGGCCCAGGTAACTTCTTTTAATTCTTCTCCAAAACCGTCCGGAGCATCACCAAAAGATTTGAATATACCGGAAACAAAACTAATACTTTCATATTCTTGGGCATCATCTGCATCAATATCGCCATCGCCATCAAAATCTTGAGGAGTAGGAACTAATAATTTATTAATTTGGGTATTTACCCCCACTTTGTTATATTCATCAAGAATAAAATCGAAACCGGCTCCAAGAGCTAGATTCGTTGGAAGGTTATTTTCTTGTCCAGCTTCATCATACTTTAGTTTAGGGCCAATGTTTGAAATATTAAAACCGGCTCTCCAACGACCATCAAAATCGTTGTAAGCAATTTCCTCACTTTGGTAATATCCTGCCACATCCACTGCAAAAGAACCGGCAGCAGAAGCATCTTCAGAAGAAGCCTGAATTTTAAGATCTGATCTTAAATATCTTCCTGCTACGGCCATTGAAAATCTATCACTCAATCTAAGTGCATAAGACACATCTATTGTCATTTCATTTGGGCTTTGTATCAATGGAATTTGTTCTGCAGTTTCTCGCAACTCAATATCTCCTAAACTGAAATATCGAAAACTTCCAGCCACAGCACTTCGCTCATTTATCCTATTATAATAGGTAAGGTTTCCGAGAAAAATATCGTTAACCAAGTTACTTAAGTAGGGTGTATAGTTAACTCCCACACCTTGTTTTGATATAGCAAAGGCATATTTTGCTGGATTCCATTGTTGTGAAAAAGCATCCGCTGAAGATGCTACACCAATATCTCCCATTCCTGCTGCACGTGAATCTGCTGCGATTAGCAAAAAGGGCACGCCAGTTGTAATAACTCTATCTCCCGACTGGCTGAATAAATTGATTGTGATTAATGAAAATAAAGTAAAAACAAAAAGTTTCTTCATGAGGTCTAAATTTTAACAAATATAATTTTAATTTTTAAAGGATAACCAGTTTTTCAAATTTTTCAACCTTGTTTCCGGTTAGTGTAGATTTAACAGTAAGCTTGTAGACATAAACTCCTTTTCCAATTTTATCGCCAAAATCATCTTTACCATCCCAAACAATGTCGCGAGATAAAAAGCCATCGGTATTTACAATTTGATTGCGAGTCCATACTACTTTTCCGGTTACGGTAAAAACTTGTACTTGGACTTCGAGAGGCTCAAAAGGGCGGTTATGATTGAACCAAAATTCGGTATAATTTACAAAAGGATTGGGATAGTTTAATACTCGTTCAATTTTCAATTTATCGTCTCCTGCCACTACAAATTGTATTTCGGTCGTAGACGAATTGTTGTATACATCCCAAGCTTTTACGGTAAGTGTATGTAATCCCTCTTCAAGGTCTCTAAATTTATAATTGGCTTTCCCTTTGGTATAATCATCTACATCGGCAAGGTAAAATTCATTCATCACAAAAGGGTTTGCTTCGTCTCCATCCAGAATTGCAATAAGATCATGTCCTATCCCACTGGCGGTATTAATACCGTTTTCATCTTCCAACTTGGTAATTAAAATAGGTGAATCGTTGGTAATTCCACCGGAGACAAAAGATTCATCATTCATAAATAATTGAATGTTGGGCCCTTGTGTATCGCTGGGAGCATTTTCATCAATTCCTCCCACAAGAATATCTAAATTGTATCCGGTTTGATCCTCCAAAACACCATTTCTCTCGGCATATAAACTTACTTTTCCATTACCTACAGGAATTTGTATATCCCTTGGGACGACAAATTCAAATTCAAATTTTCCGTTGGTAATTGTCGCTTGGCCATTGAATAAAACTTCACCTAGCGTTTTAAAATCTAAAATGAGTAATTGATTATTTGCACCTGTTACTCCATCATTACCCAGCGTTTGTCTTTGAACATCTTTATCAAATACTTTGGCTTGAAGTACTCCATTGTAATTGGTAATTAAATTTCCTTGGGGGTCCAAAACTTCGCCACCAAATTTCACTCTACTAAGCGCTTTTAAAACATCGGTGGATTGCGAAATTGGTACATCGTTAAGAGTTGTTATACGAATACGCTGTTTTGGAAATGCCAATGGTAATGCCGGGTCTCCTATAAAGAAAACTACAAATTCATCCAGTCTCTCAAGGTCGTTTTTGGCAAGTCGTAATCCTTCAGCGGGGGGTAGTGGTGTTTCTTGCCCAAAGCCAAATAAGTACTGAGAAATAATTGGGTTGAATTCGATTGCCGTTGTAACACTTATAGAGCGGGTAGTAGATATTAAACAGATGGCTCCTCCATTTTTATTCCAATAAGTTAGCTCACCTCCTGTAATACGTAGCGGATTGTCAAATCTCGTAAACTCGCAGGTGGCCGTGACCAAACAGGTATATTTATGAGTATTTTGTAATTCCTCTGCCATTCCTTTTGTGAAAATAAATTCCTTTGCCAAGCCATCTTCACCTCCGTGTCCCAAATAATTGGTAATTAAAGAGCCTACTTCCAAGCCTTGTGCAATGGCATCATTTACTGCAGGATATCGGTTTCCACCAGCTGAAGTTTCTTGTTGGAAAGCATCACTGTGTATTTTTCGAACATTAACATAAGGTTTTTCTTCAGTAATTTGATCCCCTATTGCGTCCAAGGCAACCTCAAGCGATTGATATTCATATGCTTCATCAACATCATCAGATATTAAAACAAAATTATTCCGCCAATTCCCATAGGCTGCTTTAGAACTGTAGTCTTCAATCTTATTGACCATATCATTTGCTAAAGAGACATTATCTGCTAAAATTCGACCTATCGCAATATCCAGTGTATGGTTAGAATTCATGGTGCCTTCCAAGGGGTCCATAAACCCAAAAAAATCATCAGACATATAGGAAGCATATGTACTGGTACTAGCCCTGGTATGAAAAGTAGGCACCATATTATTATTGCCTGGTAATCGGTTTTTATAATCTACCGAAGTATCTCCGAACAAACACACATATTTTAACCTTTTATCAATAGTTGATGCATTTTCATATACATATCTTATAAAATTTCGAATGGCACTAATATCTTGAATTCCCGAACTAAACTCATTATAAATTTTATCTGTTGTTACTACTTTTGTATTAAGTCCTGTTATAGTTTTATGATGATTAGCCAAACGCAATGCCGGCTGAATTAAAATTGGTGGTGCAATAATAATATAGTCCACATCTTTAAAGCCTCCAGATGCATCTTTAAATATAGACCCCTTAAGATTTTGGTTAGGAACATGAGAAATAGAGGCTTTAGTAGGAATGTAGTAATCGTTTGGATTTAGGGCTACATATTCCCTTACCTCTCCCAAAACCAATGTAGCTTTAACTGTTATGGTAGAATTATTTCCTTCATTCACTTTAGTTGAAATACTTTTGGGATTGGTTACGTCCCAAACTTGAGAAAAAGCACTGGCGTTAGAAATTTGATATTCTCCTACGCCACTAAGGTTAGCCACATTACTTTTTCGAAAAGATAATTGTTCTCCAGTTCCTTGCAAATTCCGGGTGGCATCAATCAAAATATAATCTAAATATCCTACCCCGGAAGGATTGCCCGCATTATTATATGAGAGATTTACAGTAACCGACTCACTAGAAGCCGGCACTTCCACAATGCGCTCTCTATCTGAAAGCAATACAGGGCTATTTATAGCACCAAAAACAAAAGGATCTATACTTGCTCCGTTAATTGAAGCCGCCATGCTTGTAGAAACTTCTGATGCAGCAGCAACCTTAAATCTTATTGTTAAGGAAGACCCTGAAGTAATATTGGGAAAATTAAATTCGAAACTTTGCTCATTTTCAATGTCAAACCTATTACCATACCATTGCCTTCCTACTTTAGCCGGACTAAAGTCGTCTTCTTCAAAAAATTGAAAATCATTAAAGGTGGTTATCACATGGGTTACATTTCCGGAAGGTTCTACCATGGGCTGTACTCTTAATCCAGGGGTATCTCCCACTGTAACAAAATAATACGTTTCATCGCTATAAGGGTTAAGATTGGTGTTATTTTCTTGATCATAACCAAAATTTCCCTTTCCATAAAAAAGGATATAATCGCCATTGTCAAAACTTCCATCTTCTTCCCCAACAACTTGAATAGCATTTTCAGGGAGATCGAACATTAAGTTGTCTTCGTTTAGAAAAGGCAGCGGTTTGCCACCATGTCCATAAATTTTTAGATTTCTTGGATTAATACCATCGGTATTCATTCCTAAACTATTTAAGAAGTTTTTGTCTACTTTATAGACTCCGGTTTTATCAATTTTAAATTTAAACCAATCTCCGGTTGCCAAAACAGAATTACTCACAACCATTCTATATGATGATTCAGGGGGTCTGCCATAGCTATAGTTAATCGTGAAAGAAAGCAGTTTTTGATATTGGCCATTCCTCTTTACAACTGGAGAAATTGCAATATTGGTGTAAATAAGTTCTCTAGCAAATCCACTGCTTAAAGAATACTCTAAACGAGAAGGAACCTTTTCTTTGTTTATTTTTTTAAGTTCTTCGGAAGAAAGGGTTCCCCATTTAAGGTTTGTTACACTTGCAGTTGAAGGATTAGCAAAACCTTGATCGAGCCAATTTTTGTTAAAAATTATGGTATCCCCTTCAAGTTGCAAGTTGAGGTAGGAAAGTAGCTTATCTTTTTTTTCTTGTGTTGTTTCGGTTTTTTTTGAGTCTGCCTTTGGCACCTCCCAATAAAGAACAACATCTTTGGATTGCCCCAAAGACAAAAACGTAACAAACAATAATAGAGGAAGAAAAATAGTTCTTTTCATCATAGCAATAACGAGACAAAGATACAGTTAGTATAAAGTTTTTACATTAGTTTTAAGGAAAAATGAATACCAAAATAATAATTTAAAAAGCAACACGTTAATGCATAGGTCATTACTAAAATGATACCCTTACAAAGTAAAAAATTAAAATATTATTGTGCTTTAACCGTTAATTAGTATATTGCGAACCCAATTTTTTCATTTTTTGAAACTATGAACGTTAAGAAAAACCTATTATTTAAGCTATTTATTGTTGTAGCTTTTACTTCTTTTTTAGTGAGCTGTAGCAAATCTAGAGATTACAAAAACAGTTCCCGAGCTACAGGTTGGAAAATGAATGCCAAAGAAGGTGGCTTTCAATACAATCCTAAAGCAAAAGAACAAGAGACAGGTCCAGGACTTGTTTTCGTTGAAGGCGGAACGTTTACCATGGGAAGAGTACAGGACGATCCTATGCATGATTGGAACAACAGCCCCAACCAGCAACACGTTCAGTCTTTCTATATGGATGAAACTGAAGTAACCAACTTAATGTACCTTGAGTACCTAGACTGGATTAAAAAAGTTTTCCCTCCATCCGATCCAAATTACCGTAATATATATGACGGAGCAGTTCCAGATACCTTAGTATGGAGAAATCGTTTGGGTTATAATGAAGTAATGACTAATAACTATCTTCGCCATCCTGCCTATGCAAACTATCCTGTGGTAGGTGTAAGTTGGGTACAGGCTGTAGAATTTAGCAAGTGGAGAACAGACCGAGTTAATGAACTTATCCTTGAAGAAGAAGGAATTACTACACGTAACGCACGATATGAGATAGAACCCGGTGAGTCTTTCAGCACTGAAACCTATTTAAATGCTCCAACACAAGCTTACGGAGGAAACGACTCAATTACAAGAGGTGGAAAGCGTTCACAATCTCTTGCAAAAAGAAATAAAGATAGCACCAATTTATATGTGCAACGCAAAGACGGTCTTTTACTCCCAGGATACAGACTTCCTACAGAAGCAGAGTGGGAATATGCCGCTCTAGGTCTTGTAGGACTTCGTAATTACAACGTTTATCGTGGTAAAAAGAAATACCCTTGGGAAGGTCAATATACCCGTTCTAGCAAAAGAAGAAGTCGAGGTGACCAATTGGCAAACTTTAAACAAGGTGATGGAGATTACGGTGGTATTGCTGGTTGGAGTGACGATGGAGCCGATATTACGGCCGAAGTAAAATCCTACGAGCCTAATGACTTTGGTCTCTACGATATGGCCGGTAATGTTGCAGAATGGGTCGCAGACGTTTACCGCCCTATTGTTGATGATGAATTTAACGATTTCAATTATTACCGCGGGAATGTTTATACCAAAAATGCTATAGACAAAGATGGTAAGGTGAAAATTATTACCGCAGACTCTATTGTATACGACACCTTAAGTAATGGTAAAATTGTTGCCAGAGAATTACCGGGAGAAATTTTACAGATTCCTGTTGATGAAAACGAAACCTATTTAAGAACACAATTTTCTGAAAGTGACAACCGTGATTATCGCGATGGAGATATAAGATCTACTAGATATTATCAATCGTTTGGAGCTGAGGAAGATGCCAACGCAAATGATACTAAACGTATGTATAACTCTCCAAGACATCAAGTGTATGCAGATAGCTTGGGAGATTTGGAAAGAGAATATGACAAATCCTCTAAAAGAACAACTCTTATTAACAACGAAGTTCGTGTTTACAAAGGAGGTTCCTGGAGAGATCGTGATTACTGGTTAGATCCTGCACAAAGACGATATTTCCCTCAAGATATGGCAACCGATTATATTGGTTTTAGATGTGCTATGTCTCGTGTTGGTTCCAAGTCTCAAAAAGGTAAACGCCCAAGAAACTAATACGTTCCATTCAAAATTTATAAAAACCCTCTTTAGTAATGCTTCAGAGGGTTTTTTAGTATCTTTATTTTAAACATCTAATTTTCATGTCAAACATAGTCGATCTTCATTCCCATTTTTTAAAATCATCTTCCGTCTGTACTGACACTAGAAAAATTACTCCCAATTGTATTTTTTTTGCACTCAAAGGAGAGAATTTTAACGGTAACCGTTTTGCAGAAGAAGCAATTAAAAAAGGGGCTCGGCTTGCAGTCATAGATGAAAAAGAATACCAAATAAATAATAAAACTTGGCTCTGTAATGATGTTTTAAAAACACTTCAGGAACTGGCAACCTATCATAGAAATTTTCTTGGTATTCCTCTTATAGGACTCACAGGAAGTAATGGAAAAACCACCACAAAAGAATTAATTCACACCGTACTTTCAGAAAAATACAATTGCATAGCAACTAAGGGTAACCTCAACAATCATATTGGTGTGCCCCTAACGTTACTTTCAATGAATGCCAACACCGAAATAGGAGTAGTCGAAATGGGTGCCAATCACTTAGGTGAAATAGAAAACCTTACCAACATTGCACAACCAAACTATGGCTATATTACCAATTTTGGGAAAGCACATTTGGAAGGTTTTGGAAGCCTGGAAGGGGTTATTAAAGGAAAAACGGAATTGTATCGGTTTTTAAAACAAAATCATCGTAGTGTATTTATTAACGGAGAAGACGCGCAACAATTAATACATTCAGAAGGGATAAACCGCATTGTTTTCAATGCTACAGATGCAACCATTCAAATAGAATTATTAGATGGGTCAGGACCGCTAAAAGTGAAATTTGATTCAACAGAAATAACTACACAATTAATAGGCGCCTACAATTTTTCAAATATTGCTGCTGCTATTGCCATTGGGCACTATTTTAAAGTTCCTATAAATGGTATTAAAAAGGCGCTTGAAGGATATACTCCGCAAATGAATCGATCACAGATTATTGAAAAAAACACACACCATATCATTCTGGATGCCTATAATGCTAACCCTACTAGTATGATGGCAGCACTTACAAATTTTAAAAATGCCAGTGGCACAAACAAATTATTAATTCTGGGAGATATGTTTGAATTAGGTTCAGATGCTTCTAGTGAGCACCAAAATATCGTTAATTTTCTGGAAGAAAATCCTTTTGCCGAAACCTTTCTGGTGGGAAGTAATTTCTTTGGAACGAATGTTAACTCAACGCAAATAAAAAAGTTTCAAAACTTTGAAACATTTCAGGAATACCTCTCACAACATCCTTTAGATCAAAAATTTATTCTCATTAAAGGCTCCCGCGGTATGGCCTTAGAAAGAACACTGAATTTAATTTAAAAAAAGCCGCTAAAAGCGGCTTTTTTTTGTGGGTCATACTGGGCTCGAACCAGTGACCTCCGCCATGTCAAGGCGACACTCTGAACCAACTGAGCTAATGACCCAATTTTGTACTATTAAAAATAGGGAAAAAGAAAATCAAAATATAAAAAAAGGCTTCCAAATATGGAAGCCTTTTGTGGGCGCTGAGGGATTCGAACCCCCGACCCCCTCGGTGTAAACGAGGTGCTCTGAACCAGCTGAGCTAAGCGCCCTTGTTGTTAGCGGATGCAAATATAAGTTAGTTTTTAAAACCCACAAACAATTACTTTAAAAAAAACTATAAAACTTCAGCAACTACAAACGTACTTCCTCCAATATAGATGACATCCTTTGGAGAAGCGATCCATAAGGCCGCTTTGAAAGCATCTTTTACACAATTAAAATAGTTCCCTTCAAGTTTATATTTTTTGGCTTCCAGTTGGAGTTTTATTGCAGGCATGGCCCTAGGTATTTTAGGTTCACAAAAATAGTAATGTGCATTTTGAGGAAAAAGAGGCAACACTTTAGCTAAATCCTTATCATTTACCACACCCAAAACGATGTGTAATTTTGCATAACTTTCTTGCATAAGTTGCTCCATTACCAGCATTAACCCTTCTTTATTATGTGCGGTATCACAAATCACTTTGGGCGAAGATTTCAACACTTGCCACCTTCCTTGTAACCCGGTATTTTTTATTACCTGAAGCAAGCCATTTGTGATATTTTTTTTCGAAATTTTCCACCCTTTTTCTTTCAGAATTTCCAATGTAGAAAGCACCGTTTTCTGATTCATTTTTTGGTAGTTCCCCTTTAAATCTGAAGGATAGAATGGTTGCGAGGATTCTTCTGCAAAGGTTATCTTTGCAAATTTCTCTTTTACCTTTTTTTCAAATACAGTTTTTGTTTCTGGGAGCGTTTCGCCAATCACAACAGGAATTCCTTCTTTTATAATTCCGGCCTTTTCTCCGGCAATTTTTTCCAGCGAATTCCCTAAAAATTGCGTATGATCCCAGCCTATATTAGTAATCACAGAAACTTCCGGTGATATAATATTGGTGCTGTCCAGCCTTCCTCCCATACCTACTTCCACCACTGCGATATCCACTTTTTCTCTTCGGAAATAATCAAAAGCCAAACCTACCGTCATTTCAAAGAAAGAAAGTTGGTTTTCTTCAAAAAAAGACCGATGTTTTTTTACAAACGTCGTAACGCTACGCTTCGAAATCATTTCTCCATTAATCTTAATTCGTTCTCTAAAATCCTTTAAATGCGGAGAGGTATATAAACCCACTTTGTATCCGGCTTCTTGCAAAACGGAGGCTAGCATATGGCTGGTAGAGCCTTTGCCATTAGTTCCTGCCACATGAATACTTTTAAAGGATTTTTCAGGATATTGTAAATAGGTGGCAAGTTTCAGGGTATTATCTAGATTGGCTTTATATGCAGACTGCCCTACCCTTTGATACATAGGCAACTGGGCATACAACCAATCCAAAGTTTCCTGATAGTTCATACCGAACTACTTTAATTGACAAGTAACTTTTTTGTCACTTTTTTAGTTCCCGAAGTAAGGGTCACAAAATACAATCCTGTGGGTAAATTACTAACGGAAAGGGTTTTGTTTGTTCCTGAAAAGGGTTCTGACAGCATTTGTGCTCCTACCTGATTATAAATTATAATTTCTCCCTCTAAAGGTGACTCTAATTGAATGGTGATTATTTCCGAAGCAGGATTAGGAACTATTTGTACAGTTTTCTCTTCAAAATTAGAAAAACTTAGAACTACTTGTGAAATATCTAATTTAAATATAGATCGCCCATAGCTAGCGGCATAAAGATATTGCGAGGGCTCATGGATATGCATATCAGTTACTACTACAGTAGGCATTCCATTGGCAATAGGTTCCCAAAGACTCCCCCCATTACCGGAGCCAAAGACTCCTATATCTGTTGCTAAAAAAAGTTTTCCATCCATATCTTGAACAATATCATTTACCGGTATATCTGGAAGCGAAACGCTAATATCTACCCAGCTGTTTCCATTATTATTTGTTGCATAGACATGACCTTCATCCGCTCCATACCTATAACCGGAAAACGTGACATAAAACTTATTTGCATCTAATCTTGAGGCCAACACTTTAGTTACCCACCTATTGGGTAAACTACTTGAAACATGAGTCCAATTTGCTCCTCCATCTTGCGTAATCCATACATTGCCATCATCTGTACCTACTATTATCCTATTTGAATCTAAGGTAGAAACATCAATAGATATGATGGTCCCGAATGTAAGATTTCCACCTCCGGATCCATTGGTTAAATCGGTGCTAATTGCCGTCCAATTTCCTGCCCCATTGGTCGTTTTGTAGACTCGTTGTGTACCTGTGTATAAAATATTTGAATCATTAGGGTCAAAGACTAAAGGAGTATCCCAGTTCTTTCTATCCCCTCCAGAAATTCCTGTTGTTGCATTATTAAAGGATGCTCCTCCATTGGTGGATTTACCAATATTCCCATATTGCGACTGTGCATATATAATATTATTATTGGTAGGATCTACAAGGGGTTGAAAACCATCACCACCATAAATAGGAGCCCAATCATTAGTACCTCCGGTTAATGTTCTAATTGTATTGTTATCCTGAGCCCCTCCATAAATTCCGGAAGGATCATCCACAAATATTCTATAAAATTGCGTGATAGGAAGTGATTCATCTTTTATCCAAGAGTTTCCATTGTTGCTACTTTTATAAAAACCCCCATCATTCCCCAGTAGTACTTCTCCGGGAACGCCGGCATTAAATGTCATGGCATGTTGATCTACATGAACCCCACTAAAACTATTGTTCCAGTTAGCACCACCATCGGTGGATTTTTGAACTTCAAAATCGACATTATAAATGGTATTTTCATTGGTAGGGTCTACCACAATTCCTCGAAACCACCAATGAAAACCTATATTGTTGAGCGGGGCAGAATTCATTTCTACCCAGGTATCGCCTCCATCTGCCGTTCGATAAACTCCTTGAATACTACCGGCAGCATCCGCATAACGCGCATATAACACGTTGGGGTTAGATTGTGAAATAGCAATGCTTATTCTTCCTTTTTCTGAAGGTAAGCTGGGAAGTCCATTGGTTAACTCAGACCAGTTTTCACCTCCATCGGTGCTTCGATAAATGCGTGAAGTTTCCCCTCCGTATTGACGATATTGAGGTCTGCGGATTCGTTCCCAACTGGCCGCATAAATTATATTTCCGTTGGAAGGATGGATGGCCATGTCAATAATTCCGGTAGAATCACTCACAAATAGTTTTTGCTCCCAAGTATCCCCCCCATCTGTGGAACGGTAAACACCTCTATTAGTATCATTTCGAAACAGAGGCCCCATGCCCCCTACAAAAATGGTATTATCATCATTTGGATCTAAAACAATTTTACTAATGCTTCCTATATCCGGTAATCCTTTTACTTCCCAAGTAGTTCCACCATCCTCACTTTTATAAATTCCATCTCCATCGTATGCTAGCGAACCTCCTCCTGCATTCACTTCACCGGTTCCCACCCAGAGAATGTTTGTATTGTTTTTTGAAATTTCAATATCGCCTATAGAAAGCATGTCATATTCGTCAAAAATAGGTGTCCAACTAGCACCTGCGTCGGTAGTTTTAAAAATTCCACCGGAAGCTGCTCCTACAAAATACGTTTGTGGTTGATCGATAGGAATTTCAATATCGGTGACGCGCCCACCAATATTAACAGGCCCCACAAATTCCCAAATACCTCCGGCATTTCTAGATTGTTGTTTTTTCCATTGAATGGCTTCCTTATAGGCTTCGGTTTTTATTTCACCTGTTGGAAATGCCCGTTGCATGAACATAAAGTCATGGGGATATTCTTTCATGCTTTTTTCTGAAATATCTTCGGAAGCATTTTTACACGAAAAAAAAGAGAGTACCACTAAAATGGAGAATAATCGTATCATAGAAAATAAAATTTTCCTAAAGATACTTTATTCCTTTTAAAAGTTAATTGGAAAGTTTAAAATCGTAAATAATCTTACCTATTTGTTTTGCCGGAGCATTTTCATCGGCATTGAAACGAGTTGCTAATGCAGCTCTCTTTGCAGGTTCCAATAAACACTTTGAGTTATTGGTAGTACCCCTTACTCCTGGAGTAGCACTAATTACTTTCCCGGATCGGTCTACTTCAATACTCACTACTACTTTTCCAGCTTCATTACAATCTTGAATATATTTTTCTTTGTTTAAAGCTTTTCTTCCCCCCAATAAATAATTTCCGTCACCATCCAATCCTTTCCCGGTGCCATAATAACTATTTGCATTGGGATCGCCATTGGGATCACCCTTATCTCCTGCTTTGTCATCATTGCCTTCACTTCCTTCCGCTTTTCCGTTATTTTTGGGTCCGTTAATTAAACTTGATAAAGCATCTGTGGTAGTCTTATCGGGTTTAGGGTCTGGTTTTTTAGTTTCTACTTTTTTAATTTCCTTGGGAGTTTCTTTTACAACCTCTTTTTTTTCCTCTTTTTTAATAACAGGTGCATCTTCTTTTTCCTGAGTTACCACATCTTCCTTTATTTCAGTTTTTGTCACCGGAACAGCTTCCTCAGCAGTTTCTTTTGGGGCTGTTTTAATGGGTTCGGTGGGTTGGTTATTCCCTTGCCCGTATTCTGTAGTGCCAAAATTAACTGCAATTCCATTTTCGGGCGGTGGGTCTAAGTAGGTAAATCCGAAGTAAAAAAGTAATAGTAAAATGATCACATGTAATATTACTGTGATGGCCATACTTTTTCTTTTATCTTCTGTATCCAGTAAGCTCATTATCAATTGGGTCTAACCGCAAGTACTACTTTAAAATTATTTTTATTGGCAATATCCATAACAAACACCGCGTCTTCAATGGGCACTCCTTCTTCGGCACGCAGAATAATAGTAGGTTCATCCTGTCCAGCTAAAGCAGCTTTCAACTCTTTTTCAATAC
The DNA here is from genome assembly GCA_041392125.1 of Flavobacteriaceae bacterium. Taxonomy (GTDB): domain Bacteria; phylum Bacteroidota; class Bacteroidia; order Flavobacteriales; family Flavobacteriaceae; genus Halomarinibacterium. The sequence continues at coordinate 150,088 of JAWKMR010000006.1, read as the reverse complement.
TGAATTCACTCACCCGCTCTTTATTCACATAATAAGCTCCATCTTTAGTGATGCTTACAGAAGCTTTTTGTTGGTTACTGGATTTCCCTTTTGCTTTTGGAAGTATTAAATCCAAAGCATCGGGTGTAATGGCAGGAGAGGTCAGCAAAAAGAATACCAATAGAAGAAAGACAATATCGGTCATGGAACTCATACTGAATTCGGCACTTACTTTATTTCGTCCTCTTAAGTTCATTAGGCAGGTTCATTTAATAAGTCTAAGAAATCTACTGCCGTTGCTTCCATTTGATGGACTACTTTATCGGTTTTTACTACCAAATGATTGTAGCCTATATAGGCAATAATACCAACAATAAGTCCCGCCACGGTTGTTGTCATAGCAGTATAAATGCCTTCGGCGAGAGTTCCCATTTCTGCCTGTCCACTACTGGTAGCCAATTGATGGAATGCCAAAACCATCCCTATTACCGTACCCAAAAAACCAATCATGGGGGCAGCTCCGGCAATAGTAGCAAGGATACTAACGTTTTTTTCCAATTTGTACACTTCTAACCGTCCCGCATTTTCAATAGCGGTGTTAATATCTTCCAAAGGACTTCCAATACGGGAGATTCCTTTTTCAGTTAATCGAGAAACCGGTGAATTTTGTTGGGCACATAGCATTTTAGCACCTTGAATATTGCCGTTAGAGACTTGATCTCTTATTTGATTCATAAAATTACTATCCATTTTAGAAGCTCCTTTAATGGCAAAAAGTCGTTCAAAGTAGATGTAAACGGCAACAAAAAGAAGCACAAAAAGAACGGCGATGATAATTTGCCCTGCAAGTCCTCCACTTGCAATAAGATCCATAATAGAAAGTGTTTTTTCAACGGCTTCGGGTTCCAATTCTTGCAAAGCAGCACTGGTCTCCTCCTGAAAGAAGTTTAGCATAAGTAAATTGTTTTATTGATTAACGGCTAAGGTATCTTTAAATTGTTTTAGGTGTGATGAAATAATACTCTTTCAAAAAGAAGAAAAACACCAGCCCCGGCGATAAAACCAACAAAAGCTAACCAGGTAATTTTTTTAAGATACCAAATAAAGTCTATTTTTTCCATCCCCATAGCAGCGACACCTGCCGCAGAACCTATAATGAGCATACTTCCTCCGGTTCCTGCAGAATAGGCGATAAAGTGCCATAAAACAGCATCGGTAGGGTGAAGGGACATATCGTACATTCCCATAGAGGCAGCCACCAATGGAACATTATCAATAATGGCCGAGAAAACTCCTAATAATAATATAACAACATCTTCATTGGGTATGGCAGATTGTAATACTTCGGCCAAGTACCGTAGGGTTCCTACTTGATCTCCATTTTCGGCAATACCGTAAACTAATGATTCTAATCCGGCAACTGCCATGAGGATACCGAGGAAAAATAGAATACTAGAAATTTCAATACGCGACAGGGCTTTATGTGCCGAATATAAATGCCTTCTTTCTTTGCTGAAATCTTCTTCGGGGTGGATATATTCAGAAACCAACCAAACTATTCCCAAGGCAAACATCATTCCCATGTACGGAGGCAAATGGGTAAGGGTTTTAAAAACCGGTACAGACACAATCATTCCAAGGCCAAGGAACAACATAGTTCTACTACTTAATAGCCGTTCGGCTTCAATATCTTCATTGGCATCAACGTCAATTTTTCCTTTAAAAGCTGGTAAATAGGAAGCAATAAGAAAAGGTACCACAAAGCAAACAATGGAGGGCAGTACTACAAATTCTATTAATCCAGCTGCTGTTACTTTGTTTGCAATCCAAAGCATAGTTGTGGTAACATCCCCAATGGGGGACCAAGCACCTCCGGCATTAGCAGCAATAACTACTAAGGAAGCATACCATATACGATCGCTTTTGGAATGAATTAACTTTCGTAGAAGGGTAATTAATACGATAGTTGCGGTTAGATTATCAATAATAGCCGAAAGGAAAAAAGCCAAAATCCCAATAATCCACAATAATTTTCGCTTGCTTTTAGTTTTTACGGCACTCTTTAAGACTTCAAAGCCACGGTGTAAATCAATAATTTCAACGATGGTCATAGCACCAATCAGGAAAATAAGGATTTCTGCCGTTTTCCCTAAATGATGCAACAAAGTATTTTCAAAACCATGGAGTGCTTCTTCACCTCCGGTGTTAAAATCGAAAATAAAGTCATGCGTATCAATAACATTAAAAATACCCGAACTAAAACCTACGGCCAATACAGCCCAAATAAGTGCTGCCATAATTAAGGCAGGAACTGTTTTGTCTAACTTTAAAGGATGCTCGAGTGTAATAGATAAGTAACCTATAACAAAAATTAAAATGATAATTGATTCCATATAAAGCGGGATTAGTGGTTGTCTAAATTAACTGTTTTAGAGCAATCTCAAAAGCAGTTTTACTAATATTTGTTTTACTGCTATTACTATTAAATGTATTCTGAATAGCCTTTTTAATCGTTAAAGAAGTATCATTAAAAATAGCTTCATCGGTCATTTGTACTTTGCGCTCCATAAAATAGGCAAAGACACGTGCCATTCCACAATTACTTATAAAATCCGGGATAAGGCTTACTTTGGCATCGGTATATTCCATAATGGGGCCGAAGAAAATTTCTTTATCGGCAAAAGGCACATTGGCCCCACAGCTAATTACTTCTAATCCTGTGGCTATCATTTCTGAAATTTGGTCTTTAGTAATTAATCGCGAAGCCGCACAAGGGGCAAATATTTCGGTTTTAAGCTTCCAAATTCTTTCATTCATTTCTTCAAAAGAAAGCATCTCTTTTGCCACTAAAGTATTTCCATTTTTCTGAAGAAAAAGTCCTTTTATTTCATCAAAACTAAAACCTTCTTCATTAATTACACCTCCTACTCTATCAATAATTCCGACTACTTTAGCACCCATCTGTGCCAAATAATAGGCCGCTGCAGCACCTACATTTCCAAAACCTTGTACAATAGCACGCTTGCCTTCCACGCTTCCACCGTAAATATCATAATAATGACGCACTGCTTCGGCAACACCGTACCCCGTAATCATATCGGCAACCGTATACTTTCGACTTACATCTGGTGAGTAGGTGGTATTTTCGAGTACTTTTATAACTCCTTGCCGTAATTGCCCAATTCTATTAATTTTATCTGCCTCTGTTGGAGTAAAGTGCCCATTAAAAACCCCTTCCTGTGGATGCCAAACACCGCTCTCTTCGGTCATGGGGATTACTTCATGGATTTCATCCACGTTTAAATCGCCACCGGTACCATAGTACGCTTTTAAAAGAGGTGAAACTGCTTTGTACCAACGCTCCAAAACTCCCTTTTTTCGGGGGTCACTTGGATCAAAATTAATCCCAGATTTTGCCCCACCAATGGGAGGACCGGATACCGTAAACTTAACCTCCATGGTTTTGGCAAGACTCAAAACTTCATTTTGATCGAGTCCGGGACGCATGCGGGTTCCACCACCAGCAGCACCACCGCGTAAGGAGTTAATAACTGTCCAGCCTTGAGCTTCGGTTTCGGGGTCATTCCAGTGAAAAACTATTTCGGGGGCTTTTTCTTCGTACTTTTTAAGGAGTTCCTTCATGTAATTGGGTAAGTAAGTGAACAAAGATAAAAAAATGACCAAGCATTTATTTTAAAAAATTATTAATTATATTTGTTCCTATTGAAATAGCATTTATTCTAACACTGAAGAAGAAATTGAGAATAAATGTTTGATATTGTACACAAGTGCATACTTCAGTAACTATTCTAGAATAAGAATAGCTACTTTAGTGTGCATTTTTTTTTAACTTAAAAATTCATTTTATGAAAAAAATTGCTTTCTTTTTACTATTTGTTCTCTTTTTAGTTTTCAACACCATTTATGTTAAAGCACAACACACTTTCTCTATTGTAGCTGTAGATCCAGCTACGGGAGAAATAGGAAGCGCAGGAGCCACTTGTATTAGTGCCGAAGATGGCGCTCTTGCCATAAGCGATATTGTATTAGGAGTAGGTGTTATTCATACCCAAGCTTGGTGGAGCCCAACCAATCAAAATAACGCAAGAGCTCGTATGGAAGCAGGAGATACACCACAGGAAATTATAGACTGGTTGGTTGCTAATGATTATCAAAATAACCCTAGTTTACGACAATATGGTGTTGTAGATTTAAATGGAGGAAATCCAAGAAGTGCTGCCTATACCGGAACCAATACAGATGATGTGAAGCTTCATGTTACTGGCCCAAATTATGCTATTCAGGGCAACATATTAATTTCTGAAGATGTTATTTACGATATGGAAACCGCCTTTTTGAATACCACAGGAACGCTAGCAGACAAACTTATGGCTGCGTTGCAAGGAGCTAAAAGAATTGGTGCCGACTCAAGATGTGAGCCATTTGGCATTAGTTCTGCTTCTGCTTTTTTAAGAGTTGCTGACCCTAGTGATACCGATAGTAGCTATGGAAACCTTTCTTTAGATTTAAACGTATGGATTGAACCTGGCTCTCCTATTTTTGAGCCAATAGACGCTTTACAGGATGCTTATAATGCAACTCTTTCGAACAATGGAAATGATCAAGTTGAAGTTTCAATATTTCCAAATCCCACCCATAAAACGCTGTATATAAATACAGGGCGTTCTATGATTAAAAAATATGAAGTTTTAAGTATTACTGGGCAATTACTACATGAATCATCTTTACCTATCCTAAGCAATCGTTTTTTCATAGATGTTAATCAACCTATCGGAATTTATTTTATTAGGTTTATCGATGAAAAAGAAAATACCTATACCAAAAAAGTTATTATTGAATAAATAATGATTTTATTTAAAAAGTAAAGCGCATTCTCTTTCGAATGCGCTTTACTTTTTAAAAATATACCCGCTCGAATGATCCCTTTTTGCACCCGTCACACTCGCTAAGCAATTATTTTCCCCTCGTAATTTCAGAATTCCCAGTAAAGCAAACACTAAAGCTTCTTTAAACTCAACAATTTGTTCGTTTGGGACTATTACATTCAATTGTTTTTGCAGTTTTAGCCTTTCAATTAAAAAAGAATTATATGCTCCTCCACCTGTGATTAATAGGGAACTATTTTCTTTGAACTGATTGGAAACCTGAATTGCTATATGCTCGGTAAATGTTCGTAATATATTTTGAGGATTTTCTTTCGACACTTTCAACAATGGAAAAACAAATTCTTTTACCCACTCCAATCCTAACGATTTAGGTGGCCTTTTGGAATAAAAACCCAATGCATTTAATTGCTGAAGTAGCTCTTTATTAACAATGCCGCTCTTTGCAAAAGAACCTCCTGCGTCATAGGGCTTTCCCAATTTTTCCGCATACACATTGAGGACGATATTAACCGGGCAAATATCATACGCAATTCGTATATTCTCTTCCTCAAAAGATACATTGGCAAACCCTCCCAAATTCAAACAGTAGTCATATCTTGAAAACAACAACCTATCCCCAATGGGAACCAAAGGAGCTCCCTGGCCTCCTAAGGCAACATCCTGTACTCTAAAATCACAGACCACTGTTTGTTGAATTTTTTCAGCTAAAAATGGCAAATTCCCAATTTGAAGTGTGATTCCTTTTTCGGGCTGATGCAATATCGTATGTCCATGACTGCAAACCGCATCTATTTTTTCTAATGCGTTTTTTTGAATAAATTTTGAAATTATTTCAGCTAAATAAAAGGTATATTCCTCATTCAAATGTTGCAATCTGCCTTCCGGAAAATGTACGGCATCCTTCAAAATTGTTTGCCAACTTTCAGGGTACGATACCGTTTCAGCAGTTTCTATTTCAAAATCCCATTCTTGTTTTTCAGAAATATGAAAAGTACATAAAGCCAAATCAATTCCATCCAGCGAAGTGCCACTCATCACACCTATAACCTTGTAAGAATCTTTCAACATTTCGCTAAAATAAGAAACATCCCCCTAGCCCCCTTGAAAGGGTGAATGTTTTTTGGAATTTGATTTTTTGTTTTTTGAAATTTCTTTTGAAAAAAGGTATCTTTGCTCTCATTTCGAAAACGATTTAGATTTAAAACAACGACTATGGATTTTAGCCTTTCCGAAGAGCACTTAATGATACGCGATGCGGCACGCGATTTTGCCAAAACCGAATTACTTCCCGGTGTAATAGAACGTGATACCCATCAAAAATTCCCTGCCGAACAAGTGAAGAAAATGGGAGAATTAGGTTTCCTTGGAATGATGGTAGATCCAAAATACGGCGGCGGGGGCATGGATACTATTTCGTATGTATTGGCGATGGAAGAATTGAGTAAGGTGGACGCTTCTGCTTCGGTAATCGTATCGGTAAATAATTCGCTGGTGTGCTACGGACTTCAAAACTACGGTAACGAAGCTCAAAAAGAAAAATACCTTACCAAATTAGCCACCGGACAATCTATTGGTGCTTTTTGTTTAAGCGAACCCGAAGCCGGAAGTGATGCAACTTCCCAACGTACTACCGCTATTGACAAAGGCGATTATTATTTGTTGAACGGAACCAAAAACTGGATTACCAATGGCGGTACCGCCGATTATTATTTGGTGATTGCACAAACAGATAAAGAAAAAAAACACCACGGGATTAATGCTTTTATTGTGGAAAAAGGTTGGGATGGATTTGAAGTAGGTCCCAAAGAAGATAAGTTGGGAATACGAGGAAGCGATACCCACTCGTTAAACTTTAACGACGTAAAAGTGCCTAAGGAAAACAGAATTGGCGAGGATGGCTTCGGATTTAAGTTTGCCATGAAAACCTTGAGCGGTGGCCGTATTGGGATAGCCGCGCAAGCCCTCGGAATTGCCGCCGGCGCCTATGAGTTGGCAAGGGATTATTCAAAAATCAGAAAGTCTTTTGGTACCGAAATTTGCAACCACCAAGCTATTGCTTTTAAACTGGCAGACATGCACACCAAAATTGAAGCAGCCCGTCACTTAGTCATGAAAGCTGCCTGGGACAAAGACCAAGGCAATAATTACGATATGAGCAGTGCCATTGCCAAACTCTACGCTTCACAAACCGCTATGGAAGTAACGGTGGAAGCCGTACAAATTCACGGCGGTAATGGCTATGTAAAAGAATACCACGTAGAACGCTTGATGCGCGATGCCAAAATCACTCAGATTTATGAAGGTACCAGCGAGATTCAGAAAATTGTGATCTCGAGAGGATTGTTAAGGGATTAAAAAGCCTTTATAGTTAAATAAAAAAGCCCGGCAGATTTGCTGGGTTTTTTTATTCCAAAGTAACAAAACCGTTAAATCTTAGACCTATAAAGCGTACTTTTCCAAAATGTACCCTCTAACTCATTTTTTTTACCGAAATTAACAGTCCGAAAAAAATTAACACAATAACTCTTAAATAGCCATACCTATGTCTGATGATTTTGATTTATTAGAAACCGAATCTGCGGGTTCCAAACAAGAAAAAGTAGAAGTAAACTGGGGGAAAGCCGTAGACCAGATGAAATCTAAACTCGCTCAGGAAGACGATCCTGAAATGCGCCAGAAAATATTAAATGCCACGCTGGATGATGTCGTGGGAATGGCTGAAAAAGATCGTACTTCGTTATTGGAAGCCATCAAAGACCTAACCGATTACCAAGATGAAGTAGGAATTATCTTTGAAAAATTTTCTACGCTCAACGCCAAGGAGCAAAAGGTGATTGACGATGCACAAAAAGCACTGGAACGTGCCAGAATTGAACTGGAAGATGCCGAAAAAGTAAAGGACAATTGGTGGAACAACCTTTGGGGGCGTAAATCGCGTATTAAGAAAAAACAAGCCGAACTGGAAGCTGCTGAAAAAACACGTGAAGCCGCCGATATGAAAGCCAAAGCGATGTTCCAAGAGCGTATTGAAACGGCCGATGTGCAAACCCTGTTAAGTGAACTTTCCTATAAAAGTCAGGCGGCAGTAACCCGTTTGAAAGACCGTGAGGTGGAAATTAAAGAGGTGGAAGACAAATTGCAGGAAGCTATTGTAGAGGCCAGTAAAAACCATACCAAAGCGCTTGAAAAGAAAAAAGAAACTGAAGACCAACTGGAAGAACAATATGCCCTATTGAAACAAGCCCGATTAGAGTTGGAAGAAATTGCCGACAAACAATCTACTGAATATAGTGAAGCCATAGGAAAAATAACCACCATTGAGCAAAAGGTGGAAGAGTTGGAAGGGTTGAAAAATGCCTACACTACGCTGGCTGCCAGTAAGGACAGTTTTGTGCACAAACACAATTTAACCATTAAAGTATTGACTTCGTTACGTAGCAACCTGCAAACGCATCGTGCGAAGTTAAAAAGTGATACCGACGAGCGTTTAAAATACTACGATGGCTATGTGGTAGCTCTTAAAGCCCGTACCGATCAAGAGTTCGCTGCTATTTTAGAACATCTAGGTGTAAAAACCGACGAGCATATAGGTACTACCTTAGCTGCGATGCATAGTGCCAGTGCAAAAGCCCGTCAGGAAATGATGGACAATATTCCGGTGCACGAAAAAGTGATGCAAGGAGTGTACGGCAGTTATGCAGAAGCGCTTCAGGAAATTCGGGAAAAGGATGCCGAAATCCAAAAGGACTTTGCCAATCGTTACGGAATTGATATGAAAGAAATTTTTGAAGAATTCTATGCCAGTGGTAAAAATGCACCTTCAGGTACTCCTGAAAAAGCCCCGGAGAATCCTAAGCCTGCAGATGATGGGGATTTATTAGGGTAATCTCTTTCAAAAATAGGTCGAATTAAAAATTCAAAAATGAACAAACTATTCTTCCTGCTCTTTTTGTTGGCTTCATTTGCAAGTAAGGCTCAGTTTGAAGATAATAGGTCTTGTAAAATCTATCTGAAGTCAGGAGAGGTAATTGAAGCTATGTCGGGAATGCGAAAAGGAAATCACTTTTTGTACCATGACAATATAAATTCAAAACCGCAAAAAATAAAGATTATAGCTGTAGATTTCGTAGTTATGAGTGATGCCGAAGGAATGCAGGAAAAGCTTCGTTTTCTTCCTGTAAAAGGCAAAAGAAAAATTCAAACACTTCAAATTGTTTCTTTGGGAAGTTTAGAACTGTACAAAGCCCAAGTTACCAAAAAAGGAATTACTACAGAAGTTTTTTATGTGAAACGAAAAGGAGATTATGAAGCATCTTGTTTGTTGGGAACTGAAGAAAATAAAAAGTCAATTTTGCTGGAATATGCTCAAAATTGCCCTAAAATAATTGAGAAAATCAATTCGGAAAAATATACCCTTTCAAAAGATATTTTTGCCACAGTTAAATTATTCAACATTTATTGTGCTTCAAAGTAATCGAAAAGTGATTTTATAGTTTTTACAATGTCTATCAATCAAATAGTAACTCCGCTGGACAGTGCTGTTCTCGACACCAAAGAGCAGTACCAGGTGTACTTTAAAATTGTGACGCATGCGTTTGGGGAGCTTTTCAAAAATATTGCAACACAAAAAATTTGCAATCCGTTGGAAATATCCTTTCTGGAACAATATTGCGAACTCATTACCTATTCGCTGGAAGCCTTTCGGGTAAAGTATTTGTACAATGAAGACGATAAAATGAAAATCGATGTGACAGAATCCGGTTACCCAAATTTTCTGGAGTTTCGGTATTTGTCCAACGATTTGGAGCTAAAACATGAACACATTCAAAAACTTCCCAAAGTTGCAATTTTGAAAGAAGAATTTCTGGAAAGTATTTTAAAATACAAAACTCCTATACCAAGACGAAAACTGGAACAGGCTGCTTCTATTGTCTATTACACCTCGGTAGATGAACGCTATATTTTTAAACGTTTTGTGCAGGGAAAAATTCAGAAAATAGAAAATCATCCCGAAGCTCCCTATCTAATTAGCTGGTCCTTTTACGACATAAGTCGAAATCGCCCTTTTGTGTGTTTTATGTACTTCGATTTGTACAAAACCACCGTAGAAGAATACACCGAAAGTGTTTATGATGTATTGGAAAAAGTAGCCGATAGGGATATGGGCTTAGACATGATGGCCTATGCCATCGATAAAAAATTACCCAAATTGCTTCCCAGAAAAATTCGGAAAATTGACTTGGGTCCTATTCATAGTGTATTTGCAAAAGATGAACTGGAGGTTACCCATTGTATCCTAAAAGGGATTGTAAATAAAGTACTGGATCTCTCGGCACATGCTATTTCTCTTACCATTGAAGATCTGGAAACCAAAGGAAATTTTAAAGAAGGAAGCTTTTTTAATAAACAGGAACTTCAAATTTGGGACGTTCAGAAGCCTAAAAAATATGTTTTCTGTCCCCACAGGGTCATCCAGATATTGTATGATCGAATTCCGGAATATGTAACAACCTTAACGCAGGACCCCATTGAAATTGCCGCATTAAAATTATAACATGGAACACAACACTACCTTTCCTATAAAAATTGCCGAACTAAACACCCTAAGAGACGAGGCTACATCCTATTTAAAAGGGGTACAATGGGACCAAAGTTTAAAGGCAAAAAACCGGGATAAAAACGGAAAAGACGAATCCATTTTACTCTATTTGTCTAAAGCGACCGGCAATAGTACCAGTGAGGTTATATCGGTTTCTAAAACTATTTTAGAACTTAAAAGGAAATTATTACCGGATTCTGTAGCCATTCCCTTGCACCTCAACCAAGCCTTATTTGCCTTACAGGAAGGAATCACGCTGGGCTTATGGCTTCGGGATAGTTACTATGATGCTTCTGGATTAACCGGCTTGAACGAACGTAAATCGGCATTGGATGCTACCGAGCGACGCGAATTTGACAGTAAACAGCAAACAGCTTCTGCGTTTATGCTCTTCGGAATTGCTTACCGAATTTTATACAATTTAAAACCTCAAACTGATGATTTGAGTGTTATGAAAAACAAATTTGCCGGCATTCCGGAACTTTCGTTGGCTTCGCCCATGAAAGGGATATCATGCATGCTTTTTTATTACGATAAATACTTAAATCATCCAGATTTAATTACCGGTGATAAGGATATGCTGGATTTTTCAGTAGTCTTTTTTGAAGGAATAATTTCTGAAATACAGCTACGGATAGGCTCTTTAGAATACACCGAAAGTATTACCGATAGAACCTACAAACTGGAAAAGAGTGAATTTGCCGTTTCGGGTTGGGAAAATGTGTTTGAAGGCACTGCCAAAAGTGTCGAGTTTAATAAAGTACAATTTGAAGAAATTGTAGGAAACCGTGATGCAAAGCACTTTGCACGCCGCTTGACAGAACGGATGCTGAGTTACGATTTTACAGCCAAAAAGAATCCTTTTCAAGAGTTAGGTGGCTTTATGCCGGTATTTATGGGCTACGGAATTCCCGGAACAGGAAAAAGCATGTTGATTGCTGCAATTGCCACCCGTTTGAAAGAACATTGCGATACGCTGGAGATTCCGTTTTTGTTTCACCCCATGCCGGACACCTTGATTTCTACCTTTCAAGGGGGTTCCGCCGAGAAAATGGTGCAATGGATGAAACCTTTGCAAGACCCTTCTAAAATTATATTTGCTCCCATTGACGACGCCGAAAACAATTTGCAGGAACGAACCGCTCAAGGAGTTTCCGCAGGGGTAAAAGAAGTCATTGGTGTGTTTCTTCGCTATACTGAAGGTCCCTATGCCGTTAACTATGGAAATAGTTCTATTGGACTATTTACAAACCTTCCCGAAATGCTCGATAAAGCGGTTATTTCCCGTGTGCAAGGGCGTTTTAAAATTGACGGAGCCCGCACATTACCCGATTTTGTAGACCAGGACTATTTATGGTGGCGAAAAATTGAAAAGACCATGCCCGGTTTTGTGAATATGCAAAACCCTGAAGACTATACCTATTTAAGCGAACAAGGCTTGGCTAAAAACTTAGGCGAAATTTTAAAAGCTACTGAAAAACCTACCGAAGAACGGGTGCTGGAAATTTATGAGGAAACAGCGGAAAAACACAAACTCGACGAACACCTATTTTATGCTGAATTGTATAAAAACATTCAAAAGGCATTTCCGTTTTTCTCTTCACGAGATATTCGAAATATCCAAAGTGCGGTATCCCTTCGGTTAACCGATTTTGACCTTCCGAAGGAATGGTTTGAAAAAGCGGATATTTATTTCAAAAAGGACTACGATACCAAATTTGGTATGTTACAAGAATTAATGAAAGCGAATATGAAGGGCTTGAGTTTTTCTGATATTCGAAGACAAGAAGTCATTCGCTACCTCGATAATGTCGCAACCATTGCCGACACCGATTTCAAACGAAAAGTAGACCAACGTGTCCATGAGATGCAAGTTCAATTAGAGGCTAGAAAACAATTTGAAGAAGACGAAGATTGATTGATAAACTAAAAGCAGCGGGGTTATATGGCGGGGCCTTGGTTCCCGTTTCTGGATCGTTGGCGCAACGTTACAACGATTGTCTGGCATTGTTGGGTATGCAACCTACGCAACTTGACTCATTTTCCATCGATGCTATGGGGTGGAGCCCTGAAATTGCAGAAGAAACGGGCGAACCCTTTTACCTCAACTTAGGAGAAGCCAACAGCAACGCTATTATTGTCTCCCCTGCACAGGAAGGAAAACCGGTCCATAATCCCTTTCATAGCTTCGACCGTGATATCATGGAAGCTATTTTTGCTGCCTATCCGCAGGAGATTAGAGATATTACAAAAGATGCTGCTATTTGCGTACAATTAGATCAAAACATTGATGCCTATTACGCACCCTTCGATTTACTTCAGTATGATAAAATCACGCTGAGTTTTACAGTAACTCATGACCTTCAGAAAAAACAAGAAGAACAAAAGGAGTGGGTACAACAGTTCCAGGAAGGAAACAACTTTATTGACCTGCAATTGCATGATAAATTATTGGAATCTGCAAAAAAGTATGGCGATTTACGCCATCGAAAATTACAGTTGGAACCCATTGTTTTAAACATTGGTTCCTTTTATACCAAGGCTTTTGGTGGTATTTTTGTACTTCGTGATTTTATTACCGATATTATTGTTTTTGAAGATTTGAATGTCTTTCAAAAAGCCATTAAGGATACGGTACACGAGGTGACCTTATTTCACGTAAGTCATAATGAATTAACGGCTACTTTGGTGAATCACCTCATTGCTGAATTTGATATCAAAAAAGCGGCGAAAACGGAACGTTACGCCCGAATAAAAAAGCAGTTTTTTATTGAAAATTGCAGAACGTTGCAACATCCTATTAAAGAAATTCTGGATAGCCCGTTTCTCTTCAAAAAATACATCAACGAACTGGATGAAGTTACCCAAAAGAAGTTGTTAAGTGTGGAAATTTATAACCAACGAAAAATTGTTGAGCGGGATTTAAATATCAATGATGTGGTGGCCATTGAATACACCAAGGCACTTTTGGAACCACATTCTTCGTTGGAAGAAGAGCAAAAAGAGCTTATTTGGAGATTGCTTACAGAGATGATTCCTAAAGACCCGTTGCATCTGTATTGGTATAATAAAGAGGAATTTTACAAAGCCTTTAAAACTTGGCCCGAATCCTACCAGGATTGGGTAATAGATTGTATCTTAGAACATAACAAAAACAACCAGCCATGATTACCATAGAAGTTATTGTATTTATTATTTCCGTTTTGGTAGGGATTGTATTATATGTACGCGAGTCCAAAAACAACAGACTGTATCGATTTTTTAACAAGTTAATGCATAGTAAAGAGCTGCAAATGAAAGGCGACAACCCTAAAGGTTTTGTGTACGAACAACCCTTTTTATTGCGATTAGTTTGGCTTACACTCGTATTTCTCTTGGTTGCCATTATATTGAATTTTATTATCCCTTTTAATATTTTTCAAATTCAATACGTAGTTACAGCTGTGGTTGGAACATTGATAGGAACCTATGTTGCGGCGGCATTTTTTGGAGCTTCCAAGGGTTTGAAAAAAGAAAGCATTAAAGAAGCCATTGAAAAAGGAAAAGACTTTGTAGAAGAATTGGCGGAAGGTAAAAAAGAAAGTGAGCTTGAACTTGAAAACAAACTTGAAAAAAAGACACAACAAGAAGAAGCTCCCCAAAAAAGTGCCCGTGACCGATTTAAAGATAAAGGAATGATTAAATAGGTGAAGGGTGAAAGGTTTTGGGTTAAGGCATTTAATAATGAAAAAAGTTTATTACATATTTTTAATATATGGCATTTGCTCTCAAGCTTTTTCTCAAAAGCCTGATTTAAATTTTCCAACAGTTGAGAGTCTTTATGACCAGAATTTGGAAGAATATCATTATCTATTAGCTGATAGTATTAATGTAAGAGATTGTGCGTCGATTAATTGTAAAAAACTAGGGATTTTAAAAATTGGGGAGAGAATAGTTTTACAAGAAAAATCTGAAACTATCGACACTATAAATAATATAAAAAGCCATTGGTATAAAATTAAAAGTAAGGGAGTTAATGGATGGATATTTGGAGGTTTTATTGCGCAACAAGCCTTCGGAAGTCAATCAGATTCTTCGGTAAAATTTGTTTATGGCTTGAAAAGGTTTGATGTAAATGAAAAGTTTGTAAAAAGAACAACTCAATTAAGAGCATTTGAAAACAATAAAGAATTGGACCAAATTGAACTTCCAATTTCTACAAATTATATTAATTCAATTAAAACAATAGGAAATTCAGGTCTTGAATTAAAGGATATTATTATAATTGAAATTCCATGTGTAGGTGGTTGTGGGTGTTCAACTGGTAATTTAATAATTTTTTGGAACGGAAAAAAATTCAGCAAAGTTTATGATTTGTTAGGAACAGCCGATGCTTGGGCAAGCGAATCTTATAGATTTATTTATCCGACTGATATGGAAGGGATCAATAACACGATTATTAAAGTTTCAGAATTTTATATTGGGGTGTCCTCTGATGGTAAGATTGAACGTGGGATAAGTAAAGAATATTTTAAATGGAATGGTGAGGAACTAGTAGCAGATAAGTCAAAAAAAGTTGAGAAAAAAACTTATTTAATCGAAAAATAAAAACCTATCACCCATTACCTAAAACCCAGAACCTATGCTCAAAAACTACTGGAACAAAGGAAGAAAGCAAAAAGGAATCGTCATTGTTGGCGGGTTTATTTTAGTGTTATTACTATTCTTTTTGCGGGACGATTATCAACCTGCCTTATTATTTCTTCGGAAATATATTTTTTTATTCATTATTAGCATTTTGTTTTTATGGTTTACCTTTTCCAAATTTAGAAAAGCGCCCAGTGCCGGACGCCGCATTCTTATTTTATTAGGAATTATTGCCTTTTTTGCCGCGGGTTGGTTTTTTGGTTGGAAAGTGGAACTGTATAAGTATATGCAGAGTTATAATGTGTTCAAGCACCTCCATTTAGTAGAACTTGAAGAGCTTCCGTTAACACAAAATGAACGCATTCAGCCCTTCAATAATATCTTGACCATGGCGTATGAATCTATTGGGGAAACGCAAGAAGTTACCTTACCACAGTTAGTTCGGGTAGATTCCACCAATCAATGGACCATGGCAGTACAGCCTTCCAAAGAGTATATGTGGCAACGCATGAACGACAATACCGAAGAAATTTTCACTGTGGAAAGCACCTCACCGTTTCCACGGTTTGCCGGTGAAAACAGGATTCCCGTTACTTTTTCTATAGGGGAATCCATGGCTTTTAGCCGAAATACCTACAATGCTGTGGTACAACGATTCAATTTCTTTCAATTGTTTACATTGGAACCCAGCGATGTATTTTATATGAAAAACGATGAGGGAAAATGGGTGCAAGTGGTAAGTTTGATAAAATGGAAAGGCTTTTTCTTTCCATATCCCACCTATGGAGGCGTCATGGTCATTGACCCCGGCAAACACACCTCCAAAGACTATATAGAACGCATTTTAATAGGAAAAGGCACTTACATATCTCCTGAAGAAACCCAAAAATATCCCTATTTAACACGTCAAAACACCCTTGCTGAAAAAGTATCCCGATTACAGGCGCAATCGCTTCAGTTTCTGGGCGGATTTACCGACCCTTTATACTGGAATAAAGAAACCGCTGTAAAAATTCCCGATTTGGCCGATGATGAAAACTGGCAACCTTTTGTTACCGATTTCAATTTTTCGGGAATGGAAGTAGACGCCTTTAATGGTTTGTATCATTGGTTTGGCCTGGAACCCATTGGTGAGGAACGCACCAGTCTTTCCTTTAGTGTGATGATTCCAGCCGATGGTACCGATAAGCTCTATTACTACAACCATGCTGCTAAAAAAGAAGGGCTTGCCGGGGTTTCGGCGATGCCACTAAAAATTATTGAATCCCGAAAAGAATACGATTGGAGTGTGAACAAACCGGTAGAGTTTCGGCCTTTCGTAAAAAAAATAGGTAGCAAAAAAAGACTCTTTGTATTCTGTACCGTGGCTGCCAAAAAGGACGATTCCAAAAAATTTGATGGAGCTTCCACCCCCGACTTGGCCCTAGTAGATTGCCAATATCGCGATGTGGTTTGGATCGATGCCAAACATCCTTCTACTTGGGAAGACGCTATTTTAAATCAGTTGGGGGAAACTTGGAAAACGTCTGAAAGATTAAAGGATGAAGACATTTGGCCCACAAGAATCGATAGGGACATTATCAAAGAAAGAGATAGTCTTCAACTAGATACCATTTCAGAAAGAAACCTGGATATTTTAAGGGATTCGATTAATTAAAAACTCCCTCCCTTTGAAGGGAGGGTTGGGGAGGGATGTAAAATGGTGAACAAAATTATAAAATACCGTAACGATTTAAAAGAAAAAGCCCAAGAACTAAGAAGAAATCAAACATCTGCAGAGAAATGTTTATGGCAGTTGATTAGAAAAAAATCAATGGGTGTTGAATTTCATCGGCAAGTCCCTATCTTAGATTATATAGTAGATTTTTATTGTCACGAGATTGGATTAATAGTAGAGGTTGATGGACCTTCTCACGAAGAATCTTTCTTAGAAGATTCAAAAAGACAAGAAAGATTAGAAAAAGAAGGTCTGCGACTTCTTAGATTTAAAAATGAAATGATTTATGAAAATATAGAAATGGTAATCTCTCAGATTGAATTAAAAATTAAAGAACTCTTAGATTAAAATTTTTCTACAACATCTCCCCTAAATCCCCTCTTCAAAGAGGGAACTTTTTTTCTACAAAAAGAAATTCCACACCAATCCAAAACGGATTACTGCATCGCGATACGGATAGTTAGGTGCTGAATAATAATTACTGGACTTGGAGAATAGCTGATTAAAATGCTCCCAGGTAAAGAAAATACGGGTTTGGCGTATCTTGGCTTGAAAGAAAACATCTACTAACGGAAAGCCACCCAGCTCTTCATTATTTTGTACATAAAATTCGGCAAGTACCGGGTCGTAGGCATTCATATTATAGGCAGTAAAATACTTAAATCCAATACCGGTTTGTATAAATGCTGCTTTTTGAAACCATTCATCTTGAAAATACAACGATTGGCGTGTTACTAATTGCGGCACATTGAACACCTCTTCCCCGCTTAAAACTTGCTGAAAAAGAACGGTATTCATCAAGGCAAATTTGCCATATGTAAATTCCCTTTCCCCTTTAATTTTCAAGTAATCTACCCTTTCCTTAAATTGATGCGGAGTGGGGGTAATTTCTCCTTCGGCAACGGCAAAATAAGTATAATCATCTATACCGGTATAACTTACAGAAGCTTTCAGTAATTTTTTTGAATCCAATTCAAAATACAATTCCTGGGTTTTTACATTATTGAAATTGGTTTGCCAATTGTAATTTACATAATCACTTTGGTACAACAGAAAATTAAAATTAGGAGCTACACTGTGGATTTTAATATGTCCGGCAACTGAATTTTCTTCATCAAATTTAAAAGAAGCCCCTCCTAACAAATAATTAGCATCAAAATCGCCTGAAATGTTAATGGCCGCCTTTCCGAAGAGCTGAAAACCTTTATACTCCTTTTCATAAGAAGCTCCGGTACTTATCAATTTTCCTTGCAACCTATTGGTAATAATTCCCTCGTCCAGTACCAAAGCCGAATCATATCCGTAATCATAATCGGTGTAGCCAATAAAGGCAGAGATATTTCCTAATACTGAATTTTGAAAGGTAGCTGTTCCTTTGGCTTCAAATTTATCGAGTATGGTTTTGGTTAAAAGTTTTTCGGTTACGTACGAATTGCCAAATCCTGCAAAAGGAGCTCTTTGCCCAAATTTAAAATCTTTGGTTTCATAGTTTACAATTGCACCCAAGGTTACTACAGAATAGCTTGAACTGTCTTTTTTTGTTATGAGATCATATTCCTGAATTCCAAAAAAACGAAGCCCTTCCAGTTTATTATCGGCATTTTCAAAATTCACATCCAGTCTTCCGCGATCTTGAAATTCAGGATCATTGGTTTCAAACAATGCTTTTGAACCCGCTGTTAATCCTCCGTTTTCTTCATTGAAATTATCCTGAGCTACCAAATGTGCTCGAATATGATATCGATTGTTTTTGGTGTGATAATTTGTGGTAAACCTAAAATTTCCGGTACTTGTTAAACTATTTTGATATTGCCCTAAGGATCGAACTCCTTTATAAGCAATAGAAAAATTAAAACGCTCGTTGGTATTTACCGTAAAAAATCCGTCCATTTGCTGTCCTTGCGAAAATGCCGTTTTAAAATACAATTCGGTTAAAGGCGTTGGGACATTGTAATAGTTTATATCCTCTGCATCGGCATAGTTAAAATGGTGCGATTGGGCCACAAACAAAGGCATGAGGTTTTCATTATTAAAAGTATATGCTAACGAATTATACGTTTGTCCTACATTGGAAAAAGGGAGTAATTCAAAATTATCGCGACGCAAATAATTGAATTTATATGCTTTTTGAATAGAAAGTGTCGTGTCTAGATAGGTCGTGTCTCTTTCAAACGAAATAATTTTATACAAATCGATGGGGGGCTTTTCTTTTTTTCCGTTAGTAGTTGTTCCTTCACTAGGATAATTTTGAGAAAACACCGGTGCATAGCAGCTGACAAAGAAAAGGAGCAACAGTGTTTTTTTCATACATGAGAAACTTGGAGGAGCAAAGTTAATTTTTTTAAACGGAAATGTGTATTTTTAATTGCTATGCTATCCCTCAAAATTCATCATCATTTAGTAGAATGTGGCACCGACGAAGCAGGAAGAGGTTGTCTCGCCGGCCCCGTAACCGCTGCTGCCGTTATTTTGCCCAACCATTTTTCGCACCCATGGTTAAATGATTCAAAACAACTTTCAGAAAAAAAGAGAGACGAATTACGCCCTATTATTGAAACCGAGGCGCTTTGCTTTGCAGTTTCACACGTAATGATGGATGAAATTGATCAAATAAACATTTTAAATGCCTCCATTTTGGCCATGCATCGTGCTATTAAACAGTTGGAACAACAACCACAGTTTATTGCCATAGATGGAAACAAGTTTAAACCTTACGGGAAAACACCCTACGAGTGTGTGGTGAAAGGCGATGGAAAATATTTGCACATTGCCGCTGCTTCCATTTTGGCGAAAACCTACAGAGATGATTTTATGGGAAAATTACACGAGGAATTTCCACATTATCACTGGAACAAAAACAAAGGATATCCCACTGTCGAGCATCGATTAGCCATAAAAAAGCACGGAATCACTCCCTATCACCGAAAAAGTTTCAAACTACTTCCTGAACAATTGAAACTAGATTTTTAGAATGTTAGAATGTTGGACTCTTGGAAATCGAAATACCATTAGAAAGATTAAGATATTCGATGCTACTTTAAATATTATAATTACTAAAACATCTAATTATCTAAAAAATACAATATTCCAATATTCTTCCTTGTTAAAAACCCGTCAATAAACTCTTGACTGAGGCTTCCTTTTTTCCTCGAAACCTTACTATTTTTGTGTATGCAGAAATTTTGGAATCTCACCTTTATTGTCTTAGTATTTTTCTCCTTCATAGGATGTAATACTTCATCGCGAGATACTCACGACCTTTTCAGTTACATACCACAAAATAGCCAAACGGTTTTAAAAATTAAAAACTGGGAAACGACCAAACGTGATTACAAAAACAATCCCTTAATCAATCAATTAAATGAGGAGTCATTCTCAAATTTCTTTAGTGATAAAAATTCACTTTTTCAGTTTGTTAAACCTATCGGAAATGTATTATTATGCAAAGAATCATTAAAAGATTCTTCCATCAATTTCACCTTAATCACCAAAATTTCCCCTACTCTTTTTCTTCCCGACTCAATCGCTAATGCCGTACAAACCGAAATTCCTTTTAAAGGAAATACCATAAAAAAAATACATAAAGATGCTTCCGAAGTGTTTAGCGTTACTATAGACAGCATATTTATCATGTCTACGTCCGAAACACTTTTAAAAAATACCTTGGAAGGAAAAACTAAAAATTCTGTTCTGTTTTCAAAAGCTTTCAAACTAAAAAACGATGAAGAATTAGCTTACATACAGCAACTGGGTGCTATAGTACAGAACGACAGTACAAGTTATCCTTTGGCCCCTGTGGCTTCCTTTAATTTACAGTTATTGCCCGATGGGGTTGTGGGCAATGGAGTGGTTTTGGAAGACACCATCCCGCAGTTGCTTTCAGTCTTTAAAGGGCAAATTCCGCAGCAAAACAACGCACCATCCATCATTCCAATAACTTCCAATAGTGCACGAGCTTTTACGTTTAATAATCTTGAGGTATTTCAGAAAAACCTCTGGCAGTTTAACCGTGATTCGCTTAAAATTAATCCGCTTTTCCAAACTATTAATGAAATAACCGAGTTACAAATAGCTTCTGAAACTGTGGTGGCTTTAAAAACTCTTGATGCTACCCTTACTTGGGAGGATTTGGCTAAATACATTTCAGAAAAAGAGTCGTTTCGCGAAGTGCCTCTTTTTAGTTTTACTGATGAAGATTTATTGTTTACACCCTTTTACCCATTATTAGAAAAAAGTACGTATTCAACGGTTTTTCAGTGGGAAGACTTTATTGTATTTACACAAAGCGAGACTACAGCCCAGACCCTTATTTCGGCCTATCAAAGTAATTTAGTACTCTATAATTCCCCTCACTTTGAAAGCGCCCAATTGCAATTGGCACAGGCTTCCTCATTAACACAATATTCGTTACAAGGAAAAAGAAGTGGTCTTTTTTCGGCTCTTTTAAGTGCCCAGCCCTCTTCCACTAAAGACTTCTCCCTAGCTATCGTGCAATTGATTCACGATCGTGATTTTGCCCACCTAAACTTTATCTGTAAAGAAACCACAAAGCAATCGCAGTCTTCCCACATGGTCTCTGAAGTAACCACCATTGAGCTCGACAGAGAGGTGTTGGGAGTCCCTAAATTTTTTACCAATCATAATACCCTTGGAAAAGATATTGTGGTCCAGGATGTTTCTAATGTACTGTATTTTATTTCCGCTAACGGGAAGATTCTTTGGAAAAAACAATTGGACGGAGCTATTTTAGGAACTGTAAACGAAGTTGATATCTTGCGAAACGGAAAAAAACAATTGGCTTTTGCAACGCCAAAGACCTTCTATATTTTAGATAGAAATGGTAATGCCGTAGCCCCTTTTCCGAAGAAATTTAAAGACAACATTACCCAGCCTCTTGCTGTTTTTGATTACGATAACAATCGAAAATATCGTTTTGTTATTTGTCAAGACAAGCAAGTTTTTATGTATGACAGCCAAGGAAAAGAGGTCTCTGGATTTACTTTTAAGAAAACCGCTTCAAAAATTATGCTGCCGCCACAACACATTCGAATTGGTAATAACGATTATTTATTTTTTGCTGAAGAAAACGGAAAACTCAATATATTGAGTAGAGTGGGGAAAGAGCGTCTTACATTGAATAAAACTTTTGCTTTTTCAACTATTCCGATTGAAAAGGAAGGAAGTGATTTTGTCGTGATTACTAAAGACAATAAAAAAGAAACTATTAAACAGGACGGAAAAATAAACACGCAGTCTTTGCAAGTTTCCAGTAATTATCACTTTACTATTTCGGGAACTGTAAAAGTAACTTTAGATGATAATTTGCTTCGTATTAATGGACAATTAGTGGAGCTCCCTTTTGGAAAATATGCAACTCCTAAGATTTTTACCGTTACTAAAAAAACCTATGTTTCGGTAACCGAACTTAAAGAAAATCTAGTCTATTTGTACGATACCTCAGGGAAATTACTTCCCAATTTTCCGGTGTACGGAACTTCGGAAGTAGATCTAGCAGACGCTAATAAAAACAACAAAGTAAACCTTTTAGTAAAAGGCCAAGGGAAAGAAATTATTTTGTATCAAGCCAATTAATTTTTTTAAAAACTTCATTTTGCTTTCATTTTAATCCTACATTTATACCACTCACTTTTAATGTGTTGAGTGGTTTATTATGAATGCAACGTCCTTTTCAGTAATAGCATTTTTTGGTTTCTTTTTTCTATTAATTTCTTGCAAAAATGAAGAAAAGAAAAACCCATTAATTCCGGAAAATATTGAGATTCCAGATAATAGCACTCCTAAAAACGACGATGCGGAAGACTTACAAAAAACATATGAAGAATTACTAAAAACAGGTACTATTGATGCTGAACAGTTTAAAGAATATATGGAGAATATTCAAAAAATGAAAAATGGCGAGGGCGAATCTGATAGTGATTTCAGGAAAAATCAATTAGACAAATACACCAAAAAAATAAAGGAAAAAAATGCTCAAAAGAGTGAAGCACAGCTTGCCGAAGAAGCAAAAACGAAAAACCTTAGACAATTATTAGGCACTACTGATAATTCCTTTATTGAAGAAAACATTACTCGCTATTCCATTTGGGGGAATAGAGACAAAAAAGAATCGCTGCAACAATTAGACAATGCCACCCAAGAGGAAGCGAATATCCTAATTGCCAATTATTTTGAAATTACTGCAAAAGAATTAGAGCTTCTTCGCCCACTACCTAGCAAGAAAAAAATCCAAACCGAAACTGAAGCAAGAGCCATTGCAAAACAACCTTTACCACAAGCCATTGAAAATTACTTGAATAGTGGTAAAGCCTCCTCAAAATTTAAAGCTATGATGACTAGCCGTAAAAATGATATGATTATTTTTTCCGGAGATGTGATAAAAGCATCAGAAGCTGCTAGAAAGGAGTTTTATAAAAAAAATCCCGGCTGGTTTGGCGAGGGAACAACAACAGGTAACACCTATAGGGATTCCAGAAATAAGTTTATTTATTTACCCCTTGGCGATTTGTCTTTTGCAGACAAATTGGTAAAACACGATTTAGGCAATCCTGCGGGATCTAATTCAAATGGTGCTTTAGGCGTACCCGATATGGACGAAAAAGATTTTCCAGATGGCGACCCTAAAATTTGCAACATAGGTATTAAAGGACAAGTAACCCTTGAGTTTACAGATAATGCCATTGCCAATGTAAATGGTCCGGATTTATATGTTTTTGAAATGGGCGCTATAGAGCCCACTATTTTGGAAATATCGAAAGACGGGAAAGAATGGATTAATGTAGGTAAAATTGAAGGTGGAACTGCCATGGTAGATATTGCCGAGTTTGTAGAAAATGGGGAAACTTTTACGTATGTAAGATTAACAGATTTAGACACCCCAAGTCAATTACCGGGTGCCGATGTAGACGCCATTGCTGCTATTGGTGGAGCCATACGGTTAAACTTAGATAGTTCCGTTTTGTTTGATACTGGAAAATATCAACTAAAAGAAAGCGCTTCAAAAGAGCTTGAAAAACTGGTCATGGCAATTAAGGAATTTCCTAAAGGGCACATCATTATTGAAGGGCATACAGATAATGTAGGCAATCCAAGTAGCAACAAAACACTTTCGGAGAAAAGAGCCAAAGAAGTTTCCAACTTTCTGAAAAGTCAACTTTCAGGTTCGTATAGTTTTGAAGTTAAAGGATTTGGTGAAAATCAGCCTGTAGCGCCTAATGATACACCCGAAAATAAACAAAAAAATAGACGCGTAGAAATATTGGTAGTCCCTTCAAAATAAATAACCTTTTAAAACAAACATTATGAAAAATATCATCTTATCTATTAGTGCCTTGGTTCTTTTTTCAACTTTTACCATGGCTCAGTGCAGCAAATTTTATCCTTTTTCAAAAGGCGCAACTTCCACCCTTACGTTGTATAATGAAAAAGGGAAAGCACAAGGCACGATAACTTATCAAGTACTTAGTATAACTAATACCAGTGAAGGAGAAAAAGCCAATGTGACCACCAGTTTTAAAGACGAAAAAGGCAAAGAAATTACCACTACTAATTATGATGCAATTTGTAAAAACGGAACGGTATCTATAGATTTTAATTCTATGCTGCGGCCCGAGTTAATGAAGGCATATGGTGATATGAAGGTAGATTCAGAAATTACCGGGGTGAATATTGATATTCCCAACAATTTAAGTGTGGGACAAAAATTAAAAGATGCCGAGATGAATATAAAAATGTCTATGTCCGGAATGAATTTTAATATGAGTACACTCATCACGGAAAGAGAAGTGGTTGGAAAAGAAACTATTACTACTCCTGCCGGAACCTTTGAGTGTTATATAATTTCTCAAACTACGGTTTCTCAAGGAATGACTGGCACTATGAAAAGAAATTCCAAGCAATGGTTTGCAGAAGGTGTAGGTGTTGTTAAAACAGAGGATTATGACAAAAAAGGGAAGCTAGATGGTTACGGTGTTCTTACCTCATTCAGTAAATAAAACGCTACACGAAATACTTACAAATTAGTAAGGGTTTCCTTATTTATTTGGGCTTCAAATAATTGTGCAAAATGTTTCAACAGTTTTGCTTTTACTTCTTCCATCGAAATTTCGGGTTGGCCCATTTCCACATGTAAAGAGGTTACGGCTTTCCCTCTAATTCCGCAAGGAATCATATGGTCGAAATACCCCAAATTAGCATTTACATTCAACGCAAATCCATGCATGGTAACCCAGCGACTCGCGCGTACTCCCATAGCGCATATTTTTCGAGCAAAAGGGGTTCCTACATCCAGCCAAACACCTGTTTCTCCTTTACTACGTTCAGCTTTAAGTCCATATTCAGCCAAGGTAAGGATGACCATTTCTTCTAAAAATCGCAAGTATTTGTGAATATCCGGAAAGAAATTCTCCAAATCCAAAATTGGATACCCTACTATTTGTCCGGGCCCGTGGTAGGTGATGTCTCCCCCGCGATTGATTTTGTAAAAAGTAGCATCAATCTCTTCCAATTTCTTTTCATCAATAAGAAGGTTGGTAAAATCACCACTTTTTCCTAAGGTATATACGTGGGGGTGTTCTACAAATAAAAAATAATTGGGAGTTTTAAGAGATTGTTGTTCTCTCTTGTTTTTAATTTTTATATCAAGAATTTGCTGAAATAGTTGTTCTTGATAATCCCAGGTTTCTTTGTAGTCTTTAAAGCCTAAGTCTTGTATTTCAATAGTTGTATTCAAAAAAACTAATTCTCCAGTTCTACCTCAATGTCTAACACATCCGGATTTTTTAAGTATTCAACAAAACCTCTTTCCAATTCCAATGTTTTTCCATCGAGAGAGAAGGTAGCATCTTCCACCGAGGTATTTTTAATTTTTTTGGGGAATGTATATTTTATCTTATAGGAGATACCAGACATAAAAGCCTCGGCATTTTTAAGGCTATCTATTTGTTTTTGATGTTCGGCTTTGTCTTTAATAAAGGCATCCCTTTTAAATTTTCCTTTGGTATACGAATAGGAGACCCCTATTACTTCCGGTTCGGATTCTTTTTTAGAATCTGAAGAAGTACTCCCCGGCATGATGCCTTGAGATTGCTCAAAACCTTTCATTAATTCATTAGCTTCGGCTACATTTTTAAAGTCGGTAAAAACATCTACCACCATGGTATTGGTTTCCGGATCGGTAACTAAGTGAAGCTTATAATTTTCCATAGCCCTTAATCGCTTCTGTTCGTCTACGGGAAGTTGTGCAATACTATCCTTTTTCAATTCCAGTAAATCTTTAAAGTTATAAATAGTATCCATCTTTACAAAAGAAGAATCCTTTGTCATTTCCCCACCAAAAGCCATCATTTCGCTCAAATCCACACTTAAATTCATGCGACCGCTACCATCCTCTTGTAATACCATGGTTTCAGTAAACTGGCAACTTACCAGACTTATACTCAAAACTGTAACTGCAATTAATTTGTTAATTAGTTTCATCTGTTAGGATTATTTAAAATTATTAAGGCAGCAATAACACCCGGTATCCAGCCGCAAACGGTTAAAATTAAAACAATTAAAATAGACCCACAACCTTTATCTATAACGGCTAATGGGGGAAATACTATAGAAAGCAATACTCTCCAAATACTCATACTACAAAATTAAGATTTATAATCAAGCTATAGGTCGTTTCCAATACATTTTGTTACAAGGGTCTATTTGGCTATCTTCGTTTTTCAATGAAAAGACTTTTCCAAATCGTATGTATTCTTATTAGCAACTATACGTTGGCGCAATACCAATTTTCCGGAAAAGTAAACCACGAATTGAAAGAAGGAAAAGTATATCTCTCTACCATCGAGGATTACCGAAAAATATCCGGTGTTTACAGTGAGCAAATTTTAAATATGACCCTTCCCGATAGCTTAGGAAACTTCAGCTTTATGGGAGACAACCTTCCTTCTGAAAATAAGATGTACCGAATTCATCTGGATACGTGTAGCGATGAAGAGCAATCTATTAATCATTTTACAGGTCATTGCGCCAATAGTAAAGAAGTTGTTTTTATTGCTAATAACACAGACACCCTATCTTTTCCTTTTTCGTTTGACAATGAAATGTTTTGCCGAATTGTTTCCAACAATGATAAAGCCCAACTTTTCTTAAGAATTGATTCGCTAAAGCATGAAATGCGTTTCGCTTTTGGCACCTACCGAAGCGAAGCCAACCGATCTTTGAATACCAAAAAGTGGTTTACTATTCTTCAGGAATATGGAAAAACGCTTCAAGAGCCTTTGGCAGAATTATATATATATTCCTTTTTAAGTGACCGAACCAACGACCTTCACGAATACTATTTGGAAGATGTAAAGGTGAATCCTTATTACGAAAACTTACGTGTTAGGCTAAAAGAAAAATATCCCGAATCTTCATACACCAAACAATACGAAGCAGAGTTGGAGGCCGATGAATTTTTAGTCAATAGACATAAAGGGCTTCCATGGTGGATTTATTTTCTAGGAATTTTTGCCGTGTTATCTATTTTAGGAAATTTTTACTTTATTGGTAGGTGGCGACAACTAAATAAGGCATCCAAAAATACCGAAACTCTATCTAAGCAAGAACAAAAAGTCATGGATTTAATTTTGGAAGACAAATCGAATAAGGAAATTGCCGAAGCTCTTTTCGTGAGCGTTAGTACAGTAAAAACACATATTAATAACATTTATAAAAAATTGAATATCTCTTCCAGAGAAGAGCTTAAAAAACTAAATATCAATTAGTTTTAAAAAAATAAACTAGGTCTAGTCCTCTTTTCAAACGGTCTATAATCCATCTCCCCATTTAAGTTTTCGAATTTTAAAGAAACTTTTAAAACTCTTTAAAAATGAAAACAACCCTATTACTTTTTACATTTGTATCTATCATTTACACTACCCAAGCTCAACTTATTATTAAAACAGACGGAACTGAAAAACTACTTGGAAAGGTTTCTATTAATGACCTTACCAAGAATAGTTTTAAGGAATGGCATTCTGTAAATTATGAAAGCTATTTAGTACACGATAAAATAATCACTCAGTTAAAAGATTCTCTCAAAAATTACACCATCAAAGCTTTTTTTGGTTCATGGTGTAGTGATAGTAAAAAAGAACTTCCTCGTTTTTTAAAAGTTTTAGAAGCAGCAAACTTTCCTACTCAAAATATTGAAATCGTCGCTTTAGATAATCAAAGCTCTACTTACAAACAAAGCCCAAGTCACGAAGAAAAAGACCTAAATATTCATAGAGTTCCTACTTTTATTTTTTATAAAGATGGCAAAGAAGTCAATCGTATTGTGGAACACCCAAAAGAAACTTTTGAACGAGACATACTCAGTATTGTTTTAGAAAACCATTACAACTCTAATTATTTTGCGGTAAATTATTTAGAAAATAGAATTGCAGAAATAGGACTAGATAGCATTCGCAAACAAAAAGATTTTTTATTATATCTATTACCCGAATATTTAAAGGGAAGTCGTGAACTAAACACGTACGGCTATGTAAATTTAAGAGCCAAAAATATTGACAAGGCCCTTTTTATATTTGAATTGAACGCAAATCTATTTCCTCGTAACCCAAATGTTTTTGATAGTTTAGGAGAAGCCTATTTTGAAGTAAAAAACTTCACGGAAGCGCTTAAAAATTATTATAAAGTATTGAGCTTAGAACCCGATAACAAAAATGCAGCAACTATGATAGAAAAAATTAAACAAATTGAAGCTCCATAATACAAGTATACTAATGAATTATACCTAATTTTGCAGCTTAAAATTAGTAGGCATGCAACTTTCTGAAGTAGAACTCGTTCGTCGAGAAAAACTGAATCATTTACGCGAACTTGGTATTAATCCCTATCCTGCGGCTTTATACCCGGTAACCCATACTTCCAAACAATTAAAGCAACATTTTGAGGAAGGTAATAAAGTAACTATTGCAGGAAGACTCATGTCGCGTCGTATTCAAGGTTCTGCTTCTTTTGCTGAGCTACAAGATGCTGAAGGGCGTATACAAGTATATTTTAATCGGGATGAGATTTGCCCCAGCGAAGACAAATCACATTATAACGAAGTATATAAAAAATTACTGGATATTGGTGATTTTGTAGGCATTGAAGGTGAACTTTTCACGACCAAAGTGGGTGAAAAAACGGTCATGGTTAAAAAATTTACGCTCCTTTCCAAAGCCTTAAAACCCCTTCCCCAACCTCGTGAAGATGCCGATGGGGTTATCCACGACGCTTTTACAGACCCCGAGCAACGCTACCGCCAGCGGTATGCCGATTTGGTAGTGAACCCCCATGTAAAAGAAGTATTTGTAAAGCGTACCCGTCTCTTTAATGCCATGCGTAATTTTTTTAATGAACGTGGCTATTTTGAGGTAGAAACGCCTATCCTTCAACCCATTCCGGGAGGCGCAGCGGCACGACCTTTTATTACGCATCACAATAGTTTGGATATTCCCTTGTATATGCGAATTGCCAACGAATTATATCTAAAAAGATTAATCGTAGGTGGATTTGACGGGGTGTACGAATTTTCAAAAAACTTCCGTAATGAAGGCATGGATCGTACGCACAATCCGGAGTTTACCGCTATGGAAATTTATGTGGCCTACAAAGATTATCACTGGATGATGGATTTTTGCGAAGAATTGTTAGAGTATTGTGCCATCCAAGTAAACGGTACTACTCAAGCAACCTTTGGCGAATATAGCATAGATTTTAAAGCACCCTACCCGAGAGTGACCATGGCAGAAGCAATAAAGAAATTTACCGGCTTCGATATTATTGGTAAAACGGAAGCTGAAATTAGAAAAGCAGCGCAAGATATGGGCGTTCCGGTAGATGACACCATGGGGAAAGGAAAGTTGATTGATGAGATTTTTGGAGAGAAGTGTGAAGGGAATTTTATTCAGCCCACCTTTATTACCGATTACCCGAAGGAAATGAGCCCGTTGTGTAAAGAACACCGTGACAATCCGGAACTAACCGAACGTTTCGAGCTCATGGTCTGCGGAAAAGAAATCGCCAATGCCTATAGTGAATTAAACGACCCTATTGACCAACGCGAACGTTTTGAAGCCCAGTTAAAACTCGCTGAAAAAGGGGACGATGAGGCCATGTTTATCGATAACGATTTTATACGCGCCTTAGAATACGGGATGCCGCCCACTTCAGGGATGGGTATTGGGATGGATCGCTTGATTATGTTTCTAACTAATAATGCTTCTATACAGGAAGTATTATTCTTCCCACAAATGAAACCGGAGCGTAAAGCCGTACAAGTGGAATTGAATGAAGAAGAAAAAGCGGTGTTGGAAATCCTTCAAAAAGCCGAAAGATTAGCCCTTGAAGATCTTAAAACTCAAAGCGGTTTAAGTAACAAAAAGTGGGACAAAACCATCAAACACCTAACGGCAAATAAATTGGCCAAAGTAGATAAAACTGAGGATGGGTTGTTTGTGCAAATTATTTAATAAGAATGGAAAAAGAATTTTATTTACTTGAATTAATACTTAAAAAACATAAAATCTCTTATCAAATAAATAAGCAGAATCAGAGTATTGAAATCGGGAAATATTCAGGAAATAATTTTACTATTATCCTATATTTTATATTAGCACTTATCTCTTTAAGTATTTTGGTTTACTTCCAATTTGGAAGTTTATTTTTATATCTAATTCCTATTTCTTCTTTTTTATTTGGGATGAATAAATTAATTGGGAGTAGAAAGGCAAATGAATACAGTAAAACTATCTCTCAAAATGGAATAACTTTGTTTAATAAGGAAGGTGCTATAACTCTAGATAAATCAAAAATTAAGGCAATTGAGTCAAATGTATTTTTTGATGACCCAAGTGGGTCAGAAGGGGACCTAAATCTAATTACAAATAATGATAAAACTTACTTGCTTTTTAATTTGACAAACAAAAACGTAAAATATCTTAAAGACGACCTAGAGAATTTAAAAAGGATTATTTCTCAAATTCTTAATCTATAATACTGATAATCAAAAACACCACCCAGAAATCCTCCCGTATTGGCAATGGGGGGCCGGTATCCCTACCTGCATTCTGGGTGGTGCTTAAACCAACCTAAACTATTTGCACCTTAAAGATACTGGGAAGGTGCCACCCTGCAAAATTGAGTATATCGCAGTTTATAAAAATGGGGTTATTGACCCACTTTACTTAAAAAGGCAATATCATTTTCTACCGTTAGCAACAATAAACTGGTCGCTGTACAAAATACGGGACTGGTAATACAATGATGGCCATTCCAGCTGCCGTCTTCATTTTGTATTTTTAAAATGCGCCCACTCATGTCGTTATACCATTTTTTCCAATCCTTATCTTGGTTTACGGCCAAGGATTCTCCGGTTTGTAAAAAACTCAAAAACTCCTCCCCGCCATTATTGCCGAAACCATTTAAAACATCGTCACGTTGGGCGGCATCCTTTCCGGATTGATATACCTTATAGGAGGTGGTATATTCCATCGCTTCACTTTCGGCATAGCCAATTTTACGCAGGGTTTCTACAGAAACCGGAGCATTTTTCTCCAACTTTCCTTCTTTTTTAGCTTTGTTAACAGCCTCCTCGACTTCTCTGGCTTCTTTGGCGCTGGCACGCACACTATTACTTACGGCATATAACATAACTCCGGCACCATCTTCGGTTTTAATGTCTCCACTTTCCGAATTGTAATTTCCCTTTTGATAGTTTTTGGAACGCTCCAATACTTTTTTATCTACCTTGGCTCCCACGGCATCTGCAGATTCCAGGGCACTATAAGCTAAGCCGCTTTGTAACACTCCTGCCCAACCGGCTCCGGTTTGCCTTCCGGAGGCATCCGTACCGGCTTCAATTTTTGCCACACAAATATCCAAACATCGAGCTACTCTTTTTTTGTCAATTCCTTGTAAATCCCTGTCCAAAAGATTGGAAAGTAACTGTGCCGTAAGGACCGCATCAATGTTTTGTCCTAATTTGGTCTGAATTTGAGTCCCTCGTACCTCTGTAATATATTCGGCTGTTTTAGGAGTATTTTCAACAGTTTCGAGTAAAAAATTAATCGCTTTTTTCAAGTTTTGGGAATACTTATCCCCTTGCAAGGTTACTCCGCTTCGCAAAAAAGCCTGTGCCACCATTGCTGTAGTTGCAGGATCTGCACTTACAGCATGAGGATCCATGATGTTTTGTGCACTATGACTCCCCGCTCCGTAGCCTCCGGAGGCTAATTGTGCATCACTTAACCAAGCCAAGCCGTCTCGCACGCTTAATGAAAGGTTTTCGTTAGTCATAAATACATCAAAATCTTTGGAAGATTGTTCTCCCATAACGGTCATAAATACACAGCCATCTGTGTGTTTCAGCATTCTTTTTGTTTCAGCGTACTTAGAATTTGAGTTGCTCATTGAAAGCCAAAAGCCCATTCCAAAAATGGGAAGTGCTAAAAAAATTAATTTGCTTTTCATCTGTATGTTATTTTTTTAGAGTGTTGAAGATGGAATGCCCTATAAACAACTTCAAAATGTTAATAACTAAAAACTTGGGCATTTCATTTTACGTGTTTTAAAAATTCATTTCGAAAGTATCTTTCAGAAAAAAACCATAAAACCACCATTGAGTGAATACCAAAGATGAATGAGTGAAAATAACCGTTTAACAAAATTTTAATCAAGTCCTTTTAAACCTAACTTAAATTTTTTAGTCATACCCACATAAATCTTAAAACTTTATAGTATGAAAAAATTATTGTTTATCTGTTTTGTATTTGTTGGTTTAGCGCTGCAAGCACAGCCGGGTCCGGATGCAAAAATGAAATACCGAAAAGAGATGAAGGAAAAAATGAAGGACCTGACTCCTCAAGAACGCGCCACATTGAAGGCAAAGGAAATGACCTTACACCTTGATCTAAATGAAAAACAACAAAAACAAGTAGAAACACTTTTACTTCAGCAAGAAGAAAAAAGAGAAGCCCTTCGTAAACAACATAAAGAAGGAGAAGAACTTACAAAAGAAGAGAAGTTTGCGTTAAAATCGAAAATGCTGGACGAGCAAATTGCCTTCAAAAAGGAAATGAAAAATATTTTGAACGAGGAACAATATGCAAAATTTGATAAAAAGCAACACCATAAAGGTCGGATGAAAAAACATCCCGGAAAACAGAAAGAGGAGTAATTTCTTTTTTGGCGTAGTTTTTGGTCAGTTACATTGAAAATAGTTACATTAGTGACTTTAAAACTTAAACACCATGAAGAATTTAATTAAAATTGTTGCTTTTTCTTTTGTATTGCTTTTAGGAATGGACACCATGAATGCTCAATCGTTAAAGCAGGATCAAAACACTCCTGAAGTTGTTGCTAAAAAACAAACTGAAAAACTAAGTACAACTCTTGGTTTAAATGGAGACCAACAAAGAGCAGTTTTTCGTGCACTGGTTGTAAAAGAAAACAATTATGCAAAAGATGTTAATGGAAAAGACACAAAGAATGCAGATGTTATGACCAACAAGAAAAAACACGATGAAGTTTTTGATACTTCTATGAAAAAAGCCCTTACTGAGGAACAGTATAAAAAGTGGAAAGCACTTGAAAATTAACAATACATTTCTATAAAAAAGCTCCCTTTCGGGAGCTTTTTTTATTTAGTGTTATGCAAAAAAAAAAATCGGATGCTTTCTTAATCTTTTACAGAATGTAAATATAAAACTTGCCCTACGGCAATATCGCTTGAAAGTAATCCATTATACTCCATTAACGTTTCAACAGTCATACTAAAACGACGAGCAATACTATATAAAGTATCGCCTTTTTCAACAGTATAGGTATTAATTTTTGAATCATCGTTATTTATAATTCTTGCCTTTCCACCCAAAACCTCATCATCAAATTGATACAATTTATTTTTTTCAATAATGCCAATTAGTTTATCCGGGTATTTTGGGTCGGTAGCATATCCTGCTTTTTTAAGTCCCTTTGCCCACGCTTTGTAATCGTCTTTCTTCAATTTGAATAACTCCTGATAACGGCTTCGCTGGGTCAGAAATAAAGAGTGATCTCTAAAAGAATACTTAGCGTCTTTATATTTTCGGAAACACTCCCCTTTTTCGTCATCGTCATGATACACTTTTTCCCCGCTCCAATTGGTGTGGCATTTAATGCCGAAGTGATTATTAGCTTTTTGAGTAAGTTCACCCCTTCCCGCACCACTTTCTAAAATTCCCTGAGCCAAGGTAATACTGGCAGGAATACCGTACTGAAGCATTTCTTCTTTGGCAATCTCACTGTAAGTTTCAACGTAAGCATTTAAAATTTCTTCATAGGAAGCATTCTTGGGAAGTGCATCAACTTTTGACTCATCGGTTTTATTGGGAAGAATTACTTCAATAGGGTCTTTTGGGGTAATAACAACGACCTTCTCGGTCTTTGTTCTGGATTTTTTAGTAACTGCCGCTTTTTTGGATTTACACCCAACCAGCAATAACCCGATGATTAAAAAAGTAAAGAATCTTGCTCCCATGTAATTATTCGATTTGAGGTAGTTGTTTCTTTTTCAGCTTTTGGTTCATTCCGGTAATGCCCTGATGCCCTCCCGTATGAATGGCTAAAATACGACTATTTTTTTTCAGTTTTTGTTGTCTAATCAATTCAAAAATTCCATACATCATCTTCCCGGTATAGACTGGATCTAATGCTATGGCCGTTTTAATTTTAAACTCGTTAATAAAACGAACTAATGCTTCATCTATTTTACCGTATCCGCCAAAACAATAATCATCCATTAGTTCAAAATTTGTTTTGGAGGTATATTTTTTTATTATTTCTTTTTGAAAAGTCCCTTTCAATGCTGAAAATCCAAGAACGGTTTGGTGCGGTAAAGAAGCCTTTACTAAGCCAGACATTGTCCCTCCTGTGCCAACAGGCACACAGAGATAATCAAAATTATGTGTTTGATCTGAAAGAATTTCTTCGCAGCCTTTAACTGCCAAGGCATTAGTGCCCCCTTCGGGAATGATATAGTAATTTTCGAATTTTTCTTTAATCGTATTTATAAAAGGCGTTTCATCCTTTTTTTTATAGGCTTCCCGGGAGATAAAATGAAGTTGCATGCCACAGCTTACTGCAAAAGACAAGGTTGGATTTTCTTCTATTTTTGAAAATAATTCCTCGCCACGTATCATTCCAACGGTAGGTATTTTTGTTTCTTTTCCTAAAGCGGCTAACGCTGCAATATGATTTGAATAAGCCCCTCCAAAACTTAATAAGCCTTTGCTATTTAGGGATTGGGCCTCTAAAAGATTATATTTCAACTTTCGGTATTTATTCCCGGAAACTTCGGGATGCATTTGATCTTCTCTTAAGACATATAACTCGTGTGTCCCAAAGAGGACAGAAAAACCTTCTATTTTTTGAATAGGGACTTTAAAATCTGGAAAATTGAACATTTTGATTTTCAGAAAATTATAAAAGCTAAATCTGATTGTTTATTGTAAAATTGAAGGTTTATATGTTAAAACTCAAAAAATAATTCATTTTTTTTCTGATAAACACTTCGAAATTAAAATATCCTCAATTTTTTAAATGATGTTCCTAAAGAAATATTTAACACAAAAATCATTAAAATGTTAAATTATTATGCTTTTAATCGATTTAATAAGTACTTTGTCGATATTTTATTATAATATTGTAAGAGTAATCTTACTAAATGATATTATATGGAAACAACTTTACGCAATTTAAAACATACATTATTATTATGTGTCTTTTTTCAAAGTGTTCTAATCGCCCAAGTAGGAATTAACACCATTACACCTCAAGCTGGGAGTATGTTGGATGTTACAAGTTCAGACAAAGGGATTCTAATACCCAGAGTCAATATTACAAATCTTACTAACATTGCTCCAATTACCGGAGGAGGAACCGAAAGTCTTTTAGTATACAACACCAATACTACTACCGGAAAAGGGTTTCATTACTGGAATGGTAGTGTATGGATTCCAATAGAAAGTAAGGATTGGAAACTCTCCGGAAATTCCGGAACGAATCCGGTTACAGATTTTATTGGAACTACAGATAACATTCCGCTTCGATTTAGAACCAATAATACGGAGCGTCTTGAGATTACCAATACAGGTTTACTTAGAGCATTTAATCCCGGAACTGCCGCACAACCCCTTTTGTCTTGGGATGTAGATAGTGATACAGGTATTTTTAGAGGGGTGGATGATGAATTGAATTTAACAGCAGGAGGCATTGAATTTTTAGCACTTTCTGAAGGGGGAACCGATGAATTCATCGTAAATAATAATGAGCTAGCACTCAATACTCGTATTGCTACAAATAATGAAACAAATGCCCTCTTTGTTGATGGCACTAATGACAATGTAGGACTTGGGACAAATAATCCAGATACTAGTTCACAGCTGGAGTTAACAGATAATAATAGGGGAATATTAATTAATAGAGTTGCGTTATCTTCAACAACATCTACTTCTCCTGTTACAGCACCAGCAACTGGCTTATTAGTCTACAATACGGCTAACTCGAGCAGTGGCGCTACCGAAGTTTTACCGGGATTTTATTATTGGGACGGAACCCGATGGATAGCCATGGGAGGTACCGGTGGTAAAGACTGGTCTTTGGAAGGGAATGCCGGTACCAGTATAGCAAATAACTTTTTGGGCACCACAGATAATAATTCATTAGCATTTAGAACAAATGATAGCGAGAGAATGCAAATTGATGCAGCAGGAACTGTAGGAATAGGAAATACTCCATTTTCAGATACTGCATTACGAGTAAATAATGCTTCTCAACCTTATGGAATTATTGCCCAAACCTCATCAAATGGTATTGCAGTGTATGGTAGTGATACCGGAACAGGGCTGGGTGTCTTAGGAATTTCGAGTAATAATCACGGTATTTATGGGACTACTGCCTATACTGGAGGGGCTTTTTTAATAGGAGGAATTATTGGTTGGGGCACCGGTACCTCAAGAGCCAATGGCGTTCTTGCTGTATCCGACAAACAAGCAGGAACCGACTCGAATATGGGAATACGAGCTGTATCCGGAAGTACTACTTCCATTTCTTCTACACAGATTATGAATGTTGGAGTTAACACCAATGCGACCGATTTAGCACTTTACGCATTATCTGAAGGTCCCATAACTAGTAATGGAATTATGGAAGCCGCTCGTTTTCAAACCAATTATACGGGTAGTCCAATAGATTCAGATACAAGAGACCCAAGGGCACAATTAGCAGGATACACCAATGCTAGTCAAGTGGGTGGGAACAATATGTTTTATGGGGGATATTTTTACAGTGGCGGGACATCCATTAATTCTTCTTATGCATATGCCGGTGCAAGATATGGAAACACTAACTATAAGATTATAGGCAACGGAAACGTATCAACCATCGTTGAGGGAGCAGACGGAAATAAAAAAATTATGTTTGCACCCGAGGCACCTGAAGTACTTTTTGAAGATTATGGAATAGGAACCTTAATTCAAGGAAGTGCTTTAATAAAAATTGATCCTAATTTTTCAAACAATATTATTGTTGATGAAAAACACCCATTAAAAGTATTTATACAACTGGAAGGCGACTGTAATGGAGTTTACGTAACACAAAAAACTTCGGAAGGATTTTTAGTAAAAGAATTGCAAAATGGAAATTCTAATGTAAGTTTCTCATGGCACATAGTAGCCAATAGAAAAGATGAAAAAGGAAGAACTCCCTCCGAAAATTCAGAATATGCGAACTTACGTTTTCCGGATGCACCCAATGGAATATTTGGCTCAGAAAACCAGTCAACTACTATTGGTCAGCAACAAGATAAACTATTCAATGAAACCAAATCTATGAAATAAGGTTACTTTAAAACTTACTAAAAATGCTCGTTAAAAACGAGCATTTTTAATATTCAAAAAAAGAAATTTTTTGTATTTCATCGAATTAAAATTGCTATTTGTCGATAAAAATCTATTTTTGAAAAAATAAAAGCCCCTTTTTTATGAAAATATATTCCACAAAAACTAAGATAAAATATTATTTAATTTTAGCATTAGTTCTTTCAGCAACTATTTATCTCTTCAAGGATACTAAAAATGGAGCGCAGAAATCGGCTACTCAAAATGTAGCAGATAGCTATTCTAACTTTTTAAATAATCATCCTTTCAGAAAAACAATGAGTTTGTCTAAAGAAGAAAGGAAAGTAAAAGGCTTACCTCCAAATAAATACTACGAGCAAGAATGGCTTTATACCAGTGATCCTAATTTACTGAGACCTGCACCAGAAAGAGTTCATGAACTTCAAAAACAATTAGCATCAAACCCTTCCATGAGAACTCCTCCCGGGGGTGGATCTAATTCTTGGGTAGAACGCGGCCCTGATAATGTAGGTGGAAGAACCCATACGCTTATGTTTGCTCCCGGAAGTACTTCAAAGGTGTTTGCAGGAGGTGTCTCGGGGGGGTTATGGGTTAATACTAATATCACTAGTTCTGCTACGGTTTGGCAACAAGTTAATGGTGTTCCCGGAAACATGGCAGTCATGTGTATGACGGTAGACCCTAATAATAGTGATATCATGTACATTGGTACAGGAGAGGTGTATACTTGGGGAGCCGTAAATGGGAATGGCGTTTATAAATCGACTGATGGAGGTGAAAACTGGGTAAATATTTATAGTGGCGGAAGTTCTTCATCTGATAAAATTACTTACATACAAGATATTATAGCCTGGAATAATCCAACCACTAATCAGACGGAAGTATATTTTGGTACTGATGCCATGGCCTACACAGAAGAGGTAACTTCCGGATCTGGCGGAGCTGGATGGTCTTGGCTGGGGGCCAACACTATTGGGCTATATAAAAGTACCGATGGAGTAAATTTTTCAAGATTAACAGGAAGTCTCTATGAAAGCTCAGCAGGAAACTATTTTGCCCCTAATGATTTTGATATTGATGCTGATGGGAATCTATGGATGGGTACCAAGTATAGTTATTATACCGGTGAAGGTGGCGGAAGGGTATTCAGAAATACAGGAACAGGATGGACCAACGTCAGGAATTTAGGAACCAACGGTCGTGTAGAGTTGGCTTGTTCTAAAACCACGTCGAACAAAATTTATGTCTTGTGTGAAGACCGAGTAAATACTGCAAACCCAGCTAAAATTTACAGAACTACAAATGGTTTTTCAACAGCACCTACATTAATGGCTTACCCTAATGATGCTGATACGGGCATTTCATCTGCAGATTTTACAAGGGGACAAAGTTTTTATGATCTCATGATTGGTGTGGATCCACTCAATGATGCTATAGTTTATGTAGGTGGGATTGATTTATTTAAATCTACAAACTCGGGAAGTTCATGGAGTCAGTTTTCGCATTGGTATGGGGGATTTGGTTTCCAAGAGGTTCACGCCGATCAACACGGAATTGCTTTTGCCCCACAAACAGGAGCATCTACTAGTAGAATTATCTTCGGAAACGATGGAGGGGTATATTACACAAACAATAGCGGTTCAACCACTTCTGTAAGAAATAATGGCTATAATGTGACTCAATTTTATAAAGGAGCTATCAATCAGCAAACAAGTACTACCAAATTACTTGCAGGTGCACAAGATAATGGTTCCCAATTAATTAATGGAGCTCCGGTGGGAATAGGAAGCTCAACCGAAGTGACAGGTGGGGATGGTTGTTACGTTTTTATAGATCAGGACAATCAATATATGGTATCTTCCTATGTTTATAATGTGTATTATAGATTAAATTACAGTACAGGAACTGCTCAAGCTTATATTGCCAATAATACCAGTGATGGTGATTTTGTTAACCAATCGGGGTTAGACAGTGATACAAATCGTTTATACGCCAATGGTACCACAAGTACTCCAGCATACAGGATATATAGATATAATAACATTACCGGAACAGCTAATAGAACAATTCTAAGCAATACAATGTTAAACACCTACCCTACTGCTTTTGTTGCATCGCCACATACAACAGATAGAGTATTGGTAGGTACAGCTCTCGGAAAAATAATACGTTTAGATAATGCCAGTGCAGCCAACCCAACATGGACAGATATTTCAATGCCGGGACAAGTAGGGGCTGTATCCGACATACGATATGGTCAATCTGAAAATAACATTATGGTAACGTTCCACAATTATGGAGTTACCAGTATCTGGTATACCTCCAACGGAGGTACTAGCTGGGTAAGTAAAGAAGGTGATTTGCCCGATTTGCCGGTAAAATGTATACTCCAAAACCCTTTAAGTACCAATGAAGTAATTATTGGTACTGAATTGGGTGTTTGGCAAACTTCCAATTGGGGTGATGCCAACCCCAACTGGACTCAGAGTGTTAATGGAATGAGCAGTGTGAAAGTTACTTCATTTGATTATAGAACTGCAGACAGAACTATTTTAGCTTCCACCTACGGAAGAGGTATGTTTACGGGTCAATTTGAAACATCCACTTGTACCGGAGCAACTACCTATAGTTCTGGAAGCTGGAATAATGGAACCCCTACAACTTCAAAAGGAGCATTTATTTACAGTAATTATGATACTAGTGTTCAAGGTGACATCGACGCCTGTACTTTATATGTTTCCTCTGGCTCAACACTTACTGTTAGAGCAGGAGATTATGTAAAAATTGAAGGTGATATTACCGTAGATGGAACCCTAATTGTAGAACATCAAGGAAATTTAGTACAAGTGGACGATGATGCTATAGTTAACAATAATGGAACCATTAACGTAAAACTCACCACTCCTACTCTTGCCTCCAGAGATTTTATGATTCTGGGAAGTCCGATGTCTTCTGATATTCGAACCGGTGTCTGGAATTCGGCCTTTTTGGTTTTGAATCACGACACCTCACTCTTCTCACCCAATACAGCTGTGGCAACTGCCTTCCCAGGTTCGGAAAACTTTGCCGATGACAATTATGACAACTGGATTGCCTATAATGGCGATATCAATCCCGGTGAAGGGTACATTGTACGTCCCCAATCCGGTTATGGACAACCCGGAGGGATCTTTAACTATACCTATAATCAAGGAACCCTTAACAATGGTGTGGTAAACTTCCCAATAATCTATAATACTCCTGGACCCAATGCTGCTGCTAATAAAAATGCAAGTCCTAACATTCTGGCTAATCCTTATGCCTCTGCTATTTCTGCTGACGACTTCATTTCTGCCAACAGTATGGTAAGTGAAGTTTATTTCTGGGAACATTTAACACCCCCAAGTCCCTCCTATCCCGGCGCAGGTTCTATGAATTTTTCTATGCAGGATATTTCTATGTATAACCTAATGGGAGGTACTGCTGCTGCCAACGACCCCGGAACCAGCACAGAACCTAATGGTGTGATTGCTACCGGTCAAGGTTTTGCTATTAAGGCCAGTAGTGGTGGTACTGCTATTTTTAACAATAGCATGCGTCTCACAACTGGAAATACTACCTTAAGACAGAGCAACCAAAACCGCGAACGTCTTTGGCTCTCACTAAAAACAGTAGACTACGATTTAAAAAGTACAGCCTTATTAGGGTTCTCTACCAATGCTACAGCAGGATTGGATGAAGGATATGACAGCCGATGCCTGGCAACAGTCGTAGCGCT
Source organism: Flavobacteriaceae bacterium (assembly GCA_041392125.1). Taxonomy (GTDB): domain Bacteria; phylum Bacteroidota; class Bacteroidia; order Flavobacteriales; family Flavobacteriaceae; genus Halomarinibacterium. Next base: position 108,561 of record JAWKMR010000006.1, on the reverse strand, counting down.
ATATACTCAGTTGGAGGACGGAACAGAACAATTAGGTATTCAATCCAGGGAAGATTTCAATAAAAATATCAAAGTCCCTATGGGATTTTCAACCCAAGTAGATGGAAAGCAAGAGTATGAAATTTCAATCGCCAATTTGGAAGGAACAGATTTAATCGCATCAACTATTTATTTATGGGATACTGAAGAAAAGATAATCACCAACCTGAACAATAATGCTTACCTGTTTTCAGCGGAAAAGGGAAATCACTCCGGACGTTTTATGGTATTGTTCTCAAAAGGCTCATTTAAAAACAGCACCCTTGGTATTGCCAATACAGAAATAGAGAATGTTACTATTTTTCCTAATCCAACAGAGGGAGTGCTAAACATTTCAGCCCCTAAATCGCAAATTGAAGAAATAACAATCTTTGATGTGCAGGGAAGAATCATTGAGAGGACTAACCCCAATTATGATAGTGCAACCCTTAATATTTCTAAATACAAGTCTTCGGTGTATTTTATTCAGATTAAAACCGAACAGGGATTAGTAACACGAAGAATAGTAAAAAAGTAAAAAATGCTATTGTATCTAAAGGCCCCGATAGGGGCTTTTTAATTGAATAAAAAAACATTAAAGATGAAATTTACCTTTAAAAAACCAACATTGAAATATTTACGTAAATAATTGTAAGAAAAATCTTTAAATAAAATTTTTTGATGTTTTTTATCGAATATTTTTGGTTTTTATAGAAAAAATAAACTAATCTTGTATCACCAAATCTTAATGTTTACCTCTTATGAAATTTCAATTTACTAGGAAATCTCTAGTTTTTGTTGCCCTCATATACACATTCTTGAGTATTTCTAACCCGTTAAATGCCCAAGTAGGTATTAACACAACTACCCCAAATGGCATTTTGGACATCAACTCCACAAATATGGGTGTTGTACTTCCAAGACTGGCACTGACCTCTACTATAGTTATGGCCCCTGCTACAAACCCACAAGGAGGAAATATTCCTATTGGGACAGTGGTATTTAATACTAATACAACCACAACTGGGTCTAACGATGTAGTTCCAGGCATGTATTCTTGGGATGGAACACAGTGGCGCCCTCAGTTTCCCAAAAGGCAATATGCTTTGTATGAAAGCACTACCGGGAGCACAAGAAGCACTCCAGGAACCAGTTTAACTTTAGCATTAAATGGAAACAACACAAATACTTTTACCGCAAAGTATACAGGTCAATACAAAGTAAAAATACGTGTCGATTTTGGAGGAGGTGACGCAAGAGTCCCCAATGAAGGTAGTTCAAGTACAAGGTCTGATGGCGATTTGAATATTGCCAGTGCTACCGGTACCTACACGTTAAATTTTGGTGGAACAAATTATACCATTCCTGTAAATTCTTACTCAACGGCATATCAAGCCTCCATTGGAGCGACCAATTATTTTGCCATTTGGCAAGAATTTACCGCTACAGAATATGTGAGTTTAATAGCAAATCAAAATGTTTCTTTTACCTTAACATTTCTTCAAGATACTGCTGAAGAATTTTCAACATCATCAACTGGTAGAAGGGGCTATGTAGCTTATGATATTCCTTGTTATGTAGAAATTTCTTTCTTGGGAGAATAAAATCTATTATTATGAAAAAAAATTATTTATTTTCTATAGCTATTTTCCTCTTGAGTTTACCCATATTCTCTCAAGTTGGAATTGGAACAACGAGCCCAAAAGGAGCACTTGATATAACTTCCACCACCATGGGAGTTGTATATCCTCAAGTAGCTTTAACAAATACTCTAACAGAAACCATTTCAAACCCAAATGGCGGGGGTTTAGTTACAGGAACCACTGTTTATAACACCGTTATTTCTGGAACTGGTAATAATACTGTTTATCCTGGCCTTTATGTATGGAATGGCTCCTTATGGATTCCACAATACCATAAAGATGATTACAAACTATGTTATCAAACTTCAGACTTAAGAACAGGCTCAAGCGACATCTTAAATCCTGTTCTGGGAGATCAGTTTATTTCATTTAACAGTAATACTTTCACGCCTAAATTTAATGGGAGTTATTTAGTGACAGTAACGGTTCATTTTGGAGCAGGAAAATTAGACGTTCCTGATAACACCAATCCATCCGACCAATGGGTTAATTATAATGCTCAGGAAGGTGAATTTGATTTTACTTTTAATTCTACCTCTTATTTATTTACATTAAAGTCATACTCTGGTTATAATGATGATAAACTTTTTGATGGAGGAAGTGCAAACAATCACACTAATAGATATAATCAGACTACGTATACAATTCCGGTAACTCTTGTTCGGAATACTTTATACTCATTTACCCTTAGCTTTAACCAAACAACCTCTGATGGTTTTGAAGGCGATGGAGATATAAGTATTATTCCTTCAGGAGATGGTAGAGGCTATATAATCTCAAACGGGCTGGTAAAATCTACAGTAGAATTTAAATATTTAGGCAATTAAACATATAAAGGCATGAAAAATAGATACTATACATATTTAGTTTTATTACTATTTGCTAATGTATCAACATTTGCTCAAATAGGAATAGGAACCTCTACTCCAGAAGGGACATTGGATGTTGAAATTTATGATGCAACAGGAACCATTATTGAAAGCCCTTACGGAATAATCTTACCTAAAGTAAGCCTAACTTCGACTATTATTTCAAGTCCTGTTATCAATCCAAATGGGGGTGGTCTAGAACCAGGAACAACGGTATACAATACAAATAATTCTACCAATGGAGCAAATGATGTTTCCCCTGGAATATATAGTTGGACCGGAAGTTCGTGGGAACCTCAATTCTTCAAAAAAGAATATGCAAAATATGAACAAACAGGAGGGTGCCAAAGAACTACTATTAAAGAATATAATTCTGATCCAGAGCCTACTGATGCAGATAACATAGCGGGACTTACCAATCAAACCTTTACACCAACTTACTCTGGTTATTATAAAATAGAAGTTCGTACCAATTTTGGTGCTGGAAGAATTCAGGATTTTACCTCCGGAACTGAAAGTGAAATCTCTTTGGCTACTTCTGAAGGAGCCTTTTTCTTTACCATGTCAGGTTCTGGAGTCGACATAGATCCAACTAGCTCAAGTTATGATTACACAGAAGGCTGGTCATATACCCACTCCTATTCTGCAGAAAACGACAATGAAAGTCCTGCTGTAGAAAGCTATAATGTAGGTCACTATGCAACATTAGTCTACAGACTCTACCTTTTGTCCGGAAGCACGTATACTTTTAACTTAAGCAATTGCATTACAACAGGCGAACAGTATTTTATAGGTGGTGGCGACTCTGGCGACGGACAAGGTCATATAGGTCATTACATCCCTTGTTCTGTAGAATTTTCTTACGTAGGCGATTAAAAAAAACATCAAAATAAAAACTCACAACATGAACAAAAACCTCCTTATTGCATTAATTTTATTATCTCAAATTTCAATTGCTCAAACTCCTTGTTCTGGAGGCATGGCAGGAAGCTACCCATGTAATGGGATAACTTTACAATCTTACATCTCTGCATCTACCATGGGAGGAGGTGAAGGTCAGGATTCTTGGGGCTGGACTGACCCCTTGGACGGAAAAGAATATGCAATAGTAGGTTTAGATAATGGTACTGCTTTTGTAAATATAACAAATCCTGTTTCTCCTATTTACTTAGGAAGATTAAACTCGCACACTGGCACAAGTTTATGGAGAGATGTAAAAGTTTTTAACAACCATGCTTATATTGTTAGTGATAGTAATGGCAACCATGGAATGCAAATATTCGATTTAACAAGACTTAGAAGCGTTGCCAGTCCACCGGTTACATTTACCGAAGATGGCTGGGAAACATGGGGTACCTCAGGCACTAATAGAGGAAGAGCTCATAATATAATTATTAATGAAGACACTGGATATGCTTATGTTTCTGGTGTTTCACCTTACATTAGTGGAGGTTTGGTTATTTTTAATCTTAATATCGATCCTGAAAACCCTTCAATTGTTGCTACTTACTCTACTGGAGGATATTGCCATGATGCCCAAGTGGTAGTATATGATGGTCCGGATCCAGATTATCAAGGAAGAGAAATACTTATTGGCAGTTTTAGTGGTTCAGATTTTTTAAGAATACTCGATGTAACTAATAAGGCCAGTATTTCACAAATTAGTTCTATAGATTATTCAAACAAATATTATACTCATCAAGGATGGTTTACCGAAGACAAGCGTTTCTTCATTGTGGGTGATGAAGTTGACGAAGAAAATATTGGGTTTAACACTAGAACTCTTGTTTTTGATTTACAGGATTTAGATAACCCAGTACTACATTATACCTACTTTGGGCCTACTTCAGCAATAGACCATAATGGATATGTAAGAGGAAATCGATTCTATTTGGCAAATTATGCCGCAGGAATGAGAATTTTAAAAATTGATGGGTTATATGACGCAACACCCAGTATGACTGAAGTAAATTACTTTGACACTTACCCTGCAACAAATAGTGCTAGCTTTAACGCTACTTGGAATGTATATCCCTTTTTCGAAAGTGGAAATTTAATCGCCACAGGTTTTGGGAATGAAAACATTCTTGGCGATGGGGGATTATTTATTTTAAGAGACCCTAATTATGATAATATCGATCCTGTGGCTGTCTGCCAAAATATTACCGCAACGCTTAATAAAACTACAGGGACGGTAACCATCGATGCATTGGATGTAGACGGCGGCTCTACAGATAATATAGGAATTGTTTCAAGAACCATTTCTGGTCAAACTACATTTACCTGTGCAGATGTAGGTAATACATTTAATGTTACCCTCACTGTTATGGATGATTATGGTCATTCCGACACTTGTGTAGCTACAGTCACTGTGGCTGCAGAGACTACTACTCACCTTGGGGGAGGCACTTGGAGTAATGGGACACCAGATGTAGGTTCTAATGCTAAAATTAGTACAGATTATAACACTTCTAGCTTTGGAAGTATCGATGCTTGTACCTGTGAAGTTGACGCAACGAGAACACTTACGATAAATGCTGATAATTACCTAAAAACTGAACAAGACATTACTGTAAATGGAACCTTAGTGGTAGAACACGAGGGAAATGTGGTGCAAACAGACCCTACAGCCAATGTAATTAAAAACGGAACAATCAATGTAAATGTTACTTCTCCAAACTTGAAAAAAAGAGACTTTATGTTGATGGGAAGCCCCATGACTACCGAAAGCCGCACCGGGGTTTGGAATACTGCATTCTTAATTCTAAATTTTAATCCTCAAAACTTTTTACCGCATCCAGATGTTCCTTCCGGAGGAACTAACTTTGCAGATGATAATGGAGATTTTTATACCATTTACCCCAATGGACCCATAAATCCTGGAGAAGGCTATGTAGTAAGACCACAAAGTGGCTACAACGACCCTACCGTTCCACCAGCAGGGAGACCCTTTTTATTTACCTATGAATTAGGAACACTTAACAATGGAAATATAACCTATACCAACTATAATAATGGTCCAATAGCAAACCCAAATGGCACCCCTAACATTGTGGCTAACCCTTTTGCTTGTGCTATAGATGGAGATACCTTTATGGCTACAAACGGCATTGGTGCACTTTATTTTTGGGAGCATTTAACCCCTCCAGGAGCCCCTTTACCAGTTAGTAATCTACGTTTCGATATGGATGATCTTTCTATCTATAATGGGGTGATGGGAATTCCCGCTGCAAATGACCCCGGAAATACTCAAGGAACAGCTCCAAACGGAATAATTTCGACGGCTCAAGGTTTTGGGATAAGAACCACAGGTACTGCTGGTTCTACAGGAACCATTACTTTTAATAATAGTATGAGGCTTACCTACGGAAATAATACTTTAAGAAATACTAATCCTACTTCAGATGAAGTGATACAAACCGAAAAATTGATTGTTGAGATTAGAGAGAAAACCTATGGACTAGGAAGTTTTGCAGGAATTGCTTTCCACGAAAATGGGACTTCCGGATACGATGAAAATTATGATACTAACAGACTAGCAACAGTAGTTTCGTTATTTTCTCAATTAAATGATGGTACTGGCGAATTTGGAATTCAAACACTGGGAAGTTTTAGAAATGATGTAAAAATACCTTTAGGTTATACTACTCAAATAGATGAAATATTAGAATATGAAATTTCATTAACCAGCATAGAAGGAATAAATCTTGAAAATACAACAGTGTACCTGTATGATAGCCTTGACAATAAAATTGTAAGTCTTGATAATGAATCTTACACCTTTAAAAGCGGCATGGGTTTCTTTAATGATCGATTTACCTTACTATTCAAAACCGAAAGAGTATTAGGGCCGGGTGAAAATTTGCTAGATTCTATTACAGTTTTTCCTAACCCAACTAAAAATCATATCAATATCTTTTCTCCAGATACCTATTTATTGAATTTAGAAGTATATGATTTAATGGGAAGGAAAATTAGTCAAAAAATTGATGAGGAACGAAATACCTATAGTCTAAACCTATCAAATCTTAAAACGGGTATCTATTTCATTGAAATAACCACTGAAGAAGGATCTACTACAAAAAGAATCATCAAAAAATAAAAAAGTAAATAAAATCAATTCTTGATTTAACAATAACCCAAAACAAATGTTTTGGGTTTTTTAATTAATGACACTAATCATTTTAAATAGTTGAAAAACCTAGTTCCTCTCAAAATTTAGAGTCATTAAATTCATTTAAAAAAATTCACCATGCTTTATCCCAAATAGATGAAACCATTTTGCAATACTATAAAAATTCATCCTTTAAAAATGTTCATAGGAATATATTTCTAAGCGCTTTTATCGATTAATTATTACCATATAACTAATAAATATACTATTCATCTAAAAATATCATGATAGTTTAAGATATTTACTTACAAAAAGTATACTTTTCATTTAAAATATTGAGTTATGAAAGCGAAAATAACCTCACCCATCCCCCATTTCTTCCTTCTCTTATTTCTATTAATAAATAGTATTGCATTTTCCCAAGTGGGTATAAATACTGTAGACCCCAGAACAATTTTAGACGTAAACGGAGCTTTGTCCTTAAGAGAAGGAGGGGTATTAACTTTGTCGAATGGAAATAACAATGTTAATTTAGGAGCTACCCCATATTCGTATTACAGAATTTCTGGCCCTACAGCTGCTTTTAATATAAGAAATATTACTCCTGTAACCACCTCTAACGGGCAAATGGTAACCTTAGTGAATACTACTTCACAAAATATGACAATTGTAAATAATACGGGAGGTACAGCGGCAAATAGGATTTATTGCCCTAATGGAGCCAATATTGTCTTAACAGGAATATATACCTCTGTAACTTTACAATACAATAGTTCCTTATCAAGATGGACGGTAGTTAGCACCAACGCTTCTGGAGGGAGTAGTAGTAACGATTGGACAATAACAGGAAATGCAGGCACTGCTGCAAGCACCAATTTTTTAGGAACAACAGATGCTATAGATCTTGTAATTAGGACCAATAATACTGAAAAAATGCGGGTATTAAGTAATGGTCAAGTATCTATTAATGATCCTACCCCCATTACCGGAGATCGTTTTACAACAGTGGGTTCCGCAAATGAGTATTCCATTAATGGATATTCCTCTGGGGCTAATGGTGTTGGGGTCTATGGTGAAAACACAACCACTGGAATTGGTGTTTACGGAAATGTAGGGGCCGGTTTAGCTGTTCTAGGAACCAGTGTAGGTAGCGGCTGGGGAGTAACTGGAGATAATACCGCCACGGGCATTGGTGTTATTGGTTTTAGTGCAAGTACCGGAGTAGGGGTACAAGGACAAAATTCCGGAACAGGTAGAGGGGTTTTAGGTTTTAGTGCTAACACAGGAGCTGGTGTACAAGGACAAAACTCAGGAACCGGTTTTGGCCTGGCTTCATTTAACACTGGCACAGGGGATGGTATTTATAATGAAACCAATAACGGATGGGGAATGATTAATTTTGTTGGTGGTAATAGTATAGGAATATATACCGATTTAACTGATGCTGGCGGAGTTGGGGAATATATAGATCTCAACGGTGAAGATGGTACAGGGGTATTTATTGACAATACAACAGCCAGTGATGTCTATGGCTTTAATGGAGTTATCAATACCTCAACGCCAACAGGAGTAAATGTTAACGGAACTGTATATGCCGGAACTCAAAACGGTGTGGGACATGGTATTATTTTAACTCATGCGGGAACACAAGGGCGCAATGCTGAGTTTGATATTACCAATGCCTCAAATCCAGATCCTGCAATCATATCAATCTCGATAGGTTCAGGTTCAGTGGTCATAGGGCAAAATCAATCTAATGTTTTAGGATCTGCAATTACAGTAGCAGATTTTGGATACTTGGGTGTAGATGTTGACGACCATATTGGAGTATCTGGATATTCAGATCCTGGCTTTGGGTATGGTATTGGAACACAAGGAATTGGAGGTTTTATGGGCGTTGTAGGAATTGACAATAGCGGTTTAGGAGGTGGATTTAGTTATGGTTTGTTTAGCGTAGGCGATTCAGGAGCTAGTGGTACTAAAGCGTTTACTATAGATCACCCAAATGATCCTGAAAATAAAATTCTGAAGCATTTTTCAGTAGAATCTAATGAGGTTTTAAATATCTACCGGGGGACCGAAACGTTTGATTCCAATGGAAAAGCTATGGTAACCTTACCGGATTATTACGATGCAATTAATAAAAATCCCTCCTACCAACTTACCCCTGTAGGAGCTTCTATGCCCAATTTATTTATTGAAAAAGAAATTGCTCAAGGCTCCTTTGTTATCGCAGGCGGAGTTCCCGGAAAAAAAGTTTCTTGGATGATTACTTCCGAAAGGAATGACCCTTATTTACAGCAAAACCCACAAAAAAGAGAGGTGGAAATAAGTAAAGAAGATCGTACCGGAAAATATTTAATGCCACAACTTTATGGGCAACCTAAAGAAAAAGGCATGTTCTATAAAGAGCAAAAAAAATATGAAGCAAACACGGTTAAACCTTCACAAGAATACTCTTTGGATGAAAAAACACTACCTAAATCTGAAGCGGAAAATAAAGGTATAGACCGTTCAAAACTATCCAAAAAGGTAGCGGAGGAAACTAACCAAGAAAAATAAGTTATAAATACTTTATAAATCTATATAAAGACCTCCTCTTTAAATAGTCGAGGTCTTTTTCATGGTGATAGGCTTCTCGTTCAAAGGAAATATTTCTATAGGCTTTGTTTCGGTTTTTATACTGAAGTAATCTTATTAAAAACTCCATGACATACCATAGGTAAAAAAACACCAAAACCATTTCTATTTGTTGGCGTAAGTGTATCTTTTCGTGATTTAAAAAAGTTGCATCCTTAACGAGTTCCTTATTCCGAAGAATGATAAAAGGCCAAAGTGCCATTCCTAAAAATTGCTTCCGAAGTAAAAATCGATTTACCCAAACTATCATCTCTGCAAGGTAAGAATTTGGTATTTTTGTGAGATGTTATTCCCAAAGAAAAAAATAGAACTCGAAGAGGGTGATTATTACCTCACCCCTGAAGGCTATAAATGCTTTACCGAACAATACCATCTTAAACGCGGGTATTGCTGCGAAAGTAACTGTAGGCACTGCCCCTACAAAAAAACCAACAAAAAATAACTGTAGCTACAAATACCCAAAAAATGACCTTTCAAGAAGAAATAAAACTCGGAATTCCTAAGACACTTCCAACACCTAAACCTTATGATTCAAGTATCAATCATGCCCCAAAACGAAAGGAAATTTTAACCGCTTCAGAAAAAAAACTGGCACTTCAAAATGCATTACGCTATTTTGAACCAAAACACCATGCGACCCTCCTACCCGAGTTTAAAGAAGAGTTAGCAACCTACGGAAGGGTTTATATGTATCGTTTTATGCCGGAACATAAAATTTTTGCACGACCTATTTCAGAATATCCCGGAAAATCTGAACAAGCCAAGGCTATTATGTTGATGATTCAAAATAACTTGGATCATGCAGTAGCCCAACACCCCCACGAATTAATAACCTATGGAGGTAACGGTGCTGTTTTTCAAAATTGGGCACAATACCGTTTAGTGATGAAATACCTGTCTGAAATGACCGATGAACAAACTTTGGTCATGTACAGTGGCCATCCCCTTGGGTTATTTCCTTCGCATAAAAATGCACCTCGTGTCGTAGTGACCAATGGGATGATGATTCCCAACTATTCACAACCCGACGATTGGGAAAAATTCAATGCTTTAGGAGTCACGCAATACGGACAAATGACCGCCGGAAGTTATATGTACATTGGCCCTCAGGGGATTGTGCATGGCACCACGATTACTGTTTTAAATGGTTTCAGAAAAATAAAAAAGAGTCCTAAAGGTGGCTTATTTGTAACCTCAGGCTTAGGTGGTATGAGTGGGGCACAGCCCAAAGCCGGAAACATTGCAGGCTGTGTTACCGTGTGTGCCGAAGTAAATAAAAAAGCCACCCATACACGCCATAGTCAAGGATGGGTAGATGAAGTAATTTCAGATGTGAACGAATTAGCAAATCGTGTAAAAAAAGCACTTTCAAGTAAAGAAACTGTCTCCATTGCCTATGATGGAAATGTGGTGGATGTTTGGGAACATTTCGATAAAGAAAACATTCATATTGATTTAGGAAGCGACCAAACCTCACTCCATAATCCTTGGGCGGGGGGATATTACCCTGTGGGAATGAGTTATGAAGAAGCTAATGAAATGATGGCAAACAACCCTTCTTTATTTAAAGAAAAAGTGCAGGAGAGTTTACGTCGCCAAGCCACCGCAATAAACAAACATACTGCAAAAGGCACCTATTTTTTTGACTACGGGAATGCCTTTCTTTTAGAATCATCCCGTGCAGGTGCTAATGTTTTTTCTGAAGACAAAAACTCAAATAGAGAATTTAAATACCCAAGTTACGTGCAAGATATTATGGGTCCCATGTGTTTCGATTATGGGTTTGGCCCTTTCCGATGGGTGTGTGCTTCTGGAAAACCAGAGGATTTAGCAAAAACCGATGAAATTGCAACCCAGGTTTTAGAAGAGCTAATGAAACAATCCCCTACTGAAATTCAGCAACAAATGCAGGATAATATTCAGTGGATAAAGGGGGCGCAAGAAAATAAATTAGTAGTAGGCTCGCAAGCGAGGATTTTATATGCAGATAGTAATGGAAGAGTAGCAATAGCTTCAGCATTTAATAAAGCTATTTCTGAAGGTAAAATAGGACCTATTATTTTAGGAAGAGATCACCACGATGTTTCAGGCACCGATTCGCCCTATCGCGAAACATCCAATATTTATGATGGAAGTCGGTTTACATCAGATATGGCTATTCATAATGTAATAGGCGATAGTTTTCGCGGAGCAACTTGGGTAAGTATTCATAACGGCGGTGGCGTAGGCTGGGGAGAGGTTATAAATGGCGGATTCGGTATGGTTCTTGATGGAACTAAAGAGGCTCAATCTCGTTTAGAATCTATGCTTTTTTGGGATGTGAATAACGGTATTGCACGCCGAAGTTGGGCAAGAAATGATGAAGCTATTTTTGCCATTAAAAGAGCCATGTTACAAGAACCATTATTAAAAGTGACGCTTCCTAATTTTGTTGATGAAAAATTGTTTCAATAAATATGTTGCTATGAAATGCTCAAAAATAAATTTTACAAGTCTACTGAAGATGATTAATAAGAGCATTGCATCTTCCGCTTTATCAAATATTTTATACAGATGAAAAAAATGAAATTTTTACCCTTGTTGCTGCTTATTATAGTAGTTTCTTCTTGTACTACCGTAAGAGTAGTAACAGATTACGACAAAAATGCCAATTTTGGCAATTACACTTCTTTTGCATTTTACAAACCTGGGATTGACAAAGCAAAAATCAGTGATTTAGACAAAAAAAGAATCTTGAGAGCTATTGATGCTGAACTTTCTGCTAAAGGAATTCAAAAATCTGAAAGCCCAACACTTTTAGTAAGTATCTTTACCAAAGAACAAGAGCGTGTCGATGTATACAACAATAATTTTGGTTGGGGATGGGGATGGAATCCTTGGTGGTATGGAGGTTATTGGGGTAATACCGTTTCAAGAACTACTGAAGGTCAATTGTATATAGACTTGATTGATGCCAAAACCAACGAATTAGTTTGGCAAGGGGTAGGCAGTGCCCGGCTAATCACTTCGGGAGATATTGAAAAGAAAGAAGAACGAATACGAGAAATTGTTCGGGAAATCTTAGCAAAATATCCTCCAAAATAATACTTTCTGAAATAGTACTTATATTACCTCCCAAGCTTCTTTGGGAGGTTTTTTTTTTATTTATTCTCTCAAGATATTCATTTATAAGTTTATATATTATTTGTTACATATAGGGAAATTCTCTTGATTTAACAGGCTAATTTTATTCAAATAAAAAACATAAGGGTAATACCCCCATGCAAAAAAAGGGCGTTAACCTATTACAACTAATTCAAAATGAGTTACTTTTGTGTATAACAAATTCTAAACCAATAACTATGAAAACAATTTTTACTTTTTTATTATCCATTTCTTTTACAGCTCTTTTTGCACAGGATATTATGTTTGTGCATACAGCGACTGCAGGAAATACATCTGCAGATTTGACCATTATTGATCACCCTTCCTTAAATGGAAATGCAAGCGCAGAACTCGTGGTTAGTCATGTATGGAACCCCCCTGGATCTCCCGGAATTTATAATGAGCATCGAACTGGTTTGTATTATGATGGTTCAAATTGGGGTGTCTATAATGAAGACGGTACAAACATCGTAGAAGGGTCTTCTTATTTTATTTACATTCAAGAGGGCTCCAACATGTATGTTCATGTAGCTGATGCCGGAAATCAAGGAAGTGATCCTTCGTATACGGTTTTAAATCACCCAGATATTAATGGAAATCCGGAAGCGCAAGTAGTTGTTACAACCTATTATAACCCTAACAATTCTAGAAACGATTTTACCTATGGTACTTGGTATGATGGTGCTTTCTGGAATTTATATACTGAGGATGCTTCTACCATACAATTTGGCGATGCTTTTATGGTAGCAATTAATGGGGGTGTTTCGGTACCTTATCGTCATGCTGCGACTGCGGGTACGATAAGTGGTAATTATACTATAATTAACCATCCTACTTTAAATGGAAATCCGGATGCTAAATTTGTATTTATGCATAACTGGGGAGAGAGTGGTCAGCCATCTAATGTTATTGTAAACAAAATATTAGGAGCTTGGTATACCGGTAGTAACTGGTCTATCTATACCGAAGATGGGTCTAATTTCCCTGAAAATTCAGAATATGATCTTATTATATATGATGATGGTCTAGGAACTCAAGAAGCTACTTTACAACAGGTTGCCCTATTTCCAAATCCTGCCGAAAATTTTGTAACTATCAATACTGAAAATGAGATTACTCAAGTAGAAATTTACAACATTTTAGGACAAACAGTTAAAGTCGTTCAAGGAAATTCAAATAAAATGACCGTTGATATTTCATCCCTAAATTCGGGGACTTATATGGCAAAAGTTACCTCGGGCAATGCCTCAAAAACTGTGAAATTAATTAAAGTTTAATAAGCAATCAATTAATTTTTTTCTGAAAAAGGCGTCGTAAAGGCGCCTTTTTTTATGGAATATAAACAACTGCATGACCTTCATCTACCAACCAATTGTTGATATTGAGTCCTTCCAGGAAAATAGTAGCTAAATAACGTCCGTATTTACCTTGCTTATCTTTATAAGAATGAATCATGACTTCTTTGTCAAGAATTAATTCTCGCAAAATATCTCGAATTTGAAGACCCCGATCCCTTTCTTCTCCCTTTAGTTCGGGCGTATTAATTCCGTAAAGCCTCAGCTTCATTTCTTGAAAATGAAGAAACCCCAAATCTACTACTGCAGTGACGGTATCACCATCATACACATCAATAATTTTTGCTTTGTATTGGTACATAATTTTAGTTTTCTCTAAAATTAAGACACACTAAGTTCCTGTGAAAGGGGGTTTTACCCTAAAATTAAAAAGGTATTCCTTTTTGAAAATCAATTATCTCAAGAGAAATTATTTTTTAATAATGCGAAGAGTCTGACTTACGTCATTTTCAGCAGTTATTTTTACAAAATATACTCCCGAAGTCCAAGATGAACAATTTAAAGTGATTTCATGTTTATAAATTTCGCTTTTATCCATCAATTCCTCTCCTTTAGCGCTATAAACAATCAACTTTTTTAATAAAACCTCTGCCTCCAATAAGAGTTGGTTTTCAACCGGGTTTAGATATCGTATTATCAAAGGAGTTTCCTTATCGCCAACACCTAATTCTTCATCCAAAAAATTTTGGGCATACATTCTTTCACCACCTCCTTTATTTTCTATAAAAACGGCAACACTCTGATGATTTACTGGTTTTGTATAATGAATTCGGCTTTTATTGGCACTAAATGTTGCTACGGGTCGAGACTCTTCGGGCCAAACAAAATCTCCATTTTCATCTAAGTAGACCACATCTAAAGTTGTAGGCGAAACTCCGTTATCAAATCCTTTTTTTAAGAGAAACAACGGACTGTTATTTTTCAATTGCAACGTACCGGCATGAACATTATCACTTCCAATGGCATAGACTTCTTTCGCGTTATCTCCCAAGAGTCTTGCCCCTGTATCCTTATCAAACTTTTGTACATATTCGCCATTTTCACTTTGCGAAGTATTTGTATAGTTACAAACTGCCCAAATATTTTGAGAACCGACTTCAAAAGCAATTTCGGTATAGGTTTCATAATTGGTTTGATTGGTATCAAAATCAGACCCGTTAATTCCCCATGGCAAAGTACCATCCGGATTAATTCGTTGCAAAAAAGAGTCGAAACGTACTCCTGTCGACCCAAAATAACCCATATACATGACATCTCCATCCTGCAAGCCTGTATAGCTTCTATTAAAAGCAGTTGCTTGATTACAAATTTGCACGGTAGTTCCCCAAACGGCATCTCCATTAGCATCATACTTTTGTGCAAATAAATGAGAGTTAATCCCACCTATTAATTTATGATATACTAAGCCAAAATCACCTCCCGAAAGTTCAAACAAATTAGCTGGTGCGGTATCTGTAGCCCCCATTTCTATAGGTTGATTTGAAGGCCAAATATTGTTGCCATTGCTGTCTATTTTTTGCATTAGGCCCCCCGATGCTGAATACCAACTCGCTATAATGCTACCATCCATAAGAGGGAGCACTGTGACCAAATTACCACTACCAATATTCTCTCCTGAAGGTCCCCACAGACTGTTTCCATTGGCATCCAACTTAAATACAAAGGCAGGATCACCTCCTCCGGTTCCGGTAACTCCAATGTAAAGATTATCATTGGCGTCCAATACCATACTCCAAATAACCGTAAAAGTACTCATAGGAATAAGGTCACTTACCAAAATTCCATCGCTTCCCAATAACTGATTCCCATTAACATCCAGTATTTGCAATCGTAACTCATAATTGGTGGGTGCTGCTACCGATTTCCAAAAAACTACATAAGTATTCCCATTAGAACCACCCAAAGCTTTCATATCGCCCCCTTCACTATCGGCTACCAGGGTATTTAAAGCTGTATCGGTGGTCCACTGCGCGTTGGCAAAAGTGATAAAGAAGAGTAAAAAAAGAGTGGAAAGAGTTTTCATAGTCAAAACAGATTTACGTTAAGACTTGTAATGTACTCAATAATTCAATACTTCAATAATTTTTGCTTTCACTTTTTCTACGGAAGGAATCATAGTTTGTTCCAAAACGCTATTTAACGGGATAGCTGGCATATTTTCAGAACCGATGAGCATAACGGGCGCGTCTAATTGCTGAAAACATGCTTCCTGTATTTTTGCTTGAATACTTCTGGCAAAACCATTATCGGAAGGTTCTTCGGTAACAATTAAACACTTACCACATTTTTTGGCACTGTTATAAATAGTTTCCCAATCTATAGGATGCAAGGTTCGTAAATCGACTATTTCAATGGAATTCTGTAAGCCTAACTCTTCCGAAGCATTCATAGCCCAGTGCACTCCCATTCCATAGGTAATAATAGATAGTGTTTCTTCTTCCTCTTGCTTCCAAATTTCCTGCAACACCCAGGCCTTTCCGAAGGGCAGTATATAATCTTCTGCCGGTTCTATACTGGTAGCTCCTTTGGTTCCCTGTACTTTACTCCAATACAATCCTTTATGTTCAAAAATAACCACTGGGTTAGGGTCATAGTAGGCTGCTTTTAGTAGTCCTTTTAAATCGGCTCCATTACTAGGATAGGCTATTTTTAAACCACGAATGTTAGTTACAATACTTTCTACCGAAGAAGAATGATAGGGGCCTCCACTTCCGTAGGCACCAATAGGAACACGCAATATCATAGAAACAGGCCATTTCCCGTTTGACAGGTAACAGCTTCGGGAAACCTCTGTAAATAATTGATTGAGACCCGGCCAAATATAATCGGCAAACTGAACCTCCACAATCGGTTTTAAACCAACGGCACTCATCCCCACCGTAGAGCCAACTATAAATGCCTCTTGAATAGGCGTATTAAACACTCGATTGTCTCCAAATTTCTGAGCTAATGTAGCTGCTTCTCTAAATACACCTCCCAGCCTTCCGCCAACATCCTGTCCGTACAACAAACATTCTTTGTGTTTAGCCATGAGTTCTTCAATAGCAAACAGAGCGCAATCTACCATCACGACTCTATCAGCATCTTTTGGAGAACGCTCTCCTGCTTCTTCTGTGATTGGGGTGGGTGCAAAATCATGGGTAAATAAATCTTCAGGTTTTGGGTCTTCGGCTTTTAAAGCTTTTTCAAAATCGGCTCGTACTTTGTCAATACAATCGTTTTCTATTTGCTGAATTTCGTTTTTAGAAAACCCATATTCCACCATGAGTTTTTGCATTTTTGGATACGGATCTTTACTGCGGGCTTCTTCCAAATCATCGCGATACCACTCCATGCGTACTCCGGAGGTATGATGATTTAACAAAGGAACTTTAGCGTGCACCAAAAAAGGACGTCGCTCTTTCCGAATAATTTCAATAACATTCTGAATGGTTTGATAGCATTCTTCAAAATTGGTTCCATCAATTGAAACGGCCTCCAAACCGTGAAACCCTTTTGCATATTCAAAAGCATTTTGAGCACGGGTTTCTTCAGCATTGGCAGAAATATCCCAACCATTATCTTGCACTAAATATAGCACAGGAAGCTGTTTTAAAGCAGCCATTTGAAATGCTTCGGCAATCTCTCCTTCGGTAACAGAAGCATCCCCTAAGGAGCAAACTACAATCGGTTTTTCTTTTAAATCACATAGTCCTTCTGCTTCTTTGTACCAGAACCCCATTCCTACCCCTGTTGCAGGTATCGCCTGCATCCCGGTGGCAGAACTTTGATGCGGAATTTTTGGTTTGTCATCATCTTTTAAACTGGGATGGGAATAGTAGGTTCTTCCGCCGGAAAAAGGATCATCTCTCTTAGCTAAAACCTGAAGCATCAAATCGTAGGGTTGCATCCCAATGGCAAGTAACATAGCATCATCTCGATAATATGGAAAGGCATAATCTTGAGGTTTTAACTGCATCCCTACAGCCGTTTGAATTACCTCATGACCACGAGAAGTAGCATGAACATATTTGGAAACTACTTTAAAATTTTCTTCGTATAAAAAAGTCATGGCCTTTGCCGTGCAAAGGTTTGCAAATGCCTTTTTTAATATGTTAATTGAAATATTTTTTTTTACTTGTTTAATCATTTTTTTTCATTGAATCACGAAACACGAATTTTTTGAATCACGATTTTTTAAGTGATTGAATAAAATTTGAAATCTTACTTTGTAATGCTTGAACTTTGTCCTCCAAAACTTTAAAGTTCTCTTCTGAAATAAACCCTTGTTGATGACAAACTATAAGCTGTGTTTCCCATTCAAAGGCAGAACCCAAACTATCATCCAAATATTTAACAAAGTGCTTATCTGTTTGTTTACTGGAGCCTTCTGCTATATTTGAAGCTATAGATACTGAGCACCGATTCATTTGCGTTTGAAGACCAAATTTTTCGTAATCTGGAAATGTTTTGGTCAATTTATAATTTTCATCTATTAAGTTTATTGCCTCAATCCATATTTGAAGTTTTTTGAAATTATGCCTTCTCATAACCGTCTTGTTTCAAAGTGTCGTGGTTCAAATCGTCCTATTTTTATCAAACGCTTCCATATAATCTGCTATTCTTCGCAAAAAAGAACCTGCTAAATACCCATCTACAATGCGGTGGTCGAACGAAAGGGAGAGGTACATCATACTTCGTATTTCAATGGTGTCACCACTTTTTCTTTCTATTACTTCGGCACGTTTTTTTATTATTCCGGTAGCTAAAATGGCTGCTTCCGGCTGATTGATGATGGGTGTGCCCATGAGACTTCCAAAAGTTCCTACATTACTAATGGTGAAGGTACTACCCTTTGTTTCATCGGCAGTGAGCTTTCCTTCTCGGGCTTTAGAAGCCAATTCGTTAGTAGTGGCAGCTAGCTCCACTAACGATTTTTTATCGGTGTTTCTAACCACAGGAACAATTAAATTCCCAGAAGGTAATGCTGTTGCCATCCCAATATGGATGTCTTCTTTTACAATGATATTTTTACCGTCCAAAGAAGAATTAATCATTGGAAAATCTTGAATGGCTTTGGAAACACATTCTATAAAAAGCGGTGTAAACGTGAGCTTTTGGTTGTATTTTTCCTGAAAATCTGCTTTCACTTTATTTCGCCAATTTACCATTTCGGTCAAATCAGCTTCTACATAGGCCGTAACATGAGGTGATGTATGCTTACTAAACACCATATGGTCTGCAATTAGTTGACGCATACGGTCCATTTCAATAATCTTTCCTTTGCCTTTATCAAATTGTAAATCAGGCACTTTAAATCCATTATTTTCTGAAACAGGTTGGGCAAACTTAAAGGGTCTTCCCTCAGTAATATAGTTCATTACATCGCTCTTCCGAAGTCTACCATCATTACCACTTGCAGGGATGCGGGCTAGTTCTTCATAGCTTATATGATGTTGCTTCGCAATACTTTCTACCAAAGGGGAAATAAACACATTTTCATTTACTTGAAATGCCTTTGAAATCTGTTGAGGCTTTTCTTTTTTAGAGCTCGCATGAGTTTTAATTTGCTTTTTAGTTTTATGAGACGTCTCGACTGCGCTCGACGAGACAGTTTTTTTACTCTTCAATGGTTTACCGTCACTATCAATAATAGCAATGGGCGCTCCAATTTCTATAACATCATTGGGTTGGTACAAAAGTTCGACAATGGTTCCAGAAATATTGGAAGGAACTTCACTATCCACTTTATCGGTGGCCACTTCCAGCAAAATTTCATCTACTTCTATAGAATCACCAACACTTTTAAACCACTTAATAATGGCAGCTTCGGTGATGCTTTCGCCTAAGCGCGGCATTTTAAATTCAATTTTCGACATAACTTTTATTTAGAGGAATTGACATCCCCCTTAATCCCCCTTGAAAGGGGGAACTGTTTTCTTTTAATTTCAGAAAGGGTATTATAAAAATCCTCCTGAGGAGGTCGATTTTTTGGAATTTCTCGCAAAGGTTCCACTTCCTTTAGGGTTTCAAAGCAATCTTTGGGTAACTGCTGATATAATTTAGTTCCTGCAGATTTCCATGCAATCAGGTCGTCCGTAACTTCTTTGATGGCTTTGGCAGGATTACCCACAATCAATTGTCTGGCTTCAAAAACGGTTTCAGCTTTCACAAAACTCATGGCTCCTACGATACATTCATCACCAATGACTGCATCATCCATAATGACACTATTCATCCCTATGAGACAATTCCGCCCCAATTGAGCCCCATGAATCACCGCTCCATGTCCTACATGCGCACTTTCTTTTAAAATGATACATTTCCCCGGAAACATGTGTACCGTGCAATTTTCCTGTACATTGACTCCATCTTCCAGAATAATTTCGCCCCAATCCCCTCTTATCGCAGCCCCCGGACCTATATAACAGTTTTTCCCAATAATGACATTGCCGGTAACGGCGGCTAATGGATGCACAAAACTGGATTCGTGAATTACGGGAATATGTCCTTTGAAGCTGTAAATCATATTAGTCTTTATGGAATAGTTTTACCGTTTGATCTATCCAATCTTCATTAGGGTTTAATTCTATATCCACAGGAATACCTACTCCTTCATAGGTTAGAAATTCTGAAAAGTTCATGTCGGTTACTTTGTAATAATAGTTGCCGGAAGGTAATACCACCCGATTTCCATAATTACTTCCATAACTTAATATTCCAGAGGAAGAGTGTCCTAAAACTTTCACATTTTTTGAGAATCGCATACGTTGGGTAGTAATTTCGGCATTGCTGGCTGTTTTTATATTTACCAAAATATAAATTTCCCCCTCTTTAAATTCTTTTTCTATAAATTTTTGGAAAGGTTTAGACACTTTGTCCCCCCCACCAGAATTATTCCTAAGATCTAAGATGAGGTTCTTTTCCATTTTCAAATTCTTTAATTCATTTAAAAAAATAGCTGCCTCATTTCTATTAGAATCCTGCATCCCAAAAGAGCCCAACCGAATGTATGAAATACCCTCTTTAATTTTTTTGTACTCAAATAATTTGGAGGTATTGTCCAAGCTATAATAATCTTTTTGCAATGTATCCTTCTTCCAGTTTAACTGTATTAATCTTCCATCAATATATTTTTCATTAGAAATAGCAATCCATCTTTTATCTTTAAAGTGCGCATGATAATAGTAATAATTACCTTTTGAGGAAGGATGTAAACGAAATACTAATTGACCTTTACCCCATATTGGGAAAGGGGCTTTTAATGCAATTCCATCATAATATGTTTGCCCCTTGGACTGAAAAACCCCAACCTTAAACCCATCTTTATAATATATACCCTCCAATTGATGGAAAGGAGCATTACTTAGCATCCTTTCTAATGAATCGAGTGCTATAGAACTTTTAGGAAAGTTTAAAAATTCATCCGATGTGAGATAAGCATTAATGGTTGTTTCTTCTGAAAAATTTTCGGAAGAAAGCAATTTTGGAACAGACCGTAATCTAAAATGTTCATCATCGATTAAGTAGGACAGTTGATTTAATAAAGAAAAACAATCAAATTCTGTTTCCTTGCAAGAAATTTTATTTTTTAAATCGGAGTATTTTGCATCAAAATCTTCTTTACGCTTTCCCTTTATTTGATCTTTATAGGAAACTGTTTTTTGAATTTCTGAATAATAATAATCCAAATCTGCTTTACAAAAGCAGTTGTTTTGAGAAATTGCATTTTGTAGGGTGAAATGCAAAATAAAAAAGAAGCCTATTGTATTCAGTTTTACAATCATCCCTTATACTTTTTCAACGTTTCTTTGGTAAATTCTGAAAGTACCAATCGCCCACTAATAGCAGCTCTTTCGGCAAGTAATGTATCCCAGTCCTCCGTGCCTTTCCAAAATATTTTTTTCATCTCGGCCATGGCTTCGGGATTGTAATTGCAAAGGTTCTCTGCAAATTTTTGGACCGCTTCATCCAATTCGTCTAATGTATCAAACACCTGACTATATAATCCCTTTTGCAATGCCCAATCTGCCGAATAAAAGGTGTTCGCATCAATCGCTATTTGGCTCATTCCACTTACACCTAACTTTCGTTGCACCGCAGGACCTACCACAAAGGGACCGATACCTACGTTCAATTCACTTAATTTAATGGAAGCAAACTTGGTAGCCATGCAATAATCTGTCGCCGAAGCCAACCCTACACCACCCCCCACAGTTTTCCCTTGAATACGGCCAATGATAAACTTGGGGCACTTACGCATGGCATTAATAACGTTGGCAAATCCACTAAAAAAAACTTTCCCTGTTTCCGGATTAGTGATGCTAATTAATTCTTGAAAACTAGCTCCTGCGCAAAAAGTTCGATCGCCACCACTTTTTAAAATAAGGACTTTTACTTCTTCATTTTCACTGGCATGGTTAATGTTATCTACCAAAGAAGCCAATAAATCTCCAGGAAGACTATTGTGTTCCGGATGGTAAAATTCTATGGTAGCAATCCCTTTGTGGGTATGTTGTTTTACATAAGGCGTCCCCATGGTTTATAGTAAATTAAATTGTTCAAAATGATGATTTAAATGCTTTCGTTCCATTAAATACCATTCAAATTTATTGAGTTCTCCAAAGACTACATTCTTGGTTCTAGCCTCTGGATGTTCTTTAAAATACTGAAGATATGTTTCTCTGGCTTCCATCAATTTTTGTTTTGCTGAAGCTAAATCGGGATGTTTTAATTGTGCCATTTTTGACTTTTCACGCAGTGGAAAATCATACTCCCGAGGCATTTTATCATAATTGTATAACGTAGCGTGTACTTTTTCGAGAATTTTTTCGGGCGTAGCAATTTCAAAATCTTGAATTTCTCCGGATGCAATTCTGTAGGTATATTCCAAATGCTCCACCATCTGTTGTGGCGTTAAACTTCCCCATTGTTGTTTTGAATTTTCAGAGAGTTTTGAAAGACATTCCTCAATTTTTGAAGTGGTCATTTCAGTAAAAACCGTCTGCTTTTTCTGAACCATGGTTAACACGGTCACAACAGCCACCAATTCGTCCTCGGCATCAAACACTTCGCCATACCATTTTACAATGCCGCTGGGCAATTCGGTTCCACGTTGCTCTCGATCGATTTTCTGCTTACAGGTAAGCCGAACGTAAATAGTATCGTTATGATAAATAGGGCGAAGGAATCTGCAATCTTCCAATCCGTAATTAGCGGCAACGGGACCTTTGTTGGGATACACAAACAAACCAGCCGCCGCGGCTAAAATGAAATATCCGTGTGCCGTGCGCTTTTCGAAAATGCTACCATCCAGCGAAGTAATATCGGTATGTGCATAAAAATGATCCCAGGTAAGATTGGCAAAATTGATGATATCGCTATCAGTAATAGTACGCTTATGGGTTTGAAGCGACATGCCCGGCTCAATGTCTTCCCAATGATATTGAAACGGATGTTTCTGTGTTTCTTTGTAAGCTCCTTTTGGCTGATAAATACCAGTCACTTCGGTTAACGTAGTGGGTGTACCTTGCACGGCACAACGCTGTAAATAGTGCTTAATACCTCGCATGCCACCCATTTCTTCTCCCCCTCCGGCACGACCGGGCCCACCATGAATTAATGTAGGCAGCGGGGATCCATGACCGGTACTTTGTGTTGCATTTTCACGGTTTAAAATGAGGATTCTTCCGTGGTGTGAAGCCGCATTAACGGTGTATTCTTTCGCAATTTTATCGTTATAAGTTACAATAGAAGAAACTAAAGAACCTTTCCCCATATGGGATAGCTGAATCGCTTCGTCCAGATTTTTATAAGGCATTAAAGTACTCACGGGACCAAAAGCTTCCGTAATGTGCACCGTTTCATTCTTGAATGGGTTATCCTCCCGAAGTAGTATGGGTTTTAAAAAGGCTCCTTTGGAAGTATCGGCGCCTAAAACTTCAACCTCATCTAAATTTCCATACACAATATGAGCAGTTTTGGCAATTTTTTGAATTTGTTCTTTCACCGACTCACATTGCTTTTTGTCCACCAAAGCACCCATGCGTACTTCCTGTAATCGGGGGTCGCCAATAGTGACCTTATCCAATTCTTTTCCTATCGCAATTTGAACATCCTCAACTAATTTTTCAGGCACTAAAATTCTACGGATAGCGGTACATTTTTGCCCCGCTTTTACCGTCATTTCCTTTCTAACTTCTTTGATAAACAGGTCAAACTCAGGAGTCCCTGGCTCAGCATCTTCCCCTAAAATGGAGGCATTCAAGCTATCGGCTTCCATCGTAAAAGGCACCGATTCTTCTACTATTTGCGGGTGATTTTTAAGCAATCTTCCTGTACTCGCCGAACCTGTAAAAGTCACCACATCTTGCGATTGCACCGTATCTAAAATGGTTTTGGCTGTTCCGCTAATCAATTGTATGGATCCTTCCGGTAAAATTCCGGAGGCAACAATTTCTTTTACAACGGCTTCGGTAAGATAGGCGGTTTGTGGTGCCGGTAATACTACGGCTGGCATACCGGCCATCCAGTTTACGGCACATTTTTCCAGCATGCCCCAAACCGGAAAATTATATGCATTAATATGTACCGCTACCCCACGACGCGGCACCATGATGTGGTGTGCCATAAATCGTCCTCCTCGAGACAAATCGATAGGGTCTCCCTCTACATGATACGGTTGATTGGGGAACAATTTACGAAGGGACGCATTGGCAAATAAATTTCCGAAACCTCCTTCAATATCAATCCAACTATCAATTTTGGTAGCGCCAGTACGGTAACTTAATTCATAAAAAGCTTCTTTTGTTTTGGTGAGGTATAATGCTAATTTTTTCAGCATTAATCCTCGTTCCTGGAAGGTCATTTTACGGAGTGCTTCCCCTTTATCCCTACCGTATTGTAAAACGGAAGGAATATCAATTCCTTCAGTAGTTATATTAGTAAAATGTTCTCCTGTAACAGAATCTAAAATCGCTACTCCATCTCCTTCACCTGAAATCCATTTACCGTTTATGTAGTGTTGTACTTTATTCATAATTATGAATTTAGATTTTCAATAATCATCGCATATCCTTGGCCCACGCCTACACACATCGTAATTAAGGCATATTTTTTATTTGTTTGTTGCAATTCTAAAGCTGCGGAATAGGTAATTCGCGTTCCCGTCACTCCTAGTGGATGCCCTATGGCAATGGACCCACCATTTGGATTGATACGCGGGTCATCATCTTTTAATCCCCAAGCTCTTATACATGCTATGGCCTGTGAGGCGAAGGCTTCGTTTAACTCAATAATATCCATGTCTGCCATAGTTAAACCTGCTTTGGCCAGCGCTTTATTGCTCGCTTCTACAGGGCCAATGCCCATAATTCGAGGTTCTACGCCCACTACAGCAGAACTTACAATTTTAGCTATAGGTTTTAAGTTGTATTTTGAGACAGCATCATCAGATGCAATAATAGTAGCCGCGGCGCCATCATTTAGTCCAGAACTGTTTCCCGCTGTCACACTACCCTCTTTTTTGAAGGCCGGGCGTAATTTTGCCAAAACTTCTTTTGAAGTAGTAGGCTTTATAAATTCATCTTCGGAAAATACCAAAGAATCCCCTTTTCGCTGCGGAATTTCTACTGAAATAATTTCTTTAGCCAACCTACCCGATTGCTGTGCTTTTGAAGCCTTCATCTGACTAGCGTAAGCAAAAGAATCTTGATCTTCACGGGAAATAGCATATTTCTCTACTAAATTTTCAGCGGTATTTCCCATGCCATCCGTTCCATATAAATCGTGCATTTTCTGATTCACAAAGCGCCAACCGAAACTGGAATCATACATTTTGGCATCGGTTCCAAAGGCTGAAGAAGGTTTTGCAATCACATACGGTCCACGCGTCATATTTTCCACACCGCCGGCGATGAAAATATCGCCATCTCCCGCTTTAATCGCTCGATTGGCATGAATGATGGCTGAGAGTCCGCTGCTGCACAGTCTGTTGACTGTTTCACCGGGCACGGTGAATGGCAGTCCTGCCAGCAGCAGCGCCATACGAGCAACATTTCTATTGTCTTCCCCTGCCTGATTGGCACATCCTAAAATTACATCATCAAAAGCATCTTTAGGGATGTTCGGATTGCGTTTAACAATTTCAGCAATCACAATTGCCGCTAAATCATCGGTTCGCACTTCACTCAATGTTCCTTGATAACTTCCAATGGGTGTTCTAATTCCGTCTATGATAAAAGTTTCTTTCATTTATTTATTATTTCAAACTGGGAATACATCCCCCTAACCCCCTTCAAAGGGGGAATTATTATTTTTCTGTCCATTCTTTTTGAGTTCTGTACACTACGCCTTTAAACAGTGCCACTAACTCGTCGCCTCTTTTTACTTCTACTACGTTAAAACCTAGTTTATTATTGACTTTCTCAATCACACTTTCAGCAACCAAAACATCCCCTTCCTCCAGGGCTTCAATATGATTAATGGAGGTTTCTATAGATACTGAATATCTTCCGTGGGTATTTGCCGCAAACCCAAAGGCAGTATCTGCTAACGAATAGCTAATTCCGCCGTGGGCTTTACTCATGCTATTGAGCATTTCTTTTCGAACAGTCATTCCCACTTTACAACGCCCAATTTCACATTCTAATATTTCGATGCCCAGCCATTGACTAAAGGCATCTTGTGATAACATTTTGTATGGGATTTTCTCTCCTTTCATTTAGAAGAAGGTTTTATTTTCTTGATTCATCTTACGCAACAAGGGAGAACATCGATATCTATCTTCACGATAGGTTTCATACAGTGCATCCATTTGCTGAACACACCAATCCATTCCTTTTTCATCTGCCCAAGCCAATAATCCTTTTGGATAATTAACACCTTTGGTCATGGCATGATCAATATCTTCTGCGGAAGCAACGTTCCAAAACAACGCATCTGCCGCTTCATTTATTAGCATGGCTAAAATTCGGTTGAAAATAGTTTCAGAAAGAAACGTCTCGACCGTACTCGACGAGACAGTTCCAATTTCTTCTATCTTTCCATTTTGGTCATATTTGTAATACCCTTTACCCGATTTTCTTCCTAACCAACCTGCTTCACTGTAGCGCTTTTGGGTAAACGAGGGTTTGTAACGAGGGTCGTAATAAAAAGCTTCAAAAACAGATTCGGTAACCGTATAATTTACATCGTTTCCAATAAAATCCATGAGTTCGAATGGCCCCATACGAAAGCCGCCAATCTCTTTCATCGCCAAATCAATTTCGGAAAAAGAGGCTATCCCTTCTTCATAGATTCTAAGTGCTTCCCCATAAAAAGGCCGTGCTACTCTATTCACTATAAAGCCCGGAGTATCCTTTGCAATGGCCACCGTTTTACCCCAATTTTTGATAGTTTCTGAAGAAATTTTCAATACTTCTTTCGATGTTTGAATAGCCGGAATTACCTCTACTAATTTCATTAAAGGGGCAGGATTGAAAAAATGAATCCCGATACATCGTTCCGGTTTTTGAAGTGACGAAGCGATGGAGGCAATAGAAAGCGAAGAGGTGTTGGATGCAATGATGCAGTCGTCACTCACAAATTTTTCGAGAGTGGAAAACACATTCTTTTTAATCTCTAAATTTTCAACAATGGCTTCAATGGTAAGTTGCGAATCTTTTAAATCCTTAATGGAATTTACGTACACAATATTTTGCTGAATACGCTCTTTTTCTTGAGTAGTTATAGTTTCTTTTTCCACCAATAGTGAAAGGATTTTTCCCAATGAAATTTCTGCATTTTGTAATGCTTCTTCTTTGGTGTCAAATAATTTTACTGTACAACCTGCCATAGCGGCTACTTGTGCGATACCGCTTCCCATGGTTCCTGAACCAATAATTCCAACTTTATTTATTGAAGATTGCTGATTGCTGATTGTCGATTTTTGATTTGTCATCTTTTGAATTAGGATTTTAATTTACTAGATGCTGTCTTGATACTTACAACAAAAATGGAAATAAGCTCATCATTTTCTTGAATTAATTTTTTAATCATTTCTTTATTTGAAATTAATTCTGCTCCTTCTTGAATTTTAAGATTCACCAAACACTCTCTTAACTCTTTCAATGAAATTTTCATCTTATGTAAAAAATCTTTAGTAGACTCGCCGCTTCTAGCTTCTCCATAATTTAATGCAGCTGAAGTTGCTGAACGAATTAATTGTTTTGCCAAATGTTCAGAAGCAAAAGATATATCCATCATTTTACACAACGCAATGACTTTTACTGAAAAATCTATAAGTCTATTTTCTAAGTCAGTTGCTTTCATCTTTATAAAATATTTGATAAAGCGGAAGATGGAATGCCCTTTTTATTCATCTTCGGTAGGTTTGTTAAATTTGTTAATGGACATTTCATAAATCCAAAATTCTTAAATCTCCAATCGTTATTCGTTAATCTATTTTAATTTCCTTTAAAATTAGGGGTTCTTTTTTCTACAAAGGCGGCTACCCCTTCGGCATAATCTTCACTTTGTGCTGCTTCTATTTGTAGTTTTCCTTCCAAATCTAACTGCGCATTCAGATTGCTAACCATGGATTGATTTAACAAACGTTTGGTCATTCCTAAAGCTTTAGTCGGCATTTTAGAAAGCGTCGTTGCTAAAACTGCAACTTCTGCTTCAAAATTTTCTGAAGGGATTATTCTGTAAACCATTCCCAACTTTTCAGCATCGATGGCAGAAACTTTGTCGCCTAACATCATTAATGCCGATGCTTTTTGAAAACCAATCAATCGGGGTAAAAAGAAGGTGCCTCCACTATCGGGAATCAATCCTATTTTGCTAAACGCCTGAATAAAACTGGCCTGTTCTGAAGCGATCACCACATCGCACGCCAAGGCAATATTGGCTCCGGCACCGGCAGCGACTCCATTTACGGCCGCAATGATGGGTTTTTCAATGGAGCGGATTCGAGAAATTATCGGATTGTAATGTTCTTCCAATATTTTTTTGAATCCGGGGTTTAATTCAGGAGAAGTTACTTCTTTCAAATCTTGTCCTGCACAAAATGCTTTTCCGTTTCCAGTAATAACAATGGCTCTAATTTCCGGATTTATCTTACAAGCATCTAATTCATCTTGTAACAACAACGCCATTTCACGGTTAAAACTATTAAAAACTTCAGGTCTGTTTAGTCTTAAAGTCTGAATTCCGTTAGTAAAAATTGATTCTATAGTTTTCATAAAAAGACCTTTAGATACTAAAGGATAGATTTATCATTTTAAACATTTAAAATAGTCGAAAGGTTCGTGGCAATCATCACATTGAAACAATGCTTTACAAGCGGTAGAGCCAAACTGACTTACCAAATGGGTTTGTGTACTTCCACATTGTGGGCATTTTACCAATTTTTGATTTCCCAATAGTGCTTCTTTGTCATGGAATTCTGAAAGTGGACGCGCAATACCGTAAGCTTCCATTTTTTGGAGTCCCTCTTCACTTATCCAATCGGTACTCCACGCTGGGGAAAGCACTAAATCTACTTCTGCTTTTTTTCCTATTTCTGAAAAAGCATTCCGCAAATCTTCTCCTATTACATCCATCGCAGGACAACCCGAATAGGTTGGAGTAAGTTTTATTCTTACAATTCCATCTTCCTCAACTGCTTCTCGAATAACGCCTAAATCCAACACCGAAAGTACTGGAATTTCCGGGTCGGAAACAGATTCCAAAATTGGAAGCAAGTGTTTTTCGATATGTATTTTTTCAATAGTTGTCATTCTTAAACATCCCACCCCTAACCCCTCCCTTCAAAGGGAGGGGGAAGAGTTCGTTTACCAATTCATATTAGGATAGGTGCGTTGCATGTATTGTAAATCGGCTAAAAGATATCCCATATGTTCTGTGTGAATACCTTCTTTTCCTCCTTTTTGAAAGAAAGGAGTTGAAGGAATTTCTAAAGTAGCTTCTTTCAGCACTTCAGAAACTTCTTCGTAATATTTCAATTTTAAGTCTGAAAGATTTACACCAACGCCTTCAGTAACCGCTTCAGTGTCTGCTTTAGTCATTTCAAATAACTCATTCGTATACGGCCATAAATTATCTACCGCTTCTTGAATTTTTTCATGACTTTCTGAAGTACCATCACCCAATCGTTTTACCCAATCTCCTGAAAATCGTTTGTGGTAACTCACTTCTTTAATCGCTTTTTTGGCAATGGCTGAAAGTGTTCCGTCTTTACTATTTTGAAGATTTTCCAGAAACAGATAATGAAACACATCAAACAAAAACTGACGCACAATCACATATCCAAAATGCGTGTTGGGTTGTTCAACCAAAAGCACACTCTTATATTCTCGCTCTTTTCGAAGGAAAGCAACGTCATCTTCTGTTTTATAGTTTTCAGAAAGTATGGCCGCATATTGATAATAACTTCGTGTCTGCCCAAATAAATCCAAAGCAATATTGGTTAACGCAATATCGGTTTCTAGATTAGGGCCGTGACCGCATAGCTCTCCCAATCGCTGACCAAGAATTAGATTATTGTCTGCAATTGCTAAAATGTAATTGTATAATTGTTTGTTGTTCATTATCATTAATTTTATTTGTCAAAGACCTTTCGACTGCGCTCAAGGAGACAAATAATTATTACATATGTTTTACTTCATCGGGAAGATTATAGAAAGTAGGATGCCGATACACTTTATCTTTTGCGGGCTCAAATAGCTCACCATTATCTGCGGGATTTGATGCCGTAATATATTTACTTTCTACCACCCAAATACTTACACCTTCGTTTCTACGTGTATATACATCGCGAGCATTTTCTAATGCCATCTCAGCATCGGCAGCATGTAAGCTTCCAAAATGACGGTGTTCCAACCCGTTTTTACTTCGTACGAATACTTCCCAAAGGGGCCAATTTTTTTTCATTGGATTTATTTTTAACTGGCTTTCGCCACCTTTTTATTTTCTTGTTTTTCGGCATATGCCATAGCAGCATCACGTACCCAAGCACCATTTTCCCAGGCCTCAACACGAGCTTTCATTCGTACTTTATTACAAGGTCCATGACCTTTTACCACTTGCCAAAACTCATCCCAATCAATCTCTCCAAAATCATAATGACCTGTTTCTTCATTCCATTTTAAGTCTGGATCGGGCACTGTAATTCCTAAAATATCTGCTTGTGGCACTGTTTGATCTACAAACTGCTGACGTAATTCATCATTCGTTTTACGTTTCAACTTCCATTTCATACTTTGTTCGGTATGAATACTTTCAGCATCTGTAGGGCCTAACATCATTAAACTGGGCCACCACCAACGGTTTAATGCGTCTTGAGCCATTGCCTTTTGTTCTGGAGTTCCCTTACAAAGGGTTAACATAATCTCATAGCCTTGACGCTGATGAAAACTTTCTTCTTTACAAACGCGCACCATAGCTCTCGCATAAGGACCAAAGGAGGTATTACAAAGTGGTACTTGGTTAATAATAGCGGCACCGTCTACTAGCCAACCGATAGCTCCAATATCTGCCCAGGTAATTGTTGGGTAGTTAAAAATAGAGGAGTACTTTGCCTTTCCGGAGTGCAATTGCTCGTACAATTCGTCTCTTGAGATTCCTAAAGTTTCACAAGCCGAATAGAGATACAATCCATGACCAGCTTCATCTTGTACTTTTGCTAGCAAAGCAGCTTTTCTTCGCAATGAAGGAGCCCGAGTAATCCAATTTCCTTCCGGAAGCATCCCTACAATTTCTGAATGCGCATGTTGAGAAATCTGCCTAATATGGGTTTGACGGTATTTCTCCGGCATCCAATCTTTCGGTTCAATCTTTTCATCTCGTGCAATACGGTCTTCAAAGATTTGCTCTAGGTTTTTAATTTCTTTTTCGCTCATACTATTTTCAATTAAACATCAAAATCTATAGTTACTTTTTCAGTAAGTGGAACCGCTTGACAACTCAGTACAAAATCTTGAGCGACCTCATCCTCTTCCAAAGCATAATTAATTTTCATTTCCACTTTACCCTCCATCACTTTACATTTACAAGTACTACAAACGCCACCCTTACACGCAAATGGTAAATCGGCTCCTGCTCCCAAAGCCGCATCCAATAAGTTGTTGTATTCATCGGTCATAGTGAACTGAAACTCCTTTCCACCATCGATAATGGTCACTTCCACCCCTTCCACTTTTTGTTGAGCAAGACGCTCGGCACGTTTTATATCTTCTTCGGAAAGTCCTGTGACAAACAATTCAAAATGTACCAACTCTTTAGGAAGTCCTGCCTTGATTAAATAATCACTTACAAAATGGACCATTTCCTCTGGGCCACACAAAAACACTTCATTGGTATCTGGAATATCGATGAACGTTTTGGTTAACACTTGCATTTTAGCCTCATCAAAACGACCATTAAACAATTCGATGTCTCGCTGTTCTTTGGTAAGAAAATAATAAATTTCTAACCTTCCAAAATATTGATTCCTAAGCTGTTCTAGTTCCTCCTTAAAGATAATGGTTTTTGCGGTTCTATTCACATAAAACAACTTGCAGGTAGCATTGGGTTCTACAGCCAAATGGGTTTTAATCATCGATAAAATAGGGGTAATTCCACTTCCTGCTGCAAAAAAAAGGTAATT
The DNA here is from genome assembly GCA_041392125.1 of Flavobacteriaceae bacterium. Taxonomy (GTDB): domain Bacteria; phylum Bacteroidota; class Bacteroidia; order Flavobacteriales; family Flavobacteriaceae; genus Halomarinibacterium. The sequence goes on along the minus strand of JAWKMR010000006.1, from coordinate 76,171 downwards.
TTTGGGAATTCCTGGAGTAGATTTTACTCCAAAAGTTCCACTGGGAACCATTACCTCTAGCGTATCGTCAACTTTGAGCTTTTCATTAATGTAAGTCGAAAATATTCCCCCGGGGATTTGCTTTACTGCCACTCGCCAAACCCCTTCCAAGGGACTCGAACAAAGGCTATACGATCGTCTCACATCTTGCCCATCTATTAAAGCTTTTAGCGTAAGGTGCTGCCCTTGCTGAAAGGAAAACTGCGATTGTAATTCCTTCGGAATACTAAAACCCAATACCGTAGTGTCTTTTGTTTCTTTGTAAACTTCGGACAGTGTTATTTTATGAAATGTTGCCATTTTCTAAAATTGAATGAACAAAACTAACGTTTGTTAGTTTGATTTGCAAGTTAATTATTGTTAAACGATGCCTCGCAACAAAACGGCCACCATATCTCGTTTAAGCACATTTACATCTAGTTTCCCCCGTTTTTGATACCATAAATACAAGGTTCGTAAGGTAGAAAGGATAGAGAATAAAATTACTTCGGGATGTCGCGGTTGCAATTGACCTAAAGAAATGCCTTCTTTTATAATGTTTCTGAAATTTTCTTCATACGCCTCGCGCATTGCCACAAATTGAGCTACATCGCCTTCTGCCATATGCATCCAATCGTTATTTAATGCCGCCAAAGCCTCCGATTGATTTACGGTGATGTCAATGTGTAATTCAATCAATTTTTCAATTTTCTGAAGTGGAGAATTCTTCAATTTCAAAATGTCTTCCATTCCTTCAATAAACTCTTTAGCTAAATCTAAAATTAAAATGGAAAGAATCTCTTGTTTACCCTCAATATGATTGTATAAGCTTGCTGCCTTAATCCCCATGGCATGGGCAATATCCCGAACCGTAACAGCACTGTACCCTTTTTCTTTAAAAAGTTGAGAAGCTTCGGCAATAATTTCTGCTTTGCGAGAAGTGGTTTTCATAGAATACGAATATACACTTTCACAAGCGATTAACGATTGAAGATTATTGAATTTAGAAGTAAAAAGTTGATTTACTTAAGAACAAAAATCAGCATTCAAAAATCAACATTCAGTAATCATTTAACTATTTTTGAACTCTTATGACAACAGGACTTGAAAGTAATGAGCTTATAGATAGACTGCCACCCCATTTGAAGCAGTACATAAAACCACAAAATTATGAGCAGTATACGCCCATAAACCAAGCTGTGTGGCGCTTTGTCATGCGAAAAAATGTAGACTATTTAAGCAAAGTAGCTCATGAAAGTTATGTGGAAGGGTTGAAAAAAACAGGAATTTCTATTAATGAAATCCCTTCTATGTACGGCATGAATAGAATCTTGAAAGAAATAGGTTGGGCGGCTGTGGCTGTAGATGGCTTTATCCCTCCAAATGCCTTTATGGAATTTCAGGCCTATAAAATTTTAGTCATTGCCAGTGATATCCGTCAGTTAGAAAATATAGAATATACGCCAGCACCCGATATTATCCACGAAGGTGCTGGACACGCACCCATTATTGCCAGCCCTGATTATGCCGAATATTTACGCCGCTTTGGAGAAATAGGTGCCAAAGCCATTTCTAGTGCGCACGATACTGAAATGTACGAAGCCGTTCGGGAGCTTTCTATTTTGAAAGAAGCCGAAGGTACTCCACAACAAAAGATTGATGCAGCTGAAACTAAAGTAGTCGAATTACAAAAAAAAGAAGTGGAAGAAAGTGAGATTTCTTTAATTCGGAATTTACATTGGTGGACCGTGGAATACGGAATGGTGGGAACTGTTGAAAATCCAAAAATTTACGGTGCCGGATTGCTTTCCTCCATTGGGGAAAGTGAATGGTGTATGAAGGACGAAGTAAAAAAACTGCCCTACGCTATTGATGCGGCTTACCAAGATTTTGATATTACCAAACCACAACCACAATTATACGTAACGCCAGACTTTGCCTATTTACAGGAAGTTTTGGAAGAATTTGCCAATACTATGGCCGTACGCAAAGGAGGATGGCGCGGATTAAAAAAATTAATTGGTTCTAAGCAAATTGGCACTATTGAATTAAGTACAGGATTGCAAGTAAGCGGTATTTTTACCAAAATGATTCAAAATGACGACAATGAAGTAGTGTATTTTGAAACCGAAGGTGAAACCGCACTCGCCTATCGCGAGAAAGAAATGATTGGCCACGGGGTGAGTCGCCATAAAAATGGATTTCGTTCTCCTTTAGGAAAATTGAAAGGTATTAATCTTTCTATCGAAAATATGGGCCCTCGCGACCTGCAAGCGTATAATTTTTACGATGGAAAACCTATCTCTTTTGAGTTTGAAAGTGGTATTACTGTGGAAGGAATGAACGTAACCGGAATGCGAAACCTAAACGGAAAGTTAATGTTGATTCAGTTTACCGATTGTTGGGTAAAATACAAAAATGAAATTTTGTTCTCTCCAGAAATGGGCGATTTCGATATGGCGGTAGGAAAAGAAATTGTTTCGGCCTTTGCAGGACCGGCAGACTATCATTCATTCGATTTGGTTACTCACAAAGCTAGTGAAACTGAAACGGTACGCATAACCCCTTCAGAAAAAGAAAAAAATCTGAATAAATTGTACCAACACGTTAGGGAATATCGAAAAAATAACGATGAAAATGAAGTTCATCTTTCAGAAATATTCCAAATTTTACAATCTTATTATCCAGAAGACTGGTTACTTTCGTTGGAGATTTATGAATTAGTTTCAAACTCAAATTCAGATTTTTCACAGAAAGTTTTTCAGTATCTTAACGACCTACAATCACGTAAACCAAAAATTGCCCACTTAATCAAAACTGGGCTTTCTTTACTAAAAAAATAAGTATTAATTTTAAAAGACCTCTCGACTGCGCTCGAGGTAACATTATGGGAATATTCAGTTTTTTATTCGGAAATAAAACAAAACAAATTCAGGATTTTACGAGTCGTGGCGCTATTATTTTAGACGTTCGCACCAAAGGAGAATACCAAGGCGGCGCAATTCCCGGTTCAAAAAATATTCCATTACAACAAGTTGCTACAAGGATGGCAGAAATAAAAAAATGGAACAAACCCATAATTACCTGTTGTGCCAGCGGTATGCGAAGCGGTAGCGCCGCAGCTATTTTACGTTCTAACGGAGTAGAAGTTATGAATGGTGGTGGATGGTATAATTTGAGCCAGAAGCTATAAATTTTGGAAAATTTAAAACAGCAATACGAGTTTATAATTTCTTCGAGAGAGGTCCTTTTAGAGTATTGTGAAAGTATTTCGATAAAGGATATTTTACAAAAGAATCCAAGTTTTGGAAATGCTTCCATTCAATATTTATTGCTTCATAATGCCAATTGTTACAAATTTTGGATTCAGTCTCAAGCTTTGAAACAACCCGTTGATTTTTTAGAGTATGAAAAGAAATATACTTTTTCAGAAATTCGAGAAATTTACAATGAGGTAAATAGCTTTATGAAGCTATTTATTGAAACCGAATTTCAAACTGAAATTCCTTATGAGATTAGAACCGGCGTAAAAGGGACTGCTCCAAAACTCAAGTTATTTACGCATGTGACCACACACGAATTTCATCATAAAGGGCAAATACTGTCTATGAGCAGACATTTGGGTTATACCCCCGTGGATACGGATATTATGAGGTAGTTTAAATAAAAAAAGGGATGGCAAAAGCACCCCTCTTAACTAAATAAACAACAAACAACCTAATTTACTTAGCTGTACCTTGCACCGGAATTGTTCTTACAGTTTTAAATGTATTGTCACACAATTGAAAATTTAATGATTCGCCATTAAATACTTCGCTTGAAAGCAAAAACCCTAACGCCATAAAACTATAATCTTTGGTCGTATCGGTCTCAAATTGCTTTTGCACTACCATTCTAAAATTATATACCGAATCTTTGGTTAATTGTACCGACTTTTCAGAGCCATCTGTAAACCCCATTTCTTGAAGGTATTCTCCTATTTCTTTTGCAGTTTCTTCTGAAACTCCCTCTTTATAATAGATTTCTGTACCATCGTAAACTACTTTATCTCCGTAACTGTTGCACGAAACCAACAATACCAATAAAAAAACAACTACACTTGAAAATAAATACTTCATATTTTTAAAATTTTAATAATTTAAACTCACCGGGAAATCCTGCCCAAACCCAAAACTGGAAGGGTACTGCGGACTTCCTTTATACTTTTCAGAAATTTCTGGCACACGACTTTCTAAATACGCTTTTAGCTCATTTACCGTAACTCGCTTATCACCACTATCAGCTTTTCCGGAAAGTGCTTCTAACAACGCATAGGTAAATACACCGTGACCCAATTCATCAAATTCGGTAGCAAATTGCTGGCTTCCGCTAGCAGTAAGCCAATGTGTACCCGTACTACGCGCCAGCTGCGCAATAGCTTTTTCTTCTACAGCCCCGCGAGCTGCGACGGTAGCTAAAGCGCCTGCACTTTGGCAAGCATCCAAAATATACAATTGCTTTTGTGCTAAAATTCCAGAAGCTATTTTCTTCAATTCGGAAGCGGCAATGCCTTTTTGTTGTAATGCTCCATCATCTCCATACAATTGAGTTACATCATTAGGCACTAAGAAAAATTCTGAATTTCCACTCATTACTCCGTGACCCGCATAATAAAATATAAATATATCCTGCGGATTTGCCATACCAGCTATTTCAGTAATTTTTGAAAGAATGTTCTCTCGAATCGCTTCATTATTTTTAATGAAATACACATGTGTTTTTGAAGTAATAGCGGCTAATCCTTTTTCTAAACTTTCTTTAAATCCTGTGGCATCCGCAACCGCATAATTTAAGTTGTATTTTGGGTTTTGGTATTCATCAATCCCAACAATTAATAAATGCGCTTGTATGCCTTGTGGCTTAATGAGCGATTGCTGTTTTGGAAGGTAGTTTACGTTTAATTTTTCGGGAACACTTTCTGTTCCTTGAGAATTTACAGCCACTGCAGAAAATTCATTAAGTCCTTCAATTAACTGAATATCTAATTCTTTCTTATTAGGATTTTGGTCATCATCGTCCACAAAAAGGTTTCGAGTGTTGTTCCCAACCAATTTCCCGTTTTGAAACAACCTAATTTCTTTTATTTTATCCCCTTTGGCAATAGCTTCTAAAAGAATTTTTCCTGTTTCGTTTTCAACGGTTATTTCTGAAACTGAATCATCATCCACATACAAATTTCGAGAACCTTGCTTATACGTTAAGGAAAGATTGGGCGGCGGCGCCATGCTTTCTAAATTTACACTCGATTTAAAGTCTTTTTCACCTAAAATTTGATAGAGAAGTCGCGGTGTATAGAATTTATCAAAAACACTTTCCAGCGGAATGATTTTCTTGTTTTTTATGAAAGTTACTTTATCCCAACCTTCCTGTGAACCGTCAAACAACCCTTCGGGCGTATAGGCAACCCAGCTTTTGTCTTCAAAAACATACAATCGTACCAATTCCTTTTGGCTGAGGTAGTCGATAAATTTAATTCCGCCGGATTCTGGGGTAGCAATGATAGTGTTCGCTACAAAATCACCGGAGAATTTTCCATAGTTATTCATTTTAAAAGACTGTACCTTTTTACCTGTTGGAATATGATATACTAATACTCCAATAGTAAATCCTGAGAGCAATAAATAATCTTCATTTGGAGATAAGTAGCCGTCCATTTTTAAGTTTTTAAAGTCTCCTTCAAAGCTTTTTTTAACCGTTCCTGAAGCCGCATCTAAGATTTCAATTTTATTAGCTGAAGAATTACAGACCAATACTTCTTTTCCTCCGTTAATATGAAAAATGGCAAAATATTTTCCATCCTTTACCCATTTTTCATTTTTGGCTCCAAAATCGAAATAATGCAGTTTGTCGTAAAAAACTTGATCGGCATGAATTTCTGCCGTGGTATAAGCTACTGTATTATTGTAAGGAGAAAGGCTGAAAGAATTATCAAAAAAACCTACTTCGGTTCTTATGGGTTTATTAAAAATTTCCGTTTTTGTTTCCGTATTAATTACACGCAACTCGTTAGACGAAATGGTGGCAAGCAACTTGGTATTTGGACTAAAATCTGAATGTCTTACGTCTTTATAGTTTTCAATTAAATCTTCAAAACTATTGGTTTCCCCTCTTTTAAAAACCTTAATAGGGTCTATGGTTTGGGTTACAGCAAAAACCTTGTTGGATGATGGATCCGGAATCATTTTTGCCGAACTAAAGTCGTCCCTATAGGTGGTTTTATATTGGGTAAGCTGTGTTACTTTTGGATGAACCAAAAGCGAATAGGTTTGTATTCCGTACTGTCCTGAAAATAGCAATTCTACCGCATCCCCATTATGCACCGACACCAGTTGTGTGGGTTCGATAACATTATTTCCATAAACCGCTAAAGGGGTGTCATTGAAAATTTTATACCTCCCATAATTACCGTTATAGGTTAATTGGGCATAGATATAATCTCCAGCATCAATAATTCCGTGAGCTAATTCGGTATTAGAAAAAGAGCCAATAACCTCACCTGTTTCGGCATTTAATTGCATCAAGGGAAGAAAAGTTGTATGAACCCAGAATTTTTTACTGTCATTGGTGAGTGTGATATCAAAAATAGTAGGCATGAGAATACCTTCATAATCTACTTCAATTGGGAAAGATTTATTCCAAAGTACTTTTCTAGAAGCGTCTAAGCGCATAAAAACCGCTCTATTGGCATCCATATCATAAATAGCTCGCAGCACATCTCCATTATTGAACATGGCAACAATGTCACTATTAAGCTCTTTATATTCTCCCGTTTCCGTTGAAAAAAGATAATTATCGCCATAATTTGAAGAAATAAATGCTCTTTTCCCGTCTGGAGTAAATCGAAAATAATTTATCTCCCCCTCTCCCGGAAAGGGCTGCATTCCAGCCTCATGAAAAGAACCTGCAGTTTCATCTAACGCGTAAAGGGTAGTCATATAATTTTGATCTCTAGCAAATAGCACTAAACGCCCTTTCCCCTGAAACTGAAGAAAATGAATGGAATAAATTCTACCCAGTGGATAGTCTTTTAATTTTTCGAAAGTCTCAGTACTAAAAACGGAGATGGTATTGTCTGCCAAAACATACGCTTTTCCTTCGGCTTCATTTATTTCAATAGCTGTAATTGAGTTTGCAAAATCCAACGTTTTATAAAGCAACCCTGTTTTTTCATCCCAGAATTTTAGGGTTTTATCCATGTATCCATAGGTAACTAAAACACCTCGTTTAGCATCTAATGCAGATTGAGATATAGACTCTGAATGATTGCTTTGCACCACAAATTCTTGCTGTGCTTGCAAAGCAAACACTACCAGAAAACTAATACACAGAAATAGCCTTTTCATAATTAATTATGGGTTAGCTCAACCATTAAAGGCACTACATAGCCTTGAGCACCTTCCTTTACTTTAAACCCTGGCGTTCCAGAAGCATAATCCACCATACTCTTATCGATAAGCACTTCTCCTAAGGCAGCTTTAATTTTAGAAGTAAGAGAACCTTCGGTATTTTGCATCTTTTCTAGTAATTCCTTTTCATCTAATTTTTGCTGACTGAAAAGAATTAATAGATAATCAGTCCCCGGGTTATTATCCATTCGTATTACTTTCTTTTCACTGGGGAAAGCCAATTCAGAATTAGCGCCTATAAGTGGAGACATGCCATCCTCAAAAGGCAGAATTTTATTTATTTTTTGTGTTAAATCTGTAGCAAAAGCATAGATATACCCTTCATTTACATTTTTAAGATAAAATCTGAAACGAGTTCCGGATACATAGCTTTCTTTCATTCTATATGCTACCAAATCTTCACCCTCTACATCATCATCTACAAAAAGATTACGTGTAGAAACACGCGTAACTTCCATAGTTGTTCCAGTATTTGTTTCAAATTTTAGACTTCCTTCCGGCAACTTGCCTGAAATAGGATTTGGATCTACCTGTCCCGCAGGAAGGGTAGGTCTTATGGGCTGATTAGGGTTATTAGGTTCCACTCTTGGCAACTCGGGTCTATTGGGCTGATTAGGAGTATTCGGAATGGTCTTAGGAACCGAAGGTAGCGACGGTTTCCCATCACTATTTTTTCGAATATAATAACTATATGGTTGTAGTGCTCCCATGGCCCAAGTTTCGTACTCATTGTAAGGAACCCAAATAAATCCACCATCTCCCCAAGCTGTTCCCCAACTATTCATAAGGCGAAAAGCTCCCCCTTCATAATTGTCATCGTACCCAATAACCACCATGGCATGATACCCATGCTGACTTGCTACGGTTCCTTTTTCAGCTTCTAATGAACGCCAAGTATTGGTAGCTTTAAAAAAACTTTGCGGAAGTTTCATTCCTAACAAAACAGGATATCCTTCGGTAAGTGCTTTTTTAGTGGCATTGGTTTTTTGCCCATATTCTTGTGCATCAAAAAAGAACAATGTTTGATAATCCCGTATGCGATAATCAATCGCTTCCAGTTGTACTTCGGTACTTATTTCGGGATTACATTGGTACGGTAACGAACGTAAGGTTGGAGCTCCAGCTACTTTTAAAGCTTCTAATCCAAACTTTGGATTAGCTCCCTTGCTACAATCTAAATCGTCTTCTCTTTTTATTATTGAATATACAAAAGAAGGTGATAAAGCATTCGCAGTTATTGTTTGTTTATCTGTTAGTCCTAAGTCTTTTGCAAGCATAATCGTTCTTAAGCCATAAGCACTTGCATAAGCTACACAAGTTCCGTACCTGCCTTGGTTGCCGGGGGTTGGAGCATATTGTTCTAAAGAGTAACTAGTTGGCAGATTGGTGTAGGTTGCTGCTGTAAATTCAATTTTATAAGGAATGCTCCGGTAAGATTCTTCATCCCAAACCATTCCCATAGGATAATCCTGCGCAAACGAAAAGAAAGTAATAAAAAATAACAAAAATGTAAGTTGTCTCATAGCGTATGGTTTTTACTGTATAAAATTGTGCTATTTTTCAATATTCTGAAATAAGGCAATTGACGTATTATAAAACAAAACCCCTTCAACTTTTACATTGAAGGGGTTTACTAATAAATCAAATTTAACTTCTATTCCTTAATAAGCTGTTTCGTTATAGCACCATTTTCAGCTTGAATATAAACTAAATAGGTCGCAGATGCTAACATAGATATGTTTAACGTCTTCTCTGTTCCCATTCCTCGAAGGTCATACGTCCTAACCAGTTTACCGGTTAAATCATAAATACTAGCACTTTGCAAATCAACAGATTGTGGGTTACTGATATTTACTACTGCTTTTGCAGGGTTAGGATAAATTACAATCGTAGAAATGTCTACATTATTGTCATTAATACCAAGGATACTTTCTACGGTAAGCTCGAAGGTACAACAACCCTCATTTCCGTACTCATCGGTAGCACAAATAGAGATGGTATACACTCCATCGGGTAATAAAGTACCCGGAGCCGGACTTTGGCTAAAGATAGTCACCGGATCGGTACAGTTGTCCACTGCGGTGATACCTCCTTGAGCCCAGTAATCTGGTAGCTCATAGAACAAGTTAAGTGGTCCCGGATCTACAGTTAAGTCTGCAGGACATCCTTCGATGGTTGGGCCAAGTAGGTCTACTACCGTTAGGGTAGCCGTACAAGAAGCTAAGTTTCCACTGGCATCGCTGGCAAATACCGTAACAGTGATTGCAGTTCCTATATCGTCACAAGTAACATCGGTTACATCTACCGCCGTGATGGTAATACCACAGGCATCGAAGGAATTGGCCAAGTCAATAAACAAGTCTGGAGTTACTTCAGCCATACCATTTTCATCCAGTTCTACCGTAGCATCCATACAAACTAAGATAGGATCGGTATTGTCGATAACATTTACCGTTGCTGTACAAGTAGATTGGTTTCCACTAGCATCAGTCACCGTTACATCTACCTGGTTAAGACCCAAGTCATCACAAGTGAACTCTATCGTTGAGCTTTCTAATGGGATGAAGTTGATACAATAAGTATCTAAGGTTCCCTGGTCACCTCCAAAGTTATCGGTTACTCTAAGTACCCATCCACCATTAATTTCCTCACCAGCAAATGTAGCGGCAAAAGTACCTCCCTCTGGTTCAAAGGTTCCGGTAAATGGAGCACTAGCTGCTGTAATGTCTGCACCACCATCCTGGAACACCGTTCCGGTATAGTTGTCGCCGCCGCCGCCGTTTTGATCAGATAGCATCAATACTGTACCTGTAGGAGAAATTAACTCAATGTCTAAGTCTCCATCAAAAGTGTGGGTAATATCTAAGGTAACGGTATCTATCGCATAATCGGTTCCTAAGATTCCAGATTCTGCTACCGTAGCAGTAGATTCTGTTGGAGGTAAGTTCTCATCGATAGCTGCAGGCAATCCATCGCCACATTCGTTAATTGGAGAACCAGCTGCTCCAAAGGAAACTGTATAACCACAAGCTTCATCAACACTTAACAATAAATCACTCGCATTTACAGTCACTGTTCCAGTGGTGCCATCTAATATAGCTTCGTAAGGAGCTGCAGTAACATCGTGGGTATAACTTAAGCCCCAGCTGTTCAATACTCCATCATCAAGTGCAGGGAAAGCATCGGTTACCGTGATGGTCCAAGTTCCCAGAGTGCTTTCCCCATCAAAGGCAGAAAGCGGGTTGTTAGGGGTAAAGGTTCCGCTAATAGAAGGAACACCGGCACCACACTCGTCTTCAATAGGTAAAGTTGCCTCATCATCAAGGGTTACCACCATATTCTGACCGGGACATCCATCCACGGTAACAGGAGATCCTGGTTGATCTACAATGGTTACTGAAGTTCCTGCAGGAGATTGGATTTCAACAATAATATCTCCTACCCAAGTATGTGAAATATCTAAATCTACATCAAGGTCGTTAATCACAAAATCATCGGTCACATCAATGGTGCTGGTAATAGTCGTTGGAGAAGCTCCAAATGGAAGTCCCGGGTTATCTGAAACGGAATCGGTTACAGGAACAGGTTCTCCAATACACGCAATTACAGGAGCAATATTATCTTCTACGGTAACTTCCGTCTCACAACTTGAGGTGTTTCCGTTAACGTCTGTTACAATTACTGTAAAGGTATTGACTCCTACATTGGCACAGGTTAAATCAATACTTGGTACCGTAGCCGGTGCCAACGATGTAAAGGTGATACAGTAGTTGTTCAACACACCGCTGTCACCACCAAATTGATCCGTAATATTTAACGTCCAGTTACCATTCACAGGCTCGCCTGCAAAGAATGGATTCATGGGGCCACCTTCGGGTTGGAAGGTTCCTGTAAACGGAGCAGATCCCGTAGTAATACTTGGGAAGCCGTCCATAAATATCGTGTTGGTATAGTTATCACCACCACCACCATTTCCACTGGAAAGGTCTAATACCAATCCATTGGGAGAGGTTAGAGATATTAATAAGTCACCATCAAAAGTGTGGTTTAAGTCTAAATCTACTCGCTCTATAGCATAGTCTACACCTACGGTTCCTACCGTAGTAACTACTGCAGGAGACGGATCCATATTTCCGGATGTTCCGGTAGCCGGAATAGGTAAGCCTGAAGGACCACACTCCGTGAAATCTGAATTTAACGGGTCTGCAAATTCAATAGATGCAATACCACAGTTATCCGTGGCACTGGCAATTACTTCAGCAGGAGTTAGGTTGTAATCACCGTTGGCATCCAATTCTACCGTGATGTTCTGGCAGGCTACTACGGGATCTTCATTATCAATAACAGTGATATCAAAACTACACGTATTGGTATTTCCGTTCACATCGGTTGCTGTAAAGGTAACAGTAGTCGTTCCCACAGGGAATACATCGCCGGAGCCCAATACATTAGGATCGGGTGAGGTTTGAACTACGGAAGCTATTCCGCAGGCGTCTGTAGCAAGAGCCGGTGCATAAGTAACTGCAGCACCACAAACTCCTGTATCGTTATTGGCCACAATATCCGCAGGACACGAAACTACCGGAGGAACATTGTCTTCTACTGTTACAATTGCTGTACATTGTGAACTGTTACCATTTACGTCTGTAACCGTAAGCACAACATTATTTGGTCCTACATCACTACAATCAAAGGTATCTATATCGACAGCAAGAGTAGCAATTCCGCAGTTATCGGTACTACCGCCATCAACATCAGCAGCTACAATAGAAGCATTTCCACTGGCATCTAGCTGAACAGTGATATTTTGACAAACGGCTACCGGAGGTTCGTTATCAGAAACTGTAACATCGAAAGTACAGGTTGATGTATTTCCACAATCATCTTCAGAAGTAACCGTAACTGTCGTTGTACCAACAGCAAAGACACTTCCACTGGCAGGACTCGAAGTGATGGTTACTGAACCGCAGGTATCAAAAGAATTTACATAATTGAAATTACCAAATGACACCGGCAAAGTCGAAGCTCCAACAGGGCCTGTTACATTTCCTGTGGGTGCATCTATAGAATACCAATTGGAAGCAAAGTCGCCAATTAATAATGTACCATTATTGGTAACGGACATTGTAGTAGCACCTGCAAAATTTGTACTTAATCCTGAGGTACTCTCTACAGTTGGACCTACTGGGTTAATTATACTTAAATTACTAACCCCAGTATTGGTATGTGTATAGATTCTGTTGGCTGCCCAATCATAAGCAATTCCTTTCGCTCCTCCGGGGAACCCACCCAATTGTAAGGTTGAAGCTGCTGTTGCTAAATTAAGGGTAACCAAACTGTTTGGATTAGCTCCTGCAGCACCACCAGTGATAGCCCAAAGATTTCCATTATTATCAAAAGCAATATCAGAAATGGGTTCATTGGTATTACCAATTACAGTGATTGCGTGATTATTATAAGGATCTATGGATACTAAAGTTCTAGCAGAACCGTTCCATAAAACTGCATAAATTAAGCCATCAGCAGGATTAAAATCTACTCCAAAAGAAACTGTATAAACACCACTAGGAGTTAACGGTTCTGTTGAAATTAATGCATAAGTATTAGCGTCATATAAGCTTAATTGCAATAGATTTCCACCACCTCTCTCTATCGCAACCAGTCTGGGAGTTAAAAAATCTAATGCTGCACCACAAACACCCGGATCATTGACCAATGACACATCTGCAGGGCAACTAATTGAAGGAGGCGTAGTATCTACTACATTTATAATTTGATTACAACTTGCAGAATTTCCGCAGCCATCCGTTGCTGTCCAAGTACGTGTAATCACTTGGGTGTTTCCACAGCCGGGAGCCGATGCATCTGTATAGGATATTGTGGTTGTGCAATTATCTGTGGCAGTGGCGAAACCAGTAATTGCGGGATTGGTAGGGTCACCTGCGACCGTAATTTGCGCTTCCCAAGATACATCAACAGAATAAACCTGTATACAGCCACCATCACCACCAACAGTATCATTTATTTGGAGTGTCCAAATACCCGAAGCAGTTTCACCATTCAATACTGAAAGTGGATTGAGACCTTGCATAGGACCGTTGATAGCTGCATTTGTAGCATAATTTCCGGGACAAAGTTCAGAGGTTGTACCTGTGCTAACTCCTCCAACACAAGAAAAGGGTCCTGCAGCATCATCAAAAGTGACATTTACATTATCGGTATTACCACAACCAGGATTGTCGGCTAAGAGGACCGTTGTTCCATCTGGGCTAGTAAGACGTATTTCCAAATCACCAACCCAACTATGGTCAATACCAATATCCACATTAACATCGGTGATGGTTGCTCCCGCAGGAATACCAGTTAGATTAGCAGTAGGAGTTCCTACAACCCCCGTGGTGGAATCACTCCAGCTAATATTTGCACCGGTGTAACTTGCTGTATCGGTTCCAGTTATTGTAGCAATTCCGCCAGAATTACATTCTACAGTAGTATCTGGAGGACAGGTAATGGTAGGCGTTGTTGTATCATCCACAATAATGGTTTGGTTACAAGTGGCGGTAAAACCACAGCCATCTGTAGCTGTATAGGTTCTTGTTATAGTATAAGGACAAGAACCTGATACTGTTTGATTAGTCATTGCAATAGACGTTGCTCCAGTTACTGTTCCCCCTGCTGCTTGGAATGCTGCTATTGAATTGTAAGGTGCGGGCGCATCTCCCGGTCCACAGCCTTCTACATTAATAGTAGGAGGGCATGTTATTGCTACCGTAGAAGGCGTACACGTTAAGGTAAGATTAAATGTACCCACAGCACTACCAAAGCCGTGAACTAATACATAATAGGTTTGCCCAGCGGTAACACAAACATTTAGTAGTGAAGTAAATCCTGAACATCCGGGCCCATCGTCGTTCCCTCCTACACATACTAAGCCTCCACAAGAGCCAGTAAATACAGAGATTTTTGAATCGTAGGCTGCTTGATTACAGGTACTCAATGTCGCCAGTCCGTCAAAACCAGTAAAGCTATACCAAACACCGGGTGCGGTATTGGTTGTTCCACAAAATCCAACATTATCAAAAGTAGCCATGGTGGTATCTCCACTTACCGTATCGCCACAGTTCATGGGTTGTGCATTAGCACATAAATCGTTTGCCGGAGGTGCATTACAAGTACCTATCAAACAGTTTCCCGGAGTATTTACAGTATTTACAATAACTGCATTGGGCTGTGGCCCAAATCCTTGTGTAAAATCTACCCCAACAGGGTCGTTGTGACAATAACTCATAATGGTTCCGCCCCCAGGAGGTGAGGGAGGCAAAGGACAACTACCCTCAACAAAACCAGCACAGCCATCAATGGCCGTGTTGTTGCCGTTCCAAACACAGGCGTGTGTATGGCGTGAGCCTAGTAAGTGGCCCATTTCGTGGGTGATGATCATCACATTGAAAGAGAAGGTAGGAACCGTATTGAAACTAGTCCCTGAAAAACCACTAAAACAAAGACTGTCATCTACATTGGCCGCACAAATACCGCTAAAACCTGCTGCAAGACCTCCAATATTCTGTACCTCTACCAAATGCCCCAAATTTCCGTTAATAGAGGAAGTTTGCGCTTGAAATGTGGAAAGTTGCGTACTGGTATTTCCACCATTATAGGGATCGGCTGTTGTCCAAATAAACATTTCCGACGTTTGCATGGCAATTCCTTCGTTAGCATAAATAACATAGGATTGCGCAAAAACACCATTGAGAAAATTGGTGGTGTTTGTTAAATTTCCTCCAAAACTAGTAAATACCGAATCCCCTGCTTCTACATAAATACAAACCACATCACCGGGATCTCGGTTTAGAGGTGCTTGTAATTCCTCTGCAGTGTAGCCTACACCATCGTCAGGAGTATCACAATTTAATGGGGTTTCCAACAATAAATCACGATCATTATAAATAATGTGTTTGCTATTAGAATCTTGCAATCGACCAATTACATAATTTCCATCCCCCATAGTGATGAAACCCATGACCTCATTATTGAAAATACTTAAACTAACTAATGAGTGAGGCTTTCCAGAAACGATACCTCGGTAATGTTTCCCTCTATCCATGGTGCTTGTAATGTCCCTACCATCGCTGGTACGCACATTAAAACTTGAAGAAAAAATATCGTTCTGCAAAAGCTCAAGGGTAACCGTTTCTCCCCGCTCATTGATGGGAAGCGTTATGGAAATATCCTTTGGGTTGTTGTTAACCAGTTGCACAACTTTAGAGGCACTAAAATCGAGTACGATACCCTCTCTTACAGCATTTTTATAAGTGCCACTGGCTTTTGTAAATCCCGTATTAAAAAGCTCGTAGGCTTGAAATTTTCCGGGTTTGATTTTTTGAGTAACAATTTCGTCTGCTACTTTACCTATTCGGCTTTGAGAGAAAACCAAGAATGGAAGCAACATCAAAACAAAGAATAGCTTTCTTTTCATGATGAGATATTTGATTAGTTAGAAGCAACAATTTATTAAAATTTTCTTAAACCGAAGGAAGTTTTTAGATAAAGTGTATTATAATTCCGTTAATAAAATATCAAATTGTGAAAAAACTTTAGATTTTTATGAAGATTTACAAATCGTATTTCACCACAAACATCACAATTCTAGGTAGTACAAAGTATTGACTTGTGGTATTAAATTGCTCATTAAAGCTATCGTTATTGGTCGCTCCTGTATTTAAAATATTTGTGGCCTGAAGGGAAAATTCCCAAGGACTTTCACCTTTTTGAAAATACAAGGTACCATTTAAAAACGAATAGTTGTTTTCTACCGTTTTTGCTTTATTAGTATAATTATATAAATCCCAATTGGCAGAAAGTGAAAAATGTTTTAAGAAATTAATATCGGTATTTACATAAGGGCGGTGGGTGTAAAATGTTTGTTCCAAACCACCATTATTATACTTATTTAAAGTGAGGTTGTACCCTACCTCAAAATTAGGCCACTCCTTAAAACTGCTTCTCGCACTTATCCGGTAATTTTGCGTAAAACTTTCACTTTTCTGAATGGTTTGATTGATACTATTATTAGAGGTACTCAAACTTACATTGGCATTGGCTGCTAGTTCAATTTTTTTAATTCGCTTGCTGAAACGCCCAAAAGCCGAAACCGTTTCATCCGGAAAATTGCTATCAATATTCAAAGGAACAGTCACCTGATTAATAGCTACAATCTGTGAATTATTTTTAATCCCTTTCACCCTTCGGGTATAATTTAAAGATCCGGAAATATTGGTGTAATTAAATAAGTTAAAACTGAAATACGTTAGGTTATAGTTATGTGAAAATGAATTTTCCAACAATCGATTTCCTCGAAATAATCTATTATAATTATTGAAAACATAAGCCTCGGCAAAATTATTTACATCGGTATATTCCGCAGAAAGCGAATAATTGAATCGCAAACTTTCACTCTTTTTAATTTCCCACAACCCAAAAACATCGGGCAATAATCGCCAATCGTTTTGGGTTTCTGAAGTCCCCAATTGTTCATTTTTAAGGTTGTAATTGTGAAGCGTAACCCCCGGGGAAAACGTAAACTGCCCCGATTTAAATTTATAATGCAAGCCAAGAAAAATATCACTAAAGTTGTAGGTTACATCATTTAAAAGCGGTTGCGTTTCGCCATCAATTTCAGGAGTTTGTGAAAAATCCTCCCGCACTCCATTATCTAACAATTGAAACATATAGGAATTAAATTTTTGAGTGCTTAACGTACTCCCCAGCGTAAGATTGATATTACTTTTATTATTGATAATGTGGTAGTAATCTACCTTGGCGTCTAACTTGTGGGTTTTACTATTTTTTTGCTGATTTATATTATATCTATTCTGAAGCGTATCTACCGGCAACACTCCGGCAAAGGGCAATAAATCGGTTATGGCATTGTAGAATGGATCTTCCTCTTGCAGTAAATGTTGTACTTGTCCGGCAAAAATGTTATCCTCATTTAAGGTGTAATACACATTTAAATTCTGGTTTATGGACGCAGGTTTATTTTCTTTATTTTCTGAAATAGTATTGCTGAAATCCTGAAATAAAGATAGTGTCTCATCATTTTCAGTTTGTTTTGAAGCTTTCAGTAATACATCGTAATCTGCTTGCAAATTCACACTAGGTTTGTACACCCCACTCAATTTCAACATTCCCAATTGGTTATGCTGATTGGAATTACTCTGAATACTTTCAGTAACGCCTGAGGCAATATATTGTGTAAGCGAATTAGTGACCATATTCGTCTTATTATCGGAAAGTATTCCGAAGCCACTTAAGTCGAGTGATTGTGTAGCTGCATAACTAAAGTTGCCTGCCAAAAATTTTGTTTCAATACTATTGGCTCTATTGTTTTGTGCCACGGCAAAACCTAAATCGTTTTCACGAATCGTAAAATTAGTGCCCCCACCTCTATTAAAATTTCTAAACCCTCCTGTAAAATTGAAATAATCCCGCCACGTAAATGGCACTTCCCCAATATCATTAAAATCGGTAATAAAATTAATACTGTACTTGGGACTGTAATAAAATAATTTGGGATGCACTAAATAGCGTGCTTCGGTTTCGGCATCAAGTCCGGAACCGGCGGTAATTTCACCAAACCAAAAATTCTTTTTTCCTTCTTTCAGTTTAATGTTTATCGCCACATTATCCTGATTATTGGTGACACTGCTTAGCTGTCCTACTTCACTATAATTTCGAAGAACTTCCACTTTATCAACAGCATTAGCCGGAATATTTTTAGTCGCTAATTTGGAGTCTCCATCAAAAAAATCTTTTCCTTCAACCATGACTTTGGTAACCGCTTTTCCTTCCACTTCAATTTCGCCATCCTCATTGACTTCAACTCCCGGAAGGTTTTTCATCACATCCCCCAGTTTTTTTTCATCTCCACGGTTAAAAGAATCGGCATTATAGACAATGGTATCGCCTTTCACAGTAACTGGCATCTCGTAGACTATTTCCACCCCGTCCAACTGATTTGCTTGCGGATTTAAGTTAAAGTTTAAAGAAAGGTCGCTTGCATTTTCGGGTACAACCACCTCTTTTTCTTGGGTCTCGTACCCCAAAAAACTAGCTCGTAAGAGGTAGGCATTATTTACGGGAAGATCTAACTGAAATCGTCCTTCGTAATTGGTAATGGCATAGGACTCAATATCTCCGGAGGCTTTTACAGTGGCAATTACATTGGCTAATTCCAGCGGTTCACCAATACTGTCTTTTATAAAACCGCGAAGCTTAATGCTTTGCGAAGTAGCCAAAAAAGACGAAAAAAGCAATAGTAAAAAAAGTAATTTATTCATTCAATTAATATCATTTTTATCCTCCAAAACGTCTTCCGCCTCCGTTACGTCTTCCTCCACTATTGCGAAAGTTTTCGCGCATTTCATCGGTTTTCTCTTTTACAATTTTGTTGTATTCTTCACGACTTACTTCTTTCCCTTTCGTGGGTGGTTGAATTATTTCAGCCTCTTTTGGGTTTAAGATGATTTTAGAGCAAAGAATCGTAGTTCTGTCTATATTTAATTCTAAAATTAATCCCGGTAAACCTGCATATTCTCCCGGTCCATTTTTTACTGGAATTTGAGGGGTAAACCACGCCGTTACCAAGACTTCTTTGGGGATTTCTAAATCTTCCATAGGATCTGAAACTTGGGCGCTATCTTTTTCCTTTTCAGTTTCTTTCTTTTCATCATTATCTCTGTCTCTTCTTCTGCGAAGCATACTCATATCATTAGGATCCACTTGCTTTTTGGCAGTAGCTTTTATAGCTATATATTGTCCAATTTGCTTCGATTCTTTCCCCACTTCCCAAGATAAATTGGCTATGGTATCTTTTACTAAAAATTGCTTCCCAAAAAATTCTCTTTCTTCCAGTAATTGATTAGTTTCTAAGTTTTTATATTGATCACCGGCCGAGAAACTACTCATCATCATCCCAAAACCCCGACCATCGTTAGTTGCTTCTAGTTTTTCTTCTTCGCGGTAGATGGACTCGTTCCCAGTGAAAGTGAGGATATACGTTTTTTCCAGAAAATTTTTCATTCGTTCCTTTATCTGTTTCTTCATATCCTCACTCATTTCTCTATTGCCAAAATTTTCCATATCAACGGTTGTTTTGGATTCATAATACGCCTTACCACTAATAGTTTGGGAATAGGAAACGACAGAAAAGAGGGCGATAAAAATGGTTGCAAAAGATTTCATACTATAGGTTTTTAAAAGTAAAGCAAAGTACAATTTTTGCTTAAAAAACCTTAGACTCCTTTGCGGGAAAAAAGTTTTATTTATCCTCCAATACGAATGCTCATTTGATGCCCCCCTTGTTTTCTGCCATCTCCTTCAAATTGTTCATTCATTTCTTTCATTTTCTTTTCTATAATAGTTTGATATTCTTCATCGGAGACTACTTTCCCCTTCTTGGGTTCTTTAATGAAAATTCCTTTTTCTGGATTTAATATAATTTTACTACAAAGAATGGTTTCACTGCCATCATTAAGTTCAAGGATTAATCCCGGTAAACCGTGGTATTGGGAAGGACCATTTTGCACAGGAATTTGTGGGGTGTACCAAGCCGTAACCAGTACTTCTTCTTCAGAGGTAGTTTCATTATTTTTACTTTCTCCTTCCTCGGAAGAAGACATAGACGTCATCACCGTTCTGGTAGTAACATAGGTCGCTTTAAAACAAGTATACTCACCAATATTTTTAGTTTCTTTTTCGAGTTTCCAGTCACGTTTTTCAAGATTGTCTTTTACAAGAAACTCTTTTCCAAATAGTTCCACTTGGTCTGCATATCTATTTTCTTTCAAATTTTTATAGAGTTCATCATTGCCTCCCCCATTGCCGGCCACTACTATCTGCATTCCGCCACCACTTAAGGTAGTTTCATTGTCTAATTTTGCTACTTCTTTGTAACGAGATTCATTTTGGGTAAATTCCAGCGTAAATTCTTTTTCCGATTGCTTTTTGAGCATCGCCCTAATTTGCTCCTGCATGGCATCGTTCATGGTACTATCTAATTTAATTTCCATTTTTCTCTGGCTTTTATAGGTTGCAATCCCTTCCATTTGTTGCGCATAAAAATGATGGCACATAAGGAAGGCGAATAAAAGGGAAAGGTGTGTAATTGTTTTCATATCTAAATCTTTAAAATTGTTTCACAAAGATGCAATCCCCTTTTAAATTTTTAGGTTAAGGAGTGTTAACGTGTGTTAACGAACTATGGCTACCCAATTTATACTTACTATTTTTGAAGTATGAATGCCTTAAGAGAAAAAAGAATTCTTTATTTTATTGCTACCGTAATTTTGGCAACGCTTTGTATTCAGGCGTATTGGAATTATAAAAATTACCAAGTAGGAAAGCAGCAATTGATAAATGATGTGCAAACAAGTTTAGACAATGCTGTAGACCAGTATTATACACAATTGGCTACAAGCAGTTCCTATAAATTTATAGGTGATTCCATACATTTTTCAGATAAAAAAAACTACCGTCAATTTTCATTTAAAACAGATTCTTTACTTGATGAAACTTTTAAACTGGATACCCTAACTGAAGGCATTACCATTTTTAAATCTCATTTTAAAGATAGCCTGGGTATCAATATTTCGTTCAACGACAGTAGTACTTTAAAAAATAAGGAAACCCATTTACTACAGTTTATGGATTCGGTTTCTAATCCAGTTGAAATTCTATCCTCAAAAATTATTGTCTCGTTTTCAGAAAATGAGCTATCCTTAGCTAAAATTGATAGTTTATTAAGTGAAGAATTACAACGAAAAAATATTCGTGTTGATTACGGCTTGCGTACAGCAACTCCTTTTGGGAAAAATGAAACCCTTCGCCCCGATATTATTGAAATGGCATCCTTGGAAACTGTTTCAAAATCCCCCTTTTTTATGCAGGGAACCAAACTATCCATACATTTTTCCAACATCACCTATATCGTTTTAAAAAGAAATTTATTGGGTATATTCCTTTCCTTTTTACTGGTTAGTGGAATACTTGCCTCACTTTTATATTTACTGAAAATTATACGTCAACAAAAACAGTTGGCCGAGTTAAAAAATGACCTTATTAGCAATATTACCCACGAGTTTAAAACTCCCATTGCCACCATGGGCGTGGCTTTGGAAGCGCTTCAAAATTTTAATGCCGAAAATAATCCCGAAAAAAACCATCGATATACTAAAATATCGCGAGAACAAGTGGATAAACTGAATGTGATGGTCGAAAAATTGTTGGAAACTGCCACCTTAGACAGTGAGGCACTTAAATTAAAATTAGAGTCCTGTAATTTGGTCGCTTTAGTTGAGAAAGCCATTCAGAAAGAAGCCTTTATCACAAAAGAAAAAATAATTCATTTTAATACTTCTGAAGATACCATCATACTCCAATTAGACGTCTTCCATTTCGAAAATGCACTTAATAATATTATTGACAATGCCTTAAAATATGGCGGCGATACCATTACCATTAGTCTTCAAAAAAAGGAAACTACAATAGAAATAGCTATTTCGGATTCGGGAAATTCTTTAAATGAAACACATAAAAAACAACTTTTCGAAAAATTTTATCGTGTACCTAAAGGGAATACTCATGATATAAAAGGCTTTGGAATTGGTCTTTATTACACCAAAAAAATAATTGAAAAACATCAAGGCTTCATAGAGCTTATACCCCAACCCCAAACCACCTTTAACATACTACTCCCGCATGGCTAAAACCATAAAAATACTTCTTGCTGAAGACGAACCGTCTTTAGGGCAAATCGTTAAGGAAAGTCTTGAAAGCAGAGGGTTTTCTGTGCTATTGTGTGAAGATGGTAAAATCGCTTGGGAGGCTTTTCAGAAAGAAACCCCCACTATCTTGGTGTTGGATGTAATGATGCCAAAAATGGACGGATTTTCACTCGCCAAAGAAGTTAGAAAACACAATACAGCGGTTCCTATACTTTTTTTAACCGCAAAATCACAAACTCAGGATGTAGTTGAAGGTTTTCAATTGGGCGGAAATGACTATTTGAAAAAACCTTTCAGTATGGAAGAGTTAATTGTTCGAATTGAAAATCTGCTAAAATACTCCTCTGCTCCAGAAACTCCGGAACTAACTATTGGAAACTATTTTTTTCACGTAAAGAAACAAATTCTTCAATTTCAGGATGAAAAACCCATGTCGTTGACCCATCGCGAAGCCCATTTACTGTTTCATCTTTTTCAGAATAAAAATAAAGTGCTGGAACGGTCTGTTATTTTAAAAAAATTATGGGGAGACGATGATTTTTTTAACGCCAGAAGTATGGATGTTTTTATTACTAAACTCCGCAAAAAGCTTAAAAAAGATACCAACGTGCAAATTATTAATGTTCGCGGATACGGCTATCAATTAGTGTGTTAAATCTAATATGGTTTTTGTACCTTGTGAAGGTATGAGGTTGTTATTGGTTTTTCTTTTTATGGTACATCCCTTTTGGGCGCAAGAGCTTACACTAGTTAATAAAACAGCTTTGCAAGCCGATGCATTTATTGGTTTCGATGCTTACAAACACATCTATTTCACCAAAAATAATGTACTATTTAAGGAAGGCGAATTAGGAGCTTTTAGGTTTCAAGATTTTCAATTAGGACCGATCGCTTCAGTAGATATTATTAACCCATTAAATGTGGTCGTTTTTTATGCTGAAATGAATACGGTGGTGTTTTTAGACAACCGTTTAAATGAAAAAGAGCGAATAAACTTTAATGATCTTCCTTCATTTTTAAATGTAAGTACTGCTACCAATGCAGGAAATAATAAACTTTGGATTTTTAATGCCGACACCCAACAACTGGAATTATATCAATACCGAAACCAACAAAGAACCCAAGTGTCACAACCCTTTCCGGGAAAATTATTGAATCAGGCAAGTAATTTTAACAGTTGTTTTTTACTTACCGAAACTACAGTGAGACAAATCAATCTCTACGGAAGTTTACTTTTTGAAAATACTTTGGAAAGATTTTCAAAAATAGTGGCAAATAATGACACACTGCTAGGATTAAAAGAGAATAAACTGTTTCTTTTGAAAGAAAACACTGTTTATCCCATAAGTGGTACCTTGAACGAAAAACCCATAAAAGACTTGCAGCTAACGCAAGATTTCCTGTATCTTTACGACGGTAAAACACTCTATACTTTTACACTAACCCAACCCAAGCAATAACAAATATGCACGTTGCCATTGCAGGAAATATTGGCTCTGGAAAAACTACGCTAACGCGTTTACTCTCCAAACATTATAAGTGGAAAGCTCATTTTGAGGATGTAGAAGACAATCCTTATTTGGATGATTTTTACAACCAAATGGAACGTTGGTCTTTTAATCTTCAAATTTATTTTTTGAACAGTCGTTTCCGTCAAATTTTAGACATTCGCGAAAGTGGAAAAAGTGTTATTCAAGACCGCACCATTTATGAGGATGCCTACATTTTTGCACCCAATCTCCACGCCATGGGATTGATGACCAATCGCGATTTTGAAAATTACCGAGCGCTATTCGATTTAATGGAAAGTGTTACCAAAGGACCTGATTTATTGATTTACCTTCGAAGCTCGATTCCAAATTTGGTAAACCAAATTCACAAACGAGGGCGCGAGTATGAAAACTCTATTAGCATTGACTATCTAAGCCGTTTAAATGAACGTTACGAAGCGTGGATCCATGGATACAATAAAGGAAATCTATTAATCATTGATGTAGACAATATCAACTTTGTGGATAAACCCGAAGATTTGGGCGAAGTCATTAATAAGATTGATGCCGAATTACACGGATTATTTTAAAAAAGTCGATAAAAAAACCCGAACTGTGTTCGGGTTTTTTTGTTTGTAGAGAAAATTGGAATTAGCTTTTTTCTACTTCTTCAATAACTTCTTTAATCACTTTTTTACCTGCTTCCACTTTTATTTCAGCTTCTTTCATGGCTTCTAATTGTGCTTTCACTTCTGCTTCGGTTCCACGGAAAGTTTTAGTTTCGGTAGTGGTTTCTCCATCCTTCGTGGTTTCAATAATCACGGTTGCAACCGTCTCCTCTCCTTCAACACTCATTTCAACTTTAACTTCTTTAGAGATTTGACCCACTTCCGTAGTCGCAACTTTATCACTCAATATCGTTTTGGTTCCATCTTCAGAAATAAAAACCATTTCAGTTTCTTCATCTAAATTTGCCGTATCGGTTGCATGCCCTCCTAAAATAGGGGCAATCACTAAACCTACCAAACAGGTTAATTTAATTAAAATATTCATAGAAGGTCCCGAAGTATCTTTAAAAGGATCTCCTACAGTATCTCCAGTAACCGCAGCTTTGTGTGCATCACTTCCTTTGTAGGTCATTTCACCATTAATTTCAACACCAGCTTCAAACGATTTTTTAGCATTATCCCAAGCTCCTCCTGCATTGTTTTGGAATATAGCCCACATAACACCACTCACACAAACTCCGGCCATATAACCTCCCAGAGGTTCTGCCCCAAAAAGCAACCCAATAATAATAGGAGTAATAATGGTTAGTAATCCGGGTAATAACATTTCTTTTAGAGCCGCTTTGGTAGAAATATCCACACATTTTGCATATTCCGGAGTTCCGGTTCCTTCCATAATACCGGGAATTTCTCTAAACTGACGACGTACCTCTTGCACCATTTGCATGGCCGCTTTTCCTACCGATTTCATAGCCAAAGCAGAAAAAACAACAGGAATCATACCACCTACAAACAACATAGCCAGTACATCTGCTTTAAAAATATTAATTCCATGAATACCCGTAAAAGTTACATACGCAGCAAATAACGCTAGCGCGGTTAAGGCCGCAGAAGCAATGGCAAATCCCTTCCCTACTGCTGCTGTAGTATTACCCACCGAATCTAAAATATCGGTACGCTCACGAACGTGCGGCTCCAATTCACTCATTTCGGCAACACCTCCGGCATTATCGGCAATAGGACCAAAAGCATCAATCGCTAACTGCATCGCTGTAGTAGCCATCATGGCAGAAGCGGCTAAGGCTACCCCATAAAATCCTGCTAATTCATAAGAACCGTAGATGGCTGCCGCAAATAATAGTACACTCCAAAAAGTAGATTTCATACCCACTGCTAAACCAGCAATGATGTTTGTAGCAGCTCCCGTAGAAGAATTTCTAACGATATCTAAGACCGGTTTTTTTCCTAAACTGGTAAAATAAGCTGTTACAAATGAAATTAATGCACCAACAGCCAATCCGATACAAGCAGCAAAAAACACATTGATAGATGCAATTTCTTTAGTTCCTTCACCAAAGAAATTCATCGTCATCGTTTCAGGAAGCATCCAATCTATAAGGAAATAACTTGCTACTAAGGTTAAAATAATAGCGGTCCAGTTCCCCATATCCAATGCCTTTTGCACTTGGGCTTCTTTTGCTTCGTTGCTAGTAATTTTAACCAAGAAGGTACCTAAAATAGATGCCAAGACTCCAACTCCTGCAATAACTAATGGCAATAAAATTGGTCCCATATTATTGAAGGCATCGGTAAATTGAGTTGTAGTAGACATATCTCTAATTACATAATTCCCTAATACCATAGAGGCAAGTACTGTTGCAACATAAGAACCGAAAAGGTCGGCTCCCATACCTGCCACGTCTCCTACGTTATCTCCCACATTATCTGCAATAGTTGCTGGGTTACGAGGGTCGTCTTCTGGGATACCAGCTTCCACTTTACCAACAAGGTCGGCTCCAACATCGGCAGCCTTGGTATAAATCCCTCCTCCTACACGTGCAAACAGCGCAATACTTTCAGCACCTAAAGAGAATCCGGCGAGTGCTTCTAAAACAATGGTCATTTCGTTATAGAAATTTCCACCTTCAGTAATAAATTGTCCTATGAAAAATATAAAAAACAAACTTAATCCAAGTACCGCTAATCCTGCAACACCAAGTCCCATGACAGTCCCACCACCAAAAGAAACTTTTAAGGCTTGTGGCAAACTGGTTTTAGCTGCTTCAGCAGTACGTGCATTGGCTTCAGTAGCAATACGCATACCTATGTTTCCGGCCAATGCAGAAAAAATAGCTCCAAAAATAAAGGCCGGAACAATCATCCAACTAGTGGTAGGAACGATTACCGAAATAACATACAACAATACTGCTGCAATGATGGCGAAAATGACAAGCAATCTATATTCAGCATTTAAGAATGCTAATGCCCCTTCTTTAATACTTTTTGAAATGGATTGCATACGCTCGCTTCCGGCGGCTTGTTTTTTTACCCAGCTCATCTTAATAAGCATAAACAATAATCCAAGCACAGCCAGTGCAATAGGAACGTAAATAATGTTTTGTTCTAACATAATTGATTATTTAGTATAATGTTTCAAAAATTGCGAGTGCAAAAGTAGTAAAATTGATTGGGATTGAAAATTATTAATTGTGAAGAATTTAAAACGAAAAACCAAAATCTCCCGTAACACCAAACCTCCTCGCATCGGGATTGTCTAGATAATTCCCTCGAAAGTTAAAATCAATCCGGAAAATCTTGAAAATATTACCTACCCCCAAACTCCATTCCCAATACCCTTTGGTAGGAGCTTGCATCAATACTCCGTTGGGTTGATTCAGTGTTATGTTCTCATCTGAAAGTGTACCATAAGCTGCACGAACTCCCACAATTTCCCGTAAATTTAATTTCCGAAGCCAAGGAATTCTAGAAAAAATCCTTCCCCCAAAATTATGCTGCACGTGCATACTTAAATAACTATCGCTTACAAATTCATAGTAATCCAAATTGGTAAACGTATTATAAATACTGAAGACTGTTTGATTTCCGGGAATAGGACTTAATAACCCCAAAGGCACGGGATCGAAAATTTTTCCTGCTTCCACCGTAGTATATAACCTGCCTAATCCTCCAATATTCCAAGGTTGAAAATACAGCCCCTGCAGTCTGGAATACTCAAAATCTCCACCCAAAACGTCTTTCAATCCATAGGTATAACCCAAATAAAAAGTAGGGAAATCTCCATCATTAATTATGGTTTGTTCTACTCCATAACCCGAGGTTTTTCTGTTGGGTGAATAATACAAGCCTAAATCTATTTCGGGTTGAGATATCTTTTTCTGAATGACTCCATTTTCATCTAAATAAGCTAAACTGAACGTTTCAGTAGCAGATTCCAACGTTCGGAAGGTACCCGTAAGGCGAATTTGAAAGTTTTTAACCGGATCTATCGAAAATCCTGCGGCGGTAAGATTAATGCGTGTGAGTTTATCATTAGCCCCCACTGTAATTAAGGATGATGAAGCCAGATTTCTTCCTAAAACATCATTACTATTGGTCAAGCTGGCACCTGTTTGTTCTACATCTTTTCGGTTACCCCCAAATAGTGTAAAACGCGATTTTCGATCCAACAACCATTTTCCGGATACCCCATGCTTAAATTTTTGGTCTTTAAAACCGTAGGCACCAAAAACCTCTAAACGCCAAGGGTCGTTTTGCCCAAAATAGGTTCTTCCGCCCAGACGAATGCGCATTCCTTCGGCTTCGTTGAACCCAAAAACTGAAAATACAGGTCCCACATCAATATTTCCAACTTGATAGTATCCGGAAGCCAATGTAGCTCCTATATTATAAAGTGTTTTGAATCTGGGAACTGTTTTTAGAGTATCCAACATTTCATACACCCCTTTTTCGTCCTTACTTAATTTTTCCATTCGACGTTCTTCCCAGAAGGCATCGTCCCTGTTGTAAATTTCTTCATTATAAGGATCTACCTGTTCGTTATAAAAGCTTTTATCCTTTGGAATATCAAATGTATAGTTGTTATAGAGTGTGGTTCGTTTTCCGTAAATACCTTGTGCTTTTTCTTTTTTCCGAAGACTAAAATCACTCAAAAAATAATCCCGTGTAATTAAGAAAATGGAATCGTTCAACACTTCAAATTCCTGTTCGATATAGACTTCACGAACCCAGTTTAGATTGGCACTTTTACTGGCCTGAAGGTTAATTTCTTTAATCGCCCAAGTACTGTCGTTTACCCAAAAATCGCCTTTAAAAGTAAGTTCGTTTTTGCGTCGTGGATAGTATACAATATTATAACACCATTTGTTATCACGATAGGCACTATCTAACAGCACATAATTGTATACATCTATTCCGGTTCGGGAAAGGGGACTGGTAAAAGCCTTATCAAAAAATTTCAGGTAATTATCATAAACGTCATACTCTTTGTACAAATCTTTTACAAAAGCAATAAGAGTTTGGTTGTTTTCGAAACCACTATTTTTATTTCCCTCTAAGATTTCTTTTTCCTCCTTCAAAAGGTTATCACCGTACACTTTTGAATAGGCTTCATTGATAAAGATAGGCAGGTAACTGTTACCTGTAATGTTAGAAGTATCTATTTGCTCCCAAATAAATTCCATTCCTTTAAAAATCTTACTTTTTATAAGGGACGAATCGATGGTATTTAAATCGAATTCTAGTTTTTCGTATTTATCGTACTCGTATTGTTTAAACTTTTTAACTCCGTTTTGTCTCCGGTTTTCCCAAATTTTACGTAAAATAAGAATGGCAGGATTATCTTTTTTTGAAGTTTTCCCGGAGTAAACCACTACTTCTCCCAAAGCTTCTGCTTCTTCTTCCAGTGTAATTTCAAGATTATAGTTTACTTTTTGGGGCAGCGGAAAGGTATTCAATTTATAACCTACAAATGACACCCAAAGAGATTCATGAGTTTCATCGCTTTCCAAATAGAAGCGTCCATTTTCATTAGTAATAGTTCCCTCGTTGGAATCCTTAAAAATGACATTGGCAAAGGCAACCGGCTCTCCAAAAACATCTTTTACCACACCACTCACCTTGGTTTGTGAAAACAAAGAAACAGATATGAGTACTAAGAATAAGAGTAGTTTTTGCTTCATCGCAAAGGTTAGAAGTTCATCGATTTGGAAACGGAAAATTCGGAAAAAAAGTACAATTATGCTTGGTAAAGTACTTTTTTAACGGCTTTAACAACGTCATTTTTATTAGGCAACCATTCCTCCAATAATACAGGGGAATACGGCGCAGGCGTATCGGCTGTGTTTATTTTCACTATAGGCGCATCCAAATAATCAAATGCTTGGGATTGTACCTGATAGGTAATTTCGGTAGCAACATTCCCAAAAGGCCAAGCTTCTTCTAAAATGACTAATCGGTTGGTTTTTTTAACACTGTCGAGAATTGTTTTGTGGTCCATAGGACGCACTGTTCGAAGGTCGATAATCTCGCACTCAATACCTTCTTCAGCAAGCATATCGGCTGCCGCATAGGCTTCTTTAATAATTTTCCCGAAGGAAACAATGGTCACATCTTTCCCTTGGCGCTTAATTTCTGCAACTCCTAACGGAATTAAATACTCTCCTTCTGGCACTTCTCCTTTATCGCCATACATCTGCTCGCTTTCCATAAAAATTACCGGATCATCATCACGAATGGCACTCTTTAATAATCCTTTAGCATCAGCCGGATTACTTGGCACTACCACTTTTAATCCGGGACAATTGGCATACCAACTTTCAAAAGCCTGCGAGTGGGTTGCGGCTAATTGTCCGGCAGAAGCAGTGGGGCCTCGAAAAACGATAGGGCAATTAAATTGACCCCCACTCATTTGGCGTATTTTAGCTGCATTGTTAATAATTTGATCAATCCCAACCAAAGAGAAGTTAAAGGTCATAAACTCCACTATAGGACGGTTACCATTCATAGCAGAACCTACAGCAATTCCTGCAAAACCAAGCTCTGCAATAGGGGTGTCAATAACACGTTTAGGCCCAAACTCATCCAGCATTCCTTTACTAGCCTTATACGCACCATTGTATTCGGCTACTTCCTCCCCCATTAAATAGATAGACTCATCACGGCGCATTTCCTCGCTCATGGCTTCACAAACTGCTTCTCTAAATTGGATTGTCTTCATTCTTATAATTCAATAATTGTTCAAGTTTAAATTTCAAAAACAAAAATAATATTATTTGGAACGTTCTTATCTCTTTTTAAAAATTTTCTGAAATTTTATTATGCGTGCATATAAAAATTATAAGGATTGTTGTATCTTCGTTGCCCATATTCTGAAACATAAAATCGAATCTATTTATGAAAATACTTGTGTGTATAAGTCACGTTCCGGATACTACTTCCAAAATTAATTTTACCGATGGTGACACCAAATTTGACACTAATGGAGTTCAATTTGTAATAAACCCTAATGATGAATTTGGCTTAACGCGTGCGATGTGGTTCAAGGAAAAACAAGGAGCTATTGTACATGTGGTAAACGTGGGAGGCCCAGAAACCGAACCTACCCTTCGTAAAGCTTTAGCAATTGGCGCCGATGAGGCCATTCGGATTAACACTTCGCCAACAGATGGTTTTTCAGTAGCAAAACAACTCGCCAATGTAGTAAAAGAAGGGGGTTATGACTTGGTTATTGGAGGGCGCGAATCTATTGACTATAATGGGGGGATGGTTCCCGGAATGGTAGCAAAATTAACTGGATTTAACTTCGTGAATACCTGTATTGGTCTTGAAGTGGAAGGAAACCAAGCTATGGCTATTCGAGAAATGGACGGCGGAAAAGAAACATTAAAAACCTCACTACCATTGGTAATTGGAGGCCAAAAAGGATTGGTGGAGGAAAGCGATCTTCGCATCCCTAATATGCGAGGTATTATGCAAGCGAGGACCAAACCCCTTGCTGTAAAGGAAGCAGTTGATATTACCACAGAGACCGCTTCCGTCAATTTTGAAAAACCAGCCCCTAAAGGAGCTGTAAAACTGGTTACCACAGCAGGAGAGCTAGTAAATTTATTACACAACGAAGCAAAAGTTATTTAAAAGAAAAATTATGTCAGTACTTGTATATACAGAATCTGAAGGAGGAAAGTTCAAAAAAAATGCACAAGAGGTTGTCTCCTATGCGAAGGGCATTGCAGATAGTATGGGAACCTCTGTAACTGCAATAACAATTAATGCAGAAAATGTGCCTGAACTCGGAAAATATGGCGCTTCAAAAGTTTTGGAAGTTGCCAACGATACATTAAAAAACTTTAATGCGGAAGCCTACGCAGGAGTTATTTCACAAGCCGCTCTAAAGGAAGGTAGTAAAGTGGTAATCGTTTCCTCTAGCGCCAATAGTAAATTCATTGCACCTCTATTAGCGGTGGAATTGCAAGCTGGCTACGTACCCAATGTAACAGCATTACCTGAAAGCACTGCTCCTTTTAAAGTAAAACATACCGTTTTTAGCAACAAAGCTTTTTCAATTACTGAAATTAAAACAGATGTAAAATTAGTGGGATTAGCAAAAAATGCCTTTGGTGTTAAAGAAACTGAAACTTCTGTAGCTACTGAAAATTTTTCACCTAAAGTAAATTTTGGAAATGTAGAAACCGTTTCCATAGACAAAGCTACCGATAAAGTGTCCATCGCCGATGCAGAAATTGTGGTATCCGGTGGAAGAGGATTAAAAGGCCCTGAAAATTGGGGCATGGTAGAAGAATTAGCGGGAGTATTGGGTGCTGCCACGGCATGTTCTAAACCTGTGAGCGATATGGGGTGGCGACCTCACAGCGAGCACGTGGGTCAAACCGGAAAGCCGGTTGCTTCAAATCTTTACATTGCCATCGGTATTAGTGGGGCAATTCAACATTTGGCAGGAATTAACTCATCCAAAGTGAAAGTAGTCATTAATAACGATGCCGAAGCTCCCTTCTTTAAAGCGGCAGATTATGGTATTGTAGGAGATGCTTTTGAAGTCGTTCCACAACTCATTGAAAAATTAAAAGAGTTTAAGTCACAAAACGCATAATTTTTTATTAATTTGTACTTTCATAAAGGGCTGTTTAAATTTGGTAAGTCCCATTTTTAAACAGCTTTTTTTAGTTAGTAGGAAGAATGAGTTTAGTACGACTTACAATTAAAGGAATTTCTTACAGCCAAACACAAAATGGGGCGTATGCCCTAATATTAAGTGAACACGAAGGAGAACGAAAACTTCCTATTGTTATTGGTGCGTTTGAAGCACAATCCATTGCTATTGCCCTGGAAAAAGAAATTAAGCCGCCCCGGCCTCTTACTCATGATTTATTCAAAAATTTTGCAGACCGATTTCAAATAGTTGTTAAGCAGGTAATTATTCATAAATTGGTAGATGGGGTCTTTTACTCCAGTATTATTTCAGAAAGAGACGGGATTGAAGAAATTGTGGATGCCAGAACCAGTGATGCTATTGCATTGGCACTTCGATTTAATGCCCCTATTTTTACTTACAAAGCTATTTTGGACAAGGCAGGTATTTACTTAAAAACAGCTCCCAAAGAAGAGAAAATTTCGAAAGAGGAAGAAATTGTGATTGAAAATTTAATTAAAGGAGACGATAAAGAATCTCAAAAAATCGTAACCGAAAATTATAGTAAATACACACTTAAAGAATTACATAAATTGCTCGATGAAGCTGTAACTCACGAAGATTACGAAAAAGCAGCTGCCATTAGGGACGAAATTTCTAAAAGGGAGAAATAAACTATGCGCTACTTATTCGTTTTTATCGGTTTTATTTTTTTTCAAAATATTGGATTAGGGCAAAATTTAGAGAAAGAATGGCAGCTTATCTCGGCTAAAGACACTTTAGGAAACCCTATTTACAATCCTACCTCAGGCATCCGTTTTTTAAACTTTAAAGAAGGATCCTTCCACTATTCACTTGAAAAAGAAAGTGTTGAAAAGGCAAGTGGGGACTATCTATTTCAAAATAATTTGTTAGTTCTTTTCTTCAACAGTAACAATGACAGCATTACCCGATATCGAGTCACCGAATTAACCGATAGCACCCTCGTTATTTCTGAAAAAAATGCAAATTATCTATTTACTTCTCAGAATAAAGAACCCATCGCTATTGTTGAAACAACTAAAAAAGAGACCACGACCTCAAGTAGTATTATCCCCTCGCAAGGCTTTTCTTTTAAAACTCTTTGGCGTGGTGTTTTAGGGATGCTATCCCTAATAATCATTGCTTTTTTATTTAGTTCTAACCGAAAAGCCATTAACTGGAAAACGGTGGGGATTGGGTTAGGTTTTCAACTTTTTATCGCTATTGGCGTACTTAAAGTATCTTTTATTCAATCCATATTTGAAGGGGTAGGAAAAATATTTGTAAAAGTTTTAGAGTTTACCCAAGCAGGAAGTAAGTTTTTGTTTGAAGGTCTTGTGGTAGATATGGATACCTTCGGGTTTATTTTTGCTTTTCAAGTATTACCCACTATTATCTTCTTTTCGGCATTAACATCGGTATTATTTTATTTAGGAGTTATTCAAAAAATTGTAAAAGCTTTTGGGTGGCTACTTTCAAAGCTTCTTAAAATATCTGGTGCCGAAAGCTTAAGCGTAGCAGGGAATATTTTCTTAGGGCAAACCGAAGCTCCCTTACTTATTAAAGCCTATTTAGAACGAATGAACAAGAGCGAAATGCTTTTGGTTATGGTAGGGGGTATGGCTACTGTGGCGGGTGCGGTCCTTGCTGCTTATATTGGTTTTTTAGGTGGCGACGACCCCATGTTACGCCTTCTTTTTGCTAAGCATTTACTTGCCGCTTCTGTAATGGCAGCACCCGGAGCAATTGTTATTTCCAAAATATTATATCCTCAAACTGAAGCGATTGACACTGATGTAAACGTTTCATCCGAAAAAATAGGTTCAAATATCCTTGATGCCATTGCTAATGGAACTACAGAAGGTTTACGTTTAGCCGTTAACGTAGGTGCCATGTTACTCGTCTTTGTAGCATTTATTGCCATGACAAATTGGGTTATTGGGGGGATTGGAGAAATTACCAGCGCGAACGAATGGATGGCTAAAAACACTACCTATCCAGAACTTTCTTTAGAAGCTATTTTAGGAACCATTTTCGCTCCGCTTATGTGGCTTATTGGAGTAGAGCAGGAAGACATGATGATGATGGGACAATTATTAGGTGTAAAATTGGCCGCCAGTGAATTTGTTGGGTACATTCAATTAGCCGAATTAAAAAATACTGCAAATACGATACATTTAACTTACGAGAAATCTATCATCATGGCAACATACATGCTCTGTGGATTTGCCAATTTTGCCTCTATTGGAATTCAAATTGGAGGCATTGGATCGTTAGCTCCCGGACAACGTAAAACACTTTCCAAGTTTGGGATGAAAGCCTTAATTGGAGGAACGATAGCTTCATTAATTTCAGCCACGATAGCAGGTATGATTATTGGTTAATAACTATTCATAATTGCAGCATACTTCTACTTTCAAAAAGGCATTTACTTTTTTACATTTACCACAAATCATTATTTTGAAAATATGAAACAATATCATGATTTAGTAAAACATGTTTTAGCTCATGGCGCTCTAAAAGAAGACCGTACCGGTACCGGTACAAAAAGTGTTTTTGGATACCAAATGAGGTTTGATTTAAGCGAAGGTTTCCCTATGGTAACTACCAAAAAATTACACTTAAAGTCGATTATTTATGAATTACTGTGGTTTTTGAAGGGCGACACCAATATTCAATATTTACAAGAAAATGGGGTACGCATTTGGAATGAGTGGGCCGATGAAAATGGCGATTTAGGGCCGGTTTATGGGTACCAGTGGCGAAATTGGAACAGTGAAGAAATTGATCAAATTTCAGAAGTTATAGAAACACTTAAAAAAAATCCGGACAGTAGAAGAATGTTAGTAAGCGCATGGAATCCTTCAGTGTTACCAGATACTTCAAAATCTTTTTCAGAAAATGTTGCCAACGGAAAAGCAGCGTTGCCCCCTTGCCATGCTTTTTTCCAGTTTTATGTTGCCGATGGAAAATTATCTTGCCAACTATATCAACGCAGTGCCGATATTTTTTTAGGCGTTCCGTTTAATATTGCTTCGTATGCATTGTTTACCATGATGATGGCACAGGTATGTGGTTACCAGCCGGGTGATTTTATCCATACCTTTGGCGATGCCCATATTTACAGTAATCACCTAGAGCAATTGGAGCTTCAATTATCTCGGGAAATTCGGCCTTTACCAAAAATGTTGCTAAATCCGGATGTAAAAGATATATTTGGCTTTAATTTTGATGATTTCACCCTCATTGATTACAACCCGCATCCGCATATAAAAGGAGCGGTTGCTGTTTAAAAACCTACTTTATGAAAAATTTATTCTTTATCCTTTTTATGTCATTTTCGGCCGTTGGCTTCTCACAAGAATGGGGTGGTGTAGATAAAAACAAAGTGACCATGAAAGAGGTTGCTCCTACCTGGCCGGGATGTGAATCTAGTCCCGGAACGACCGATGCTTGTTTCAGACAAATGCTAACAAAGCATATTGGCCAAAATTGGATGTATCCAGCCGAAGCATGGAAAAATAACGAACAAGGCAAAGTAATTGTTGAGTTCATGATTACCGAATCCGGAACTGTTGACATTAAAAATGTTACAGGTGGAACCCCCTTATTACAGGAAGAAGCTAAAAGAAACATTATGCTAATTCCTAAAATGGCAAAACCCGGAATGCTTGCCGGTAAACCAAAAGCCATTAAATATACAGTCCCTTTTAATTTTAAGACGGGAAAGTAAAATACTAGTATACAAATTCAAGAAGGCTCCTATAAATCTATAGGGGCCTTTTTTGTGCAATCCATTCGCTAAACAATTTGTAGGTTAAGTCTTGCTACAGGATTGTAATGATCTATTTTTTAGTCTCATTATTCTTTTTTTGACTCTAAGAGCAAAAGGCGTTTTTCGAGGGTATTTAATTTGTCTTTTAATGCAGTAATTTCCATTCCCAAATCATCTTTTTTCTGAGCAAGTTCTTTTACGCTATTAATAAGTATGTATGTAAAAGCCGAGCCATCCACATTCAAATACTGGCTTCCCTCTTTTTCAAAAAAACCAATCATTTGTGGAATAATTTTTTGAAGTTCTTGAGCAATAACTCCAGTATAGGTTTTTTGGGTATCAAATCCAGAAAGATCATTGTATTGATAGGTTACTGGGTTTATTTGAAGTAGTTCATCTAATCCCATTTTAAAATCTTGAACATTTTTTTTGAGTCTTATATCGCTGGTAGCTGTCCAGAAACCTCCTCCTGGTTTTCCTGCAGTGCCATTTACTTCCAATAAATAGTTAGGTGTTGTGGTTCCAATACCTACCTCTCCCGTGGTTCGTTCTATAAAAACCCGAGTATTCCCTCCCGTTTGAAAATAAATGTCACGTTCTCCGGTAAGATCTCCTCTTCGGGAATCAATAACAAATCCACTATTTCCAGACCATAAAAACCCTGCAACATTGGTTGCGGTAGTCGCAGACCTAATGGTCATCCCTTGTCCAGCAGTAGCTACAATATCCAGTTTGGACACGGGAGCCGTAGTACCAATTCCTATTTGACCCGTGGTATTTTCTATAAACAATCGATCCACACCTCCAGTTTGTAAATGTAAATTACGATCTCCCGTAAGGTCCCCTAAACGTGAATCGATAACAAATCCTGTACTTCCTGCCCATAAATGTCCTGATACATTTGCTGCCGTGGTAGCCGAGCGAATGAGTGTTCCGTTACCAGCGGAGCCTACAATATCTAATTTGGCTAAAGGAACTGTAGTACCAATTCCAACTTCACCGCTTGTATTTTCAATAAATAATCGATCTACTCCTCCAGTTCGCAAATGCAGGTTCCGGTCTCCTGTTAAATTTCCTAAACGGGAATCGATAACAAACCCTGTAGTACCCGCCCATAATTGTCCGGATACATTTGCTGCTGTGGTAGCCGAGCGAATCAACATTCCGTTTCCAGAAGCACCTACAATATCCAGCTTTTGGGCTGGGATATCCACCCCAAGCCCTAACCTCCCGCTTTTTAATAATGTTAACGCATTGCTTCTGGCAGATGATGTTCCATTACCAATGGAAAGCAACCTATCGGCACTATTTGCGGAAGTTGTGCTTACGGGAGTGTATGTACTATTAAAATACCCGAGTGCAATTTCACCGTAGGATCTAGCCTCTGTATTATAACCTATTCCTGTAGAATAATCACCATAAGCATAGGGTTGAAATCCCGCTGCAAAAGAATAATACCCGTTAGAAACCCCATTATATCCCAAACTTATGGCGCCAAGACCATACGCTTGCGGTTGATTTCCTATGGCTACCGAATAACTCCCAGAAGCAAAGGATTGATTCCCTATAGCCGTTGCATAGTCTGCAAGAGCATAACTAGAGCTACCCATAGCTGTAGCAGAATTTCCGCTTGCAATACTATTAATTCCTGACGCAAAACTAGCTGTTCCTGAAGCCCTTACACCATTTCCTAACCCAATGGAAAAATTCCCTCTATTAGCATCATCCCAATTTGTTGACATTTCATACCCTGCTCTAAATGCTCCTTTACTTTTGTCAAACAACACTTTATAATCATCACTAGTACCTGCCAAATCTTCCAAACTAGTACTTCCAAACACAAAATCATCTGTAGCGGTACTAGTAGTATTCTGCACCACTCCTCCAACACTCTGGAATTCTGCATTACTTGAGCTTAGGCTTACCCAACTGCTTCCATCATAATACCAAAATCCATCGGTATTATCTATTTGATAAACCAATAAGCCCGTTGCAGGAGAGCTAATTGCTATCCTTTGTGCTTCAGTCATACGTGGTATTAGGACGCCTTTATTGGTGGAGGTAACATCTAAAATGGAAGAAGCTTCTGGGGTGATAGTGTTAATACCAACCTGAGCATTTACTGTTGTAAATATGGCCGCGGGAATAAGCCAGAAATAAAGGATAACGTTTTTCATTTTGAATCATTTTAAGACCCCATAAAACTATACCCCATTTTTTTAAAATTCAATACGTAGACCTACTAACAGTAGTTTTGGCTAAGATTAGCCGAGTATTTCCAGAAGGAATTTTAATTCTTCTAAGGTATTGTAATAATGAAAGCTAACGCGTATTCCACCTCCTCTTGGAGAGCAAATGATATTTTCATTTTGCAGTTTTTTAAATAAATTTTTATCTCCAATGATATTGAAAATACTAGAATGTTCTTTTCTATTGTAGGTACTTGGAAGGAGTAATTCCATTTCAGTAAATTCTTGCTTTGCCGTTTTTGAAAGGTCTGACAGGTGTTGATACAAACCACCTCTTCCCAGTGCTTCAACAAAATTCATGGCCTGTTCCAAACTTCCGTAATTTAAGGTGTCCTGATGTCCTGGTTCAAAATGACGAATAAATAAGGTTTCTTCAGGTTTGCTTTCAAATCGTAAGGCAGAATTAAAGCCTAATGTTCGGGGGTGTATTTTTTGTTTCGCCGTTTCTTTCATAAATATAAATCCATTGCCATATCCTGCTGTTAGCCATTTATAAGCACTTGCCCCTAACACATCGATGGGGCTTTCAGAAAAATTAAAATATTCCGTTCCTAGATACTGAGTTCCATCGGCAATTAAAAGTAAATCCGGGTTTTCAGATTTCAATTCTTTCAAAAATTGAAAATCAATCTTTATCCCGGTAAGCCATTGCACTATACTAAACATAAAGATATCGGGCTTATGCTTTGCCACGGCTGCTTCAATATTTTTTTCTAAATGTTCATCAATTTCGGCATAGCAAACATCAAAATCGCGAATTCCTACAGGCCAATTAATAGAGGGGTAGTCGTTTTTCAGCAAAAGAATTTTTTGCCCTTTAGGAATGCCTTCCAAAAGAGTGTTGAGTCCAAAAGAAAGATTTGGGATAAGTGCCGTTTCATTTGGAGATGCACTAAAAAAGCTGGCAACTTTTCCTCGAATTTGCTCAATATGTTCTTTATGTTTATCTCTAAAAACACTAGCATGGTTCATTAAATCTAAGTCGTGCTGTCTTCGCCACTCCACCACTGGTTTAGGAATAACTCCATTAGATGCCGTATTCAAATAGGTGCAGGATTTTAGTGCGGGAAAGTGTTTTCTTAATTCTTCCATACAAGACTTTATAAATGGTTAAAAATTGGGTATTTTTACAAAAGTATAGCTACTTACTATTTTTTAACTCTCGCTTGCGAGTAAAAGTACTCTTATGTTTTCAAAAAGCAAAAACACAGAGCGAATAGATGCGGAACAGCGCGAACAATACGAATATGCCCGTAAACGCGTGAAGCAAAAAAAGCGGCTCATGCAGCACTTTATTGTTTTTCTGGCCGGTTCCGTACTTCTAATTATTGTCAATCCTATTTTGGGTATTGGTAAAGAATTCATCATAAAAAACTGGTTTGCTTGGGCCATCTTAATTTGGGCGTTACTTTTTTTAATTCACGTGTTTAATGTGTTTATTCTGAATACCTTTATGGACGCAGCATGGGAAGATCGCCAAATTGAAAAACTAAAAGCCAAACAACAAGCCAAAATAGATGCTCTTTATCTTGAAGTTGAAAAGGAAATCACAACCTCTCAAATAAAAAAAAACGACCCTCCTCAGGAGAACACCAGTCTATGATTACGCTTATTGCTGCAGCAGGAGAAAACAATGAATTAGGGAGGGAAAATGATCTAGTTTGGCATTTACCCGATGATTTTAAACGATTTAAAACACTCACTACGGGTCATCACATTATTATGGGGCGCAAAACTTTTGAATCGTTTCCTAAACCATTACCCAACAGAATACACATTGTTATTACTCGAAATAAACAATATAAAAAAGAAGGGGTCTTGGTTGTTTCCACTCTTGAAGAAGCCTTAAAAATTTCTGAAAATGACCCGCAACCTTTTATTATTGGAGGCGGAGAGATTTATGCTTTAAGCTTACCTTTTGCTCATAAAATAGAATTAACAAGAGTTCATGGAACTTTTGAAGCAGATACTTTTTTTCCGGAATTCGATACCACCCAATGGAAACTTATGCATTCTGAGTTTCACGAAAAAGACGAAAAACATCAATATGCATTTACTTACGAAACATGGCAAAAAAAATAATAGTATTTTTAACCAGATAAAACCCGCAGCATGAAAGCATACATTTTCCCCGGACAAGGAGCCCAATTTACGGGAATGGGCAAGGATTTATTTGAAGCTTCTGAAAAAGCACAAGATTTATTTGCGCATGCAAATGAGGTGTTAGGATTCGATATCACTAAAATTATGTTTGAAGGAACAGCTGAAGAGTTAAAAGAAACCAAAGTGACACAACCAGCTGTTTTTTTACATTCTACTATTTTAGCAGAAGTCATGGGGGCAACTTTTCAGCCCGATATGGTCGCCGGGCACTCCTTAGGAGAACTTTCTGCTCTAGTAGCTAACAGAACCATTGCTTTTAGTGACGGACTGGAACTGGTATATAAACGAGCCTTAGCCATGCAAAAAGCCTGCGAAATGAATCCTTCTACCATGGCGGCAGTATTAGGGTTGGATGATGCTGTAGTAGAGAAAATTTGTGCAGGCATTCAAGGAATTGTAGTTGCTGCTAATTATAACTGTCCTGGACAATTGGTTATTTCGGGAGAAATTGAGGCTGTTAATTTAGCCTGCGAAGCATTAAAAGAAGCGGGAGCTAAACGTGCCCTCCTACTTCCCGTAGGTGGTGCTTTTCATAGCCCATTAATGGAACCCGCTCGGGAGGAATTGGCAAGTGCTATAGAAAA
The DNA here is from genome assembly GCA_041392125.1 of Flavobacteriaceae bacterium. GTDB lineage: Bacteria > Bacteroidota > Bacteroidia > Flavobacteriales > Flavobacteriaceae > Halomarinibacterium. The sequence continues at coordinate 34,970 of JAWKMR010000006.1, read as the reverse complement.
TACACAATTTACAGCACCTGCGTGTCCCATTTACCAGAATGTAACAACTACTGCGGTTACAGACCCCGCTCAAATCAAGAAAAATTTAATTAAACAACTAACGGCTCCTGTAAAATGGACTCAAAGTGTACAAAACATGATTAAAGATGGTGCCTCCACCTTTATTGAAGTAGGTCCCGGGAATGTTTTACAAGGATTGGTTAAAAAAGTTGACGCTGCCATGACTACTGAAAAAGCTACTTTTTATGTAGGCTTATAATTTTATTGCAACAATTATAGCTACGCATACCTGCCAATCTTTCAATTAAAATAGCTTTTTTCAAAAAATATATCGGAAGAACCCTCCGCAGTATCGGTAAACTTTTATCGGCATTGCCCAAAAAAAATGGCTTTCATTTTAAGTTAGTGTAAAATTTAAGCCTTATGGAAAAGTTATTAGATACCTCCGCAGAAAAAAGAACTGCACTTGTATTTCAACAAAATGCCTCAGTTCTGGATAACCAATCGCTTTCATTTCTTAAGAAAGTATGGATTCACATGTTAGGTGAAGCTTCCCTAGTTCTCTACTTTTTTCATCAAAAGCAACAATTGAAATATAAAGGCATTGTAGAAAAGCTTCATCAGGATAATTCTATTCCAACAAAAACCTTAATGGATATTGAAACAATTTCAATTTCAGAAGATATTGTTGCTGAAATTCTTTCAAAATTAAAGCAATTTGAGGCTGATAAAAAATACCTTGATAAAGACCTTGACTTAACAAGCTTAGCAAAATCTTTAGGTACTAATCACAGTTATCTTTCTAGAGTGATTAATCAAATAAAAAAGAAATCATTTAAAAATTACTTGAATGATTTGCGAATAGAATATGCGTACATAGATTTACAAACTAATCTCAAAATGCGGCAATATACCATCGAGGCTATTGCAAGTGATGTAGGCTTTAAAAGTGCGGAAAGTTTTTCAAAAAAATTTAAAGCGCGCTACGCTATGTATCCTTCTGTATTTTTAAAAAAATTGAATGAAGGGGTTTAAAGACCCCTTATTTTTTTCTCCCAATGCCAAGCAGAAGCAAGAGCTTCTTCCATAGTTTTTTCGGTTTTCCAACCTAAAACACTATTGGCCTTTGTGGTATCTGCATACACCGCAATTACATCTCCCGGTCTTCTATTTACTATTTTATAGCTCAGTTCTTTCCCGGAGACTTTTTCAAATGCTTTAATGATTTCAAGTACCGAACTTCCTCTACCGGTTCCTAAATTAAAGATTTCAAAAGTTGAAGTATTTTTTTTAGTTAACAAACGTTGCAAAGCAATTACATGCGCTTTTGCTAAATCTACCACATGAATATAATCGCGTATGCAACTTCCATCCGGTGTTGAATAATCGTCGCCAAAAACCGAAAGTTCTTTTCGTAAACCCGCTGCCGTTTGCGTAATAAAAGGCACTAAATTTTGGGGTGTACCTATGGGCAACTCTCCAATTTCAGCCGATTCATGTGCCCCGATAGGATTAAAATAACGAAGTGAAATTGCTTGAAGTTTAGTTGCATGACAAGTATCGCTTATAATTTCCTCATTAATTTGTTTGGTATTTCCATACGGAGAAATAGCTTGTTTTACGGGTGCCTCTTCGGTGATAGGCAATGAATCCGGCTCTCCATAAACGGTACAAGAAGAACTAAATATAAAGTTTCTAATAGCGTGTTTCTCACAGGCTTGTAATAAATACACAAGGGAGTGAATATTATTTTCGTAATACAGCAAGGGATTTTCAACACTTTCACCCACTGCCTTGCTTGCTGCAAAATGAATGATTCCGTCCACAATATTTTCTGAAAAGAATTTTTCAATTGATGATTTTACCCTCAAATCAATTTTTTCAAATTGAGGTTTTACTCCTGTAATTTTTTCAATTCTGTAAAGGACATCCTCATTGGCATTTGAAAGGTCATCTATGATAACTACTTCAAAACCCTCCTGTTGAAGTGCAACAACGGTATGAGAACCTATATAACCCAACCCCCCTGTAACGAGTATTTTATTCATATTGATGGTGCTTTCAGAAATTATTTTGTTACAAAATTAATTACCGTTTTTGTAATGAAGTTAATTTGTTCATCATCCAATTCGGTATGCATAGGAAGTGAGATAACCTCTTTTACCAACTGATTTGTAACTTTAAAATCTTCTTCTATATATCTTGCGTCTTTGTAAGCCTTTTGAGCATGCAAAGGAATGGGATAATACACCCCGCAAGGTATTCCATTTTCAGTAAGATGTGCTACTAAGGCATCTCGATCGCTGTTCAAAATTCGTAAGGTGTATTGATGAAATACATGACAATTACAAGTATCACAGACGGTATTCCCTGCTTGGCAAAAACCTGTGGGTGTTATAATGTTTTCAATGCCTCTAAAAGCTTCAGTATATTTTCTTGCAGCATCCTTTCTCGCTTTGTTATAAGTGTCTAAATGAGGAAGTTTTGCTCTTAAAATAGCAGCTTGAATAGAATCTAACCTTGAATTTACCCCCACCACATCATGATGGTAACGTATGTACATTCCGTGATTTACAATTCCGCGTAGGGTATGAGCTAAATCGTCATCGTTAGTAAAAATAGCCCCTCCATCGCCATAACAGCCTAAATTTTTAGAAGGAAAAAAAGAAGTAGATGCCACATGACCTATGGTTCCTGTTTTCTTTTTGCTTCCGTCTTTTGATGTATAATTTGCTCCTATTCCTTGTGCATTGTCTTCAATTACATACAAATTGTACGCTTTTGCAATTTCCATGATTTCATCCATGGGTGCAGATAGACCAAACAAATGTACCGGAACAATTGCCTTGGTCTTGGGTGTTATTGCTTTTTTTATAGCATCCACATCAATATTAAAAGTTACAGGATCTACATCGACCAAAACTGGTGTTAACCCTAAAAGTGCAATTACCTCCACCGTAGCCGCAAAGGTAAAATCAGCTGTAATTACTTCATCTCCGGGTTTTAGCCCTAAACCCATCATCGCAATTTGCAAGGCATCTGTTCCGTTAGCACAAGGAATTACATGTTTTACATCTAGATATTCTTCTAATTCTTTTTGAAACTGATGTACTTCAGGACCATTAATAAATGCGGTAGATTCTATTACTTCGAGCACAGATTTGTTAACTTGCTCTTTTATGTGTTCGTATTGGCCTTTAAGGTCAACCATTTGTATTTTTTTCATGAACGAAATGTAAATTTTTCAAAACTACAAAAATTGAAATCGGCGTACAACGCAATTGTTTAAAGAAACGTATTTTAGCAGCAGTTATTCTATGAAGCCTACCCTTTACAATCTTTTAACTTACGGAAGCCAACTTGTTTTATGGCCTACAAAGTTTTTCAGTAAAAAAATGAAGCACTTTGTTGATGGTAGGCAGCAGGTTTTTAAGACCTTGAAAGAAAAGCTTACTGAAAACGATAAAACCATCTGGTTCCACTGTGCCTCTTTGGGCGAGTTTGAACAAGGGCTTCCTATTATGGAAGCATTGAAGAAAGAAAAACCGGAATATAAAATTGTACTTACCTTTTTTTCCCCTTCGGGTTATGAAGTAAAAAAGAATAACTCAGTTGCAGACGTGGTTATATATTTACCTTATGATACAATAGCTAATGCACAAAGATTTTTAAAAATGGTGCATCCTTCCATGGCTTTTTTTGTGAAATACGAATTTTGGCCCAATTATTTATTCGAATTAAAAAAACAGCAAATTTCTACCTATCTAATTTCCGGGCTATTCAGAAAAAATCAAATTTTCTTTAAACCCTACGGAAAATTTATGAGAAGTGCACTTCGGTGTTTTACTCATATTTTCGTTCAGAATGAAAATTCAAAAAAATTATTAAACAGTATTCATATCCAACAAGTTACTATTAGTGGAGATACTCGTTTTGATAGAGTTTCCCATCAAATTGAGCTAAATAATACCTTAGATTTTATGGAAGAATTTAAAGGCAATTCACTTTGTATGGTCTGCGGAAGTACGTGGCCCGAAGATGAAACTGTTCTCTTGCCGTTTATAAATTCTGAAAGTGGAAAAAAGGTAAAATTTGTTATTGCTCCGCACATTATTGATATTGAAAAGATAGAAACTCTTACCAAGAAATTTAAAAGAAAAGTTGCCTTATTCTCGCAGCTAGAAAAGCACAACTTGTCTGAAGCCTCAATTTTAATTATAAATACTATTGGATTATTAAGTAAAATATATAGCTATGCAGATATTGCCTATGTGGGAGGTGCTATGGGAACTACCGGCCTTCATAATATTTTGGAGCCGGCAACTTTTGGAGTTCCTATAGTGATTGGCAAAAATTTTGAAAAATTTCCGGAAGCAATCAAATTGCAGGATTTGGCCGGGCTTTATTCGGTTGAAAATGAAGAAGATTGCAAAACTGTTTTGGAGAAGTTTGTCACTAATCAAAAATTCAGAGAACAAACAGGTATGATTGCCGGACATTATATAAATAGCAATACCGGCGCTACAAAGATTATTTTACAATATATTTCTTAAAAAAATGAATATTCTGTAAATATTTTATTAAAAAAATGCACTTTAATAAAAAATTAGCATTTTCTTATTTTCAAAATCTTAGTTTTAGGGCAAACAAATCAAAAATCTATTATGAAAAAAATCATTCTAGCCATCGCTATCATCTTTACCGCAAATTTTATGAATAGTTGTCGTGAAAAAGAAACTAAAGTTATTGTTGAAGAAAAAACCGTTGAAGTCAAAGAGGAGGATAAAGGAATTTTAGAAAGAGTAGGTGAAGAAGTAGACAAAGAAGTTAACGAAGAAATTGACAAGACAATTGACAAAATTGGTAATGATGATTAAAAATTTAAGCCCCTTGAATAGGGGCTTTTTTTATGTATTTAACTTATTAATTTGTCCTTTCAATTCTTCCATAGATTGTTGCAATTGTCTCAATAAAGTACTTTCAGTAGGTTCATCCACCCCAAAGGTTAGTTTGCTATTTACCATCCACAATTCTTGAATATCTTTTAGTTCTACTTCAATAGGAAGGTATTCGGGGTTAAGAGAAATAAGCTTTACTTTTTGGGTTGAATGAGGGAGTTTTTGAAGTTTCTTCACCAATACCGAATCATGCAAAACCACAATATAAATTTTACTATCGGAAGCTTCAGAGATACTAGCAACGGCTCTTCCCAAGACCCATTCATTGGGTCGTATATTGGGTAACATACTATCTCCTTCTACCTGAAAACCCCGATAAGTGGCATTTCGAAATTGAGGCAATGGAAGATTAAAAGCCGGTAAAGCTCCCACCCATTCAACATCTTGAATATTATGCGGATATCCTGCAGCCGCTTTTTGATTTACCAATAAAATAGCATCGTCTCCTTCTTGGTTTACTACCACTACTTTTGGGCTAACATCACTTTGATCTATGGCAATATGTTTTGTGTGGCTTTTCCCATATAACCAAAGAGGATTAATCCCAAACTGATGTAATAATTGCATCACTATTTTACCCGAAAGTTTTGTTTTCCCCCTCTCAATATCTGCGGTACTACTTTTAATTCCTAAAATTTCAGCAAAGGACTGTTGGGTGTGTTTTAATTCTTCCCGAAGCTTTTTAAATCGTTTTACTTCAATTGAAATTTCTTTTTCCATATATCAAATATATGCATAAATGGAATATATCCTGCAAAAATTAGGAATATTTCCTATAAAAAATAAATTGTAACATATTAGTATTCAAATGATAAAAATTATATACTTTTGACATCGAAAAATTAATTACTAATCTTATCAACAATGAAAAAACTATTTATCTCATTTGCAGCACTTTGTTTAGTTGCTTCTGTTTACTCTTGTAGAGAAACTGAAAAGAAAGCTGAAGACGCTATGGACGCTACTCAAGATGCAGTAGAAGAAGCAGTAGATGCTACTGAAGATGCTATGGAGGAAACTAAAGATGCCATGGAAGAAGCAGCAGATAGCTTAGGAAACGCAGTAGAAGAGGTTGTAGAAGAAGTTCAGCACTAATTCAAAGACTCTTTTAACAAAAAAACCCCGCATATGCGGGGTTTTTTTGTTAAAATTACATCTTACATTTTATCATTTATATCGATAAAACGTAAGAAAAATCCGACAAAAGTACAAAAAACATAATTTTTTTTCACTATTTTATTTTAGGTATTTGCGGTTTACATTTGACTTGAAAATCAAACAAAACCTATCATCATGAAAAAACTTATGCTTATATTAGCTATCATTACATTTGTAGTGGCTAGTAGCTGTACACCCGAATCTTTAACTAGTGACCAACAACAAATTGATAAAGACAAATACGAAATCCCACCCAACGGATAGTAGAAAAACTAAAATACTTATTGGGGTGCTACTCTCTTTATTGCTGGTAGCCACCCCATTTTTATTTTATATCTATAAATATGCTCCCTCCGATTCTAAAGAATGGGATACTCTCTTCGGAACTTTACACTCTGGGGGCTTTGGAAATATGCAGGCCTTTATGCACGCATTATTTACCAAAATTATTTTTGTCCTTTTAACTGGGCTTTGGTTTCTTACCTCTCAAAATTGGTGGAAGTATGCCATATTAGTACCCTTTACTATGTTTCTTTTTCAACTATCCGGCGTTATTAATGCACAAATGGAGTATATTGATGAATTTGACTTCTGGTACTCCCTCCCTGTGGTATTACCTATCTTATTTTTCCTTATCTACATATCTTACATTGTTAGTAAGAAAAGATCGGGCTATGACGATCTAAAAGACGATGTGGATCGCGAAATCAAGAAAATTTTAAGTGACGATTTGTAAAATAAAAAGCCGAATCTAACAATTCGGCTTTTGCTTGTTGTACAGAAGTCCAGAATTATCTCGCATTCGCTCGATGAGTCCCGAATGGTGCTATTGCAAATAAAAGCCTACTGCTAAAGCAGTATTGCTTTTTGCGTTTCATTCGCTTTTGAAAGTAAACTTTTAACACTCATAAACGCAAAAAACCGAATCTCTCAATTCGGCTTTTGCTTGTTGTACAGAAGGCGGGACTTGAACCCGCACGAGCATTACTGCCCACTGGATTTTAAGTCCAGCGTGTCTACCAATTCCACCACTTCTGCGTCCAATAAATAAAAAAAGGTTTTCCAACCTTTTTGAGCGAAAAACGGGATTCGAACCCGCGACCTCAACCTTGGCAAGGTTGCGCTCTACCAACTGAGCTATTTTCGCAACTTGTTATCACTATCGTTTTCAACGAAAGCGGGAGCAAATTTAAAATAATTAACGCAAATACAAAGATTTTTTTTGAAAATTATACGTATCTACTTCTTTATTTTCACAGAAGCATTACGCTGTAAGGTACGCTTTATTTCATTCAGCTTCATTAAGGCTTCTACAGGGGTTAGGGTATCGATATCTGTTTCAAGAATTTGATCTCTTATCTCTTCTAATAAAGGATCGTCAAGCTTAAAAAAGCTTAATTGCAATTCCTCTTGGGAGAGTTGTGTCATTTTTTCTGAAAGTTCTTCTGAAGAATGTGACTTTTCCAATCGCTTCAAAATTTTATTAGCCCGTTGCAGCACTGCTTGTGGCATTCCGGCCATTTTAGCTACATGAATTCCGAAACTATGTTGCGACCCTCCAGGCACCAATTTGCGCAGAAACAATACATTATCTTTCAATTCTTTTACAGAAACATTGTAATTCTTTATTCTGCTAAAGGTTTCGGTCATTTCATTCAACTCATGGTAATGTGTCGCAAATAATGTTTTTGCTCTAGAGGGATGTTCATGTAAATACTCACTAATAGCCCAAGCAATAGAGATGCCATCGTAAGTACTAGTACCACGACCAATTTCATCCAACAAAACAAGGCTCCTTTCAGAAATATTATTCAAAATACTGGCTGTTTCATTCATTTCTACCATAAAAGTAGATTCTCCCATAGAAATATTATCGCTTGCCCCTACTCGTGTAAAAATTTTATCCACACACCCCATGCGCACCCCTTTGGCTGGAACAAAACTTCCCATCTGCGCAAGAAGTACAATAAGCGCAGTCTGCCTTAAAATGGCACTTTTACCACTCATATTTGGACCAGTTATCATAATTAATTGTTGATTTTCACGATCCAAAAAAACATCATTAGCGATATAAGGAATATCGGGAGGCAATTGTTTTTCAATCACCGGATGACGTCCTTCTTTAATATCCAAATCAAAGCTATCATCTAACAGAGGTCTCGAATAATTTGCTGTCTTCGCATGTTGTGCAAAAGATGATAAACAATCTAATTGTGCCACGGCTTTTGCAGTTTGCTGTACAGCACCAATAAAAGGTAGCATCCATTGTACCAGTTTTTCATAAAGGGTTTGTTCCAAAATCAAGATTCGATCTTCAGCCCCAAGAATTTTATTTTCATATTCCTTCAATTCTTCGGTGATATAGCGCTCTGCATTTACTAAAGTTTGTTTACGAATCCATTCTGTAGGCACCTTGTCTTTATGGGTGTTTCGCACTTCAATATAATAACCAAATACATTGTTTGAATCTATTTTCAAGGAAGTAATCCCGGTGCGTTCCTGTTCTCTTTCCAACATCTGGGTCAGATACTCCTTCCCTCCTTTGGCGATACTTCGTAACGTATCCAGTTCTTCATTAACCCCTTTTGCAATAGCATTTCCTTTTAAGATATGGACGGGAGCCTCTTCTCGAAGCGTTTCTTTTATTTTATTCCGAAGCGTTTCACAATCCTGTAATTGTTCCCCCAAAATTTGAAGTGATTCATTGTTAGATTGTAGGGCCTGTCCTTTCAAAATAACGACAGCTTCAAGGGAATTTTTTAATTGAATGACTTCACGTGGATGAATTTTTCCGGTCGCGGTTTTGGAAATAAGCCGTTCCAGATCGCCTATTCTTTTAATGTACTGCTGAATCTTTTCTAGCAATGTGGGATGATCCAACAAGTAACTCACCACCTCTTGGCGCTGTACAATTTTTTCCTTATTCTTTAACGGAAATGCCATCCAGCGCTTCAGCAAACGCCCTCCCATAGGCGAAATTGTTTTATCGATTACATCCAACAATGTCACAGCATTGGCAGAATTGCCGTGATATAATTCCAAATTCCGAATGGTAAATCGATCCATCCAAACGTACTCATCTTCAGCAATTCTGGAAATTCTGGTGATATGCTTCAACCTATTATGCTGCGTTTCGCCCAAATAATGAAGTACGGCACCCGAGGCGATAATACCAGCCAAAACGTGGTCTATCCCAAATCCTTTTAAACTGTGTGTTTCAAAATGTTTATTAAGCGTTTCGTGAGCATAATCTTTCTGAAAAATCCAATCCTCCAAATGAAAAACATGAAAATCGTTTCCAAAACTTTCCGAAAAGAGTTTTCGCTTTTGTTTGCTGAAAAGTATTTCGGAAGGCTGAAAATTTTGAAGTAGTTTATCGATATACTCAACGGTGCCTTGTGATGTTAAAAATTCACCGGTGGAAACATCCAAAAACGAAACACCTACTGTCTCTCCTTCAAAATGCAGTGCCGCCAAAAAATTATTGGAAGTACTTTGAAGAATATCGTCGTTTAACGCCACTCCGGGTGTCACCAACTCGGTCACTCCCCTTTTTACTATGGTTTTGGTTTGTTTAGGATCTTCCAGTTGATCACAAATAGCTACGCGACATCCTGCCATAACCAATTTAGGCAAATACGTGTTGACCGAATGGTGTGGAAACCCGGCCAGCTCGGTCATATCGCCCCCATTGTTTCTAGCTGTAAGGGTAATATTCAAAATCTTGGCAGCACGAACAGCATCTTCTCCAAAAGTTTCATAAAAATCGCCCACACGAAATAACAACAACGCATCCGGATATTTTGCTTTGATGGTATTGTATTGTTGCATTAAGGGGGTGACTTTTTTTGCCATACCGTTTTCTTCAGCATTGAGAGTAGCTAAAATACTTATTTATCAAGTTTGTTTTAAAAAATGAAGGGGTTACTTATGGAAAGTTTTTCACAAAATTTCTTTTCACAATGTTTTACCTTTGTCCTTTCTTTACCCATGAAACACCGAAAATTAAAAAATAGTGAACTGGAACGAATTTCTACTGAAGCATTTCAGAAAACTGAAAAAAGTCCTATCATTATTATTTTAGATAACATACGAAGTTTAAACAACATTGGCTCGGCATTTAGAACGGCCGATGCTTTTCTAATTGAAAAGATATATCTCTGCGGAATTACCGCAACCCCACCCCATAAAGACATTACCAAAACCGCTTTAGGCGCTACCGAAAGTGTGGCTTGGGAATATACCCAAAACACGTTAGAAGTAGTTTCAAATCTCAAAAAGGAAAACATTCAAATTATTGCGATTGAGCAAGCTGAAAATTCGGTATCATTACTGGATTTTAAACTTCAAAAAAATACAAAATATGCTTTTGTTTTTGGCAACGAAGTGAAAGGTGTTGCACAGGATGTAGTAAATGCTAGTGATACTGTGGTTGAAATTCCGCAGTATGGCACCAAACATTCTTTGAATATTTCGGTAAGTGTTGGAGTTATTATTTGGGATGCTTTTGGTAAACTTAAAGCCACTAACCCATAATTTCTTTTAATATCGATAGATAGTCTCTGCGATGCGTAACAAAATCCCTGTCTGAAATATCAATTAATTTCACATTTTGAGTGTGCTGACTTTTGATAAAATCTAAATAGCCTTCATTTATCTTTTTTAAATACGCAGCTTCAATACTTTGTTCAAACTTTCTACCACGCTTTTTTATATTTTCTAATAATCGTTCGGTGGTTTGATACAAATACACATACATATCGGGCTTAGGAAGTTCTTTATGCATTAGGTTGAAAAGCTTTTTGTATAATGTAAACTCTTCTTCAGTAAGAGTGATTTTGGCAAAAATCATACTTTTATAGACGTCATAGTCTGCCACCACACAGTCTTTAAATAAATCATACTGGGTAATATCTTCCACTAATTGCTGATAGCGATCTGCCAAAAAGGACATTTCCAAAGGGAAAGCATAGCGTTGGGGCTCTTCATAAAATTTGGGTAAAAAGGGGTTTTCTTTGAACCGTTCTAAAATAAGCTTGGCGTTAAAATCTAAAGCTATTTGCTGCGCTAAACTGGTTTTTCCTGCACCTATATTACCCTCTATGGCAATATATTTATAAGCGGATAAACTAAAATCATTCTTTGGATTTTTCAACCATTTGGAAAGTTTTGTAATGTCACTCTTGTCCGTGGTTTTTGCCAACAACCAAACAACATTTTTCTGAAGTTTTGGATGCAATATTTGGCTACTCAACTCTGCCAAAGGCTGCAAAACAAATTTTCTGTTAGAAAGTTCGGGATGGGGAATAACGAGATTTTCAGTATGTATTTCCAAATCATCAACCAGCAAAATATCAATATCGATCGTACGGGAAGCATATCCGGCTTCTTTGTTTCGTACTCTACCCAGTTGTTTTTCGATACGTAAGATTTTTTTTAAAATCTTAGGAGGAGTTAGGGTACTTTGTACTAAAACCACACAATTTAAAAAATCTTCCCCTTCAAAACCCAAAGCGGGGGTTTGGTATACCGAAGAAATCTTCTCGATAGCTCCTATTTCCTGAAAAATAAGATGAATAGCTTTTTGAAGATTTTCAAACTTGTTCCCAATATTACTCCCCAAAGAAAGATATATGTTTTGTAGTGGTTTAATAATGTGTTACTTTTATTTGTTAAGCGAATGCTGTTTGTAAAGTCGATTCGATTTTGTTTCAACGAAAATAAACAACACACTACAAAAGGACATCACCAATTCAAAAAAAAATTGAATACAAAGGATTCTCAATTTGCTTCAAAAATATATTTACTGCTGGCATCTTTATTTATTTGCTCGTTGGTGGTTTCCAATCTCATCTTTCAAAAGTTTTTTCAATGGGATTTTTTCGGACTTTATACGTTTGAAATTTCGGTGGGTATCTTGCCCTATCCTATTACCTTTTTAATTACCGATATTATTAGTGAGGTGTATGGGAAGAAAAAGGCCAACCAAGTAGTAACGATGGGTATTTTTGCTTCTTTTTTTTCCTTGTTGATAGTTCTTATCTCTAAAGAAGTTCCTGCAACCTCTTGGAGTCCTATAGATAATGCATTGTTCTCTAAAGTCTTCGGAGCTACGGCTGTGGCAGTTTTTGCTTCTATGATGGCCTATTTGTTGGCGCAGTTTATTGATATTCAAATATTTCACTTTTGGAAACGCATGACAAAAGGAAAACACCTTTGGCTTCGGAATAATTTCTCTACGTTCACCTCTCAATTTATAGACACCTTTACGGTACTATTGTTATTGTGTAGTTTCGGAAAGATTGACTGGGTACTTTTTAGTGGATTGTTAGTGAGTGGTTTTTTATTTAAGGTGTTAATTGCTATCCTGGACACTCCTTTTTTATATCTTTCAGTGTATTTATTCCGTAAAAGGTTTGGCTTAAAGATGGGGGAAGAAATTCCTTTAGTGTAAAACAGTGATTCCCACATATAATCCCTCACTACCACGAATATTAAAAACGGTTTGGTCTTCAAAAATGAGATATTGCCCTTTAATCCCTTTCAAAATCCCTGAATATTTCCGGCTTTTTTCAAGATTTAAACTAGTAGGCTTTTCGGGATATTGAAGTACCGGAAAATCCAGATGTGTTTCGGTATTATTTTCAATAAAATAAGGAATGACCTCTTTGGGTATAAAAGATTTTAATTGTGTTCGCCAAGCCACAAGATCTTCCTCTTTAATCTCGTTTTTAAGCATAGAACGCCAATTGGTTTTATCGCTTACGTGTTCTTTTAAAGCAACTTCGGTAATTCCTGCCAAATAGCGATTGGGTACTTCTACAATTTCAATAGCTTCATGGGCACCTTGATCGATCCATCGGGTAGGCACCTGGCTCTTGCGGGTAACCCCTACTTTCACACTACTGCTGTTAGCCAAATACACAATATGGGGCTGTATTTGCACCTTTTTTTCATATTCCAAATCCCGATCTTCAATTCCCAAATGTGCCTTGCTTAATTCGGGGTGCATCACCCAATCTGCTGCCTGAGGTACTTCATAAAAACAACTTTTACAGAATCCTTGTCGGTAAATGGGTTTATCCAAACCACACTGGAGGCATTGGTATTTTAAAAAGGTAAGAGTAACAGTTTTATTCAGTAACTGGTTTACATGGATAAAGTTACTTTGCAAGAGTAAGTAATACTGAATAGGCGAACTATTTTCAGTTTCCATTTTTGTAAGAACTCCTTCAAACTGCATATAAAAAATTACTATTTTTAGGACTTAAAGATAGCGGAAAAATGCCAATTCCTATAGTAAACTCTATTGCCTCTTGGTTTTTAAAAAAAAGGTATCACCAGATTGAACTTTTTTTAAAATACCCCCATGAAGTCCAGGAAGAATTGCTATTCAATCTATTGCAAAAAGCCAAAGGCACTGAAATTGGCAAAAAATACGATTTTGCCTCCATTAAAAACTATACTGAATTTGTGCAACGAGTCCCTATTTCTACCTATGAAGATAATGAACCCAATATTGAACGTGCACGGCAAGGAGAAGTCAATATTATGTGGCCCACACCCATAAAATGGTTTGCAAAATCCAGTGGCACAACTAATGCTAAAAGTAAATTTATTCCCGTAAGTCAGGATTCTCTAGAAGATTGCCATTATGCGGCCAGTAAAGATTTACTATGTATTTATTTTAATAACAACCCCGACTCTCAGCTTTTTGTTGGCAAAAGTTTACGTTTGGGAGGAAGTAAAGAATTGTACAAAGAAAACGGAACAGCTTTTGGAGATCTTTCGGCTATTTTAATTGACAATATGCCTTTTTGGGCAGAATTTAGTAGTACTCCCAGTAACGAGGTGTCCCTAATGGGAAATTGGGAAACCAAAATGCAGGCAATTGTAGATGAAACCATTAAAGAAAAAGTAACCAGCCTAGCGGGAGTTCCTTCTTGGATGTTGGTGTTACTGAATAATGTTTTACAAACCACCGGAAAAAATCATCTTTTTGAAATCTGGCCTAGTCTGGAAGTATATTTTCATGGGGGAGTAAGTTTTGAACCCTACGCAGATCAATACCAAAAATTACTCCCAAAAGACGATTTTAGATACTACGAAATTTATAATGCTTCGGAAGGCTTTTTTGCCATCCAAGATCAAAACGACAGTAAAGAATTACTATTAATGCTGGACTATGGTATTTTTTATGAGTTTATACCCATGGATACCTACGGTACTTCCGAGGAAAAAGTAATGGCATTACACCAAGTAGAGTTGGGTAAAAATTATGCCATTGTTATTAGTACCAATGCCGGATTGTGGCGTTATAAAGTAGGTGATACCGTTCGGTTTACTTCTATCCATCCTTATCGAATAAAAGTGACCGGGCGCACCAAACACCACATCAATGTTTTTGGGGAAGAATTAATTATTGAAAACGCAGAAATAGCACTTAAAAAATCGGCTCAATTGACCCAATGTGAAATTATTGATTTCACAGCAGGTCCCATTTTTATGAAAGGGAAAGAAAAAGGAGCCCATGAATGGATTATTGAGTTTAAAACCCAGCCTTCAGATTTTAATAAATTTCGTACATGTTTGGATGAATCCCTCAAGGAAGTTAATAGTGACTATGAAGCCAAACGTTTTAACAACATAACATTGAATGAGCCAAAAATAAATATAGCCCGAGAAAATCTCTTTTATGATTGGCTAAAAGAAAAAGATAAATTGGGAGGGCAACATAAAATTCCAAGATTATCGAATTCAAGAGAGTTTATTGATGAGCTTTTAAAATTAAATCGATAAAATACATATTTTTTCTTTTAAGTGTATTTGCAACTTTCTGAATATTTGAAAGTTACATCAAAAGCACATTTTAACGAGTATTTCAATCGGTTTAACTAAAAGTTTTGGTAGTACTTTTCTTACGTATTACATTTGGTCTATCAAATTACAGTTGGGACTGAAATGAGAACAAGTATTATTATTTTATTAGTAGTTTTTACTGCTAGTTTAACTTCTTGCGCCACTACAGATTCTGTGAGAAAAAATTCTTCAGAAGTAGCAGGGTATACACTCAAAAACAAAAAGGAATTATTACAGCAAAAGGTGCTAAACACCAATTCCAAAACCATTATTGCACAACCATAATTTTACTGTTTTAATTACATTTATAATTATGAAGAAAGTGCTTTTTCTATTCATTTTATCTATAACAATTAGTTCTTGTTCTAAAGACACTAGGAATGAACTTTCTAGTGATGACTTAGTAGGAAAATGGCAGAGGAGTGATACTGACACTTCATTTGAATTTCAATATAACTTCTTAACCGATTTTACAGGGTATCAAACTGAGAAAAGTATTGACACAAACCTAAATGAAACTTCAAGTGCAATTAGTTTTACATGGACTGCCAATGAAGATATATTAACATTGACATTTGATGCTGAAGAAATTGTATCAAAATATACCCTCAATTTACATGGACAACTTATTCTAGATGAATTTGATGGATATTACTTCAGCAAAGTAGAATAACTACTACGAAACCGCCTTCAACTTTTTAATGGTTGCTTTATTTAGCTTCTCTTCGATATAGTCTTTAGTGACGTGCAATTTGTTATCATTGGTGCCCGGAAGTTCGAACATAGCGTCGGTTAAAGCAGCCTCACATAACGAACGTAATCCTCTTGCTCCCAGCTTATATTCAATGGCTTGATCTACAATAAAATCTAAAGCTTCTTCGGTAATAATGAATTCAATTTCATCCATTTCAAACAGTTTTTTATATTGTTTGATGATGGCATTTTTGGGTTCTGTTAAAATAGCACGCAGTGTTCCTTTGTCCAATGGATTCATATAAGCCAAGACTGGAAGACGACCAATAATTTCTGGGATTAAACCAAATTCTTTTAAATCCTTCGGAATAATATAACGGAGCAAATTATCCCGTTCCAGCACTTCTTCTTTTTTGGAAGCGCTAAACCCAACCGCCTGCATATTCAGTCGTTTTGAAATATGACGCTCTATCCCATCAAAAGCTCCTCCGGCAATAAAGAGGATGTTTTCGGTATTTACTTCAATAAATTTTTGATCGGGATGCTTTCTTCCCCCCTTAGGCGGAACATTGACTACGGTTCCTTCTAACAACTTCAGTAAAGCCTGTTGCACTCCTTCTCCGCTCACATCGCGTGTAATAGAAGGATTATCACTCTTGCGGGCAATTTTATCAATTTCATCAATAAAAACAATTCCGTTTTGGGCTTTTTCAAGGTTGTAATCGGCTGCTTGCAATAACCTCGTTAAAATGCTTTCAACATCTTCACCTACATAGCCTGCTTCTGTTAATACCGTGGCATCTACAATAGCTAAGGGGACATTCAACATTCGGGCAATGGTTTTTGCCATCAGGGTTTTTCCTGTTCCTGTTTCACCAACAATAATAATATTGCTTTTTTGAATTTCAATATCGTCATCGGTAATGGTTTGCAGTAAACGTTTGTAATGATTGTATACTGCTACAGACATCACTTTCTTAGTATACTCCTGCCCAATGATATAATCGTCCAAAAACTCTTTAATAGCCTTCGGTTTCTTGAGCATCATATCTTTAGAGAGTGCTGCATTTTCAGAATGTAACGCTTCTTCAATGACAATCCCATGGGCTTGCTCAATACAGCGATCACAAATATGTGCATCCAAGCCTGCAATAAGCAGGTTGGTTTCGGCTTTTTTTCGACCACAAAAGGAACATTCTAATTCTTCTTTTGCCATAATTTTTATTTTGTTCTGGAAAGGATTTCGTCTATCATTCCATACTCCAGAGCCTTGTCTGCTTTCATCCAGTAATCGCGATCACTGTCTTCATACACCTTATCAAATGTTTGTCCGGAATGATTCGCGATGATTTCGTATAACTCATTTTTTAAGGTAAGTATCTCTTTGGCGGTAATTTCAATGTCGCTAGCTTGTCCTTGTGCTCCTCCCATGGGTTGGTGAATCATGACCCGAGAATGAGTTAACCCGCTACGTTTTCCTTTTTCACCGGCACATAGCAAAACTGCTGCCATAGAAGCGGCCATTCCGGTACAAATAGTAGCCACATCGGGTTTAATGAATTGCATGGTATCATAAATTCCCAAACCGGCATAGACTCCTCCTCCCGGAGAATTAATGTAAATTTGGATATCTTTAGAAGCATCTACACTTTCCAAAAACAATAACTGTGCTTGGACAATATTAGCTACTTGGTCGTTAATTCCTGTGCCTAAAAATATAATTCGATCCATCATTAATCTTGAAAAAACATCGAAAATGGCAATATTCATTTGACGTTCTTCAATGATATTGGGAGTAAGACCCACAGGATACATACTACTTACTATTTTATCGTAGTAGGTACTACTTATTCCTTGGTCTTTTATAGCAAATTCTTTAAATTCTTTTCCGTAGTTCATAAAAATAAAATCGTGTATTTTCTTTAAAATAAAAAAGCGTTGAACTCACTTCATTCAACGCCTTAAATATACCTATTTTTTTGCTGAATTAAGCGTAAGCCTCTTTAATGAATTCCTCGTAGGTTACTTCCTTTGTCTTCAACTTTGCATTTTCCTTAAAGAACTGAAGTAATTTATTGGTATTCAATTGTTCTGTTAATCGTTTTACCTCATCTTCGTTGCTCATAATTCTTGCTGTAATACTTTCAACCTCCTCTTGCGAAGGATTTAGCTGCCCAAACTGCATCATTTGTGCTTTTATCATGTCGTTTGCGTAGCTTTTAAGCTCATCAAAAGTAATTTGAAGCGCTTTATTTTCTTCCCGAAGTTTTCCTTCAATAAGTTGGTAACGCAACCCTTTTTCGCTTCTTTCATACTCAGCTTTTGCTTCTTCTTCGGTAAGTTTTGATTCTCCGGTAGATTTTATCCAGCGGGTTAGAAAGTCTGAAGGCAAATCGAATTTTGTATTCTCAATTAAGCTTTCCACAACATCATTCAATAATTTTTGGTCTCCTTGTTGTGCAAATTGTCCTTCAGCATCTTCTTTAATTTTTGCTTTCAATTCTTTTTCTGAAGTCACAACTTCTTTTCCGAATAACTTATCGAACAATTCCTGGTTCAACTCGGCCATTTCGCGAGTGTTCACTTCTTCTATAGTAAAAGTAACATCAATATCCAATCCGTGTGCATCGTCGTGAGTAACACCTAAATATTTTTGGTTATCGTGGTCGTCTTTAAAAAGATCTTTTGTTTTAAGCGAAATAACATCTCCCACTTTAGCCCCAAGCAAACTGTTAAGTTGCTTTTTCCCTTTAATAACCTCTGTGGAGAAGGTCGTTTTTTTATTGATTTCTTTCTCTTCGGAAGTAAAAGTTCCGGTAATTTCATCGTCTTTTGCCACTTCCGATTTGGAAATTAATTTTCCATATTGTTTCCGAATGGTTTTTACCTGATTGTCAATCATTTTAGTATCGGCTACAATTTTATAATGAGTGGTTGCCTTTTTTTGAAGGTCTACTTTAAAATCAGGAGTTAATCCTAATTCAAATTCAAAAGAAAAGTTCTCACTGTTCCAATCTATGGCTGCTTCATTTTTGGGAAGCGGATTTCCCAGAATATCCAGTTTTTCTTCCGTTAAATACGTATTGAGATTTTCCTGAAGCAATTTGTTTACTTCTTCCACCAAAACTGCTTTGCCAAACTGTTTTTTTACCATTCCCATGGGGATATGGCCTTTTCTAAAACCAGGAATGTTGGCATTTTTACGGTAGTTAGTCAACACCTTTTCTACCTTAGCCGCATAATCTTCTTTAGAAACTTCAACGGTAAGTAATGCGTGCAAGCTGTCGATGTCTTTCTTTGTAATATTCATGGAACTTTCTTAAAAATTGGGTGCAAAAATAGTTCTTTTGTTACAACCTAACAAACAATCAGCTACGGTATTTTGGGATTACTTATCCTTTTCTAAAAGAGAAAATAAAATAGATTGTAAAATAGATAATAGGATGCTAAAAGCTAAGGCCCACCAAAAGTTTCGTACAGCAAAACCATCAATAAAATAATCTGCCATTAAAATGATAGCAGCATTAATTACTAGAAGGAATAACCCAAGGGTTACAATGGTAATAGGGAAGGTAAGAAACACTAAAATAGGTTTTACAATAAGTCGTAAAAGTCCTAATACTATGGCCACAATAATCGCAGCCCAATAACTCGCCACTTCTACTCCGGGAAGGATGTAGGCTAGGACCATTACGGCAACAGCAGTAAGTAATATTTTAAGTATCGTTTGCATAATTTAATAGATTTAGAATTCTAAATTTCGGGAAATCATTTTATAAAACCCATAATCTTATCATAAAATTCGGAAGGATTGTCCGCATGAAGCCAATGTCCGGCTTTAGAAACACTTTCAATTATTGCTTTCGGAAAATGTTTTTTAATAATAATTTCATCTATAGAATTAATATATCCGGATTTTTCTCCTTTCAAAAAAAGGGTTCTTTTTTCAAAAAGAGCATTTTCTGCAAGGGTATTCCCTACGGTATCATAATTTTCAATGAGTATGGGCAGATTCATTCTTAATCCTAGTCTTCCTTTTTCTACCCAGTACAAATTCTTCAACAAAAATTGACGCACACCCAATTGTGGGATATACTTTGAAAGTTGGTTGTCTGCTTCGCCCCTAGAGGTTATTACATCAAAATTTAAAGACGAAAGTCCTTTTAAAATGTCTTGATGGTGCGGCGGATAGGCCTTAGGGGCTATATCTGCCACTACTAATTTTGAAACCATTTCGGGGTAGGTAGTAGCAAATTCCATGGCGGTTTTTCCACCCATAGAGTGCCCTAATAATATAATATTATTTAAGTTGTAGTCCTCACAATAGGCTTTTAAATCATTACTCATGGCTTCATAGGTAAACACTTCACTATGAAAACTACGCCCATGATTTCGTTGATCTAACAAGTGAACCTGATAGCCCTGTTCAGCCCATTGAAGCCCTAAGGTTTTCCAGTTATCGCCAGAACCTAAAAAACCGTGAAGTATGAGAAAAGGTATACCTTCACCAAGGATTTGAGAGTGTAAAATCATTATTGAAGTTTTTTCAGGTATTGTTTAATCACATTTTCTAAACCTTGGTACAAGGCCTCGCAAATAAGGGCATGACCTATGGAGACTTCTAATAAATTAGGGATGTTCTGTTTAAAAAATTCAATGTTTTCTAACGATAAGTCGTGCCCCGCATTAATACCTAACCCCAATTCATGGGCTCTAATGGCACACTGTGTGTAGGGCTCAATTGCTTTTTCATTTCCCAAACCATATTGGTGAGCAAAGGCTTCGGTATACAATTCTATTCGGTCGGTTCCTGTTGCAACGGCTCCTTCAATCATGGTTAAAGTAGGATCTACAAAAATGGAAGTACGAATTCCGTGTTTTTTACATTCGGAAATAATTTCCCTTAAATACGATTGGTGTTTTACAATATCCCATCCCGCATTGGAAGTGATAGCGTCTACCGCATCGGGCACGAGCGTAACTTGGGTGGGTTTTATATCTAAAACCATATCCAAAAAGGCATCCCTGGGATTTCCTTCAATGTTAAATTCGGTAGTAACTACCTCTTTCAAATCGTAAGCATCTTGGTATTTTATATGTCGTTCATCAGGTCTAGGATGAATCGTAATTCCTTGCGCACCAAACTGCTCAATATGTTTTGCTGCTTCAATAACGTTAGGCATATTTCCACCGCGTGCATTACGAAGGGTTGCTATTTTATTAATATTTACACTTAATTTTGTCATGAGTAAAACTTAGTTTACAAAAATACAAAGTTGAAAACCCATTTGGCACGGTTATTTTAGTAATTTGCATAAAAATTGAAGCGTGGATACACAAAACTATATTATAAACGACCTGAAACCTTTTGACAGTAATGATTTGCTGAAGCAGGTAAAAAATGCGTTTAACCAGCTTACCTTTTCACATATCCCAGTAACGGAAGAAGCTGTTTTTATAGGTTGCATCTCTGAAACTGATGCCCATTGTTTTGACGGAGAAAAAAAATTACAAGACTATCGTTATGCTATAGAACCATTTTATGTAACACTACATACCAATTGGTTAGACATTTTGGAAGCTTTTGCCCAAAAAGGAGCCAATATCATGCCGGTTTTAGGAGAAAACGGAACCTATCTAGGATACTATGAGTTAAGCGACATCATGGATCTTTTCAACGAAACCCCTTTTTTAAGTGAAACCGGAGGTATTATTGTAGTTGAAAAGGGAAGCCATGATTATTCTTTTAGTGAAATTTCCCAAATTATAGAATCTAATGATGGAAAAGTATTGGGAGCATTTATTTCAAAAATTGAAAACGATATTACACAAACTACCATAAAAATTGGTCATTCGGGAATGAATGCCATTGCACAGACTTTCAGAAGATATGGCTACCATGTCGTTTCTGAACACGAAGAAGACAAAATGAATGAAGAGCTAAAGGAACGATCCGATTATCTCAATAAATACCTAAATATCTAAAAAATGAAAATTGGGATATACGGGCAATTTTACCATAAAGATCCGGAAAAATACATTCAACTCATTTTGGATGTGCTTCAAAAAAATGGGGTTGAGGTTTATATTGAAGAGGGGTTTCTGAAAATTATAGAACAGCACGAAGGCATTTCCACACCGGTAAGTAGTATCGAAACATTTAAAGAACTTGATTCTTCTTATAATTTCTTTTTAAGCATTGGCGGCGACGGCACATTGTTGAAATCGGTTACTTTTGTTAAGGATTTGGATATTCCTATAGTGGGCATTAATACAGGTCGATTGGGTTTTTTGGCTACCATCCCTAAAGAGACTATTACCCAAAGTATTCAAAACTTGCTGGAAGGTAAATATCAAATTTCTGAAAGAAGCCTTCTTTCTATTGGTACAAACCCTCAAAGCCAAGAACTCTTGGAACTTAATTTCGCTTTAAATGAAATTGCGGTAAACCGAAAAAACACCACTTCTATGATTAAAGTAGAAACCCAAGTGGATAAAGAGTATTTAACTACCTATTGGAGTGATGGTCTTATTATATCTACCCCTACAGGATCTACAGGATATTCATTGAGTTGCGGAGGACCCGTGATGGATCCGGAAACTCATAGTTTTATTATTACTCCAATAGCTCCCCATAATTTAAACGCAAGACCATTGGTATTACCGGATAACTCTATTATTTCTCTTAAAGTTTCAGGAAGGGAAGAAAGTTATTTGGTTTCTTTAGATTCGCGTATTGCTACCCTAAGCAACGATACTGAAATTACCATTAAAAAAACACCTTTTACCATTAAAATGGTGCAAATGGAAAACAGTTCATTTATAAAAACCCTACGAGAAAAGTTGCTATGGGGAGAAGACAAGCGTAATTAAACAATAAAATACAGTAATTCTTGTTTTACACACTGTACTAATTTGCCGAAACTATGGTGAAGCAAAGTTAATTGTTATATTTGCAAACTTTTAGAGAATATGAGATACTTTTTAGCAGTATTTTTAATTGTAAGTGGTGTTTTAATATCGAATTCACAGACCTATGAAGTCGGAGGATTTTTAGGGGGTGCAAATTATATTGGAGATATTGGAAAAACAAGCTATATAGCACCTAAAAATTTGGCTTTTGGGGGTGTTTTTAAATGGAACCGAAGTGCTCGTCATGCATTTAGAGGAAGCGTTATTGTGGCCGATATTAGCGGTGATGATGCTGAATCCGGAGAAGAGCGAAGAAAACAAAGAGGTTATTCATTCAATAATACTATTGTAGAGGCCTCGGTTGGTATAGAATATACTTTTTGGGAATTCAATATTCATTCCGGATACCCAGAATCTACCCCCTACCTTTATACAGGAATTACTTACTTTGGATATAACTCTCTTTACAAAAGATACAATAGCAATATTTTTGCTAATTATGATTCTGCAGGAGCTTTTGCAATTCCTATGGTTGTAGGGTACAAAGCTACGTTAGGTTCAAAATTTGTACTAGGTTTTGAAATTGGTGCCAGATATACCTTTACCGACAACTTAGACGGAAGCAATCCCACGGGTGGACTTGCTGATGAAGAAGTCCTAAAATTTGGAAATATTAATAGCGATGATTGGTATGTATTTACAGGCGTTACTCTAACAGTAATGTTTGGCAGAAAACCATGTTATTGTAATTTTTAAATGGATTTAATTAGCCAAATAAACAAAGAAAAACTTCCAAAGCACCTTGCAGTGATTATGGATGGTAATGGTCGCTGGGCAAAAAAACAAGGGCTTTTTAGAACCTTGGGCCATGAAAATGGCACCAAGGCTGTTCGGGAAATTGTAGAAGCCTGTGCACAACTTCCTATTCCTTACCTTACATTATATGCATTTTCTACTGAAAATTGGAGCCGGCCAAAAATTGAAGTGGAAACTCTAATGAAGCTCCTGGTTTCCTCGTTAAAAAATGAAATTAAAACACTTCAAGATAACCAGATAAAACTGAATGCCATTGGAAATCTTGAGGCACTTCCAAAGAAAGCGCACAAAGAATTACTGGATGTTATTGAAAAGACAAAATTCAATACACGCATGACATTAACGCTAGCTCTTAGCTATGGTTCGAGAGAAGAACTTATAAAAACTATTCAAGAGATTAGCGACAAAGTTAAAAATAACATAATTTCGCCATCTAATATTGATGAATCGGTTATAAATAATCATCTTTACACCCGTGATTTACCCGATGTAGATTTATTAATTAGAACTAGTGGTGAATTGCGAATAAGTAATTTTCTGTTATGGCAAATTGCCTATGCCGAATTGTATTTTACAGATACCCTTTGGCCAGATTATAGAAAAGACCATCTTTTTGAAGCGATTATCAACTATCAACAAAGAGAAAGAAGATTTGGAAAGACCAGCGAACAACTTGAATCATAACATACTGAAGCGATTTTACAACCATTACTACTGCATTTTATTTTTTGCAGTTTTTTCAACTTTCTCGCTTTCAGCTCAAAAAAAAGAGCTAGACGCCGGAACCCGCTATAGTATTAGGAGCATTACCGTTAGCGGAGCTCAAAATTTCAATGAAAGTACTGTCATTGCCTTTACGGGACTCAAAACTGGAGATAGAATATATATTCCCGGCGAAAAATTGAGTTCTGTCACTAAAAAACTATGGGAGCAAAATCTCTTTAGCGATATTGCCTTTTATGTAACAAACATTGATGGAGACGAGGTTGATCTCGAACTTTATATTGTGGAACTTCCCAAACTCAATGAAGTATCTATAGAAGGTGTCCGGAAGGGAAAAGTCAAAGAAATTGTAAAAGATAACAATTTGGTAAATGGCACAAAAATTACCAAAAACCTTATAACCACTACCAAAAATTATATTATTAATAAATACCGTGACCAAGGCTTTTTTAATACCAACGTCATCGTTTCTACTACGCCAGTAAAAGATTCTATGGGTGTAGAAACTGGGCAGGATATGAAAATTATGATTAATAAAGGGAAGCGAGTTAAGGTAAAATCTATCGCTTTTGAAGGGAATGAGCAATTAAAAGATAAAAAGCTTCGCAAGTTTATGAAAAATGTGAAGCAAAAGAACCCTATTCGTATTTTCAAAAAATCAAAATATACAGAGCCCAATTTTGAAGAAGATAAAGCAACCCTAGTTCAAAAATATAAGGAAAATGGCTTTAGGGATGCCCGTGTAATTAAAGACACACTTATTGTTATTGACGAAAAAAATATTGCTTTACAATTAGAAGTAGAAGAAGGGAAAAAGTACTTTTTTGGGGACATTCGTTTTATTGGAAATAGTATCTACACAGATAAATTACTAAAACAATATTTAGGAATAAAGAAGGGGGATACCTATAATGGAACCTTGCTACAGGAACGCATAGAAGATAAAACAGAACCTGATGCCGCAGATTTAACCAACCTTTATCAAAATGAAGGGTATTTATTCTCACAAATAAACCCAGTTGAGGTAGCAGTACGAAACGATACTATTGATTTTGAAATTCGGATTAGAGAAGGTAAACTAGCCTATTTTGACCATGTTACTGTTATTGGAAACGACAAAACCAATGACCACGTTATTTATAGAGAACTACGAACCCGTCCCGGGCAAAAATATAGTAAGCGCAACGTAATTAGAACAATTAGAGAATTGGGACAGTTAGGTTATTTTGACCCTGAACAGCTATCACCCAACTTCAAAAATGTAGATGCTAATAATGGCACCCTCGATATGGAATATTCGGTTGTTGAAAAAGGCTCCAGCCAAATAGAATTACAAGGAGGTTATGGCGGAGGTGGCTTTGTGGGAACACTAGGTTTATCCTTTAATAACTTCTCCCTACGCAATATATTTAACGGCGAGGCCTATAAACCTATTCCTATGGGAGATGGTCAACGATTATCGTTACGGGCACAGGCGAGTACTTTTTATCAAACCTATAGTATTTCGGTGACTGAGCCTTGGTTAGGCGGAAAAAAACCCGTTCAGTTGAACACCTCTTTTTCACATACTATTCAATATCGATATGATTTTGTGAATAGAGAACGTGACAAAGACCAACGGTTTTTAATTACCGGAGGATCGGTAGGTATTGCTCAACGGTTAAAATGGCCCGATGATTATTTCCAATTGTCGCAAGCCATTAGTTTTCAGCATTACAACTTAAAAAATTACAATACCGGTTTATTTACTTTTGGAGACGGCTTTTCAAATAACCTTGCATTTACTATAGGTTTTGCAAGAAACAGTACCGACTTAAACCCTATTTATCCTAGAAACGGTTCAGATTTTAGTATAAGTGCAAAACTTACAGCTCCTTATTCTTTATTTAATGGTATAGACTACAAAGGCTTGGCAGAAGAACGTAGTGAATTGGAAAGTATTATCAATTCTAATACTTCATCAGAAACTGAAGTTGTTAATGCAAGTGAAAGACGTTCTGAAATAGACCAAACACGCTTTAACTGGTTAGAATATTACAAAGTAAAATTTCAAGCAACTTGGTATTCCAGTATTGTAGGAGATTTGGTATTAAGACCAAAGGCCGAATTTGGATTCTTAGGAGCATACAATAACGACAGAGGGATCCCTCCCTTTGAACGTTTCTTTGTTGGTGGTGATGGACTAGGTTCCTTTAGTCTGGATGGTAGAGAAGTAATACAATTACGTGGATATCCTAACCAATCGTTATCTTCTTCTGATGGAGATAACATTTACAATAAATTTTCGTTAGAATTACGTTACCCAGTAACGCTAAAGCAGCTAGCTTCAATTTATATATTAACCTTTGCAGAAGGGGGCGGATCGTATAACGGATTCAGAAATTACAATCCTTTTAATTTAAAAAGGTCTGCTGGCTTAGGAATTCGTATATTTATGCCTGCTTTTGGTTTGTTGGGAATGGATTTTGGATATGGATTTGATCCTGTTTTAAACGGAACTCAAAAAAATGGATGGGAAACCCACTTTATCATTGGACAACAATTTTAAATTTGGCACGATATTTTCTAAGTAACAACTAACCCATATGAAAACAACTAAATACCTCATTTTATTACTTCTGGCGTGTATTTGTTTTAGCTTCACTATGGAAGCACAACGAGGAGCACGCATAGGCTATATTGATATGGAATACATTCTTGAGAGTGTTCCCGAATATCAAGAAGCTACCACACAGCTGGAAGGAAAAGTTCAGAAATGGAAAAAGGATATTGAAAAAATGGCCAAGGAAATTGACCAGATGAAATTGGATTTAGCTAATGAGAAAGTCCTGCTTACTAAAGAACTCATTGAAGAGCGTGAAGAAGAAATTAAAATTCTGGAAGATGAGATGCTAACATATCAACAAAATCGTTTTGGTCCTAATGGCGATTTGGATATTCAAAGAAGACAATTAGTGCAGCCTATTCAAGATCAAGTTTTCAATATAGTTCAAGAAATTGCCGAAAATCAGAAATACGATTTCATTTTTGATAAATCTGCAGATATTGTTATGCTTTTTGCCGCTAAGAGAAATGATATTAGTGACCAAGTGTTACGCCAAATTAATAGAGCTGCCAAGCGTGAAGAAGCCGCAAATAAGCGAGATAAAAAAGAAATCGAAAAGCGTGAAGAACTTTCCGTAGAAGAAGAAAAAGCAGTAACTGAAAGAGAAGAAGCCATAGAAGACAAGAAAAATGAACGTGAAAAAATGTTGCAAGAGCGTCAAAAACAAAGAGATTCTTTAAGAGCTGTAAAAAAAGCAGAATTTGAAGCCAAAAGACAACGTCTTTTAGAAGAAAGAAAACAAAAACAAGATTCCATCCTTAAAGCTCGAAATGGTGGAGGTGGAGCACCTCCCGAAGGAGAAGAAGGTGATGGAGGAAAATAACCCTTAGTAATAAATTTTAAATCTATAAACACTCAAATAATTCTTACAATGAAAAAAATTAATGTACTTTTTGTAGCAGTGATGCTTTTTATTGGAGCCACTAGTTTTGTAAATGCACAAAGCAAAGTAGCTCATATCAATACAAGCGAATTGATTAAGGCAATGCCTGAAATGAAGGCTGCTCAAAGCCAGTTGGAAAAACTACAAAAAACCTATGATACTGAAATCAAGGCTATGGCAAAAGAATTGGATACTAAAATGAAGCAATACGACGCTGAGGCCGATACTAAAACAGAAGAAGAAAACAGAAAACGTGTAGAAGAGGTGCAAGGAATGCAAAATAATATTGGCGCCTACCGTCAACAAGCACTTCAAGATCTTCAGAAAAAAGAAGGTGATTTATTTCAACCTATTTTAGATAAAGCCCGTACAGCTATTCAAAAAGTAGCCAGAGCACAAGGTTTTCAATATGTATTGGATGCTTCTGAAGGGTCAGGAGTTATCTTATCTGATGGAAAAGATTTGCTTCCGGATGTAAAAAAAGAATTAGGAATTTAATTTCTTAAAACTGTAATAAAAGACCCCAAGCTGTAAAAAGCTATGGGGTCTTTTTTTATCTTTAAGCTTAATGAAAAAAATTGGCCCTATAGGTATCTTCGACTCAGGTGTTGGGGGAACTTCCATTTGGAAGGAAATTCATACCCTCCTCCCTTTTGAAGACACCTTATATCTTGCCGATAGTAAGTATGCTCCGTATGGAAACCGTACTCAAGAAGAAATTGTTTCATTAAGTATTAAAAATACCGAGTTCTTACTTTCGCAAGGCTGTAAAATTATTGTAGTTGCATGTAACACTGCTACAACCAATGCTATTAAAGTTTTAAGAGCCAACTATTCCATCCCTATTATTGGTATTGAGCCCGCTATAAAACCTGCAGCCCTAAAAACCAAAACCAAAAGTGTTGGGATTTTAGCGACCAAAGGAACCTTAAGTAGCGAGTTATTTCATAAAACTTCAGAAGAATATACCGATGGAATTACCGTCACCGAAGTTATTGGTGAAGGCCTGGTGCCACTTATTGAAAAAGGTGCTTTAAACAGCCTCGAAATGATGGCATTGCTTAAAAAACATACAACCCCAATGATCAAAGCCAATATTGATTACTTAGTTTTAGGCTGTAGTCACTATCCGTATATCATTCCACAGTTACAAAAATTACTTCCCAAACACATTACGATTATCGACTCGGGAGAAGCAGTGGCAAGACAAACACAAGCTATTTTAGCTGAAAATAATTTATTAAATACTGAAAAACGGATTCCTACTCTTCGGTTTTATACCAATGCAGAAACTGATACATTACAATTTTTATTAAAGGAATATGCTGAAAAGATTACTATTGAAAAAAAGGAGTTTTAATTACTCTTGAAACCAACTCGAATACTTCACATAATTGTCAGCAATTCTGTTAATTTCTCCTTCAATTAGCTCTTTGCTAATATCCTTTACTTTTTTAGCTGGAATTCCCGCATAAATACTACCGCTTTCCACCCGGGTATTTTTGGTAACCACAGCCCCGGCCGCAATAATACTATTACTTTCTACCACACAATCGTCCATCACGATACTTCCCATACCAATAAGTACATTATCGTGTATGGTACAACCGTGTACAATAGCGTTGTGACCAATAGAAACATTATTCCCAATGTTGGTTGGTGAAGTTTGGTAGGTGGCGTGTATTACAGCACCATCCTGCACATTCACTTTATTTCCCATCTTAATATAATGTACATCACCTCGTATAACCGCATTAAACCAAATACTGCATTGGTTACCCATCACTACATCACCAACGATGGTAGCATTTTCTGCAATAAAGCAATCTGATGGGATTTGTGGGTGTTTTCCGTTGACAGGTTTTATAATCATAGTATTCTAACTAAAATAACTCAATAATTCTTTCTTTTTAGAGGGGCTTACCATGACTTCTTTTCCATTCTCCAGTACCACACTACCGCCCTTTCCTTTTTTGTATTCCACAATGGCATTTACATTTACCAAATACGATTTGTGAACCCGCGAAAAACCATTTTCGCCAAGCATGTCTTCAAAATATTTTAAGGTTTTACTTACCAATTTCTTCTTGTTTTTTAGAAAAATCTGTGTGTAATTATCGTCTGCCTGACAGTATAAAATATCTTCCACTTGTAATACTTCAAAACCATTCTGTAACGGAATGGTAATTTTTCCTGCAACTACCGTTTGTTTTGGTTTTAAGATGGTGTTTTGCAGTCGGTTTTCTTGTTCTTTAATTTCAGAAACGTAAGTTACCGCATCGATCAGTTTGTCAATATCGATGGGCTTCAGTAAATAATAGGAGGCGTGTGCATTTAAGGCATCCATGGCATAATGATCGTAGGCCGTAACAAATACCGTTTCAAAAGTCCGGTCCCCCACTTTATCTAATAAATCGAAGGCATTCCCGTAAGGCATTTCTACATCCAGAAAGACTAAATCTAATTCATTATCTTCAATTAATACCAACGCCTGTTCAACATTGGCTGCTTCGCCCAAAACTTCTACATTAGGGCAATATTTGGTTAAGTAATTTTTTAATATTTCCCGGCTGGTTTCTTCGTCTTCAACAACAATGGCTCGTAAGTTCATTTAGTCTTTTTTTAGGGTGAGTTTTACTAGAGTTCCTTCTTCATTTTCAGAAGCGTCTTCTACAATAACAGCTACTTTGTCTTTGTACATTTCGTTTAGGATTGATATTCGTTTCTGAATATTCCCCATGCCCTTCGATTTTTGCTTTTTCTGATTATCGGTCTTTAATTCTTTCGATTTTTTTCTTCCTATACCATCATCTTCAATAGAAATAACAACCGTTTCGGCATCTTTTTGCTGAAAGCGAATATTCAACTTTCCCTTTCCTTCTTTGTACCGAAGTCCATGCCAAACCGCATTCTCTACATAGGGTTGAAGCAACATAGGTGGAATCACAAAATCTTCAATGTTAATATGCTCGTCTACGGTAATTTCATAATCAAACTTATCTTTAAACCGGAAATGCTCCAGCTTTACATATAGTTCCAGTAATTCAATTTCTTTAGAAAGCGGAATAAAATCTTCTTCACTATTCTCGAGGACAGAACGCATCAATTGCGAAAATTCACTTAAATACCTATTGGCAGCTCGTTCATCGTTACTGGCTATAAAACTGTTTACCGAGTTTAAGGCGTTAAAGATAAAATGCGGATTCATTTGCGTACGCAACGATTTTAGTGCCAATAAATTATTGGCAAATTTTTGCTGCTGTACATTTTTTCGTTGGGTATAAATGGTGAAAAAAAGTAACAACGCCAAGGCAATTAACGAGCCAATAATCCACTTTTGGGTTTTGTTATTTTGTTCAATCAACTCTTGGTTTTCAAACGCCAATTTGTATCGGCTTTCATTAAGCGCACGTTCGTTTTCAAGGCTCGTAATTCGGTTTTGCTTTAATGCAATTTCTTTACTGAAACGGGTCGCCTGGGAAAGTTCCTGTTCTTTTTTAATGTATAATTCATCAACTACTTCCACATAACGTTCATAGTTTTCAGCCGCTTTCCCGTATTCTCCAATATCTCTATAGATTTCTGAAAGTTTGCGTGTGGCATCTTTTTGTACCACCAAATCTTCTTTTTTATCTGCTTCGGCAATACTTTTTTCTAAAAAAGGAATCGCTTCTTGGTATTTATCCTGTGCTACATAAGCATTGGCAATTTTATAATTTTGTCGTTGTGGGGTAAGTGCGCTATTGATATCATCTTCCGACTCTTCAGAATCCATGGATTGAATTTCATCAATGGTTTCTTGCCGCAATTCAATTTCCTTATCAAAATCACGTTTCTGATTGTAAAAATCGGCCACCTTATTTTTTTCTTCCACCGCTCTCTTTTTATTTTCACCTTTGGAGAGTGACAACGAATTGTCAAAGTAGGTTTGTGCTTCTTCAATAGCCCCTCCTTTGGCATAGGCTTCTGCAATTTTTGAATTTAAATCAGTAATCTTGGGAGTAATTTTTTTTGCATTAGCCACATCCAACCCTTTTTGGTAATTAAAAACACTTTTTACAGCGTCATTAGTAACTTTAAAGTTATCTCCTAAGCCTTCATAAACTTCTACTTGTTGGTAGGTGGTTAGGTCTACCTTCAATAGATTTTTATATTCCTGAATGCTCTCTTGGTAATTTCCGTTTTGCATATAGGCCTTTGCCAGTTTAATACGAGTATCTACTTTCGGACTAAAACTGACACTTTGCTTATAATTTGAAAGTGCCAAATCGGGTAATTGCCACTGCAAATTAATATCTCCCAACGTGCCAAAGGCTATCGCATTTTGAGTATTGGTAGGTTTTTTACCCGATACCGATTCCAAAGCTTTGGTGACATACTCGATACTGCGTTTGGCATCTTTTTTAAGGTAATAATTGGCAGAATCTATATATACATTAAAATAATCTTTTTTTATAGAAAGAGATTTAGTAGAAATTCGGGCCGCTTCTTTTTCAACTTCTTCTACTTCTACAGTAATTTTTTGTGGGTCTTTAATATTGTAATACACTGTTTTAAAATCGTCACTTCGAACGACCAATTCGTCCCCAACGGAAGCCTCAATGGCAAACTCCCCGGCATTATTAGTGGTGGTATAACCCTTACCGGTAATTTCAATATTCACTTTTGAAATGGGGGAAAAGTCTGCTTGATTAACCACTTTTCCTTTAACTGTAAATGTGGCGGCCTTTTCAGTTTTATTTTGGCTAAATCCATGAATTAAACCGCTGAAAAACAAAAAAATAAATAATATATATACTTTTTTCATTAGCATTTTAAAATGTAAACATACACACTTTGAAGCAGATGAAAAAACGTGATTTTTAAGGAATCGCTTTTTTATTCCTTCAAAAAGTATACTTCTCTAAAAGAAAAGAATCCTACACTCATTAAAAAGATACATTCACTCAAAGTGTTTTTTTTCAGAAAAAAGTTGCAGCTATGTTTACGCCAAATTAAAATAAATAGTCATGAAATTTTTAAAATCATTCTTCATTATTACCCTGTCACTTTCATTTCTTGCTTGCAAAGCAGATGAAAAAAATAAAATAGCATTTACCGACCCTTTAGAAATTACTCCCCCAGTTTCTAAACATGCCATTAAAGTAGCTTTATTGCTTGACACCAGTAACAGTATGGACGGTTTAATTGATCAGGCCAAAGCACAACTTTGGGAGATTGTAAACGAACTTTCCTACGCAAAATGTAAACATGAGCAACCTAATCTGGAAATTGCATTATATGAATACGGAAACGATAATTTAAATGCACGGGAAGGGTATTTAAGAAAGATTCTTGGGTTTACTAATGATCTTGACGATGTTTCAAAAGAGTTATTTTCATTAACCACCAATGGTGGGAGTGAATACTGTGGCGCCGTGATTTCTGCATCTTTGAAACAACTTGATTGGGGAAATGATGCAGATGACCTTAAAATGATTTTTATTGCCGGCAACGAACCCTTTACACAAGGCGATGTAGATTATAGAGATGCAGCCAATATGGCTAAAGAAAAAGATGTGGTAGTAAACACTATCTTCTGTGGCGATTTTACACACGGTGTTAACACCAAATGGAAAGAGGGTGCACAACTGGCTTATGGAGATTATATGGCAATTAATCATAACCAACAAACAGTTCATATCCCTTCTCCTTATGATGATTTAATCCTTCAACTAAATATTCAATTAAACGGAACCTATGTCCCTTATGGCCGCTACGGAAGAGAAAAAGTGGCGGAGCAAGAGGTTCAAGATGACAATGCATCTACCTACGGAAAAGCCAATGCGGTTAAAAGAACCGTTTCAAAAAGTTCGCATTTCTATAAAAATGAAAGCTGGGATTTAGTAGATGCCGAAAGTGAAGAAGGTTTTAGCTATGACAAACTCAAAAAAGAGGATTTGCCCGAAAACCTAAAAGGAAAATCGAAAGCCGAAATAAAAGCCTATGTTCAGAAACAAAAAGCAGAAAGAGAACGTATTCAAAATGAAATTGCAAAATTGAATGAACAACGAAGAGCTTTTATTGCAAACGAAAAAAAGAATACCACTAACGGACTGGAAAGTGCCATGATTGAAGCCTTAAAGAAACAAGCCCAAAAGAAAAATTACACTTGGAAATAAAAAAAAGCCCCAAGGTGGGGCTTTTTTTTATTTTGTATTGGGACGCAACATCCCATTATATCGCATATCTTGAGACCAACTTCGGTAGGTTCCTTCTAAGAAATTATAACCCAAAGTTAGTTGATGAAACCCTCCTTTTTCCAATCTCACATTCCCTGTTTGATAGGTATAGGTATAAGCAAATACAAACTTATTAAAGTTAACTCCTAAAACCGGAGTTATCGATTGAAACTTTTGATCTTTAATTTCACTACCATCAAGATATTCGGCACCATCAAAGCTTCGTCTATAAGAAATACCCCCCCAAATTCTTCCAAAATCCATACTTCTGAAGGCTTTAAAATTTACATCTATAGATTGCTCGTTGGTACGTTCTTTCCAAATAAATAAAAATGAAGGTTCATAGGTCCAAACACTATAAGTGGTAGAAATACCATAAGAAGCCGCTAAGTTATAAGCTCTTTGATTGTTAGATTCATACTCTTCAGAATAAAAGTTTCTATTTCTAAACAATAAATTCTTTACTGTGAAATGTGCCTGAAAATCAAGGAAATTGTATGACATTCCCGCATCAACATTAAAATAAGAAGTGCTTTGAACAATTCCAGCAATTATTGGATCAAAATCATTAGGATCAAAACCTGTTTCATCTAACTTTTGTTGCATTAATCCTGCACTTAAACCAAAAGATAATTGGTTTAAGTCGTACTTACTTCTAGAAAACATTATATGGTGCGCATATGTTAAATAACCCCCTGCCTGGGAATGATTTCCATTTCCGTCATTAAACAATATCCCTCCAATACCTGAACGCTCGCCCAATCTTGTATGATAACTTAATGTTTGTGTATTAGGAGCGCCATTCTCATCAAACCATTGTTGCCTTGCCGTCAACCTTACTTTCCCATAAGAATAAGATCCTGCCATAGAAGGATGCAATAAGTAAAGATTGTCCGCAAAGTAATCGGAATACGTAGGAATACCATCTTGCGCATAAATAAAAGTGGTGCACAATAATAAAAGGCTTAGGTATGTGTTTTTCATTTTCATAGTTAAAAGTAACAATAATCTATCGTTTAATTGTAAAATGCCCTGTAAAAGTTTTGTTGTTCCCGTCCTCGGTGTACTCCACCCTGAACCAGTAATCGCTCGAGGGCAGCGGCGACCCATTATAGGTACCGTCCCATCCCTGCCCGCTGGGG